>NZ_KQ758903.1:245683-1445683 GCF_001466665.1 Dehalogenimonas alkenigignens | reverse complement strand
ATATCCGGCTGTGGCTGTTAAGTCGGGTTACCAATCGTGAAATCTTGAATTAATACATCGCCTGTGCTATGTTTAGGCGCTACTACCCATCCGTCCCTTTGCGGACGGATTTTAGTTAGGTTCGTATGAGAAGTGATTCAATTAAAAAAGGCGCCGAACGAGCCCCCCACCGCGCTCTGTTGCGCTCCCTGGGCGTAAGTCCTGCTGATTTCAACAAACCTTTCATCGGCGTAGTCAACAGTTTCACTGACGTGGTGCCTGGTCACCAGCACCTGCGCGGTATCGGTGAAGCGGTCAGAGCCGGAGTCCGCCAGGCCGGCGGCGTGCCTTTCGAATTCAACACTATCGCTATCTGCGACGGCCTGGCGATGAATCATAGCGGTATGAAATACTCGCTGGCATCCCGGGAACTGATAGCCGATACCGTGGAGGTGATGGCCCAGGCCCATGCCTTCGACGGACTGGTTTTTATCCCCAATTGCGACAAGGTCATTCCCGGTATGCTCATGGCGGCGGTGCGGCTCAATATCCCGGCCGTCTTCATCAGTGGCGGGCCGATGCTGGCCGGGCGCCTCAATGTGGATGGCGAGGTTAAAGCGGTCGACCTCAACTCGGTTTTCGAAGCAGTAGGCCAATTTGTTAAGGGCGGCATTTCTGCGGAGAAATTGGAAGAGATCGAGGGTGCGGCCTGCCCCGGTTGCGGTTCCTGCTCCGGATTGTTCACCGCCAACACCATGAACTGCCTCACTGAGGCGCTGGGTATGGGTCTGCCGGGCAACGGCACCATCCCGGCCGTCGATCAACGGCGGTATACCCTAGCTCACCGGGCCGGAGAGACAATCCTAAGACTGGTTGCCGAGGATCTTCGGCCGCGTGATGTCATCACGCCCAAGGCTATTCACAACGCCTTCGTCGTCGATGTCGCCCTGGGCGGCAGTTCCAACTCGGTGCTCCATTTAGAAGCTATCGCTCACGAGGCAGGCATCGAGTTCCCTTTAGAGAAGATCAATGAGATTTCAGACCATACGCCCTGCCTCTGCCGCATCCGGCCGGCCGGCGAGCACCATATTGAAGACCTTGATCTGGCCGGCGGCATTCCGGCGGTAATGAAAGAATTGTCCTCGCGGTTGAATCTTGATGCGAGGAGCGTCAGCGGCGGCTCGATCGGCGATGTCATCGAAGAAGCCCCATTCGGCGACGGCGCCGTTATCCGGCACGCGGCAAACCCCTACACAACAAAAGGCGGCATCGCTATCCTTTTCGGCAATCTGGCCCCGGAGGGAGCGGTGGTCAAGCGTTCGGCCGTTGCTCAAGAAATGATGGTCCATTCCGGACCGGCCCGTGTCTTCGATTCTGAAGAAGCGGTAACCGCAGGCATCATGGCCGGTAAAATCCAAGCCGGTGACGTGGTGGTCATCCGATACGAAGGACCCCGCGGCGGGCCGGGCATGAGAGAAATGCTGACGCCGACCTCGATGCTGGCCGGCATGGGACTCGATAAATCGGTAGCCCTCATCACCGACGGTCGGTTTTCCGGAGCCACCCGGGGCGCCTCAATCGGCCATGTTGCGCCGGAGGCGGCGCTGTCCGGACCTATCGCCGCCATCGAGGAAGGCGACATTATCGACATCAACATTCCCGGCCAACGCCTGAGTGTGAGGCTGTCTGACAACGAGATCGCCCGGCGGTTGAAAACACTTCCACATTTTGAACCGAAAATCAAAACGGGCTATTTGAAACGCTATGCCGCCCAGGTGTCTTCCGCCGCCCGCGGCGCCGTCTTCGCCGACTAGGAGAAAGCCCATGAAACTGACTGGCGCTCAGATATTGTGTGAAAGCCTGCTCAAAGAGGGTGTCGACACCATCTTCGGCTACCCTGGCGGCCAGGTGCTGCCGCTGTATCACACCCTGACCCAGTACCCCAAACTGCGCCACATCCTGGTCCGCCACGAACAGGGAGCCGTCCATGCCGCTGACGCCTACGCCCGCGTTACCGGACGGGTCGGCGTTTGTTTCGCTACCTCCGGCCCCGGTGCCACCAACCTCATCACCGGACTGGCCAACGCCTATATTGATTCGGTACCCATGGTGGCGGTCACCGGGCAGGTGCCGCGGGCCATGATCGGCCGCGACGCCTTCCAGGAAGCCGACATCACCGGCATCACCATTCCTATCACCAAGCACAATTACCTGGTTATGGATATCGGCGATCTGGCCAGGACGGTCAAGGAAGCGTTCTATATCGCCGGCACCGGCCGCCCCGGCCCGGTGCTCATTGACCTGCCGCGCGACATCCAGCAGGAGGCAACCGAGTTTCACTACCCGGCTCGGGTCAACCTGCCCGGCTACAAGCCGACGCTTGCGGGCAACCCGCTGCAGGTCAAGAAGGCGGCAAAACTGCTGGCGGAGGCTAAAAAACCGGTACTCATCGCCGGACACGGCGTGCGCATCTCCGGCGCCTACCACGAACTGAAACACCTGGCGGAGACGCTGCAGCTTCCGGTCATAACCACGCTGCTGGGCATCTCCGCTTTCCCGGAGAGCCATGAGTTGTCGTTCGGCATGATGGGCATGCACGGCTCGGCCTACGCCAACATGGCCATCACCGGCTGCGACCTGATCATCGCCGTCGGCATGCGCTTTGACGACCGGGCCACCGGCAAGATTGCCGCCTTCGCGCCGCATGCCAGAGTCATCCATATTGACATCGACCCGGCTGAAATCGGCAAGAACGTCAAAGTGGACGTTCCCATCGTCGGCGATGTCAAGACGGTGCTGGTCGAACTCAACAAGGAAATATCCGCCAAGCGACACGACGAATGGCTGGCGCAGATCCGGGACTGGAAACGGCAGTATCCGTCTGGTTTCGAAATCCGGGAGTCGGACAGTATCCTGCCGCAATACGTCATCCGCAAAATATGGGAGGTGACCAAAGGCGACGCTACGGTGGTGACCGGAGTCGGCCAGCACCAGATGTTCGCCGCCCAGCACTTCTTTTACGACAAACCCAACAGCTTCATCACCTCCGGCGGCCTGGGTACCATGGGCTTCGAGCTGCCGGCTGCCTTCGGCGCCCAGACCGGACTGCCGGGACAGACAGTGTGGTGCATCGCCGGGGACGGCAGTTTCCAGATGACCGTCCAGGAGCTGGGCACCATTCGCCAGGAGAACGCCCCGGTCAAGGTCGCCGTCATCAACAACGGCTACCTGGGCATGGTGCGCCAGTGGCAGGAACTCTTCTATGAGCGCAACTACTCGGCCACGCCGCTGTGGTGCCCGGATTTCGTCCGTATCTCCGAAGCCTACAGCATTCCGGCAGAATGCGTCACCAAAAAGACCGAGGTCGTCCCGGCCATCAACAGGGCCATGGCCGCCCAGGGGCCGTACATCATTAACTTCGTCGTCGAGCCGGAGGAGAACGTCTATCCCATGGTGCCGCCGGGCGCGGGCATCGACCAGATACTCCACGAGCCGCGGAAGGAGGCCTCCTGATGGCCAGCAACAAGCATACTATCGTCGCCCTGGTGGCCGACCGCCCCGGTGTCCTCAACCGTATGGCCAGCCTGTTCCGCCGCCGAGGTTTCAACATTGACTCCATCGCCGTAGGCCACTCGGAGACGCCGCACCTTTCGCGCATGACCATTGTCGCCGAGGGTTCCGACACCCAGGTGGAGCAGATCCGCAAACAGGTGGAGAAAATCGTTGATGTCATCCGGGTTCAAGACATCTCCGGCCTGAACATCGTCTCCCGGGAACTGGCCCTCATCAAGGTCAAATCGACGCCGGAAACCCGCTCCGAGATCATGCAGATCGTGGACATCTTCCGGGCGAAAATCGTTGATGTATCGGCCGACTCGGTGATGGTCGAAGCCACCGGCGACGAGGAAAAAGTGGATTCGCTATATAACCTCTTAAAGCCTTTCGGCGTTAAAGAGATCTCCCGTACCGGCCGCATCGCCATGGCCCGCGGCGACCAGGGCAACCGACGAGATGAGAACGAGGGCTGACCCGTATTCAAAACTGCGATTCTGGTAATACAAAAATTTAAGGAGCGTTGATGGCTACCATTTATTACGAAAAAGACTGCAATCTTAAACTGCTTTCCGGTAAAACCATCGGCATTGTCGGCTACGGCTCTCAGGGTCACGCCCACGCCCAGAACCTGCGCGACAGCGGCTGTAAAGTGATCATCGGCGGCGTGCCAGGTTCACCGTCATGCTGCCGCGCCGCCGATGAAAAATTCGATGTTGTAGCCACCGCGGAGATGGCCAAAAAAGCCGACCTGATCATGATGCTGGCTCCGGACCAGGTGCAGGCTAGGGTTTACCGGGAGGATATCGCTCCGCACCTGCGCCCGGGCATGACGCTCATGTTCGCTCACGGCTTCAATATCCATTTCGGCCAGATACTGCCCCCGGACAACGTTGACGTGGCCATGATCGCGCCTAAAGGCCCCGGCCACATGGTACGCCAGGTGTACACCGAGGGCGCCGGCGTGCCGGCGCTGGTCGCCGTCCACCAGGACGCCACCGGCAACGCCAAAGCTACCGCGTTGGCTTATGCTGCCGGCATCGGCGCCGCCCGCGCCGGCGTGCTGGAGACGACCTTCGCTGAGGAAACCGAGACTGACCTCTTCGGCGAGCAGGCGGTTCTCTGCGGCGGCGCTTCGGCCCTCATCAAGGCTGGCTTCGAGACGCTGGTCGAAGCAGGCTATCAGCCGGAGGTGGCTTACTTCGAGTGCCTCCACGAGCTCAAGCTGATCGTCGACCTTATCTACCAGGGCGGCCTGCGCTACATGCGCTATTCCATCTCCGACACCGCCGAGTACGGCGATTATTCCCGCGGCCCGCGTATCGTTACCGACGAAACCAAAGAAGAGATGTGGCGGATCCTGACTGAGATCCAGGACGGCAGCTTTGCCCGGGAGTGGATTTTAGAGAACCAGGCCGGCAAGCCGCACTTCAACGCCTTGCGGCGGATCGAGGCAACCCATCCCATCGAACTGGTCGGGGAGGAGTTGCGCGGCATGATGAGCTGGCTGAAAAAACCGAAGAAGTAATCCAGGGTTTGAAACGATAACTCAAAATAAGGTAACATAAGCGCATGAATTTCATCGGCGGGAGCATTCTCATCCTTATTAACCCCTCTTCCTGGTAGGAGGAGGGGCAGGCGTTATCTAAAAATAACGATAAGGAGAGTCTCCCGGACAGATGAATAAGCTACTAATCTTCGACACCACCCTGCGCGACGGCGAACAGGCGGCCGGCGCCTCCCTCAATATTCAGGAGAAGCTGGAGATTGCCCGGGCTTTAGAAGCGCTGGGCGTTGATATCATTGAAGCCGGCTTCCCGGTAACCTCGCCCGGAGATTTCGAAGCGGTTAAGCGCATCGCCGCAGAAATCAGGGGCTGCACCGTCTGCGGCCTGGCGCGGGCCAATCCCAAAGACATTGACCGCGCCTGGGAGGCGCTGCAAAAAGCCCGCGACCCGCGCATCCACGTTTTCATTTCTTCCTCCGAGGTACACATGGTGCACCAGCTCAAGAAGAGCCGGGAGGAAGTCCTCAGCCTGGCCCGCGACATGGTTGCCAGAGCCAAAGGCTACTGTTCCAACATCGAGTTCTCCCCTATGGATGCCTCGAGGTCCGACCCGCAGTTTATCTACGCGCTGCTGGAAGCGGTCATCGACGCCGGGGCGACAACGCTGAACATACCTGATACTGTAGGCTACGCCATGCCTTTCGAGTTCGGAGGCCTCATCGAGGGTATCTTCAACAATGTTCCCAACATTGACAGAGCCGTTATTTCCGTCCACTGCCATGATGACTTGGGCCTGTCGGTCGCCAATTCACTGGAAGCCGTCAGGCGCGGCGCGCGCCAGGTGGAATGCACCGTCAACGGTATCGGCGAACGGGCCGGCAACGCTGCCCTTGAGGAAGTGGTGATGGCCATCAGCACCAGGCCTGACCTGTACGACGTGACGACTTCTATTAACACCGAATTGATCTATCCCACGTCCCGCCTGGTATCGCAGCGCACCGGCTTCCCCGTTCAGCCAAACAAGTCGGTGGTTGGAGCTAACGCCTTCCGCCACCAGTCCGGCATCCACCAGGATGGTGTCATCAAAATGCCCAAGACCTATGAGATCATGGATCCCAAAACGGTCGGCGTCCCGGCTTCGTCGCTGGTGCTGGGCAAGTTGTCAGGCCGCCACGCCTTCAAAGAGCGCCTGGCAGAACTGGGCTACAACCTGTCGGAATGCGATTTCGATCGGGCTTTCGCCGCTTTCAAGGAACTGGCCGATAAGAAAAAAGAGGTCACCGACCGGGACATCGAATCGCTGGTCGCTGAAGAACAGCGCACGGTCATCGAGGCTTACCACCTTGACCGCCTGCAGGTAACCTGCGGCGACCGGGGCATCCCCACCGCGGCGGTGAGACTCATCGGTCCTGGCGGCAAGGTTCTTGAAGATGCGGCCCTGGGCACCGGACCGGTGGATGCCGTCTACAAAGCCATCAATCGCCTGGTCGGCGTGCCTAACAGGCTGACTGAATTCTCGATCACCTCGATCACCGCCGGCATTGACGCCATTGGCGAGGTCTTTATCCGCATCGAGAGCGAGGGCGTATCATATTCCGGCCGCGGCGCTGATACCGACGTCATCGTCTCTTCGGCTAAGGCCTACATGAACGCTTTAAACCGCCTGCTGGCGGTTAGGATGAACGGGCAGGCGAAGACTCCTTCGGGAACAGTAAATTGACAGACGAAGTCACCATGCTGTTGCGGTTAGTTCTGGCCGGAACGCTGGGAGCGGTGATCGGCATTCAACGTGAAAAGGCCGGAAAAGCGGCCGGGGTCCGCACCTTGGCGTTGATAGCTCTAGGGTCGTCGCTATTCACCATCCTGTCTATTTTTGCCTTTGAGACCGCGGATCCGGCGCGTCTGGCGGCCAATATCGTCACCGGCATCGGTTTCCTGGGCGCCGGCACCATCATATTGCGGCGGGAAGAAGGCATCGTCGAGGGATTGACTACCGCGGCGACCATCTGGGTGGCCGCCGCTATCGGCGTCGCCGCCGGCGCCGGGCGATATTTTATCGCCGCCGCCGCCGGCGGGTTGGTTCTGGTGGTGTTGCTTCTGCCTCATGTGCATTCAGACCAAGGGAGTAAGAAAAAGTGAATCTAGCCGAAAAGATACTGGCCGCCCATGCCGGCAAAGAACGGGTTAGTCCCGGCGAATTTATTTCCGCCAGGGTAGATGTTGTCTTAGCCAACGATATCACCGCGCCGATCGCCATCCGGGAGTTCTGGAAGCTGGGGCTGGAGAAGGTCTTCGATCCCAAGAAAATCGTCCTGGTCCCGGACCATTTCGTGCCGAATAAGGATATCCAGTCGGCGGAGCAGGCTAAGATACTGCGGGAATTCGCCCGCGCCCAGGGGGTTAATTTCTTCGAGTGCGGCCAGATGGGGATCGAGCACGTCATCCTGCACGAAAAGGGTTTGGTCATGCCCGGCGACCTGGTTATCGGTGCCGATTCCCACACCTGCACCTACGGCGCGCTGGGAGCTTTCGCCACCGGCATGGGCTCGACCGATGTCGCCTCAGCCATGGCCACCGGCGACATCTGGATGAAAGTTCCGCCGACCATCAAGTTTGTCTACAAGGGCAAGCTGCCCAAGCATGTCGGCGGCAAGGATCTGATCCTTTACACCATCGGCAAGATCGGCGTTGACGGGGCTCTTTACGCTGCCATGGAGTTCGGCGGCGAAGTCATCGACAAGCTATCCATGGAAGGCCGCTTCACCATGGCCAACATGGCCATTGAGGCTGGCGCCAAGGCCGGGCTGTTTTACGCGGATAAAAAGGCGGTTGCTTACGCTAAAGGCCGCGGCAAGCGCCAGCCGGTGGTCTTCGAACCCGACGCCGATGCCAAATATGAGGCTGTTCACGAGTACGATGTCAGCGGCATGGAGCCGCAGGTAGCCCTGCCGCACCTGCCGTCCAACGTCAAACCGGTCAGCCAGGTGGGCCGGGTTTATATCGACCAGGTGGTCATCGGTTCCTGCACCAACGGCCGCTTTGAAGACCTGCAGGTCGCGGCCAATATCCTGAACAAGAAAAAGGTCAACAGCAATGTCCGCTGCATCATCATCCCCGGCTCTCAGCAGGTCTATATGGATGCTCTGCGCTCGGGCTATATTGAGGTCTTCATCGAGGCCGGCTGCGCCGTGTCCACCCCCACCTGCGGGCCGTGTCTGGGCGGCCATATGGGCATTTTAGCGACCGGTGAGAAATGTCTGGCCACCACCAACCGCAACTTCATCGGCCGCATGGGCAGTCCCAAGTCTGAGGTCTATCTGGCCGGTCCGGCGGTGGCTGCGGCATCGGCTATTGCCGGTAAAATTGTGTCGCCCGGAGACCTGGCAACCTAACTCGCAATTTAACAGGAGAATTCTATGCTCAAAGGCCGCGTTCATAAATACGGCGCCAACGTGGACACCGACGCCATCATCCCGGCGCGCTATCTCAATGTCTCAGATCCGTACGAACTGGCCCGCCACTGCATGGAGGACATCGATCTGGATTTCGTAAAAAAAGCTAAGCCTGGCGATATCATCGTGGCGACGACCAACTTCGGCTGCGGCTCGTCACGGGAGCATGCGCCCATCGCCATCAAGGCCTCCGGCGTCTCGGCCGTCATCGCCGGGAGTTTTGCCCGCATCTTTTTCAGAAACGCCATCAACATCGGCTTGCCGCTCCTGGAAAGCCCGGAAGCGGTGGAGGCTGCCGACGCCGGCGACGAACTGGAGATAGATCTCGATTCCGGCACCATCAACAATCTGACCAAAGGCAAAACATTCAGGGCGTCAGCCTACCCGGTGTTCATGAGCGGTATCATCAGGGCTGGCGGCCTCATCGAATACACCCGAGAGAGGTTAAAAAATATTTCAGCCGGAGCGGCAAAAACGACAAAAGACGCTTGACATTATACATGAACTAATGTGCTATAATATTGGCTCATCGGACGCCGCAGGCACAGGGAGAGCTAAGGTTTGAATCATTTGGACTCGACTCGTTTTCAGGAACGAAACCTGCGTTCAGGATGAACGTGGAACCCGGTGATTCGTTCCTCCTAAAACACAATAATTAGCACTGAATCAAAAACTAACGCGCAACAGGAGCAGCCAATTTGAAATATCGCATCACCGTACTGCCCGGCGACGGCATCGGGCCGGATGTCATGGCCGAGGGCGTCAAGGTTCTCCAGGCTGTCGGCAGGAAATTCGGCCACAGCTTTAAGCTGGAGTATGAACTAATCGGCGCCGTAGCCATTGACAAGACCGAGTCGGCGCTGCCCGAAGAGACCCTGGCCATGTGCAAGAGGAGCGACGCGGTGATGCTGGCTGCCGTCGGCGACCCTCGCTACGATGACCCGAAATTGCCGGTGCACCCTGAAGACGGTTTGCTCGCCCTGCGCAAAGGATTGGGACTGTTCGCCAACCTGCGGCCGGTCAGGGTCTTTGATGAGCTGGTCAATGCCTCCACCCTCAAGCCGGAGGTTTTGCAGGGTACCGACTTCGTCTTCGTCCGAGAGCTCACCGGCGGCGTCTATTTTGCCAAACCCAAGAAGGAATGGGTAACTTCAAGAGGGCGCAAGGCCACTGACTCCATGACCTACTCGGAGCAGGAAATCGAACGCATTATCCGTGTCGGCTTCGAGCTGGCTCGGGCGCGCAAGAAACGGCTGGTGTCGGTGGACAAGGCCAATGTGTTGAAATCATCCCGCCTGTGGCGGCAGGTAGCAGTCGAGGTATCCCGTGACTACCCTGATGTTGCCCTGTCCCACGTCCTGGTTGACGCCTGTGCCATGCAGCTTATCCGGACGCCTGCCATGTTTGATGTCATCGTCACCGAGAACCTTTTTGGTGATATCCTGTCTGACGAGGCTGCGCAGCTGGCCGGCTCCATGGGCATGCTGCCGTCGGCCTCGCTCTCCGGCATACCGGTGGCCGGCAAGCGAACATTCGGCCTGTACGAGCCTATCCACGGCAGCGCGCCGACCATCGCTGGCAAGGACATCGCCAATCCCATCGCCACTATTCTCTCCGTAGCCATGATGCTGCGCCATTCGCTGGCTCTCGATTCCGAGGCCGCCGCTGTCGAACAAGCGGCCGAGAGCGTGCTCAAGCATGGCTACCGCACCGATGATATAATGGCCCCGGAGAGCACCCGGGTAGGCACCCGCCAGATGGGGGATTTGATCGCCGCGAGAATCTAACCAATGACCAGAATAGAGATCTACGATACGACTCTTCGTGACGGCGCCCAGCGGGAGGGCATCTCCTTCTCGGTGTTGGACAAGCTGCACATCGCGCAGAAGCTGGATGAATTCGGCGTTGATTACATCGAAGGCGGCTGGCCCGGCGCCAACCCCAAGGACAACGAATTTTTCCAACGAGCGGCGTTGAACCACTTCAAGAACGCCCGCCTGGTGGCTTTCGGCAGCACCCGCAAGGCCGGAGTGGCCGTTGAAAGCGATGTCAACATTCGGGCACTGCTGGAGTCCGGCGCGCCGGTGGTTACATTGGTAGGCAAGAGTTCGGCGCCGCAGGTGGAGAAGGTTTTAGCCACCAGCCTTGAAGAGAACATCGCCATGGTGGCCGACTCCATCCGCTATCTAAAGTCCAAAGGCCGCGCCGTATTCCTGGATGCCGAGCACTTTTTCGATGGCTTCAAAGCTGATAAAGACTATTCGCTGAAGGTGCTGTCGGCGGCCGAAAAGGCGGGAGCCGACTGTCTGGTGCTGTGCGATACCAACGGCGGCAGCCTTCCTGAAGAAGTTGGTGAAGCTGTCCGCGCCGTCGTCGCCGTTGCTGGGGTGCCGGTAGGCATCCATGCCCACAACGACGCCGAACTGGCGGTAGCCAACACCCTGGCCGCCGTCCGCGCCGGGGCTACCCAGGTACAGGGCACGGTTAACGGCTACGGCGAAAGATGCGGGAACGCCAATCTTTGCTCCATCATTCCCGCCCTCAAGCTCAAGATAGGTCTGGATGTCATCGATGACCAGCGGTTGTCCCGTCTGGCTGACCTGTCCCACTTCGTCTCCGAGGCAGCCAATCTGGCGCCGGACCCGTTCCTGCCCTATGTCGGCCATTCCGCCTTCAGCCACAAAGCTGGGCTGCATGTTTCCGGCCTGTCGCGCTGGGTATTTGCCTATCAGCATATTGACCCGGCGGCTGTCGGCAATAAGCCACGGACGCTGGTCTCGGAGTTGGCCGGCCGGGCTAATATCATCCAGCGGGCGCAGGAGATCGGTGTGGCGCTGTCTCCTAGAAGCGCTGAAGCCCAAAGCCTGCTGGAGCGGGTTAAACAACTGGAGAGCATGGGCTTCCAGTATGAGAACGCTGAGGCCTCATTCGACCTGCTGGTCCACCGCGCCGGTCCAGGCTACCGGGCGCCTTTCGAATTAATCGATTTCATGGTCGTCATCGAGAAACGCCGCCGCCGCCCGACCATCGCCTGTGAAGAAGAAGAGATGATGAGCGAGGCCATCGTGAAAGTGCGGGTCAACGGCGAGGTGATGCATACCGCCGCCGAAGGCAACGGCCCAGTAAACGCGTTGGATCTCGCCCTGCGCAAAGCCCTGCTGCCGTACTACCCCGCGCTGGACGCGGTGAAACTGACAGATTTCAAGGTGCGCGTTCTGGAAGAAAGCACCGGTACGGAGTCGCTGGTGCGGGTCCTGATCGAATCCTCCAACGGCGCCGAGGAATGGCATACCGTTGGGGCATCGGCCAACCTTATCGAAGCATCCTGGCTGGCGCTGGTCGACAGCCTGGAGTATTTTCTGCTCAACCGTAAGTGAAAACGTTTGGTTAAGGTTCACGGGAAGGGCAGCCGACAGGCATGATATATAGCGGTTGAAAGTTCCCCGGCAGCGCAGCTGCTTCCCTGACGGCGGCATCGTCAAATGCACCGATTGCCACTGTACCCAATCCCATGGCGACCGCCTGCAGGTAGAGGTTCTGAGCCGCATGCCCGGCTTCCATATGAACATACCGCTCGGTCCGGATGCGATATCGACTCCGGGTAAGCTCATAGTCCGCAGCGATGACCAGCGACAGCGGTGCTGTGCTGATCGAGTCCTGGCCGATGGCGGCGTCGGTCAGAGCCGACCGGCAGTCGCCGATTCGGCGAGGAAGCAGGGCATGTTCTTGCGGCATATAGAAATAAAGCCCAGGCGGCAGGACTGTCGAGCCCACACTGCCAACAGCCACCACAATCTTCAGCGGAAAGACAGCGCCGGCACTTGGGGCGGTCCTGAACGACCGACAGTCGGTGATGCCCTGGAGAGACCATAAAAGCTGTGACAGCTCTTCCAGCGCCAGCGGTTGCGAGGTGAAAGATCGCGCCGACCGCCGCTTGGCAATGGCCTCCTCGACGCTTAACGTCCCGGTGGTCTTCGGGGACGGCAAACCGATCACCGCAGACTTGTCGTCATGTACCGAAACGATATGATTTGCATCCATGTGCAGATTATATCCCAGTAGTAACAATGTTCTCCAACGACTGAGGGCGAAGCGCCCAGGATTCTCTTTAAGCCTCATCACCGATTTTGTATAATTCGATTAGTAATTTGAGTAGGAGTTATGAATATGGGTGAAATCCGCTCCGCTAAGGAAATCGCCGCTGAGCGCCTCAAGGACATTGGGGAGATTACCGACGATGATCGGTTGCGATGGAAGTTTGTGCCGGCCGGTGAAAAGATCGGCCAGCGGTTTCTCTTTGAAAGAGCCGATTATGAAGCAGAATTGATGTCCTTTGATGAAAAGCAATTACCTTTTGTAATAAAAGGTTTGACTCAGACGCTTTTAGCTAACATCGATCTGCCGCGAAACGAGACCATCGAGAAGCGGAACTCCAAGATCATGGGAGCCGTAATAACCATTAAAGAAGACAAAGAGACGACGGCGGAGGCTCTCGGCCAGCTGCAACGGATCTTCGATCACTATGCTCAAATAGGTGAAGGCCAGCGAAATCAGGCCAAAATAGGACTCAAAACCAAATTCGAGCAAAGCCTCCGACAGGCGTTGCGGTCCCAGGGAAAAGAACTTCCCGGTCAGATCAACGTGGAGCAATACCCCCAGTTTCAGGAGGAATGGCGTCGCGTTCAGACGCAGTTAGATATGCAGTATGTGAAGTCCATCGACGAGATAAAGAAACATCTTGCCCAGATAGAATAGTATATTAATGAACGACCAAGAACGTATTAAACTCGCCGCTTTACATACCCAGGTCATCCGGCCGCCGCAACAATTACTGGCGACCTTCGGTCAAACTAATATTCATTACTACTTATTGACCGAACCTATCTACGCTGAACTGGAACAGCAGGCGAGGCCGGAGACGGTGCTGCGCGAAGGGCGGGTGATCGCTGAACGCCCCAAGCTGGTAACGCCTGTCTACATGCACAAGCTGGAAGGATTCGGCGATGATGCCCAACGGTATTTTGAGATGATAATGCGGCGCCACGGACCCCATGCCCCGGGGCTGCTTTACACCTACAAGAATGAGCCCAAGGATACCAGCATTTTAACTGGCAGCCTGCCGGCGGTAGCAAACCGCATCAATGACGATATCAACGAGCGCGGCGAGAAGGGTGCCACCATAATCCGCGGAGTGGATGAGATGTGGGACGTGTCGCTTTTCAAGTTTATTTACGAACTCACCGAACATTCTATCAGCCAAAATGTAACTGAACTCAAAGCGCATGGCTTGTTTGGTGTAGATAACAGCGGCTTGCCTATTGAGGCGAGGATGCGCATTGAGCAGATGTTCTGGGACGCGTCCCGTGGTGAGCTCGACCCAGGTCTGCTCAAGACTGAACTCGACCGCTGGGGGATTTTCGATGAATACCAGGATCGCTTTCTTGATCTGTTCCGCCGCCGGCGGTAAGTCATAATAGAAAAGGACCGACAATGAGAGCATCGACCATTACCGCCCGCGACCTGTCGGAAGCCTGGTTTCTGTGCCTTCGCGAGGTGTTGACGCACGGTTACGAATACACCATCGAGCGTGGCTCATATGCCGGGCAGAAGCGCCGCGAACTGGATATGGTCACGGTCCAGATCCTGAATCCAGGCAACCGGCCCATCATACCCGACGTGCCGCCAGGGGTCCCGCCGCCTTCGACTATGGAATATCTGGATCATTATCTGCCGTATTTGATGACGGCGCAGCGCGCTGAAGGTGAACAATATACATATGGCCAGTATCTTGAAGGTCAGATCGCCGAAGTCATCCGTATGTATAAAGAGGACGGCTTCAACACTAACCAGGCATATATGACGGTGGGGAATCCCGAGGCTATCTTTCTCACCGATCCACCATGCCTTCGCGGCATCGACACCCGCATCCGCTATGGTAAGCTGCATTTCATTGTCTATTTTAGATCATGGGATTTGTGGGCGGGTTTTCCGTCCAACCTGGCGGCAATGCAGCTTCTCAAGGAGTACATGGCGTGCGAGATCGGCGTGGGGGACGGCGAAATATTTGCTGTCAGTAAGGGAATGCACTTATACGATTACGCTTGGGATATCGCTCGAACTGCTTGTGGTCTGGACGAAATATGATTACCTTGATTCCCTAAAAAAAGTTGCCGCAGACGGCGGCTTTTGTTATTATCAATAAGTTGTCTCGATGGGCCGCTAGCTCAATTGGCAGAGCAGCTGACTCTTAATCAGCAGGTTACAGGTTCGAAGCCTGTGCGGCTCACCAGTCGGTTTTCTTGTTTGCTTAACTGTTTGCTTAATTTTCGGGTTCATTTGCCATCCCCTTCTCTTTTTCGAACCTTACTTGCTGATTGTCCCTGCTCTGCCAATTGAGCTAGCGGCTTTTCATCTGTTTCGGTTGCCTTTTTCTTTTATAGTCCAACCCCAATATCACCCAATCGTGTCCAAGTCTCTTTGCCTTGATCTGCCCAGTTCTAGCCAACAAGCGGACGTGATCTTGAGATAATCCTAGCTTTTCGGCGGCTTCTTTGGTCGAGTACATCGTTTTTCCTTGACAACATATATAACTGTTAACAGTTATAAAGTCAATTACCAGGGCAAAATTCGCAAACGTTATTTAAATACTCACGGCTTAAGAGTGCGCGCTCTATTCTATTCTTTATATGTTCTTCGCTGTTCATAAGTTTCTTGTCCAACTCTTGAATTCTGTGATACAACTGGCTGTTTTCGAGTTTTCCTACCATTGCCTGATATTTCTCGCTAAAATCTGTACCCTGTTCACTGAGAATATTTAACACTCGTATTTCTTCCCAAGGTTCATCGTGATCAATAAAAACCTGTGCATATAGCCCCTTTCCTCGAATACAATAATTGATATGGGGCTCATCATAAGTTTTAGCAGAGAGATAACGAAGGGTGGTATCTTCAAACCTATCTGTTATTTGCACATTAGGCCACTTTTCGCCCCAACTTCTAATGTCGGAAATAAACTGCATTACTGACCTCACGAACTCAGAATAATCTGATTCGAATTCACGATATTTTTTCCAGAATTCAGGATCCGAAAGGTGCTGGGGGAGAACCGAGAATAACTGAACGTTTCTGACTCCATTTAAATCCCATGGGAGATCATTGAACCCAACTCGACGAAAATCCGCTTTCGCAAATATTGGGCTTGGTTCAGGGATAACATGTCGCCATTTTGTCAAAAGGTCACGTATTTCGTTGGCATGTTCTTCTCTTGCATGGAGTATGGTTGGATCAATTTCTTGAATTTGCCGTTGCCCAAGAGATTTTTTTGCTGCTTCCCATTCACGCCTACGCTGTCTGATCGCCCTTAAATTTCTCCTTGGAAATCCTTCGTTTTCTTGCATTTCGTCTATTACTGCTTGATCAGTAGATCCTTTTGAAAATTCTTTGTAGATGAACTCTAGCTCTTCAGGGCTTGGCGCGGATTGTTTACCCATAAATTATTTCCCCCTGATTAGGCCTCATTAAGTACCCAATTATGCAACACCAATTTGGTAAAAAGAAAGAAAATTGGGTAAGGAGGACCTATGTGGGTTCAAAAAGGATTTTGGGAAGACGAATACATCGGCACTCTGGTCATCAAGCTCGAGGTGATTGCAAAAAACAATCCCGAAGCGTTGGCGTCAGACAAAACAACGACTCTTGAATTCTGGACGGAGTTCAACGGCTTGCAAGACGTTTTAGGGGACAAGTACCCCCCGTTTGTAGATTGGTTTAATCGGTCACCATCACCATCATCCATATCCAGGGCTCGCAGGCTGTTCAACGAGCGCCGCAAGAAAAAGAGCTAGCGTGGCAATCCAAAGCCCCAGTGTGCTGATTCAGCTCCAAAGAGAAGAAGTCTTGGCATCTTTGCTCTTGGACTTGTATTTCCTACCTGGGGCTTTCTACCATGCTGGTCAACTAGTAACAGATCACAAATCTTACCCCCTTATTCGAGAGCCGATAACTATTCGGAGGGTGCTTCAACACATTCGAGGGGAGACGAGCATATGCGCCATTCCAAGCCACAATGGTTTCTCTAAATGGATATCGATAGATCTTGACATGCTCGATTTGGATGTATTGAGGAAGTCATATGATGCCCTGTGGGGCAATGGTTTGCCGTTCTACGTCTCCTTTTCGGGCAAGAAGGGATATCACCTAACCGCATTTTTTGAGAGTGCAGTGCCTACCCAACAAGCCATTGAAACCGCTCAGAGGGTTAAAAAATTACTGGGCGCCTATCAGATTCCATATGATTCTATTTCTCCGTCTATAACAGGAAAAGGCAATTCGTTTGCCCTCCCATTAGGGCTACATCCCGAGACAGGCAAATTATGTCATTTCCTCGATGACGACTTGAATGAAGTCAGTGACCCGATTGACTTTCTGAAGAACATCTCAAGGATCACAGTCAGTCAATCTTCTCTCACCACCCCAGATACAATCTCTGCTCGGCCTTGCGTGAATCAGCTTTGGAAGGCTGGGCTACAAAAACCACATACCAGGCATTCGGCAACATGTGTGATTGCCAACGCACTCGTAAAAAATAAAGAGTTGTCTGAGAAAGAGAGTCTGATCATACACTGGGCTGGAAACAGAATCCCTGATTGCTTAACAACTTCTAGTAGGGAATGGCGAGTTAAAGATGCTTTACGACTTCTAAAACATTATCAAAGATATGGCGCTCATGCAGAGCTATGTGAAAATCCAATCTTTAAATCAGCTATGCGTTCGGCATGTGAAAAGGAATTCCAGTGTAAACTCGTACAGAACCATGGACATTGTAATCTCAGGTTGCTACAGAGACTTGGAGTCTTCAATGCGCCAAATGCCAAACCTAAAGGAATCGGTAAGTCAGCCTGGGCTATTTATCTGGTCATAGAAGATATCGCTGATGAACTCCCTGTCGGAACCTGGGACAAGCAACCTACTTTTACTCTGTCTATACAACAGCTCATTCAGTTATCCAACTGTAGCAAGAGAACCGTGATTGACGCGAGGAATAAGTTACTGGATTATGGCTTATTAAAAAGAGTACCTGTCGCTTCTAGATTCACTCTTTACGTTTTACCCGCAATCACTCAAGATCTCGTTGGGAGTGTATTGTCGAAACTAAGGGAGTAGGTGCAGGTTTTGTACCCCTCTATACAGGGGGGGCCTTGTATAGAGAGTATCAAAGTCTGCACCTGATGAGGTTAACGTTATGCCACCATTGAATAAGACCAAATGGGAACTATTCTGCCAGCAGTTGATGTTAGGCAAATCTCAGGCTGAAAGCGCCAGATTAGCAGGATATTCACCAAGATCAGCCTATACAACTTGCTCGGTATTGCTAAGAAATCCTAAGATCCAAGCACGTTTAAAGGAACTTAAAGAGCAGTCGTCAGATACGACGATAGCCTCAGTACGCGAACGGAAAGAAATTCTGACCGAAATCATTCGAACCGAATGGTCTGATAATAGAAGAGTCACACCTATGCCTAACATTGCGGCTATCGATCTCTTGAACAAGATGGACAATCTATATCGTTCTGATCCTGTGGTATCAAACAATCGAACGTACAACATCATAGTCCATGATGCCAAGACTAAAGGATTAGTCCAACGGATCATTGAAGGTAAGGCTAGAATGCTTGAACAAGATAGTGAGAACCATGACACGAACGAGTCGGACTATAGAATCGTGCCTATCGTGTAACAACTTGCCGAATTGGGGTAAAGTGACGCCTTCAACGCGCGAACTCAAGAAGTGCGCCTAACAACCCCCTGGGGGAGTGGCGGCGTACACCTTAGAAGAGCATACCTCACGGATCTATGGGATGCCATGGGGAAAATTTTTTCATTTTCTATTCCTTGCTGTTATGGCTTTCACTGCGCCAGAGATGACGATACCTAGTTGTTCAAATCGCATTGGTGGGGTCTTATCGGGCATGGCTAATCTTCACAAGTCGAATATAGGGTAGGGCGGGTCTAATCTCCACAGTATGAAATCCAAACCGAATGCCCCAGTCACGCGCGAGATTCCGCAGTGTGCCATCAATATTGTGTTATGTTTACCAAATCTTCAGAGACCCACGCGTGGGCGACGAGTTTAACAGTATCTACGATTGAAACGTGGGGATTGCGGTGTATACCTTAGAAAACGTTCATGAACAGAGCTATGTGATACCTACAAAAAATTTCATTCTTCAGAATAACCTTTTCTATGGGTTGTCGAGTCAGAAAACCAAACCAAGGACAAATCCTACTAACGCCGCAGCTATGTAGAATACTGGGGCTATAAAGCTACCAATAATTTGCTGCCGAAATACACAATTCTCCAACCAATGCTGATTGTGCCATCCAATATTTGGTGTTCTACGGAACTATCCCTATTGGCACCACACAGGGAGCCTAAAAAGAATTCAAAAATATTTCCCCCAACCATCTACGAGGCCGATGTGAATGGTAGTATTATTGTTGGTGGTCAAAAAGCGACACACACCGTTTATATAAATTTATTTGAGTGGGTGTGCAATGCCTTATTGCTCTAATTGTGGTGAATTTCTAGAATCTGACTATCACTTTTGTGTTGCCTGCGGGAAACCATACAATCCTTCGATCCAACAAGGCAACAAAAGAGACCTTATAGAACCGCCCAAATATGAAGTCCTTGAGAGACTCGTTATATCTAACTTCAGCAGAATAATGGCTGAGATTAAAAAACAAAGAATGTCTCAAGGTGCCACCAGTACGATTGACCGACGGGCTGAAATCGTTTTAAAGGCATACATGGGGGACAAAGCGGAAATCCAAGAATTGGACACAATAATCAGGTCGGTGTTCCCAATTGACTTTGACTGCTATTATGCGGCTGCCAAATCCGAATTGATAAGGTTAATAACCAATTCAGGAAAACAACAGAGTATAGGTAAGAGTGAAATTGAGCCGAGAGTGCCTACAAACAATAAGGTTTGTGTTTTTTGTTCGAGGAAATTAAAGCCTGAAGACATATTTTGCATATATTGTGGGAAAAAGGTGGGTTAACATTTGTGAAAACCAATTGGTTCATTAGGCATCTCAATTTTACTCTTTGGTTTTCGGTACCTATTGGTTTTTTAACAGGAATATTGTTATTGACCCTGGTATTTGCCACAACAAATCCAGAATCGTTGAATATCGCGTTGAATGAGTATCAATTGAGTATTTTCGGGGTGATTGCCGTTATTCAGGCAGTAATTGTCGGTTGGGTGCTCAGGCAAAAGAACCGAAGTCTGTGGTTCCTACTTTTATTGTTCGTACCTTTTGGGATTGTTGCTTTCGTGGTGCTTGTAGCTCTCGAAAATAGGAACCCCAAAACCCAGCCGAACAAAGCTGAGTGGCCGATACAAATAGTATCTTCATTGGCGGTTGTAGTTGGTCCAATACTATTAGGAGTTGAACCCGTTCTCAATCTAATGATGTGGATTGATCCATCCCTGGATTATGAATTGGGCTTCAATTTCATGCTTTTTGGCGTTCCTGGTATCTTATTAATTGTCGGCGCGTGCTGGTTGATAGATTGGCCATATAGGGAAAGGCTATATTTGGCTTCTAACAAAACACGTGCCTCCTTCAATCATCCAAATGAGCGCAGTCCTAATATTGGTATGCCTTATTGCCCAAGTTGCGGCACTGTGTTTAGACAGGGAGGAGAGTACTGTGCAAAATGCGGAACGACTCTGCACAATCTCAACCAAAAAACTAAATTTATTTACTGCGTCGCTTGCGGGAAAAAATTGGAAAGTGAAGACGTTTTTTGTTCCAGGTGTGGAGCATCGGTAAGACTGGGCGAATCACTTACAGCCGAACAACCGTTAAGACCTTCCACAATGTTACGACCTTCCACAATACCAAAGAGTCAGAATAATAGAATCGAACACAGTGAGGTCAACAATTACGGTTCCATTGTAGTGAATAACACAAAATGGGGGTTATTCATCGGATTTGCTGTAGGGATTCTACTTGCTTTGCCTACATTCTTCGATAATCTTTCTCAAGGAGTTGGTATCGCTTTGGGAACCTCGTCAGTAATAATTCTTTTTGGTGTAGCGATTGGATTGGGTGGTGTAGCGGCTCTCGGCGGGTTTAAAAGGTATTATGGGAAATATTTCATTCCAGCGATCTTGACGATACTATTGGTCGCTTTGGGATTTTTCTTTATTAAACCGAGTCCAGAACCTGATAATATCGCGATGGCAGTAGTAATTAGCCTTATGGTCGGAATTGTAGCTTCGGCGATTATTTGGGGTATTATCATGGCCTTTAGGAAATAAATTGATCTTGTGAGTCTAATCAACCTTCAGTTTTAGAACAGTAGGATTGACCGACACATTGATGCGATGAGGAACATATTACGAATCTTGGTTATTACTATAGGGCTTATTCTCTGCGCTGTTACTGGCATAGCCAACAACTCATATCCAATGGGTGAATCATATTGGAGCGGAGAATATATTGAACTATATGATGGTAGGCAGGTTGTGCCAGATTACGAAAGATTGCCTTCGCCTAAGAGCAATCCAATTTGGGTTCAGTTCTTCCAGAATCATTCCGAGAGTATCGTGATCGTGTCAATGATTGCTATCGTCCTTACTGCGGCTCAATGGGGGATAAAAACTAAAAGTATAGATGAGCAATAATCCATTGACTATTTCAGGAGAATGATAAATGGATTTCCCATTAGGTTTCGGCTTAGTTTTTTGACCATATCGCTTGTTTCTGCAATTCAGCAGTTAAATGTTTTCAGTTGCCGACACATTTGCTGCAGGGATCTGTTTTCCTTGCGGCTTTGGCTTCTTCCAGTGTCCCGTGTCTAATATTGGATGATTTGGACAATGTATAGCACCAATCGACCGAATGATAGGCATAGCCCCCGTCAACCCAATAAACACAACTGGAATCAAATTTGGGGTAATGTACAAGGCTTTGTTGGTACTCTGTAAGAGTATCCCAAGGCAATTTACCACCGTTTACCTGGATTAAATCGCCCCAGGTTGAATTAAAATCAACTCCATAGGCTTGAGAAATCTCAGGAGTATGATTGGTTTCTGGTGTATCTCTATCACAAGCGGGGCAAAATAGGACGACTGCAGATAAAATTAAACTAAAGGCATGGCGAGTATGTCGCTGAATATTATTGTTGATTACTTTTATCATTTTTCAACAATCCAATGAAAAAATGAATGCAGATCACTAAACCGCGACACATTATTAACAGCGCAATTTTACTCTAACAACCTTTTCATTTCCTCGAATTGGTCTTGCGTGATTTCGCCCTTAACGAACCTGGTCTTCAACAACGTAAGAGGATCCTGAGACTGAGATGAAGCAGATGTTTGAGTGATTGGGTGTGGGGTACGGGCGAGTCTGATTTTTTCCTGCACAATTTTCATCACCTTATCTAACTGGTCTTTAGGCAAGTTGTCGATCACAACATCATCGCTCATAAAATTTTGCCTAATAATGATCGAGCCACAAAGGATTCCCTTTTCCACTTTAAAATTTGCCATGTCATGGTAGCGAAAATCTTCGACCTGTTTCTTGAGACCAAGCGTTGAGGGTTTACACAAGATGATTCTTTCGTGCGTGACAACAATTGAATCTGGGGTAATAGTTGCTTTTAATCTTGACTGCTGTACGACAGCCATTATCTGCTCACCTGGCGCCAAGATTCTTTTAACCTCATTCGGACAATCGATCGCTGGTTGTTGATGCACTGGATTATAGGTCTGACTTCCTGTTTTTGGTGCATTCTGAATTTGCATGCAGTTGGAACAAAACAGAGTATTAGATTTTCCAATTTCAGCACCGCAAGAGACGCAACGCATTTTTAGGTTATTCCTCTCTCTAATTGCTAGCCTTTATTGTATTTTCTAATTAGACGAAAATTCCTTCTTACATAGAAAATGGCGTGTCTGGGTTGACTATATTGCTATTCATTTTTTCGTTTCGTTCACGCGAATTAAAAATGTCAGATAATAGCTGACTTGTTGCACTTCTTCCTGGCTAAGACTCATTGGGGCACGCTCGATATATCCCGAAAGTTGCTTAGGATTTAATACCCAAGTTCCTCGAGAATTGTCTTTTACGAGGTTGTCTACCATCCAATAAGGATAAACAACGACTGGCTTGACAGGGAAGCTTTTACCAGTACTCTTGTAGAGATTCTCAGTAAGCCATTTTGCGTTTCGATTCACTTGTACAATGGGATCACTTGTGGGCTTCAAACTACCGACAACAATATTCTTTCCATCATATACAACCTTGTCATGCGGATTAGGCTTCGTATGGTTTTTAGTTTCAATGGCAAAGATTCCGTGCTCAGAGACTACCACATGGTCTATATTGAAGTCGGGCGTGATAGACACTATATCGTGAAATACCGCGTAGCCCTTACGCTTGAGCCCGTCGAGTACTTCTCCAACTTGTTTTTCTCCATCACTTCCTAGCTGGGCATTGCGTAAGCGCTGGCTAAGTTTACTATCCTCGGTAATAAAATAAACCGCATACCCAATGAGAATCGCTGTGGCGACATACGGTTGAGGTGGAATTCCCAGATAAGGCATCCAAGAATATACCGCAACTGTCAATAGTATCATTACAACTATGAAGTTGCGTGCTCTGAGCAAACGGATGTTTTCAATCTCATAATCAAGAGACTGGCCAGGATAATGAAGGGATGGTGGTCGGGTTGCGGGCTTTTCCCTTTTAGCAGTGAGATTGTTCATTCTATTTACTCAAACGCTTAGCGGACCTGAGTAGAACTTCAAGCTATCTTGGAATCGAATCGACCTGGTATATCTCTGAACCATTTCGATGCTTTCCCAACGGCCAAGATCTTTGATGGTCATTGTATCCACCCCAGCTTTCCTTAGCAAGCAAGCGAATGTCCTTCTAAAAGTATGGGGGTTGCAGGGCAGACCAGTGCGCTCTTCTAGTCGTCTGAGCATCATTACGATTCCCCAGTGATTTATTCCCCAAATATTTTGACCTTTACGCTCCTTGGATAACAGTTCTCTTATATAACCTTCTGAGAGTTCGCCAAAGGGCGCTAGAGCCTCTTTCCTGCCCTTTCCAAGTACTTGTATGGTTCGGTTGCTCCAGTCTATGTGCTGGGCTTGAATGTTTGATAGTTCGCTTAGTCGAAGACCACTCTCAACAAAAAGGGCAATAATTGCCTTATCTCTTTGATTATCTGCCACTTCAATTAGATGTTGTACCTGTTCCTTCGTGAGGCTGGGCATAATCACCTTTGAAAGTATTGGGGCAGTGAGATTGCTTATTGGATTTTTGATTTCAAATGTTGATTCTAACCATGCATAAAAAGCCTTTATTGCTCGGTATGAGGCATGACGAGTTGCCAATCCATTCTTATTAGGTGGAATAGTGTTCAGGTAAAGCTCTATATCAAGTTTATTTGCTTTGAGATAGGAAACTTTTCTTTCAAACTGCCCAAGTCTGTCAAGATAGAATCTAAGTGTTTTGGGGCTGACACCCATTGACGTTCTTGATGATATGAACAGAGCAACATAATCTTCCTGACGAGCATTAGAGGTAGTCTTGTGATTCAAACGTCGAAGTAATTTCTCACTGGGAGGGCGTTTACTGCTTTTTACTTGGGAGATATAGGATTTGCTCAATCCGCTTAACAAGGCAAGTTCGGTCACAGTCAACTTGTTAAGCAGTTTATTCGTGTTTCGCTGACTCTTAATCAGCAGGTTACAGGTTCGAAGCCTGTGCGGCTCACCACTCACACCCCAATTCCCTTGTCAAACCCCCGCCTGACGTTTACACTTAAATCATGATCGACAGACCGGCCGATATCTCCGAGACCATCAACCGCTTGAAAAAGGCTTACCCCAAGTCTCATATCGCTTTGAATTTCACCGATCCCCTCCAACTGCTCACGGCTGTCATTCTTTCGGCGCAAACGACCGACGTCGCTATCAACTCCCTGACACCGGCGCTTTTTGCCAAATACAAGACTGCCGAGGACTATGCCACCGCCGACGTCGAAGAACTCGAGGCTCTAATCAAGAAATCAGGATTCTACCATCAGAAAGCCAAGAGCCTCATCGGCATGGGAAATACCCTTATTGATAAGTTCGGGGGTAAAGTACCGCAGACCATGGAAGAACTGGTGCAGATACCCGGGGCGGCGCGAAAGTCGGCCAACATTGTGCTGTGGAATGCCTTCGGCAAGATTGAGGGCATCGCAGTAGATACCCACGTCGCCCGGTTGTCAAAGAGGCTCGGCTACACACAACAGGAAGACCCGGTGAAGATAGAGAAAGACCTGATGAAAATCGTCCCTTACGACGAGTGGGGACGTGTCGCCCACCTGCTCCAAGACCACGGTCGAGCCGTCTGCACGGCGCGCAAGCCCAACTGCGCCGTCTGCTTTTTGAACGACATCTGCCCCTCGGCGTTCAAGGTCTAGCTGATTTCGGGTAGGCCAAACAGTCTGCGGGCGTTTTGCGCAGTCGCCCGGGCCAGTTCCTCAACTGGGATCTCTCTAATGTCGGCCAGCGCTTGTACCGTCTGAACTAGGTACGACGGCTCGTTGCGCTTGCCACGTTGTCCCTGGGGCGGCAGGAAGGGGCAATCTGTCTCAAGTAGCAAACGCTCTAGCGGGATGTAACGGTAAATGTCGTGGCTCTTGCGTGATGATGGGTAGGTGACATAACTGCCGAGCGAGATGTGGAAGCCGGCTTTGAGGTATCTGTCCGCCGTTTCGATGTCGCCACCGAAGCAGTGGATGACACCCTGTTGATGCCCCGGGTTAGCCGCGGCCCAATCTTCGAGCAGTGGTACGATAGCTGCATCGGCGGCTCGGTTGTGGATGACGACAGGTTTACCAGTTTGTACCGCCAGGTCTAGCTGGAATGTCAGGGCCTTAAATTGGACTGCCTCGGAGAACGGTTTGTGGTAGAAATCCAGGCCGGTTTCACCGATGGCGACGACCTTTGGACTGGCCGCTAATTTCGCCAAATCCGCTAGCGTTTCATCGGTGGCTGCCGCAGAGTCGCATGGGTGGATGCCGACGGTGGCGTAGATATTGTCGTGTGCTGCGGCCAATCCGATGGCTTTCTTGCTCGAAGGAATGTCAATTCCGATGGTGATGATGGTGTTTACACCGGCATCATCCGCCCGTATCAGCACATCGTCGAGATCCGGGGCAAAGTCCGGCAGGTCGAGGTGTGCGTGGCTGTCGATCAGGTCGAGGGACATTTAGGGGCCGAACATCGCCGCCGCGGCCTCGGATAGTTCCAGCGCCGCCGCCGGGACGATGCCGAAAAGGAGAATGCCGATGAGCGACAGAGCCAGGGCGGTCTTCAACGCACCGGAAGCCGGTACGTCGATACGCTCCGCCGGTTCACGCAGCCACAGCAACTTGATAACACCGAAGTAATAGTAGGCGGAGATGACGGTGTTGATGGCCGCCAGCACCACCAGCCACAGCAAGTCGGCCTGGACGCCGGCGTTAAAGATATAGAACTTGGCCAGGAAGCCGGCAGTCGGCGGGAAGCCGATGAGTGACAGGAGCGCCAGGGTCAGCGCTCCGGCCATGACCGGCGAGGTGCGGGCCAGCCCGGCGTAATCGGCGAAGTTGTCCGATCCCAGCCGCCGGGAGATGGCGATGACGGCGATGAAGGCAGCCAGGTCGGAGACGGCGAAGGCAATGAGGTAGAAGAGGACTGAGCTGACCGCCAGCGTCGAAAGGTCCGGCGCGTTGCCCAGGGCGGCCAAGCCGACCAGGATATAGCCGGCGTGGGCCACGGTGGAGAAGCCCAGCAGGCGCTTGATGTTCTGCTGGGGGATAGCCATCAGATTGCCCAGCGTCATGCCGATAGCCGAGACGATGGCGACGACCGGCGCCCACTGCTGGGCTAGCGCCCCGGGCTCGACGAAGGCGGAGCCCAAGACCCTCAGGATGAGGGCGAAACCGGCCGCCTTGGAAGCGACCGAGAGGTACATAGTGATGGGCGTCGGCGCGCCTTCATAGACGTCAGGCACCCAGAACTGGAAAGGCACGGCGGCAATCTTGAAGCCCAGCCCGGCGATAACCAGCACCAGACCCATGAGCAGGCCGGGGCTGTTAAGGATCTCGGCCGGAGGCATCGATTGGATGGCCGCGGCGATATCGGCGAGGCCGGTGGAGCCAGTGAAGCCGAAGACCAGGGCCATGCCGTAGACCAGCACTGCCGAGGCCACGCCGGATAGCAGCACGTACTTTAATGCCGACTCGGTGGACTTCTTATCCTTCTGAATGCCCACGAGGACATAGAAGGCCACGGCGGTGATCTCCAGCGACAGGTAGAGGGTGATCAGGTTCGATGCCTGGGCGATAAGCATCATGCCCAGAGCAGCCAGCAGCACCAGGGCGTGGTATTCGCCGTGGTATTTGCGGAACTTATCGACGTAGTCTTCCGAGGCCAGGATGACCAATCCGGCCATCAATGGGAAGAAGACCTTGAAGAACGAAGCAAAGGGATCGTGGGCCACCATGCCGCCGAATAAAGTCTGCGGCGCGTCGGGCCACTGGATAATCGCCATCCCGATGGCGGTGGCAAGGCCGGCTAAAGCCAGGCCGACCAAAACCTTCTTCCGGGTAATGAACAGGTCGGCCAGGATGACGGCCAGGGCAGTGCCCAGGACGATGAGTTCCGGCAGGAGGAGGCTGTAGTCCAACTATGAGCCTCCGAACAGGGCGGCGATAGGCTTCAGGCCGCTGTCAAGAACGTCGGTGATGATGCGCGGGTACAGGCCGATGACGAACATGGCGGCGATGAAGATGACGGAGAAGGCTTGCTCCACCCGGTCGGCGTCATGGACGCCCTCGAAGCGCGGCAGCGGTTGGCCGAAGAAGACGCGCTGGACCGTCCACAGGATGTAAGCCGCGGCCAGGAGGATGCCCAAAAGGCAGATGAGAGTGAAGACCTGAATGCCCTCGACTACGCCACTGGAATAGGCGCCAAGGAACACCATGACTTCTGCAATAAAACCGGAAGTCGCCGGTACGGCCATGGCGCCAAGACCGCCAAGGATGAAGATTACGGCAGTGCGCGGCGTCTGCTGCGCCAAGCCGCCGAGTTTGGGAATGGACCGCTCATGCGTATTATGCATCACGACACCGACGATGGCAAAGAGCAGGCCGGTAATGACGCCGTGGGATACCATCTGAAGCGATGCACCGACCAGCGATACCTGGCCCAGGGCGAAGATACCCAACAGGACGAAGCCCATATGGCTGATGGAGGAGTAGGCGATGAGGCGTTTGATATCAGTCTGCTTCAAGGTAATGGCGCCGCCGTAAACGACGTTGATCACCGCCAGCACGAGAATAAAAGGGGCGAACTTCAGGGCCTCCTCGGGGAACACGGCGGCATTGATGCGGATCATGGCGTAGCCGCCCATTTTAAGAAGAGTACCGGCAAGGATGACAGAGACCGCGGTGGGGGCGTCGGTGTGGGCGTCCGGTAGCCAGGTGTGGAAGGGGAATACCGGCAGTTTGATGGCGAAACCCAGGAAGAAGAAGACGAAGGTTAGGGCCAGCGAACTGGTCTTCAAGACTTCGGTCAGGTCGGTGTTGATAAGGTTGACGATGTCCAGCGAACCGGTGGCAAAGTACAGGATAAGGATGCCAGCCAGTATGAAAGCACCGCCAAGAAGGGTGTAGAGGACGTATTTAAGTGCCGAGTATTCGCGGCGGCCGGCGCCCCATATGGAGATGAGGAAGTACATCGGGATGAGTTCCAGCTCCCAAAAGATGAAAAAGAGTAAGAAATCGGTGGCCAGGAAGACTCCAGTGATGGAAGCCTGGAGCAGCAGCACCCAGGCGAAGTATTCGCGAACCCGGAGGTTGATCTTCCATGAGATGAGGATGACCAGGAAGCCGATGAAGGTGGTCAGTAACAAGAAGGGCAGCGAAAGGCCGTCGACACCAAGTGCATAATTGGCGTTGATGAGGGGTATCCAGGAGACTTTCTCGGCGTACTGCATAGAGCCGCCGGCAGTACGGTCGAAGCCGGCGAAAACGATCACCGAAAGGATGAACGGTACAATGGTCGCCAGGAGCGAAAGAACCTTGATGCCCGAAGCCGGAAGCCGCGGCCAGAAGGCTATAAGTATCGCCGCCGCGATAGGGATGGCGATGGTGAGCGTCAAATAGGGTATCTCCAAATCTACCTCCTATTAGCCGGCAAGAAAGACGATCACGGCCACGGCCAGGATGCCGAAGGCGATGAACAGGCCGTAGTTCTGAAGCTGACCGGTCTGGGCACGCCGCAGCAAAGAGCCGGCGGCGATAGTATTTTCAGCCATCGCGTCAACGGTGCCGTCGACCGCCTTCTCATCGAAGTACTTGAACTTGCCGAAAAGTTTCCTGGTGACGGCGTTTTCGACGATCACGGTGTTCAAGCCGTTGTCCAGCACACGGGAATCGAAGAATTGCAGGCCGGAGAATACGCCGCGCAATAACAGTATCTCGCCGATTACCTTCTCGTACAGCTCGTCGAAGAAATATTTACGCTTGACCAGTTCGTAGAAGACGCCGAAACGGCGGCTGATGGATTCGGCCGACAGCCAACCCTTCAAATAGATGGCATAAGCCAAAAAGATACCTGCCGCGGCTAGCCCCAGCGACAGCCAGGTCAGGGGGTGAGCGAAGGCGCCGAAAAGCCCTTCGATGACGCTCGTCTCCTCGCCATGGCCTAGCAAGCCTCCGAAGCCGCCGGTCAGGTTGAGGAAGCCGGAGAATGCGGCCGGCACTGCCAGTAAAAGCAGTGGTGCGGTCATTACCCAGGGCGATTCGTGTGGGTGGCTGTGGCCGCGGTAATGCCCGTGGAAACCCAGGAACATCAGCCGGAACATGTAGAAAGCGGTGATGAAGACGGTGGCCAGCGCCAGCGCCATGAGTAATGGCTGGGACGAAGAGCCGGCGATGATCTCGTCCTTGCTGAAGAAACCGGACAGCGGCCAGATTCCAGCCATCGAAACCGAAGCGATGAGCATGGTCCAGTAGGTTTTGGGCATGTGTTGTTTCAGCCCGCCCATCTGCCGCAGGTCGAAGGTGCCGGTGGCGTGGTTGACCGAACCGGAACCAAGAAACAGCAGGCTCTTGAAGAAGGCGTGGTTCACCAGGTGGAACATGGCTACGGCCACGCCGCCGGTGCCCAAGCCCAGCATCATATAGCCGAGTTGGGAAATGGTGGAGTACGCTAGGACACGCTTCATGTCGTGCATCACCAGTCCCATCGAGGCGGCAAAAATGGCGGTGACGCCGCCGATGACGGCCACCATGGTCAGCGCCGTCGTTGAGTGCTCGAACATAGGGAAGGTGCGGGCCACCAGGAAGACACCGGCGGCGACCATGGTCGCCGCGTGGATGAGGGCCGAGACCGGCGTCGGGCCTTCCATGGCGTCGGGCAGCCAGACGTGCAACGGGAACTGGGCGCTCTTGCCCACCGCCCCCATGAAGATGCCCAGCGCCGCCCATGTCAGCACGCCACCGGCCAGGACGCCAGCTACGGCCAGTTCGTTGAGTTCGTGGATATTGAGGGTTCCGGTCGCAGCGAACAGTACTAGGATCGCCGCCAAAAAGCCGAAATCGCCGACGCGAGTGATGATAAAGGCCTTCTTGGCGGCACTGGCCGCCGCCGGGCGTTGGAACCAGAAGCCGATGAGCAGATAGGAGCACAAGCCTACCAGTTCCCAAAAGGCGAAGGTAATGAACAGGTTGCCTGAAAGCACCAGCCCGATCATGGAGGCGGAGAATAGCGACAGTACTGCATAATAGCGCTCGAAGCCGGGATCCCCGTGCATGTAGCCCATGGAGTAGATGTTGACCATAAGTGCCACGGCGCAGATTACCACCAGCATCACCGACGTCAGACCGTCGAGGATGATGCTCATCTCGATATTGAGGCTGCCGACGGACAACCATTCCAGAGGGGCGATAAAGATTTCGTGCTCCTCGGCGCCCAGAACGGCGGCAAGCGCCCACAGCGCCAGGGCCATGGCAAGACCGATGGCGCCGATACCGATATAGCCGGAGACCTCAGCCCGCAGCTTCAGTACCGGCTTGACGACCAGAGAAATCAAGGCGAAGGCGCCCAGCGGAAGCAGGAAGATCGCCCAAACAAACGGTTGCGTTATCAAGTCATTCGCTCCATGGTTACCATTTCATCAGGTCGATCTTGGTGGCGTCGATGGTGTCGCGGGAGCGGTAGATGGACATGATGATGGCCAGAGCTACGGTGGCCTCGGCGGCGGCCACGACGATGATGAAAATGGCGAATACCTGCCCGGTCAGGAGTCCCGGCACGACGAAACGGGAAAAGGCGACCATGGCGATGGCCGCGGCGTTGAGCATTAGTTCGATGCACATCAATATCACCACGGCGCTCTTTTTGGATAGCGCGCCCCATAAGCCGATACCGAAGAGCACCGCCGAAAGGATGAGATAGTGGTCCAGACCGACTTCCATCACTTGTCCCTCACCAGAATGATGGCGCCGATTATGGCGGTGAGCATCAGCACCGCGGCCATCTCCAGCGGCAGCATGAAGTTATCCGGGGTAAACAGCAGGTTGGCCAGTATCGGCGTAGTCGGTTCGGCCGGTTCGGCAGTAGAGATGTTCCAGTCGGTGGCCAGCATCGAGAAAACGAGAGCCGCGGCGACAAAGCCGCTGCCCAGGAGCGCCGGCATGGCCTGTTTGTTGGTTAGACTGCCTAGGGTGATCTCCCGGGTCAGCATGATGGCCAGGATGATGAGCACCGAGATAGCGCCTACATAAATGAGTACCTGGATGGCGGCCAGGAAATCCGCCGAGAGGCTGGCAAATAGCCCGGCTACCAGGAAGAAGCACAGCACCAGCATTAAGGAGGCGCGGAAGATGTTCTTGAGCAGCACTACCGCCAGTGCGCTTATGATGATACCCGCTGAAAAGATCAAGAATGCGAGAGCCATTACTTTAACCCTCGCTTCCTGAGATCTTCAAGATAGGTCGTCTGGTCGATTAAGAGCGTCTGCGGCGGCAGAGCGGAGCTGATCTCCGGGCGGTAGTAGCCGGAGCGGGGCCGCGCCGCATCGTCTACGAGCAGTTCGTCATTGGACCGCACTATCTCACGGCAACGACCGTCTGAGGGAGTATTCCCCGTCTTGGCGCCGCTGAAGGTGGAGCAGCGGTGTGTAGTGTTGGTATAGTTGTACCCCAGGTAGATGGAGATGCCGGTCGGGCATGACTCAATGCATAAACCGCAAAAAATACACAGTCCCAAGTCTACGGTAATATCATCGGTTTTTAGTTTTTTATCTTCTCCTCGCGACACGGCCATTGAGATGCATTGCACCGGGCAAGCGCGTTCGCAGGCACGGCAGGAGATGCAGGACTCCCGGTCCCAAATGATGTCGGTGCCTCGAATACGCCTCGACATATTGAGTCTCTGCTCCGGGTACTGCACTGTAATCCATTTTCGGCCGATATGATTTAACGTTACCTTTAGACCGCGCAGCAGTCCCTCGCCGAAATTATTAAGTGACGGCATGGCCGCCTCCGGTGCGGAATTGACGGCTGGCTAGCACTACTAGCACTGCAGCCAGACCGAGGTTCAGCGGAACAGCCAGCCATATCTGTTCGTTGAAGCCGGTGAGCACCAACCCGGCGGTGATGAGGAGGTTTGCTACCGACAGCGGCAGCAGGAACTTCCAGCAGAAAGCCATGACTTGATCGATCCTTAGGCGCGGGAAGGTCGCCCGCACCCACATGATGAACGAGAACACAGCCACGATCTTGATAATAAGCCAAATGAATCCAGGCAATATCGGCCCAGCCCAACCGCCCAGGAACAAGGTGCTGGCTACGGCGGAGACTGATAACGTCTCAGCATACTCCGTGAGGTAAAACAGTCCGAACTTCATGCCGGAGTATTCTGTCTGGAAACCGGCGATAATCTCCGAGTCGGCCTCCAATAGATCGAACGGGGTGCGGTTGATCTCGGCCATGGCGGCTGTCATATATATGAGGAAGCCGAGGGGTTGGATAAGGATGAACGGCACCTGCTGGGCTTTGACAATATCGTTCAAAGACAGCGATCCGGCCAGCATGACGGTACCGAGGATGGACAGCACCAGAGGTATTTCATAGCTGACCTCCTGGGCGATTGTGCGCATGGCGCCGAGTAGGGAGTACTTGTTGGAAGAAGACCAGCCGGCCATGAAAATACCGATGACCACTATGGAACTGACAGCCATGATGTAAAGGATGCCGATGTTTAGATCGGCCAGCATCGCGCCATCGCCGAAGGGGACGACGGCAAAAACGGCCAGCGCCGGCACGAAAGCCACCATCGGCGCCAGGAAATGCACCGGCTTGTCGGCTAGCGCCGGCACAATGTCCTCTTTGAGTAGCACCTTGACGGCATCGGCCAGCGGCTGCAGCAGGCCGAAAGGCCCGGCGCGGTTCGGGCCGGGGCGCAACTGAAAACGCCCCAGGCCGCGGCGCTCGTACCAGATAAAAAAGAGGACGCCGGTAATAACGAAGACGAAGACGATCAGGGTGAAGAGGGCGAAGTGCAGCCAGTCCATCAGCGGTCCACCTCGCCCATGACGATGTCGATGGAACCAAAGATGGCCATCAAATCCGCCACCTTCCAACCCAAGAGCATTTCTTTAAGTGCCGTGAGGTTGATCAGGCTAGGCGCCCGTACGTGCCAGCGGTAAGGGTTTTCAGATCCATCAGCGACAACGAAGAAGCCGAGTTCGCCCTTTGGTCCCTCGACTGCAGTGTAGGTCTCGCTGGCCGGTGGCCGTATGAGTTTCGACACCTTAGCCATGGTCTCGCCGGCGGGCAATTGTGCAATCGCTTGCTTTAGAATCCGGACGCTCTGTCGGATCTCTTCCAGTCGTACTGCATAGCGGTCGTAGGTGTCACCTATCTCGCCAGTCGGGATATCGAACTCGAACCGATCGTAGATGGAATAAGGTTGGTTCTTGCGCAGGTCCCACTTTATGCCCGAACCCCGAAGCACAGGTCCGGCTGCCGAGGCGTTAACAGCCAGTTCCTTCGGCAAGATACCTACGCCCTTAGCCCGAACCAACACGATTTCGTTGGTGGAGATCAGCTTGTCGTATTCATTGATGAAGCCGGGCATACCGTCCAGCAGTTTCTTAAGCGCTGGCAGGAACTCCTCCGGTAAGTCCATGGAGACACCGCCGAAGCGCATGTAGTTGTAATTCAGACGTTGGCCGCAGGCCATGTCGAAAAGCTCGACGATCTTCTCGCGCTCACGGAACATATACAAAAGAGGCGTCGAGAAAGCGCCGATATCGTTCATGAAAAAGCCGATACCAGCCAGGTGAGAGGCCATCCGTTGTAGTTCGGCCATTATGACCCGGATATATTGCGCCCGCTCCGGGACGGTGATGTTGAGGAGATTCTCGACAGCCATGCAATAGGCCTGGTTGTTGATCATGGAGGACAGGTAGTCCAGCCGGTCGGTCAGCGGGATGTTCTTGGTGTAGTTTCGTCCCTCGGCGATTTTCTCCATGCCTCGGTGGAGGTAACCGAAAATGGGCTCGACATCGACGATAACTTCACCGTCGAGGGTCAACCGCAGCCGGAAGACGCCGTGGGTGGAAGGGTGCTGTGGGCCGACGTTGATGACATAATGCTCGGTTTTAAGGACCACGATTCACCCAGTCCTTTCGCAGCGGAAAGCCCGGAAACCCTTCCCACATGAACAACCGCTTGAGGTTGGGGTGGCCGGAAAATTCGATGCCGAACAGATCAAAGATCTCTCGCTCCTGGAGATCGGCACCCCGCCAGATGGGTGTGACAGAGGGCACAGCCGGACTAACCCTGTCTACTACAGGCACCCTCATGGTGAGCCGTTGGTTTTTAGTTAGAGAATAGAGGTGGTAGATCAAAGTGAAATCGGTCTTGTGATCGATGGCGGTGACCGAACTCAGATAATCCAAGTTTAAATTAGGGTCGTCGCGTAGAAACGCGGCAACCTCGGCCAGGCGAGGCGGCTCGACGATGAGCCGTTTATCATCGGCCGCCGCAACACCGTCGCCGAATCGCTCACGGATGAGGGCGGCGATCTCGATGAAAGCGATGTCTTTCATAAAACGCCGGGTGCCTTTCTGGTGGGGCTCATCTTTTCGATCTTGTTGTGGATCTCCATGATGGCTTGTAGCAGGGCTTCCGGCCTCGGTGGACAGCCGGGAACGTAGACATCAATGGGCACGACCCTATTGAATCCCGGCACCACGGAGTACGAACCCTTAAAGATACCCCCGGAGGTGCCGCAGGCGCCCATCGCCAGCACCCACTTGGGCTCCGGCATTTGTTCGTAGATACGCTTCAGCCACGGTGCCATTTTCCAGGTCAGTGTGCCGGCTATGATCATCAGGTCCGCCTGGCGCGGAGAGGCTCGGAAAACTTCCATGCCGAAGCGCGCGATATCGAAACGCGAAGCTGCGGTGCACATCATTTCAATAGCGCAGCAAGCCAGACCGAAAGTCACAGGCCACAGAGAGTAATGGCGGGACCAGTTAATGACTTTATCAACGGTGGTTAGTAAGATATTACCCGGCAGTGGCGGCGCGCCGATCCAGTCGGCCGGATCGGGGATAGCGGTCTGGTGCTCGGTGAAAAAACTCTCGACGATGGCGCCCTCTCGAGCGTCTAGCTCGATGTCGGAGTAGGCCGATGGTCTCAGGTTTTCTATTGCCATTCCAGGGCTCCCTTTTTCCAGGCGTAAAGGTAGCCGACGGTGACGATAATCAAGAAGAAGGCGATGATGAAAAAACCGGTCATCCCCAAGTCACCTAAACTCGATGCCCAGGGGTATAGAAAAACCGCCAGAACATCCATGACGATGAGCATCAGGGCGTAGATATAGTAGCGGAAGTTGAATTGCACCCAACTGCGGCCGGTGGTCTCCATGCCGCATTCATAGGTTTCCAGCTTGATCTTAGTGGGTTTTCTGGGCACGATCCGCGTCAGCCGTGAAAGCACCGCCGGTATTCCAAGGGTTATGAGGATAAACGTGCAACCGAAAATGAGGAAAAGCCCGATATAGCCGAATTGAGAGAGCATAGTTTGTCAGCCTCCGGATATCGGTACTAGGACGAAAGTATTAGTACATTATACATTAACTCGAGGCCTGGAAACAATTGTCCAGTATGTTGACTTTCAATCTTTGAAAAACCTGAAGAGTAACGGGTTCCTTCTGCTATAGGATAGCGATTCATGACCGCGGAGGCAAGAGCATACTCCCGAACCAGTAGTTAAGCTCGAGCGTTAACTTAGAAAAAGTAACTAGTTTTTCTGGCGGAGAGGGTGGGATTCGAACCCACGCTCCGGATGAACGGAGATCGCTTTTCGAGAGCGACACCATAAGCCACTCGGACACCTCTCCGGGGGGTATTTTAGCGTAAAGAAGTAGTAAAGTGAAACAATGTGGATTCGTATTCCTGGTTCTACACAAGTTGATACAACAACTTGAATGAAACACTGATGCTGTGTTATATTTACCTTTGCTTTATTCTTACGGGAGGTAGCCGGCATATAATTAAGGAACTTCGAATCAACGAAAAGATACTTGGAAGAGAAGTCAGGGTGGTCGGGGAGAATGGAGAACAACTCGGGGTGATGACAGTCGCCCAGGCAAAAGATATGGCGCGCCGGGCGAATGTCGATCTCGTGGAAGTTGCACCTACATCGATACCTCCAGTTTGCCGGTTGATGGATTATGGCAAGTACCGTTACGAACAGACAAAAAAAGAACGGGAAGCCAAAAAGGGTCAGAAGCTTTCACTATTGAAAGAAGTCAGGCTACGGCCCAAAATTGGAGAGCATGATTACGAAGCAAAAGTTCGAAGTGTTAGGAAACAACTCGAAGACGGCGATAAAGTAAAACTAACCATTATGTTCCGGGGGCGTGAAATCACACACTCGGAACTGGGTATTAAAATCCTGAAACGTGCTGCTGAAGATTTAACCGACATTTCAACGGTTGAAGGACAACCGACACTCCTGGGATCGCGAATCCACCTGATGTTGCTACCAAAAACTACCAATAAAGGTAACAAAAATAAAGAAGGTTCATTAGAAGATGCCGAAACTAAAAACGCATAAAGGCGCACAAAACCGGTTTAAGATCACTGGCACTGGGAAAATGATGCGGATGAAGGGTTTAAAAAGTCATCTGCGCCGCAACAAGTCAAAGAGAGCTCGACGTCAATTCGACGAAATGATTCCGGTTGCCAAGGTAGATGTTCAACGCTTGGGGCGTTTGATACCCTACGGATCCGCGTAAAAAATATAAAAGGATAACATCAGATGGCTAGAATTAAAGGTGGAGTCTCAACCCACAAAAGACATAAGAATATTCTGGCGCTAACCAAAGGTCATCGGGGCCAGCGCAATCATATTTGGAAGCGGGCTCATGAGAGTGCAACACACGCATTGGCCTACGCATTCGCTCACCGCCGTGATAGGAAAGGCGATTTCCGGAAGCTTTGGATTGCACGCATCAACGCCGCCGCACGTATTAACGGCCTAACATACGGCAGGTTTATCGAAGGATTGCAGAAATCCGGCATAGCTCTTAACAGAAAGGCCTTAGCCGACCTGGCTGTGAACAATCCTGAGGCATTTGCAACATTGGCGAAAAATTCGCAGGGTTAGAAATTCGGTGCTATTACCAAACACCCTCTGCTATACGGTAGAGGGTGTTTGGTATATAATGGAAAAGTCATTAAGTCAGCGAGGTAACAGTAGTGCGCATCGGGCCGGTTGAAATCATCATCATTCTAGTGATTATAGGGGTTCTATTTTTCATATTTAAACGCCGCGGTTCACAATAGAATTCGAAGGACTCTGGGGAGTTGATCCTCTGGTCAACTTCGCTGACAGTAAAAAAGCCACACAATTACAATGTGTGGCTTTGTATTAAAGCGACTTGAAAACGTCCCAGGCGGGATTCGAACCCACGGCCCGCTGCTTAGAAGGCAGCCGCTCTATCCAGCTGAGCTACTGGGACACGCCGCTATACTAACACCAGGTTTAAACACGGTCAAGGCTTGAGTGTTGAGCGAGAAGAGGTTACTAACAAAAGCGTTAGAACTGATGCTCCCGCAACAATCGCTCCAAGCCAACCTATTAAGGACAGCATGGTCACAATCAGACCCGCAGCTAATACGCCATAGAAAATGTGCAATAATGCCTGGCGAAATGGGAATCCCATCAGGACGGCGGCGACAGATCCAGTCCAGGCGCCGGTCACTGGCAGCGGTATCGCGATAAAAATGACGAGCCCGAGCATGCCGTATTTTTGGATAGTTGTACTGCGGGATCGGGTGCGCCAAAATAACCAGGCGAAAAAACGCTTGAAAATGGGGTATTGCGAGAGAATTATTTCGGCTCTTCTAAGAAGCCCAAGTATTACGGGAACGGGCAGCATATTTCCAGCGACTGCAATGGCTAAAGTTGGAAACCATTCAAGATTAAAATAGTTGATTCCTATGGGGATCGCGCCGCGCAATTCAATGATCGGTAGAGTTGCGATGAGGAAAACGATGAATGACGGGGGCAACCCAAAGTCAGCCAAGGTCTGCTCGAGGCTCATGGCGGCGAGTGTATCAGAGCCATTCATTAAACGTCAATACGAACAAATTAGCTTGACATGGCAGTCGAACCGCTGTTAGTATTAAAAGTAAGCCTGAACCTCAATATAAAGGCGGTCCATGCCCAAAATTCTAGATAGTATCAACTCACCCTCCGATTTAAAATCAATCGATGGCTCTTCGCTATCCGAACTTGCTGCCGAAATCCGCGAAGAAATGGTTAGTCGGGTTACCGCAAATGGCGGGCATCTGGCATCAAGTCTTGGGGTCGTCGAGTTGACGATCGCCCTTCACCGCGTATTTGATTGCCCGAAAGACAAAATCGTTTGGGACGTAGGCCATCAATCATATGCCCATAAACTTATTACCGGCCGGCGTGAACAATTTTCAACACTGAGGCAATATGGGGGTCTGTCCGGTTTCACCTGCCGTGATGAGAGTCCTTATGACGCTTTTACTACCGGGCATGCCAGCACTTCAATTTCAGCAGCAATTGGGATGGCTTCTGCCCGGGATATTGCCGAAGAGAGTTTCCATGTGATTGCGGTTATCGGAGACGGCGCGATCACCGGAGGAATGGCTCTCGAAGCCCTTAACCATGCAGGCCATCTTGGCAAACGACTGATCGTTATTTTGAACGACAATGGCATGTCAATTTCACCGACTGTAGGCGCGATGTCGCGATTGTTCTCCCGTGTCCGGTTTGATCGACGATACTACCAGGCATCCGAAAAGAGTAAGCGTCTCTTATCCCGGTTTAGTATGGGAAAGCATTTCTGGAATTTCGGGCAGAAGATAAAAGGTAGTTTAAAAAAGATAATTATGCCGACCACTCTGTGGGAGGAATTCGGTTTTGCGTATTCCGGGCCAATAGACGGTCATAATATCAACGAAATCATTCAAGCGCTCGAAAAAGCAAAGAATTACACACATAAACCTGCGCTTATTCATTTGGTGACGACCAAAGGGAAGGGATATGCTCCAGCCGAAATAGACGCAGTAAATTTCCATGGGATCTCTCCAAAGGGAAGCCCAAAGAAAAACGGCAGCGGGCAGAAAGTACCGTCCTACAGCCAGGTGTTTGCCGAAACTGTTGAAATGATGGCGAAAGGTAATCCAAAGATAGCCGTCATCACTGCGGCAATGCCGGACGGCTATGGTCTGGGCCATATGCAATCAGTTATGCCAGATCGTATCTTTGATGTGGGCATTTGCGAACAACATGCTGTGACGTTTGCGGCAGGGTTAGCAGCACAGGGAATGACGCCCATTGTAGCGATATATTCCACATTCCTGCAGCGGGCATTCGATCAGATAATTCATGACGTTGCGCTGCCGAAGTTGCCTGTGGTTTTCGCTCTGGACAGGGGCGGAATTGTAGGTGAAGACGGGAAAACACATCAGGGGATTTTCGACCTATCATATTTATCATTGATTCCCAACATGATTGTTGCTTCGCCAAAGGATGAAAATGAACTTCAGCATCTTCTTTACACCGCGACGTTATGCGGAAGCCCAATGGCGGTGAGATATCCAAGAGGAACTGGTATTGGGGTCGAGCTCGAACATGAATTGAAAGAGATCCCAATTGGTTCAGCCGAAACCCTTCGGACCGGCGACAATGCAGCGATTTTAGCTACTGGGCCATCGGTTTCCGCCGCGCTAGCCGCATCAGAACGATTAAGTGAACGAGGCTACCGGGTTGCGGTAATCAATATGAGGTTTGTAAAACCCCTGGATGAACAATTAATACTAGATGTGGCCCGAGAAACTAAAAACATTATCTCGGTTGAGGAGAATGTTCTTTCAGGCGGTCTTGGGAGCCAGATAGCCTCCTTGCTGCATCGATCTGATGTTAGAGGGGTTCACCTTAAATGTCTTGGCATTCCGGATGAGTTTGTCAGCCATGGAACACAGGCGGAATTACGCTCCCTCTATCATCTGGATGCGAACGGGATTCAAACGGAAGTGCAGCGCTTCATTGAAGCCAACCGATTGATGAAACTCGACTTGATTTCTTCCCACGTTTAAAGGTTTACCGGCAAGATTAAATTATCTGGAATTGTCCCGAACGAAGCATCAGGAGCCATCATGGATCGAATGACGGTGCGTGACGTTGATGTCAAAGGCAAGCGTGTTCTCGTTCGGGTAGATTTCAATGTGCCGTTGAACCCAAACGGGAGCATTTCAGACGATGGCCGCATCCGTGCCGCAATACCAACGCTGGAATATCTGGTTGAGCAAGGGGCAAAGGTAATCATTGTATCCCATCTCGGGAGGCCCGATGGTAAATCCATTCCCTCGATGTCTCTTGAAGTAACGGGAGAACGTCTATCGGAATTGATTCGGCACCCGGTGAGATTCATTGATAAATGCATTGGGCCAGAAGTCGAGAGTGGCGTAAACAGCATGGCGGATGGAGATATCCTGCTCCTAGAAAACCTGCGGTTCCATTCAGAGGAAGAAACTAACGATCCTGAATTTTCGGCGAGACTTGCTCGTTTTGCCGACATCTTTGTCGATGATGCCTTCGGCACTGCTCATCGCAAGCATGCCTCAATCGTGGGCATCACACGGCACCTGCCATCAGTCGCCGGCTTGCTTCTGGAGAAAGAGCTGAATTCATTAGGTCATATTCTTGAAAAACCGGTGCGGCCTTTCTGTGTGCTGTTCGGCGGCGCAAAGATAGCGGATAAGGTGAAGCTACTTGAAAACGTCATGGATAAGGTGGATGTAATCCTTGTCGGCGGTGGTATGGCGGCGACTTTTCTCAAAGCGAATAATTACATCGTTGGGAAGTCCATTGTTGACGAAAAGGGCCTTGAGCTGGCAGCGAAAATCATGGCCAAAGCTGCACAACATAATATTCGATTACTCTTACCCAGAGATGTGGTTGTGACCGGTGATCTAACACCTGAAGCCCGCGGGATTTGCGTTCAGGTTGAGAATATCCCTCCACTGGGGAAGATCGTTGATATAGGCTTGCTGACAATAAACCAATTCACCCGGGAACTTGAACGCTGCCGAACCGTTTTTTGGAATGGTCCAATGGGAATATATGAAATGCCGCAATTCTCAGAAGGCACCAAGTGCATGGCAGATGTCATCAGCCGATTACACGCAACTACCATTATCGGTGGCGGTTCGACCGCTGAAATTGTGGCGGAACTTAAACTTGCCGATAAAATGAGTTTCGTTTCCACTGGGGGCGGAGCATCGATGCAGTATTTGTCCGGTGAAAACCTTCCCGGTGTCGAAGCATTGATGAGAAAGCTATGAGCTCTAACATAATGAATTCGGTTGACCAGATTTCATTGATGCGTGAATTATCGCTGGAAACTCCCAGCAAAATTGTTATGATCGTACTGGATGGTCTCGGGGGATTACCAAGTCCTGAAACCGGACGTACCGAACTGGAAAGCGCTGCGGTGCCTAATCTTAACGCCCTTGCTGCTAAATGTGTTTGCGGTTTATCTGACCCGGTTATGCCGGGTATCACTCCGGGAAGCGGGCCGGGGCATTTGGGCTTATTTGGATATGACCCGCTAAAGTTTATAATCGGCCGCGGTATTCTCGAAGCTTTGGGTATCGATTTTGAGCTGGAAGAAGGTGACGTGGCTGCCCGAGTCAATTTATGCACTCTGGATGATAATGGTGTCATCGTTGACCGGAGAGCCGGGAGAATAAACACCGAAAAAAGTCAGCAGATCGCCGCGCTGTTAAATAACATCGAGATTGACGGTGTCCAAGTTCTTGTGGAGCCAGTTAAGGATCATAGGTTAGTTGCGGTTTTCCGTGGTGGAGGGCTTTCAGATGCCCTCAGTGATTCCGATCCCCAACGTACCGGTTCTCGTCCGTTAGCAGTTTTTCCATCGCAGTCTTCAGCAAACCGAACCGCTTCCATTGTCAACCGTTTTCTTGAGACCGCAGCGGAGATTATCAGCGATTTTCATCCTGCTAATGGTTTGTTACTTCGGGGCTTCTCGAAAAAGCCGTCCTTTTTGAGTTTCAAAGAGGTCTACAAATTAAACGCATGCGCTATCGCCGGGTATCCAATGTATCGAGGATTGGCTAAAGTTGTGGGTATGACCGTGTTGAAGAGCGGAACCTCGTTGAGTGGACAGTTGGAAATCCTGAAAGCCAATTATCGCCAATTCGACTTCTTCTTTTTCCATATAAAGGCTACGGATGCGGCAGGGGAGGATGGCAACTTTCAGCGTAAAGTCAGCGCCATCGAAGAGTTTGATCGGTGCTTGCCGTTGATCACCGAACTGAATCCAGAAGTTATTTTAGTGACGGGCGATCACTCGACTCCGGCAATGATGGGAAGCCACAGTTGGCACCCGGTACCGGTGATGGTATCTGGCCGCTACTGCCGACCAGATACGGTTCGGGAGTTCAATGAAACCGCTTGCTGTCAGGGCGGTCTCGGCAGGTTGCCAGCATACCATTTGATGCCGCTAGTCATGGCCAATGCTTTAAAACTTGGGAAATATGGTGCTTGAAATAATGTCGCAACGTATTCGGGTCATTGCCGGTAACTGGAAGATGAACACAGTTTTGGATGAAGCTGTAGAGTTAGTGAATGGACTACGATACGAACTCGACGAAATTGACACCGTTGAGAAAATTATCTGTCCGCCGTTCATTTCGCTCGCAAAGATAAAGGAATTGCTCCAAGGCACCTCGATTAGGTTAGGCGCCCAAGATTTATTTTACGAGGATAAAGGGGCTTACACAGGTGAGATATCGGGGTCAATGCTGAGTGACCTTTGCCAGTATGTGATTGTCGGGCACTCCGAGCGAAGAGCATATTTTAACGAAGTAGATGAGATCGTAAATCGGAAAATGAAAGCGGCACTCCGGCATGGACTCAAGCCGATCATGTGTGTCGGCGAAAATCTTAAGCAAAATGAATCCGGTACTTCAGAGTCTGTTATCAGTGAACAACTCCGGGTCGGCTTGAGCGGGTTAACTTCCTCTAATCTTATGGTTGCCTATGAACCGGTGTGGGCGATAGGTACCGGAAAAGCTGCGACCGGAACGTATGCTCAAAAAATGATGGCATTTATCCGGCGCCAGATTGCTGAGATATTCACTGAAACTGCGGCAAACGAGCTTCCGATCCTTTACGGGGGCAGTGTTAACCCAGAAAATATCCTTGAAATGCTAGCTGAGCCGGATATCGACGGGGCTTTAGTCGGCGGAGCCAGCCTCAAGCCCGGATTGTTTTTGTCAATCGTCCGGCAAGCTGCGAAAAGTAGCTGTTAAGTTGTATCTACGGAAAGCTACATCGTGAACCGATTGATAGCTGTTGTGGGCCCGACAGGTACTGGTAAAAGCGCTCTGGCTGTTGAACTAGCAAAAATATTTGGCGGAGCGATTATTAATGCCGATAGCCGTCAGTTTTCCCGGCACCTGGATATTGGCACAGCAAAATTGTCTGTTGAGGAAAGAGATAACGTCCCGCATTATCTGATAGATATCATCGAGCCGAGTGAAGACTATAACATCGCGGAATTTCAACAGGCGGCGAACGCGATCATTGGAGAGGTCCAATCTCGAAAATGTATACCCATTTTGGTGGGCGGTAGCGGTCTATACGTATGGTCTTTGCTCGAGGGCTGGCAGATATCCAAAGTGCCGCCGGATCAGACCTTACGTCGAGTTCTTGAGAACCGCGCCAGAAAAGAAGGCCCCGAAGCCCTTTATCGGCAGCTTGATGAGAAAAGGGCTTTATCAATAGACCCGCGTAACATCCGCAGAGTTATCCGGGCTCTCGAGATACAGTTAAGTACACATCAGCAGGATCCCAACAAATCAAAAAAGATACCTCCGCCATACAGAATTCTAGTTATCGGGCTTACATGCAGCAGGACTGAGCTTTATCGACGGATTGACCAGCGAGTTGATAAAATGCTGTGTAAAGGCTTTGTCGAGGAGGTTGAAAGTCTCCTGACCAGGGGATTTTCTTCAGAAACACCCGGATTCAAAAGCGTTGGTTATAAGGAAGTTATTAAGTACCTTCGAGGCGAGCTGGATTATGAAGGTTTAAGTGAGCGTATTAAAGCAGAAACCCACAGATTGGTACGACAGCAATACAATTGGTTTCGGCTGAGTGACGATAGAATCCACTGGTTTGATATCACAGCCAGCGAATACAAGCCCGATGTTAATAACCTGGTTCTGGCGTTCATAAGGGGAGAAGGTGTCGGAAATGGATTTTACTAAAGTACAGAGTGTCGGCAATGACTTCGTCCTCGTTGAGTCTCGAGAGGACGCTTTCGATTGGAAAAGCCTTGCCCTGGCAATATGTGACCGTCATTATGGCGTGGGTTCAGATGGATTACTGGTTCTGTTGCCATCTTTAAAAGCTGATTTCCGTATGAGGATCTTCAATGCAGATGGATCCGAAGCCGAAGCGTGTGGCAACGGCCTTCGCTGCCTGGTGCATCATCTTATAACCACCGGAATGGCGCCTGGTGAAATGCTCTCCATCGAGACTTATGGGGGTATTCGGATAGCACAGGTGACCCTGATAAACGGCTCTCCCAATATCAAAATTGGTATGGGCGTACCCATTCTCGAACCGGATGAAATTCCCGTAGAAATCGATTCCGATCTTGGAGACCGCATTTGCGGCATGATATCCAATTATCCCGTTGAGGCAAACGGGAAACAACTAAATCTCAATTTCGTATCCATGGGAAATCCACATGCGGTGTGTTTCATAGACGATGCAGTCGCCGATTTCCCTTTAAATATCATCGGCCCGATGATTGAGCGCAACTCAATGTTTCCTAAAAGAACAAATCTTGAAGTCGTCAGAGTTATTAATCACGGAACCGTCGAGATGAGAGTGTGGGAGCGCGGAGTAGGGGAGACCCTCGCATGCGGTACTGGAGCCTGTGCCGTCGCCGTAGCCGGTTGGATTTTGGGACGCACCGGAAATAGAGTTGACATAAAACTTCCAGGTGGCCAGTTAACTGCGGACTGGTGCGGGCAAGGGGAGGTTTACTTATCGGGTCGGGCCGAAACCGTATTCAACGGCAGCTGGTTAAAATAGAGGGTTTGAAAGGCTTGAGGATGCAAATCGCCAAACGGATCGAAAATCTTCCGCCATATCTGTTTGTCACCATCAGTAGAAAAATCGCCGAGAAGCGAGCCCGTGGTGAAGAAGTAATCAGTTTTGGGATAGGCGATCCTGACCTGGCAACACCATCGCATATTATCGAGCGCCTATGCCAGGCGGCCAAAGATCCGGCCAATCACCGTTATCCTGAATCCGAAGGGTTGCCGGAATTACGGCAGGCTATCGCTCAATGGTATCAGCAGAGATTTGATGTTGGTCTAGACCCTAACGCGGAGGTGTTGCCTCTAATCGGCTCAAAGGAAGGCATCGGGCACCTTGCCTGGTGTTTGTTGAATCCCGGAGATGTTGCTTTGGTCCCTGATCCAGCTTATCCTGTTTATAGTATCAGTACTACACTTGCTGATGCAGAACCGTACTATTTGCCTCTTCGCCCGGAGAATGGATATCTGCCTGACCTGGGTGCTGTCCCTCAAACCATCTTGGATAGAGCCAAGATATTATGGATCTGTTATCCTAACAATCCAACTGGAGCGGTGGCAGATACGGCCTTTTTTGACCGCGTTGTCGCTTTCGCCAAACAACATGACATAATCGTGTGCCATGACGGACCTTATACCGAAGTTGCCTATGATGGTTACCGCCCGCCGAGTTTCTTGCAGGCGGTTGGTGCGAAAGAAGTCGGCGTTGAGTTCCATTCATTATCCAAGAGTTACAATATGACTGGATGGCGCGTTGGCATGGTTGTTGGTAATTCTCAGGTTATCGACGCGCTCAAACGGTTTAAATCTAATTTGGATTCGGGGATCCCCCAGGCAATACAACTTGCGGCAGTCGAGGCATTGACTGGTCCCCAGGATGAATTAACACTACATAACAATATTTATCAGAGACGTCGCGATCTAATGGTTGAAACTCTTCGCGATATGGGACTGGAGGTTTTGCTTCCCAAGGCAAGTCTCTATGTGTGGGCTAAAGTACCTCCAGGGTACGATTCCGCTGGATTCGCTTCAGAACTGTTAGAACAGGTTGGGGTTGTGGTAACTCCAGGGACCGGTTACGGCAAGGCAGGCGAAGGCTATGTTAGGTTGTCTCTGACTATCCCTGATGCCAGCCTTGTGAAGGGTTTATCACGTCTATCAGCGTGGAAAGGTACACTCGGACGTTCAAAAAACAGATAAAATGTTTGACGAAACAAGTAATATTATGTCAAATTACCATGATAGCGGATCGTTTAACACTACATAACATATATAGTGCGAACCTTATTCGATCCCTAAGTCTTCTCGATTAAGATACGCTTCCTTCTTCTGATCGATATGGTTCTGGCAGATACCTGCCTATTGTTTCTAGTAGATTCTTTAGACCCCATCTGCGAGTTGCCGATGTCAGGACAGTATTTGAAGGTTGAAATTGCAGAAAGTCGTCAAGCATGGAAAGTCTGTTAGGTTCATTCACTCTCCCCTTCAACTCAGGTAAAAGGTCTATCTTGTTAAATACTGTGATCCGGGGTTTCTCTCCTAAGCCTAAGTCATTTAGAATTTGTTCCACCGTTTGACACTGCTCGACGGCGTTAGGTGAATTGATATCGATGACATGTATTAGAAGGGTTGAATCAACGATTTCCTCAAGGGTTGCCCGGAACGCCTTTATGATTGTTGGAGGTAGTTTTTTAATGAAACCAACTGTATCGGTTAGTAAGAATTGACGGTTGTCAGGCAGACCTATCCGCCTGGTAGTGGGGTCTAAAGTCGCGAATAGTTTATTTTCTGCTTGAACATTTGACTTGGTAAGCGCGTTTAACAAACTGCTTTTCCCGCTGTTTGTATATCCTACGATGGCGATAACTGGAATGCCGCGGGCGCGTCTCGTATTTCGATACAGATTACGTTGCCGACTCACGCGATCGATATTATCTTTAAGCTTAGATATTCTTTGTTGTAACAGCCGTTTGTCAGATTCGAGTTGGGACTCGCCAGGTCCTCTGGTACCAATGCCGCCGCCAAGTCTTTCAAGGTGACTCCACTGTCCCGCCAGGCGCGGTAACAGATACTGGTATTGCGCCAATTCCACCTGAAGTTTGCCTTCCATCGTTTTGGCGTGCCGAGCAAAAATATCCAGAATAAGAGCAGCACGATCTATCACCTTAACTTTAAGGAAATCCTCAAGTGTTCTCTGTTGAGCAGGCGTGAGTTCATCATCGAAGATCGCCATTGAATATTGAAGTGTATTTTGTAAAGATAATAACTCTTCTAATTTCCCCTTACCCAAATAAGTCGATTTATTCGGCTGGCTCAGTTTTTGAATGAGGCGGCCAACTGATACTCCACCAGCTGTTGTTAATAACTGCTCAAGTTCGTTGAGTGAGTCCTGGACCGTCCATCCCGACTGTATCGCTTGCGACCCCGTATCTACGGCTACAAGTATCGTTTTTTCGGGTTTTTCAACCGTCTCAAACAGTTTTTTAACGATGATCCAGTTCCTCCAAAAAATAAGAACGGGGAAGAAAATCCTCTTCCTCGTTCTGTGAAAGGTTTGATTTGGTGGGCTCGGCAGGTTTCGAACCTGCGACCAAGCGGTTATGAGCCGCCCGCTCTAACCACTGAGCTACGAGCCCGGTAGCTTTAGAGATATTGCTCGTCTTCAGGTATCTCGTTTTCCGATTCTTCCTCTGTAACCGTCTTTTTTCGGTCAAATTTGCTTTCTTTTTTCTGTCCGGTCGGTTTGATGACCGGCGGGTAATCAAAAGCCGGCTTATCCTCTTCCCAGGTTTCGGTGGCAGGATTCCACTTCATTTTTTCTTTGTAGGCTTGTTCAGCAGCATCAATTTTTTGAAGTTCTTTCAGGGCTTCATACCGCGTCTTTTCCAGCGGATCCACTTTGGAAGATTTGAGCGCCCAAGCGGCATAATCCTTCTCAGCGGTTTCCTTCATCCGCTTCTCGTCTTTTTCTTTCTCCTGTTTAACCAGCTCTTCTTTAGCCCATTCCACCCAAGCTTCAGGACCCTTACCGCAAGCCTGCTCGCGCTCTTTTCGCCAGCGGGCTAGAGGATCTGGATCCTTTATTTTGTCATCTTCAACCCGCCTTTGTGATAACCACATCTTCTCCTTGGCTTTATCCTGGGTCAGCAGGTAACTGTCCGCCGGAGTAGCCATTACCTGAGAGAAATTTGATGACAGAATCCGATCACATTCAACGTTACAGGTTGGACATGGGGTTATCGCGTCACATTCACTGAATGGACGCCGCAGTTCAAATGTCTTCCGGCACTGCGGACAGATGTATTCATAAATCGGCATTAAACCAAACCCCCGAGACGTTTATTTTACGTTAAATTGTATCACTTACCAAAGCTCCCGGGCAAGTTAGACGACGACATTTGGCAGTCGGTCACGAATCGCTGTGTTGATTGATTCCTTAAACTCTTCGAGGCCGACCCCAAATTTTTGCTCCCCTGTACGCAGACGAACGGCGACGGTACGGTTGTCAATCTCCTTATCGCCGATGACCAGCATACATGGGATTTTCTCAAGTTGTGCCTGCCTTATTTTTTGGTTGATGGTCTCCGACCTTTGATCAAGATATACCCGGATGCCCTGTAATTTAAGGTTTTCCGCCAATTTACGTGCATATTCAATGTGCCTGTCTGAGATCGGCAGCACGGCAGCCTGCACCGGGTGCAACCAGACAGGGAAAGCTCCCGCATAGTGTTCAATGAGTAGCCCGAAGAATCGTTCCCATGAACCTAATAAAGCCCGATGTACCATATATGGTCGATGCTCCTGCCCATCTGCGCCTGTATAAACCATCTCAAAGCGCTCTGGCAGATTAAAGTCAAACTGAATGGTCGTCATCTGCCATTCGCGCCCTAAAGCATCTTTTACCTTAAGATCTATTTTAGGGCCGTAAAACGCGCCGCCGCCCTCATCAATTTTGTAGTCTAATCCCTGAGCGTCCAACACCCGTTTCAACGCATCCGATGCTTTTTGCCACTGCTCTTCTGTGCCGATGGCTTTTTCCGGCCGGGTTGCCAGGTACAGCTGATGTTCTTTGAATCCAAAAGTGTTCCACATTTTAAAAGAGAAATTTATAACTTCGGATATCTCGCTTTCAATCTGTTCCGGAGTACATATAATATGAGCATCATCTTGAGTGAAGCCCCGAACCCGTAGAAGACCGGTCAAGACACCGCTGCGCTCGTACCGGTAGACTGTCCCCAGTTCGGCCCAACGTAGCGGCAGGTCGCGGTAGGACCGAGCCTGAGATTTATAGTACAGGATGTGGAACGGGCAATTCATCGGTTTCACATAATAATCTTGCCCGTCGATATCCATTGGGGAGTACATAATATCTTTATAATTGGCCAGGTGACCTGAGATCTCCCACAGCGTGCTCCGCCCGATGTGTGGGCTGTAAAGGATTTCATAGCCGTTGTCATAATGTTCGCGGCGCCAGAATTCTTCGATTGTGGTTCTGATACGGCCTGCTTTTGGCCCGTAAATGACAAGACCGCCTCCGATTTCATCTGGGGTCGCGAAAAGGTTCAACTGTTTATTAATCCTGCGGTGATCACGCGCTTCAAGTTCAGCCAGTCGCTTTAAATATTCATCCAGTTCGGACTTGGTTTGGAAAGCCGCTCCGTAAATGCGCTGTAGCATCGGTCGTTTTTCATTTCCTCTCCAGTAGGCACCGGCGATGGACAATAACTTGAAAGCCTTCACCCTGGCGGTATGGGAGACGTGCGGACCTTTGCACAGATCAACAAAGTCACCGTTTCGGTAAAGTATTGCATCTTCATCGGCAGGCAACTCCGACAACAATTCCAATTTATACGGCTGATCGGCAAAGGTTATTTCAGCCTCCATTCGCCCTACTGCTTCTCGCATGAAGGGAAGGTTTTGTTTGACGATGTCGTTCATTTTAGCTTCTATCAGAGGCAGGTCATCCTGAGACAGTGCTCGAGAAAGCTCAAAATCGTAATAAAAACCATTTTCAATTGCTGGTCCTATCCCCAACTTGGTTCCCGGGAATAGCTGCGATACCGCATAAGCCAGGATATGAGCGGCGGAATGACGCATTATGTCAAGTGCTTCACTTGGCGTACCGTGTACCATTTGCATTACCTCTGAAATCGATTCGTTATAATCACAGTTTATTTGATGGCAATTCCGGCCATTATAGCCCCACCCTCGGAAGGACGCAACGATACATACCATTCATGCTTTCTTGACATGGCACTAACCTCAATCTACAATTCAAACACAAACCATTTGTTGAGAATATCCGAATCGGAGGCGGTTATGAAGTTCTTGGTATCCGGTCATCAGACTCTGGCCGCCGCGGAGCATCGGTCCCAACTAAACTATCTTGAATCGAGCAAAGAGTGGGTTCAGCGCCTTCGTGACGAGAAAAAGCTTTGCGGGGCCTATAGTTTCCCGGATGGCGGAGGTATATTCATCATAGATGCCACCTCTCATGAAGAACTTACAAGTATAATGCTGAGCTTTCCGTTGATCCACCTGAGCAAGTTTTCTGTACAACCTTTAGCCGATTTTGAAAAGACCAGTGACATTATCATTGAAGCTATCGGCGGCATTACCGACATGAGACAGCATATATTCTGCCCCTGATTGTTCAATTTGGGTTAAATCAAAATTCTAAACCAGAACGATAGTTATCCTTCTCAGACTCGAATGCGTTTTCCCTGGTTTCATGTTAAAATGCTCCCCGCTTTAACGGAGGGTTGTCCGAGCGGCCTATGGTGACGGTCTTGAAAACCGTTGCTCTCGCAAGAGAGCCGTGGGTTCGAATCCCACACCCTCCGCCATCATTTTTATCATTTGTACAGGTATATCATTTGTACAAAGTTGCTAGACAGGCTTAAAGGCGAAAACGGTCGACATTCTTCAAACGATAAGATTTTTCAATGAACGCTTAGACTTATCGGTGAGGGGATGTCTGACCGTTCAATAGTTACATTCTGGAGTACTGGCACGCCCAACGGATTGAGCTCGTACCCGATAACATAAGGCTTTATTAAAATATAGTTTCGACCGAATAAAATCGGCCACACAGCCGCGTCCTGCACAATCAGGTCTTCAGCTTGACGGTATAATGCCTGACTCATAGCAGTATCGGATAAACCCGCAGCTTGATCAAGAAGGCTGTCAACCTCTTCGTTTGAGTACTCTCCCCAATTGTTATCGGCTCCGGTTTGAAAAAGTACCTCAAGAAAATTCTGTTGATGAGGATAGTCTGCAATCCAACCCTGGTAGTAAATTTGATCCTTCTCCTGCTTTAAGTTGTACAAGAACCTTTCAGGTTCCAGCTGCCGAATACTGACGTCAATTCCTAAGTTCGTTTTCCACTGAAAGATTATCGCTTCAAGCTCTGGTGTGATCGTTCCTCCATATCCCAGCGTCGTTAGAACAATCTGAGGTATATTTTCGATACTCCCATAACTAGATTGTGATATTAGGGCGTCTGCAAGACGAAGGTCGAATCCCAATCCGCTCATGGTAGAATTGTGCCCAGGTATCCCCGGCGGTACTATGCCTTGGGCTGCTTGGGGAATATCGTTGAATACAAGCCTGACGATTGTCTCGCGATCTAGCGCCAGGCAAAACGCCTGCCTGATGAGCGGGTCATTAAATGGAGGTGAGTTGCAACTAAACCCTAAAAAATAGAAGCTGAGTTCAGAGACGACCTGCGCTTCACTGGCGAAAGGTCCATTTACGTCGAGAGCTCGGTCGATATATGCTCGATCGACGACGGCGACATCTACCTGCCCCGTCTCGTAAAGGTCCATTGGGCGGCCGGCAAGAAAACGGAAAACGACACTCTCAAGTTTCGGTGCACCGCCATAATAGTCCGAGTTACGGTCCAAGCGGATGAATGAATTGGAACTCCACTCCGCTAATTTAAACGGGCCGGTACCTATAGGGCTGCGCCACCACTGAGCGCCACCGACGCTGTTTCTGTCGACGACGTATGCTGTGGCATAAGTCAGTTTTGCCAAGAAATAGGACCTCGGCTTGTCTATCCCAATTGACAGCGTGTAATCATCGATAATATGTAGACCTTCCAGACTTATTGAGGCGCCTGACAGCATTTGAACTGCGCCCACGATATCCCCGAGGTATGTTCTAGCGGTAGTGGAACCTGTGGAAGGAGTAAGTGCCCTTTCAAATGAATATTTGATATCCGCCGAGGTGACTGGCCGGCCATCATGAAACTTGACATCTTTTCGCAGCTTGAAAGTGTACGTTGTCCCGTCGGCGCTGATAGTCCAACTTTCAGCGATGTCTGGCATCACGCCAGTGTCGGTAATTTTAACAAGACCGCTAAATATCTGGGTGACAAAAGTGAGGGCGCCCGCGTCCCCTACCATGGCCGGGTCAAGGGTGAATGGTTCGGCGGTAGTCAATGTCAGACGCCCGCCTGAACTCGTGGGAGAAGGAACTATTGCCGCAGGTGTGCACGAAGATGTAATCAACAGGCTGAACGCGGCTAAAAGAATTATAAAAGAAGCCCCGATACGAAAACCGGTCATGATTTTTTCCTGTCGGTAAACGATGCGGGATAGAATAACCAAACTCCTATAATCGATGTGGCGCCGGCGACCATCACCATGAGAACCACCAGCCACGGTGTCCAGATTATATCTGAGTTAACTCTCTCGGGAACAGTGTTTACGATGAAGGTTTGCCAATCCTTATTAAGACCTTCAGTGTCAAATCCGTAGACTGCAAGTAGTGCATCATCTGTCGTTGCGCCAGAGGCGAAAGTGTTAAGTAGTTGAAGCATTTTGTCCTGACCATATTGTTCGATAAGGTATTTGACTATGTGATAGCTCTGGGCATACGATAAATACGAGAGATTCGCGAAGGCTGAAAACGGACTCGCCAGGGAAGCAACGGAAAACAGGGTTTGTTGATCCAATGCCGCATTCATGAAGGCAACATAAACCGCATCCAGCGGCCCTTCGGCATACATCGACAGCCCTTCGTTTAACCAGGTTGGTATTCCTCCGTAAGGATTATCGGTCATCTGGCTGGTCACCAGGTGCGCCAGTTCGTGGACGATAGCCCGCTTCCCCCAGGAAACGTTTGCCGGTTCAATCCCGATACAAATCGTATTAAAATCAGTAAAAGCTACGCCGCCCGTCCATTCCTGGGGGAACACCATAGAACCTTGTAAGGCTTGAGCGTTTTCATAGATATAGATCGAAACCGGCTGGACCAAAGCAGCGCCCGTATCTTCGTGGAGCTTGATAAGAGCTTGCTGCGCGGTATCCATGAGCGTTTTCGCAAATGAATCCGAACCTGAATACCAATTCAGGGTGACCAGACCCTGAGACAGGGCTTTCCATGAGTAACGATTATCATCGAATCTTATGGTTGTTACCTGGCTCTGCGTGACAGACCCGTTTGCATCGGTGATTGTCCACCAGTAATCTATGAGGGTGCCAGGCGGTAAACCGCCAGCTCGTCTGAGATCGATGGTGTATCCGAGGTCAACATTTTTACTTGGAGTGAAGCGTACCAAAGCCTCGCTCACTACAATAGCATAGCTCTGGCGGTGAACTCGATAATGCAGCCGAGCGCCTGTAATCTCATAATCGCTTGACGCAGAAAGATTAAAACTGATGTTGGTAGGAAACTGGCCGAAGTTTGCTGATTTGGTGATCTGAATTGAATCGGCCTCGATGAACACAGGTGGACACAAACATATCCATAACAGTACTGAGACTAGCAACGCCGACCAGGACCGTTTAACCATCGGTGAGAATCTCTTTCAAGTAAGCGCCGATAAAACCGTCGATGTCACCTTCCTCCAGCACCGCTGCGGTATTGCCGGTCTCGTAACCGGTGCGGTGGTCCTTGACCATTTTATACGGGTGTAGTACGTAGCTCCGTATCTGACTGCCCCACTCCGCTGAGATACGCTCGCCTTTGAGCCTGGCCCTCTCGGCTTCCTGTTCGGCGATCTTGAGCTTAAGCAGCCGCGCTTTGAGCAGCCCCATAGCTATCTCCCGGTTTTGGTGTTGTGAACGTTCCGTCTGGGCAGTGACTACCGTCCCGGTTGGAATGTGGGTTAGACGCACCGCTGAAGATACTTTCTGCACGTTCTGCCCGCCGGCGCCACTGGAACGGTATGCTTCCAGTTTGATGTCCTCCGGATCGATTTCGATATCAGCGTCGGCTTCGGCTTCGGGCATGACCTCAACTAAGGCAAATGAGGTATGCCGGGCATGGTCGGAATCGAATGGCGACAGCCGAATCAGCCGATGGACGCCGTGCTCGCTCTTGAGATTGCCATAAGCGTAGCGGCCCCGGAAGATGACGGTGACGCTTTTTATACCGGCCTCATCACCAGCCGAGGTCTCCAATACCTCAGTAATGTAATCGCGCCTCTCGGCCCAGCGCAGGTACATGCTGAGCAGCATCTCGGCCCAGTCCTGGCTTTCCACTCCACCGGCCCCAGCGTGGATGGACAAAATGGCGTTGCGCTCGTCATACTCCCCGCCGTAGGCTAGTTCAAATTCCAGTTTGTCCAATTCGCCAGCCAGAGCATCCATTTCCTCCGCTACTTGGCCGGACAATGCCGGGTCTTCCTCCGCCAGCGATTCAAGTTCGGTCAGGTCAGCTAACCGCTTTTCCAAGCCTCGCCACTGCTCGACCGATTTTTTAAGTTCGGTCAGGCGTCGCATGATCCCCTGGGCTTTCGTTGAATCCTGCCAGAACTCAGCCTGGCCGGTCAGTTTCTCAAACTCCACTATTTCTGTTTCTTTAGCCGAGATGTCAAAGACGCACCATGTCATGGGAAATCCGTTTGGATAGCTCGGAAAATCGGTCAGTCAATTCTGCCATCGTATCTCCAATATATAACGCCCGGTTACACTTTAAGGTTAGCGCTGCGGCCGGCGGTTAAGTGCGCTCGTCGCACCGGTTCCGGCAGTCGGAAGCGGCTGGTTAATTTAAGCACCCAAGACGCTGCGAATTCAAGGCCGATGCGGTGACCGACCGAAATATATACCGGCTTGCTGCCTTCGCGGGTGCGGATAACACGGCCGATGACCTCGTCGCCCTCGTATAAGTCGGCGCTGCTGCCCCGGCTCCAGCCGACCTCATCATGTTTGCCGCACAACCTTGACTTGGCACAGCCGATGGTGGGCTTGTCGATAAATAGCCCCAGGTGGGCTGCGATTCCCAGCCTTCGCGGGTGAGCTACGCCGTGGCCGTCGACAATGAACAGGTCGGGTTCAAAATCGAGTTTCTCCAGGGCAGGCAAAATCAATGGAAGTTCACGGAACGAAAGCAGTCCCGGAATATAAGGCATTGCCGCCGGACCTTCGTGAATGGATTCCGCGATGATTTCGAGCGCAGGGTAGTTAATGACTACCACTGCGGCCCTCCCGGTACTCCCCTGTCTGCCGATGGAAACATCAACCCCGGCGATGAGAAAAATATTGCCTTCCGGTTGATCGACTGTTTTGATCGCCGGCGCCAACTCAGCCTGAAGTTTTATCGCGTTGGCTCGTGTTAGGTCGAAGCGATGTAGTTTATTAATGTTCACTTTATGTAATTATACCTGTCGTACACTACCTTGCCAAGCCGCTGGATTTATTAAAAACGGCTGATACTCACTTTAATTCCTTTGCGAGTCATCTGAAAGAGGATACATCTTCAACTTCTGCGTCTATCCTTTGGGTCGAACCAGAACAGAGAACAAATGTGTAGTTTGTGAATTGTACTTTCGATATAGTCTTTTTGTATTTGACACTGCTATCCGCATATTGGATAATAGCCCAAAAAGAGAAGCGAGTATTCCAGAATCAGCATGCTGAAAATTAAACTGCGCAGAATGGGTGCCCCGAAAAAACCGAGCTACCGGATGGTCGTCGCCGATTCCCGGACTTCCCGTGGCGGCGCGTTTCTGGAGATTATAGGTCTCTACGATCCAATGACCGAGCCTGAAACTGTTAAAGTTGAGGTCGAGAAAGCCAAGAACTGGATCAGTAAAGGCGCCCAGCCCACTGACACCGTTAACCGACTGCTCAAAAAAGTCGGGGTTCTATAGACTCTAACCCAGACAAGGAGCCCACCATGAAAGAGCTAGTGGAGTACATCGCCAAATCATTGGCGGACAAACCGGACGCGGTGGTGGTCACCGAAGAACAGGAAGAGGAAGGCCTCAAACTAACCCTACAGGTGGATGATGTAGACAAGGGTCGCATCATCGGCAAGCAAGGCCGCATCGCCCAGGCTATGCGCACCCTCATTCGGGTGAAAGCGGCCAAAGCCGGCACCAAAGCCCGCCTAGAGATCCTCTAGCATTTCCCCGGCTCTTACTATCGATAATAATTCAAAAAGGGGTGCGTTATTACGCACCCCTTTTGCTTTTCCGCAATATTCGCCTAACGGTACGTCATGAGATTTCCCAAGTGTGAAAAGGGTATTACTAGGATTTAACAGGTGAATCTCAACCCGGGTTCGCTACCATTTGGCTATCACCCATCCTTTTATGTCTTTCATCTGGCCTGATACCGCCTGATAATATCGACCAGTGCCCAGATACCGAAACTTCCCAACGTCAATAGCATCAGAAAACCCGTACCCGCTTTGCCCAGACACCGGCGGTGCGCTCCGAATACCCCCAAAAAAGTTCATAGGCTTATCGCCAGCCGTGACTTGTCCGAGACTGTAATGGCAGTCATGGTACTTTCTACCTCATCAGATTATTGAGTGAATTATGGACCCGCCGCAGGCAACCTACAACCAACGATTCGCTGTGAGAATAAACACCTTAAAAACAAAACAGGCTCCGGATGCCCGGAGCCTGTCGTATATTCTCTTCCAACTAAGAATTTAGTTCGCTGGCGGCGGTCGAAGCGAACCCTTGCGTCGTTTCGACTTCTCGGCAATGGCCAACCTCGCCATAGCCCGGTGGAGGGCTGCTTCGCTCTCAGCGGCGTCGAAGCCGGGTTGGTATTTTTCGGCCATACGCTGTTCGGCCTTACGCCGTGCTTCTTCCGCCCGCGCCAGGTCGATCTCCTCGGCACGCTCGCAAGTATCAGCCAGAACGATGACCCGGTCAGGTCTGACCTCCATGAAACCTCCTGCTACACACAGCAGGAATTCCTCACTGCCCTTGCGCGCCCGGAGTTCGCCGGTTTTTAAAGCTGTCATCAACGGCGTATGGTGCGGCAGTATGCCAAGCTCACCCTCGATGCCCGGCGCTACTACAATATCGACATCGTCGGAAAAAACACTGCGCTCAGGGGTGACTACCTCAAGTCTTATCGTTGCCAAGATCGACTCCGATGCTATCTATTCTATCGCACGCTCGATAATGGCGCTAGGTCGCCATTTTAGCCGCAGCTTCGACCGCCTCGTCGATGCTGCCCACCATATAGAATGCTTGTTCCGGCAACGCATCATGCTTGCCTTCCAGGATTTCTTTAAAGCCGCGGATGGTTTCGGACAGCGGCACATACTTACCTGGCCTGCCGGTGAAGATCTCGGAAACGAAGAACGGCTGGGTCAAGAAACGCTGGATTTTACGGGCTCGGGCAACCGTGGCCTTATCTTCTTCGGAGAGCTCTTCCATACCCAGGATGGCGATGACATCCTGCAGATCCTTGTAGCGCTGCAGCACCCGCTGCACCTCGCGAGCGACTCGATAATGCTCGTCGCCGACGACGATAGGATCAAGGATGCGAGAGTTAGACGCCAGCGGGTCCACAGCCGGGAACAGAGCCTGAGCCGCCAGCGAGCGCTCCAAAGCGATTACGGCATCAAGGTGGCCGAAGGTGGCCACTACGCCCGGATCGGTATAATCGTCGGCAGGGACGTAAATCGCTTGGAAGGAGGTGATGGAGCCATTCTTGGTAGTGGTGATGCGCTCCTGGAGGGCGCCCATCTCGGTAGCCAACGTCGGCTGGTAACCCACCGCGGAAGGCATGCGGCCGAGTAAAGCGGAAACTTCAACGCCGGCCAGAGTATAGCGATAGATGTTGTCGATGAAAAGTAGTACGTCGCGATGTTCCACGTCGCGGAAATACTCGGCCATGGTCAGGCCGGTCAAGGCGATGCGCAAACGGACAGCCGGCAACTCGTTCATCTGGCCGAAGACCAGGGCTGTCTTGGCAATAACGCCGGAGTCCTTCATTTCATGCCACAGGTCGTTACCCTCGCGAGAACGCTCGCCGACGCCGGCGAAGACTGAGAAGCCGCCATGCTCCGAGGCGATGTTACGGATGAGTTCCTGGATGATAACCGTCTTGCCCACGCCGGCACCACCGTAAGCGCCGATCTTACCGCCACGGGCGAATGGGGTAATCAGGTCAATAACTTTGATGCCAGTTTCCAGCATCTGGGCTGTCGTTTCTTGCTCATCGAAGGGCGGGGCGTTGCGGTGGATCGGCCAGCGTTCGGTGGCTTTGACCTCGCCTTCATTATCAAGGGGTTCGCCTAACACGTTGAAGATACGGCCCAGGGTAGCCTGGCCGACAGGAACGGAAACCGGCGCACCGGTATCGACTACCTCGGCGCCGCGGGCAAGTCCGTCAGTGGGCATGAATGAGAGACACCGTACCCAGTTGTTGCCAACGTGCGCCTGGACTTCCAGCACAATGCGTTCGCCCTCGTTGTCAATCTCAAGGGCGTTGAACAGCGCCGGAAGTTCCGCCGACGGAAACTCGATGTCTACCACCGAGCCGATAACCTGTACTACTTTGCCTTTGGCCATCAAATCCTCCAGTTATTAAGCCAGCGCCGCCACGCCGCCGACGATATCGAGGAGTTCGGCGGTGATGGACTCCTGCCGGGCTTTGTTGTATTCCAGGGTAAGTTCGCCGATCAGTTCGTTGGCGTTCTGGGTGGCGCTCCTCATCGCAACCATCCGCGCCGACTGCTCCGAGGCAATGGATTCCAGTATTAGATGGTAGATCTTCATCTCGACATAGCGCGGCAGGAGCGAACCCAGCACCGCGGCGGCGTCCGGTTCGAAGATGTATTCAACATTCTGCGTCGGGGGTATCTCAGCCGGCTCAACCGGCAGCAACTTGATGATGACCGGCTTCTGTACCATGGTGGAAACAAACTGGGTGTAAGCCACATAAACTTCGTCGACCACGCCGGACTTGAAATCGTCCATGATTATGCGGGAGATGGGCAGTGTGTCATAGAGACCGGGCTTGTCGCCCAGGCCGGTGAATTCGGCGACGATATTCCGCTGCGCACGGCGCATGGCGTCAAGGCCTTTTTTACCGACGACGACCATCTGCAGCGGCGTCTCGCGGTGCTCAACGGCAAAATTTAGAGCGGCGCGGTTGATGTTGCCCACCAGGCCGCCGGACAGTCCGCGGTCCGGGGTGATCTGCAGCAGCGCGATCTTCTTAACTGGCCTCTGCGCCAACAATGGGTCTCCCCCCTTGCCTGCCGTAAGAGCTGACAGAGCGGCGATGACCGCGGTTATTTTTTCTGAATAAGGCCGTCCAGCCAAGCCGCGGTCCTGCGCTTTGCGCATCTTCGAGGCGGCTATCATCTCCATGGCCCGGGTGATCTTGGCGATGTTTTTGACGCCGCGGATGCGCAGCCGGATGGCTCTTAAATTAGCCATTTATCGTCAGATCCTTCCTTAAGCCACAAAACTCTTCTTGAACTCCGTCAGGGCGGCTTTCAAGGCGGTCTCAGTCTCCGGGGTGAAGTTTTTGGTCTCGGCGATGGTTTTGCCGATGTTCGGGTAGTTGGCAGCCAGGAACTGGTAGAGGTCGGTTTCAAATTTGGAGCAGGCAGCTACCGGGACATCATCCAGAAAACCGTTCAGCAAGGCAAAAAAGATGATGACCTGGTTTTCCATAGCCACCGGCTTGTATTGGAGCTGCTTCAGAACCTCGGTGATGCGTTGACCGCGGTCTATCTGGGCGCGGGTGGCTTTGTCCAGTTCAGACGTACCGAATTGAGCAAAGGCAGCCAGCGCCTGGTACTGGGACATTTCCAACTTGAGTCGGCCAGCAACCTTCTTCATCGCTTTGGTCTGGGCTGCCGAGCCGACGCGGGAGACGGAAATACCTACGTTCAAGGCCGGGCGGATGCCAGCGTTGAACAGGTCCGGCTCCAGATAGATCTGGCCGTCGGTAATGGAGATGACGTTGGTGGGGATATAGGCCGAAACGTCCTGAGCCTGGGTCTCGATAATCGGCAGAGCCGTCAATGAACCGCCGCCATTTTCTTTGTTGAGCTTGGCGGCGCGCTCCAATAGCCTGGAGTGCAGGTAAAATACGTCGCCGGGGTAAGCCTCACGGCCTGGCGGGCGGCGCAGCAGCAGTGAAAGCTGGCGGTAAGCCCAGGCGTGCTTGGTTAGGTCGTCGTAAACGATGAGCGCCTCTTTACCGTTGTCCATGAACTCCTCGCCCATAGCGCAGCCGGAGAATGGAGCCAGGTACTGGAAAGCGGCTGGATCGGAAGCCGAAGCGGCTACCACGATTGTATGGGCCATGGCGCCGTACTTCTCCAGAGTGCCCACTATCTGGGCGATCTTGGAGGTCTTCTGGCCGATGGCTACGTAGATGCAGATGAGGTCGCCGCCCTTCTGGTTGATGATGGTGTCGAGAGCCACGGCGGTCTTGCCGGTGGAGCGGTCGCCGATGATGAGTTCGCGCTGGCCGCGGCCGACCGGAATCATGGAGTCGATAGCTTTAATGCCGGTCTGTACCGGGGTGTCGACGCCTTTACGGGTGACCACGTTGGGCGCCACACGCTCCACGGCGCGTTGGCGGGAGGTTTTGATCGGACCCTTGCCGTCAACAGGCTGACCCAGCGGGTTGACCACCCGGCCGATCATCTCGGGACCGACCGGCACTTCGACGATGCGATTGGTGCGCCTGACTTCGTCGCCCTCTTTGATCAGAGTGTCTTCGCCCAGCAGGATAGCGGCTACAGAATCCTCTTCGAGGTTCATGGCAATGCCCATGACTCCGTTTGGAAACTCCAGCAGTTCGTTATATTCGGCGGTGGCCAGGCCGTGGATGCGGGCGATGCCGTCGCCGACCTCGATGACGGTACCGACATCGGTGACCGCTACCTCGGCACCGAAGCTTTCGATTTGTTCCTTAATGACTGCGACGATGTCCAGTCCCTGTTGAGCCATGACTTATATCTCCTTCCGGGAGCCTGGCCGCGGTATTATAACCTGGCCTGGTTAATTTCTCGTTTGAGGTTTTGCAGGCGGCGCGATACGCTGCCATCTATGACTTTATCGCCTACCCGGGCGACGATGCCGCCCAGAAGCGATGGGTCAAGTCTGGCGCTTAGTTCGATGTGCTTGCCAAACATCTTTCCCAACTTCTCGCGGATATCAGCCGTTTCGGCGTCGGACAGCGGCACTGCCGCTGTCACCGTGGCGTGAGCCACGCCGCGTAGGTCGTCCAACCGGCGGTTGTAGTCGGCGAAGACGTACGGCATCATTCCCAAGCCGTTGCGCTCGGCTAGCAGGTAGAGTAAGTTGACCGCCATGGGGTTGACGCCCTTGAGCTTGGCTTCCAGCACCTGGCGTTTCTTAGAGATGGAGATCCTGGGGTTTTCGAGGAACGCAAGAACGTCGCGGTCCTGTACCATGCGCACCAGCGTTTCCAGGTTGTCACGCCATGTGTTGAAGTTCTGGTGCTCAGCGGCTATCTCAAAGACTGCCTGGCCGTACCGCAGGGCCAGCGCGTAGGCGCTCTTTGCCAACTCGTTCCCCTAGTTCTTTCTCAGCCCGGCGCTTTCTTCTAGCACCTGGTTGATCATTTCACGGTGAGCCGTTTTGTCCAGGGATTTACCGATAACCTTGCCCGCCGCCAGGATGGTCAGGTCGGCGAACTCCTTGCGCAGCTCGTCGATGACCTCGTCGCGCTCGCGCCGGATGTCGGCCTTGGCCCGCTGCAGCAGCGCCTCGGCTTCGGCCTGGGCTTCCACCTTGGCTTTCTCGCGGATCTCGTCGCCGGTCTTGGCGGCGCGCTCGATGACCAGCTGCCCCTGCTTGGATGCCTCGGCGATCTGCCGTTTGAACTCTTCTTGGGCCTTCTCCGCCTGCGCCTTCATGACCTCGGCCTGTTCAAGGCTTTCTTTTATACGGCGGCTTCGCTCATCCATCATCTTGAGGATGGGCTTGTATGCCAGTACCGAAAGCAGCAGGAACAGAATACCGAAATTAACTAGCTGCGCGATGAAAGAAGGCAGATTAATGCCTAGTTCTCCCATGGGTCCAATCCTCCTTGGTAGCGCTAGGCGACGAAGATCAGGATAATGGCTACGACCAGGGCGTAGATGGCGACGGCTTCGGTCAGAGCCAGGGCGAAAAGGAAGTTGGTGAAGATGGTGCCCTTAGCCTCGGGATTGCGGCTGACCGCGTTGACCGCGCCCATGCCCAGGATGCCCAGGCCGACGCCGGGACCGATTGCGCCCAGACCCATTGCCAGACCAGCTGCCAGGAGTTTTACCGCCTCAGGTTCCATTGATATTCCCCTTTCTTGGTTTTCCGTTTATCGTGTTTACTTGAACGCAGTTAGTGATGGGCACCTTCGGCCAGCGCCTCATGGTGGGTCGTCGAGGCATGAGATTCATCCTCAGCCGCATGCGGTGTCACTGCCATGAAGGCGAAGACCAGGGTCAGGCCGGCGAAGATAAGCGCCTGGATGTAGCCTACAAAGATTTCCAGGATGTAAAACGGAATGGCCACTATGAACGGTGCCAGGAAGAGCATCGAGATGAGCAGGATTTCGCCGCCGGTCATGTTGCCGAAAAGACGGAAGGTAAAGGAGAGCAGGCGAATGAACTCGGACATCAGCTCGATGAGGCCTATGAAGATGTCGATTGCTCCCATGAAGATATTGGTGATTCCAGCCTTAGCTCTGCCGGTAAAAAGTTCCTTCCAGCCGCGGAAAAACTTCTTGAAGTTAAAAAATTTGCCTAGGTAGTGGAAGACGCCCAGGGCTTTGAGACCCCAATACTCCACCATGACGAAGGAAACTACCGCAAGCACCAACGGGAAGTTGATGTCGGTGTTGGCGCCGCGGAGCAGGTGGACCATCCCGTGTTCGGAGTCGATGAGGATCGAGCCGTAACCTGGAATGAGGTTCATCCAGGCGTTGGTGATGACAAAGAGAAATATAGTAGCCATCAGTGGGAAGAATTTCCGGCCGTGTTTTTCGCCGGCGATGTCGGTGCAGAAGCCAAAGAGGTAGTTGATTATAGACTCGGCCATTGCCTGCAGCCGGTTGGGAATGAGCTTCATCTTACGGGTGGCCAGGAAGAAGAAGATGCCAAGCACGGCTATGCTGATCCAGGCGGTAAGCATGGTGTTGGTAATCGGGATGCTGCCGACATGAGCGATTGCTTCGGCGGGTAGTTCCGGGTGCGGTTGGTCGACGATGATCCAGTCCGGCAGCCCGACGTCGCCGATAATAGCCCGGCCGATTGCGCCGGCTAGCATGCTAACGATAGACAGTGCCAGCACCACGAGGATAAAAGCGATGAAGACCGGTTTGGATAACCCGATTATCTTCTTTTTTGGCGCTGCGTCAAGCACTATCGGTTTTCCTTATTCTATTTGGTTTTATCGGACGGCCTCGGCATCATCCGGTAGGCGCCGTAAAACGCTATGAAGAGGCCTAGAAAAAGACCCAATATCAGGAGCAGAGGTTCGGTCTCGAACTTGGTATCAAGCCACCGCCCCAGGAGGATTCCTCCAAGGATAGTCAGGCTGATATACCAGCCGATGCCGATGAACTGCAGGCCGGTTTGCCATCGGTTCATCCCTGCCTCAAAAAACCCGCCAAAGCATAGCAGAAGTCTTTTTAGGGGTCAAGTCCTAATACTCCCGAATTATGTCCACTATTGTCGCTTTGTTCGCTGATATATATTATTTTATGTCAATATAAAACGACAACACCCGATTGACAGAATATAAGTACTAGTGTGCTATAATACCCATATTCCTTGACTCACCAAGGGGACCAAATTATACTGGATTGCCCTTCGATATCGATTCTTCCAGTCATACGGGTAGTTTTATTCCTTTATTCTTATATTCTCAGAAGACGAGGCGACAGGAAGAGGTAATTATGCTTGACCCGACCAAGCTTGCCGACTGGCAGATCGCTGAAGAAGCCGAGAGATCGATGAAATCGGTATCCCGGTTGGCCGCCGATTGGGGTATTTTGGATGCGGAACTTTTGCCCTACGGCCATCATTTGGGCAAGATAGACTACGCTTCGGTGCTGGATCGGCTCAAAGAACGGCCTAACGGCAAGTACATCGATGTCACCGCCATCACGCCGACGCCTCTTGGCGAGGGCAAAAGCACGACGACGATGGGCTTGGTTCAAGGCTTGGCTAAGAGGAAGGGCGGAGTCTCCGGCGCTATCCGCCAGCCTTCAGGCGGTCCTACATTTAACATCAAGGGTTCAGCCGCTGGCGGCGGCCTGTCACAGTGCATCCCGCTGACGCCTTTTTCTCTGGGACTAACCGGCGACATTGACGCGGTGACCAACGCGCATAATCTCGCTATGGTGGCCGTCACCGCTCGGTTGCAGCACGAAGCTATCAACACCGATGAGTTTTTAGCTAAACGGGGACTTCATCGGTTAAATATTGATCCTACCAACGTCTCAATGCGCTGGGTTATCGACTTCTGCGCCCAATCTCTGCGGGACACCATCATCGGCCTGGGCGGCAAGACCGACGGATTCATGATGCGCTCGGGTTTCGCCATCTCGGTATCTTCTGAAGTTATGGCTATCTTGGCCGTTTTTACCAGTTTACGCGACCTGCGAGAGCGCATCGGACGTATTGTTGTGGCATATGATCGCCAGGGGAAGCCGGTAACAACAAGGGACCTCGAGGTCGATGGTGCAATGACCGCTTGGCTGATGAGGGCAAGTAACCCAAATCTGCTGCAGACTATGGAAGGCCAGCCGGTGATGGTCCACGCCGGGCCATTTGCTAACATCGCCGTCGGGCAGTCCTCCATCGTCGCCGACCAGGTAGCTCTGAAGCTGTCTAATTACCACGTGACCGAAAGTGGCTTTGGCGCCGACATCGGCTTCGAAAAATTCTGGAATATCAAGTGCCGGGTGAGTGGCTTGAAACCCAACTGCGCCGTCATCGTCGCAACGGTGCGGGCGCTCAAGATGCACGGCGGCGGTCCAAGGGTAGTACCGGGAAAACCGCTGGACGTGGCTTACACCGAGCCCAATCCAGCGCTGGTTGAAAAAGGTATTGTTAATTTATTGGCTCACATTGAGACCGTCAAGAAATCCGGCATAAATCCGGTGGTCTGCATCAATCACTTCCATACCGACTCCCCCGAGGAAATCGCTATCGTGCGGCGCGCTGCCGAGGCCGCGGGGGCTAGAGTGGCGGTGTCCCAGCACTGGCTTAAAGGTGGAGAAGGCGCATTGGAACTTGCCGACGCTGTCATCGACGCCTGCGACGAGCCTTCCGATTTCAAATTGCTCTACGAAGACTCCCTACCCGTTAGAGCGCGTATCGAAAAGGTCGCTCACGAAGTTTACGGCGCCGATGGCGTCAGTTATACTCCCGAAGCCAAAGCCAAGGCAGAAGCCATCGAGACAGACCCGTCGATGCAGCAATTCGCCACCTGCATGGTCAAGACTCACCTCAGCCTGTCCCACGACCCCAGTCTCAAGGGGCGGCCTTCAGGCTGGGCGCTGCCCATCCGCGACATCTTGGTCTATAGCGGCGCCGGGTTTATCGTGCCCGTGGCCGGCGACATCAAACTGATGCCGGGGACATCGTCCGACCCGGCCTTCCGCCGTATTGATGTCGATGTAGATACTGGTCGGGTTAAAGGGTTATTTTAATTGTTTTTATGATTAGATCATGATGCCCACTGAAGCACCATATCGAGTTCGATTCGAGCCAGACGGCATCATCACCGCTGCCGCCCGTGGCGACAACCTGCTGGACGTCGCCCGGCGAGCTGGTGTAGGTATCGCTGCTTCTTGCGGCGGCGACGGTGTCTGCGGCACCTGCAGGGTGGTTATTGAACAAGGCGAGATCGAAAGTCCGCCTGCCACCCAACTGTGCAGTGAAGAAATCGCCACGGGCGTCCGGCTCGCCTGTCGCTGCCGGGTAATGAGCGATCTAGTCGTTTCAGTCGTTTTAGAGGCACGCGTTCCGGCTTCAACAGGTCACCTGCGGTCGCTGGTGACCCGCGAGGAAATAATGGCGGCTGCCGGCTGGCGTTTTGCCCCTCCGGTATTTAAACTCTACCTGGAGTTGCCGCCGCCTACCCTTCAGGACAACTCCAGCGACCTGACCCGACTCGAGCGCGCTTTGGAGAAACACGGCATCGAAAATCCGCATTGTGATGTTGGTCTGTTGAAAAAACTGGCGGCATCACTCCGCGACTGCGGCTGGAAGATCACTCTCAGCTTTTTGAAGGAACCAGACGGACTGCGCCTGACCAATGTCGAGCCAGGCGACACCCGAGACTCCCTGTTCGGATTGGCGTTCGATATAGGCACTACCGGCATTCGCGGCGAACTCCTTGACCTGACCGAAGGCAGAGTGCTGACGCAAGGTGTAGAATACAACTCCCAGCGCTCCTATGGAGATGACGTCGTCAGCCGCATTGCTTACTCCAGCAAGCCCGACGGTCTGGACACCCTTCAGCAGGCTGTGGTTTCGACACTCAACAAACTCACCGGTGAGATGTCCCGGCATGCCGGTATTACAAAATCAGACATCGCCCACATAATGGTCGCCGGTAATACCACGATGGTCCAGCTTCTGCTCGGTCTCGACCCGAAACATCTTCGTTTGTCACCCTACGTGCCCACCGCAGCGGCGCTGCCTGTAGTGCGCGCCGGAGATATCGGTCTCGATGTCGGTAAGGCTACTCCCCTCTCCGTTATCCCCTCGGTCGCTAGTTACGTCGGCGGCGATATTGTCTCGGGACTCGTCGGCACCGGCATCTTTCAGCGCTCGGAAACGGTGCTTTATATCGACATCGGAACCAATGGCGAGACGGTGGTCGGCAATAAGGAATGGATGGTGTCCGCCGCCTGCTCCGCCGGTCCGGCTTTCGAAGGTGGCGGCATCCGTCACGGGATGCTGGCAACAGGCGGCGCCATAGAGAGTTACCGGCTCGATCCTTCCACCGGACAGTCTGAGGTTATCACAATCGGCGGCGAAAAACCGCGTGGGATCTGCGGGGCCGGACTCATCAGCGTCGTCGCCGGACTGCTCCTTAGTGGCGTCATCAATCAAAAAGGCAAGTTCAATATCGGCACGTCCTACAGGATTCGTACCGGCAGCGATGGCTTGGAGTATCTGCTGACCCCCGCTCAGGAAACCGGTATCAGTCGGGACATTGTCCTGACCGAAATCGATATCGACAATCTAATTCGGGCAAAAGCGGCAATGTATGCCGGATATCAGACGCTCCTACAGAGTGTTGACCTTTCTTTCGATAAGTTGGATAAGGTCATCGTCGCCGGCACCTTCGGCAGCCACTTGGATGTCGAAGACGCGGTAACCGTCGGCCTCTTACCGGATATTGACCGGGAGAAATTCGTCTTTGTCGGTAACAGCTCGCTCTTGGGCACAAGGCTGTCATCCTTTTCGACAGAACTTATCGAGGCTGGCAAGCGTGTCGCCCGGCTGGTGACCAATATCGAACTTTCCGAGAATGCCGATTTCATGGAGAATTACACCGCCTCGATGTTCCTGCCCCACACCGACGCCCGACTCTTTCCCAACGTTGCTCAACGGTTGGAAACGTCTGCCGATGAGGCGACCCGATGACGGTCTCGATTGCCATGGCGGGCAAAGGCGGCACGGGAAAAACCTCGGTTGCCTGCCTTATTATTCGCTACCTGGTGCGGCACGGCGGTGCTCCGGTGCTGGCGGTAGACGCCGACCCTGCAGCCAACCTGGGCTTGGGACTCGGTTTAGAAGTCGGAAAAACGGTCGGCCAGGTACTTGCCGGTTTTAACGAGAACAAGCTGTTGATACCACCCGGGCTATCTAAAGAGGCTTCTCTCAGCATCAGACTCAACGAAACCATCGTTGAGAGCAGGTGTGTCGATCTAATCACAATGGGCCGCGGCGAGGGTGCAGGCTGCTATTGCTTCCCAAATAACGTTCTTAAGAACTTTATTGACCAACTCTTGCCCAACTACAGTCACCTTGTCATGGACAATGAAGCCGGGTTAGAGCATCTAAGCCGTGGAACGACAGAATGTGTGGACGAATTGATTCTAATGTCTAACCATTCTATCAAAGGAATACGCACTGTCGGTACCATCATCAGCTTGGTCGATGAACTCAAGCTTAACGTAAAACGGAAATGGGTGATATTGAATCAGTGCCCTGCCGTGGTCGATCCTTTGGTGGCCGCAGAAATCGACAGGCTTGGGATCGGGGTTGACGCCGCTATTCCCGAGGACCGCATGGTGGTGGAGTTCGATTGGCATCGTCGTTCCCTACTGGAAATGCCGGACGATTCCCCTGCTGTCGCTGCGGTCAATGGGCTCATGAGAAAGATCGGTTCAAATCGTTTTACCGGAGAAAAGGCATGACAGCTAGAATCATCAGCGGCGCCGCTATCGCCGGTCGAATACGCGAAGAACTGAAAACAGAGATCGCCGAGTTGAAAGAGCGACATGGGATCGTGCCGGGACTGGCTACTATCATTGTAGGCGAAGACCCGGCGTCTCAATCTTACGTCAATTCGAAGGTTAAGGCATGCCAGGCGCTCGGAATATTTTCACTAAACCATCCATTGCCGGGATCGACCTTGGAGTCTGATTTGCTGGCGTTGGTTGATACTTTGAATTGCGACCACCGCATCAGCGGTATTCTGGTCCAGGTGCCCTTACCGGAACATATCGATGAGAGCAAGGTGCTGGTAGCCATAAGTCCAGAAAAGGACGTCGATGGTTTTCATCCTGTCAGCGTCGGCCGCATGGTTATCGGGCAGCCTACTTTCCTGTCCTGCACTCCGGCCGGCATCCAACAATTACTTTTACGCAGCGGTATTAAAACATCCGGCTCCGAGGTGGTTATCGTCGGCCGCTCAAACATTGTCGGCAAGCCGGTGGCAAATATACTAATGCAAAAGGCACAAGGAGCTAATGCCACTGTAACTATCTGCCACTCCGCCACCCGCGATATCGCCGCCCACACCCGTCGCGCTGACATTCTCATCGCCGCCATCGGCCAACCGCGTTTCATTACCGCCGATATGGTTAAACCGGGTGCCACGGTTATCGATGTCGGCACCAACGAAATTGGCAAAACGGCTGAGGGGAAGCGTATCTTGTGCGGCGATGTCGATTTTGATAATGTTAAGGCTGTAGCAGGCGCCATTACCCCGGTTCCGGGCGGTGTCGGACCGATGACTATCGTTATGCTGATGGCCAATACGGTAAAGGCGGCCAAGCTAGCCCACGGAATTTCGTAGCAGCGCGGCTTAATGTTGATGGCAGATCAAGCGGGCTCGGCTTCGAACTGTATTTGACAGTTGGTATTTACCGCCTGCGAGTACGTACTCTGTTTAAGCTGGTACCGGAATCTAATACTTCAGTTGTCTATCCGAGGCAACCCTTAAGACTCCGCAAATACTGTACTGGAATACAAGCGAGGTAACATGGCCGTCGAAATCCCAAAGCTCAATTACACTGGCAGCATTCGCTCTGTATCGTTGGGAGGGAGCGACAATACCGTTACCGTCGGGGGTGAAACCTGCTTCCCCTTTTACACCTTCGAAGGAGCCATGCCTAACCACCCCAGAATCGCTATGGAAGTTTACGATGAACGCCCTGTTGATTGGCCTGAAGCGGCGGTCTTCCCATTTGCTGATGTACTGGACGATCCAGTGGCATGGGCAGGGAAATGCGTTGAAGTCTACGGCGCAGAAATGATCTGCCTTCAACTCGAGAGCACCGATCCCAACGGCAGTAACCGCAGCAGTGAGGAAGCTGCTCGGGTGGTCCAAAAAGTCGCCGCTGCCGTCGATGTGCCGTTGATCGTCTGGGGCACCGCCAACCATGATAAAGACACCGAAGTGCTGAGGGTAGTAGCCGAAACGACCCAGAACCGCCGCTTAGTCCTTGGGCCAGTCGAAGAAGGTGACTACAAGAAGATAAGCGCCGCGGCGATGGCTTACGGGCACACCGTTATCGCTTCGAGCCCGATAGATATCAACCTGGCCAAGCAACTCAATATTCTGATGGGCAACCTGGGGGTCAATCCCGGTAACATGATCATGGACCCCACGGTCAGTGCAATCGGCTATGGAATCGAATATGCCTATTCTGTGATGGAGCGTATCCGCATGGCAGCGCTTACTCAGCAGGACGACAAGCTGCAGTTCCCCCTAATCTGCAACATCGCTCGCGAGACATGGAAATCTAAAGAAGCTAAAGTCTCAGAAACGGAGGATCCGCGCTTGGGTGACCCGAGCAGGCGCGGCATCACCCTGGAAGCAATGAGTGCTACCATCCTGCTGCTAGCCGGGGCCGATATTTTGATCATGCGCCATCCGGAAGCCATCAAGCTGATCAAGGAATTGATAAGTGACCTCAGTATCTAACTGGAATTGGAATAGAACAGCCACATGTCGAAGATAATATATCTTGCCGTCATCCGCGGGGCTTACAAGCTTGTTGAAGACGCCGAAAACGCCTGGCAACATGCGAAAAAGCGTTGGGGGGCTGTTAGACAAGTCGGTTTCCCCAACACCGCCTATTTTCTACCGGTTATCTACGCTGCCACGGGACTAAAAGTCGAGACCCTCGCTGACATGGAGACAGTCCTTATTCGCAGTCGAGCCTTATTGCCGCCTAAGGCAGGGGGAAATAACCCGTTGGCGTATCTTGGCCCGACTCTTGACGCCGGACTGGCGGCATTGTTCGCCGAAGAATTGATTGAAGCTATCCGGTATTTGGAGACACCTCATATTTATACACAAAGCGAAGATCCGACACACGACACGCTCTGGCTTGGCGCTGCTGATGATGTTATCCTCCGAAAACGCGGCGTAGAGTTCGTGGATGGAAGTGTTCCGGGTTTCGCCGCTATTCTCGGCTCGGCGCCTGATGAAAAAATCGCTGCTTCCATCGCCGCAGATTTGCAACAACGCAATTTCTACTCTTTCATGAGTGCCTCAAATGATGGCCGATGTTTGTCTGAGCAACTGGTCAGCGCTGGTACGCAGATCGGCTGGTCGACCCGGCTGGTACCATTTGGTCCGGAGGTATCCGCGACAATATTTGCCATTGGCTTCGCCGTCCGTGTTGCTCTCTCGTTTGGTGGTGTTGCTCCCGGTGATTACCGCAAATTGTTTGAGTATTGCAGGAACCGGGTTGCGGCATTTGTCATTGCCCTCGGTGACGTTAGCGACGAATGGTACGCCACTGCCGCTGGCGCACTTAACTTTGGTTTTCCAATTATCGCCGACACACCGATACCTGAGATTCTGCCCAGCATAATTTCTGGAGTTCGGCATGACACTATCGTGGCTCGTGCTGCCGACGTTCGCGGCGTTAAAGTTGTCGTCACGCAGGTTCCTGTGCCGGTGGCCTATGGGCCGGCTTTCGAGGGCGAACGAGTCAGGGGAGAAGGCGTATATCTGGAGTGCGGTGGGGGCCGGACATCAATGGTGGAATGGGTCACTTCTAAACCGATAGATGAAGTCATTGACGGTTTTGTGGAAGTTATTGGCCCAGAAATAACTGATGTCCCGGCCGGCAGCAGGCTGCCCTTAGCTATCGTAATTGAGGTGGCCGGACGGCAGATGCAAGAAGACTACGAACCTATTCTCGAACGCCAGATACACCATCTTATAAACTACGCCCAGGGGGTGATGCACCTTGGCCAGCGTGACATCGCCTGGCTACGCGTCAGTAAAGCAGCCGTAGAGAAAGGCTTCCGATTGGCCCACATAGGCAAGTTGCTCCACGCGAAACTGCACCAGGACTTTGGCCGCATATTCGATAAAGTCCAGGTCAAGATATACACCAATAAAGACGATGTGTCGGCTGTAGCCGCCAAGGCTAGGGAGATCTATGCTGCGCGCGATGCTCGCATCGAGGGCATGACCGATGAAACAACCGATACTTTCTACTCTTGTCTGTTATGCCAGTCCTTCGCCCCGTCACACGTCTGCGTTATCAGCCCGGAGCGCACCGGATTGTGTGGCTCCTATAATTGGATGGACTGCAAAGCCTCGTTCGACATAGCTCCAACCGGCCCAAATCAACCTGTGCCAAAAGGCCAGACTATCGACGCCCGGCTCGGCCAATGGAAGGGTGTCAACGAATATGTGTTCAAGGCATCGCGCGGTAAGATTGACCATTATAATTTCTACTCAATCATCTCTGACCCTATGACCGCATGCGGCTGTATGGAATGTATTTCTTCTATTCTGCCGATGTGCAATGGGGTGATGACCGTCAACCGGGAGTTCAACGACATGACGCCCTGCGGCATGAAATTTACAACCTTGGCCGGTACTATCGGCGGCGGCGTCACCACTCCTGGCTTCGTCGGGCATTCCAAATACAATATTACCCAGCGTAAATATTTAGCCGCTGAAGGCGGCATCAAACGGCTTGTATGGATGCCCCGGTCGTTGAAAGAGGAAATCGCCGAACTCTTCAACGAAAGGGCGGAAGAGATTGGCATTCCGGACCTCCTCGATCGCATCGCTGACGAAACAGTCGGCACTACCGAAGAAGAAATCCTGCCGTTCTTGACCGCAAAGAACCACCCGGCCCTGTCACTTGAACCCTTGATATAACCAAAGGAGACACCTGATGGCCTTGTCCGGTATCGAGATATTTAAGTATCTACCCAAAACCAATTGCGGTAAGTGCGGCGTGCCTACCTGTCTGGCTTTCGCCATGAGTCTGGCGGCTGGCAAGGCTGAACTTGCCGCCTGCCCCTTCGTCAGCGCCGAATCCAAGGGTAAGCTGGAAGAGGCTTCGGCGCCGCCCATCCGGCCAATCTCTATCGCCACCGGCGGCAAACCACTGAAGATCGGGGGCGAGACGGTACTTTACCGCCATGAGAAGCGATTCGAAAACCCTCCGGGACTGGCCGTGGTTATAAGCGATACCATGTCCGATATCGAGATCGGGCGTCGGCTGAAAAGTTTGGAGGAGTATGTCTTCAATCGGGTTGGCGCTACTCTACGACCAGAACTGGTGGTCTTAAAATACCAATCAGGCAACCCGGAGACCTATGCCGCACTTGCCCGGCGCGCTCGGACCGAGTCCGATGCCGGCATCATATTACAGTGTGAGGATGTAGACGGCTGCCTTGCCGCGGCCGAAGCCTGTGCTGAACGCAAGCCGGTTTTGTGTGCCGTTACAGCCGCCAACTTCGATTTAGTCGCTCCGATCGCCATTGACATGGCATTGCCGGTTGTGGCGCGGAGCAACGACTTTGACGGCCTAGCGGAATTGACCGACCGGCTGGTCAAATTGGGCGTCAGGGATATCATTCTGGATTCAGGCGCAAGAAACCTTAAACAAGCCCTGGCCGATCAGGTGGCTATCCGACGTCTGGCGTTGATGAAGAAATTTCGTTTGCTGGGCTATCCTGCCATCGCTTTCCCGTGTGAGATGACCGATGACCCGCTCAAAGAGGCGCTGATAGCTTCGGTCATGGTCGCCAAATACGCTGGTATCATCGTTCTGTCTGATTTCAAGGGCGAAACTTTGTTCCCCCTTATGGTCGCTCGGATGAACCTTTACGCTGATCCCCAGCGGCCGCAAACCACCGCTGAAGGGATCTACGAAATCAACGGGCCGGACGAGAATTCACCGGTAGCCGTCACCTGCAATTTCTCGCTGACCTATTTCATTGTCTCGGGTGAGATTGAAAACACTCGAGTCCCAGCCCATTTGTTGATTAAAGACACCGAGGGGTTATCGGTTATGACCGCTTGGGCGGCGGGCAAATTCGGCGCCGACAACATCGCCGGTTTCATCAAAAAATCAGGGATTGCCGCCAAAGTCAAACACCGAAAGATCATCATCCCTGGGTACATCGCAATGGAGAGCGGTGGTTTGGAAGAGGAACTTCCCGGCTGGGAGATCATGGTCGGTCCCAGGGAAGCCGCCCATCTGCTGTCTTATCTCAAGACCAATTGGAAGAGCTAAGGGATCGGCGATGGTAATTCTCATCGGCGAGAATATCAATGTCATGTCGCAGACCATCGGGCCGGCGTTAAAAGAGCGTCGAAAAGAGCCCATAGAGTCATTAGTCGCTTTCGAGACCAGAGCCGGGATGGATATGCTCGACTTGAATATCGGTCCGGCCAAAAAGACCGGAGTCGAGCTGATGTCATGGCTGGTAAACATCGTTCAGGAGGTTTCCTGCCTGCCGTTGTCGTTAGACACCACTAATTCAATTGCTATCGAAGAAGGACTCAGATTGTGTCGCCAGCGCGCCTTGGTCAACTCAGTGTCGCTTCAGCCTGAGCGCCTAAAAACGCTTTTGCCATTAGTCAAACAATACAGCGCCGAAATGATCGGCCTGCTCTGGGGTATTGAGGGTATGCCGCGGGATGTCGATGAGCGCTGCTTGCTGGCCGTCGATCTCGTTTACAAAGCTAACGAACATGGCATACCCAACGAAGATATTTGGATCGACCCTATTGTCACACCTATCTCCGGGGATATCGCGCAAATTAACACCTGTACAGAATTTCTGGCCGTATTGCCAGAGATCTGCCCCGGTTGCAAATCAGTCGTCGGCCTGTCTAATATCTCAAACGGCACGCCGACACCTCTGCGGTCGATCCTTAACCGCACCTACTTGGTAATGCTGATGCGCCGTGGCCTCTATGCTGCCATCGTCGATTCCTTCGATAAGGAACTTCTCGACATCGCTCGAGGCCGACGGCCGGATATTGTCGATCTCGTTCATAGAACATTAGATGGTGAAGTTTTCAACTTGTCTTATTTAGCTAAATGGCAGCAGGATTATGTCAAGACAGTGAAAGTCCTTACCGGGCGCACGCTTTACTCTCACTCTTGGCTCGAGGTATAGTCGCCGGATGGATGTTCCCTCGCTACCTTCTCCCGGCGGTTACGAACGAGCATATGATCAGTCCTACCGTTTGGCTTTCGACAGACTATCACAGCTGGACTTAGATGGCGTCTGCCGCAGCGCCGGAGCAATCAGAAACGGTGATCTGACTTTGCAACTTACTTTCATCGGTACTGATGTAGCCATTGATCTCCAACACCGAACAGTTGAATCAGGTGAGCGGACTTTGTCCATGACCGATAAACTAGTCATTTTGCACTACCTGGTGACTGCTGACGGTACCACAGCTACCGGCAACCTGTTATCATTCAAAGAACTGCCGGGCGGCCTTGCTTACTCCCCTAACTTTGACAAACGGGCCGTCGCCCCGGTTCTCGCCCGATACGGAGATAAGCCAGAGAACCTTTTTGTTTCGGCCGAGGCTTTAGGAGGCGAACCGGCCGTCTTCGGGGACGCTGCGGTGTCTATCCAAGCTTTACCTCGGGTGGTTATGTTTTGGGTACTATGGATTGGCGACGGTGACTTCGAGACCGAAGGCTCAGTATTGTTCGATAGTTCAATTTCTCACTACTTGCCCACCGAAGACATCGCCGTCTTATGCCAATCTATAGCTGCCTTCTTGTCAGCCTGCCAGCATGTTAAACGATAGACATCGATCTGATCCCGGAATATAATAATATGGCAGATATTATGGAAAGTATTGAAAAGATCAAGGTCCTCCTAGCCGATGATCACGTCATTGTCCGGGAGGGTACCAAGGAGATGGTGGAGCGCCAGCCGGACATGAAGGTGGTGGCCGAAGCTTCCGACGGAGTTGAGGCTGTGGAGTTAGCCCGCATCTACCGGCCTGACGTCATAGTCATGGATATAGCTATGCCCAATATGAATGGCATCGAGGCCACCAAGCAAATAAAGAAATTTCTGCCGACCACCGCAGTACTGATCCTGACCGCCTATGACAGCGACCAATACATTATGGCCTTGCTTGAAGCTGGCGCAGCGGGTTATCTTCTTAAAAATGTCCGCGGTAATCAGCTTATTGACGCTATTAGAGCCGTCTTCTCAGGCGAATCGATTTTACAGCCGTCAACTACCCGCCGTGTCATTGACCATCTAAAAACCAAAGCTGTCAAATTAGATGAGGAATCGCCAGCCAGTACTCTGACCGAGCGTGAGATGGAAGTGTTGAAATTGGCCGCAAAGGGTGTCAGTAATCGTGATATCGCTGAGCAGCTTTTCGTAAGCAACCGGACAGTGCAGACCCACCTATCCAATATCTTCAAGAAGTTAGCCGTAGCATCCCGAACCGAAGCAATCCTTTACGGTCTTAAACGGGGTTGGTTCTATATGGAGGAGTTGCCGTAAGCGCCACTTTCACCCGGGTGACGGAGACCGTTGATAAATCCGGTAAACGGCGCCGCCGCTTGCCCAGGATATTCCTGAATTTCCATTTCTGGCTGCTAGTCTTGCTATTCACCGGCGGCTTTTTATTGCAGTACCCGCAATTAATTCCCTTTATTGATATTCTTGATCCTGATTCTTTTCTGTCGTTAACCCGACACTCGTTCGGCCGGCTGATCATGCTGCTGCCGGTAACTTATGCTGCCCTAGTATTCGGTATGCGCGTCGGGTTGCTGGCACTGCTAATCGCTGTGGCGATTATCGTGCCAAATATTTTCATCGGTGAAGTAACTTCATATCCCGATGAGATCATAGAGGTTGTCGGCATAGTTATTATCGGTTTGGTAGTCAATTTGTGGCTGGAGAGCTACGAAACGGATAAGAAACACCGCCAGGTTGCCTATCTGCGACTGGAGAATGCCCAGCGCGAACTGCAACGGATGCAGCAAAACTTACGGTTTTATCTTAAGCAGATCACTATCGCTCAAGAAGAAGAACGCCGCCGAATTGCTCAAGAACTTCACGATGAAACAGCCCAGGACTTGATCGCTATTTCCCGCAAGATCGACGGATTCATGTCTCTCCACCCCGCGTTAGCGTCAGGCGATGAAGCTTACCTCGAGGATATGCACCAACATGTCAACCGCACCTTATCCGGCGTCCGCCGTTTCAGTCAGGACCTTAGACCATCCGTTCTCGATGATTTGTGACTCATTCCCGCAATAGACTGGCTCGTCCCGGAACTGGCTAAACACTACAAACTCAAGATAGAGCTTCATGTAAATGGTGAGCCGCGTAGGTTCGCACCGGAGGTAGAACTCGTTCTTTTCCGCATTGTTCAGGAATCACTGCGTAATATCGGAAAGCACGCCATGGCAAGTCGGGCCGTGGTTACTGTTGATTTTACTCCGGAAATTACTGTTGTCATCATCAAAGATAACGGCCGCGGTTTCCATCCCCCGGATCGCATCGGTGATTTGGCGGTCAGCGGGAAGCTAGGCCTTACCGGTATGCAGGAGCGAGCCCAGCTTATAGGCGCTAGGCTTTCTATAAAGTCTAACCCTGGCGAGGGAACAACAGTGACTGTTGAGGTGCCTACCACCACCGAGCAACCCGAACATTCCTATTAACCGGCGTGATCGTTGATGCTTGGTTTTAACTTGACGCGGTTGGTGGGATGACGTGGCTGTTGATCAGGCTGTGTAGAATTTGTTCGCTCTCGAGTTAGCTTATTCTCTCCATGACTTGTTTTATTCCTGCCACATCGTGTGATATAATCCGGAAACATTGAATGAACGTTCAATTATCTAGGGAGGTGTCTATTGACTGCCAAGGCGCCGTTCCAAGAGGTGGTAGAACTGATCAAGGAAAGCGGTGGAGCCGCCCTCGCCGAATGCTTTCAGTGCGGCACTTGCTCCGCCACCTGCCCGTGGCGGGACCACTTTTCATTCTTGCCCAGGAAAATGTTCCAGGAAGCCCGGATGGGCCTGACCGATTTCGAATCCGACGCCACGTGGCGCTGTGTCACCTGCAACAAGTGCGTCCAGCGCTGCCCCCGGGGCGTACCCATCATCGAGCTGATGCGCGCCCTGCGGCGTTCGGTTATCGGCATGGGCATCGCTGAGGCCCCCACCGCGCTGTCCGGCGCCCTGCGCAACCTGTCCGCCGCCGGCAACCCCATGGGTGAAGCCGGCGAGAACCGCAACGCCTGGGCGGAAGGCCTCGGCGTCAAGGCTTTTAACGCGTCGACCGAATACCTCTTGTTCCCCTGCTGCTATACCGCATTCGACCCGGCGATGAAAAACGTCGGCCGTTCCACTGCCGGGGTTCTTTCCGCCGCGGGCGTCGATTTCGGCATTCTGGAAGGTATTTCCTGCTGTGGCGAATCGGTGCGCAAGGCCGGCGACGAAGAACTTTTCAAACAGCTTGCCGGGGTCAATATCCAACTTTTCAAGGAGTGCGGCGTCCGCAAGATTGTCGTCAACTCACCCCACTGTTATCACACGCTGGTGAACGAGTACCCCGAACTCGACGGACGTTTCGAAATTGTTCATACCAGCCAGCTCATGGCCCAACTCGTCGACCAGGGACGATTGCCCCTCCCCTCAGCCATCACAGGGAAAACCACCTACCATGATCCCTGCTACCTCGGCCGCCACAGCGGTATGTATGATGAGCCGCGGCGGTTGATCGCCGCCTCCGGCGCCGAACTCGTCGAGATGGAACCCGCCAGAGCCGACAGCCTGTGCTGCGGCGGCGGCGGCGGGCGCATCTGGATGGAAACGCCTCGGAGCGAACGCTTCTGCGAGGAGCGCCTGAGGCAGGCCGCGGCTACAGGCGCCGACACCCTGGTCACCGCCTGTCCCTATTGCCTATCCAATTTCCGGGACACCGCCCTCAATCAGTCCTTATCCGAAAAATTCTCGGTAATCGATATAAGCGAGCTGATAGCCCGCGCTCTTTAAAACTTTAGGAGGCTCTCATGGCCGAAGAAATCAGGACCGGCGTCTATGTCTGCCACTGCGGCATCAACATCGCCAGCGTCGTCGATGTCGCCGCCGTCGCCGAGTACGCCGGGACTCTGCCCGCCGTGGTCATCGCCCGCGCCAACAAGTACACCTGCTCCGATCCCGGCCAGGACATCATTAAGAAAGACATCGCCGAGTTTGGTCTTAACCGTATCGTCGTCGCTGCCTGCTCCCCGACCATGCACGAAAAGACCTACCGCCGCGTGCTACAAAACGCCGGTCTGAACCCTTACCTCTTGGAGATCGCCAACATCCGGGAGCACTGCGCCTGGGTCAACCGCGAGAACCCGGCCGCCGCCACTCAAAAGGCTAAAGACGCCGTACGCGCTGCCCTACGCCGCGTCGGCCTTCAGGAACCGATCGAGCCCCGCAGCATCGAGGTCAATCCGTCGACCCTGGTCGTCGGCGGTGGCATCGCGGGCATCACCGCCGCCCTGGAGATCGCCGAGTCCGGCCGTAAGGTCTACCTGGTCGAAAAAAGCCCCACCATCGGCGGCCACATGGCGCAACTGGACAAGACCTTCCCCACCCTGGACTGCGCCGCCTGCATCTCCACGCCCCGGATGAGTCAGGCCGGCCAGCACCCCAACATAGAGCTATTATCTTACAGCGAGGTTTCAACGGTATCCGGGCACGCCGGTAACTTCAAGGTGACGGTCAACTGCAAGGCACGATACATCCGAGAGAAAGACTGCAAAGGTTGCGGCGACTGCGCCGCCGTCTGCCCGGTGTCGATCTCATCGGAGTTCGACCTGGGACTGGTTGATCGCAAAGCTGCATACCGCCCATTCCCCCAGTCCGTGCCCAACACCTACACTATCGACCGACGCGGTACGCCGCCATGCCGCGCCGCCTGTCCCGCCGGGGTCAACGCTCAAGGATATATCGCCCTCATCGCCCAGGGCAAATTCACCGAGGCCCTCGAGGTGGTACGACGGACAATGCCCTTCGCCGCCGTTTGCGGCCGGGTCTGCACCCACCCCTGTGAGGCCGAATGCGGCCGCAGCGATGTCGATGAAGCTGTCTCTATCCGTGCCCTGAAGCGCTTTATTGCTGAATATGAAATCGAGAACGGCCGCACACCGGGGACGCCGTCGATCAGCCGCGCCGAGAAAGTGGCGGTAGTCGGTTCCGGTCCGTCTGGCCTGGCCTGCGCTTATGACCTGCTGAAACTCGGCTACCCGGTGACCGTGTTCGAGGCCGATGAAAAGGCCGGCGGCATGCTGCGCTACGGCATACCCGTCTACCGGCTGCCGGAAGCAGCCCTGGACAACGATATCGCCTATCTCGAGGAACTCGGTGCTGATATCAAGACCGGCATCCGTGCCGATTCTATTGAGCAACTCAAAGACGCCGGTTACCGCTCGGTCTTCGTCGCCTGCGGCGCCTGGCAAAGCCTGAAGCTCGGCATCACCGGCGAAACAGCCGAAGGCGTGTACGACGCGCTTGGCTTTCTCAAGCAGGTGAGGCAAGGGGATTCGCCGCCGGTGGGCGAAAAAGTGGCCGTCATCGGCGGCGGCAACGCCGCCATCGACGCCGCCCGGACCGCTGTCCGCCTCGGCGCTCAAGATGTGACTATTGTCTACCGCCGCTCCCGGGCGGAAATGCCAGCTATCGCTGAAGAAGTCGCTGCCGCCGAGTCCGAGGGCGTCAGGCTCACCCTACTCGCCGCGCCGGTGGCCGTCATCGAAAAAAATGGCAAGTCTGCCGGGCTGCGCTGCATCCGTATGGAACTGGGCGAACCGGACGCCTCCGGACGCCGTCGGCCCGTGCCTATCGCTGGCAGCGAGTTCGACATCCAGACCGATAACGTCATCGTCGCCGTCGGCCAGTCCGTTGCTGCAAGTAGCTTCACCGAACTGCCGCGGCGGACCAACAGCACCATCACTGCCGACCCTGTTACCCTGGCGACCGGCATCGAGGGCGTTTTCTCCGGCGGCGACGCCATTACCGGCCCGGCCACCGTCATCGAAGCCATCGCCGCGGGCAAAGAAGCCGCCGTTTCCATCGACCGCTACCTGAACGGAAAGGATCTTGCAATCGACCGCAAGCCGCGGCTCAATGTGGTCCAGCCGTCGCTGAAGGGCGTCGCCAGGGCGCAAAGGGTAGAGCCACCTCACGCTGCCATCGACACCGGTTCGTTCTCCGAGACTGAACTCACGTTCAGCCAGGCTCAGGCCATGGCAGAGGCGGCTCGCTGTCTCAACTGCGCCGGCTGCTCGGACTGCCGGCAGTGCGTCGAAGCCTGTGATGCGAAATGCATCGACTTTAATCAAAAAGCTGAAAGCGTTGAGATCGAAGTCGGTAACATCATTGTAGCCACCGGTTATGATACTTTCGACCCGTCAACGATATCGCACTATGGCTACGGTAGATTTGAAAATGTCATCACCAGCCTTGAACTCGAACGGCTGGCCAGCGCCTCCGGCCCCACCAGCGGCGAGATCAGGCTCACGGACGGCCGCAAGCCGGAATCTGTGGCCATCGTCCACTGCGTCGGCAGCCGAGATAAAAACTACCACGAGTACTGCTCCCAGATCTGTTGCATGTATTCCCTGAAACAAGCCCATCTGATCCAGGAACGCACCGGCGCCAGCGTCTACCAGATGTATATCGACCTGCGTTGCGCCGGTAAGGGCTATGAGGAGTTCTACAAGCGCGTCGGCGATGAAGGGGTCAATTTCGTCCGCGGCAAGGTAGCCGAGATCACCGACAAGACCACGGGTGAGGAAACTCCCGGCAAGCTCATCGTCATCGTCGAGGATACCCTCCAGGGCGCCGTGCTGCGGGTGCCGGTGGACATGGTAGTGCTGGCAGTGGCTGCCGAGCCCCAAAAGGACACCGAGGCCGTCGGACGGCTCTTCGGCCTGTCACGCAGCGCCGATGGCTTCTTCTTGGAGCGTCATCCCAAGCTGGATCCGGTGGCAACCATGAACGATGGTGTTTTCATTGCCGGATGCGCCCAGGGACCCAAGGACATCCCCCAGACCGTTGCCCAGGCACAGGCCGCGGCGGCGCGCGTCCTGGCCACCATCGCTAAGGGCCGCATCGACCTGGAGCCACGAGTTTCCGAGGTCATCGAGACGAACTGTGACGGCTGCGCCTACTGCGTCGAACCTTGTCCCTTCAGCGCCCTGACTCTGGTCGAGTTCATGAAGGACGGCGAACTGAAAAAGCTGGTCGAATCGAACCCGGTTAAATGCCGCGGCTGCGGCGTCTGCATGGCTACCTGCCCCAAAGCCGGCATTGTCGTCAAGGGCTTCACCCCAGATCAGTTGCGGGCCATGGTCGACGCTTTGATTGGTTGTGTTTGAGTTGATGAAAACCGTCTTCATTCGACAAGCTCACCACGAACGCGTGATGTAGACCGGCTGGTTTTCTATTGACCTATCCCTGGCAACAGGTTACACTTGGAGTATAGTTTTCAGAAGGAGTTAAACATGCCACTGGAAGTTTCTGACGATACATTTGATGCCGAAGTGATGAAATCCAAGCTGCCGGTGCTGGTGGACTTTTGGGCTCCCTGGTGCGGTCCTTGCCGCATGGTAGCTCCCGTTATCGACAAGCTGGAAGAGAAGCATAAGGAAAAGTTCAAGTTTTGTAAGATCAACGTGGATCAGAACCAGAAGACCGCCGGCCAGTACCGGGTTATGTCCATCCCCACCCTGATGTTCTTCAAAGAAGGCAAAGTCGCCGAGACAGTCGTCGGCGCCGTGCCGGAGAGTTCGCTCCAGACCAAGATCGATAAATTGATCTAACCAAGATATTGAAAAATAAGAGGCGGCTCATTCGAGCCGCCTCTTATCGTTTTATGTCATCTTAATGTATCGAGGGATCTAATGCAACGCCGAGACTCTTTGTGATTTAGTTATCATCGATTGTCGAAATAGGACTGACCTTGGGGTTTCACTCGCAGCGGTATCCCCGCCACCATCAAATATACCTCATCGACAGCTCGCGCCAGCATCTGGTTTGCTCTTCCAAGTACATCGCGGTAGATGCGGGTGCTTGCTCCAAGCGGTATAATGCCCTCGCCGACTTCATTGGTGACCAGGATATAGGTCGCCGAACTTTGGTGAATGCAATCGATTATGGCCGAAATCTCTGTTTTCACATCATTTTCTACCGCCTTTTCATCCACGTCTTCGCCGTGAACCGCCATATGTTGGCAGAGAATGTTGTTCACCAGTAGGGTGATGCAATCTAAAACCACCACACTCAGATTGTGGCCGTCCTGGGAGATACAGCTACCCACCCGGCATGGTGCCTCTAAGGTGTACCAATGCGCCGGCCGCGACTTTTGGTGGACTTCGATGCGACGTCGCATCTCCTCGTCTCTGGCTTCGGCAGTAGCTACGAATAGTACTTCACCACCTACCTGCCGCGCCATTTCCTCAGCAAAGCTGCTTTTGCCGCTGCGCGCCCCGCCTATAAGCAAAACAGATCTTTTCTTCATCACTCACCTTTTCCATTAAACCAGATGGGAGGTGTCACTTAGTTTGCCAAGTACAGCCCCTGTCGGATAGATATCTATGATACTGACCGATGCCATGTCGAACCTGAACTTCCAGTAGTGTTCCAAAGGCAGTCCTAACAAGCTGCTTACCAGTACCTTGTAAGGTCCGCCATGACCGACTAACATGATCGTCTCGTCGCTACTATGGCGACGAAGTGTCGGAATGAAACTCACCACCCTGGTAGCAAAGTCGGTGAACGTTTCACCTGCTGGAAAACATAACTGGGTGCTGCCACACCGCCACAACTCAGTTACATCGGGGTAAAGCTCGCAAGCCTCCTCGAAAGTAATGCCCTCGATCTGACCGAAATCAACCTCGTTGAGTTCTGGCGCCGATACAACATTCAGGTGGAGCTCCGCTGCGATGATGTTGGCGGTGACTGCCCCTCGCTTCAACGTCGAAGCATATATTGCATCGATTGGTTGGCCTTTGAACCTTTCAGCCAGCTTGTCCGCTTGTTGGTAGCCTTCTTCGGATAGATCGATGTCCGTGGAGCCGTGGCATTTTTCCGGATTATCTGTAGCCGTCTTTCCGTGGCGTATCAGTATTAGTTTCACTCAAAGTCCTTCTTTAGGCCTTCGTATCATTCCAACCCGAATTTGAACCCTTCTGACAAAGCTGGGAACGATTACTTTAAGGGGGGCGATATAAGTTATTTATCTGTTAAAGCCAATTGTTAAAAGAGAATAGCACGACTAAAAGAAGCACAGCAAACTCGATGATTTCATTGATGGCGCCGTAGTTGTCTCCGGTAAGTCCCTGAAACTTGCTTTGGAAAAATCCGGCTAGCACCACTGTCAGGAGCCAGATACAAGCCATCGAGATCACACCCAGCCAACCGCCGGCAATAGCGACGAATATTATTGCTGTCACACTTGCAGTAGGCAGTACCCAAGCGCTGGAGCCGCTTTTCAGTTCTTTGCCCATGCCAGCGCCTCTGCCGTAGGGATAGTGAAAGACGGCGTAAACCATGGACCAACGGGAAAGCACAGGCATCAAGACAAGGGCGGCATAAATATGGCTCTCGGGGATTGAAGCTAGCGCCGCGAATTTGAGCAGTAACGCCACCACTCCCGCGACGACCCCCATAGCGCCGACGTCTGGTGTTTTCATGATCTCTTTACGCCGCTCTGGCGACCGGTGGCCGCCCGCTAACCCATCAAAGGTGTCGATCAAACCGTCGAGATGAAGGGCACCTGTTAAAAACGCCAGTGAACTAACGATCAAAGCGTAGGTTAATATCGAAGGCAGGAACGTGGAAAACAGCCAATATAGTCCACACAAGATACCGCCGATGATCAAGCCGACCAGCGGGTAGTACACCAGCGAACGGGCAAACTGCTGCTGGGTGAGCGGCCGGTCCCATTGTTCCCGTTTGAAAGGAATGGGAATGGCGGTCAGGAAACGCAATGCAGCCAGGAATGACATGGTGATTACCTCACCCCTTTGAATAAAACAAAGGTTTCGATTTTCTGCTTATTCCCCTTTTTATTTGTTATTCTGCTTTTTCTGAAACGCCGGCTTCTCCGAAAGTCGCCATCTCAGCCAGGATCCGGGCCGATGTCTCGGCGATGAATATACCGAAAGCCGCTCCGGTGCCTTCGCCCAGACGTAAGTCGAGCGTGACGATTGGTTTCAAGCCAAGCTTATCGGCCATGATACGATGGCCGGGCTCGACTGACAAGTGACCCAGGAACATGTATTCCCTGGCCTGCGGCGCCAAAGCCTCGGCGATCAGGGCACCGGCACCCGAGATGAAGCCGTCGACCACAACCGGCACGCCGCGAGCAGCAGCCCCAAGGATAACTCCGGCGATGCCGCCGATCTCAAACCCGCCTATTTTCGACAAGACATCAATACCGTTCTTGGCATCCGGCTTGTTGACGGCAATGGCTTTTTCGATGACCTTGATCTTATGCTGAAGTTGCTCGTCCGACAGGCCGGTGCCGCGGCCTGTGACCTTGTCTACCGACTGTCCGCTCATGACGGCACAGATGGCAGCGGAAGGCGTGGTATTGCCGATCCCCATGTCGCCGGTACCGACAATGTCGAGTCCTTTATCGATCTCGGCGTTGACCACTTCAATGCCGGCTTCTATTGACTGAATGGCCTGAGCTTCGGTCATCGCCGGCCCTCGGGCGATGTTCCCGGTACCCCTTGCGACACGCTTGTCGACCACCCGGATATCAGCCGGCAGATCACCTGCAACACCCATGTTTACGACGACGACACGGGCGCCAATCTGTCGGGCGATGACATTGATAGCTGCCCCGCCGCGAACGAAGTTCAAAACCATCTGGGGGGTGACTTCCTGAGGGTAGTTGCCAACTTTTTCAGCTACTACACCGTGATCCCCGGCCATGGTTATCACCGCTTTTGTTTTGATGACAGGTATGGCTTTGCCCTGGATCCCAGCCAGCCTGATGGATATCTCTTCCAGTCGCCCGAGTGCGCCTTGCGGCTTGGTCAGGATGTCCTGCCGCGTTGCTGCTTTCTCCATGGCTGTCTTGTCCAGGGGTTTGATAGCAGCGATGGTTTTGGCTAAAAGTTGTGACATATTACTTCTTCCTTTCCGTATATTATGATTTAGATTTTACCGTTTGTATAGAACTGATAATTTCATCAAGTCTACCGAGTCCGGACTCGGGTTCGGTGTTTTGCGAAGCAACCCAATCGCGAAGTTTCTTGATCGCTTTGCCAGATTGGACAATGTCCTGAGCCAGCCGGTACCCATGTGCAATATCGTTCACCTGCCCTCCTACGCAGAATATGGGGGCGGCATTGGCGCAAACCATCTGGTAGTCTGATGTTGTCCTTTTCCCGGCGAGAATTTCCACCAACCTTCTCGCCTCAGCCTGACGATCTTGCAGCGGATAAACGTCGGATTCGGTAGCGCTGTTAACACCAAAGACCTCTGGAGTAATAGTGTAGGTAACGATTTCAGATGTATCTAAAAGTTCTGCGACATATGTCTCGCCGAATATAGACACTTCATCCATGCCCCGGCCGCAACCATTGGAACCATGGAATACTAAAGCTCTTTTATAACCGATCTCCCGCATGACTCGGGCAACCGGTTCAACTAGGCTTCGAGTATACACACCCCGGACGCCATGGCGTGGAAGCGCCGGGTTGGACAATGATGCCGAGATGTTAAGCGTAGTGCCGAACCTGATTTGAGATAGGATCCGAAAGAGTGCCTGGGGATGGACCTTTGCGCTCATACCATTGAAAACGCCGATTCCCGTCGCTTCAATGGATTGCTTCACCACATCGATATCGCATTCAACGTCAACGCCGAGAGCTTCGCAGATATCAATTGTGCCGCAAGTTGAAGTCAATGCCCTGGCCCCATGCCGGGCCATATAATTGCCGCCCGCAGCGGCAATAACCGCGGCCGCTGTACTGACGTTAAAAGTCTTTAAGCTATCCATGCCGGTACCGCTATTGTCGATGATAGGTCTTGGTGTCTTTAAACTGACTCGAACGGTATCTCCTTCGTAGATGGATTGCCAGGCTCCGGCAATCTCTTCTGCGGTTTCACCTTTTGCCGTTAAAGCTGCTAGGAACGCTCCCTGCTGCAGGTCCGGCTGGGTATTAGCCATCAGTTGATCAAACATTTCCTTTGTTTTCTGCCGTGTCAGGTTGCCTTTACTGATAAGCATAGCTACGCCCGCTCCGAAGTCTTTAAGATTGTCTTTCATATTGTTCCCCTTTCTCTCGTAGATTCAATGGGTAGTTGTTCCATCTGTTCGTTGTCTCCTCTCGTGTGAATCTATTGCCTGTGGTGGATCACTGCTTTGAGACCCTCGCAATCGCTTGTATATCGAATTCCGTCCATGATCTCTTCTAAACCTACCCGTTTCGTGACTAACGCCCCGACCGGGAGGCCTTCCCCAATCATTTTGAGGGCGGCAGCATTCTGGGCGGCGGTAGATCCGAAAGCCCCGGAGACTTCTAACTCCCGGTAATGGAGGTGATTGACGTCAAACCAGGTAGCTGCAGACTCCCTCGAGAGGCTGGAGAATAACGACAGCCTCCCGCCGGCCGTTAAAAGAGGAAGCACGTTTGAGATATTTGAATGGTTTGATGCGAGAATCACGACGTCGGTTCCCTGGCCTCCGGTCTCGTCACTGACAATCTTTGGCAATCGTTCCAGACCGGCGTCGATAACTCTGTCTGCTCGACCATGCTCCTTAACCAGAGCGAGACGTTTCTCGTTCCTTTCACTTATCAGCACCTTCTCCGCGCCCATTTTCCGGGCTATGAAGCTATTCAATAACCCTAACGGTCCTCCACCAATGATCAATACGGTGTCGCCTCTTTTTACTCTGGTTTTTTCCTGTGCGTTGATACAGCTGGCGAGTGGTTCGGTCAGGGCGGCTTCTTCATCAGTGATATTTTGGGGGATCAAGTTCACCCCGCCGGACAGAACCGAAGTATCTGTCACTGGCAGGTATTCAGAAAAGCCGCCGTCTTCTGAAAACCCAAGGGTTTTGAGGGAAGCACACCTTCGAGTGTCGCCTCGCAGACACGCCGCGCAATACCCGCAATTGATGCCGGGATAGATTTGAACGCGGTCGCCAATGTTAAATGCCCTGTTCCTGCTCTCACATACAACGCCGGCGATTTCGTGGCCGGGGACTCTAGGATAAACTAATCCTTGATGTCCGGTTAAAACCATGCGGGCATCGCTGGAACAAATAGCGCAACAGGTGGCCTTAACAACAAGACCTCGCTGAGGACAAGCTGGGCGTTTTGTCCGGCGGACTTTCAGGATTCCAGGTTGTATCAAGACTGCGGTTTTCATTTTTGGTAAAATAAAAATCCCCGGACCATATGCTAGTCCGAGGAATCTAAAAACAAATCCCCGAACCTGCATCGGTTCAGGGATTTACCATCTCCCGAACCCTTCCTCGAGGGCGTTGTTTCTACGGCAGGTCTTCTGGCTTCTGGTTCAGGCCTATTCCCGGCGCCTTCCCATCCTGATTAGGGACAGTGGCTAAATGCCGGTTTCGTCACCAGTTACAGCGGCGGGACCGCGTCCGATTCTCTCGGACTTCCCAATTAAGCTCTATTCGAGCGCCGTAAGCCCATATTCAATTGTTAGTTATTGTAACGTTTTCGATGGATGATGTCAATCCCTGGATTTAATCGCATGAACTAGCCTTCGGCACTCTGGTAAAGTTCGGGGAGCAATTCGTACATACTGAGGTAATCCAAAAGAGGCACAGTCGCGTACAATAAGTCCTTTTTTCAATAAATCTGATCTGAATATTTTCGCGTCCGTAACTTCCATAAGAAAGAAATTTGTCATTGTTGGGACGATGTGAAATCCCAGAGCAGAGAATTCATCAATCAGATAGTCCCGCCCCCGCTTCACCAAACGCTCGCTCCTGTTCAAATATCTTTTATCGCGCAGTGCTTGAATTCCGGCGCGCTGGGCTATCGCATTTACATTCCACGGCGGTTTAACCTTTTCTAAATTGGCAATAATCAACTCATCGGCGATAGCATACCCTAGACGTAAGCCTGCTAAAGCGTAGTCTTTGGTCATGCTGCGTATGATTATCAGATTAGTGTTAGAATGCAAATCCACGGAGTTCCATGAGTTTTTGGTGAACGCTATATATGCCTCATCAAGAACCAAAAGGCAAGAAGGGTTTACTTCCAATATATGTTCAATTTCTGAAAGCGAAAGATATTGTCCTGTTGGGTTGTTGGGATTACAAATGAATACCGCTTTTGTTCGGAGGTGTTGAATCAGCGCTGCAACGCGCCCGGCATCAAATCGAAAATCGAAGCGTTCTTCTGCCCATAAGTCGATAACTTGGGCTCCAGCGATTCGGCAAGCGATTTCGTATTCGCCGAAAGTTGGCTTGCAAATCAATACGCTGTCGCTCTGACTAAAATATGCTTGAGCGATTAGCCTGATAATCTCCGTGCTGCCGCTGCCCACGATGACGTTTTCTGGTTTGACGCCATTTTCCGCGGCTATAAGCCGACGCAGGTCTGTTGAGTCAGAATCGGGGTAATGGTCAATGACCACGTCATCGAGAGAAAATTCTAACATTAAGGGGTACGGGTTTGAGTTGGAACTGAAATCGATGACCTCTTCTGGACGGATGCCAAGGCGCTCGAACTCAGCATAATTCGGCCCTCCGTGGTAGCAGGATTTGAGCGCGGCGACCTCAGGCCTTGGCGAGAGCAATATACGCCCCTCCGATGGCGAAGCAAATGATGAACCAAACCAGGGTGGCGGAGTTGATTAACCGTAGAGAGTCATCTATTACCCCTGGTGTCATAGGCCGGTCAATACGGCCCAACCGGTAGTGGTCAATTTTCTCGAATTGTACCCCCAACGCCCCGGCAGCCGCCGCCATCGGCCAGCCGGCGTTGGGGCTTTCGGTTTTCAAGTGGTCAACCTTGGCTACTCGCCAAGCTCGCCGGGCGCCCATCTTGGTCAGCCAGGCACCGGCGATGATGACTAACGCCGATAGCCGCGCCGGAATATAGTTCAGGACGTCGTCCAGCCGTGCCGGGAACTTGCCGAAATATTCGTATTTGCCATGGTAGCCGATCATGCTGTCGAAGGTGGAAACAACCCGGAAGCCGAAAGCCGCCGCCAGACCGAACGTTCCGAAAAGGCTGCCTACTACGAAAAAAAACAGCGGCGACACCAGGCTGTCGCACAGGCTCTCCGAGACGGATTCGACTGTGGCCGAGACCAAATACGGCCGCGGCAGTTTCGAGGTGTCACGGGAGACCAACGCCCGAAGCTCGAAGCGAGCCTTATCTAGCGTCTCGTCATTTTCGATCAGCCGCTTGATATGAAGCGCCGTCTTACGGAGATAGACGAAACTGAAGGTCATCTTGAGCAGGACACCGCTGGCAATAATATAAAGGGCGTAATTAATGTCTCTCAGCCAGTCGGCCAGAAGCCAGGCTGCCGCGGCTACGACAGCTGCCAATAACAACGTTGCCGCCGTGCCGTAAACAAACTGGTAGGTTTTACCGCCCCGAAGGCCGAATCTCTCGAAGAGGTATATGACCTTGCCGAACCAAGCGGTCGGGTGGATGGCGTTAGGCGGATCGCCGATGGCGAACTCAACAAGAAGAGCCACCAGCAAGATGAGGATTATGTCCAATGAGGACTCCTAGCTGCACAATGCCTTGCGACGCTTGGCGATCGCTTCTTTAGTGGCGGCGGTCACCGCCCGGGCCATCAGTGCGCCTATTTTAGTATGTCCACTGACATATGTACACTTTTCCGTTTTGCCTGAAACCGTAACAATTTGGTCAGTGCCGGTGCCGGTGGCTTGAAGAGTCGGGGTATAACTGCTGCGTATTCCCAGGTCTTCCAATGCAACCACTTTAGCTTCTGTGATCGTGATGAAAGAAGCAGCCATTGCCGCCTGGGTCAATTCGGTGCTGCAGAAAACGATAGTGTTGATGGTACTCACCGGGTTATGGTGGCGGCCGCAGTCAACGCCGACTCTCAGGGCATTTCCTTCAACTCCAGCGGTAACAAATGCCAAAGCCCAGAGATCACCATCTGTAGCCTCGCTCCAGGCTAAATGCTCCATGGTGACGCCGGTGGATAGAATTGTAGCGTTGTCCAACGACAGATTATTGCCGCAGGAGTTGGCTTTCAAGACCTGGCGAAAATATCCCCTCCAATCCGCCGCTGGATCATGCAGCTTCGTCCAGAGCGGTTGTGGTATATGATAGTTAGCTACCACGGATACTTTACGGTAGCCCTGGAGTCCGGAGAGCGTTCTCGCGGGTTCGGGGAGGTGAAGAAGTAAAGCGTTGGATGATACTCCCCAGGCATGATGATGAATTATCTCGGCAGTGATGCCGTGGAAGCAGCCTATGATTTCGTTTTGGTTCTCAGATGTCATTTATGTGCTCTCTAAATCGCGCATTTATTGTTGTCCTTGAGATTACTGACCTTGGGTAAAACTGCCGGCAGGCCGGACAATGGGTGAGTATGAACGTAGCTGCCCTGACCGTAGACCTGACAGATATTATCCGTAGTAATTACCTCCTGGGGGGTACCGAAAGCGAAGAGTGTTCCTTTTTTGATAAGTACCAGTTTTTCGCAATAATGGGCGGCTAAATTCAGATCATGAATTGCCGCGATGACGGTAAGGTTCCTTCTATGACATTCTTCTTTCAGTAGATCGAGCACTTCAATTTGACGCCCAATATCCAAATTAGCTGTAGGCTCGTCAAGCAGAATACATTCAGTTTCCTGGGCTAACGCTCGAGCGATGACTACAGATTGGATTTCTCCGCCGGAAAGTTCAGAAATACGGCGGTCGGCAAACTGCTGTACACCGCAACGTTCCATTGCCTGCCACGCAATGGATAGGTCGCGGCTACTTTCATATTGGAACGTCCCAAGGTGAGGATTGCGGCCCATAAGTACGATTTCAAAGGCGGTGAAGGCGCTCGGAAGTACTGGTGTCTGGGGCACAACGCTGATTAGTTTAGCCATTTCTCGCCGGTGCATTTTAGCGATATCGTGCCCATTCGCTTTTACCCAGCCTTCTCTGGGGTTAAGAACACGGCACAATGCTTTGATTATGGTGGATTTGCCGGAGCCATTCGGTCCAACTAGGCCGACCATTTCGCCAGGAACTGCTTGGAAGCTCATATTATGGACAACTTCCTTAGTTCCATAAGCTAAAGTCAGGTTATGAGCTTCAAGAGTTTTCATCTTAGAAAAGCACCTGGGTCCGTTTTCGTAATAGATAGAGGAAAAATGGGGCGCCGCATAATGCTGTGATAATGCCTATTGGTATTTCAGATGGCGCTATGGTCCGGGAGATAATATCGGTAGTGATTAGAAATATAGCCCCCACAAGAGCCGAAAAAGGCAGTAAAAAACGGTAATCGGCTCCCCAAATCAGACGTACAGCATGAGGAATAATAATGCCGACAAAGCCGATGATGCCGACAAAAGACACCGCCGCCGCGGTAATTAGAGTCGCCGCGGTTAGTAGTAGCAACTTTAGCTTCTCGACGTCCACTCCAAGCTGTTTTGCCTGATCTTCACCAAGCTGGATTATGTTTAAAGAGCGCGCGAACAGGAAGATAAAAGCGCTGCCGGTGATAACTACTGGCAAAGCTATTTGGACTTCACTCCATTGGGACAGCGAAAAACTCCCCATCATCCAAAAAACAATTCCCTGGATTTTATCGCCGCTGATAGTGATGACATATGACACCAATGCCATTAGAAGCGAACCGACAGCGACGCCGGCTAAAATTAACGTCGTTACGGGAATCGCTGCGCCAACGCGAGCCAGGGTATAGACGATCAGCACCGTGATCAAAGCGCCCAAAGCGGCAAAAATTGGAACAATGCTGAACTCTAGACCGGGAAAGACCGTTGGTATTACAAAGCCGACTGCGGCGCCAAGAGCTGCTCCTTGAGCTACTCCAATCAGGTAAGGGTCGGCAAGAGGATTTCGGAAAAGCCCTTGATAGGTCGCTCCGGCCACCGATAAAGCGATTCCGACGACCCCGGCGAGTATTACCCTGGGTAAACGAATCTGGCTGATGATGGTCGCCGTCGAATCGGACCAGGTCTGGTCAATATTAATGAACGGAAGTTTGTCGAGAAGAATACCGAATGTAGTACCAAGAGGAATTTTGACGCTGCCGATAGTAGTGGCGAACGCCGCGAGTAGTAATAATCCGCCCAACAGAATTCCCATACTGATCAGGCGGGTGCGCCATTTCACGGCCAGTGTTGGGGAATTAATCTTTTCTTTTATGCCGGCCGACTCGCTAGAAACCATCATACTCCCGGAGGGGTTGGATGGCCACTTCAAAGATGGTCATCCAGCTATGTCATTCACTTGAATAGTTCCGGATGGATCAATTTTGCCATAGCTTCCAGACCATCGACGACACGCGGCCCCATACGGTTCGTCCAGTCCTGGTTAACCTCATAAACCCGACCGTCCTTGCGAGCAGGGATATCTTTTAGCCTTGGCTCATTCTTGATGTACTGTAATGTCAGATTCTCAGCTCCGCCCATTCCAGTGGTGATAACCACTTGTGGATCGGCTGAGATAATCGATTCAAGCCCCATCGTCGGAAAACCATCTGCCATACCTTTGGAGACTGATGTACCCCCTGCCAGTTGGATAAGTTCGAACATAAAGGTGTTTGGGCCAACGGTCATCGGTGGGTCATGCCAAATCAGCATCAGTGTACGTACTCTTTCAGCATCGGGTAGAGTTGCAGTCTTGGCTTTGACCGCGTTTATCCTATCGTTCATGGTTTTAACAACATTGGCCGCTTTAGCTTGAACATTCGTTACCTTGCCAACAAGGGTAATGGAATCGAGGACGTCCTGCAGACTCCTGGGATCGACGACGAAGACCGGAAGATTAAGGCTGATCAACTGTGGCACAACCTTGGCTGCATGAATATTTGCCGCCAGAATCAAATCAGGCTTTAGAGCAACGATCTTCTCCACTTCCGCGGTAGAATAACCGCCGACTTTAGCGACACTCTTAGCCGCTTCAGGATAATCGCAGTATGTGGTGTTGCCTACAAGTTTATCACCGAGTCCAAGCGCATAGACAATCTCCGTATTTGAAGGGGCTAGTGAAACGATGCGCTGTGGGGCGCTCGTGAAAGTCATCTCGCGTCCGACTGTCACTCCCTTCGAATCGCGAGTTCCATCTTTTATGGTCAAAGGGTATACAACGGCTGGTTCTTGGGTCGCAGGGGTAGTTGAAGGTGTTGTTGCGCTGCCGGGTTCTGCGCATCCCGGTAAAATACCCAGTGCAAGGATAATGGAGATTAGGATGAGACCAACCCTGATTCTTTTTTCCTTAAGTCGTTTAGAAAATATCTTACCCATGAACATTTATTCCCTCATATATTTCTAAAATCATCTACACTCAGTACCGACAAGTTTTCTTATTCTGTGTTAAACATTTCCTGCCTCCTTCATCCGCGGAGAGACCTTTGCCCAGAGCCGGGGTTCTGACTCCTTCGAGTACATCGAAGTAACAGCAGGCGGTACTGTGCCGGACTTTCACCGGACTTGCACCCGTTAGTTCGAAACGTTTTCGAACTGCTCTGGTTCACATGATTGAATCATTCACGCTAACCGGTTGATAAACAATTTGTCTTAACTACAATTCTGTGTACTTGATTACAATGATACGCTGCTTATGATCAGCTGTCAAGGAAGTCGAAGAAAAATTAACTCTCTAAAAAAGCGTGGAGGCACGTGTTATCATGCCTCCACGCTTTTCATGGTTCGGGTACTGTACCTAAAAAATGCGTACCGCTTTATCGCCGATCCGCTTCATATCCAATGTGAGGATTGTCACCTGCTTCATGTGCTTCTTAGCTAATTCAGCGGCATATTCCACTTCGGCATTCGAAGCAGCCCGCCACGGGCATTCCGGAACAGGAAAATATGCATCGATTCGGAAGGGGATATTTGGATCAATAGAGGCTACAAATTCAGCAACTTTTTCAATTTCTTCGGCTTCAATAAGTTCTGGTATCAGGACTACTTCTGCGTGCAGGTTCTTGCCCATGCGGGCGATTTCGGCGAAGTTCTTCAACGCTGATTTATTGTTGCGCCCGGTATATTTTCGATAAATGTCTTCGGAAAAAGCCTTGATACTAAAAATTACTTGATCGATATCGGTCAAGTCGGGCATCACGATCCCATTTGTAAGCAGGATGTTATATGAATGCCACTTCTCATGAAGCTCTTTTGTAAGCCTGGGTAACTCGGGATCCAGCGCCGCTTCTGTACCCATGAATACCGCATACTTAATCTTAAGGGGGGTGAGAAGATTAATCACCTCGTCATATGTGAGGAATTTATCGGGAGGCGTCTGGCGCTCCCGGTTCATAATCTCTGTGGTTGCGTCATCGTAAAGACTGAAATCATAGAGTTCCCAGTTTGTGTAACACGCCCGGCAATCCAGCGTACACTTGGTCCAGATGTGGATATCCACCGATTCATACGATGGCTCATATGCTATGTGATAAACCTTCAAATCTTTGAATCCTCCCAACACAAGGACACTATTGAGCAGTTATGGAAGTATACACGAACAAACATCACCTGTCATCCTGGATACATGAAAGCATGACAAACGAAAGGCAAACTGCGCACGCCAAGGATGAAGTTTTCACTATGTTATAATGAGAGTCACCCCATGGAGAACGTAGATATTTTGACTGCCTTGGGCGGTGGCATACTTTCGTTCTTATCGCCGTGTGTTCTTCCGATGGTGCCGGTTTATCTGTCTGCGTTGGCTGGGACTGACTTCCTGGATCCTGAGAAGGTTTCTTCAATAAAGAGGTCAAGGTTCTTTCTTCACTCGTTGAGCTTCGTCCTTGGATTTACTGTTATTTTCGCCGGTTTAGGAGCACTAGCTGGTTTAACCGGAACATTCATCAGCCCGGATTCAGTCGCTGTACGGTGGGGTACTGGATCAATCCTGGTCTTGCTTGGAATTTCCATGCTGTTAGCCGCCCGATTCCCCCAACTCAATTTCGAGAAACGGCTACATTTCCCAGCAGTAAAAGAAGGCTATGCACGTTCTTTTCTCACCGGCGCTGCTTTCACTTTCGCCTTGACGCCCTGCGTCAGCCCCATCCTGGGTAGCATCCTGACGCTGTCCCTGGCCAGCGAGACCGTATGGCAGGGCAGCTCATTATTGTTGGTCTATTCACTCGGGCTGGGTATCCCGTTCCTGATCATCGGGCTGGCACTTGGCTCTGCGTTACCAATTCTGCGGCGTATAATCCGTTTCACCATCTGGTTCTATATCCTGGGCGGCATTGCCCTTATTACAGTCGGGGCACTGATTCTCACCGGTAATCTGAACCTGATCACTATATAATGAGGAGGTTTATGGTTCAACAAGTATTGAATCGATGCTTTGCGGGCTTGCTGTGCATTGTGGTTCTGCTGGCCATTCCAGGCTGCTCCTCAAGTACTGAGGCTCCCGCATTCACTTTGGAAAACTTGACCGGCAAACCGGTGTCACTATCTGATTTTATTGGAAAGCCATTGATCATCAACTTCTGGCAGCTGAGTTGCCCGCCGTGTATAGAAGAACTGCCCTATTTTCAGGCGGTGCATGAAAGGGATGACACCGGTGCCGCCATCCTTACCGTAGCCATACGCGATTCAGAGGCCGTGCTTAATTCGTTCATGGCATCGAACACCTATTCCTTTACCGTGCTCCGCGACGTCAACGCTTCGGTGGCTGAAAAATACGGGATTAGATATACACCAACTACTGTTTTTATCGACAGTAAAGGACAAATCGTTAAGATCAAGACCGGAGCTTTTCACAGCGCTAACGAACTTGCTCAGGCTATTGGGAAAATCGATTGAGGGATATTGTATAATACGGAGGAGAGGATGAATCCATTCAAAAACGCCGCTATCAATGGTGTTACATCGTGAGAGAATGAAATGACTGACGATATACTCCGGGAGGCCAACAATATAGCCCAGTGCCGTGAATGTCAGTGGTTCAAGTCCTGTACGGTGCCGATGCGTTTCACTGCCGATGACATCCGGCGGCAGATGGAAGCCCAGCAAGGTGTCACTTTCACCGCCCAGGACGACAGTAACATGCAGAACCTAATCGGCAGTATGGCTCAGGCGGTACAAAACTCCATGGTCGAGGCTTGCCCGGTCTTTATCCAGCGCCTGCGCTCCAGCCCCAAGTTGGCCGAGCGCATCAAGCGTATAATGCAGAATTGGTCGGACGATAACGCCTGACAGGGTATGGCGGATTCACAACCACGGTCTGCGGTTGTGCTTCACTGAGTTCGTTTGCGTTCCTGTGCCTGAGCTTCAGGTTGAGTCATTTATGCCCGAAAAAAACAGTTTCGATATAGTTCGCGGTTTCGTCCACGGCTTTTTGTGTCAGTTCTGACATCTCAGCAGTGACAATCTCTGGAATCGGTTCCGGTTGTGCCGCAATGATTGTTACACTGATTCCTGCGTTATCCCGCAGTTCCTTGAGAAGGTTGAGCGATGGCGCAAGGTGTAGCGAGAAATCATGACTCTTGATCTTAGGAACCTCATCTATCTTGACCGTGAAGACCTCCCCGGGTTGCCGGCCACAGTCCAAGGCGTCGACGATGACCACTTCGCTAGGTCGCTGCGGGGAAAGGATCAGGTCGAATAGTATCTCGCGCACGCCCGTGCCGACATCCAGCACCGCCGCGAAAGACGGTACCCGGCCGCGGCGGTTGAGTTCTTCCGCCACAGCCGGGCCGTAACCATCGTCACCAAAGAGCGGATTGCCTACCCCCAACACCAATAGATCTTTGCGGTAGTAATCCGGCAGGTATTCCATTACTGGTTGGACAGCGTCTCGATGAGTTGACCATCTGGGCCAACGATGTCCACCTTGCACGCCAGTTGACCGTTGAGGTCGTGGCTGGCGCAGGACAGGCAGGGATCGTAAGCGCGGATGGTCATTTCCACCGTATTTAGAATGGCCTCATCGTATTTTCCATCCTTAATGAGAAGTTTGGCTGCCTGCTTGACCGACATGTTGATCGGAGCGTTATTCTGGCAGGTGGCCACGATCAGATTAACCGCCGTTAATAAACCCTTCTCGTCGGTGGTGTAGTCGTGTATGAGGGTACCGCGCGGCGCCTCGGTGCAGCCGACACCACGCGCCGCTCGCGGCGTTACGGCAACCCGGGTGTTGGTAGACGTGATTTCAGGGTCATTTAGAAGCTCAAGAGCCTTCTCAGCGTTATAAAGGAGTTCTATCAGGCGTGCCCAATGGAACAGAAGGGTCGCTTGGACGGGGCGCCCGAAGGCGGCGCGGAACTCCTCCAACTCGGCCTGGGCGAGCGGCGTGGAGATCCTGTCGGCCACGTTAAGCCGGGCAAGTGTATTGACGCGGTAGATGCCTGAGGGATTGTCCGGATCCATGGAGAAGCCGCCCCATTTTTTATTGTAGGGGAACTTTACGAACGACCACGGCTCAACATGCTCGGTGATGTGATCGAGGTAATCTTTGGCTTCAAAGTCTTCGTACTTACCCTCGGCGTCCATCATTCTGAGCTTGCCGTCGTAAAGATCCAGGGTGCCATCTGCCTTGACCGTACCCAAAAAGCCGGTCTTTATGACGCCAACTGTTTTAACTACCTCGAGGTAAGCCGGGAAGATATTTTTCTTGGCGTAGTCCATAGAGAACTTAGCTAGCTCCAGCGCCTGCTGGGCCATGGGTATAAGTTCCTTTCGCTCCGCCTCGGTCAGAGGTTTGGAAAAGCCGCCCGGTACTGCTGCTACCGGATGAATGGACTTTCCGGCGATCATCTCCAGCATATGGGCGCACATATGACGCACCTTGACAACGTTACGGGCGACATCCGGCAGTTTCTGGGCGATGCCGAAGACGTTTCGAACCTCGTAAGCTGCCCCGGGGCCCATGACGAAGTCGCCGCCACCCAGGAAATAGAAGTGCAGGATGTGTTCTTCCATATAGGCTATGCTGTTGCACAACTCGCGCAACTTGCGCCCGGCAGGCGGTGGGGTGACGCCGAAGACCGCGTCACAGGCTTTCGCGGCTGCCAGGTGGTGGGACCATGGGCAGACTCCGCAGATACGGGTGGTAATGCGCGGCATTTCTTCCACTGGTCGACCAATGCAGAAACGTTCGAATCCGCGAAGCTCGAGGACGCTCACACGGGAATCAGCGACATTCCCGGCGTCATCAAGTTGAATGGTAATTTTAGCCCCGCCTTCGATACGGGACACAGGTTGTATGACAATTTCTTTCATCTTTCTCTCTCCTTACCCCTGTATTAGCGGGCCGGCATGGGGCGCAAACGCCCGGCGCCTATGAAGCGGTTGAAAGTGGCCATGCGGTCTTCGATCTGTTTGGGGTCCAAACCGACCGACGAAAGGGCGCCCATCATGTCCACCATAGGATTGGCGCCAGCCCTGATGGGGCCGTAGCAACCACGGCAGGGCATATAGGCCTTGATGCAGCGAGGCGTCTTCTCTGAACCGCCGCAACCGGTGCGGGTCGCCGGACCAAGGCACAGGATGCCTTGCTCATTCATACAGCGCATGTTGTCATAGCGGCCGGGTGTGAATTCAGCGGGCTGTAGCGGGCGGCGTATGGCCACTTTGGCTTTTTTCTCGCGAACAGTCGGGCAATCATCGCAGACGCTTTTTTCAGGCAGGGAGAAACTCTTCCCCTGGAGGAGTGAGGTCAGGGCGCCGGCGATCCATTCCGGAGTAGGCGGGCAGCCTGGGATGGAGACATCCACCTTGATAACCTCGTTGACCGAATATACGCGGTCGGTCAGGGCCGGCAGGCCCTGGGACGGGTTGTCGCCGGCTTCGGTGCTGGCCGTCTTGCGGTAGGCCATATCGAAGATTTCAGCATTGTTGTACATATTGCCCAGCGCCGGGATACCGCCGAAGTTGGCGCAGGAGCCCAGGGAGATGATTATTTTGCACTTGCGGCGCATCTCTTCAGCCAGTTCCTTATTCTCCTGGTTGCGGATGCTGCCGGTGACGATGCCGACATCAGCCTCGGGGATTTCCATGTGTTTCTTTTCACCGGTCTGGCCGAAGAGTTTGTGATCCATCAGCACCGGCATATGGACAAATTCAAGACTGGGCAAGAGGTCAAGAAGCGGCTCGCCGATGTCCAGGATGGACACCTCGCAGCCGCCGCAGACGGCGAACCATTCTTCCGCTACACGTACCATGCCATTTCCTCCTTTTATTTCGGGTTGCTGCTATAGCCGGTAAACAGGTGCCGGCGGAGTGATTATCCCGAGGTGTTGGCGACGACGCGGCGGGTAAATAGGTAATGGCCGTCATCCTCCACCGCCAATCGCACCTCAAAGCCGAGCGAGCGGTAGTGCTGCTCCTGCTCCAGACTTTCGGCTTCAGTATCGTACTTCTTCCCATCCCACATAAATTTTTTGCCATCGAAGAGGCGGGCGAGTTCCATTGTTCTCCTTACATCTTGTACGGGCTCGGGCCCAGGGTCTTGAGTTCGTTGACCATATCGGTCACCACTTTGGCAAACCGTGCGCCCTCCGAGGCTGAGACCCACTCCAGCCGGTAACGCTCTTCTTCCAGCCCAAAGTCCTGAAGCATCAGTTTGATGGCTTCAGCCCGGGACTCCGCCCGAAGGTTGCCTTCGCGGTAATGGCAGTCCCCGGGGTGGCATCCGCACATTAACACGCCATCGGCGCCTTTGGTCAGGGCATCGATGACCAGGTTGGGGTGGACCATGCCGGAGCACATCACCCGGATGATGCGCACGTTGGGCGGGTACTGAATGCGAGATACCCCGGCCAGGTCGGCTGCGGCGTAGGAGCACCAGTTGCAGGCGAAGCAAATGATGAGCGGCTGATAGCTGGTCTCAGTGGTGTTCTCGATACTCTCGGTCATCATCATCGTATTTAATCCTAATATTCATTAGACAGGAGACACCAGCGCCGCCACCATTTCGGATAGCTCGTCCAGGTTGAAATTCTTGACCATAATACCTTTCTTGGGGCAAGTGGCCATGCACACTCCACAGCCCTGGCACTTGGCCGGATCGGTCTCGGCGGTTTTCTTGACGGCGTCACCGGACATGTACTCCACCAGGTTAATGGCTTTGAAGGGGCATGGGTCGACGCAATAGGCGCAGCCGTCGCAGTTCTCGTCTTTTACCTCAGAGACGCAGGCTTCGAGCCTGATCTCTTCCTTAGACAGGATGGCGGCGGCCTTAGCGGCGGCGGCGCCGGCCTGGGCGATGGATTCATCAGCCAGTTTCGGGCTATGGGCCAGACCAGCTAGGAATACGCCTTCCACCGGAGAATCCACCGGCCGCAGTTTGATATGAGCCTCCATCAGGAACCCGTCTTCTGACTGGGGCAGTTTCAACATCCGGGCCAGTTCCTGATCTTCGTCCGGCACGACGCCGGTCGAAAGTACTAGGAGGTCGGTGGGGATTTTCAAGCGGGCATTCAGGATCGGGTCGACAACCGAAACCACCAGGTCGGTGCCGTTCTGGCTGGCCACCGGCGGCTGGTTCTGTTCGTAGCGGATAAAGCGCACCCCAAGTTTACGGGCGCGGGTGTATTCTGCTTCGTGGAGGCTGTAAGCGCGGATATCGCGATACAGAATAAAAACCTCGGTCTTCGGCTGCCGGGCTTTAAGTTTGATTGCGTTTTTAATGGCTTGGACGCAGCACAGGCGGCTGCAGTAAGGGTGCTTTTCGTCTCTTGAACCGACGCACTGGATCATGACTACGGTGCGGGCGTCGATCCTCTCGAGCGAGACTCGTTCTTCGAGGTCAAGTTGGGTGATGACTCTGGGGCTCTGTCCGTAGAGGTATTCCGTCGGCATGTATTCTACGGCGCCGGTAGCGACGATGACGGCGCCGGCCTTGACCTGCCGTATCTCGCCGTCAGTCTTGAAATCGACGATAAAATTGCCGGCGGTACCGTCGAAGGCGGTGACCTTCGATTCGAGGTGAAGCTCGATGTTGGGATGGATTCTAATCCTCTCGACTAGCTCTTTAAGCTTTGCTTGAGGTTCTTCGCCCGGTCCGCCGAACTTCACCCGCCGCAGGTTGCCGCCGAGTTCCCGTCCCTTTTCCAGCAGGTAGGTCTTGTAGCCGGCGTCGGCTAGCCCCAGCGCAGCCGTCATGCCAGCGAGCCCGCCGCCGATGACCAGTCCGTCGTGGCTGACGGAGACGTGGCCGGGGTGCAGCGGCCGGAGGTGAGATACCTTGACCGCGGCGAGGCGTATGATGTCCTTGGCTTTGGCGGTAGCCTCTGCCGGCTGGTGCATGTGCACCCAGGAGCACTGGTTGCGGATGTTGGCGATCTCCAGGAGGTACGGGTTAAGTCCGGCCTCGCGAAGGGTGTCCTGGAAAAGGCCTTCATGGGTCCGCGGCGTGCAGGCGGCGATGACCACCCGGTTCAAACCGTGCTCGATGATGGCTTCTTTTATCTTTTCCCCGGCGTCGGTGGCACAGGCAAAGAGGGTGTCATTGACATAGCCGACGTGAGGCAGCGTCCTGGCGTACTCGACTACTTCGGGAATGCTGACCACCGAGGCGATGTTCTTGCCGCAGTGGCACACAAAAACGCCGGTGCGCGGCTCGGCGCCGTCGACAGGCCTTTCATCGGGATAGGTCCGCTCCTGGAGTAATTCTCCGCGTTTCTCCGAAAGCAACGCCAGCACCCGGGACGCCGCGGCGCCGGCTTGGATGACCGTCTCCGGTATGTCCTTAGGCCCGGTGAACGCGCCCACGGCGTAAATGCCATCGATGTTGGTGGCCACCGGATCGAGGCCTTCGGTAAAGCAAAAGCCGTCGCTATTCAGCCTGACGCCAAAGGTATCGGACACTGACTGACCGGCCTTTGATGGCCTTAGACCGCATGACAGCATCACCATCTCGAAATATTCTTCCAGCAGGCGGCCCTGCTCGTCCTGGTAGCGGACGACAATATCTTTGCTTGATGGTACTTGCTTCAGGGACGACGGCTGGCAGCGGATGTAGCGCACCCCGGCTTTCTTGGCTCTTTCGTAATAGACCTCGAAACCTTTACCATAGGCGCGGATATCAATATAGAAGACGGCAACGTCGATCTCCGGGTGGTGTTCCTTGAGGATGAGGGCTTCTTTGGTGGCGTACATGCAGCAGACAGCGGAGCAGAAATCGGCCGAGGTCTCTCGTGAACCGACACACTGGATGAAGGCCACTTTCTTGGGTAACGCTCCACTGGACGGCCGCATCACCTTACCGGCGAACGGCCCCGAGGCTGAAAGCATGCGCTCGAACTGGAGGCTGGTCAGGACATCCGGGTAGCGGCCAAAACCAAGTTGTGGCTTTTCTGTGGCATCGTACAGGTCGTAGCCCGGGGCCAGGACGACAGCGCCGACATTGATTTCGACCACCTCGTCCTGCTGTTCCAGCATGATGGCGCCGGCCTCGCAGAACTTCTCGCAGGCCTTGCAGCCCTTGCCCTTTTTGAAATAGATGCAGTTGTCCTTGTCGATGATCGGGACATTGGGAACCGCCTGGGCATAAGGGGTGTAGATAGCTTTACGTTTGGCCAGTCCGCGGTCGAACTCACTGGCCGTCTTGGTCGGACATTTCTCGATGCAGACGTTGCAGCCGGTGCACTTCGATATATCGACGCATCGGGCTTTCTTCAGAACATTGATCCGGAAATTACCGGCTTCACCTTCGTACCCAAGAACTTTGGAGTTGGTCAGTAGTTCGATATTGAGATGGCGGTCTATGGATACTAACCGGGGCGACACGGTACACATAGCGCAGTCGTTAGTGGGGAAGGTCTTGTCCAGCTGCACCATCTTGCCGCCGATGGCCGGCGCCTCGTCCAACAGGTAGACCTTAATGCCGGCCTCGGCCAAATCGAGGGCCGTCTGCATGCCGCCAACGCCGCCGCCGACGACCAGGGCTGCCCCGATCTTGGTCTTTTCCACCGTTAAGCCTTCACCAGCAGTTTTTCGCCTTCAACGAAATGCTTATCCAGCATGAGTTCCTTCTCCGGTACGCCGAGGGCTAAAGCGATGAGTTCGGTAAAATAGAATATTGGTAAATCGTAGGTTTTACCTAAAGCTTTCAGGTCATCCTGGCGCAGGTCCAGGTTTAATTGACAGAAGGTACAGGGCACTGAGATTGCCGCGGCGCCGACAGCCCTGGCGTCGTCGAGAATTCTGGAAGTCAGCTTCAACACCGCGTCGGGCCGAGTGATGGACAGCGATCCGCCGCAGCATTCCACCTTATGCGACCAATCTAGCGTCTTGATACCGACGGCTCCGAGGATATTGTCCATGGTCACCGGGTACTCCGGGTTGTCGCGGAAGCCGGTTTCCTTGTGGGGGCGCACCAGCAGGCAGCCGTAGTAGGAAACAACCTTCAGGTGCGATAGGTCGCGTTTCACCAAGCTTTTCAGTTTCGCCAGATTTTCGTCGTTGGATAGCATTTCCAGCGGGTGCGTCACCGCAACTGGTTGCTCGAATTTATGGCCGATGATGTTTTCGATCTCATGCTTCAGGCGCAGGTCGCTTTTATCTTCGGCTTGGGCAACCTTGAAACGATTGTAACAGGCAGTACAAGGCACAATTACTTCATTCAAGCCCATATTCTGTATCTCGGCCAGGTTTTTAAGGGGTAGTGTATCTGCCAACAGTACCGAGGCGTTGTGGGCTAGGGTCGAGCCGCAGCAGACCCAGTTCTTAGGTTCCTGGAGCTCAAGACCGAGAAGATCGAAAACCCGGCGCAGCGAATGAGAGTATTCTTTGCCGGTGGCCCTAAGTGAGCAACTGTTGTAATAGGCGTATTTCAAGACCGAGCCAACTCCTGTTCTTTCTTGGCTACCTTCTTGAAGAGCTTTTTCATCTCCCGGGAGTTCTGGAAATGGGGCATGACGTCCAATTTGCCCTTTTTCATCATTCGGAGACCCACTCTGGCATCACGACCGATGTTGCCGGTCTTGAGGCTGAGGAGCCCGGCGACCCCTGCCTCATACATCATGCCGAAATTCTCGATGATCGAAAGGCCTGTCTTATAGAACTCGGCGATGGCCCGTTCTTTTGGAGCAATACCTTCCTTGATGGCGATATTGGCCAGGGCGTCCATGACCTTAAGTAAACCTGTTTCCTGGGGGCAGCGAGCGGTGCAGGTGCCGCAGGCGACGCAAAGCCAGTAGGTGTTGGTATTCAGTACCATATCTTTGAGTCCGAGGCGGACTGCGTGGATGACCTGTGTCGGCGTCATGTCCATGAACTCGGTGAGTGGACAGCCCGAGGTACACTTGCGACATTGATAGCAGAGGTTAACATCTACACCATGCAGCGCTTTGATCCCTGAGGCAAATTCGCTGATGTGCCCCGGGACTAGTTCGTATTCAGCAACGGCCGGCGATTCGTTCATGAGTGTTATGCCTTTGCATCCTTAGTCACAAGTCCGGGGTGTTTAATCGTATCCCAGAATTAGTACCTTTGTCAATCGAAATTAGGTCACACAAAGCTAATTTCTGCGCGTCAACGGTTGTCATGTGCCAGTACTATATCTTAAGTACGATACGATCGTAGCCCAAATCCCCTATTTTGTCAATTGAACTACAGGTTAGTAGGGGTTAAAGCGCTTCACCATGTAGCTGGAGTCAAGTATATATCCCAAGTCATGGTAATACCTTCTCGCCCCAACGCCGGACAAGACCGCCAGACTGCTGGCGCCAAATTCGTCTCGGGCAATCTTCTCAGCCTCGCGTACCAATTCCCTGCCGTAGCCCCGATGCTGGGCTGAGGCAGTGTCACGTTTGCCTAAGGACAATTCAGGCCCGTAAACATGCAATTCCCGGATTAAAGGAAACACACCGTCACCTCCGGCAAGCATGGCAGGTGCGCCCTGCTGTACCCGTAATCTTAACAATCCGTAAAGCGTGTCGCTGTCATCTTCAAACGACAGGAAAACCTCTTGGCCGCCAGATGCCTCATAGTCCAGTCGTCGCAGTGACGGCAGCCCAGCCTTCACCACCAGTCGCTGACGATGGCCTAATTCACGGCATCGAATGCAGCGACACGACGTTCCTTGCTCTTCAAGCCTTTGCTGAACTGTGTCCCGCATGGAATTTTTCAAGCCCCCTGTGATGTATTCGGCTGGGATGTCCCGCAGTACGCGGGAGATGCGGACATACGGCGGCACCAATTTTTTCATCTCGGCGATGAGTCCGGTCATCACCTCATCGGGGTACGGCTCATAACGCCCTTCTGCGTGCCAACGCTGCAGTTCGGTGTTTTCGACCACCATCGTCGGATAGATCTTCAACCCGTCCGGCCGAAAATCTGGATTTTCGAATAACTCCCTGGTCAATGCGAGGTCGTTTTCAGGCTTTGACCCTGGTAGTCCTGGCATCCAATGATAGTGAACCTTAAGCCCGGCCTGCCGCAACCGGGCGGTGGCTTTAACGACATCGACAGTGGAGTGACCGCGATTGACGATGCGGAAGACTTCTTCGTCGAGCGTCTGAACGCCCAGTTCTACTCTGGTCACGCCCCAGCCGATCATGCGGGCGATTTCGCCGACGTCGCAGACATCCGGCCGAGTTTCGATGCAAAGACCCACGGCGCGATGGAAAGCAGTCTCATTACAATGCTGTGCTTCTTCCAGCGTTTCACTCTTTGTGTTGTTGAGCGCGTCGAAACAGCCTTTGATGAATGAGTCCTGATAATCCAGCGGAGTCGATAGGAAAGTGCCGCCCATGATAATAAGCTCGATTTTATCAGTGGGGTGCCCCATGTCCGCGAGTATTCTTAACCGGGTCGCGGTTTGAGCCACCGCGTCATAACCGCTGGCGGCCGCCCGTATCACCGCCGGAGAATGTGGTGTATAGCTGCGGGGAGTATTTTCAAAATCTGGACAATAGATGCATCGACCGGGGCACGGCGCTGGCCTGCTCATGACGGCCACTGGTGTCACTCCGGAAATTGTTCGAGTCAGCTTTTTCATTTATACTCCATTATACCTTAAGCCGGTCAACCTTTGAAGAGAGTTATGTCAAATAACATTTATTCCCCTACCTTCGATAAAATAGCCGCCGGCTGGTACGGTTCCCGTCATCATACAATTTTTAAAACCGAACTCGATGAGCTGGCCTGTCGCTGGCAGGGTGGCCGGCTTATCAACATTGGCTGCGGCCACGGTGCTGATTTCCTGCCCTTCAGAGATCTGTTCGAGTTATTTGGTATCGACGAATCATCTGAAATGCTGAAGTTTGCCGCAAAATACGCAAAAAAATATAGCTTCAAAGCAGAGTTAAAACAGGCTGATATGCGGGCTTTGCCCTATCCCGAAGCTTACTTCGATAACGCTATCGCTGTGGCCAGTCTGCATCACATCGAAGGGAGAGAGGAGCAGCTGAGGGCGCTCAGGGAGATACGCCGGGTCATGAAGCCTGAAGCTGAGGCCTTTATCACGGTCTGGAACGCTTGTCAGCCACGTTTTTGGCTACGGCGGCGAGACACTTATATTCCATGGAGGTCTGGCTTTGAAATAGCCCAACGCTTCTACCACCTGTTCACCTACGGTGAGATAGAGAAGCTAGTGAAATCGGCCGGGTTCATCATTATCAAATCAGGACCGGAAGCCCGTTATGGGCTGCCGGTTAAACATTTCTCTCGCAACATTTGTCTCGTAATCAAACGTGCTGACTAATTTGTTTACGAGCGTTCAAACTGCTAACATTATTCCAGTCTAGTATAGTCTGGTCTATGAGGAGTAGTTATGCTGGTAAATATAGTGTGTCCCAAATGCAATACTTCCGGCGGATTCTCGATTACTGACGCTTATTATATTGGACCTTATAAATGCTGGAAATGCCGTGCGGTTCTTAAGATAAATATGGACAACAACCGCCTCGTTAGCTGTGAAGCAATGTCAGATGAAGAAGCTGCGCGGTTTGAACAGGAACAGGAAATGAAGCGACGTTCCCGGGGCGGCCGGTAGCAGTTCACTTGGAAATCTTCAACGGGCGGATACACTTACCCGGTTCTGATCATCCAGCCGATGTGACTCTGGAAATTGACTGGATCGGGAAGGTGGTTTTCATTAAGTTCACTCGTCCTGAGGGCGGCTTTTCCCAGTGGCCCGGGTTAATGGTACAGACCATCGGTGTCGAGGAGGCTGTTTTTCGTACCCGCGGTATCCCGCCGCGTTTCACACACTGGTGGCACCTGGCCAGGAACAGTGACGATGCTCTCTGGGGCCTTGTCATAGCCGCTCCTGATGTTCATGGCGATTGGCAGACATGCCCGCTGGTGTTAAAGAAATTCATCCGAGAGGTATAGAATGCCAGTAGTCACCATCGAGATGCACGAAGGGCGCACAATAGCCCAGAAAAAGCAGCTTTCTGAAGGTATCACTCGTGAATTTGAGAAGATCGGTACTGCGCCGGAGAAAGTTACGATTATCTTTCGTGATGTTCCTAAATACAACTGGTCGACCGGAGGGCGATTAGCGGCTGAGACCTTGGCTAAGCCGCTTTAGAGAGCTGTCTCCAGCGCCTTCCTGGCTGAATCAAATCGCTGACAACAATCTTGAGAATTAACATTATCAAGAGTCATTATCAAAGCATCCTCACGATTATCGGTATAATAAGCTCGACGTACGCCCTTACTGATGAAACCATGTTTAAAATAGAGGTTTTGGGCTTCAAAGTTCGATGTCCTGACTTCTAAAGTGACAATCTCCGCATCTCTTTGAATCGCTTCAATAACGACATTAATCAGTAGTAGGTTCCCAAGGCCTCTCCGACGGTGTTCCTTTTTAACTGCCAGACTGATGATATGCGCCTCGCCGGCCATCATCCAGAAACCAGCGAATCCGGCAATCGTTTCGACGGCACCGGTAACATTGTGCCTAGAAAGCTTATTCTTAAGCCAGTTGCTTGGTTTTGGATCCTGGGGAAACACCACCCCCCCATTTTCTTGTGGCGGTGAATATACTGCAACCATATAAAAAGCCATCTGGTTCTCAAGTTCGCGGTGGTAGTTCATCGGAGGCCACATTGTCGGGAATGCTTCCCGGTCGATTGCCGTTACTTGAGCGACATCATCGCGACTCATCGGCCGCACTTTGTAAAGCATGATCACATTCTATTACAGGCGGCAAAACCTGTAAATGGAAATTAATTAGCGGTTTGTCCACCGTCCTGCTGATGTCTACTGTGAAGGCAGCCGCAGTATTCTTGCCGGTAAAGTGTCTGAGACTTGGTCAGGGCGCGGCTGTCAGAATACCGCTTGCGGAGGTCGGCGTAATAGAATCTGACCTTGTGTCGGTCAGCAACTTCGATGCCAATACGAGTTAACCGATCGTGCTGCTGCTGAGGACTGATAAGCAGGCTGCTGGTAAAACCATCGTAGCCATTGTCCTGAGCACAAGTCGCGGCGGCTTCCAAACGCATCTGGTAGCAGCTTTCGCATCTGCTTTCACTTCCGCGGGTTGACTTAAAGTAGCGGTCAATATCGTAACATGGCGACATCACAAGGGGAATGCCAGTATTGTTGAGGAAAGTCTTTATGGCTTCCAGCCTTAGTTGATGCTCTGCGAAGGGGTGAATATTTGGATTATACCAGAAGGCGGTAACTTGAAAGCCTTGCTGACGCCAGTATTTAAGGCTGTAGGCGGAACAATGGACGCAACAGCAATGGACGAGAAGACTTGGCAAGTTCGCTCAACTCATAACAACGAACCTTGCGGTGGTGGTTCGGGTTCCAAAGTCGGACGCGATTTGGGGTATTTCAGGTTGAGATGGTCGTATGCGCGGGGTGTGGCGACTCGGCCACGGGGTGTGCGTTCCAGAAAGCCGAGTTGCATCAAGTAAGGTTCATATATATCCATGATAGTGTCTGCGTCTTCAGAGATAGCTGCTGCCAGTGTCTCGAGCCCAACCGGTCCGCCGGAAAATTTTTCAATAATCGCTTCTAGCAGTTGATGATCAATATTGTCGAGGCCAGCAGCGTCGACTTCGAGCCGTCCAAGAGCCGTTACCGCAATATCGCGGTCAATAATGCCCCGGCCACGTACCTGGGCGTAGTCACGAACCCTTTTTAATAAGCGGTTGGCGACTCGCGGTGTGCCGCGGGCCCGGCAGGCGATCTCTTTCAGCCCGTCACTTGATGCCTCTACGCCGAGGATAGACGCCGACCGCTTTAATACAGCCTCGATGTCGCCATCGGTGTAGAAGTTAAGGCGATATACGGCGCCGAAACGGTCGCGCAGCGGTGAGGATAACATGGCGTAGCGCGTTGTCGCCCCTATGAGAGTAAAGGGCGGCAGTTTCAAACGCAGACTTTTAGCTCCTGGACCTTTACCAATGACGATATCAAGCGCGAAGTCCTCCATGGCGGGGTATAGTATCTCTTCTACGGTACGGCCAAGCCGGTGAATTTCGTCGATGAACAAGACATCGTGAGGCTGAAGCGCGGTGAGTATCGCTGCCAGATCACCCGGGCGCTCGATCGCCGGACCCGAGGTAATGCGGATATTGACTTCCATCGCATGGGCAATAATATAAGCCAGTGTTGTCTTACCCAAACCCGGCGGCCCATACAGGAGCACATGGTCTAATGATTCTTTTCGGGCGCAGGCAGCGGCAATAGTTACTGCCAGGTTGTCTTTTATCTTTCCCTGGCCGATGAACTCCTCCAGCCGCCTGGGCCTGAGGCTGATATCAAGCTTTGGCTCATCGGCCCCGGATTTGGTAGAAATAATCCGTTCAGGCATCAGAATTAATCTCACTAATTGGAGGTGAATGGAATATCAAGTGTTTCGCGCCACGAGGATTAGTATAAGAATGACTACCAGGGCTCCGCCAATCATCAAACCGGGAATTGTATTGTCGTTCAAGTCGCCGTTATTGTCGGCGGGAATGGTTGAGGTTGCTGTCGCTCCTGGTGATTTAACAATCACGTTCAATACTGCGGTGACTGGCGGGTTGAAAGGCGTTCGATCATTTTGTACCAGTTGAATCCCAAGAGAATGAGTGCCCGGAGCCAGGTTTGTCCATGTTTTTGAAGTTACCGCCGCGTCGGTAAAGGTCCCCGGAGCCGTAATCGCCGTTTTGCCTTGTTCGACCGGAATTTCTACGTCAAGATAGTAGATCACCCGGCCTTCGCCGGCAATATTAGGGCGGGTGCCAGTCAACAATGTTAAATTATCAACATCTATGGATAATGTCACCGTTCCAGTGTCGAACACGGCTCCGTTTACTGGGCTGGTTATGGCTAAAACCGGGGGAACTTGAACGAACCCCAACAACGCATACGTTGAGAAATTCGTGATTGATGCAGATACACTGTTGGCTATAGTATCGACCAGACTTGGCAAAGGATTCCAGCGGACACCGTCCCATTGGCCGATGAATAGATTAGACTCGAGAATTTCCTTGGGAATGCCGGTTTCATTATAAAAGAAGGTCATTCCCACAGTCGGGCTGAAAGTCGCTCCAGGAGTCCCCAAAGAATAAGCGTAAACCATCCTCTGGTGTGGTTCAATAGAGGGGGGTGATGTTTCCACCAAAGCGGAGATGAACGGTTGTGGCTGACCTGCTGCGTTTCTAATAATGGTACCGGAAGGGATGCTAATGGATAGTACCCCATCAAGTGTGGTCAGCAGGCCGTCAGTCGTGGTTCGGCCAGTGGCATTCATCCATGGTGACGTACCTTGCAGGTTAACGCCAAAGACTTGAAAATCTGATGCCGTCTGCGCCCCTAATGCCGTCGTGAATAATCCCGAAATACCGATTATCCCCAGAGTTGCAACCGTAAGCCATGAGTATTTTAATCGTCGTATCGTTCCGGCTTTATTCTTTTTCATTTCGAAATGTTCTTTATTGCTCAACTGTCAGTAGCCCTGCCATTTTCCGAGTCATAATACACCGATAACCAAATTCAATACAACCAGTTCAATTGATTAAGGACCAGTAATGAATATCCCGACGAAGCGAGGATACCAAAAAGGGGAAGGCTTTTAATGCCTTCCCCTCTCGATCACAGTCAATTCAGTATTAAATGACTGGTTGTTCCAGTTGAACTAGTTTGGCAGCTTCTAACTCGGCGGCTTTATCCGCAGTGGCGTCTCGGCATGATTTACACTGTGCCGGAATCAATTTGCCAATGATCACGTTCTCCTTAAGACCGGACAGATTATCTTTCTTTCCATGAATCGCCGCATCGGTTAACACGCGTGTCGTCTCCTGGAAAGAGGCGGCAGCCAGCCAGGATTCGGTTGACAGGGAAGCCCTGGTGATGCCCAGCAGCACCGTGTGTGCCGTTGCCGGTTCGCCACCCTCGGCCAAGATATTGGCATTTTTGTCTTCATAACGATACCTGTCGACCAACTCACCCGGAACGAGTTCCGTATCGCCAGAAGAATCGATTCGCACCCTGTTCATCATCTGGCGGACAATTACTTCGATGTGTTTGTCGTTGATATGAACACCTTGGGAGAAGTACACTTTCTGTACTTCTTCAACTATATAGCGTTGAACGGCCTCTTTTCCAAGTACCGCCAGGATGTCCTGGGGATTCACCGATCCGTCGGTTAGTTTCTGCCCAGCCTTGACCGAATCTCCGTCTTTGATGGCGATATGGGAGGCAGCCGGGACCTGGTAATGGCGTTCGTCAATATCTTCGTACTTAATCACTAGACGATTGCCTTCGATACCCACGCGCCCGCCGACCCGGGCAACGAGAACAGATCCTCCGGCGGTCAGATGCGCTGATTTCTTAGCGGCGTCGGGAGCGGTGGCCAGGACGCTCCCCATGTCAACTGGCTGCCCTTCTGCAACTTCAATATTCCATCCATCGGGCAATTCATATTCGTCCTGATAGGTTTCCCGGGCGATAACCTGTACTGTTCTGCCCTCTTCAGATTCCTTTACCTGGGCGATGCCATCTATCTCCGAAATGATAGCTTGAGCTTTAGGCGGCCGGGCTTCAAAAAGTTCTTCAACGCGCGGCAAGCCGGTAGTAATATCCATACCGACGACGCCGCCGGTGTGGAATGTCCGCAGGGTAAGCTGAGTACCGGGCTCGCCGATACTCTGGGCTGCAACGATACCGACAGCGGTATAGTGCTCAACGGCATGACCGCGGCCGAGATCTCGCCAGTAACACTTCTGGCAGATGCCTCGCCTGGAGCCGCAAGACAAAGGTGACCTAACATATACTGAAGAAACACCGGCGGCAGAGATTTCTTTAGCCTTGGTGTCATCGATTTCACCATTGCGCTCGACTATGATTTCGCCTGTTTGCGGGTGGGCTACCGGCATCGCGGCTAAACGCCCTGAAATACGTTCCGCCAGAGGGGGTAATATACCCTTCTCTTTGGGTTCTTCAATCCATAAGCCGTCCATGGTCCCGCAGTCGTCTTCGAAGATGATAAGGTCTTGAGTCACATCTATCAAACGCCGGGTAAGATAGCCTGAACCAGAAGTACGAAGAGCGGTATCGGCCAAACCTTTTCGGGCTCCGTGAGTGGAGATAAAGTATTCAATGGCCGACAATCCTTCACGCAGCGACGACTTGATGGGGAAGTCGATAATTCGCCCGGAAGGGTTGGTCATCAAGCCGCGCATACCGGCCATCTGACGAATCTGGGAGATGTTACCTTTGGCGCCCGAGGTGGCCATCATGTAAACGTTCCCGGTTGTGTCAAGCCCCTTCTGGATGGCGGAAGTTACGTCTTCGGTAGCTTTCATCCAGATTTCAATGACGCCTTGATAACGCTCATCATCGGTGATTAGCCCTTGGGCATATTGGTGCTCAATGGTTGTTGTCTCTTGTTCGGCAGCTGAAAGAATGCCAGCTTTTGCTCCGGGTACCGCAACGTCACTCATGGCGATGGTGATACCGCTTCTGGTTGCATACTTAAAACCGAGTTGCTTGATACGGTCTAAAGCCAGTGCCATATCTTCGTCGCTGACAATTTTCTTGAATTCACCGATAAGTTTTCTGATCGTGGATTTATCAACTGGTTTATTGAAGAATGAAAGTCCTGTAGGCAAAGCTCGATTGAAAATAATGCGACCGGCCGAGGTCTTAAGTGTTTCTCCTTCAGAAGTGCGAACGCTTATCTCTGCCCGAAGGTCGATCAATCCTAATTCAAGGTAGCGCTGTACTTCATCGAAATTACCGAAACGCTTGCCTTCGCCTTTCAAACCAGGGCGTATGGTCGTCAAATAGTAACAACCGAAAACCATATCCAGGCTGGGTGTTACTACCGGGTCCCCGGAAGAAGGCAGCAGCATGTTGTGGATAGAAAGCATGGCTTCGCGAGCTTCCTTCACGGCTGCTTTAGAAAGCGGAAGGTGTACCGCCATCTGGTCGCCGTCGAAATCGGCATTAAAAGCCGAGCAAACGAGTGGGTGGATTTGTATCGCAGAGCCGTCGATCAGTACTGGTTCAAAGGCCTGTATGGACAAACGGTGCAGAGTAGGCGCGCGATTGAGCATCACCGGCCGGTCTTTAACAACATCTTCAAGTATATCGTATACCTCAGGCCGAGCTCGTTCTACCAGCCGGCGGGCGCTTTTAATATTCGGGGCTAAACCATCGGTCACCAATCGATGCATGACGAAAGGTTTGAACAGTTCCAGAGCCATCCTTCTGGGCAATCCGCACTGGTGTAACTGAAGGGTAGGTCCGACGACGATTACGGAACGCCCGGAGTAATCAACACGCTTGCCTAAAAGATTCTGACGGAACCGTCCCTGCTTGCCGCGAAGCAGGTCGGAAATGGACTTGGCTTTATGGTCGCCTGAAACGGCGATACTGCGGCCTCGACGGCCGTTGTCGATGAGAGAATCTACCGCCTCCTGCAGCATGCGTTTTTCGTTACGAATGATGATCTCCGGCGCACCGATCTCCAGGAGGTGCTGCAACCGATTATTGCGGTTGATGACCCGACGATACAGGTCGTTCAGGTCAGAGGTTGCGAAGCGCCCGCCGTCGAGCTGAACCATGGGGCGGAGATCGGGCGGCAGCACCGGCAATACCGTCAAAACCATCCACTCGGGTTTATTGCCGGAGCGGCGGAACGCTTCAACTAGCTGAAGCTGTTTGGAGGCTTTCTTACGCCGCTGCCCGGAACTCGAACGAGTCTCCTGTATGAGGTGGTTGCGCATTTGACCAAGGTCAATAGTTTTTAGTAGGTCAAGTATGGCTTCGGCACCCATCTTGGCTTCAAAAACGTCGGGGTACCGTGTTTTCAGATCGTAATACTGACTTTCAGTTAAAAGGTTGCCTCGCCTCAATCCGGTGAGTTGATCCACCAGGTTGAGTGTTTGTTCTTCTGATTCAGCTCGTTCGGTCTCGAAATCCCGTCTGAGGGTATTGATTTCTTGAACGTCTGCTCCGGAAGATTCCAGCGCGGCAATTCTACTTTCAACCTCTGCTTGCCGGTCGTCAAGTTCAATATTGCGGCCTTTCTCGAGGCCGGCTATTGCCTGAGATCGGGCAGTTTCATTAACGGAAGTAATCGCATAATGGGAAAAATATACAATCCGCTCGAGGCTGCGGGTTGAAAGATCTAGAAGTAAACCGATGCGTGAAGGAATGCCTCTGGTAAACCAGATGTGGCCAACGGCGCAGGCAAGTTCAATATGCCCCATACGCTCGCGCCTGACCTTTGCCCTGGCAACTTCCACGCCACATTTATCGCAGATGATGCCCTTGTAACGAATGCGCTTATATTTTCCGCAGGAGCATTCGAAGTCTTTGGTAGGACCAAAAATACGTTCGCAAAACAAGCCGTCTCGTTCTGGCTTCAATGTCCGGTAATTGATAGTCTCCGGTTTAGTGACTTCACCATACGACCAGCTCCGGATCTGCTCCGGTGAGGCAAGCGAGATTCGAATGGCGTCAAAATCAATGACTTCATTCATCTTGGTTATTGGTATCCTCTTCTTCGTCTTCGTTACTTTCCAGAAGTTGTGAGGTCAGTTCGCTAGCCAATGCCGACAGTTCTGACTCCTCTTCCGGCAGCGGCGTTTCTTTCAGTCGTTCCGCGGGTAATACTTTTTCTTCTTCGTTGATGACTTCAACCGCCAAGCCTAAGGACTGGAGCTCTTTAACCAGCACCTTGAATGATTCCGGTACGCCTGGTTGAGATACATCCTCACCTTTTACGATAGATTCATAAGCTTTTGCCCGTCCGGTTACGTCATCGGATTTTATAGTTAACATTTCTTGTAAGTTATATGCGGCGCCGTAAGCCTCCAGGGTCCAAACCTCCATTTCGCCGAATCGCTGTCCGCCGAATTGGGCTTTGCCCCCTAAGGGCTGTTGGCTGATCAAAGAGTACGGGCCAGTAGCGCGGGCATGCACCTTATCTTCCACAAGGTGGATCAGCTTTAAAATGTACATATTGCCAACAGTAATCGGCTGATCGAAGAAATCACCGGTTTTTCCATCTCGGAGAATCATCTTGCCCGCAATCGGGGATGAAATATTTTGTTCTTTTGCCAGTTTGAAAACGACTTCATCAAGTTCGTTGGCATGGATTTTCCTTGCGTCTGAAACACCATGCTCCTCTAACCAAAGCCGGAGACAGGTTTCACGACCGAAGCCCGGATGGCTATCGTCGAAAGTCCGCGATCCATCCCATCCCTTGGAATTTAGCCATTCAATTGTTTTCGACGCGACCGTCTTGGCATCTTTTGCCTCATAGTCGAGCTTTATCAGGCCGGCGCTTTGGGCAATATAAGCTCTGGCTAAATCATCTTCGATAGCCACGTCGGTCGCCCCATCGAATACCGGGGTACGCACCTTAAACCCGAGCAGATGTCCGGCCCAACCCAGGTGTAGTTCAAGAATCTGGCCCAGGTTCATGCGGGAAGGGACGCCGATGGGATTTAATACCACATCAACCGGCGTGCCGTCAGGTAAAAACGGCATATCTTCGGAAGGAGCGACGATAGAAATCACACCTTTGTTGCCGTGACGTCCCGCCAGCTTATCGCCGACCGATATTTTTCTTTTCTGGGCGACCCACACCTGCACCCATTTATTTACTCTTGCCGGTAGATCGTCGCCATTGTCGCGTGAAAATACTTTAACGGCAATGACTTTTCCCCATTCGCCATGCGGCATCCTGAGCGAAGTATCTTTAACCTCGCGGGCTTTTTCGCCGAATATCGCTCTGAGCAGTTTTTCTTCGGCTGATAATTCGGTTTCGCCCTTGGGGGTAATTTTTCCGACTAGAATGTCATCAGGTCCAACTTCAGCGCCGACGCGGATGATGCCTTCTTCGTCAAGTTCGCGCAGCGATTCTTCACCGACATTAGGTATGTCTCGCGTTATCTCCTCCAGGCCAAGTTTGGTGTCCCTGGCCTCAACTTCATGCTTTGAGATATGAATTGAGGTGAACCTATCGGCTTTGACCAGACGATCTGAAATGATAATGGCATCTTCATAGTTATAACCGTGCCAGCTCATAAAGGCACAGATAACATTCTGCCCGAGAGCCAGTTCGCCATTCTCCGTAGCAGAAGAATCAGCCAGTACCTGACCGGCGGTCACAACATCCCCGGCAGACACCACAGGACGCTGGTTAATGCAGGTACCTTGGTTGGTACGCATAAACTTTATTAGCTTGTAGGTGTCTTCGCCTTTTCCGTCGGTTTTTACAACAATTTTCTCAGAGGTTACCGATTTAACAGTTCCGGAATTTCTGGCAAAAATGACATGACCGGAATACCTGACCGCCTCCATCTCCATACCCGTCGCGACAAGTGGTGCTTCGGGTCGAAGCAAAGGAACCGCCTGCCGCTGCATGTTGGCGCCCATTAATGCACGATTGGCATCATCATGTTCGAGGAACGGGATAAGGGAAGCCGCCACAGAGAATATCTGTTTGGGCGAGACATCCATATAATCGACTTTCATCGGCGGTTCGTAGAGGTATTGCTCGCCGAATCTGGATTCGATGCGTTCATCTAAAAAGCGTCCCCGATCATCTAGTCGGGCTGTAGCCTGTGCGATAACGTATTTATCCTCTTCGTCGGCTGAGAGATAGGGAATCTCATCAGAAACGAACGGCTCAACCGGTATCAAACGCTCGGGTAATTTAGCTAGTACTTTAAATGTCTTGCTGTCAACAACGCTGCCCGCGGAAAGAATAGTCTCTCCTGATTCATCGGTGATTGTCTCCCGGACAGCAAGACCAACAAGCCTGGAATCGTGGTTATGTAGTTCTTTAAACACTTTGCGATACGGAGTTTCAATAAAACCGTACCGATTGACCCGGGCGTAAGTTGCAAGTGAACCTATGAGACCGATATTTGGGCCTTCCGGAGTTTCGATCGGACAAATACGTCCGTAGTGGGAGAAATGGACGTCGCGAACATCGAAACCGGCACGTTCTCTGGATAGACCACCGGGCCCCATCGCAGAAAGGCGACGCTTATTCGTGAGTTCTGAAAGAGGGTTGGTCTGATCCATAAACGAAGAGAGTTGCGATCCACCGAAAAATTCTCGGACGGCGGCAACAACCGGCCGGATGTTGACCAGGCCTGAAGGCGTAACCTGGTCGAGCGCTACGATGCTCATTCTCTCTTTCGCCACCCGCTCCAATCGAAGCAAACCAACACGGAACTGGTTTTGAATGAGCTCACCTACTGTACGGATTCGCCGGTTGCCTAGGTGGTCAATATCATCCTTATGGTCTATGCCATTATTTATGCGGATGATTTGTTTAATTATGGCGATGATATCTTGTTTGGTTAAAGCCCTGTTTTCCTCGGCAACAATATCTTTAAGTCCGAGACGGCGGTTGACTTTGTAGCGGCCGACCATGCCTAAGTCATAGTGTTCTGGACTGAAGAACATGTCGTTGACTAACCTACCCGCGTTTTCCACGTTTGCGGGGTCTCCAGGCCGCAGCCGGCCGTAAATATCAATTAAGGCCGAGTTAGTGTCCCGGATCAGTTGATCTTTTTCGATCGACGCCTTGATGTACGAGTGTTCTGAAACGGTATCCACGTCGCAAAACAAATCGATCAGTTCTTGATCGGATCCGTATCCAACTGCCCGCAGGAAACTGGTCACCGGGATTTTTCGTCTGCCATCAATCTTGACTGAAATGACATCACGGTTAGAGGTTTCAAATTCTAGCCAGGCTCCCCGGCTAGGAATAAGTGAGGTATGGCACAAAGGACGGCCTGTCGCAGTATCTTCCTGAACGGTAAAATAAACGCCCGGGGAACGAAGAAGCTGGCTCACGATGACCCGTTCGGTCCCGGAAGTGATGAATGTGCCGTTGCGGGTCATCAGCGGCAAATCTCCGAAGAAAAGTTCAAAAGGTTCTTTGATTTCTCCGGTGGCCTTGATGATCAATCTCGCTTTTACGTAAAGCGGAACGGAATAGCTCTGATCGCGTTCACGGCAATCCTCTTCGGAAAGACGGGGCTCTCGAAATTCATAACCTATGAATTCCAATTCCATACGATTGCCGTTAAAATCTTTGATTGGCGATATCTCTTCAATCAGGTCTTTTAAGGCATCTTCCATGAACCAGCGGAACGATGCCAACTGGATGTCGATGAGATTAGGGACTTCCACTACATCCGGAATCTTGGAATATGATTTGCGGGGAGCGGCTACCGACGGCAAGCCGGTAGCTGGCAGTAATGAGACCATGTCTACTCCTTAAAAGCGATTACTTAAGGAAAAACGGACTAAAGCCTTGGGAAAATGGTGCCGGGAAAAGCCTGTATATGATAGAAGCGGCTTAGAAGCATAATTAACAACCACTCAGTATATACTTATACCGAATGGTTGTCAACATCAATTTATCAAGAATCAGATAGTTATTACTTACACTCGGGTAAGCACTTCACCTCTAATACCGATGGTGATTTCGTCGATCGGTACAGTTACCCCGGCCATCCGGGATGCCTCATAAACCATATGAGTCAATCCGCCGCAGCAAGGGACTTCCATTCGAAGCACGGAAATACCAACGGGTTTCGCCTGTTGCAGTATTTGTACCAGTTTATTCAGATGTGAATCGTAATCATCCAGTTTGGGGCATGCGATAAGCAGTCTTTTTCCTTCAAGAAATTCACTATGGAAATCCGGGTAAGCGAATGGCACGCAGTCCGCCGCTAAAAGGATTTCGCTTCCTTTCAGAAAAGGAGCGTGAGGCGGCACTAATCCCAGCTGAACCGGCCAATTACCTAGAGTTGACGGCGTATGATTCTTTTGAGTTTGATTATTTTTTTGATCCTTAGGTCCGCCAAACATTAACACTCGCGAAGAAGGGCAAGCATGTACCGTTTCTCTCTGTGATTCTATTCCGGCGGCATGTTTCATCGCTTTAATTTCATCAAAGTCCGGGGCTTCGCGTTCTTCTATGGATATGGCATCGAGAGGGCATTCACCAAGGCAAGCTCCTAATCCATCGCAATAAACCTCTGATACAAGCTTTGCTTTGCCATCGATAACCCGAATCGCTCCTTCGGCGCAGGATGGTACGCATACCCCGCAGCCATTACATTTTTCTTCGTCAATCCGAACAATTTTACGTATGGCCATCGGTTTCCCTTTCAGTAGGCTCAATTTGAATACTCTGCCAACGGGGGTCGCCCAAACAGTTTTTTGCTGAAGCACACCATTCGATACAAGACGGTAAGCGGTCGATATATACTTGCGAGCCGCATTTCTGGCAACGCACCCTTAACTCATCTGAAAATATCTCAACGTCCGCCTTGCACTCGGGGCAATTTACAACCCGAACCTTGAGTTTACGGAAATCGTTCCCCGGGCACCCGCTCGACATCTAGACCTCCAGACTCAACACGCGCTAATTATAACCTTGGGCTAGGGGTATTTATATGATTTATATCAAGTTCCGAACTAGTGGGAATCAGCCTTATTGGGTCTGTGACAAATCGTCTGATATAGCATTCAAACGGGCTTGGTCTTTGATTGTAACTTTCCCCCGGCTGGAAGTGATTATTCCCATTTCGCTAAATCTGCTGAGGACTCGTACCGCCGTCTCAATGGTAGTTCCGGACATATCCGCTAAATCTCGACGCGTAAATGGTAGTTCAGTTCCGAGTTTGGCTGTTAATCTTTGTAAAGTCCGTGCCAGGCGCTGTTCAACTCTCTTCCCGGATAAGTCATGGAGCCGGTTTTGTGCTTCCCGCAACCTTGAAGATAAAATGCCGATCATCGCCATTGCTGTTGCCGGGTGCTCAGTTAGTAAACAACTGAACGAGTCGCGGTTAAAGGCTAGTACAGTTGAAGGTTCTGAAGCTGTTGCCGAGGATGGGTAAGGCTTATTTTCAAACACCGCAACTTCGCCAAAAATATCCCCCGGGTTGAAAACAGCTACCAGTGTTTCCCGCCCCTGTGAGCCGTGTTTTATCACTTTTATCCGGCCGGATGTAAGCATATAGAATCGTACCGGAGGGTCGCCCTCCCAGAATATGAAATCCCCCGCGCCAAACCGTAGCTCTTCAGCTGACTGGGCCAGCTTTAAGGCAGCATCTTTACCGATATTGCTGAAGAGAAAACTGGCTCCAAGTGCATCAACAGCTTGAGATAGATTCAATTTACTGTCAGTCCATGTTTTTTGAACAATAAGCGTAAATTGCGCGATACCACAGGGTACAATGGCTCCAGAGTGAAGTATCGCAGTTTTTCTCTGGTTTTAGAACAGAGATTTTCCAGAGGCTCACCTGAAAGGATTGCCGCGGTTTCAGTTTCATCGAAATCAGCGCCGATGCTCGCCTTAAACGAAACCTCCTGATTTAGTGGACAAACTTTTTGGCAAATCCGGCATCCTATTAATGCATTATGCCATTTACTGTTTATCCAAACCGGAAAATCGGTAGGTTCCTTTGAAAGAAGTGAAAGGCACCGGTTTACTTGAAAAGAGGAGCGCTCGATGCATTTTGTTGGGCAGGTGTCGATGCACCTTGAGCACCCGGCGCATTTGGGGTTCACCGAGTGGTTATTTAGCCATTTTTCATTTCCTGGTTCAATGTCCGAAAAATACGCGCTCAACCGAAAATAGCTGCCCATCCCGTCTATGTAGCCAATATTGTTGACGCCGTTGGAAATTAATCCGCAGTGGCTGGCAAGAATCTTGGTGGGTAAATTGGACTCGGACAGGCGATATCCCTGCGGCGAGATTATCTTCTTAATCTCAGAAAAAATATTGGCGGCATCTTGTTCATAGTCTTCTGACAAAGGAGGAGCATCGAAGGAAAAATATTCCCCACCAAATACGAAACCGATATTAACCGGTGCGACCGGTGCTGCAACGACGAGTATCGATTTAGCTTGATATTCTTGGGGTAAAGTGAAATCGAATATGTGCTGTGAAAGGTGAGGAGATTTGCGCCATTCATCACGGTTGGCTATGGAACGGAATTCTTGTTCAATGGTAGCCAGTCGGTCAATGCTTGCGTTAGCCGCGCGATAGCCGGAAAGCTCCAGCTCATCCGTCACCTTTTCTGCCAATGTGGAAATCACAGTTCCCACTCCAGCAGGAATTTGAGGTTCCGCGGCACCAGGTCATAGTAGTCTTGAAGATCATACTTAACTAACTTCTCCTGGAGGGCTCCTGGAAGGTCGCCGAATACCGGCGTCGCTAATATTGCCATAGCTTCCGGTTCGTTAAACGTGTCAGAAATCGGAACATTTCGTATAAAGGTCCGGTTCAAAGGGCAACTGGATTGGCAGCGCATGCAGCCTATCAAGGAGTTGTGGAGCCAGGGCGTGATCCAACTCGGCAGTTCTCCCGGTTCTTCATTGTAAAGAGTTAGACACTTTTCAGCTCGTGCAAGAAAACGGTTGCCTGCATCGGGATTAAGGCAATCAGTATGACAGTTACCTAAACAAAAGCCGCAACTGGTGCATTCTTCCATCTCACTGAGTCGAAACCAGGCGTCGGCCGGTGCGGGTAAATCGGTATAAAATGCTACCAATCTATGGAAGCTGCCCATCCCCTGGATGTAAGCCAGGTTGTTTCTCCCGTAACGTGCCAGGCCGCTGCGTATCGCCGCTAACTTCAAAGGTACCCGGGCGTCTGCGATTTGATACCCAGCGGCACCTAAACTTCGTCCAAGCGCTTTTCGGATAGCTGCCAATTTATCTTTGAAAACATAAAAGGGAGGAATTTGTACCGGCCGACCTCTGCCCTGATATTCGAAAATCAACCTCGTGAGCGGTAAAGGCGCGGCAATAATTATGAGTGAGTTGACTTCGGCAAAACGGGTCGGCGCTGAAACCTCCAGCCGTTCAAGATTTTTTACAAAGAAAGCAGTATCAAGTTGGCCTTTATGCAACCGGGATTCGAGTTCCCGTTTCAATTCCGGAACTCTTCTGATTTCCAGAAATCCATGCATGCAATTGATTGACTTTAGTTCGGTTGTGAGGTGTTCGTAGACTGCGGTTTCATTCATGGCTTTATGCAGTTAATCAGGTAATAATGGGGAAGCGGGGACTCGAACCCCGACGCCTTTCGGCACATGATCCTAAGTCATGCCCGTCTGCCAGTTCCGGCACTCCCCCAACGGGAATAATATTAACATAGCTGAGCTACAGCGACTAAGTCAAAAGAGAGGTTTCATGTCGGGTAGGTTGACAATGGGCGCCATTGTTCCGCTATACTCGTTTATGGTCTTGCTTTTCGGTAACAAGAACTATGGCGATCATCTGGGTTTTATTGTAACTCGCTGTCCCAACTGTCGGTCGGACCAGGTTTTCGCGGTGCATCAGGAACGCAAGAAACTTACTGTCTATTTTGTTCCTACAATACAATATCGCGTCAAACAATATATGACCTGCGCCCGCTGTGTAACCAGATATGAAATTGCTGAGGAACTTAAAACGGACATTGCCGAACGTCTGATGACGAAAGAACAACTACATAAATTATTGGGCGAACTGGCAGGTGGAACAGCGTTGACGGCGCCTGCCTGTTCAGTATGTTCATCATCTTTGAATGCTGGAATGAAGTATTGTCCCCAATGCGGTACCAAACTGATTTTGCCTCGCAGTCCATAGGCGATAATGTCCGTCGCCTGCTGGCTGAAATTCCCGGAGATGTCGCTATTGTTGCCGCAGCTAAATCTCGCTCGCCGGCGGAAATCGCGGCCGCGTTTGATGCCGGGATTTCGATAATTGGTGAAAATTATGTTCAGGAAACTGAAGCTGCCAGACGCTATTTACTCTCCCGAGGCTGCTGGCACTTTATCGGACGCCTGCAATCCAATAAAATCAAAAAAGCCGTTGAACTGTTTGATGTGATCGAGACTGTTGACAGCCCCTATCTAGCTCGCTTAATCGACCGACGCGCCTTTGAAGCACGCAAAATCATGCCCGTATTCATTGAAGTCAACATCGCACGAGAACAGCGGAAATCTGGTGTTGCTCCTGAAAACCTGATCGCTTTGGCTCATGAGATCGGGAAAATGCCTAACCTAACATTAGAAGGACTCATGACTCTTGGCCCGAATCTTCCAGGCGAAATGATGAGGCCATTTTTTTCTGAAGCCAGAGGTTTGTTCAATGCTCTCAAAGAAGAAAGCGCAGGCTTTGCGGATATCCGGTACCTGTCAATGGGTACGACCGAGTCCTACCGTGTTGCTATTGAAGAAGGTGCTAATCTGGTAAGGTTGGGGGAGGCTATTTTCGGGCCGCGGCTTTAGAAGGATTTGAGGCCCTCAACAATATCGCGCAGGTCCTTAAAAGGTGTGTGACGAGCCCCATGCTGAATATAATAATCCAGTAGCGAGTCGGTCGCAAAAGTGTGTACGGCAAGTTTTGAGGCAGGTATATCGGAGGGGCCGTTTCCGGCGTAAAACACTCTAAATCCACGTTCAATGAATTTCTCAGTGTAGTGCTCTTTGAACGCGACCATCAATTCACCGCCATCCGACCCAATATAATGTGAATCGAGTCCTGATGGCGTGAACGCGGTGGTGGCTGCGATTACTCTGATATGATTCAATCTGCTTTTCTCAAGCAATGCCCGGATATAGAAGTCTAGTCCGTTCGAAACGATAACCATTTCGATCTGGTTTAACCGGCAATACTCAACCAGTTCTATCAAACCGGGGCGTAACTTAGCTTCATTGCAGACAAGCGTTTCAAGAGTCTTTTTCTCCTGTTTTACCATAGAGAAGGCCCGGTTATTAAATGCGCCGACGCTGATCGTGCCCGATTGATACTCTTTCAGTATTGCTCGCCAATCACCTTCTGCGTAGCGGTCTAGAATTAAAAAGCTGACATCTTCTTCTGTCAGCGTCCCGTCGAAATCACATTGTAACAATGTTTTCTGCATATTTACTTATCCGGTGAGGCGGAAGTGCTTGTCTCGGTCGTCTCTTCTTCTTCTTTCATTTTTTTCCGTTTACGAAGTTTTTCAGGAGATTCGACCCGGTCAATAAACAGTACGCCGTTTAGATGATCTATTTCATGTTCCAACGCTTGACTCAGGAGTTCCCGTCCTTTAACGCGTATGGGTTTACCGTTTTTGTCTAGGCCTTTAACGATCACCGACTCGGAACGCTTAACACTCCCGGCAAGTTCGGGAACGGAAAGGCAAGCCTCTTCTATTTCACGCTCTCCGACTCGTTTGACAAACTCAGGATTAATGATGGCATACGGTTCTTCTTCCGGCATTCCGATGACGATACATCGAAGGGACACCCCTACCTGCGGCGCTGCTAAGCCGCAGCCGCAATTATCCTTCATTGTCTCTATCATGTCTTCGACAAGAATTCGAATACTCTTGTCTACCAGAGGTATCTTTTTGGCTTTTTGTCTGAGTACTGGATCAGGATATTTGCAGATAGTTCGTATTGCCATTCGTTTCACTCAAGTTTTATGTAAGCTTATTATATATGGTTTATGTTTGACTGGCAAAGCGGCTTGCGACACCCAGATGTCTATGATAACATTCTAGCGCTTTCCAAATCGGGGTGTAGCGCAGCCTGGTAGCGCACCTGAATGGGGTTCAGGTGGTCGACGGTTCAAATCCGTCCACCCCGACCAGATTCCTTCTTCGATTCACCTCTTCCCCCATAACGATAGTACTATTGTCAGCCTTCCTTAGCCGAGTTATGATTGAGACGTTTCGAATATGCCTTCAGTTACTCCCATATAAATAAATATTACCGATATGTCTGATATCTATTGACGTGTTGACATTCTGAGTTTATAATCCGTAACTAAAATTAATTAAGGAGGAGTTGTTATGAACTTGGCCGATTTAGTCCAGACCATATTCAGAGATGAGTCCGCCCGCAAGGATTTCGAAGCTGATCCCGAGGCGTATGTCGCCAAACTGGAACTTACCCCGGTTGATAAAAAGGCAGTCCTTTCCTTGCATGCGCGTACGGGCCTTGTCACCGCTGATGGCGTTTCTCTCCAGTCGCAAATTGGACCCATGGGTGGGTGGTTTTAACAAGGTATCTTTCAATTATGGATCGGGGCGGCTTAGTTATTAAAAGTATAGCCCTAAATAAGGAGCTAGAAGCAATTCTAGCTCCTTATTCTAATAACACTGAATTTATCTCTCATATAAGAGCACCACTGGCCGTTGAAGGAAGAGTTTTAGGAACATCATCAGACAATAATCAATGGCCATTGTTGCCTTTGTATGTTGCCCAGAGCATAAACGGCGAATGGACACATGCTTTACCTTTCGCTGCCGCAATGCAGTTCATGCTGACAGCGGCCGATATATTCGACGATCTAGAAGATGACGACACTATCCTCACTGGTTTTACCGGCCTAAGCAAACCCGTCCGGATGAATATCGGCTCTACTCTGATATTGCTCGCATACGCTGCTTTCGCTCGAATGAATAACCTCGTTTCGTACCAAATATTTCATTCTGCCCTCGAAACGTTAACTGGATATTTTATTCAGTCTTCCAGCGGGCAACACGAAGATTTATCCGGTTCGTTGCGTTCTTGTTTTGATGAGACAGCATATATCGCCCATATCCAAAAAACTTCAGCGTCTCAAATCCAATGTGCCTGCCATATTGGCGCCATTCTTTCGACAAATGATCCAGGAGTAATCACTTCTTTCGCGGATTTCGGGAAGTATGTTGGAACAGCGTTACAACTGTGTAATGATATTCGTGATATTACCACGGGAAAAGATATCTGCGGTAAAAAAGTCACTTTACCTGTGATATTCGCAAGGAACGGGTCCCTTCGTGATCAATCCAATTACATCGACTGCACCTATGATGCCGGCACCCCTGTCACAGATGACCCTGAACCGGTGAAGCGGGTATTATTTCAATCAGGGGGGGTACATTATACCCTTCTTCAAGCTCAAAAATTCATCCATCTGGCTATCGATCAGTTAGAATCTTTGCCTCCGAGTAAAGTAAATATTAGCCTCCTATCACCTTTTCTGAATATGGCTGGTTTCAATGAATAACGCCCGCCTTCAATTCAACCTGTACCGTCTCCCGATTGTTTTCTCGGTTTTCGTGCTAATTATATCGGCTTTTTATTTTGTTTATAGCTTTAGTCACTCCTACATTGGCATTTCCCTCAAAAATGATAATGAACAATGGGTTGTTGAGAGCGTGGATCCATATGGGATCGGTAATGAACTAGGTATCGCCCCGGGAGATATTCCATTAATCATCGATGGACTGCCGGCTGATCAATATTTGTCAGCTTTTAAAGATTCAGGTTGGATCAGAGTAGTTCGCCAAATTACTGTGGTAAATCCTAATGGCACAATACTTGATGCGGATTCATCTCTGACTCAACCTACTTCAACCGCGACAATAGACCTCGTCATGTGGCTTCTTCCTTGCCTTGCGTTTTGGGTTGTCGGAATTTATGTTTATCTCCGTAATCCGAAAAACGAGGCGTCGGTACTTTTGTTGGCCTGCGGTCTTGTGTTCGGACTGGCTCTCAGTTCGAATATGGCTTCGGATCGTCTGGCCCCATTGGCTTTGCATATCACCGTTGTTGCGTCTACCATCGGCCCCTGGCTGCTGCTCCACTTCTTTTTGATTCTCCCCCAGGAGCGCGCCTGGTTGAGACATAAGCCCTACCAATACCTGGTTTATGTTTTGCCGGCGTTGATTGTGATTGCATATCCATTCATTGGGCAGTCGAATGGGCAGCCTCTCCCGGATTTTCGGACCTTCAGGCTGATCGGATACGGCGTCGGTTTCTTGGGTGTTATAGGTGTCGTAGTATTCAATCTCTTAAGAGCAGCGGATTCGCGGACCAGGCAGCAAATGGTCATCATCCTTTTAGGATGCATGGCTGCTTTGCTACCTTTTTTGGTGTTCAGTGTCTTCCCTGGGGTTCAGGATGACAGTGTATTTCTACAGTCAAATATTACGGTAGCCTTCCTGTCGTTCATACCACTGTCTCTCGGTTATGCCGTCATCGCGCGCCAATTGATGAATATTGATGTGGTGGTTCGAAGAGGAGTTGTGTACGGTCTTATCACTCTATCGATGGCTGCGGTCCTTGCCGGTGTTTTTGCATTGGTATTATCAGGTGGAGTCGCTCCAGGTTTCACTCAGCAATTCATCCTGGCCTTATTCCTTTCAGCTATAGCGGTTCTTCTCTTAGGCCCAGCCAGAAGCGCCACAGAAGCATTGGTTGATAAATTCTTCTACAAAGACCGTCATGACTACCAGCAAATAATTCAAACCTTGAGCGCATCGCTCAGCGCAACAGCTAGCGTTGAGGTGGCTTCCTCATTGATCATCGACGCCCCGATGACATCCATGAACCTATCAGGCGCCTGCCTATTTGTAGCTACTGATGAAACAAGTTTTGTATTCGCCGCCGCGCGAGGTGTTTACGCTGATAGAGCGTTTGAATTTGAATTGATGGATTTTGTTAAACGGAGAACGCCTTCGACGGAATATCCTAACGTTGTGGGCTCAAAAGATGTTGCTTATATGATTCCGCTCACGGCCGCCGGCAAGACCGTTGGCGTTTTGTTCCTTTCGGATAAAGCAAGCCGTCAGGAGTTCTCGAACAGCGATCATTTCCTCATCCGTTCGCTCACATCGGTAGCCGCAGTATCATTACGGGGACTGCTGATCGCTGAACGTGATATCTTAGAACGCCGCAAGAATGATCAGGCAATCTTAATTGCAAAACAGGAGTGGGAAAGCACTTTTGACTCCATACCTGACCTGATTTGTATTTTGGATAAGGACCATAACATTATCCGCGTCAACCGTTCCATGGCCGACAAGACCGGAATGCTTCCGGCCGAGGCGGTAGGTAAAAAGTGTTATCAAATAATGCACGATACCTGTGTCTTGCCCGGCTTTTGTCCTGGCCTCGGCGACCGGAATCGGTGCGGTTTGGGTGATGAGATCGTTCAGGGTGATAATACCTATCAGGTCAACATCACTCCTATCAAAATTGGCGGTAAATCCAGCGGGAGATACGTCCATATCGCCCGCGACATCACTGCCATTAAAAAGGCCGAAGCTGAACAACAGCGGTTAAAAGAAAAAGCCGAGTTGTCCAGCCGCCTGGCTGCCGTCGGCGAAATGGCCGCCGGAATTGCCCATGAGATTAACAATCCCCTCACCGGTGTCCTTGGTTTTTCAGAGTTGTTGCTTGCCCGCAGCGATCTGGCGCCGGAAGTCGCTGACGACTTGAAAGTTATCGTTGATGGCTCCAGAAGAGTGGCCGAAATCGTCAAAAGAATGCTGACCTTTGCCCACCAAACCAAACCTTTGAAATCGCGCGTGGATATTACTGAGCTGATAGATAATACTCTCGAACTCAGGGCATACGTATTGAAGACTGCTGGCATCGAGGTTGTTAAAAATTATTCTGAAAATTTACCGTGGATAATCGTTGATCCGGGCCAGATGCAGCAGGTTATCCTGAATCTCATCGTCAATGCCGAATATGCCATCAAGCATAGTGGCAAGCCAGGGAAACTCACCATCACCGCCGCTTTGGAGGGGAAATATCTCAGGTTGGTTTTCGCCGATTCCGGTCCTGGAATCGACAACATAACTGTCACAAAGATTTTCCAGCCGTTCTTCACCACCAAAAATCCCGGCGAAGGCACCGGTCTGGGGTTATCGCTTTCACGTTCAATCGTTGAGGAACACGGCGGCACTCTGGAGGTGGAATCGTCTCCCGGCTGCGGGGCTGCTTTCACCATCCTGTTGCCTATTGTTCAATCCTCCGGTGCGGCAGCCGAAACTCGTGACCCAAGTGTCATCAACCTCGGACATCAATCAGCGGCCGTTATCTTGGTGATAGACGACGAGGAGTGCATACGCAACCTGGCGGTTGAATCTCTTTCCGGGGAAGGTCGGCACATTGACACCGCGGCTTCAGCCGCGCAAGCACTGATTCTACTAAGCAAAAAAGACTACGATGTTATCGTCATGGATCTTCGATTGCCCGGGACAAGCGGCATGGCGCTTTACACCGAGATTATTGACCGCCGGCCGGAAATGACTGGACGTATCGTAATTATCACCGGCGATACCCTGGGTGAAGATGTCAAAATGTTCCTGGAAAAGCACCGTCTACCCAGTCTGGTGAAACCCTTTGAGCCGGCAGCACTCGCCCTCGCGGTCTCCCAGACCCTGAACGATGTTAAAGGCCGAATTTGACGCCGAAACCTCCTTCCGGGACAGGGCTCACCTGTTAGTCTCAAAAAGGTTCTTCGGCGCCCTTGTAACCTTCCTCGATGAACTCGCGGCGCTCTAACTTTAAAGCCGCTCCTATTTCGGCGTGAACGGCGGCTTCGGGTATTGTTTTGGGCAAGAAACATTTGAGTATGCCCATAGCCTTGTCGGTTTTTGCGATTGATTTGGCGCCGTCTTTTTCGAGACCGCAAAGCGAGCGTATGGCATCGATATTTTCGGGTACCGTAATGGCCTCATTATGAACCTGAAATACCAGGTAGGTTTCCCGCTCGTCTGCCGCGAGGGCATCTTCCCATACCGCCACTTCCCACATATCGTTGCGCGGTCGTCCCAGGTCTCTCATCAGTTCAATTACCGAGTTTAGGGCAACCAACCCATTGCTTGACCGGACAAATGCCAGCCTTGGCTCCTCCCACAATGCATATCTCAACTCGTCAAGCCCGATCGGACGTTTGGTTTCGACCATGGCGTAATGAACGTGACTGAGATTATGTGAACAGGCTCCGGCCATAGTAGTTATATCCAGTCCCTTAATGACCGTCCGGGCGTCTGGCCCCTGATGGCTTGGAACTTTAGTCTCAGGTATGAACGTATTGATCATACCGTCGCGGTGGCTTTCCCAGGGATCCGTTCCGCGTCTGAGCAGCACAGCTCTGACTCGCTTCAACCAGCTTCGTTTATTGAATGAGTTCAATACCCGGCATAACGCCGTCGTATTACAGGATACAACACGTGCGAACTGCTTATTTAAAGCTTCTTCATAATTAACCTGGGCCACAAACGATATGCCGGTCAGTTCATGCCTTTCGGCGCCTTGAAAAACCGCTTTAACACGGGCGTATTCATAGATAGGTTTTTGCTCCGCCCCAATGCCTTTCGGCGTGCAGTCGATGATAACGTCTACTTTCTTAAGTAAATCTTTAAGTGAGCCTTCAACCGGAATTCCGGCTTCTTTCATCATTGATTGTCGGCTTTCGGTCGCGGCGAAAATAGAATAGCCTTTTTCGGCGGCAACTCGGATCCGGTAATCGGCGTTAACCGCGGTTACTCCAGTCAGTTCCATGTCATCTTGCAGTAATATCGCATCAGCTACCCTTTTACCGATCACTCCGTAGCCGTTTATCCCCACTTTGACTTTGCTCATAATTCACCTGCTGTTTCTGTTTTGTTGGGTACTAGTACCGCGTACATACTGTAATTGAGTCCATCGCTGTTGTGCAAATCGCTTTATAACTCTCTGACATATAAGAGCGGCGCGCCGGTGTTCCGGCGCGCCGCTCTCTGGCCGTAATGATTTTAGATTATTCCTTAACTGGCTTCTTTTCTTCGGGTTTCCGCAGTATCTCATCAATCAAACCATACTCTTTGGCCCCTTCGGGGTTCAGATAATAGTCCCGGTCGGTATCATGGATTATTTTATCCAGCGGCTGCCCGGTACGCTTGGCGAGTATATCTCTAATGATGTCCTGCATGCGGGTAATCTCCCGGGCTGCGATGACGATATCCGCCGCCTGGCCTCTGGCGCCTCCGATCGCCTGGTGCATATGAATAGTAGCATTGGGCAACGCATAGCGCTTGCCTTTGGCGCCGGCGCACAGCAACACAGTAGCCATCGATGCGGCCATACCGACGCAAATGGTCGAAACCGCGGGCCGGATCAACTGCATGGTGTCATAGATTGCCAATCCGGCGGAAATAACACCCCCGGGCGAATGGATATAAAGGCTGATGTCTTTATCCGGGTCTTCGCGGTCTAAAAACAGAAGCTGCGCGATAATAATATTAGCCACCTGATCGTTAATCTCGGTGCCCAGGAAAACTATGCGTTCTTTCAACAGCAGAGAGTAGATGTCGAAAGCCCTCTCTCCTCTTGAGCTGCTTTCTATTACCATCGGGATGATGCTGGATGGATTCGTTATCATTGAGTAGCCTCCTCTTTGTTTTCGGTGCTTTCTTTGTTTTCAGCGGTCATTTCCAGGTCCGCGGATGCAGAATCGCCCGTACTCATCGCGATCGCTTTAAGCCTGTCCAAGGTTTTTCGGGATAGGAGTATTTGATGTAACTGTTCTCTTGCCTGGGCAGTGTCGAATTGCCGCATCTGGTTGTCGCGCTGATCTTCAGGAACGCTGCTGAGCATGACAGCAATCTCTGCGTTGATTTCGTCATCACCGACTGTCAGGTTTTCGCTTGTAGCCAGTTTGCCCAGGGCAAGAGATATCTTTAATCTGGTTTCAGCCATGGGCTTGAGCTTTGATGAAAGCTCCTCGGGATTGACCTTAGCTAAAAACTCCTCAAGTTCGGCTTCGGAGCTCATCTGAGAGCGCCACTTGTCCATTTGCTGGTTAACCAGCCGTTCATACTCCATTTCGAGCAGGTTAGACGGAAATTCGATCGTGCTCATTTTTACCAGCTGATCAACAATATTGTTTTCAAAAGCTTCTTCCGCCAGGTGTTCCATCCGTTTTCGATAGTTTTCTGTCAGCCGCTGCCGTAAAGTATCGAAGGTTGGCGTTTCGACGTCTAGCGAAGCCGCAAATTCGTCGTCAGCTGGCGGCATTTTCTCTTCTTTGATCTCGACCACTTTAATCTTAAATTCCGGTTCCTTGCCCGCCAGCTCAACTTTTGCGAAGTCATCGGGGTATTTCAACTTAAAAGTCTTTTCACCGTCTCGGCTCAATCCGATGATTTCTTGGGAAAAGCCGGGTGCTGGGTAATTAGACTTTTCGTCAATTCCAAACTGGGCTGATTTTTGGTTGATGAACCTGATGCCGTCGATATTACTCTCAAGATCCAGTGTTACTAGATCGCCGTTTTTCACCGGGCGGTCCGCCGGTTCCCAGGTGGCCTTTTCATGTCGGAGATGCTCGATCATGCTATCGATCACATCTTCCTTAACCTCAACTGTTTCAGGTGACATCCTGATGGTTTTATAGTCACCCAGTTCTATCTTGGGCGGTAGCGGAACTCTGGCCTTGAAAATAATCGGGTCGTTTTGTATTACCTCTATGCCGGGACGGCCGAAGCTCTGAATTTGTTCTTCTTTTAAGGCATCAGCGCAAGCTTTGGGTAAAACATCCTCGAGCGATTCTTCGATCAGTCGTTCCCGTCCGATAAATCTCTCGAGTATAGGACGCGGCGCCTTCCCTTTACGGAACCCCGGTATATCAGTCCTTTTTACCAGGCGCTGGTATGCCGTATCCATTGCGGATTCCATAGCGTCGGAATCCAATTCTACTGTCAACAGAGCTTCGCAAGCTTCAAACTGCTTTTCGGTAACTTTCATCTATTCCTCAATCAAATATTATAATCTACTGATCGGTCTTCACAGAAATATGAACGGCATCTATTTGAGCTTGGCTCACTTCCGAAGGTGATCCGAACAGCAAGTCTAACCCGGCCTGGTTCTTCGGAAAAGGAATAACTTCCCTGATTGTCGGTTCCCCGGCGAGTATCGCCACTACCCGGTCGATGCCTGGAGCTACGCCGCCATGGGGAGGTGCGCCATATTCGAAAGCATCGAGCAGTTGACCAAACAGCGCTTGTATTCGTTCTTCGGTGTGACCGAGAATCTGGAAGACCTTTCTTTGAAGTTCGGTTTTGTGAATGCGGATGCTCCCTCCGGCGATTTCGTATCCATTCAACACCAGGTCATAATGCCGGCCTCTGACCTTACCTGGTTCGGCTTCCAGGAGCGGCAAATCTTGTTCCCAGGGTGAAGTGAAGGGGTGATGGGTCGGTTGCCACCGTTCATCCTCCTGGTTCCAGGTAAACAGCGGGAAGTCGGTGACGAAAGCGAAAGCCAGCGCGTTTGGATCGGCTAGCCCCAGCCGGCCCCCTAACTCGGTGCGGAGGGTCCCCAGTGCGGCGTTAACCCGATTCCTGTCGCCCGCGGCGATGAGTATCAGGTCGCCAGGCTGGGCTTCGCAACGACTGGCAATCGCTTGTATCTGGTCGAGCGTAAGATATTTGGCGGCTACTGACTTTACATGTTCCATTGTCAGATTTGCCAGCACTCCCGCTTCGTTACCCAGCGAAATTGGAACCAATCCGCCGGCGCCGTTTTTTTTCGCCGTTTCGATAAGTTCTTCGATCTGGCTCTTGGTGTATTTACCGCAGCCCGGAACGCCGATGGCTTTGACCACGCCGCCTTTTGCGATGGTACCTGAAAATACACCGAAAAGGCTTTGCGCTACGATATCGGACAGGTCAGCGATTTCCATGCCGAAGCGCAGGTCCGGTTTATCGCAGCCATACCGCTCCATGATATCGGCATATCTAAGTCGCGGAAACGGTTGGTTGAAACGGCGTTCTGGAGCCACATTTTCGACCAGTGACGAAAATAGACCTTCGAGAAGCGTCATCATGTCGTCTTCATCGACAAAACTCATCTCGAGGTCGAGCTGCGTGAATTCCATTTGCCGGTCAGCGCGCAGGTCTTCATCTCGGAAACACCTGGCTATCTGATAGTACCTCTCGACACCTGCCACCATCAGGAGTTGTTTGAGTTGCTGTGGGGACTGGGCGAGAGCATAGAATTTTCCGGGATACAACCGGCTGGGAACCAGGTAGTCCCTCGCGCCTTCAGGGGTACTTTTTAGAAGGATGGGTGTTTCAATTTCGAGAAATCCACGCTCATTGAGGTATTGTCGGATGAATGTAACAACGTTATGGCGCAAAATGATGTTGTTTCGCATCCGCTCACGCCGGAGGTCAAGATAACGGAATTTCAGGCGCAGGCTCTCATCTACATCAACATCTTCATTAACATAGAAAGGCGGTGTTTTTGATTCGTTGAGAATAACCAGACTTTCGACCAGTATCTCGACCGCGCCCGTCGCGAGCTTGCGGTTCTCTGTTCCCTGAGGCCTTGGACTTATCCGGCCTGACACCTGGATCACGTACTCGATCCGCAGCGACTCCGCCAGGTGGTGGGTTTCGCTATCTTGCTCGGGATTGAAAACACATTGTACCAGGCCTGTTCGGTCCCGGAGATCAATAAATATCAAATTACCGTGATCGCGCCGCCTATGTACCCACCCGGCCAGGGTAACACTTTGCCCGATTAGTTTTTCATCAATTTCGCCGCAATTACGGTCTTTTAACAAACGCCGGCTCCTGATAGATTAATTGGCGGTTGATTATATCCCAGGGGTAGGCAATCTTCAAAGCTCAAGTTATCTAAAGAAAGAGAGGGTATATAACCCCCTCTATCAGACAGGTAACCGTGCCGCAATCAAGATTTTCGCTTATCAAAGTCCTCAAGGTCGAGGTTGTCGATGAAATCCCGGAAAGCGCTCATTTTGCTGATTTCATCCTCGGAGGCTTTCTTGCGCCGCTCGGGCGGCGCTTCGACAGCGCCGTCAGCATTTTCGAGTATCTCACCGCCTTCAACTTCCCTCTCCAACACGATACCGGCTTTGTCAAGCACCGATTCATCGGCATATATCGGGACTTCAACCCGCACCGCGAGCGCCAGGGCGTCTGACGGGCGGGAATCGATTTCTATCTGTCCATCTTTGGTGTTAATCATGATTTTGGCATAGAAAGTGTCATTTTTCAGGTCACTGACAATGATGTGATCCACTCTTCCGCCTAGAACATCAATGGAAGTAGCCAGCAGGTCGTGGGTCATCGGCCGCTGCACCTGAATGCCGTCTTGCAGCCTGATGGCTATAGCTTGCGCTTCCGCGGAACCAATCCAGATGGGCAGGTACCGTAAAGTGTTTTTTTCTTTTAGCATCACCACTCGCTGGTAGTTGACCAGACTGACACGGATGCTTTCAATAGTCATTTCAATCATGTGATATGGGGGCCTCCATGCTGACTTCGAACCGCTTACTAGTCATCAATTCTACCTTTATACCATTGGGGTGTCAATGAATTGAGCTTTCCTGACTTCATGTATTGAACAGTCGGGTAACAAGGTATTGCGCCCTCCAACACTTCCAATTGACCCGCTAGGCAACAGGCCGACATTATTCTTTGATGGTTACAATTTGCTCTTTAAAAAGAGCCTCGATTTGTTGTAGAATGAAAGGCCTTATCCAAAAGAGGTTTACTCCTTTCCCAGGAAGTGCTGTACCCTGCCTCAACCGCGCGATAAAGTGGTTTAACGACGTAAAGGAGACAGTAGCAATGCAAAATAAGCCGGAAGCGATTGTCTGGTTCGACCAGGTTGACAAACAGGACATTCCCCTGGTCGGCGGGAAAGGCGCAAATCTCGGCGAGATGACCAGGGCAAAAATCCCAGTCCCCCCAGGCTTTATCGTTACTTCAGCTGCTTATTTTGATTTTATTGAAAACTCCGATCTTCAACCTAAGATCCGAGCCCTTCTTAAAGGACTGGATGTTGAAGATTCAAAAGCGCTCTCCACGGCTTCTCAAAAAGTTAAAGACCTGATCATGGGCACTCCTCTGCCTGATCAGCTTGCTGGCCAAATCAGCAAAGCTTACGCACAACTCGGCGGGGGGGCAGTCGCCGTCCGCTCTTCGGCTACCGCTGAAGACCTTCCGGAGGCTTCTTTCGCCGGTCAGCAGAGTACCTATTTGAATCAAGAAGGCTGGGAAATGGTAGTCCATGCGGTGCAGAAATGCTGGGCGTCGCTTTTCGAAGCGCGGGCTATCTATTACCGTCAGGAACAGAATTATGATCACTTTAAGGTCGGCATCGCCGTTCCGGTGCAACGGATGGTTCAGTCGGTGACTTCCGGTGTTATTTTTACCATTGAGCCCATTACACACGACCCGTCCAAGATCGTCATCGAGGTGATCTACGGCCTTGGCGAAGGATTGGTTTCCGGCGAAATTAATCCTGATTTGTTTATCGTCTCCAAGGATGGACCAACCATTCTATCCCGGAGAATCAGTTTCCAGGACCGCCGTCTGGTACGCAATTCCGCCGGCTCTGGAGAAACAGCCAACTATTGGCAGCAGGTGCCCTCAGCTAAACAAGAACAGCAGAAACTGCCCGATGAGGATATCATTCATCTAGCTGAATTGGCTGTTCACATCGAAAAGCACTACGGCGTACCCCAGGATATCGAGTGGGCCAAAGAAAACGGTACTATTTACATTGTTCAATCGCGCCCGGTAACAGCTATCAAGGAGCAGGCACTCGAGGAGGAGGCGGAAATAAAAGAGCCAAGTATCCTTGAAGGCTCTCCCGCGAGTCCCGGTTTAGCCTCGGGTACGGTGAAAATACTCATGAACCCTTCGGAAATCCACCGCGTTGATTCCGGCGATATCCTTGTGGCTGAAATGACCACTCCGGATTTCGTTCCAGCCATGAAAAGGGCCGCCGCCATTGTCACCAATCGAGGCGGGCGCACCTCACACGCTGCGATTGTGAGCCGTGAACTCGGCATACCGTGCGTGGTAGGCACCCATGAGGCAACCAAGGTCCTTCATGATGAACAGGTCATTACTGTTGATGGTTCGCACGGTAAAATATACAACGGTAAAGTTACCCGCCGAATCCAGACAGCTTCCGTAACCAGCCTCGTTCGCGACGCCATCAAGACCAAAACCCGTGTTTATGTAAACCTGGCTCAACCGGAACTGGCGGATATGGTAGCTGCCCGCAATGTTGACGGGGTCGGCCTGCTCAGAGCCGAATTCATTATCTCGTGCATCGGCAAGCATCCGAGCTATATGCTTGAGAGCGGAAGGCGTGAAGAGTTCATCCAGAAGCTCTACGAGGGGATTGTACCGTTCGCCAAGGCCTTTCACCCGAGGCCGGTAGTTTACCGGACTACCGACTTTAAAACCAACGAATATCGTGAACTTGAAGGCGGCGACAAATACGAACTGCCTGAAGAAAACCCGATGATAGGCTATCGAGGTGCTTCGCGCTATATCCGGGATATCGAGTCCTTCAAAATGGAGATAGAGGCCATTAAACGGGTGCGTAAGGACTTTCCCAATCTTTGGGTGATGATTCCGTTCGTACGTACCGTGGAAGAATTACGGCGCACCAAAGACATACTTGAAGCAGAAGGATTACGACGCGGTCCGGACTTCAAATTGTGGATGATGACTGAAGTTCCGGCGAATATCTTCTTGATGGAAAAGTTTATTGACGTCGGCATCGACGGCATCTCCATCGGCTCCAACGATCTGACCCAGTTAACGCTTGGTATTGACCGTGACAGTGAAAAACTCCAGGATACCTTTGACGAACGCAATGAAGCGGTCATGGCCGCTCTTGAGATCGCGGTAAAAACCGCTAAACGTAAAGGGATCACCTCGTCAATCTGCGGCCAGGCGCCATCGGTATACCCGGAACTAACCGAAAAATTGATGGAATGGGGTATTACATCGGTCTCCGTAAGCCCTGATATGATCGGCACCACCCGGGAGATCATCGCCAAAGCCGAAGCCAAGCTCAAGGTCTGAAAGCGGGCCGGAGGGCCCGGCAAGGTGTTTTTTTGAGGCTATTTTTTAACTTTACCGCCCTTGCGGTTAGAGACTTGACAGAGGCAGGGCGAAGCTGCGTCATTTTTTCAACAACACGTTGCCTCTCCAGTCGGGGGCACAACCCTGCTGGAGGGCTTGATTGAACGGCACCATCCCTGATATTCGCCTTCAGACAGAGAACCGTGAACGTCAGTGGCTCTCGCCATTTGCCACTCGCTCTGCCGAAAGCCGTGGCCGTGAAATTCCTGAAGAACCCTGCCAAATCCGGACGGATTTTCAGAGGGATCGTGATCGTATCATTCATTCCAAAGCCTTTCGCAGGCTAAAACACAAGACCCAGGTATTCATAACACCCACCGGCGACCATTTTGTGACCCGGCTCACACACACCTTGGAGGTATCGCAACTGGCGAGGACTATTGCCCGGTCGTTACGGCTCAACGAAGATCTTACCGAGGCCATCAGCCTGGGACATGATCTCGGTCATACCCCGTTCGGCCACATTGGGGAAGAAGTCCTTGCGGAACTGTACCGCGGCGGGTTTCGGCATAACGAACAGAGCTTACATGTCGTGGAGAAATTGGAAAATAACGGCCGGGGTTTAAACCTGACCTTTGAAGTCCGCGACGGTATCCTGAACCATTCCAAGGCCCGTTCCGGTATTCAAGCCGCCGCCACCGGGAACCCGGCTACCCTGGAAGGAGAGGTCTGCCGCCTGGCTGACGCTCTGGCTTATATTAACCATGACATTGGAGACGCCATTCGCGCCGGGCTTATCCGTGAGTCGGACCTGCCCCGGGAGGCGGTTAAAGTCCTCGGCGACCGGCATTCAAAGCGTGTCGACACAATGGTCAAAGATGTTATTGTTTCATCCTGGGGAGTCTCGGGAATGGCTCCTTTAAGACCGGCGATGATAGGGCTCAGTCAAACTGTCCTTGATGCCTGTAACGAACTGCGTGATTTTCTTTTTGAACGTGTTTATACCATCCGTGACCAGGCCGCCGATGATGCCCGGAACATCGTCCGCAATCTGTATGATTTTCTGCTTCGATACCCCCACCGCATGCCTGGAGAGTACATTAATCCGGAAGACCCGGAACGCGGCGTTGTCGACTATATCGCCGGCATGACTGACTATTACGCAACCCGCATGGCTATGTCTTTCGGGCTGACCTAGCTCCCCGGGAGAATGGACCAACAATAGGAATATCGGGGCGCCAGGGTACCTGTTCAAGTTAGTGATATGGACGCTGTGAACGAAATAAAAAATCGGGCTGACATCGTTGAGCTGATCAGCAAATATACGGTTCTTACCCGTTCCGGTAAAACTATGAGAGGACTGTGCCCTTTTCATTCGGAGAAACACGGCAGCTTCTTTGTCTACCCGGAATCCGGTACCTGGCACTGCTTCGGCGCCTGCGCCTCAGGCGGCGATGTTTTTTCCTTCATTATGAAAATGGAGGGGCTGAATTTCTCCGAAGCCCTGGAACGGTTGGCTGAAACGTACGGCGTTGTCCTGCCTAGTCGTTCAGAGGCTTCTACACATAATGAACATCGTAACGAACTCGTCGCTGTCAACGCCGCCGCGGCTCTTTATTTTCATGACCTTTTGCTCAACTCGCCTTCGGCCGCTAAAGCCCGGGCTTACCTTGAAAAAAGGGGCGTCAACGCCGGCTCGATAGAAGATTTCCAGATCGGTTATGCTTTGCCGGATTGGCAGGCTTTGAAAGATCACCTGAACAGTGCCGGCTACGCCGATGACATTCTGGTTGAGGTAGGGCTTCTGGGGCAAGCCGATTCAGGGCGCCTGTACGACAGATTCCGCCATCAGATCATTTTCCCGATTTCTGATGCCAGAGGCAAAATCGCCGGCTTCGGCGCCCGCGTTCTCGACGACTCTCAGCCGAAATATCTTAATTCACCGGAGACGCCCCTTTTCAGTAAAAGCGGGGCTCTCTACGGCATCAATCTGGCGGCCCAGACGATACGCGCCAACGACGCCGCAATCATCGTCGAAGGCTATTTTGACGTCATTATCAGTCATCAATTCGGATTTAAGAACACCATCGGATCAATGGGTACCGCCGTCAACGAACAACAGGTGGCAATCATCAAGAAGTTGTCTCCCAACTTGATCATCGCCTTCGACGCCGATGCCGCCGGAGAAGCCGCTACCGCCCGTTGCGTTTCGTTTGAAAACTTGCTGGGACGTGAAATTAAGGTAGTTCTGGCTCCTCCCGGAAAAGATCCTGACGATACCATTAGAGCTAACCCCTCCGCCTGGGAGACATCGCTGGGCAATGCCCTCCCTATTGTCGATTTTGTATTCGATATGGCGGCTTCGAAGTTCGATCTTAGAACCGCCCGCGGTAAAGCCGGATTGACCGAGCGTCTCCTGCCGGTGGTGGCTGAAATCAAAGACCCGGTGCGAAGAGGCCACTACCTGGCTATCTTAGCTGGCAAAGTTGGGACTTCCCCGTCGGAACTTCAGTATTCGTTGTCCCGACAAGCCTTGTTGCGCTCGGTCGGTAAATCCTCTACCCTGCCGCCCCATGATTCGCCCTCAGGACTTCACGGCAATGCCTGTGAGGATTATTTACTTGCCATTATTCTTAAACATCCGTCAATTGTAGAGAATCAGAGAATACCGGATCCTGAAATATTCCAAAGTCTGGAGAACAAGGAAATCATTCAATTGCTTCTCAAATATCCCGGTGCTGAGTCCATCAGGGATAAACTTGATTCATTCACCAGGTCCCGTTTCGACCTTATCGCTGGTATTCATTTGGACGACAAAAATGTTGCTTTGAAATTTCAGGAATGCTGCCGCCGGCTTGAAAAAGAATATCTGAAGACTCTTTTAATAAAAATCCAGGAAGCTATGAAAGGAAACAATTCTGAGGGCAGCGCCGATGGCTCGCCCGAGCTGACCGAGCACATCTCCGCTATCGCAGGCAAACTGGCGGAACTCGACGCTCAGGACGCCATACGGCGCCGTGCCCCGAAGAGGTAGAGAATGGAAAAAGAAATTATTAAACTGCCCGTGAATGATGACGAACAGGAGCCTTCCTCTTCGGACATCCAGAGTCAGGAAGAAGACAAAGAAGCTGAGTTAGAACCGCTTTCCCCCCCTGACCTTACCTCTGAAGAAATGGCAGCTGAATTAACCGGAGAAGAACTGACTGCCGAGACCGAAGCTGATTCAGAGGCACTTCCCGAAGGGGCGGAGCATATGCTGCCGGATCTTGAAATGCCGCTTGAGCAACTGGAACACGGCATCGTTGACGATCCGGTACGCATGTATCTTCATGAGATAGGCCGGGTCCCATTGCTGAATGCTGAAACCGAAAAAATGCTGGCTAAAAAGATGGAGGAGGGGAAGCGTATCCGGGAGATTCGCGATGCCTGCCGTCTTCGAGACGGTCACAATCCTACTGCGGTTGAGACAATGGTGTGCATGTTGCAGGAACTTGTTAAGGCAGCGGAGACCGTGGCTTTGTTGCAGCAGCAGCTCGGGCTTTCGGTTTCCACCAATTTCAAAGAGGCTGTCTTTGAACCCAAGCTACGCGCCAGCATCGATCAGGAAATTGATCAGGAACTGACCAAAAGCATCGCTGAAGCCCAGGGTGCTCCCGTGTCCCAAATCGAACAGGCGTTGATAGACCTGTCCCTCAACTCCGAACTATTGCCTAAGAAGGTGCTGGACGGCATACCGGCTGATACACAGCTCTCCGATATCGACTCCCTGGTGAAAGACCCGGTTTTCCTCTCTCGTCTGGAACACTATGAACACCAGATAAAAAACTACCTTGATACCATAGAGATTGAAGCCAAAAAGGCTGAACGTCACCTGATCCAGGCAAATCTTCGTCTCGTGGTATCGGTCGCCAAAAAACATATCGGCCGCGGCATGCCGCTGCTTGATCTTATTCAGGAGGGAAATATCGGGCTGATCCGCGCGGTCGAAAAATTCGATTTCCACCGCGGCTTCAAATTCTCTACTTACGCCACCTGGTGGATTCGCCAGGCCATTACCCGAGCGATCGCCGACCAGGCTCGCACCATCCGCATTCCGGTGCACATGGTTGAAACGATCAATAAATTGCTTTCGGTTTCACGTTCACTGTCGCAAAAACTCGGGCGCGAACCGACTCCTGACGAAATCGCTGTGGAAATGGAACTTCCGGCCGATAAAGTCCGGGAAATCGCCAAAGTCTCTCAACTGCCGGTGTCCCTGGAATCACCCATCGGTGAGGAAGAGGATTCCCATCTCGGCGATTTTATCGAAGATCAGAATGCTCTGCCTCCGCCTGATGCCGCCTCCCGCCAGCTTCTTAAAGAGCAGATCGACAGTGTTCTGGGTAGTTTGACGCCCCGTGAAAGGCGTGTTCTCCAACTGCGTTTCGGTCTGGAAGACGGCCGCAGCCGGACACTTGAGGAGGTAGGCAAAGAGTTCAACGTCACCCGGGAGCGCATCCGCCAGATTGAAGCCAAAGCTTTGCGTAAATTGCGCCACCCCAGCCGAAGCCGCAAACTAAAAGATTACCTTGAATAATCTTTTTGGAAAATATTTTCGAGCCGCTGGCGAAAAACGACAAAAGAAGCTTGACAGATAAAAGAACACCGGTGCTATAATGACTCCCGTGAATTCCCTACGCGCGTCCTTTTCCGGTGCTCTATTTAGCGACTCAACTAATTATGTTGAATATCGCCCGGCAGCGAATTTCGTCTACAACAGTCCGGACTCTTATCTGAAAACGGGCCGCAATCTGGGTTTGGAATTGGATCCGTTCAATTTTTATCAAAAAACGCTTTTCGGACAGTCCAAACAAATCGCCAAAACGTATCGTTTCAATCGTTTTTGCTTGAAGTTTTTAATTCTCGACAGGGTTACAATAAAACTCCTGCCCAGGGTCTGTCGCAAATGATACCAGTCCGCCTCCAGATGAAAAATTTCCTGCCTTACCGCGGCAGCCTGCCGCCTTTTTCTTTTGAGGGCATACATCTCGCTTGCATCACCGGAGACAACGGTGCCGGTAAAACTTCCATCATCGATGCCATGACGTGGGCACTCTGGGGGAAGTCCCGCTTGCGCAGCCGTTCAACTACTGACGACGATCTGATCACTCAGGGCGAATCGGAAACCGAAATTATCTTCGATTTCCGCGCCGGAGACGGCCAGGTTCATCGGGTTATCCGCCGCCGAGTTAAGCCCAGGAAGACCGGAGGCGTCGGTCAGAGCAGCCTGGCGCTTTACCTTGTCTCCCAAGAAGGTCTTAAATCAATCTCCGGGAATACCATCGGTGAAACCGAAGACAAGATAAAGAAAATAATCCACCTCGACTACGATACTTTTGTAAGTTCCGCCTATCTAAAACAAGGAGAGGCGGACCACTTCACCGGGCTGACCGCCTCACAACGTAAAGAAGTATTGGTCAGCATCCTCGGTTTGGACGCCTATGATGAACTGGCTGATAAAGCCAAAGATAAAGCAAATCAGGCAGCTTCGGCGAAAAATCTCCTCGCTCAAAGTATAGAATTGGAGCAGTGCCAGCTTGAAAGACGACCAGCCCTTGAGTCATCTCTAGCCGCTGCCCGGCGGGAACTTACTGATACCGAGGCGGCCTTAATCGAAAAACGCGCCGCCATGGAAACGATGAGGCAGGCGCGTCAACTCATCGAATCATACGAGCAGTCGCTCACACGAGCCGAAGCAGCTGCGAAGGAAATCTTCGATGACCTGAGTCTTCGGAAAACCGATGGAGCGGAAACGGAGAAACGTATTGCCATTCACCGGGCTGTGCTGGCTGATCGGGCTGAGGTAGAGTCAAACTATTCGAGATATATCGCCGCCCGGCAGGCGAATGATGAATACGGCATTAAGCTGGCCGAGGTGCGCCGTCTCGAGAGTGAGCGGCAGATCGTTGAGAAGAAGGTGATCGAAGCCCGCCACCTTTTAGAAAATAAACGCGCATCCTGGCAAGCGAAATATGAAGAGCTTTTAGAAAAGTCCAGGAAACTCAGTGAATTGCGGCTGAACGCCGATTCGCTCAAGTTGGAGTTAGAAAAGCTTGCTGACAGGGAGCGTTTGCTGGAGGGTGACAAACTTAGGCTCCAGGCTTTCAAGGTAGAACTTTCTGCCATTGGCGCTGCGGAGCAGGGGCAGGTTCAGCGCCTTGCTGAAATCACCGAAAAGTTGAAATTGCTTACCTCAACCGGTGAAGCCGCAGTCTGCCCGGTGTGCGACGCCGAATTAGGCGGTGACCGGTTTAAAATGGTTCAGTCTAAATATAACGCCGAACGAGCCGCGGCCGACCGCCGCCTGGCCGAATTGACTGCCGAAATGGCCGACAAGGCTTGTGAGATTAGCTCCCTTGAGCGCCGCCTGGCTTTCGAAAATACAATCAAGGCTGAACGTGCACATTTGAATACCCTGGAAGCCCGGCTACTAAATGAGATCGCTGAAGCAGAAGCTGCCGCCGGGCGTTTGCCCGAAGGCGAAAGGAAAATCGCAGAGATCACCCGCCTAATCGCGCAGCATGAATACGCCCATGAAGAGCGTCAGGCGCTGAATTCTCTTGATGAGATCATCAGCCGTTTAGATTACGACTCAGCGAAACACAAGACATTGATTGCGCAGGTTAAATCCCTGGAATGTTGGGAGACGCGCCGGCAAGAACTCGCGCAAGCCGAGAAGCTCCTTGCCAGAGAAGAGTCAAACTTTAAAAATAATCAGGCGGCCGTACAAGAGTTGGAAGAAAGGCTTCGGAAGCGCTTGACGGAGGTTGAGGAACTTCGGCAGGCGCTGGCAGAATTACCAGGCCTAGAAGCCCAAGACCTAGCTGCCGCCGAGACCGAGTTGAAAGTGCTCGCCGCCACTACTAGCCAGGCTGCCGAGCATGTTGGCAGCTTAAAACAGGGACTTTCCCAACTTTACGACCTCGAACAGAAACTTGCCGAGCAGACGGTAAAGATGAAAAAGCACGCAGCTGATGAAGGTATCTACAAAGAATTGCATCTAGCATTCGGTAAAAACGGTATCCAGGCGGTGTTGATTGAGAATGCAGTTCCGGAGGTGGAGGCTGAGGCCAACCGGCTGCTCGCCAGGATGACCGACAACCGTATGAGCCTGAAGCTGGAGCTTCAGCGAGCTACCAGAAAAGGAGAACTGGCAGAGACTTTCGACATTAAGATCGGCGACGAACTTGGCACCCGCGATTACGACCTCTTCTCCGGCGGCGAGGCCTTTCGCATTAACTTTGCCCTTAGATTGGCGTTATCTCGTGTGCTCGCCCATCGCGCCGGCGCTCCATTACGCACTCTTATTATCGACGAAGGTTTCGGCACACAGGACACCACTGGCATTGAAAAGCTCAAGGAGGCGATTGCCTCTATTCAGGACCAGTTTGACTGCATCCTGGTTATCACCCACATCGAAGAGTTCAAGGATGCTTTTCCTGCACGTATCGAGGTCGTTAAGACTTCCGACGGTAGCAGTATCCGGGTCAGTTATAACTAGAGACCTAGCTGATCGGATATGCCCTGCATCGCCTTGAGCGATAATCCGATGAATTCTTCCAATGACAGGCCTATGTCTGCGCATTTTGCGATCTGTTCGCGGTTGGCGCCAGCGGCAAAACTTTTCTCCTTGAAGCGTTTCAAAATGGACCTGGTTTCAGTTACGGCTAGCTTCTTCTCTGTTCGGATTAGTGCGCCGGCGGTAATAAGCCCGGTCACTGGGTCTGCGCAATAGAGGGCTTTGTCTAGAAGGCTCTGGCAGGATTCACTGGACAAACTGTGGCACCTGATGGCACGGCAACCGGCCTCGGATAAGCCCATTCCCCGCGCTATTTCCGCCGACATCCTGCCATGAACTTTCATATCACCTTGGCATTCGTCTAAGTCAATATCATGCAAAAGACCTGCCAAACCCCACTCTTCTACATCCTCTCCGAATCTTTCAGCCATAGCGCGCATGACAGCCTCAGTGGCCAGCATATGCTTGATTAGATTCATGTTGGAGATCTTGGTTTTTACCTCAGACAGGGCTTGTTCCCGATTCATAGTGTGCTCCTTGGCATATCTTAAAGACCATCGTTTGGCGTTGTCAAAAGATTAGTCAATTGCTATATTTACATCCAATGCGTCATCTAGAAGGAACTTTCAATGTTGGCAAGCGGCAGGCGTTGTATTATCAAGCTTGGCTGCCTGCTACCCAGCCTAAGGCGGTCATCTTACTAGTGCACGGCCTAGCTGATCACTCGAGCCGGTATGGCAACGTGGTTGATTACCTGGTTCCCAAGAGCTACTCCGTTTGGAGCTACGACCAACGCGGTCACGGTAAGTCTCCGGGCAAGCGATGTTATGTTCATCGATTCGCCGACCTGACTGGCGACCTTGGTCTTTTTGTTGATTTTATAAAACAAAAAAACCCTAGTCTGCCGCTGTTCATCGTCGGCCACAGCTTAGGCGCACTGGAGGCAGCCTTGTACTGTACTAGCCACGCGGCATGGGTCACCGGCGCTGTACTTTCAGGCCTGGTGCTTAAGGCTGGAGAGAGCGTCCCCAAACGAACTCAGAAATTGGTTAAGATACTGTCTGTGATCGTTCCTCGTTTTGGCGCGAGACAACTCGAGTGTGGAGGCATTAGCCGCGATGAAACAGTCGTTAAAAACTACATTGGAGATCCATTGGTTTTTACAGGTAAGATACCGGCTCGTACGGGCGCTGAAATGATCGATGCTATGTCAAAGGTCCAATCATTAGCTGGAAAGATCAATCTGCCGGTTCTTCTCATGCATGGTGCTTCAGATCGTCTGGCTGAGCCTGCCGGAAGCCAACTTTTCTTTGACATCATCGCTTCCTCTGACAAAGAACTTCACCTCTTTCCCGGGTGTTATCACGAGATCTTCAACGAACCATGCCATGATTTCGTATTGGGTACTTTAATCCGCTGGCTGGACAAGCATATCCTCGCTTAAACAGGCAAGACTTTTTTTAGATATTCTCCGGTAACCGAGCCCGGCACCCGCGCCACTTGTTCCGGGGTGCCCTCTGCAACAATCTGCCCACCGCGGTGCCCAGCTCCTGGTCCCAAGTCGATAAGCCAGTCAGCATTCTTCATAATGTCTAACTGGTGTTCGATGACTACGACGGAGTTACCCGATGTCACCAATCGTTGCATCACCTTAAGCAGCGCCGCAACATCATCAAATGACAAACCGGTAGTCGGTTCATCCAGGATATAAAGGGTATGACCAATAGCGCGACGTGCTAGCTCCGAGGCAAGTTTAATGCGTTGTGCTTCACCGCCGGATAGGGTCGGCGCTGGTTGACCGAGCCGAATGTAACCCAAACCAACGTCGTGCAAGCTCTTAAGCTTGGACTTTATCGCAGGGAAATGGTCGAAAAAATCAAGGGCATGATCTACGGTCATATCGAGGACTTCGGCGATGTTCTTATCTTTGAATTTGATGTCTAGAACCTCGCGGGAGTAGCGTTTACCGCGGCATACCTCGCATGGCACGGTCACGTCAGGAAGGAATTGCATCTCGATCTCGATGTAGCCCTCGCCACGGCATATCTCGCAACGGCCGCCTTTGATGTTAAAGGAAAAACGTCCGGGGTTGTAGCCACGCACTCGCGCCTCCGGCACAGTGGAAAAGAGATCGCGTATAGGGGTGAAAGCCCCGGTGTAGGTTGCCGGATTGGATCGGGGTGTCCGACCGATCGGAGACTGGTCTATAGAAATAACCTTGTCAATATACTCCAGCCCTTCGATGCCATCATGGTCGCCAGGCTTTTCACGCGAACCGGAAAATACCTGGGCAAGTTTTTTGAACAGGATCTCGTTGACCAAGGTACTCTTACCCGAACCCGACACCCCGGCGATGCACACCAGTTCACCCAATGGTATCCGGACATCGATATTTTTCAGATTGTTCTGCCGTGCCCCGTGGATAACAATCTCGTGCCCATTACCCCTGCGACGTTGATCCGGTAGTGGAATTGACTTGCGGCCGGAGAGATAGGCGCCGGTTATCGAGTGGCGGCAAGCGAGGACTTCCTGTAGTGGGCCCGATACTATAATATGTCCTCCGTGCTCCCCGGCACCTGGACCAAGGTCGATGATCCAGTCAGCGGCCCGCATCATCGCTTCATCATGTTCGACGACCAGTATTGAGTTGCCCAGATCGCGAAGCCGCTTCAAAGTATCAATGAGACGGGAGTCATCAGCAGGGTGCAAGCCTACCGTCGGCTCGTCGCAGATGTAGAGTACGCCCATCAGTCCGGAACCGATCTGCGTTGCCAGTCTGATGCGCTGCGCTTCGCCGCCGGACAGTGTCGCCGAAGCCCGGTCAATAGACAGGTAATCCAGTCCCACATCCTCGAGGAAACCCAGGCGTGATTTCAACTCTTTCAAGATCTGCCTGGCGATGATCTGTTCGCGCTCCGAGAGTGGTGTGCTGGGGTCGGCGAGAGCATCAACCCAATCGAGGGAGTCGACCACCGACAGAGCGGAGATGTCGGCGATGTTTTTACCTTTGATTAGCACCGAAAGAGCTTCCGGTTTCAACCTTTTGCCGCCGCAGGAAGGACAAGGGTTGGCCACCATATACCGTTCAATACCGGCACGGACCTGCTCAGACTCCGAATCCCTGTATAGCCTATCAAGTCGCGGAATGACGCCCTCGAATCCAGAGGAATACTCTCGCGTTTTTCCGAAGCGGTTCTTGTATTTGATTTTGTTGCCATTCTCGCCGAAGAGAACAATGTCTAACTGCCCTGGCGTGAGGTGCTCCACCGGCGCGTTTAGACTGAAACCGTGTTTACGGGCAACGTCTTCAAGTTGTGAAAAGTACCACGTTTGCCACTGATAGGGATGAATAGCCCCCTCAGCTAGAGACAGTTTTTTGTTGGGGATAACCATGTCAGGGTCGAACTCCATTTTGATGCCCAGGCCGGTGCAGTCGGGGCAGGCGCCATGGGGGGAGTTGAATGAGAAACTCCTGGGTTCGATTTCACCCAGGGAAATACCGCAGTCAGCGCAAGCGAACTTTTCAGAGAAGAGATACTCCAGGCCATCGACGATTGATACGACGACGATACCCTCACCCAGTTTCAAGGCCGTTTCGACTGAATCAGCCAAGCGTGCCTGGGTATCAGACTGCCCGATAACCAGCCGATCGATGACAACCTCAATCTTATGCTTCTTTTTCTTGTCGAGTTCGATGTCTTCAGAGAGATCGCGTGTCGTGCCACCAATACGGACGCGGGCATAGCCTGACTTCCTGAGTTCCTTGAAGATGGCCTGGTGTTCGCCCTTGCGGTCCTTGACCAATGGCGCCAAGACGATAATCTTCGACCCCTCCGGCAGGGCTTTAACTGTGTCCACTATCTGTTCCACTGCCTGCATGGATATCTCCCGACCACAGTTCGGGCAGTGAGGGTGTCCGACCCGAGCGAACAGCAGTCTCAGATAGTCATAAATTTCGGTCGTCGTACCGACTGTAGAGCGAGGATTCCTCGACGCGCCTTTCTGGTCTATGGAAATGGCCGGCGACAATCCCTCAATGTAATCGACATCTGGCTTTTCCATTCGTCCCAGAAACTGACGGGCGTAAGCCGACAAGGATTCCATGTAGCGGCGTTGGCCCTCGGCGTAGATGGTGTCAAAAGCGAGGGATGACTTGCCGGAACCAGAAGCGCCCGTGATGACTACCAGTGTATCCCGAGGGATAGTGACATCTATATTCTTCAGGTTATGCTCTCTGGCGCCTTTAACAATGATCTTATCTAACGGCATTTACTTACGACTCCTTGAAAATTAACCTTGCATTATAGCTGTTTTATGTCAATTATGGCAATCATCGGGGTAGCTGCCAGCTTTCAGTTATAGGTCTTAGGCGGATGGGTTTTCTTTTTCATCTTTGTATATTTTCATAAAAATATATTTTAAGTGAAACGAAGCCGCTGATGTACGTTTGCTGATATCGCCTGATAAAGCTACGCTTCGTTTATCGATATTTTTTGAATCGAACACTTTACAATCCTTTTTGCTACTCGGCACCAAGCCAAACCGTTGACAGTAGCCTTTTCGCTTCACGATCGGGCACGCCTGTTCGACTGCCCACTGTATCGCAGCGCTTAAGTTTAGTTGTCCTGATTTACATGTCAACGCCATGCCCCCTGACCTTAATCAGCAGGTCGGAATTTGGAACTATTATTAGTTAACCTTTAGCAATAAAGATTGACATATTATAGCACATACGTTCCTTAGATATGTCAAGCGGGTGATGACGTTTTTGACAGGTACAGAGAAAAATAATTTGCCAAGTATCGATTTGGGGTAGAGTTAAAAATGGCCCGAAGAGTGTTGGCGACTCACTAGTTTAGTTGCCCTGTTGCTTTATACCTCTGGGTTTGTTACATACGATGAAGGAACCCAGATAAACTACATGACGTGGTTCCAGGCAAGCGCCGCGGCACCGATGACACCAGCATCGGCACCGAGTTCGGCTTTCATGAAGCGGACGCCTTTGAACGGTTGCTTGAAGGCGCGGCGGGCGGCTTCCTCGATGGCAGGTTTCAGTAGCAAGTCACCAATGTTCGACAACCCACCGCCGATGATAACCCGCTCCGGGTTGAAGATGTTGACTATATTAGCTAGTCCGACACCAACGTAGTAGGCGTGGCGCTTAATCAGTTCAAGAGCGAGTATATCTCCGTTAACGGCGGCGGTGTGGATGGTTTTGGCATTGAGGCAATCGATCTGCGCCCGCTCAGGTTCGGGACGACAGTAAGATAAAATGGATGTTGGTTCACCCGACGCGATGCGGCGGCGGGCTTCCCGCTCGAGAGCTTTACCGGAGGCGAGCATCTCCCAGCAACCACGGTTACCGCAGGCACATTCCGGTCCATCATCGTCAATGACCATGTGACCAATTTCACCGCCGAAGCCGCTGAAGCCTTCGTAAATTTTCCCATCGAGCACCAGACCGCCTCCAATTCCAGTGGACAGGGTAATAAAAATGAAGTGCCGACAGCCGCGTCCGGCGCCGTATTTAAGCTCGCCAATAGCGGCGGCATGGGCATCGTTGATAATAAAGACCGGTTTGCCGAACGTCCTGGCTAGCTCCTGGGTTATGGAAACGTCAGTCCACCCGGGTAAATTGGGAGAAGTATGGACAATGCCTCCGGCCGACTCAACCAAACCGGCAGCCGCGAGACCGACAGCCTTGGTGTCAAAAGGCTTGTGCCCGATAGCCCGTCCTGCTGACTCCTTGATTGCCTCTATCACCCCAGGGTGACCGGAAGCGACGGGTGTAGGAGTCAGGTCACGGCAGAGTACCTTACCCTGCCTATCGACTGCGGCTGAAAGGATTTTGGTACCACCAAGATCTATGCCGAGAACCACAGAATTCAGATTCATCATTTACGTTCGAAGTAAATCTTACGACCGGCGTTTTAGAAAAACAACCGCCAAAGGCGGCAGGGTAAGATCAAGCGAGTACGGGCGGCCGTGCCGGGGTTCTGAATAGGAATCGACCCCGCCCAAATTACCTTGACCGCTGCCGCCGTAAATCCCGGCATCGCTATTAAGTAGTTCTAGATACGACCCTGCTTCCGGTACGCCGACGCGATAATGATGATGGACCGCTGGCGTAAAATTACAGACAACCACGACCGGGGCACAGCCGGGGGCTTTACGTATAAATGCCAGCACGCAATTACTTGAATCATCGGGGTTGATCCACTCAAAGCCGTCTTCATGGCAATCCCGTTGATGCAGAGATGGTTCGCTCCGATACAGATGATTCAAGTCAGCAGTCCACTTCTGGATACCACGGTGCGGTGCGAAATCAAGCAGGCGCCACTCAAGTTCAGCGTCGTGGTTCCATTCGCCGCGCTGGCCGAACTCACCGCCCATGAACAGCAGCTTTTTGGCGTTCAAGGAGTATTGGTATCCGAGCATCAGCCTCAAACCGGCGTATTTTTGCCAGTCATCGCCGGGCATTTTTGAGAGCAGCGACGCTTTACCGTGCACTACCTCATCATGTGACAGCGGCAGGATGAATGATTCTGAACTGGAATACATGCCCCGAAACGTCAATTGATGGTGCTGGAAAGAACGGAACAGCGGATCTACCGCCATATAACGCAGAGTGTCGTTCATCCATCCCATATCCCATTTATAACCGAATCCCAAACCTCCCCGTTGAACCGGGTGGGAGACTAACGGCCATGAGGTGGATTCTTCCGCAATGGTTTGAACACCTTCAAAATCCCTGGAAATCAGGGTATTCATTTGCCGTAAAAACTCAACCGCCTCAAGATTTTCCCGGCCGCCGAGCCGATTGGTCAGCCATTCTCCCGGCTTGCGTCCGTAATCCAGATATAGCATCGAGGCGACGCCGTCTACCCGCAACCCGTCTATATGGTATTTTTCCAACCAGAAAAGGGCACTGGCGCAAAGGAAATCCCTGACTTCCTTACGGCCATAGTTGAAGAGCAGGCTGTGCCATTCGGGATGTATACCCTGCCTGGGGTCCCGGTGCTCATAGAGATGGGTGCCGTCGAAAAATGTCAGGCCGTGGGCATCGTCCGGGAAATGAGACGGCACCCAGTCCATGATGACGCCGATGCCACGCTGATGCAGGTAATCCACCAGATACATGAAATCCTGCGGCGTTCCGTAACGCGCGGTGGGCGCGAAAAACCCGGTCACCTGATAGCCCCAGGAACCGTAAAATGGATGCTCCATGACCGGCATCAGTTCGACATAAGTAAATCCCATATTAAGGACGTAATCCGCCAATTGGAGGGCGATTTCTCGATACCCGAGACAGCGGCCGCTATTCCTGCGCCATGAACCGAGGTGGACTTCATAGATGGCGACGGGCGCGTCTGTAGCAAGCTTTTTCCCCCGCTCGGCCATCCATTTCCGGTCATGCCAGCGATAACGGTTATCCCAAACCACCGATGCCGTTCCTGGCGGTGTTTCGGTATGGAAAGCGAAGGGATCGGATTTATCAGCGATATAATCCCCATCCCGCCGGCATATCCGGTATTTATAAAGGTGCCCCTTGTTTACTCCCGGTATGAAGCCTCTCCAGATTCCTGATTGCCGGTCAAAGCTGAGGGGATTCGAGGAATGATTCCAGCCGTTGAAATCGCCGATCACCGAAACGGCATCGGCATTCGGCGCCCAGACCTGGAACGATGCGCCAGGGATTCCGCCGGCGGATATAGTTAAATGGGCACCGAAATGTTCGTAAAGCCGGGAGGGGCTGGTTCCAAAGCCGGATTCTGTATCATGCGGCATAATCCAGACAGTATTTCCTTTTCCGCAGAGCAGCCATGTTGGGAATGAGAATGAAGGCGAAATTCGCCTTGGAGTACCTATATCATTAGCCGCCGGTTAAGTCAAGGTATACCCGTAAATCTGTATATTCAACCTCAATTATGGTAATTTTACAGCTATCATGAACGATGCAGCACTTCCTATTGCCGATGCTGCGGCCCTGCCGCGGATCCTGATTCTGGGCGTCGGCAATATCCTCCTTTCTGACGAGGGCGCCGGGGTAGAAGTTATAAATAGACTGAATCAATGCAAGCTGCCTGAATATATTGAATTGGTTGACGGAGCGACCAGGGCAATGGAACTAGCCGATATCATGCGCGGCCGCGACAAAGTGATTATTGCGGATGCTGTTGCCGCCGGTTCTGAACCGGGGGCGGTATTCCGGTTCGGCATCGATCAACTGGCGGAATTGCGACAGATGAGCGTTTCAGTACATGACATCGGCGTGCACGAAGCCATATTTCAATTGAGGCTTTTAGGCGAATTGCCGCCGGATATTGTCTTCTACGGCATTCAGCCGGACAACCTAGCATTAGGTGAAGGGCTTACCCCGAAAGTTAAAGCCGCGGTTGAAATAGTTAAAGAGTTCATCCTCCAGGATCTCGCAATCCTATAAACCATCTCCAGCACTACTTACCGGCCAATAAAATTCCTAACTGTTCGTTATTGAGCATAAGACCGGTTGCATAAGCCTGCGGCCTTTTGCTAAACTCATCTATGCTCGGGCCGTTAGCTCAGTTGGTAGAGCACCTGACTTTTAATCAGGGTGTCACAGGTTCGATCCCTGTACGGCCTATATCCGCCTCCTTTCACCCGCGCAAATTTCACTTCGAGATGCAGGGCATAGAACCGCAGTCAACAGTCTTTAATCTTTGATCCATGGCCACCATGATGAAAAGCATTTTGCACAACAAAAACGCCTCAACCCGTTTCCAGATCATCGTGGAGATTGCATCAAAAGGGCCAGCAATCGAACAAAAAGACATTGCGGTCGCTTTGGGAATCACCCCCCAAGCTATTTCGGAGTATCTTAAACATTTAGTCTCCGAGGGTCTGGTCCAGGTTGAAGGCCGCTCCCGCTACAGAGTCACCTCTTCCGGCGTCAATTGGATGCTCAGCGAGCTGCGTGATCTCAATAATTATGTAAACTTTGCCGAAAAGGCAGTCACCGATATCACCGTCAACGCCGCGCTGACCGAAAATGACATCGATGCCGGTCAAGAGGTTGGGCTGAGGATGAAAGACGGCCTGCTTACTGCGGGAAACGCCCGCGGCGCCGCAGCCCGCGGGACTGCTTTTCAGAATGGTAAAGCTGGAGAGGACGTCGGTGTCACTTCAGTAAAAGGTATTATCGAACTTAAACCAGGTGTCGTATCCGTAGCCATTGTGCCTTCGATAAGCGGCGGCGGTTCTGCTAAAACGAACCTGGATGCTTTAAAAGATTTTTGCCGCGGCCATAAACATATCGGGGCTGTCGGCATCGAGGCTTATGCCGCTCTCCGGCGTGCCGACATAGAGCCGAGATATTTTTATGCCGTCCAGGAAGTAGCCATTCAGGCTGTACGCTACGGTCTGGAAGTGTTCATTGTTTGTATTTCCGACGAACTGCCGGGCTTTATAAAGCGCCTGAGAGATTCCGGGTTGGAACCTCAGGTGGTTGACCTACGAGAAACCAAATCTTAAGACATTTGGGTCTGATGGTATTGTACAATCCACAGTCATATAATGAGTTGTCAATCATATGCCTAATAATCCGATGCTTTGCCTGGTCAGGATAAAATGAACATCCCGCGTTTCGTTATTGCCGGGACTTCAAGCGGCGTCGGTAAAACCACTATTTCCACCGGACTGACTTATGCGTTACACCGGCGAGGCCTGAATGTGCAGCCGTTCAAATGCGGTCCGGACTACATAGATCCAGGATATCTAACCAGGGCAGCCGGACTTCCCTGCCATAATCTGGATTCCTGGATGTTGCCTGAGGCTAACCTTAAAGAATTGTTCGCGTATTTCAACCGGGAAACCGACATTGCCGTTGTTGAAGGAGTCATGGGGCTGTATGATGGCCACCGTAAGTCCGGCGGAGGAGGCTCTACTGCCAAGATCGCGAACATCATCGAAGCCCCGGTTCTTTTGATCCTTAACATCGCCAAAATGAGTGAAAGCGCCGCAGCCATGGCTTTAGGCTACTCGACGTACGATCCGGGTGTCCATGTCTCGGGTGTTATCCTCAACCAGGTCGGCAGTCCGAGTCACCTAAGGTCCGCTAAAAGCGCGATTGAAGAACGTACCGGCTTACCTGTAGTAGGCTATTTACCCAAGGCGCCCAACCTTGTTTTACCAGAAAGGCATCTTGGCCTGGTGCCGGTTGCTGAAAGAGACAACGAATCCAATTTTCTCGACGAGCTCGGAGACTTGATAGAAGAACATATCGACCTTGATTTGTTAATCGGGCTGGCGCGTCAAGCCCCGGATTTCGCGTTAATGTCGGAACCGTTCCTTTTCCCGGCTACGCCTCAACTTCGACGATGCCGAATCGCCGTCGCCAGAGATGCCGCCTTCAATTTTTATTATGAAGCCAATATAGAATTACTTAAGGCGTGGGGCGCCGATATTGCTGAATTCAGTCCAATTGCGGATGCCGGCTTGCCGATCGGTACTGACGGCGTTTATATCGGCGGGGGCTTTCCTGAAGTATTTCTATCAGAATTGGAAAAAAATCTCTCAATGAAACATTCCCTACGTGACGCTGTGGCTGCCGGTATGCCGGTCTATGCCGAATGCGGCGGTCTGATGTATCTTTCCGGCGGTATAGCAGATTTCAAAGGCAACCGTTACGATATGGTCGGCCTGCTGCCTGGATGCTGCGAGATGCAGTCCAAACTCCAGCGACTGGGGTACACCATAGCCAGCGTGGTAAAAAACTCGCCGCTCGCCGAAAAAGGCCAGGAAGTCAGGGGCCATCTATTCCACTGGTCAAGACTGGATGCGCCGGACGTCAAATCAGCCGCCTACCGGATAATCGAACCCGAGACGCAAGCCGAAGGCTTTTGTCTGGGGCCGAACAACAATTTATTGGCCAGCTATTTGCATCTTCATTTCGGCAGCGATTCCAGATTGGCGAAACGATTCGTTGAGTCATGCGTACGTGGCTCACAGACCGCTTCGGCGAGCAGTTGACTTTACAGAGTTATTACCTCCAGTCTTATCCGCCCCTCCGAATAAAAGCTGTACCAATCTCCAAAACGGTATCTTATACATTTGGCACCTTTGTAGCCTGCAGGAAGTTTTGAGATAATTCAAACGTGATTGAAACAACCGCAACACCCCTCCTCGGTTTAAATAGCTTAGAACTCGGCTCATTGGCTAAGGCTTTTGGAGAGCCGACCTTTCGCGGCAACCAGATGGCAGAGTGGATCTACCGTAAAGGAATAATCAGCATTGGAGCCATGAGGAACCTGCATTCGTCCTTAATACGGCGCCTTGAAGAAGAATACTGCGTCGGGCGGCCCAATTTACTCAAAGAACAGAAAGCAACAGACGGCACCTTTAAACTTCTGCTGCAGCTTCAAGACAAGTGTACAGTTGAAGCCGTCGGGCTGCCCTATTCCGGCCGGTTCAGCGCTTGCGTGTCTACCCAGGTAGGCTGCCCGGTGGGGTGTGCCTTTTGCGCTACCGGATTATCCGGTTTCAAACGCAATCTTACCGCCGGGGAAATCGTCGGTCAGGTCTTGGAGTTGAAAGCTCGTGCCGAAAAACCGGTTGACCATGTAGTGTTCATGGGAATGGGCGAACCATTGCTTAATTATGATGCGACGGTCAAATCACTTCATCTTCTGGCTCAAGAGGTGGGTATCAGCGGCCGCAATCTGACTATTTCGACATCAGGCTACATCCCAGGTATGATGCGCCTGGCTGACGAAAATCTGCCGATGACACTGGCAGTATCCCTCCATTCGACCGATGACGCTACGCGGCAGCAACTCGTCCCGGGCTTCGCCCGATGGTCGGTCGCCGAAATAGTTCAGGCCTGCGCAACCTATGTCGCACAGACCGGGCGCAGGGTCACTTTCGAGTATTGTCTGATCGACGGCGTTAACGACAGCATTTTGCATGCCAGAAAATTGGGCGTATTGCTGAAAGCCCTGAACTGCCATGTCAACCTGATCTCATTGAATCCGATACCCGATTCACCATTTAAGCCATCATCCAGCTTCAGGTCGTCAGACTTCCAAAAGGAACTGATCCACTGCGGCGTCAAGGTTACCCGCCGGCAGCGTAAAGGCATCGAAATTGACGCCGCCTGCGGCCAGCTACGGCAGAAATCTATTGCCGGATAACCCTTACCAAATGGTTCATGCGGTGCTATAATCTCCTTCGAATTAATCGGTGAGGTCAGCGTATGTTCTCGTATGTTGTGGTGCAGCAGGCCTGGACCCGTTCCTCCGGGAGGTGTGAATGCGCCCGCGGCAACCACCAGCACCCGGGAAGATGCAACCGCTTGCTCATTTGGGAGCGGCGGACCGGCGAGAGTAAGCCGGGAGCTTGGGTCGCAGAAAGTAAAAGCGGCCAATTTCGGCCGGACGCCTCTGATTGCGAAATTGTCTGCTGGCAGTGCTATACCGCTGGCCGGGCATAATTAGAGGCAGTTGGGTTTTCCTAACTCCCACCGAAAAACCTATTTCCGATAGATGTCGTTAACCTTCGAATATTTCTTACTGGTTTTCATCGCCGGGCTTGGTTTTTTACAGTTCGCCGCAATGAAGGGCGGGCTCCGGGGCATCTGGCTTAGCCTCGATTCCTCCAGAAATCGCTTTTATGCAGCTGTGCTCGCTTTTCCGGCTATGCTGGCCTTTTTCACCTGGAACTACCGCAATCCTGTTGGTATCATAGAAGGGGCTCAGCAAGCGGGATTGTTTTCACTGGCTGCGGCGTTATCCATCCTTTTCACTTTGGCACTAAGCTCCTTGATTAACCGCAACAAGTTAAAACCTTCCGTAAAGTTTGACGCAGGTCTCGAAGCTCTCAAGTCGCGTACTTACTATCAAATTTTAAAGGCTAAATTTGGAAACGCTAATCAGAATTGATCAATCACTGGCTCTTTTTCTTAACTTTGTGGCAGGCCGCTTAGGTTTCATTGACGAAGTTATTAAAGGGTTAGCCAACGACTACTTCACAATAGTAGGCGGTGCGCTGGGGTTGTTTTTCCTTTGGTTCGGTTCAGAGCAAAAGGAAGACCGCCGTACAGGCCAGGAAATAGTTTTACAAGGCGCTGCCAGTATCGGGTTGACTACTCTGGCGGTTTATCTGGTCAATATATTCTTTTATCGGACCAGGCCTTTTGATGAAATCGCGGTTAACGCTTTACTCTATCAACCCACAGATTCCTCATTTCCGGCCAACTCCGCGTCCATTCTTTTCGGCTTAGCTTTTACCATCTGGTTAGGCAACCGAAAATACGGCCGAATATTTTTAACCGGAGCCGTCGTCCACTCAGTTGCCAGAGTAATCGCAGGGATGCATTATCCCGGCGATATCGCCGGCGGTCTGATGGTTGGCTTAGCCATCGCATTTTTCACCAGGCTAATTTTTAAACTATTAAAGCCGTTCATTCGATATGTACTGAGTCTTGGGAAGATCATCTACCTGGCGGATTGAGCGGACACCACCCCATCGCCCTACGACACGAGGAAATAGCATGCCGGAACCAAGCATTTTAATCCCGTTACTTGCACAGCCTAATATCGCATGTTATCATCAATTCGAACGATTGAACTAAACGCGTTAGCCGGTTCAACTGGAGGCAAAATGGGTATTGAATGGTATCGCGATCTGGTGATAGTGATAGGCGGCGTCATCGCCATTCTTATCGGCATTGTCATCCTTTTGCTGGTTATCTCCATCTACCGAAAAACCAACGCCATTTATGAACGCTCCAAGACTGTTATGAACTCACTGGAAAAAGCCGCTGACCGCGTCGAAGATTTCACCCAAACTGCCACCCAGGAACTCATCAAGCCTGTAATTGAAATCGCCGCTCTATTTCAGGGTCTCAAGGCGGGGCTGGGTGTGATTTTCAATAGGAGGAAATGAATATGTCCAGCGATTCTGGTGGCAACTTCGCTATCGGCCTCATTCTTGGCGTGGCTATCGGCATCGGTATCGGATTCATGTACGCGCCGCAACCAGGCGCCGCCACGCGCGCGTTGCTTAAAGAAAAAGCCATTGAACTATCCGACAAAGCTGAAGAATTGGCTGATAAGGTTAAAGAAGGAGCCGCGGCGGCCAGGAGCAATCTGGAAAGCCGCCTATCACCCATTGCCGAGTAAATCCGTATCCGTGCAGGTGCCCGAGACTAACGTCAATTTGGCACCGGGCGCCTAGGCATGTTGGAATAGACGGTGCAAGCCCTTCATTTGACCTCCCGTCACTGGCGCTCGATAGTATTCGTAGCAATACTGGTCGTATTTTTCAGCTTCGCATACGCACTGAGAAGCGTTCTTCTACCGTTTTTTATTGGTGTATTGGTCGCCTTCATCCTGCATCCGGCTGTTATTTGGCTCGAAAGCCATGTGACCTTTCCTGAAAAATTGAAGCGACATCGCCGGGTTATCCTGGTGGTTCTCGTTTTATTATTGCTGGCGGCTTTAATTGTCCTGGTCGCCAGTTATTTGATCGCGACCCTGATCAACACCGTTGATCAACTGCTGGACCATGCTTCCGAGATAATGGACGCGGTGATGAGTTACTTTTCCAATCTTCTGGAATCGGTGAGGACGCAATTTTCGCCAGATATTCAAGCCCGGATTGATCAATTTGTCACCGATGTCACCGACAATATCGGAACCGCTCTGGAGAATCTCGCCAGGCGGAGCTTCGACCTGATCCCCGATACTATCGGTGTAATATTTGGCTTCGCGGCGCTACCCATGTTCCTCTTTTATCTGCTTAAAGATTGGGAGAAACTGGGCAACGCGCTGCATAACAATCTCCCCCGCCAGGCGGCAATCCACACCCGCAACGTCCTGACTATCATCGGAGGAGTACTTGGAAGGTACCTCCGGGCTCAGTTGTTGTTGGGAAGTATAGTCGGCAGCGTGACTTTCATCGGTTTATTACTGATGCGTGTGAATTTCGGACTGGCATTGCTTCTGGCATTAATCGCCGGCGTATTCGAGATGGTGCCGACTATCGGACCGTGGATCAGCGGACTTTTTGCCCTGATCATAATACTGGCGACCTATCCCGACCTTGTCGTCTGGGTGATTGGCCTGTTCCTGTTTGTCCAACTAATGGAGAACAACCTCCTTGTGCCGCGGATCCAAGGGCAATTGCTACATATTCATCCAGCTGTGGCACTACTCTTGCTTGTACTTGGCGCTTATACCGCCGGAATATGGGGTATTCTGCTCGCAGTGCCTCTAACGGCAACCATTGTTCAGATATTCTATTACTTGAACGACGCCTCCCGCTTAGAAGACCACCTGCCGTTGCTGCACCATGACGCGACGATCTTTCAAAAATAGGTTCAACCGACTTAAGGACCGGCTGTTATCCGTCACCGGAATCCGGTTGGCGGTCGGTACCATCGAGGAACTTGGCCGGGACGATGCTTCCCATCTGGCGGCCGGAGTTGCTTATTTCGCGATGCTGTCGCTGTTTCCGTTGCTGCTTGGTTTTATCGCTTTAGCCGGTATTTTTTTGCCTTCCGAAACAGTTCAGCAGGCTATTCTCCGCTTCATGGAAGACAACCTGCCTATCGCCGCAGATATTGTTGTAGAAAACATCGAAAGCATTATCGCTTCACGGAATATAGTCGGCGTTATCAGTTTTATCGCCCTGATATGGACCAGTTCAAGCATGTTCACAGCTATCGGCGTGGCCTTGAACAGGTCTTGCGGCGTATGCGAACGACGGCCTTTTTACCTGCGAAAACCCCGAGATATTTTATTATCGCTGGGAGCAGGTTTCCTATTTTTGGTCTCCGGCGTACTGCCAACGGTTTTTAATTTACTCCCCGCGGTAGTCATCCCTTTCTTCGGGAATACAACAAATGCCGCATTGCTGGCAGTGGGCTCTATTCTCACCTGGGTTGTCTTTACCGTCATGTATACTTATCTTCCAACGACCAGACACGCTTGGCACTATATTTGGCCAGGCGCGGTACTGGCAACGGCCTTGTTTGAAGTCCTGAGGTATGTTTTTATCTACTTCGTTGTGCAGTTTTCGCGGATTACGGTCATATATGGCCCAATCTATTCGGCTATCGCTTTGATGATCTGGATCTACCTCTCTGGACTGATACTTCTTGCCGGAAGTGTTTTCAACGAACAGCTGCGCCGTCTGGCGGAGGGAAATCTCACTCTCGATGCCGATAAGCCTATCTAAATGAGCCCATGGGCCCCATTTTCAACTCTCCGGCTTCGACTCCCTGGAGACCAATTCATATTCCCAACGGATGGCGCCGCGGCCGCAAATATATTCACAAACTCGGCAGTCACCGCAAGCATCGGTTTCAATACAAGAAATCCTATTTCCCACAATCGCTAAAACACCCTGGCCGCAGGCAGCGACGCATAAATTACATCCATCGCATAGAACCTGGTCAATTGTTATCGCGGGCGGCACATTTCTATTATCGACGAGTGCCGCCGAAATGTATGTGACTTTCATCATGCGGCCTTATCTTCGAGTTTTACCCGGTCTTTAATTACGATCTTGTGACGGTCTACCCTGATAATACCTTCGTCTTCCAGGCTTTTAAGTGCCCGCGCCACCACTTCTCGGGCAGTGCCTGCCATTGAAGCCAGATCCTTTTGTGTCAGGTAAGGGGCCGGTTCCCGGTTTATCTGGTCAAGCAGGATACGCGCCAGACGGCCGGCTACCGGTCTGAAAGAAAGATCGGCAACAAGGCTGCTCAAATCCCTCACTCTGCCGGCAAGCAGGCGGGCAATATTCGAAGCAAGTCCACTTAAACGGCAGGCTCTCTCAAGCAACGCAGGGCCGCTGATATAATACAGTAGAGCTGGGGTTAAGGACTGTACTGTTGCTGGTACGGTGCCGCTATCAAAAGCGGCGACGTCATTGAAACTGTCGCCGGGCCTGACAAGGCTGACTATCTGTTCTTTGCCCCCTGAGGAGGTGTTGTATATTTTTAACGCCCCGGAAGCTACCAGGTAGAGATTATGGTCAGCTCCGCCTTCCAAAGTTACAATCTCACCACGCCCAACCTGCCGCTCAAAAGTCAGGTGGGACACCTCTTTCATTTCATTGGTAGAGAGCCCGATAAAATAAGGGCTGCGGGCAAGGAGTTGCTCCTTAGCAATAATGTTCAGCGTGACACTCGATCCGGACATGCCAGGAATTATAGACACTGCCGGTATTTCCGGCAATGAAGTTCTCTGGTCCGTAATTGGAATCAACTTGACGCTTCGTACCTGCTCAGATAGCATTGTGGCTATGAATAAGCCTCATCTAACTATTGTGGTACCAACATTTAAAGAAGCCGCCAACGTGCCAATACTGCTGGAACAGGTACACTCGGCGTTGAAAGGGTACCCTTTTGATGTTCTGGTGATCGATGACAACTCGCCTGACGGAACCGCTGATATTGTTCGTCGTTTTTCTGAACAATTTCATGCAAATGTGATCGTCAGAACCGATAAACGCGGTTTAGCTTCAGCCGTTGTCGACGGGTTTAACGCAGCCAAAGGCAAATTGATCGGGGTCATGGACGCCGACCTCCAACACCCGCCGGAGGTGATGAGCCGGCTGGTGGCAACAGTAAACCAAACAGCAGCCGATATCGTTATCGCCAGCCGCTACGTTCCGGGCGGCAGCGTCGGCAACTGGTCATTTATCAGAAAACTAATCTCACGAGGCGCGGTATTCCTTGCCCACTTGCTGCTTCCGTCAACCAGGGGGATCAAGGACCCCATGAGCGGCTGTTTTTTATTTCGACGCGAGGTTATCTCCGGCGTGGGATTAAGCCCGGTGGGTTACAAAATACTGCTGGAAGTCATCTGCCTGGGCAGGTCAACTAAAACCGTTGAAGTGCCTTATGTTTTTGAAAACCGGCGAGCCGGAACGACTAAATTATCGATGATAACCCAGACTGACTATTTACGACACCTTGTTTCCTTAATGCGACGTACTGGTGAACTCCGAAGGATGCTGAAATTTATCGGCGTCGGGCTCAGCGGTTCGGTGGTTAACTTGAGCCTGATCGCGTTATTGCGGGAAGCTGTTGGTTTTAACTACCTGTTGGCCGGCGCAATAGCTTTCGAGATTTCGGTTATATGGAATTTTATGTTAAATGATCGATTCACTTTTAGCGATCGGAAACGCGATGGTTCAAAATTCATCAGCCGGCTGTGGCGATTCAACACCACCAGTCTGGGAGGCTTTATCATTTACGTTTGCCTGCTGGCAGCGTTGACCGAGTTAATAGGGCTCCATTATATCTTATCAGCGGCAGTCGGAATCATTGCCGCCTTCGGCTGGAATTTCTTTATCAACAGCACCTGGACATGGAAGTAACACCCGGCTTATTCAGATTGAATTGCCACCGTCGCCGCGCTCTGAGCTATCGGCACATACATCATTTCAGCATATTCCATCATCATCCTGGAGGCTGAAAAAGAAAATAGCGTCGAAGCGATGGCTTCCTTGCAAATCTTCAGCCAGCGCCGGGGAATATCAGCCGTGTCGCGCTCATAAAACATCGGGATAATCTGTTCTTCGAGCAACCCGTAGAGTTCAGAGGCGTCCTGGATATCTTCTGCATTTGGATCCTCCGGCTTAAAGGTGCCGCCGATAGCCCACCCGTTCCGACCGTTAAATCCTTCATGCCACCAGCCATCCAAAATACTGGCGTTGGGAACGCCGTTGATCGACGCTTTCATACCGGAAGTCCCGCTGGCTTCTAACAGACGCCGCGGGTTGTTCAACCAGACGTCAACACCTGATACAAGGTACCGGGCAAGATGGAGGTCATAGTCTTCAATAAAACAAATTCTGCCTTCAAACTCACGATCGGTCGCCTGGCCGTATACCCGGTGAATCAGTTCCTTTGCCATATAATCAGCCGGGTGCGACTTGCCGGCAAATATGAACTGCACCGGTCGCTGCCAGTTGCGGACAATTGTTTTAAGACGTTCAATATCTTTGAAAAGAAGAGTCGGTCGTTTATATTCCACAAAACGGCGGACAAAACCGACGGTCAGCACCTCAGGATCAAGCATTGCTCCCAAAGCCACCAGCCGCCGGCTGGACACGTCAATACCTCCCCATTCCTGGCGTGCTTGCTCTCTGATATAGTGCGCCAAACGTTGCTTACGGTCCTGATGCACCTGCCATAACGCTTCGTCCGGGATCGCCTCCACCGCTTTACGGAAGCTAATATCGTGTCTTCGCTGGTACCATTCTGCTCCAAAAGATTTTTCAAACAGTTTTGACATCCCTGGTGTCAGCCATGTAGGCACATGAATGCCATTGGTGACGTGGTTAATGGGAACGGCAGACTCCGGAGTTTGGGGATAAAGCCGCTGCCACATGCGGCGCGAGACTTCTCCATGAATTTTACTCACCGCATTGATGTTTTTTGAAAGGTTCATCCCTAGCGCTGTCATATTGAACGGTTCGCCTGGAGAGGCTTGACCCAATGACATGAAGCGCTCCCGGTCCAGGGCTAGGCTTTCCCAGAAGCAACAAAAATAACGTTCGATCATCGATTCATCAAAGGTATCGTGTCCAGCCGGAACAGGGGTATGGGTGGTAAATATTGTTGCGGCCCTGACTTTATCAACCGCTTTTTCGAACGTTTCACCGGCCAAAAGGTGCTCTCTGAGCAGTTCAACCAGCAGAAACGACGTATGACCTTCGTTGCAGTGCCAGGCAGCCGGATCAATGCCTAAAAGGCGGAGCAGCCGGACGCCGCCGATTCCCAATATATATTCTTGCTGCAGCCTGATATCTTTACCCGCGCTATAAAGCCTGGCTGAGAGTTCTCTATCACCGGGGGCATTCTCCGGCAGGTTAGTGTCCAGCAGGTAAAGAATACTCCTGCCCACCTTGACTTCCCATGCTGTAATAAATACTGTTTTATCCCCGAGGCTCAGGCTCATGATGAATTGGCTGCCGTCAGGCATGGTTACCTTCGAAACAGGAGCAAGATCGAAGTCGAGTTGCCGGTAGTGTTCTATTTGCCAGCCTTCGTCGCTGATGCGCTGATGGAAATACCCTTCCGGATACATGAAGCCGACGCCGACAAACGGCAGCCCAAGGTCGGAAGCTTCTTTGCATATATCGCCAGCAAGTACCCCCAGTCCGCCGGCATACATCGGCAAGGAGTTATGAACGGCAAATTCCATCGAAAAGTAGGCTATAGGTTTTTTGAAAACACCCTGAAAGTTTCGTGATACCCAGGTGTTGCCGTCTTTGATGATGCTGTCGAATTCACCAATCGCCCGGTCGTACTTCACAAGGAATTCTTGGTCCACAGCCAGGCTGTCGAGCCGTTTGATTTCAACTTCAGCCAGAAGGCGTACCGGATTATGACCTGAAGTCCGCCACAATCTTGCATCTATCGATTCGAAAAGTTCTCGAGCTGGCAAATTCCAGCTCCACCATAAATTGTTTGAAAGCTCTGCCAAACGCGAGATACGCCTCGGAATCCGTGACGTTAGTTGTTGTAAGTCCATTAAGCGGAAGTCCTTAAGCGTTACATCGATTGAACAATTAGCACCCATTATCCTTGCCGCCTTTTTCCAAGTCAAGCCGTTACCCGGTATAATCCGGCTAAGTGAAGATGGGAAGTTTGGTTGGCTAAAGTAAATCCAGAGCTAAATAACCTGGCCACCGCCTGCGGTATTCAAACAGCTTATCGCGACATGCACGGTCGTCTTAAAAGAGCATCGGCGCAGGCGATCATCGGAGCGTTACGCGGTTTGGGTATCCGCATCGAGGACGAGACTGACGCGCCTCAGGCGTTTAGGCGTCTTACTGCGATAAAACGGCGGCAAGCAGTCCAACCGGTACTGGTGGCTTGGAGCGGCAGGCTACGCTCTATTCCGATGACTTTACCGCGTAAGTTCAACGGAATCGTCTCAGCGACCATCACTCTGGAAGAAGGCCGAGTTTTGAACTATTGCTGGAAATCTTCAGATTGTACCGTCACTCAGATTGATCACAAACAAACAAAGGCATATCAGCGGACACCAACTCATAAACTTCAAGTGAAAGGCATCTTGCCGCAAGGCTATCACGAACTTAAAATTCACATCGGCACGCGGATGTACCGCTCTCTGATCATATCGGCCCCGCAACAAGCATATTCAGATAAATGTGACTCCGCAAGATGGGGATTATTCAGCCCGGTTTATTCGCTTCGCTCTGAAACCAGCCTGGGGGCAGGCGATCTCTCTGATTTCCGCCGCCTAGCCGGCTGGAGCGAGACCCAAGGGGCATCGGTGATCGCTACGCTGCCGCTGCTACCTATAATCTTGGAAGATTCATCGAACCCCAGCCCCTATTCACCAGTCAGCCGCCTGTTTTGGAATGAATTTTACATTGATCTTGAGTCGCTGCCCGAGTTAGCCGCCTGCGGCGAAGCCAGAGAATTGCTACACTCGCAAAAGTTCGCTGCTGAAGCGGAAAACCTTCGCGAATCAGCACTCGTAAACTACGGCCAGCAGGGGACTCTAAAACGCCAAGTCCTTGAACTGCTGTCCCGGTATTTTTTTTCAAATACCGAAACTCCCCGTTACCAGGAATTCTCGGCGTTCATGGTTGCACATCCTGAGGCACTCGAATACGCCCGTTTCCGCGCTTCAAAGGAAACGGGTCAAACGTCCAGCCAGATTTCACCGGGCGACGACGATACACAGTTTTCAAGTTTAGCTAATACTCCCGTCGGCTACTATTTATTTACCCAGTTCTCGATTCAGAAACAACTGGAAAGATTGTACTCCGAACTCAGTGTGAAGGGTATCAAGCTGTTCTTAGACTTGCCTCTCGGAACTCATCCCGAGGGCTGGGATGCTCGGCGGTTCCAGGACGATTTTACCGATCATGTCTCGGTTGGGGCGCCGCCCGATCCGGTATTCCCCAGCGGTCAGAATTGGGGATTCAGGCCGCCACACCCGGAACGCATGCGGCTTAACGGCTACAATTACTTTATTCAGGTCCTACGGCACCATTTCCAGTTCGGAAAGATACTACGCCTAGATCACATCATGTGGTTCCACCGCTTATTCTGGATCCCGCTCGGCCTCAATCCTTCCGAAGGCTTATACATCCACTATCGAGCCGAAGAACTCTATGCCGTGGTATGTTTGGAATCTTTCCGAAACAAAGCCGTAGTTGTGGGGGAAGATTTGGGTTTGGTTCCAGCAGAGGTTAGAAGGTATATGCGCCGCCGCGGCATTCTTCGGAGTTTCGTCGCCCAGTACGAGATGTTATCCGGCAACGGGAATTGTTTCGCACCAGTACCGAACAATGCGGCAGCCTCGATGAATACTCATGACATGCATCCTTTCACGGCATTTTTCAACGCTACGGATATAGCAGAACGCACCGCGGCTGGCGTTCTCGGGCCGGCGGCGGCCAAAGATGAATCTACTCAGCGAAAAAATGGAATCACCTCAATGCTCGAATGCCTGAGAGGCCGAGGTTTGATCTATGAAACACACCCCTCCGCTGATGCAGTATACAGAGTATTTATGCGGTTGCTAGCCTCGGGCAGTGAACCAATCTTGCTGCTGAACATCGCTGACCTGCTGGGCGACTATCGAGCGCAGAATATCCCGGGTACGGTGAACGAGTATCCGAATTGGAGGATTCTCAACCTTCGGTCAATTGAAGAAATCCAAACCGACCCGAGGATAATCGAATTGATTAGAGATGTCGCAGTTATTAGAGCGCGTCGCACTAAAGCAGTATTGCCAGCAGGGAGTTTGCATGACTGAAACAAAGAGATACGTCATAATTCACGGTCATTTTTACCAACCCCCGCGGGAAAATCCATGGCTGGAAATTATTGAATCAGAAGCATCAGCGACTCCTTACCATGATTGGAACCAGCGGATCACCGATGAATGTTATGCCGCCAACCTGGCGGCTCGCATCCTTGACGAAAAAGGACAAATAGTCGCCATAGTTAATAATTATTCCCGCCTAAGCTTTGATTTCGGGCCGACGCTGCTAACCTGGATGGAAAACAACCAGCCGGAAGTTTACGCGTCCATTATCTCCTCTGACCGCGAAAATATCGCTGCTTATTCCGGTCACGGTCCGGCGTTAGCGCAAGCTTACAATCATATCATTATGCCGCTGGCCAGGCGCCAGGATAAGGAAACCCAGGTGGTTTGGGGTATAGCTGATTTTCGCCGCCGTTTCGGCCGCCAACCGGAGGGAATGTGGCTGCCCGAGACAGCGGTGGACCTTGAGACTCTTGAGATCATGGCGAACCACGATATTAAATTCACCATTCTCAGCCCTCACCAGGCGGCTAGGTTCAGGCCTCCCGGGGGGACATGGATCGAAGCTGGTAGAAATTTCGACACCTCCCGCGCTTACAACTGCCGCCTTCCAAAGGGTAAAAACATCACCCTGTTCTTTTACCACGAGAGTTTATCCCGCGGCGTGGCTTTTGAGGGGCTGCTTCACAGCGGCGACTCATTAGCCGGCCGTATTCTCGAAACCTACGTCCCACCCGAAGGCAAAAACCTGGTGATCATCGCAACCGATGGAGAAACGTACGGACATCACCACAAATTCGGCGAAATGGCACTGGCACAAGCCTTCGACCAATTACACAAAGCCGATGTCCGTGTCACCACGCCAGGAGAGTATTTATCCCTCTTCCCACCGGATCATGAGGTCGAGATACAGGAAAACTCAGCATGGAGCTGCAACCATGGTGTAGAACGCTGGCGAAGTGGCTGCTGCTGCAACACCGGCCAACACCCGGGATGGAACCAGGATTGGCGGTCTCCACTGCGCCGCGCCATGGACTTACTGAGTGACCAACTTAGCTATGTTTATGAAAAGGAAACTTCCCGTTTGCTGCAGAATCCCCGGGCAGCACGCGATGGCTATATCGAGGTGTTCAGTAATCGATCCAAAGAAAACATCAATCGCTTTCTCAATCGTTGGGCGCTCCGGCCTTTGACCTCTTCTGAAAAATTCACAGTGTTAAAGCTACTTGAAATGGAACGGAGAGTTCAGTCAGCCTTCACAAGTTGCGGTTGGTTCTTTGACGATATAGGCGGTCTTGAATCGGTGCTGGTGTTAAAACAGGCGGCAATGGCCTTACAGTTTGCCGCTGAAATTTCCGGTGAATCCCCTGAATCCCAATTCCTTGAGTTACTGGCGGGTGCCCGAAGCAATGTGCCCGCTTTAGGAAGCGGTAAAGACATCTTCGAACAGCAAGTGCGGCCTCTGCAAACCGATCTAAAAAGAGCTGGAGCGAATGTCATAATCAACGGATTATTTTCCAAACAATCCCTTCAATCAACTTATTATATTTTCCGAGTCAACGCTACTAATGTAACAAAGTCAGCATCGGGCATGTTAAAAACCATAATGGGGCGGATTGAAGTCACGTCTACGGTGACCGGCGAGTCATGCCGTTTTCGTTGCGCTGCTTATGCCTGGGGTGTGCGCGAGGTACACGCCGGCGTGGCTGATGATTCCACATCGACCGCGAATTTGGCTGATCTAAACGCTGAACTGTTATCCGGTTCATCGGAAGCTGATTTCTCTCTCCGTCTTTCAACATTGACCCAGCACTTCCCCGGTTCTATATACGGATTGACCGAGTTGTTCGGTGACGAAAAAGCCGCGGCCGTCCAAAACATTGTCGCAGTCACCCTCCAGAGAGCCGAAAAAGCTCATCGCCGCCTGTTCAACGAGTACCGTGACACGGTCAGGTTTATTTCCGACCTGGGACAGCCAATACCTCCCCATCTCAGTGTTTCCGCGGCTTTCATTCTTAACCGCGAACTCCAAAGTGAACTTGAGAATAGACGGCCCAATCTCAAAACAATACAGTCCACTTTGAACGAAATGAGTCTTTGGGGATTGCCGGTCGACGAACAATCAGTCTCTTATTATTTTGCTTCTCGAGTGGAAGAACTGACGATTGCTTACACAGATAATCCTAAAGACAAAGAGGCTCATGATATAGCCGAAGGCCTCTTGAAAATCGCCAAAGGCTCCGGTCTTGAGTTAAATCTCTGGCGCGTGCAGAATGCGTGGTTTGCGAAGATTTCAGAGTCTGCAAGAGTTAATGGTCGAAAAAGTCCATTTAATACAGGCGGCAGCATCCATAATCACCTGGGAGGCCTCCTGGGTTTTAAGATTGATTAATCTTCTTCGGCAGCCAGTACTAAAATACCATCACTATTCTATTGATATTTATGTTATCTATGTGTTACTGTTAGATACTTCCTTAATTAATATTCAATATCAGGTGAGATCAGTGCTATCGGAGGCGGTTGTACTTGTCTGAGCCTCAAGCGAAGGTCCCAGATCAAAGACGAGATATCCACGTACTTCTGGTCGAGGATGAACCAGCAATCGGCATGGCATGCCAGAGGGTTCTTACCGGCCGAGGTTTCAAAGTGACAGTTGCTGTTGACGGTCAGGCAGCTCAGTCATTACTTGAATCAAACGCATACGATATCTGCCTGCTGGACATCCGTACACCCCAGATTAGTGGGGAAGAACTCTTCAAGTGGATCCAGGTGAAACGACCGGAACTTGTTCCAAGCGTTATCTTAACTACCGGCGATGTCATCTCCGGCGACACCGCCCGATTCATCCAGACATCCGGGCGCCCCAGTCTGCCCAAGCCATTCGCGCCGAATGAACTGCTCGAGATCGTCACTGCAGTGTTGGGACAACTGCCTTATGAATCAGGCAAGTAGTAAAGAAACCGTACTGATCGTCGACGACGAACAAATCGTACGACGTCTGCTCCACCAGAAGCTGGCCAATGACGGTTATGGTTGCGTTGAAGCCGGAAGCGTCGACGATGCTCTTAACGTTCTTAGCGTTAATAGAGAAATCGCGCTTGTCGTTTCCGATATGAAAATGCCGGGTAAAAGCGGCATGGATCTACTTGCCGAAGTGAAAGCTAATTATCCCGATACCGCTGTGATCATCGCCACCGCGGTAAACGAGACAGCCACCGCCATAGAGTGCATGAAACAGGGCGCGTATGATTATTTGACCAAACCATTCAAACTTGATGAAGTAACGTTTTCGATCTGGCGGGCACTGGATAAACGGCGGCTTCAATTAGAAAACCGTGAGTATCGCCAGCATCTTGAAACCAAAGTCGAGCAACAAGCCGAAAAGATCAGGGCTTCTTTCTTCAACGCAATCACGGCGCTCGCCCACGCCCTCGATGCCAAAGACGGCTACACCGCCGGGCATTCGCAACGGGTTTCGGAAATAGCGGTTGGCATCGGCATTGAACTAGAGTTGGGACATGAACAGCTCGAAAGCCTGCGCCTTGCCGGCATGGTTCATGATATCGGGAAAATCGGCATTGACGGGACTATCCTTCACAAGCCTGGAATCCTCTCGTCTGAGGAGAGGATTGAGATGGAAAAGCACCCTGCTATCGGCGAACATATCCTCGCCCCGGTGGTTGAAGACACATCTATATTGGCAATGGTACGCAATCACCATGAGCGTTGGGACGGCGGCGGATACCCCGATGGTCTTGCCGCTACAGGTATCCCCCTTGGTGCCCGCATTCTGGCGCTGGCAGATACCTTTGACGCCATGACATCAGAAAGACCGTATCGGATAGCCAATAGTCTGGATTTCGCTGTAAGCGAAATAACCAGGTGTTCTGGAAGCCAATTCGATCCTTCTGTCGTCGAAGCTTTTATTAAAGCTCGACGCGTCATCACTGAAGCTGCGAAAGATTAACAAACAGGGAGGGGCCTATTATCAAACCCCTCCCTGTTACTGGACTTAAAAGCTACTTCTTGGCTGTTCCTGTCGATTCAATTGTTTTGGCGGAAGTCGTGGACACCTTTATCTGCTTCTTCTTTTTCTCCTCTGCCTTAGGCATGACGACTGACAGGACACCATCGTTGTACTTCGAAACCACCTTGTTCGGGTCAATTGATTCAGGAAGGCTCAACGCGCGGTAGAAACTCCCGAATGACCGCTCTCTGACAAGGTACCCGTGTTCTTTTGTTTCGGACTCAGTCGAACTCTCAGCCTGAATAGTCAATACATTGTCCTCAATCGAAACATCGATCTTTTCAGGATCGACTCCGGGTAATGACGCTTTGACCTCGAGTTCATCCGCTCTTTGAATGACGTCAACCGGGATCATCCACTGCTCGGTCGCCGCCGGCCATCCCCTGCCAAAGCCACGCCACAATCTGTCAAAGGTATTCTCCAGTTGTCTCATCTCACGCGCGGGATCCCACCTCTGCATTACCATCTTGTTCCTCCTTTACGGCGTTTATATAACACGCCTTAGATTCAAATTAGCAATCTCGTTGTTTGATTGCTAATTCATTTTTACCAAAAAGTCGTGTTTTAGACAACCGCATCTAGAAACATTTAAAGGTTTATAGGAGAATTCTAACTAATCATAGATATTTATCACGCATAATTACGCACTCGAGCTATTTGTGGTGCGATTATTCCGAGTATTCATATTTTGGTCTAACTTGATACTCGATTGCCCAGGGCATCATTGGCTAAGACGGCCGGTTTTTCGGTAGAATGTGCTCTAATAAATAGTTACAGGAAGCGAATGGATATTACTGAATGCGCCGGGCGTCTTGACACCAACAAATTCCCTTTCCCGGTCATGACCGTAGGGATCATGGGTTCAGCCGGAGGGATAATCCCTGACTCTACTAAAGAAAAGATGAAGGAACTCGGACGCTGCATCGCCAGGAGAGGGTACGTCTTGATCACCGGCGCTTCACCAGGAATACCCCACGAAACGGTGCTCGGCGCTTTTGAAACCGGCGGATTTGTCGTAGGCATCTCTCCTGCGCTCAACCTTGAAGAGCATGTCACCAGGTACGCTTCACCGACTCGCGGCTACCGGGCGATAGTGTTTACAGGCAGTGGGTTGATGGGGCGAGAGATTGAAAATATACGCTCCTGCGACGTGGTGATCTTTGCCGGCGGCCGTTCCGGCACGCTGGGCGAATTCGCCATTGCATACGATGAAGGGAAGATTATCGGCGTGCTTCTGGGGACCGGCGGCATTTCGGAACATCTAGCTGAGATTATACGGATGGTCGAGAAAGAAACCGGAGCGACCGTTATTTACGACACGGTGCCGGAGCGGTTATTAACCAGGCTGGAAGATTTGTATAAACAGATCCTGTTGCCCCAATATACCGCAATGATGGAAAAGCACAACCCGGATGGAATCGCCAGTCCCATTTAGGCCACAAATAAGTAAAGGATTTTGATGAACAGCAAACTCGATAAACTTTCCATAAACGTAATCCGGTTTTTATCGGCTGACATGGTGCAAAAAGCTGCCTCAGGCCATCCGGGGGCGCCGATGGGCGCCGCCGCGATGACTTACGCCCTGTGGCAAAAACACCTGAAACATAATCCAGCCGACCCGTCATGGTGTGACCGTGACCGTTTTGTGCTGTCAGCCGGGCACGCCTCAGCCCTTCTTTATTCTTTGCTATACCTTACCGGATATGATCTGTCGATTGATGATCTCCAGAGCTTTCGCCAATGGGGGTCAAAAACACCGGGTCACCCGGAACATGGGCTGACACCCGGGGTTGAAGCCACCACCGGGCCACTGGGCCAGGGTTTCGGCAACGGAGTCGGCATGGCAATCGCGGAGAAGTGGTTGGCGGCGCGATTCAACAAACCGGGGTACAGTATTGTTGATCATTACACTTATGTCATTTGCTCTGACGGAGACCTCATGGAAGGCGTTGCCTCGGAATCAGCGTCCCTGGCAGGCGCCCTGGGATTGGGCAAACTGATCTACCTGTATGATGATAATAAAATCACGATCGAAGGAGATACCGCAAATTATTTCAACGAAGACGTGGGTGCCCGTTTTAGAGCCTACGGCTGGCATGTTATCGGACCGATCGACGGAATGGACCCGGAAGCGGTGGATACCGCTTTAACGGAGGCTCGAAGCGATACCACAAGACCCAAACTGATTATTTGCCGCACTATCATCGGTTACGGCTCTCCTACCCGGGCTGGTACCGGCGCGGCTCACGGTGAGCCTCTGGGAGACGCTGAACTTTCCGCTGCTAAAGAGTGTCTGGGATGCTCCCATCTTGAGCCATTCCAAATTCCAGCCGAAGTCCATGCTAGCATGTCCGCGAGAGCCATCGGGGAAGCCCGCCAGTTAGAATGGCAGCGTCTTATGAACCGATACACGGCTGCATTCCCGGTTGAAGCAGCGCAGTTCCAGGATTTTCTGGCCGGGAACCTGCCGCAGGGTTGGAACGACGGTTTAGAAAATATGTTCAAGCCGTCGGAGAAACCGCTAGCCACCCGCGAAGCTTCCGGCAAGATCATAAACCTGATCGGCAAACGAATCGAAAACCTCCTGGGGGGTTCGGCCGACCTTGCGCCATCCACCAAAACAGTTATGGAATTCGAGAGTCTCTTTGGCGCCTCCAATTCTACCGCCCGCAATCTTCAATTCGGGGTCCGGGAACACGCCATGGGGGCAGTCCTAAACGGCCTGGCGCTGCACGGCGGCATAATCCCATACGGAGCCACATTCCTTGTGTTTTATGACTACATGCGCCCTTCAGTGCGTCTGGCGGCCATACAGGAACTCAATGTGGTGTATGTTTTTACTCATGATTCAATCGGTCTGGGCGAGGACGGACCGACGCACCAGCCGGTCGAACACCTGGCTGGCCTGCGTTCAGTGCCGAATCTCGTAACAATCCGGCCTGCCGACGCCGCGGAAACCGCCTTCGCTTGGGAAATGGCTCTAGAGCGGCAGGACGGACCGACCGCACTGGTCCTCACCCGCCAGAAGCTGCCGATTTTTGACCGGACGGAAATGGGGGCAGCGACGCTGACCCGGCGCGGCGGCTATATCCTGTGGCAGGCTGACGACAATCCCAAGATAATCCTTATCGCCACCGGCTCCGAGGTGCACTTCGCCCTAGCCGCAGCCAAAATCATCCAGGGTGAAGGCATCGCCAGCCGAGTCGTATCACTACCATCCTGGGAGGTGTTCGAAGCCCAACCGCAGGCTTACCGTGATCAAGTGCTGCCGCCGGAAATCTGGCGGCGAGTGAGCGTGGAGGCTGGACGTTCTCTAGGTTGGGAACGCTACGTCGGTTGCCGGGGCGTTATCATTGGTCTTGACCGGTTCGGGGCTTCCGCTCCTGGGAATGTATTGTTCGAGCAATTCGGATTCACCTCCCAGCACATTGCCAAGGCGGCACGGACACTGATTGGAGAAATAGATGGTTAACCTGGCTGTCGCCGCCGATCATGGAGGTTTCGCTCTGAAACAAGCCCTGGTCCCTTTATTGCGAAGTGAAGGCCACCGCATTATTGATCTCGGTGCCTGTGATTTTCAACCTGATGACGACTATCCGGATTATGCCGAAAAAATCGCCCGGGAAATTAATGCCGGCAATACCCGGCGAGGCCTTTTAATCTGCGGATCCGGAGCCGGCGCCTGCATCACGGCTAATAAAATCCCCGGCATTCGCGCTTCTGTATGCCACGACACTTATTCTGCACATCAGTCGGTGGAACATGATGATATGAATGTTTTATGCCTTGGTGCCAGAGTCCTGGGCCTTTCGCTTGCCCTGGAACTGACCCGAGCGTTTCTCGGCGCCGAATTCATCGACGAACCAAGGTACCGCCGTCGTCTCGATAAGATTACGGAAATTGAACGGCGTGCCCTCCTTAACCGGTAAACGGTTCGCTTCAAGCCATGACGGAATCAACAATACCTTGCAGCCGCCGGTGATTGGCTGCAGGATCGCCGCTCAAGAATATGCCCGAGCCGACGCAAATATCGTCCACCCCGCTTAGAGCCGCTTCCACGATATTAGCTTCTTTGATGCCTCCGTCGATGCCGATTGAAATATCCGGCGCCAGCGCCCTGACCTTTCCAGCTTTGTCCAGGCATTCCGGGATAAATTTCGAGCCGTAAAAGCCGGGAATGACCGACATGATAAGAATACTATCGATCAGCGGTAATAGACCGGCGGCCATCGAAACCGGAGTTTCGGGATTCAGCGCAATACCCACTTCCAGCCCAAGCTTACGGGCGATGTCAATCACCCCACATGGATCTTTGCTTGCTTCAAAATGGAAGGTAACACGTCGCGCACCTGCTGATCTAAAGCCAGAAAAATACGTTTCCGGCTCATTGACCATTAGGTGGGCTTCCCAGTCGAACGGCAGCTTGACCGATTTTATGTCTCGCCAGCCGATGCTCCTGGATGGCACAAATTCACCATCCATAATATCCACCTGAACCCAGTCAACGGCGCCTTTTAATTGCTTCGCCATTAACCGAAGCCTCTGAGGGTCATCAGTCAGAATTGCTGGAACTATTCTTACGCACCGACACATGTCGTAACTCAATCAACTATTCTTTGAAATCTCACAGGCGGAGGGCGAATTCAATGCACTTTCCGGCATAAAAATCTGAAGTCTGTTTCTTCTGCTAATTACGAAAGCCTGCCCGCTGGCAGTTGACTATGGACGTTCGCTGCCGCGTACCAACAGCATCGGCAGCTTAGTTTCCGAACTGACCGTTGCGGCAACGCTCCCGAAGACCCAGCGGTCAAGACCGCTGCGGGCGTGGGTCGCCATCGCGATAACGTCGGCGCGGGTATCTTCAGCAGCCCTCACTATGCCATCTGCTGCGCCTCCAAAGACGACATTGGTTTTTACGTTGATTCCTGCGGCCAGAAAATCTTTTGCAATGCGCTCGAGGTACGCGGAAGCCTGTTCACGCACCTCTCTCATCAAGATCAAGGCGTATTCTTCCCAACTCGGTTTAGCTGACGGCGGTCGGTCTGAAGGTATTTCCGGATAAGCGTTCACTGAAAGCAACTCAACTTCTGCCTTTGCCGTCTTTGCTAGTCTAATCACATGGGGTACTACATTCTCTGACGCTATGGAACCGTCCAACGGCAGAAGTATCTTGGAAATCCGAGGTTTGCGGCTTTCAGGTTTTATCAAGATCAGTGAACAGTTTTCGGAAACCAGGTTATGCAGAACCTTCTCTTCCCGACTCAAATCGGAGTAACCCTGCCGGCAAACGGTGATCAAATCAACATGCTCGTTGGCGACATAGTCTTTGATCTTTTCCGCAAGATCGCCCGGTTCGGTATGGCTTATAGCCTTGAAACCCTCCTGTGCCAACACCCCAGCCTGGATCCCGAGGTAGGCGCTATTCAGGCGGCATAAACGGAGTTCATCTTCCGGGCAAACGCTAAACAGGACTAAAGCGGTCGTTTTTTCAGCGAGCATCTTGGCGTAGGGCAATGCCAACTCAGCTGATTCGGAACCGTCAAGTGGAATTAGTATCTTGGAATAAGTCATCTCGCATCTCCGCTGTTTCGAAGTAATTATAGCCGAATCAATGTCACAGGCCAATTGAAATTGACACTTTAAACACTGGATTCTAGAATCAGTAGATCAGAAATATCAAATATCAACCTCGAGGTGCGATGAACGACGAAATCTCAGAGATCTTAGAAACTGCTATGTTCAAAGAAGTCTCCTCGTCGGCAACCTACCGCAAAGCGGCGGAAACAACCTCCGATCCGGCTGCAGCCGCCCTGCTCCGTGAATTAGCTGATGAGGAAGACGTACATCTGGCCATGGTTAAAAACCTGAAACCAGATCAAATTACGAAGAGTTCGAGACTTTCTGGGTTGATACCAGACCTGAAAACGACTCAACACCTTAAATCTCCGGACGAACTGTCCGGCGCCGACCTTGGCGAAACGTTGCTTTTCGCCATCCGCCAAGAAGCAACCTCCGTCGCCTTTTATACCAGCTTGATGGGTCTGTTCGGGTCTGAAGCTCTGAAAAACTTGTGCCAGGCTTTAGCCTGGCAAGAATTAGCTCACAAAGCGCGCCTTGAGCTTCTCTACGAGCGCCTCTTTTATACTGAAAACTAGCTATTAGATCGGTGTTTCCGGCTAGTTCTGCTTTAACCTGGACCAAATCTTTTAAACAAGGACTTAAGATGAGTGAGGAAATCGGAAGAATCGAGCGCCCCGAAGCCGCGTCATTCAAAGGTAAACGCAAGCTTTATGTAGTGCCTTTAATTTTTGAGTGGCCTGAGGCTGCCCCAGAATATACAGCACTGTTCAGTCGCTATTGGGAAGAGGTTAGTGAACAATTGCGGAATTTATCCAGCCGTATCGGACCGGTAAAGTATGTGTTCCACGAAGGGGCCGATCATTCGGGCGATGCCGCAATCGCCCACCTTGAAAAGTATACCCCTAGAAGTCACGCCATTGTTGTTTCCTTGGTTAGCTCAGGAGCTGTTGTTTCTCAATTGGAAGACCGGGAACTGGTATCGGAGACGCTTGATTGGGAGCGGTTCATCATGATGGGTTTCGCCAGCACCAAGGTGGCCAAAACGGTGACTGATAATTACAGGTCAGCCATGAAAAAGCGTTACGATTTCATGGTCACCAGGATAAACGAAACAATCAAGCCTGATGAAACCGGGGTGCTTTTCTTAAGAGAAGGCTACCCCATACAATATCCCGCGGGTATTGAGGTTTTTAGTGTATCCCCCCCGTCTCTCGATGAAATCAATCGTTATCTGCGGAATCATCCCACGGAACTCAAAGATCGAGAAGTGGAACCGGAAACCTCGGCAGATGACTCACCATCGGATGGAACTCCGGCGTCTGACGTAACCGGTAATTAGCTTAAGGCCTGCCTCACGGACGCCGCCAGGGCCCCAGCTTCGTATTCCGTGAGGCTGAGGTTTGATTCAAGCATCGACAGGGATTTTTCCACCTCGGGTTCCGAGGCTCGAAGCCTGGCAATTTTTTCCCGCTGACGCCTGGCGGTATCTTCAGCCTCCTGGGTATTAACAGGCAAAGCAAGTTTATGGCGCAGGAATGATAGTATCCTGGCGGCACCTGTTTCATCAGTCAGCGGCGCCAGGTAAAACGGCACTGGCGACCATAAAGAGACTGCTTCGACACCACGCTGACGTGCTTCCCAGGTCAGATAGGTCCCTATCGCGGGCTTTTGTCCCGGCGGTGATATATAGTCCATATCTGCTTTCACACCTTCCCCGGAAAGCCAGTCTCGGAGCAGAGGTGTTGAGAGATTGGCCATTAAGGTGCTCGGTGTATTATGCGAAGCCATCACAGGCAAGGCCCCAATAATGATCATGTGACTGACCTTGTGTTTTGCTGCCAGATCTAACACTTGTTCCAGAAACTGATGGACTTCATAAGCCGGAGTGTCTGAGATAAAAGCGATTAACTGAGCCTCCTTGGAATAGCTGAAACTCGAATCTGGCAGCTTGGCAAGGTCGCTGGCGACTTCGACCCCGGAAAGTTGAAAAAAGCCGACCGGCTCAATCTCGGCCAGCGGTTTCATTTTGAAAATCTGGTTTATAAGTTTAATCACACGCTCCCCGGTCATACCGGCATCGCCGCGCCACCCGACCACCATAGCGGGCCTGTCCAGCCCGGGATCTGTCAGATACTTAAGCTGCCCGGTCATCATTATTCCAGCCGGGACGAAACAGGTCTTCGATGTGTTCAGCCATCCATTGTTTATCGTCCTCAGTTATCGCCTCGCCACCCTCGGCTTCAACCCGGGTTTGAGCCCGTTGGGATATCTTCGCTTTAATTTCATCAGGAAACTGATTGAAAAATTGTTCCGCCATCTCAAGGGTCTGCCGGCGCATTTCTTCCAGGTCGCTGCAATTTAATTGCAGATCATAAAAACGTGATAGTATTTCCAAAACAGAGCGCGAAGCCGATGGGTACGGCAATGGTGCTCGAGCGAGGTAGTCAGGTACCTCACCCATTAGACAAGCCCCCGGGATGCCCCGCCTGGCGGCGACGCCGATTAGCAAACCATTGAGGCCGGTGATATTGGCTTGTGTTCCCTTCCCTTGATGTTCGCTCAGGTAAGAACCAGACCGCTTTAATTCGATCTCCGCCAGCAAGGTTTTTTCGGTTGCCACCACCCAAACCCCCGGGGTGTAATTATGATGGATAGCCGAGACAGCAGCGCCAGAGGTAAAGATGTGGCGGCAGCCCAGTTTTTGAGCCACATCGACAACCAGGTTTGCCATCATGAACGCTTTGCCGCCGGACGCGTAGGTTGAACCTGTTTCCGCCGGTTGTTCTTCCCCGATAAACATAACCAAGTCACGCTGCGGCAGCCGTTTGTAATAGAACCGGCTTGTAGGAAAATTCAATTCTTCAAGGACGCCGTTTTTAATCACCACTCCGTTGGGGTAGAAAAACGGCTCAGGTTCAATTTCACCAGCGTAATCAGCCTCAAGCTGGCGCCGCAGGGTATCGACCGCCAGTATTCCCACGCTACCTATTCCCGGCCATCCTACGATCAGATCCGGTTCATTCAGCTCGGGGATCTCAACTAAGCGATAACTCACGCAGATATCCTAGAATTAAAAATAGCTCAGCAAATAAGTTAGGGGTTATTTCCCAGGACCAATGGCAATCACAAAATTCTCTAAGTGTGTCACTCCTCGCAAACTGCTGACCATCCCCTGGACGGTATTAAAAATAATGCGCTCAACGAACTCATTCAGGTGTACCGAAGCTCCGTTGATCACCAAAGTTACCCTGCTGTCTTTAGCGTCTACTGTCATAGTTTCCGCTTTGCATGTGCTCTCCAGGGCTGTAGCCATTCCATCCAAAACATGGTCGAAGTATGTCTGGACAAAAAAGGAAAGGGCAACGTCGGTTCCATTGACTTTAAGCGTTACAGTTTTTGATCCCATTAAAGCCTCCGTGTGCCTTATTGTTGCCGGACTGTTGAAGCAAAGTCAAACAATTATTTGAAGAAGTCCTCATCCAGATCTCCGGAATCGGAATAGCCGCGGCTTTCCCAGTACCCCTGGTAGTTGACGTCGTCCGACAGTTCAATTTTGGTAATCCACTTGATCCATTTGTATCCCCATTTGCTTTCAGCCACTAAAATTAAAGGGAATCCTCGTTCCGGGGGTATGGTTACCCCGTTCATCTTGTAGGCTAGCAATATTTCGTTTTCAATGAGGTATTCAATGGGAAACGATGTCGTGTACCCGTCTGTCGCGTGGAAGATTACGGTATTGGCTTTTGGATTGAGTCCAGCCTGAATGAACAGGTCTTCAACCTTCAAACCCTGCCACAGGATCTTAGCGTCCCAACCCTCGACGCAATATAGGGTCACCACTTTCTGGTAATCCTGAAAACCTTCTGTCAGCTGGCTATAACTTAAATTCAAGCGATTATTCACCAGCCCGGAAACTTCCAATCGGTATGATTCGCGTTCGATGAACTGGGGACCTTTTATTGAGTTTTCACGAAAATCGTTAGCTACTGAGGAGAGCATCTCGCCTTGATATTCTCTGATTTCGACCCCGTCAAGACTCACCGGTTGATACCTCTGATAGACTTGCCATGATAACAGCATTACCGCAATAGCGGCAGCAGCCGATATCAAGATATTCACAATTGTATGACTACTTTTCATACCATAATTGTCCAGCAGACATATGTTTATGTCAAATCAAAAGCATTGTGAAAATCCCGTAGGCATTTCGCCTACGGGATTTTTTACTTAACCGCGGGAGAACAATCACTGGTCGGGGTGAGAGGTTTCGAACCTCCGACCTCAGCGTCCCAAACGCTGCGCGCTACCAGCTGCGCTACACCCCGTAAGTGGCGAGTATATTATTCGAGCGGAGAACAGTCAATTACAGTTTCCTGCAGTCCGGGCAGTAATCAAACTCGCTCGGCGACAATCCCGACTTTCGGGCCATGAATTCCACTTGACGCACCGGGGCGTAATGGGTACCGCAGTTGAGGCACGCCTTCATTGCAAAGTCAACAGTGCCCTGAGGCCAAGAAATGATCCGTTTATTTCCGCTGTCCACCAGACTGATGGCGCCAGTTGGACAGATATAAGCGCAAGAACCGCAGGCAATGCAATCGCCGGCTTCGTTATAGAAAGGTAAAGCGACTTCGCGTTCAGTTCCCCGGTTGACTAGACTGATAGCTGAAGTACCGACCACTTCGGCGCATACCCTGGTGCACAACCCGCATAAAACGCAGGCATCACTTTTGCTGTTTTCATCGGCGATGCTGAAACGCGACTCGGTGACACCTAAAGCCGCTGCCATCTGCTTCACCGCGGCGGATCCCGGGCATCTGGCCAGCAGCAGTTCTATAACCGTCCTGCGGACTCGAAGGACCTTTTCAGAGTCGGTGGTGACTTTAAGTCCTTCCTCAACAGGGTACAGGCAGGCTGTCACCAAACGCTTACGCCCGCGCCGCTCTACTTCTACCAAACACATACGGCAGGCTCCGTAATCTGTGACGGCTTCACTGTGGCAAAGTGTAGGAATATAAATCCCGGCTGCCTTGGCTACGGTAAGGACTGTGTCACACGGTTCAGCTTGGAACTCCCGACCGTTGATGGTTAGTTTAATTGCCATTAGTTATCTGACCTCCACGGCGCCGAGGCGGCAAACATCGTAGCAAGCGCCGCATTTGGTGCATTTGACCTGGTCCAGAATAACTGGAAGCTTCTTACCCTGTCCGGTAATTGCGCCGGCCGGGCAAGCTTTGATACACAGCGTGCAATTGGGGCATTTCTCATTGATAATGTTGTAGCTTATCAGTGGTTTGCACACTCCGGCCGGGCATCGTTTCTCAATAATGTGAGCTTCGTACTCTTCGCGGAAATAGCGCAGAGTAGACATGATCGGGTTGGCGGCGCCGCCGCCCAGGCCGCACAGCGCCCCCCAGGTGAGTGTCTCTGAGAGGTTTTCCAGAAGTTCAATATCATCCGGCTGGCCCTGGCCTGAGATTATCCGGTCCAGAATCTGGCGCATACGTTTAAGGCCTTCGCGGCAGGGAACGCACTTACCGCAAGACTCACCCTCCAGGAATGATAGGAAGTACCTGGCGATATCCACCATGCAATTGTCTTCGTCCATGACGATCATCGCACCGGAACCCATCATCGAACCGGCGCGGGTCAGTTCATCGAAATCGACGGGCATGTCCAGTTTTGAAGCCGGCAGGCAGCCGCCCGACGGACCGCCGGTTTGAATAGCCTTAAATTTCTTGTTCTTGGGTATGCCGCCGCCGATGCCGTAAACAATCTCCTCGAGGGTGATACCCATAGGCACCTCAATGAGACCGGTGTTGTTGACCTTACCCACCAGTGAGAAAATCTTGGTGCCTTTGGAGTTGGCTGTGCCGATCGAAGAATACCACTGTGCGCCGCGGTTGATAATGAGCGGTACGTTGGCCAATGTCTCGACATTATTTAACACCGTTGGCTGGTCCCACAAGCCTTTCTCTGAGGTGTGAATATATTTAGCCCGCGGCTCGCCGACCCGTCCTTCAACGGAAGCCATCAGAGCGGTGGACTCGCCGCAGACGAAAGCGCCGCCGCCACGGTTAATCTTGACGCTAAAGCTGAAACCCGATCCCAGGATATTCTCCCCTAACAAGCCCATTGCCTCGGCCTGGGCGATAGCTTTCTCGGCATGTTTGACGGCTACCGGGTATTCATTGCGGATATAAATGTAGCCTAGATGGGCGCCTATGGCATAAGCAGCGATGACCATACCCTCGATTATTGCGTGGGGATTGCCTTCCATCAGGGAGCGGTCCATAAAAGCTCCGGGGTCTCCCTCGTCGCAGTTGCAGATGACATACTTCGGGTCGCCGTGAGCCTCCCTTGTGCTTTGCCACTTGGCGCCGGTCGCAAAACCACCGCCTCCGCGGCCGCGGAGGCCGGACTTCTTCACTTCGTCGACGACCTCGTCCGGCGTCATTTCGAAAAGGGTTTTCGAAAGCGCCGCGTAGCCGCCGCAACCGATGTAGTCCTCTATGACAGTGGGATCGATATAACCGTTGGCACCGAAGACCAGGCGCATCTGTTTCTTATAAAACGGTACGTCGTGTTCATAGGTCACTTTCTGCTTGGTGCCTGGAATAGTATACAGCAGGCGATCGATGACTTTACCGCCATTTACCGTCTCGTCAATGACTTGGGGGACGTCCGCAGGTTTTACCCGCTGATACAGGATATTTTCCGGGCGGATAACCACAAGCGGACCACGCTCGCAAAAGCCGTGGCAACCGGTGGTCTTGATTTCAACTTCGCTCGCCAGACCGCGGTTTATTATCTCGTCACGGAACGCCTGCGCCACCTTGGCGCCACCATAAGCCAGACAGCCCGTGCCGCAGCAGATAGTCACCGTCCGGGTACGGGCGGAAGCGGAGCGCTTTATTTCTTCACGGAGCAACTCGAGTTCCGATGCCGAGTTGAGACGCTTCCCAGATTTTTCAACTACCATCTATTTGCAGCCCTCGATGATAGATTTGACTTTCTCAGCAGTCACCTGGCCTTCGTATTCGCCATCTACAACGACTACAGGACCCAGAGCGCAAGCTCCGACGCAGTTAACTGTTTCAAGCGTGAACTTCATATCGGGAGTGGTTTCTCCGGCGCATGCGCAAAGTTCGGTCTGAAAACGATCCAGCACCTTCTCGGCGCCGCGGACGTGACAGGCTGTTCCCATGCACACGTGTATACCGTGCCGGCCTCTTGGTTTTAATGAGAAGGCTTTGAAAAAAGTGGCTACCGAATAGACTCGGGACAGCGGGATGGACAGCACCTCGGCCGTCATCTCAAGGGCTTCCCTCGGTAAATAATTGAGTTCGGCTTGTATGTCCTGCAGGATGCCGACCAGCATGCTTGAGTCGTTTTGGTATTTAGCTAGGACGGCGTTTACTACCTCGGCCGTCGATCTGGTATCGAGGGTCATTCGGCTTTCTCCAGCAGTTTCTCGTATTCTTCGACCACCCGCGCCTGGATGGAGTCGATAGCCTCCGGCTTTAAATGCCGGAAGCGGCGCTGCAGCTTCATGTAGTCCTTGACCGGTTTAAGTTTTTCCGGGACCATACTCATCTTGTATTTGCCGTTCTCCACCTCGTAAAGCGGGAAAACACCGGTCTCCACTGCCAGGCGACCCAGCATGACCGAGATTTCGGTATCGCAGCGCCAACCGGTGGGACAGACGGAGAGGATGTGGATATAGGCCGGCCCCCTGGTCTCCAGCCCCTTCTTGACCTTTTCGATGAGATCAAAGGGATAGCTGGGGCAAGCGGTGGCTACGTAAGGGATATTGTGGGCTACGGCAATAGCCGGCATGTCCTTCTTCCAGGACATCTGCCCCGCCTTGGCGCGGCCGGCGGGAGAGGTGGTGGTCGAGGCGCCGAAAGGCGTGGCCGATGAGCGCTGGATGCCGGTGTTCATGTAGGCTTCATTGTCAAAGCAAAGATAAACGAAATCGTGACCGCGCTCCATGGCGCCTGACAAGGCCTGCAGTCCTATGTCTAGTGTAGCGCCATCGCCGGCGATGGCTGTAACTTTGATATCTTCCTGGGGCAGCTTACCTTTACGCATTTGCGCCTTCAGGCCGGCTTCTACTCCTGAAGCCACAGCAGCAGAGTTCTCAAAAAGCGTATGAATCCAGGGCAGTTTCCATGAGGTATATGGCAACTGTGATGCAACAATCTCCATGCAACCGGTAGCATTAACCACTATGGTATTTTTGCCGAAAGCCTTAGCCGCCAGTCTTACCGCCAAAGCCTCGCCGCAACCGATGCAGGCGCGATGCCCGGGTACAAAATTTTCTTCTTTCGTCACCAGGCGGGAAGCATAAATGCCCAGGTTTTGCATTATTCCCTCACCCCCACGATTTCGAAGATCCGCTCCTGACCTTTTTCGGCCAATTCCAGCCCGTCAACGATGATTTTCTCAAAGCCGGCCACAGTTATGTCACGGCCACCGAGGCCGCCGACGAAACTGACCACTTTCGGTTTTTTATCCAGGTTATAAAGTGCCGACTTCAACTCGGAGGCGACCGGCCCGCCGGGTCCGCCTGATGAAATACAGCGATCGAGAACTAACAGCGTTTCAGCATCTTTAACCGCGGCGCGGAATTCTTCGAAGGGGAAAGGCCGCCACAAGCGTAACCGGACTAAGCCGATATCGACACCAGCCTGGCGCAGCTTGTCTACGGCAGTCATCGCGGTTTCAGAGAAGCTTCCCATAGTGAATAAAAGGTTCTTGGCGCCGTCGCATTTGTAACATTCCACCGGTTTGTAAGGCCGGCCGAATTTTCGGGCGAATTCGTCCCAAACCTCGATTATAGTCGGCTTTACCGACAACATCGCTTGTTCTTGTGCCCATTTGGCCTCGGTAAAGACTACCGGCGGCGCGAAGTCGCCCATGGCTACCGGGTGATTGGGGTGTAACGTTAGTGGACTGCGATTGTGCGGCGCGAAACTGCAAACATCCTGCTGGTCGGGCATTTCGATAGGTTCGATGACATGGGACAGGTTAAAGCCGTCCAGATGGACCATCACCGGCAGCAGCACTTTATGGTGCTCTGCTATCTTGAAAGCGCAGATAATCTGGTCCACAACTTCCTGGCCGTTTTCGGTAAAAATCTGAATCCAGCCGGTGTCTCGAACGGCCATGGCGTCGGAGTGGTCTCCCCAAACAGATAATGGTGCCGATAGAGCCCGGTTAGCCACCGCCATGACTATGGGCAACCGCATACCCGAAGCAACATAAAGGACTTCGTGCATCAGTTCAAGCCCCTGTCCCGCGGTTGCAGTGAAGGTGCGCGCGCCGGCAGCTGCCGATCCTAGGCAGGCAGACAGGGCGGAATGCTCGGATTCTACCGGGATGTATTCGGCGTCCAGTTCCCCTTCTGCTACCAGCTCAGCGAGGTGTTCGACGATATGTGTTTGCGGCGTTATGGGGTAAGCAGCGATGACGTCGGCATCACAAAGTTTTACCGCGTCCGCCAGGGCGATGGAGACCTCAATACCGTGACGTTTACCCTTCATCACTTCTCCTCCTCTTCCCGCATCACGATAACCCGGGTGGGGCACTCATAAGCGCAAATGCCGCAGCCTTTACAGTAATATGGATTAGCTTCAAAAAAGCCTTTCTGGTTCTGTCGAATGCAGCCTTCGGGACAAAAGACGAAACAGATGCCGCACTTTAGGCACCTTGAGAAATCGTATGTCGGCCGCTGTGACCGCCAGTCGCCGGTACGGTATGCCGCCGCCGAACCTGGCTCGATGACCGCGGCTCCGATCTCAATATCTTTCCAGGTGAGTTCGTTTTCAGATTTAGCCAATGTTCTGAAGCTCCTTTACCTGGGTCTCGGAGTAAGCGCGAGACAGAGCTTTGATATTCTTTTCAGCCAGCCGGCCAAATCGTTCTTTCAAAGGCTCTATCATTGAGTCTACACTGACGACCCCGGTGGCTTTGATGAGGGCTCCAAGCATTGTAGTATTGACAATCGGCACACCCAATTCTTCGCGGGCGATTCGTGTGGCGTCGATGACAGCCAGGTTGAATTTCTTGACCAGTTCCGGGTATGCATCGGATGGTTTCGAGGTGTTAATGATGATCGTCCCGCCGTCTTTAAGCCCGGATGTAAGGTTGCCAATAGAAAGCAGGCTGGGATCCAGAATCACCATCACGTCAGGTTTCGTAATCCCGGCACGGTTTCTAATCGGTCTGTACTGGTTGACGCGGTTGAATGCCATAACCGGAGCGCCTCGACGTTCAGGACCGAAGCTGGGAAATCCCTGGGCATATTTGCCCTCGTTAATAGCCGCCTGGGCGATTAATTCAGCGGAAGTTACGGCTCCCTGGCCGCCGCGTCCATGCCACCTGATTTCGGTCAGTTCGCTGTCGATAGTAGCTCCTCCCATCTTTGAAAAAGTTACTATGGCAGGAAATGCCCCTGGAGCGACTCGAACGCTCGCAACCAGCTTCGGAGGCTGGTGCTCTATCCGCCTGAGCTACAGGGGCGCAAATGGGAACAGAGATTTATTCTATCTTATTTAGATCTTGAGTTACAAGCCAGTGATGTTTTCACTGGGAAATGATCGGTGCGACCAATCATACTCTGCCAGACCGATTCATGCCCCAGGAGACAGGCGGCACTGAGTAGAGCTTCAATCCTTGTCTTCGCCATTGGATGCTGGTCATGGTGACGCAAGCAGCGTAACGTGTTAATATTTATGTCCAATACGCAGTCAAGCAGAGGTGCCCATGGCTAAAACAATCGAGGAAATCAACCAGAAGATCCGTTCCGGCCAAGCCGTCGTCTTCACCGCTGAAGAAATCATAGGTGTGGTCAAGGAACATGGTCTGAAGAAAACAGCTGCTTTAGTGGACGTCGTCACAACGGGCACTTTCGGACCTATGTGCTCCAGCGGGGCATACTTCAATATCGGGCACACTAAACCCCGGATTAAACTTGGTGGCGGCAAGGTGTCTTTGAACGACGTGCCAGCCTATGCAGGCTTTGCAGCGGTGGATGTCATGCTCGGCGCTAATGCCCTACCTGAAGATGATCCGCGCAACCGCTTTCACCCTGGCGAATTTAACTACGGCGGCGGCCATGTCATAGAAGAGCTAGTTGCCGGCAAGGACATCAAGCTTACTGCCACCGCTTACGGCACCGACTGCTACCCCCGGAAAAAATTGGAGACTTGGATCAACCTTCGGGATATGAACGAAGCAGTGCTGTTCAATATGCGCAACGCTTATCAAAATTATAATGTGGCGGTCAATCTTTCCGACAAGACCATCTATACTTACATGGGCACCTTGAAGGCAAACATGGGCAATGTCACTTACTGTTCAGCAGGGCAGCTTTCACCGCTATTGAACGACCCCATGTACAAGACAATCGGCATCGGGACAAAAATCTTCCTCGGCGGCGGTGAGGGCTTCATCGCCTGGCATGGGACGCAGTTCAATCCCGCCGTGCCCCGGACTGAGTCTGGCGTTCCCAAGCGCGGTGCCGGTACTCTCGCGGTCATCGGCGATCTCAAACAAATGAGTTCCAGATATCTAGTGGGCACGTCTATGCTGGGTTACGGCGTGACCGTCTCGGTGGGAATCGGCGTACCTATTCCTATCCTGGATGAGGATGTTCTCAGATATACCACTGTCACTGACGATGATATCTTCGCCGCCGTGGTGGACTACTCCGATGCCTACCCCAATGTCAAGCCGGAAGTCGTCGGCGAAGTATCGTACGGCGAACTTAAAACCGGTAAGGTAAAGATCAACGGCCGTGAAGTACCTACTGCCTCGTTGTCCAGCTATCCCAGAGCTCGAGAGATTGCCATGATTCTGAAAGACAGGATTACTAACGGCAAATTTGAGCTTACGTCACCGGTCGCCGCCCTGCCCGGGATCGAAAGCGGCGTTAAATTCAAGCTGCTTAATGAAAGGCCGATAAATGGTGAAAAATAAGATGACTGCCACCAAAAAGATCTCGTTGCGTTTTCCCCGCCACCTGGTCAGCCGGCCGGTGGTATATCACCTCATCAAAGACTTCAACCTGGAGCTCAATATACTTAAAGCCAATATCACCTCTGAAGAAGGTCATATGGTGTTGGAACTTAAGGGTGAACGGGCTGACTTCGATAAAGGCATAGAATACCTGACCAAATCGGGACTGATCATCGACACGCTGTGTCGTGAAGTCACTCGTAATGAGGAGCGCTGCACCGACTGCGGCGCCTGCGTTACTGTCTGCCCTTCAAGCTCATTTACCGTTGACCCGGCAACACGTGAGGTCAGGTTCGAAGAGGATAAGTGTGTCGTCTGCGGCATGTGCATTTTATCCTGCCCGTCCCGATCGATGGAGTTGCATTTCTAAAATAGTCCGGCGCCCTTGCCGGAAGAGACACCGAGGAACGGTTGAGTTACCAACCCAGATTCTACCGCAGCCAACACTCCAGTCCTGATCTCATCTCCTTTTCCGTTTGTATCAAGGAGACCAACCTTTTCATCGCCGCCCGCTGCAACCTTGAGCGTAAGGCATACCGATCGGTACAAAAATACCGGCAGACCATCGAGGGGTATATCGCTCGCCACCCCGAATTTTTAACTTCGCTGGCTCCCGTTGAGGTTGATCCGGGAGAATCTCCAATCATCTGTGACATGGCGGAAGCAGCTCAGAAAGCCGGCGTGGGACCTATGGCTGCCGTGGCTGGGGCTATAGCTGAATCTGTCGGCCGTGATTTATTGGAATACTCGTCAGATATTATTGTCGAGAACGGGGGCGATTTATTCATTAGAACAACCCGCGAAAGAGTTGTGGGTATTCAGGCAGGCGATTCGCTCTTCTCCGGCAAGTTAGGCCTAACGATTAAACCAACTGATACTCCTTGCGGGATCTGCACTTCATCAGGGACAGTGGGGCATTCTCTTTCATTCGGTAAAGCAGACGCGGTGACCATTGTAGCTGCGTCCGCCAGCCTGGCTGATGCCGCAGCCACTGCTTGCTGCAATTGTATCCAATCCCCTTATGACATCAACAAGGCGCTCTCAGCAGCTCAGTCGATCGAGGGTGTATCCGGAGCCATCATTATTATGGCCGACCGAATCGGGGCGGCTGGAGATGTGCGGCTCGTACGTTTATCGGACTGACGGGCGCTCTCCGTCAGATGAAAATGGTACTTTCGGTTATCCTCATCGAACGAAATACCCATTTACTCGGACTGAATGATACGTTAAAGTATATCCGAATATAGCCATACAGGTCCGAAATCAATGTCTGTTATTCTTAAAGGCGTAAAATACTATCGAACTGCAGAAGTCTGCGATCTGGCAGGCATCAGCCGAACGACCCTGTTTCGGTGGCTGAAAAGTAACCTCCTTGGCAGTGCCGTCGCCCGCGACCGCCGTGGTTGGCGGTTATTTACCGAAGCCGAGGTCGAAATGCTGAAGGCTGAAGCCGATCGCGTGGACGGCGAATCCGACAATCCCAATATTTCACACGCTGGAGCGAGATGAAGTGTCGCAAATAGATGAATGGTTAAGGCTCCTGGTTGAACTCGGCGGTTCCGACCTCCATCTGCGAGTACCAAGCCCCCCGGTTATACGGGTAGATGGCGAACTCGTCATTCAGGGTCAATACGCTAATCTCAAGACATCCGATCTGGAAGCCGTCCTTGATGAAATCGCCAAACCGGAACAGAAGGAAACTTTCTTACGAGAGAAAGAGCTTGATTTCGCTTACAGTTTAGCGGGGGTCGCGCGTTTCCGCGTTAGTGTTATGCGACAGAGGGGTACTCTTTCATTAGCTTTCCGTCAGGTGCCGTTTCAGATCCTCTCTATGGAACGGCTTGGGGTACCTGCAATCTGTAAGGAACTTATTTTAAAACCACGTGGCATGATCCTGGTGTGCGGACCGACGGGCTCCGGAAAATCAACGACCATGGCCGCGATGGTAGACTACCTGAATCAGAATGCTTCACGTAATGTAATCACTATCGAAGATCCGATTGAATACCTGCACTCGAATAAAAAATGCTTGATCGCCCAGCGGGATCTCGGAGATGATACCAAAGCCTTCGCCGTCGCTTTGAAACACGCCCTCCGCCATGACCCGGATGTAATCATCGTCGGTGAAATGCGTGACCTTGAAACCATTTCTACGGCCATAGCCGCGGCTGAAACCGGGCACCTCGTCGTTGGCACGCTTCACACCACCGACGCTGCCCAGACCGTTGACAGGGTAATCGATATCTTCCCGCCTTCTCAACAGCAGCAAATTCGGCTGCAATTCAGCCAGGTGATTGAAGCTGTACTAGTCCAGACTCTGATTCCCAGGCTCAACGCCAAAGGAAGAGTACCTGCTTTTGAGGTGATGGTTGCCAGTCCGGCGGTTAGAAACCTAATTCGCGAGCAGAAAACTCACGAGATCACCAACGTCATTCAACTCTCTGGGAAAGACGGCATGCAAACTCTAGACCAGTCACTCTCGGATTTACTCCGTAAAAACCTGATATCAAAAGAGGAAGCCCTCCTGAAAAGCAGCCATCCTGAAAAACTCCAGAAGTTGCTGCAGTACCAGGCCACTGCTGGTTTTAGATAATGACCAAGATTGTCTAAAGCCGCCGTCGGCCTTATAATGCGGCTTATGGGACATATTGATCATAAGGCTGAAGCGCCCAAGTCCGTCGGCTGTGCGGTCATAACCATTTCTGATTCCCGAACTGAGGACACCGATGAATCCGGGCGCTATCTAACAGCAGCACTCAAGGAAAACGGCCACGCCGTCCTCGCTTACCGCCTGCTCAAGAACGATGCTCCGGCAATTAATAAAGCCATCGCCGGGTTCGCCGGCGATGTTTCAGTGAAGGTCATTATAACCACCGGCGGGACCGGTCTCTCTCACCGCGACATCACTGTCGAGACCGTTTCCGGTTTGCTTGACAAAGAAATTCCGGGTTTCGGTGAGCTCTTCCGATTATTGACCTGGGAAAGCATCGGCACGCCGGCTATCATGAGCCGCGCGCTGGGCGGTGTCATTTCCGGCAAAATCATCTTGTGCCTACCGGGCTCTATCAACGCGGTTAAGCTAGCCGCAGAAAAGATAATTCTGCCCGAGCTTGGGCACCTGGCGAGGGAGGCCGGGCGGTGAAGCCTTTCGGACGACTGCTGGATTTCGATAATGCCCTCGCGATAGTGTTGAATGCCGTAGTACCTGTTGACACGTCTGAATCTGTACCGATTAAAAACCTTTTCGGTCGCGTTTTGGCCGAAGATCTCCGGGCGATTATGTCAATTCCTCCCTTTTCCCGGGCTGCCATGGATGGCTACGCCGTTATTGCCGAGGATACCTTCGGCGCCGGGCGGCGAAGCCCAAAGTCTCTGCGGGTGGTAGACCAAATCTTCGCTGGGGACGCCCCTTTTGTGACTACTGAAAAAGGCAAAGCTGTCCAAATTGCTACCGGGGCGCCCATGCCTGCCGGCGCCGATGCTGTGGTCATGGTAGAAGAGACCGAGCGTGTCGATGAACAGGTCAATATCTACAAGGCGGTTTATCCCGGTGCCAACATCGGCCAAGCCGGAGAAGATATCAAACAGGGTGAAATCATTTTGAAACAGGGGACTCAGTTTGACGCCGGTAAGATCGGCGTGCTGGCTTCCCAGGGCTTCTCCGAAGCTTCAGTATTCAGAAAACCCCGCGTCGCCATCATGCCCACCGGTGAGGAGATCGCCCCCGCCGGGCAAGCTCTCAAACCGGGGCAGATCTACGATATTAATTCTCACACCCTGGCCGCGGTGGTAGGCTCAAATGGCGGAGAACCAGTGAAGATGCCTATCGCTGAGGACAAACCGTTGAAACTGCGTACTGCAATCGAAAAAGCTTTGGAAAATGACATGGTGGTCATCTCTGGCGGTTCGTCGGTCGGCGAGCGTGATCTCATGTTCAGCATACTGGAAGATCTGGGGAAGGTGCTTTTCCACGGCATCCAAGTCAAGCCGGGCAAGCCGACCATGTTCGCCGTAATCGACGGCAAGCCGGTGCTGGGTATGCCGGGATACCCGACGTCGTGTCTCATTAACGGTCATGTTCTACTTGCCCCGGCGGTAAGGAAAATGGCTCGTTTACCAGTCGAAGCGAAAAGACCCGCAGAAGCTATGCTGGCGCAGAGCGTGCCTGGCAGTGTCGGCCGACGACAGTTCCTTCCGGTTAAACTTGTCGCCGGACAAGCCTGGCCATTGTTCAAAGAATCCGGCGCAATCACCGCCACCGCTGAGGCCGACGGTTACTTGGACATTCCGGCCAACATCGACATCCTGGAAAAAGGAGAGACGGTTCGGGTTTTCTTGTTTAACGGCTGAATTAAACCCTTGCCGTCACCGGAATGAGTTACGCTCCAACAACCTCAATGGTATCCCCGGCTTGTATCTCGCCACCTTGTATGATGCGGGCAAAGACGCCCTCAAGAGGCATGACACACATCCCCACCTGGCGGTAGATCTGGCAGTGGTGATGACATTCCTTGCCGATCTGGGTGATCTCCAGCTCAACTCCCCGCCCTGTCTTTAGCCTCGTACCGACAGGCAGTGCCATCAGTTCGAGACCTTCGGTCGTCAGGTTCTCGGCGAAGTCGCCGGGTGAAAGCGTCAGCCCTTTGGCGCGCATCTTGTCAATGCTGGAATTGTCCAGCAGGCTAACCTGCCGGTGCCAGCCTTTGGTAGCGTGGGCGTCGCCTTGAATGCCGTAATCCGCCTCCAGAAAGCCGCGGCCAATATCTTTTTTCTTAGTGCCTTTTTTTATGCTAGTGCAAACGGCGACAATCTTAGCCATCCAGCCTCCTGTAAGTCCCGCTCTTGCCACCCTCTTTAGTCTCAAGGTAGATTCGTTCTATGGTCATGCCCTTGTCCACCGCCTTGCACATATCGTATACCGTAAGAACGGCGATGCTGGCGGCGGTGAGGGCTTCCATCTCAACACCGGTAGGCCCGGTGCATTTCACCTCGGCCGATACTATTAACTGGTCGGTGCCGTAAAACTCGAACTCGACTGCGGCTCCGGAAATTGTCAACGGATGGCACAGCGGTATCAGTTCCGGCGTTTTCTTGGCAGCCATTATTCCGGCAATACGCGCCGCTGCCAGTACATCGCCCTTTCTGATCTCCATATTCTTGATGAGCTCAAGTGTCTCAGGTTTCATGCTGATATGAGCGATAGCCACAGCGCGGCGGCTGGTGGTTACCTTTTCGGTCACGTCTACCATCCTGGCTCGGCCACGCTCATCGACATGAGATAATTCCATGAGCTATCCCCCGATCTGACGCATCTGGCGGCCGCCAATGCCGGCCGTTTCCAAATGGTGGCGCTCCGGTTTGGCAATGATCGCCTGTTTAAGCAGGTCTTTCAAATCCGAGATACCGGCGCCATTTCGCAAAGCAGATTTGATATCGATCTCAAGGTCGTTCAGCAGGCAAGGCCTCAGCTTACCGTCTGCAGTCAGCCGCAACCGGTTGCACTGGCCACAGAAGCGATGGCTGACCGGACGAATGAAGCCGATCGTTCCCTGTCCTTCACCGAAACTGAAGTAGCTGGCTGGACCAGCGCCGGAGAGGCAGCACGGCCACAGGTCGCTCACCATCGATTCTATCTTTTCTTTGATTTCAGCCACCGTCATTGATGGAGTACTGCCAATCCCTCCGAAAGGCATATGCTCGATGAAACGAACGTGCCATCCCTCATCCTTAGCCATCAAGGCGAAATCTTCTACCTCATCGTCGTTCACCCCGGGTATGACCACCATGTTTATCTTCACCGGCGAAAGCCCAACGCGATGAGCTTCTTGAATTCCTTCGAGTACGTCGCCAAGCTTGTCGCCGCCGGTGATCCGTTCAAAACGGCCAGGCCTCAGCGAGTCGAGACTTACATTGATGCGTTTCAAGCCGGCGCTGCGCAACTTTGTAGCCTGCTCCTTTAGCAGCGTGCCGTTGGTGGTTAGTGAAATGTCTTCAATACCCGGAATCGGCGTCAACAATTCGATCAGATTCCACAAATACGGCCGCACCAGCGGTTCGCCTCCACTCAGCCGGACATGACGTACTCCGAGGGCAGCGGCAGCTTTGGTCACCCGCTCAATCTCTTCATAACGCAAGATGTCGTCATGGTGAAGGTGGTTGATTTCGCCGTCGCTGCAGTAGGTGCATCGCAGATTGCATCGGTCTGTGACCGAAATACGCAGGTAGTTAACGCGACGATTGAAGGCATCAAAAGTGCCGGTAACGCAATTAGCTTCGGTCATTGGATCAAACAGTCCCTCAAACGAAGGACGGCGTAAGCGCTCATACCCCTCCTTTCCAAAAACGGGAGGCGCCGCCGTTTCCAGCGACACCCTGACCGGCCGTCTGCCATGTTTCTTTTGAAAGTTAGGCCGGGACGGCTCGAAGGGTTTATTCATCTAAACTATAGCATGCGGTACTAGTACCGGGCAAATACTCATACATGGTAGTATGAACGTCAGCGTTTCAAGAGTGTTTGCATTGTTGACTAACCGGACGCATTAATTTATCATTGGCGGGTTCTTCAGGCAATCAAACCACTTTGCGGAGAGGTGCTGGAGTGGACTATCAGGCACGCCTGGAGAGCGTGAGTCGAGGTAACTCGACCGTGGGTTCGAATCCCACCCTCTCCGCCAATTCAAGTTTTCCACTCAGTCATTCCTGAACGATTGTCTCTCGCAATGCCCTGTGTTAAAATTGCGACGCTTTGAACGAACAGAGTAACACTGTCCATTACCTGGGTTTCAGTCTTATTCCAGGTATCGGCCGGGTCCGGCTTACAATGTTGGAGAAATATTTCGGAGATCTTTCGACCGCCTGGAAGGCCAACGAAGCGGAATTATCGAAGGTCGGTCTCGATTGCGGTACGATTAATTCAATTGTTTACTGGCGATCTAAAGTTGAACCAGCGCGTGAACTGGAAAAAGCAGATCGTTTCGGGGTTTCCGTCGTCACCGCAGTAAGCCCAAAGTATCCCTCCAGACTTAAGGAGATTTACGACTATCCACCAGTTTTGTATATCAAGGGTAATCTTCTGCCTGAGGACCAGCTTTCAATTGCGGTGGTGGGGACACGAAATCCAACAGCCTATGGCAGGCAAGTGACCGAGGAGATCGTAACCGCGCTTAGCCGAAATAATGTCACCATCGCTTCAGGTTTGGCCCGCGGGATAGATACGATTTCCCACTCTTCTGCCCTAAAAGCGGGCGGTCGTACGATTGGGGTACTAGGCTCCGGGGTTAATGTAATATACCCACCAGAAAACACAGCTATCGCAAAGCAAATAATTGAAAATGGGGCTCTAATTTCAGAGTATGCGATGGATATGGGACCAAGGCCTGAAAATTTCCCCCGGCGTAACCGCATCCTCTCAGGCTTGACGTTGGGCACACTAGTGACTGAAGCTGGGGAAAAGTCAGGGGCTTTAATTACCGCCGAATACGCCTTAGACCAAAACCGAGATGTTTTCGCCATACCGGGGAACATTTTCTCAGCCAAGAGTTCTGGAACAAACCGTTTGATTCAACAAGGTGCAAAGTTGGTGAGAACCGAATCCGACATTTTAATAGAGCTCAATATCGAATCAGTTGCTACACAACTTGAATTCAAAGAAACACTCCCGGTGACTGAAAATGAAAAAAACTTAATTAGATATCTTGGTGTGGAACCAGTACACATTGACGAAATTTGCCGCACATCCAAACTACCTGCTTCAGTTGTAAGCTCAACTTTATCAATGATGGAATTAAAAGGCACAGTCAAACACCTTGGCGGTATGAACTATACGCTTTCAAGGGTGATTAAGGAGTCGTAAACGAGAGTAAAATGAAGTCACCCACGAATTTCGTTATTGTTGAGTCCCCTGCCAAAGCAAGGACTCTCTCCCGTATCCTCGGTCCCAAATATATAGTCAAGGCTTCGATGGGACATATCCGTGACTTACCGAAAAGCAAGCTCGGCGTTGATACTGAGAATGACTTCAAACCGCAGTATTTAGTGATGCGAGACAAATCATCAATTCTGACAGAATTAAAAGAAGGGCTCTCCAAAGCCTCTGCGGTATTTTTAGCGACAGATCCTGACCGAGAGGGCGAAGCAATAGCGTGGCACCTGAAAGAATCTATTTGTACGCCCCGGGCGTCATGCAACCGGGTGACTTTTCATGAGATTACGCCGGAAGCAATAACTGCGGCTTTTAATTCACCGCGTGAAATCAATATGAATCTGGTAAACGCTCAGCAAGCCCGGCGCATACTCGATCGATTAGTCGGGTATAAGCTTTCACCCCTACTGTGGCAAAAGATCCGCCGCGGTTTATCAGCCGGTCGTGTCCAATCTGTAGCCTTGCGAATAATCGTTGACAGAGAACGCGAAATTCTTTCCTTCAAACCTGAGGAATATTGGACCATAGAAGTTGATTTGATAAAACATAATTCAACTCAGAAGTTCAAAGCTACGCTCATCGGGCAGGGTGATAAAAGAAGAATAAGCATCAAGACAGAAGAACAAGCACTGGCGGTTGAGAAGGATCTTGGGTCCGCTAAATATTCGGTGTCCAGCGTGGGAGTCAAGGAGGTAATGAAGCAGCCTTCCCCCCCCTTCATTACCAGTACGCTCCAGCAAGAAGCTTATCGTAAGTTGCGGTTCACGGCACGTCAAACAATGGCAATTGCACAGCAATTGTATGAAGGTTTACCGATAGGAACCGAGGGCAGTGTAGGTTTAATAACCTACATGCGAACCGACTCGATTCAGGTTTCCGGATCGGCGATCTCCGAGGCAAGAAAATATATCGAGAGACAATTTGGCAACGCTTATCTGCCTAAAAACGTTCGATCTTTTACTAGTTCCGTAAAAGGAGCGCAAGAAGCACATGAAGCCATAAGGCCAACGAGCGTCGAGCGCGAACCTCAACTGATAAAAGAATATCTTGAAACCAATCAGTTCAAATTATACCAGCTTATCTGGCAGCGAATGGTTGCATCTCAAATGACCGCGGCCAAATTTAGAAACACCACTGTCGATATTACTGCAAAAATTGCTGAATCGAAAGGGGCGTATATTCTCCGTTCTCAGCAAACTGAACATATATTCTCAGGGTTCATCAGCCTATATGTTGAGAGCCGCGACGACGCAGAAGAGATCAAAACACCGCCGATACCGGAACTGGTGCAAAATGAAGAACTGCACGTCAAGGGGATTCACAAAGAGCAACGATTTACCCAACCGCAACCGCGTTATAGTGAAGCAACTTTAGTGAAAACGTTGGAACAATATGGTATTGGCCGGCCTTCAACTTACGCTCCTATTTTAAGCGTAGTCCAGGAACGCGAATACGTAACCAAGGAGAAAGGATTGTTCAAACCCACCGACCTGGGAATGACAGTCTCCGACATGTTGGTACAGCAGTTTCCCGAGCTGATCGATACCAGGTTTACCGCCCAGATGGAGAGCAAATTAGACAAGGTCGCCGTTGAAGGAATTGATTGGGTGGGGGTAGTCCGTGATTTCTTCATTCCTTTTAGTAATAATTTAACTGCAGCCGAAGAACAGTTAGAAAGAGTGCCCCTTCCGGTTGAAGTTTCCACGGAGTATTGCCCTCAATGTTCGAAAGGTCTCCTGTTAATAAAAATCGGCAGGTTCGGAAAATATATGGAGTGCCCTTCTTGCTCCTTTCGTCAATCGTTCCGAATTCGTACTGGAGTACCCTGTCCCGGATGCCCTGAGAACGGGGAGTTAATTGGACGGTTCACCAAGAAGGGAAAGTTGTTTTATGGATGCAGCGCTTTCCCGAAACATGCCTTTGCAATTAACACCAAACCGTTATCTGAACCTTGTCCACTGTGCGGAGGCCTGGTTGTCGAAGTAAAACCAGGTGTGAACGCATGTCAAAATCCTGTCTGCGAAGCTTTTAAACCTTTGCGACGGCGTTCTCCTAAACCCGACTCATCCAAAAGTCATAAGCCGCCTGTCCGAAAGCGTCGCACTTCCGTTAAGAAGGCTGGCACCGGTATGCAACAAGCGAGCGGGTAACAACGTTGAACACGACATTGCCGCCAAACTGGCTCGCGGGATACGTGAACTATCTCCAATCCGAACAGCATCTTTCACCACGAACTATTCGGAATTATCTCGGCGATCTTAACGGCAATTTAGAGGAAGGCGAGCCAAAAGGATTTTTCCAGTATCTCAGATTAAAAAATATCGAATTCCCGAGCCAGGTCACCAAATATGTAGTCAGAGATTTCATGGCATGGAATTTCTCACAGGGTATTGTGAAAGGTTCTGTCGCGCGCAAACTTTCCGCTATCCGCTCATTATTCCGCTACATGCTCCGTGAAACGCTTGTGACCGAATGTCCATTCCCTTTGTCTCGAAGAGGCAGGAACCGGCTTTCGGCCTTTTCAATGAAACTGGACCGGCGGTTACCTGAATTCTTAACCACTGAAGAAATAAATCGACTGCTGGATACCCCTGATCCAATGACCCCGCAAGGATTGCGCGATCGGGCGATTATGGAACTGTTTTATGCAGCTGGTCTCAGAGTGTCTGAGTTGGCTTCGATTGACCTCAATCAGCTTGACCTTTACAGCCGTGAATTAAAGGTGATCGGCAAAGGCGATAAAGAGCGCCTTGTATTGATCGGTCAACCTGCCGTGGCAGCAATCAAGCGGTATATTAAGTTTGGGAGACCTTCATTTCTGTCAAAACACCGGTCAAACGCCCTGTTTTTAAACTATCGAGGCGGAAGACTGTCGGTTCGTTCTATTCAGGAGAAGATTTTGGATTATGCTAAACAAGCCGAAATCCGCCAGGAGGTTCACCCACATTTACTGCGTCACAGTTTCGCAACCCATCTGCTCGACGGCGGAGCTGATCTTAGGGTTGTCCAAGAATTATTAGGCCACTCATCACTTCAAACGACACAAATATACACTCACGTAAGTCGCCACCAGGCAAAAAAAATATACCTTTCTGCTCATCCATTCGCGCATCCGGAGAGAGAATAACTTGAGAACCGACATTATCCCGGAACTTCGAGGGCGTTTTGAAGCGTTTGGCATTGACGGACTCTTAGTCAACAAGCCTGAGAATATCAGGTATATCAGCGGGTTTACAGGGTCGAATGGATACGTCATTCTGACTCCGTTTCATACGATACTTGCGACTGATTTCCGTTACGTCGAACAGGCAAATAGTGAAGTACCTGATCTTTTTAGCGTAAGAAAAATTGAAGGACCGGTAAGTCAATGGTTCCCGGCTCTTATTCACGACACGGGAGTAAATGTGCTCGGAATCGAGGCCGGATTCATAACCGTCGCGGAGTTTGATCGGTTTAAGTGTGCTTTAGAAAACTCGTCTTCCTCAGCAACACTCATCCCTTTAAACGACACGGTGGAAGACTTCAGAGCCTCGAAAAGAATAAATGAAATTCTCCGAATTGAAAGCGCTGCTCGTCTTACCTGCGAAGCTTTAAGTCAGGTGTCAGAACAGTACATGCGCCCCGGAATTTCTGAAAAGAAACTAGCCTGGGAATTGGAGAAGTATATTCGGGAAGCTGGGGGTGAGCTGGCTTTCCCGGTGATCGTCGCGGGCGGACCTGCTTCTGCTCTCCCTCATGCGACGCCATCTGACCGCCCCCTCCAACCACACGAACCGCTGGTCATCGATCTTGGAGCTAAACTTAATGGATACTGCGGAGATCTTACGCGGACTTTTTGGCTTGGGGATCTGGATCAGCGCTTCATGAAACTTTACAATATCGTCCTTCAGGCGCAGCAAATCGCGATTGGCGGGATCGAATCCGGGATGTCTGCTACTTCAGCGGATAGGTTAGCCCGCGAGTGCATCACATCTGCTGGCTATGGTGAATGTTTCGGACACAGTTTGGGGCATGGGATTGGATTGGAAGTCCATGAGAAACCTACCATCGGTCCAAATTCAACGGGCATCCTAAATGATGGTATGGTCTTTACATTGGAACCGGGGATTTATGTAACCGGCTGGGGTGGTATTCGTATTGAAGATGACGTCGTTCTGGAAAATGGCAGAGTCAAGGTATTGACCCATTTTCCGAAATAGGTTGGTATTATCAATGATAAAAGTAGATTTACATATCCACACCCGCTATTCCATGGACGCCTCGACCACTATCGAGGAATTGACTGCCCGTTGTAATGAAGTGGGATTGGGGGCCATTGCCATCACTGACCACGGGACCACGGAAGGAGCTTTGGAATTTAAAAAACTCTCTCCAATACCAATAATTGTTGGCGAAGAGATATTGACTGACCGCGGTGAAATTATTGGGCTATTTTTAACTGAGACAATCCCATCTGGTCAATCCGTTGAAGCAACGATCAAGTCAATACGAGACCAAGGCGGGCTAGTTTGTATCCCCCACCCTTTTGATTCCTTGCGAGGTTCAGCGCTGGATCCCAGAATAACTGACCAGCTGGTAGAATCCGGACAAATTGATATTCTTGAAGTGCTGAATGCCCGAATTGTATTGCCATCATTTGTTAACAAAGCACGTGATTTTGCCGCCAGATACGGTCTGGCGCAGAGTGCCGGCTCTGATGCCCATTCGCCCGATGAACTCGGCAAAGCTTATGTTTTGATGCAGCCATTCAACAATCGAGATGAGTTTTTGTCATCCCTGAAAAATGCGACTATCCACGGTCGGTGCAACAGCCCGCTTGTTCATCTTAATTCCACCGCCCAACGTATCAAACGAAAGTTCACAGGCTAAAATGAAATATTCCATCGGATGGTTTACAACAGCAAAGGGGCCAGGATCACGCAACCTGCTCTCCGCAGTTCAACAAAAGATCATATCGGGGGATATCGACGCAAGGATTGAATTTATCTTTATCTCAAGGGATCCCGGCGAATCTCCGGAAACAGACATTTTTATTAATTTAGCACGTGAATACAAGATTCCGGTAGTTCATTTTTCATATAAAAAATATCGGCAATCAAGAGGTATCTCCGATAAAACCAATGTAGAAGCTCTTCCCGAATGGCGGTTAGATTACGACAGGGAGATAATTAATATCCTTTCCCAATTCCACAAACCTGACATATGTGTCATGGCAGGTTATATGCTTGTAATTGGCCCTGAGTTGTGTTCAAACTTAGATATGATTAATCTGCATCCGGCAGCTCCTGACGGGCCTACCGGTACCTGGCAGGAAGTGATCTGGAAACTGATCGACTCGAGGGCTGAAAGCTCCGGTGTAATGATGCATTTAGTAACGCCTGAACTCGATAGAGGACCCGTAGTCAGTTATTGCCGGTATCCGGTTCGCGGCCCTTCGTTCGACGAGTTATGGAACAAAATAGACGACCAGACGTCGGAAACGATAGTAAAAGGTGAAGGCGAAGATAATCAACTCTTTAAGGAAATTCGCAGGCAGGGATTTATCCGGGAACTGCCGTTAATCTGTTTGACGATTAAAGCTTTCAGCCAGGGAAGGATTAGAGTCGCCCGCAAGGTGATTGTAAACTGTGTGGGGCAGCCTATCAAGGGATACAATCTTTCCGCGGAAATCGACTACGAGATTCAGAAACAACTCACCCTATAGGGTCAATTCCCGATTATCACAGTTCTTTTGATGCTATTCCATTGATGAAAACACGACAAACGCGCTAAGCAGATATATTCCGATAATCACCGGCGTATACCAGCTGAATAAGCCACGAAGTTGTTTTCGGCCCGGGTAATTGATACCGATTATCGCTACAATCGCCATAATTATCGCAGCTGCTATCAGCACCAGATTGTCTCCCGAGACAGAAGTTAATATTGACCCGCGTCCGAATATGTCCGGAATAATGATAATAGACGCTCGATACATAATGCTTCCGGCCATGTTGGCGACCGCAAGATCAATAGCCCCAATCCTGAGAGCGGTAAGGCTAACGATAACTTCCGGGGCCGAGGTAGTGATACCGAGAACTAACGCGCCCACAAAACTCGAAGAGAATCCGGTGATTATGGATATTTGTTCTCCAATATATGATAGCCAAACGCCGGCAATCACAACGGCTGATGATGCGAGTATTAATTTAAGGATGAAACTCCGCCAAACTGATGGTAAATACCCGTCTTGAGTTTCTTCTTTTGTTGCCGTTTTTTGCTGATAATGCAACAGTACAAAATATAACAATAATAAAAATATACTTGTCAGACTAACTGTGCCAAGAAGTATTGCTGCTCTTGAGCCCATGACAATAGCGATTCCCGAAACCGTGAGCAGAATGATGCCGCTGAACAATATGAATACCTGGCGCCGGTTCACAGCCTTTAATAGCGGTAACTTCTGATTTAAGAGGTCCATGACTCCTATCATCAAAAGGTTAAATGTATTTCCACCGTAGAGGGTACTCAAAGCCAAATCATCATCATTAAATATACTGGCGGCACTGGCTGAAGCAATGGTCTCTGGAATCGAAGTGATTGTGGCTACCAGCACTAACCCAATCCACAATCCTCCGAGTTTAGTTTTTTGGGCGAGCGTATCGGCGTATTTCGTTAAACGGGCACCAGCGTAGATTAATATCGCGAAACAAATTGCCAACTGGATCCAGATCATTCAATGCCTTCAAGTCGATGAGACCAGATTAATATTTTAGGATTTTAATTGTACCTTAATATATTTTCCCAATGCTACCGCGATTGACACTCCCCCTAAGTGATGTTAATATAGCGCCAACTTGAACGTATTTTTTAGAGGGGACATCGATCCCCTCTTCGAATTTTAAGACCGTGACGCAGATCGAGTCTGAACTCTCAAAAGTCCACCCACCCCGGCCGATGGTGTTGACCATCGGCGTTTTCGATGGCGTACACCTGGGACATCAAGCACTCATCGCCGAGACTATTAGTCAGGCAAAGAGAATCGGGGCTCTATCAGGAGTCGTTACCTTCGCTGGCCACCCCCGTCAGGTACTTGGCATGCACAAAGAATTACCACACCTGACCTCTCTCGACCGGCGCATCACGCTGTTGAAATCCACTGGTGTCGACTTGGTCATCACGCTGGTCTTCACCGAAGAACTGGCGTCTTTGCCGGCTTTGGAATTCATCCGGCTTCTAAAGAAATACCTGTCGTTGACCGGCTTGGTGGTTGGGCCGGATTTCGCTCTGGGTAAGGGGCGGGAAGGGGATATAGCTTCCCTTAGAGCGATGGGCGAATTGTATGGCTTTAACCTTATCGTGGTACCACCGCAGCTCAAGGCCGGCCATAAAGTGTCCTCAACGCTGGTGCGTAAAGCCATGGCCGAAAGCAACATGAAAAAGGTCCACGACCTTCTGGGACGCTGTTTCAGCCTGGAAGGCAATGTGATAAGAGGGGAAGGCCGGGGCGCGAAACTGGGCTTTCCAACTGCTAATCTGGAGATCGCCGCGGACCAGGCGCTGCCTGCAGACGGCGTTTACGCCACCATCGCGTCCATCAACGGGCAAAGAATACCCTCCATCACCAACATCGGTACCCGGCCCACCTTCGGCGCCGGGAACCGGACGGTTGAAACCCACCTGTTGGACTTTAGCGGTCAGCTTTACGGCCACAGGCTGGAAATTGCTATAATAGAGCAGATCCGTCCGGAAGAAAAATTCGCCTCGCCTGATAAACTGCTCAAGCAGATCAAAGAAGACGTTGCCAAAGCCCGGCAGGTCTTAAAGAAAACGGAATGCGTCTGATGCCTGACATGAATTTCATCCTGAAACGCGCTGTAAGTGAGATCATCTCCGAGGACGAACTGCAGAAGCTGCTGGCTTCCGGCCAGAAGCTGCGCCTAAAAGAAGGTTTCGATCCCAGTTCTACCGACATCCATCTAGGCCACATGGTCGGCCTGCGGAAATTGCGTCAATTTCAAGACCTAGGGCACCAAGTGGTGCTCATCGTCGGAGACTGGACCGCCCGGATCGGCGACCCCACCGGCGCCTCAGTAACCCGTCCGATGCTCACCGCCGAACAGGTCAAAGCCAATGCCGAGACTTACATGCAACAGTTCTTTAAAATCGTCGACAAATCCAAGACCGAAGTCCGCTGGCAGAGCGAATGGTTCGGGAACTTCACCCTGGCGGACGTGATTAAACTTGCCAGCCGCTTTACCATCGCCCAAATGCTGGCACGGGAGGATTTTAAGAAACGCTTTGAGTCCAACCGGCCGATCACCATTACAGAATTCCTTTACCCCCTGCTTCAAGCTTACGATTCGGTCATGGTAAGATCGGACGTAGAGTTCGGCGGCAACGACCAGAAATTCAATTTGCTTGTAGGTCGTGAACTGCAAGCCATGATCGGTCAGGCTCCGCAGCAGGTTTTCCTGACGCCCATCCTCACCGGCACCGACGGGACCAAGAAGATGTCCAAGAGCCTCGGGAATTACATCGGCGTGGCTGAAACCCCGGCAGACATTTTCGGCAAAGTCATGTCCATCGGCGATGACCTCATTATCCAGTACTTCGATTTGTTAACTGATGTCACCGAAGAGGAACTAAGACATTTTGAGCGCGACATGCTCTCCGGCCGGACCAACCCGATGCTGCTTAAGAAGCGGATAGCCCTTGAAATTGTCAGCCAGCTTTATTCAGCTTCAGACGCCGGAGGGGCGGAGCTTGCCTTCGAACGTGTCCACCAACGGCGGGAACTGCCGGCTGAGGTGCCGGAATGCCAAGTATCTTTCAGATCGATGAGAGCCGGGGACTGCACCCAAATCGATCTCCCCTGCCTTTTGGTAGTCGCCGGTCTGGCGGGCAGTAAAAGTGAGGCCAAACGGCTCATCGAACAAGGCGGCGTGTCTGTCGAAGGTGAGAAAGTGACCGGGGAAAAAGTGACCCTCAGGAGCGGTTGCGTTATTAAGGCCGGCAAGCGCAAGTTCACCCGCGTCGTCGATACCGACATCCTCGGCGCCTCTTAAGTGCGTTTAATATTAAAGGAGACATATGGTTCAGAATTTACGCATTCCCGGTCCTACCCCCTGCCCTCCCGAAGTTCTGGCTGCCATGGGCCGCCAGATGATCAACCACCGCGGCGGCGAGTTCGCTGAGATCATCAAGGACGTCACTGCCAAAATGAAGCAGGTTTTTCAGACAAAGAACGACCTGATGCTCCTTACCGGTTCCGGCACCGCCGGTCTGGAAGCGGCGGTTGTCAACATGCTGTCACCCGGCGACACGGTGCTGGGGGTGGCTATTGGCGTCTTCGGCGAGCGTTTTGCCAAGATTGCCCAGACCTTTGGCGCAACGGTCATCCCTCTGAATTTCCAACATGGCAAGGCTGCCGATCCGGCATTGATTAAGAAAGCGTTGGATGAGAACCCGCAGATCAAGGCCGTCCTGGTCACTCACAACGAGACCTCAACCGGCGTTACCAATGACCTGGCAATCATTTCCAAGGTGGTCAAGAGCGCCGGCAAACTCCTTTTGGTGGACTGCATTTCCTCGCTCGGCTCGGTCAATGTCCCGGTCGACGAGTGGGGCATCGACGTGGCCATCTCCGGCTCGCAGAAAGGCTGGATGGTGCCGCCCGGCATGGCCATGGTTGCCGTCTCCGAGGCCGGTTGGCAGGCATACGCCCAAGCCAAGATGCCACGCTTCTACTGGGACCTAGCCAAGGCCAAGGCTGGTTTGGAAAAAGGCCAGACGCCATGGACGCCCAATGTGTCCGTCGTGTTCGCCTTCCAGGTGGCTTTGGATATGATGCTCAAGGAAGGAATCGACACCATCTTCGCCCGCCACCAGCGCATCGGCAGGTTCACCAGAGAAGGGATTAAAGCACTAGGCCTGACCCTTCTGGCCGACGAAAAGCACGCTTCCAATACCGTCACTTCAGTGGTTGCCGACCGAGGCCTTGATGCAAAGAAACTCAACAAGATCATGAAAGACGAGTTCAATATTGTCCTGGCTGGCGGCCAGGGGCCGCTGGAAGGCAAGATTTTCCGAGTAGGCCATCTTGGTATGGTTAACGAGAAAGATATCCAGGTGGTTTTCGACGCCCTGAAGGTCGCCCTGCCCAAGGCCGGGTTCGTTGGATAAAGGAGAATTTCCTGTGTCAATGAAGAAAGTCCTGGTCGCCGACGCGCTGTCGCCCGCCGGCATCGAGCGCCTCAAGGCGGTAGCCGAAGTCGACGTCAAGACCGGTCTCAAGCCAGATGAACTCATCGCCGCAATCGGTGACTATGATGCCCTGCTGGTACGTTCACAGACCCAGGTGACCGCCGATGTGATCAAGGCAGGCAAGAACCTGCAGATCATCGGACGGGCTGGCGTCGGCGTCGACAACATCGACATGAAAGCGGCCACCGAAGCCGGCATCATTGTCGTCAACGCCCCCACAGGTAACACCATCTCAGCCGCCGAACACACTATGGCTTTGATGCTGGCCTTAGCCCGTCATATTCCCAGGGCCAACGCCTGCCTTAAAGGCGGCGCTTGGGAGCGCAACAAATTCCTGGGCACCGAACTCAGGGGCAAGACGCTGGGCGTCATCGGTCTGGGCAACATCGGCTCCGAAGTGGCCAAGCGAGCCCGCGCCTTTGAGATGAAGGTCATCGGTTTCGATCCCTTCGTCTCGGCAGAGCGCGCCAAGAATATGCAAATCGAGTTGGCGACACTGGAGCGCATCTACAAGGAAGCCGATTTCATCACGCTCCATGTTCCGCTCACCGCCCAGACAAAGAACATGGTCGGCGCTAAAGAACTGGCGATGATGAAACCCACCGCCCGCATCATCAACGCCGCCCGCGGTGGACTCATTGACGAGGAGGCACTGGTAGCAGCCGTCAACGCTAGGAAATTGGCCGGTGCAGCCATTGACGTCTTCATCAAGGAACCGTGCACCGATAACGTCTGCTTCGCAGTTGAGAATATTGTGGTCACACCGCACCTGGGGGCTTCTACCGCCGAAGCCCAAGACCTGGCGACTTCCGACGTCGTCGACCAGGTCATTGATATCTTCAGCGGCGCACCTGCCCGCTACGCGGTAAACGCTCCTTTCATCGCCATTGAAAGTCTGCCGGTGATCAACCCCTTTATCAAGGTCGCCAATACTGTCGGCCGCTTGCTTTCGCAACTCGCCGAAGGCCAGATGACAGCTATCAACATCAGATACTCCGGCGAGATCGCCGGCTACGACACCCGGGCGCTTAAGGCTCTGGTGCTGGGCGGCATCCTGGAGCAGATCTCCGAAGAGCGGGTAAACATGGTCAATGCCGATATCGTGGCTGCCAGGCGCGGTATGAACATCACCGAACAGAAAGAGGCTGCTTGCGACAACTATGCCAGTATGATCACCGTTGAAGCGGTGACCAGCGGAGGCAATACCACCGTAGCCGGTACCATAATGCGTGGCGAGACACATATCGTGCGCATCGACCAGTACTGGATCGACATTGTACCTACCGGCGGCTATTTCCTGTTTGCCGACCACCGCGACCGCCCGGGCCTCATCGGCGCAGTGGGCAGCATTACCGGGCAATCAGACGTTAACGTCAGCTATATGCACCTGTCCCGGCTCAAGCCGCGGGGCCAGGCGCTGATGATCCTGGCCCTGGACGAGGCATTACCGGAGTCTGGGTTGAAACAGGTCCGGGCGTTGGAAGGCGTGCAAACGGCCAAACTGGTAAAGTTATAGGCTAATGTTCGATGGCCGTCGATTCATCGTCGATAATAGCGCTGGCCGAAACAGAGGCACTGGTGATCTTGGATATCATCAACGCCGCGGCAAAACGCTACGGCGGCATCATCCAGCCTGATTGCTACCACGAACCTTACATGTCCGGTGACGTACTGGCGTGTGAAATGACGTCGATGACCTTCTACGGCTACCTCCAAGATGGCAAGGTGGTTGGTGTGGCCGGCTTCCAGCCAGTGGCTGGTGTCACCCTCATCCGCCATGCCTACATCCTTCCGGCAAACCAGCGCCAGGGCATCGGGTCGAAACTAATGGAATACCTGAAATCGTTGACGCGGACCCGGAGCCTGCTGGTGGGCACCTGGGCGGCGGCTTATTGGGCCATAGATTTCTACCAGAAGTACGGCTTCAAACTCCTTCCGGATAGGACCGAACTGCTGGCAAGGTACTGGCGTATCTCGCCGCGGCAGATCGAGACATCGGTGGTGCTGGGTATGGAGTTAGATGTGAAATGAAGATCGGCGTCCTGGCTATGCAGGGGGCTTTCGCCGAGCATGTCGCCATGCTCAAGAAAATCGGCGCCGAGGCGGTCGAAGTCCGCCGGGCGGAGCAACTCGATGGCCTGGCCGGCCTTATCATCCCCGGTGGGGAGAGCACAACAATGCTTAAACTGACCGACATCTATAGATTAAATGAGGCCATTAAAAGCCACGACAAAAAAGGGCTCCCGATCTGGGGCACCTGCGCCGGGGCGATACTCCTGGCCTATGAAGTGACCAACGCCGGACCAAATATGCCGGTCGGCTTGGGCTTGATGTGCATATCGATCAGGCGCAATGCCTTCGGGCGGCAGGTGGACAGCTTCGAGGTCAAGCTGCCGGTGGATGAGTTGGGTGGCGAACCCTTCCCGGCCGTCTTCATCCGCGCTCCCATCATCGAGAGCGCCTTGCCTCCGGCCAAGGTGCTGTCCCGCCTAGGCAACGGTACCATCGTAGCGGTGCGGCAGGACAACCTACTGGCCACCAGTTTCCACCCGGAATTATCGATGGACGACCGTTTCCACCGCTATTTTCTCCGGATGGCGGAAGAATACCTGGGCACGCATCAACAAACCGGGTAATTGGGGGGGCGCTTCGCTCCATCCACCCTACTGCACTACCTTGTTAGAACACCACCGGACGGTTGGGTTGGAAACCGACCCTACCGGCTAATCACGCAGGCGGTACATGACGATGCCGGACGGTATCTTGGGATAGAAGTAGGTGCTCTTGCGGGGCATGCGGTCGCGGGCGTCCGAGATTGCCTGGATCGTCTCCGGGCGCACCGGCTTCAGGATAAAGGCGAACTGGAACTCGCCGGAATCAACACGGGATGTTGTGGAGTCTCGGTCGTGGTCGTAGGCGATGCGATCCTCGTCCATAGCGTTCATACCCAAGATATCTTCCAGCACCACGTGGTCGACGACGCTGACATCCATGCCGCGGTAAGTGGCCGTATGGCCGGAAGGCATCAAGCCTTCGATCTTCGCCTTGTCTTTTACCGTCAGGCTCAACAACCCCTCCCCGTTCAAACCGTAGATGAAAAACCTTGAGCTGTCCTCGGCCATCAGTGTTTCGATCTGCCGACAGGCGTCTCCTGAAAGCGACAAATGCTCGACATTAAAAAACTCCCCGAGCCGTTCAGGCAGAATGAACAATTGGTGCTTGCGCAGCCCTTTGATCAGGCGGTGTGTCGGCAGAATTAGCAGGCCGGGATCGGCCATGTCGGTCAGGGACATCATGACGAAGTTGAGCGCCGCATCGCGGGGGATGTTGGGATCCAGGGCGTAACGCTCGTTGCGGTAGGTCAGGGCGCTCTCGTAGCGGTGGTGACCGTCGGCGATATAGACGGGCATTTCGGCGAAGGCTCGCTCCAAGGCGGCGACAGCCTCGGAGTCGTCGATGACCCACAGCCGGTGGGACTCGCCGGGCTCGCCGCTAAAGTCCAGCGCCGCCGGCCAACCGGCGACCTGGTCCAGCAACGAGCCAATGTAACGTCCCGGGTCCTGGTACAGGCCGAAGACCGGGCTGGTGTTGGCCTCAAGGGTAGCGATCAGCTTGATGCGGTCGCGCTTCGGTCCGGACAGAGTCCGCTCGTGCGGCCGGACGATCATCTTATCCCACTCTTCGAGGCGGACCCTGGCGAACAGGCCGCGGCGGACGAAGGTGTCGCCGCCGTGAGTGAAACTGTGCTCATGCAGGTAATACGCCGTCTTGCCATCTTGAATCAGGATATCGGCGCGCAGCCATTCAAGCAGGCAGGCGTGGGCCCGGGTGTAGCGGTTGCAGTTGTCATCGTCGCTAGCCAAGGTCTTGGAGTACTCGATGCGGATGTAATTGTTCGGACTGGCTGCCAGCAACTCAAGTTCTTGTTTCGGGCTGATGACATCGTAAGGCGGGCAGATGACCGCCGCCATGTCTTCGGTGGCGGTGTTATAGCGGATGGCTTGGAAAGGACGAATATCGGCCATAATAATCCTCTTTTTTATGGGGTGATGGAAATCCAGTAGTTTACTCGATAACCGGGCGCGTTTCAACCCCGTTGAAACGATTCATGGCGGCCTCCAGCCCCTGCTCAACCACCATTTCGATGGCCTCGGCGGCTTTGCCGATTGCGTCGTCGGCGATTTTCCGTTCCTCGCCTCCGAAATTGGTCAGTACGTGGTCGACGACGTCGCGCCGTTCGACGCCGGGAGACTCCGGCCGCCCGATGCCGACTTTCAACCGGGCGAAATCCATTGAGCCGATTGAGGCGATAATGGACTTGAGGCCATTGTGCCCGCCGGCGCTGCCATTGGCCCGCAGGCGGATCTTACCGAGTGGTAGGTCCAGGTCGTCGTGCACGATCAGGAGGTCGGACAGTTTTACCCTGTAGCGGCGCATCAAAGAGGCCACGGCATCGCCGGAGAGGTTCATGTAGGTCTGGGGCTTAGCCAACGCGACTTCCTGTCCGACGATGCGGCCTTCGCCAGTTCGGGAATGGCAGCAGCGCTTATCAAAGTTGATGCCGTTTTTCCGGGCTACTTCACCCAAAACGGCAAAGCCGATATTATGTCGAGTTCCGGAATACTCTCGGCCCGGGTTGCCCAGACCGACAACAAGCTTCATTGAAACAACCTCGGTTGTCCGCTGGACGGCGGATTCAGTATCTTGAGCAATTGCTCTTCGGTGATGGTCTCGATGCCCGCCGCCCTGGCTTTATCCAACTTAGAACCGGCATCCTCGCCCACCACCAGGTAGCGGGTGTTCTTGGTCAGGTTCGGCTTGGTTGTGCCGCCGGCAGCCCTGATCTTTTCCGAGGCCTGGTCCCGACTCATAGAGCAGAGGGTGCCGGTAACGACGAATTCCTCGCCAGAAAGCGGCCCGGCTTTTTTCGCCGATGGTATCGCTGGAGTGTCCAGGATTTTTACCAACCGCTCGATGATGTTCCGGTTTTGAGCGTTACTAAAATAAGCCATGATACTTTCGACAATCTTGCCGCCGATGCCGGGGATAACATCGAGTTGCTCCCTTTTGGCTTCGGCCAAAGCGTGCAGGCTGCCGAACTCCCGCGCCAGCAAAGCGGCGTTCTCCTCGCCGATGTGGCGAATGCCAAGGGCAAAGATTACGTTGGGCAGTGGCCGGCGCTTCGATTTCTCGATGGCAGCAATGATGTTGGCGGCGCTCTTCTCGCCCATGCCTTCACGCTTGGCCAGCTGGTCAGCTTCGATATCATAGAGATCGGCGACGTTTTTAATCAGGCCTTCCGACAAGAAGGCGGTGGACAGTTTTTCGCCGACGCCGCGGATGTCCATCCCAGGCTTTGAGGTGAAGTGCTCTAGGCTTTCCTGCAATTGGGCGGGGCAGGCTGAGTTGGGGCAGTAATACATCGCCTCGCCCTCCGGGCGGTAGATCTCGGCGCCGCAGCCCTCGACCGGGCAGCGGGCTTTTCCATCAGGACCCCTGAGCTTTTCTTCAATACTGAAAACCGGGGGGTTGCCCTTCCGTTTTTCCATGACCGGGCCAACCACCTGTGGGATGACATCGCCGGCGCGCTGGATGACGACGCTGTCGCCGAGGCGGATGTCTTTGCGGCGGATGTCGTCCTCGTTGTGGAGGGTGGCCTGCCGTATAACCACACCGCCGATGTAGACAGGCTCAAGGATAGCGTAGGGGTTGAGCGTGCCGGTACGGCCGACGGAGATGCCGATGTCTTTGAGTTGCGTCGTTGCCTGGTGGGCGGGAAACTTGAACGCGATAGCCCAACGCGGTTCGCGGCCGACAGACCCCAGCCGCTGCTGCTGATCAAGTGAATCCAGTTTCACCACGATGCCATCAGCTTCGTAAGGCAGGGTATCGCGTTTTTCATGCCATTCGTCGTAATACTTTTCAACCTCGTCCAGGCTACGGCATTTCCGGTTGTACGGGTTCTCTTTAAACCCCCAAACTTTCATCAGTTCCAGGGTTTCCCAGTGGGTCTCAGGCATTTCTGTACCTTGTACCCAGCCCAGCATGTAGATAAAGATATCCAGCGGCCGATTAGCGGTGACTTTAGGGTCAAGTTGGCGCACTGAACCGGCGGCGGCGTTCCTGGGATTGGCGAAAAGCGGCAGGCCGTCTTTTTCCCTCTGCTTGTTCAGTTTCTCGAAGCCGGACCTGGGCAGGAAGACCTCGCCGCGGACTTCGAAGGCTGGCGGAGCCTGGCCGCGAATCTTGAGCGGCAGGCTGCGGACGGTGCGCAGATTCTGGGTAACGTTTTCGCCCTTTTCGCCGTCGCCGCGGGTGGCGCCGACGATGAACTGGCCGTCTTGATAGGTCAGGGCGATGGCCAGGCCGTCCATTTTGTGCTCGCAGACGAAAGACAGTTTCTCGTCGGGTAACAATTTGGCGACCTTCTTGTGCCAGTCTCGAAGTTCCTGTTTGGTGAAGGCGTTGCCCAGCGAAAGCAGCGGACGGCGGTGCTTGACCACTCCGAAGGCTTTCAGCGGTTCGGCGCCGACGCGCTGGGTTGGAGAGTCCGGGGTGACCAGCGACGGGTGCTCATTCTCCAGTTCCTGGAGTTCCCGCAGGAGCGCGTCATACTCCTGGTCGGAGATCTCCGGAGCGTCCATGACATAGTAAAGGTGGTTGTGATGCTCTATCTGGCGGCGGAGTTCCTGCGCCCGGGCCTGAGCCTGAAGAAGATCTGTCATAGATAGCTACTTTATATCACACTCATAAAAAGCTGTCAGCTCATTGTGATAATGAGGTTGTGCAGTAAAAACGATTGAAACGACTTTCCCGGCAATTCGCCGGTTGGCCGAACGCGCTGATTTGTTAAAAACATCTGTCATTTTACTTTCAAACCAAACATTAACCGCGAATGGAAGCGAGCCCGGCCGCGACCGGGACCAACACCCAGCCGGGAATTTCTAAGCGAAGAGAGTTGAACTCCTGAGGAACAGACTGGCGTAAGTGAGATGATGACGGTATTATAGCACCTACGTTCTTATGTTTGTCAAGCGACTCCTGTCGTTTTTCACCGAATATTTTTAGCTCGATGTTCCGGATAAAGTAGCCGCCTCACGAGGCAGCGTTCCGGTGGGAAAGTGGGACAATCCCACTTTCCCACCAATTCAGCTTAAAAAGCCATTTCGAAGGATGGCACCGATACTGGCAGGATTGAGGGCTGAGAGCATTCAGAGAATCGCTCACTCCTGAACACGGGATGGCTTAGCCGCACATCGCAGTGGAAAAAACCGGCAGAGTGAAGACATGGATCAGTCACAGGCAATAGTCTCCTAATTCTCCCTTTTTCAAAGTGGGGAGCGGGTGTTATAATCCGCCGGCATGAAAGCTAAATACTTCATCTCTGTCATCGGCGGGTCGAAAGCCTCGGCCGCCGACCTGAGAATCGCCGAGGAAGTCGGCGGCGAACTTGCCAGAGCCGGCGCGGCGGTGGTCTGCGGCGGTCTGGGCGGGGTCATGGAGGCAGCCTGCAAGGGCGCGGCGGATGCCGGCGGGCTGACTATCGGCATTTTGCCGGGCGAACACCGGGAGTCGGCCAACCCATACGTCCAGATACCCATCGTGACTGGACTCGGTTTTACCCGTAATTCTATCGTCGCCAAAAGCGGCCAGGCGGTAATCGCCATCGGCGGCAGCTACGGCACGCTGTCGGAGATCGCCTATGCCCGGATCTCCGGACTGCCGGTCATCGGCATCGACACCTGGAAGATGTCACGGCGTAGTGAGGAAGCGGATTTCATCTTGAGAGTCGACAATGCCAGAGAGGCGGTGCGGCTGGCTATCGCCAGGATCGAGGAAAAGGCGGAATGATGGCCGTGGCATGCTGTGCCGCTACATATCCCCGGATCCCTCCCCGGTGGATTCCCGCTTGCGCGGGAATGACAAATTAAAGGAGATTAACATGCCGGTTATCAGGAGCATCAAGGGACACGAGATATTGGACTCCCGCGGCAATCCGACGGCGGCGGCCACGGTGACCCTCGACGACGGAACCACGGGCTGGGCGGCGGTGCCTTCCGGCGCCAGTACCGGGACTCATGAAGCGGTCGAACTGCGGGACGAAGACCCCCGCCGCTACGGCGGCAAGGGCGTTCTCAAGGCGGTGCGCAATATCGAGTCCGAGATAGCCGCAGCCGCGGCCGGCAAAGACGCCGCCGACCAGAAAGCTCTCGATGAGGCGATGATCGCGCTTGACGGTACCCAGAATAAGAGCCGCCTGGGAGCCAACGCCATACTGGCGGTATCGCTAGCGGCGGCCAGGGCGGCAGCCAACTCCCAGGGCGTTTCTCTCTTCAGATACCTCAATCCGGCCGGTCCTTACAGCCTGCCGGTGCCGCTGCTAAACATTTTAAACGGCGGCCGGCATGCCGCTAACTCGACCGACTTCCAGGAGTTTATGATCGCCCCGGTGGGCGCGCCAACCTTCTCTGATGCCCTGCGCATGGGCGTCGAGATTTACCACTCCCTGAAGAGTTTGCTCAAGAAACTGGGTTACGGCACCAATGTCGGGGACGAAGGCGGCTTTGCCCCTTCGCTCCGATCCAACGCCGAGGCTATCGAGGTCATCATCAAGGCTATCGAGAAGGCGGGCTACGCCCCAGGCCGGGAGTGCGCCATTGCCCTCGATTCAGCGGCCTCCGAACTGTACCGCGAGGGCCGTTACGTCCTCGAACGAGAGAACAGGGCGCTTTCCAGCGCCGAACTTATCGAATTTTACGCCAAATGGGCAGCCGACTATCCGATTATCAGCATCGAGGACGCCTTGTTCGAAGACGATTGGGAAGGCTGGAAGGCTTTGACCGCGAGGATCGGCCATAAAGTCCAGCTTGTCGGCGACGATCTTTATGTCACCAACATCAAGAGGCTTAAGCGCGGCCTAGCCGAGAAGTCATCGAACTCGATTTTAATCAAGCTGAACCAGATCGGCAGCCTGACCGAGACCATCGCCACCATCGAGATGGCCCACCGGGCGGGCTGGACGACCATAGTCAGCCACCGTTCGGGCGAGACCGAGGACACCACCATCGCCGACCTTTCGGTAGCCCTGGCGACAGGCCAGATCAAGACTGGCGCACCCTGCCGCAGCGAGCGGACCTGCAAGTACAACCGGCTGCTGGCTATTGAGGCGGAACTTGGAGCCGAAGCGCGGTACACCGGAGCGGCGGCGTTCAGAATCAGTTAACCCATTAAGGCTCAAAGACGAGGATTCCCCGGGGACCCGAGAGTGTCAATCGGCGGTGTTCCAGGTCGAACGAGGTCACCGCGATCAGAATGTTGAAATACGCGGCCTCCTGGGCGTTGATGCCGCCGCCGCAAGCGATCTCCGTCTGGATAATGTCCTTCACATCCAGACCATGTTGCCCCGAAAGTACATAGCCGCCGCCGTAAGTGTTGCAGCCGCTCGAGCCCCCGACTTGTTTACCATCGGGATCGAACCTGATGGTAATCCTGGTCCCGCTAATCGGCGAGTTTAATTTCCCGGGATCGCCGAATTCCTCCAGCACCCAGATGGTGCCCTTCAGGGGCACTTCAGCTCCGGGGGGATAGCGGTCAGCGCACGCCGAAGCCGAAACAAGAAAAATGATGAGCACTAGCCCGGCGGCAAGAATAGCGGCATTTTTCTTCATCGAAATCGCTTCCGGCTATCAAAAACGTCAATCGCGAGCAAAATACAGTATCCTCACTCTGAAGAACCGATTACCGCGGCGGGCGGTCGTAGACGACCAGTTCGGACAGGGGGCGGCGGGTTTTAGGCCGCAGCTGGCTGTGGGCATACCCCAGCGGCGTGAAGGCGATGGGCTGCCATTCATCAGGTATGCGCAAGACTTTTCGGGCAGTGGGTACATCAAAGGCCGCCACCCAACAGGTGCCCAGGCCGAGACTGGTGGCCGCCAGGATAATGTGGTCCATGACGATGGCAGCATCGACCTCGGCATAATTCTTGCCGTCGTGGCGTTCCCAACCCCGCTCAGGCAGCGCGCAGACGCACAGGAGAACCGGCGCCTGAGTGAACCATTCGCTGGGGTAAATGCCCTGGAGTTCAGCTGCCCGGCCTTCAGTATGGATAATCAGAACTTTAAATGGCTGCCGGTTGGCGGCGGTCGGCGCCAGCCGGGCGGCTTCAAGTACTTTTCGCAGCTGGTCATCGGGCACAGGGTCCGGGCGGTATGACCTGACGCTGTAACGGCTGGAAATAACCTCGGCGAACTCCATTCTCTTACCTCTCGGAAATTTTTCCGACTCTTGCCGGCGAACAGATTCTGGCTCGACAAAAGAGATTATACAACGGTGTAACGGCTAAATATCAATGGGATGGGTCTAAAGGCCCAAACATCGTCCGGCCGGAAAGACACGACCGGTGGAATTAGGTATAATTGCCCGCTGTGAAACGCATCGGCATCACCACCACCGTACCTGTCGAGGTCATTCTGGCGGCTGGCGCCGTCCCCGCGGATCTCAACAACCTCTTCGTCAGCGATGCCGACCCGCCGTCACTCATCGCCGTGGCCGAGAAAGCCGGATTTCCGCTCAATACCTGCGCCTGGATCAAGGGTATTTACGGCGCGGCTATCCGCTGTGGTATCGAAGAGGTCATCTGCGTCACCGGCGGCGACTGCTCCAATACGCTGATGCTGATGGAGGTGCTTCGGCACCAGGGCATTAAGACTATCCCCTTCGCCTACCCGGCGGCGCCGGAAACTGGCCGGATGTCCCGGGCTATCAGGGAGTTGGCCGCGGAACTGGGAACAACAGCCGCTGAAGCCGAGGCTGTCAGAATGGGCTTGGTGCCGGTGAGGAAGCTAGCCTCCGAAATCGACCGGCTGACCTGGCAGGAGAATACAGTCTCCGGGAGCGAGAACCATTACTGGCTGGTTTCAGCATCAGATTTCAATCAGGATACGGAGCGTTATTTCATTGATCTGAGAACGTCCGTGGAATTGGCCCGGAACCGCCCGGCCTTTCCTTCAGACGAGATCCGCCTGGGTTTCGCCGGCGTGCCGCCGGTCTACGCCGCCGAGTTGTACCCGTTTCTGGAAAAATGCGGCGGCCGGGTGGTTTTCAACGAGATCCAGCGGCAGTTTTCGATGCCGTACCAGGTTAAAAGCCTGACCGAACAATACCGCCGCTACACCTACCCTTACGCCACGGAACACCGGATTGCCGACATCGGCAAGGCGGTGAAGGAGCGGCGGCTGGACGGGATTATTCATTACGTGCAATCGTTTTGCCACCGCGCCATCGGTGATATAATACTGCGGTCGAAACTGGATATCCCGATTTTAACCGTCGAGGGCAACGCCGATTTCGGTCTTTCCCAACATCTTAAGACAAGACTTGAAGCTTTTATGGATATGCTCAGATTCAAAAAATCCGGATGATTTCTGATTCAGGTTCCCACCCAGTATTGAAAGTGAAAAATAAGGAGGATCCCTCATGGTAACCCGCATCGGCATCAACGGTTTCGGGCGCATCGGCCGGCTGACTTTCCGCGCCATGAAGAAGTATCACGCCAATGAACTCGAGGTGGTGGCCATCAACGACCTGGCCGACACCGCCACCAACGCCCACCTGTTGAAACATGATACCAGCTACGGCGCCTATCCCGGCACTGTCGAGGCGGGGGAAGGAATCATTACCGTCGACGGCAAGACGGTGCGTGCCTTCTCCGAAAAGGAACCCAACAGGATCCCCTGGAGCGACTACGGCGTCGATATCGTCATCGAGTCCACCGGCCGATTCTCCGACCGGGCCAAGGCGGCGCTGCACCTGGAAGGCGGCGCCAAAAAAGTCATCATCTCCACCACCTCGGCCAACGCCGACCTGACCGTGGTCATGGGCGTTAACGAGAAGGCCTACAAGCCGGCTGATCACGCGGTCATCTCCAACGCCTCCTGCACCACCAACTGTGTGACCCCGATGGTCAAGGTCATTAACGACAAGTTCGGCATCGAGAAAGCGCTGATCAACACGGTTCATGCTTACACCAACGATCAGAGCCTGCTGGACATTTACCACAAGGATCTGCGCCGCGCCCGCGCCGCGGCGCTGAACATTATCCCCACCACCACCGGCGCCGCCAAGGCGGTCGCCCAGGTTATCCCGGAATTGAAGGGGTTGATCCACGGCATCTCGCTGCGGGTCCCGGTGGGCAGCGTTTCCATCGCCGACCTGACAGCGATTGTAAAGCGGAACGTCACCGCCGAGGAGGTCAACGCGGCGCTGGAAGAAGCCGCCGGCGGCGGGCTCAAAGGCGTCCTGACCTTCTGCAAAGAAGAACTGGTCAGCTCCGACTTCAAGGGAGACCCGGCATCCTGCATCATCGACGCGCCGTGCACCATGGTCATGGCCGGCAATATGGTCAAGGTGCTGGGCTGGTACGATAACGAGTGGGGCTACTCCACCCGGCTCGGCGACCTGGCCGCCTTCATGGGCCGTATCGGCCTGGGATAGAAAATAAATCATCTCCAAAGGAAGCGGCTCCGGGAAAATCGGAGCCGCTTTTTAATTGCCGTTAGATTCTCAATATACTAAAATGCCTTATGCCGACCCGCAGCAGGCTCCTCCGCTTATGTTCCCTTATTTTAATCGTTGCCGGCTGCCTGCTGTTATTTTCAGCAGGCCCGGCGGTTCCAACGGCAGCAACAACCGGTTTGCCCTCCGCCGCTGCCGGGGCGGTATCGTCGCAGCCTTCAGACGACCCCGGCATCGAACTGCCGCCGCTGCCTGCCAACTGGTGGGTCAATTTTGTTGCCGCCGCCATCGGCGTTCTGATCGCCTATGGTGTTTACTACCTGCGGCTGCGGGCGGTGGCGCGCCAGAAAGCCCTGCTGGAGAACGAGGTGGCGCTGCGTACCGCTGAACTTAAACTGTTGAATGAAGAACTCGACCGCGAGATCCACCGCCGCGCCGATTTCAACCGCGCCCTGGTGCACGAGCTCAAAACACCTCTCACCGCGATGCTGGCTTCGGCCGAATTGTTCGTTGATGATCTGGCAGGGGATCCGCGCCAGGAATTGGCTAAAAATATCCATCGCGCCGCCCAGAACCTTGACCGGCGCACCGATGAGCTTCTGGATGTAGCCAAGGGCGAGGTGGGCATGCTCACCGTCGCGCCGTCGCCGGGCGACGCCAGGCCGCTTTTAATCGGGATGGCCGACAACCTCAAAGCGGCGGCGGCCCGCAAACACCAATCACTGATCGTTGACGTGGCGGCCGACTTGCCTAAGGTGAGGCTCGATGAGGACCGGCTGCGTCAGGTGCTTTATAATTACCTCACCAACGCAGTAAAATATACGCCAAAAGGCGGCGAGATCACACTCAAGGCATACGCCGTTCCGGGCGAACTGCGGGTTGAGGTCAAAGATTCCGGACCGGGCATCAGCAGCGAAGCGCAGAAGAGACTTTTTGAGCCGTACTACCGGGTGCCCCAAAGCGGCGGCGAAAAGCTCTCCGGGCTCGGCCTGGGACTGGCGCTGTCAAAGATGATCATCGAACTTCACGGCGGCCGCGTTTGGGTTGAGAGCGAACCGGGACATGGCGCGACCTTCGGCCTGGCGCTGCCGGCGGCCGCAGATAGAGGAAGTGTATGAAAGTACTCATGGTTGAGGATGACGCCCAGATTGTCGATTCAGTGGCCTGGGCGTTCCGCATGCGCTGGCCGGACGTGGAGTTTTTGTCCACCGACTCAGGAACCCAGGCGGTGTCCCAGGCCAGGGACTTGAAGCCGGATTTAGTCATTCTGGATTTGGGGCTGCCCGATATTTCAGGCTTTGAGGTCCTCAAAGGCATCAGGCAGTTTGCCAATTACCCCATCATCATCCTGACCGCCCGAAAGGACGAATTCGACATCGTTAAAGCGCTTGAAGCCGGGGCCGACGACTACCTGGTAAAGCCGTTCCGGCAGATGGAACTTTTATCCAGAATCAAGGCGCTGCTCAGGAGATCGGCCACGCCGGCGCCGGACTCGACTCTGGCCGCGGGCGAATTGCGGCTGTCTCCATCAACCGGAATCCTCCATTACCATAACCGGGAGATCCCGCTGACCAGGACCGAAGAAATTATCATGAGCAAGCTGATACAACACCCGGGCGCGGTGGTGACCTACGCCGCCCTGGCTGAGGCGCTGTGGAACGATTTTTATCCTGACTGCGTGGCGGCGCTGCGCGTCTACATCCGGCAGCTCCGGCAGAAAATTGAGGCCGATGTAGACAATCCCAAGATTATTCTGAACAAACACGGCGTCGGCTACATGCTGGCGACGCCACAGGAGTAAAGGTTCATCCATGAAAAGGTGCCGGGGCGCCGGGCGGCGGAATTCGTCATCCGGGAAAGTCTGATGGGAATAGCCAGTCTGGCATCTGCTATTACCAGCTTTATCGGGCTGCTGGCGGGTTTGCTGGCCGGAGGGACTTTTTATCTCTGGCTGGCTCTTATTCTGGCTTTTTGCGGGGTGTATTTCGGTCTGACAGCAGCGGTCAGGCGGCGCCAGTATGCCGCCGGAATCGCCGGGCTGGTCACTGGCGGTCTGGTCGCGATAATATCCGCGGTGGCGATAGGCGTGAACAGAGGTATCAGCTAACTATTAGAGAGAGATGATGGAAGAACAAAAACAGTCATCAGGAATGCCGGTTTCAGGGTTGGATTCCGGGCGGTTCCGCAAGCTTAAGATCTTTATCCAAACAACCAACGGATTATTTTCCGGCTATACCCTGTGCCAGCAGCAGCAGCGGCTTCTGGACGCCTTGAACAAAGGCGGATTCAGCGGCAAGCTGCAGCCCACTTCAGATTTCTTGACCCTCGTTGAAGCCGAAGTGGTGTCTTCTCTTGGTGAACCCCGGCGCATGGATATCGCGTTCATCCGCAAAAGTAACATCTTGTTCGTTGGCGAAGGACAAAGCGAGTCCGCGGCGGCGCCAAGCGCTGCCTACCCGATCCGGCGCAAAAAACCTGTCCAGGCGGCCATCAGCCTCGCCCAGACAACACTGACTGGCAATATGCACAGTGAAATGTGGGAAGAACTTCAGGACGCTCTCAACCGGAGCGACCAGTTTATCCCGGTGACCGACGTGATTTTCAACCCGGCGCTTCAAGGCGGGCTTGAACACGCTGATTTCGTGGCGGTGAACAAGGACCACATCATCTACGTGGGGAAATAACTCTCGTTCTGTCCGAGACACTTCTCCAAACCGACGGACCGTCTCCTGAAATGGGCGCGGAGGCCAGTTAGTTTAAGCCTAACCTTTGCCAAGCAGGCTTTCGGCGATATCCCCGGCCACCGGCAGTTTGTAGCGCTGCCCTTGATAGGCTTTCACCATGAGAACAATCCAGAGTATTATTCCGGCAACCCATATAAGCCAGGCAAAAAGTAAATTAAACAGCGCAAACGGTCCACTCAGTATCAACCCAAGGATTTGAATAAATCCGAAGACGACTATTGATTGAAAAGCGTGAAATCTCACAAATCTGTTTTTTGGCTCGATAATCAGGAAAATTATGCCAGTTATCCAGGTTCCAAGATAGCACAGCAACCCGGCGACGTTTTCTTGAAGGCCGGTAGAGGTCTTGTCCACAGGAATCCTCCTTGATTCAATATGCCGATAAGGTTATTACAGAAGCACCGGGGTGTCAATTTCCCCTAACGGCCGAGTTCCTGCTTAATCTGAATATAGTTCAGCAGGTCAGCGCGGGAGAGCATCCCGCGCAGCGCGCCGCCCTCCAGAACCGGTAACTGGTTGAATCCTCCGCCTTGCATAAGCTCAAGAGCCGCCGCCAGGTCGTCATCAGGGGAAACGGTCTTAACTTCATTCATCGGCGTAAGGATACTGCTGACAGTCTCAGACGACCAGGTGTGTCTCGGAGAGCGTTTAATATCGGTCATACTTAAAAGCCCGATCATGCGGCTGCCTTCAACTACCGGAAAGGCGCGCTGCCGCTTCTCCAGCATCTCATTCAAAGCGGACTCAACCGTCAATGTCGGAGCAATGGTGTGTAAATCCAGCCTGGCGACCTGGCTCACTTTAATCCCTTTAAGGACCTCGGAGAGCAGAGACTGCTGGTAGCTTGCCGAAGCCGCGGAGGCTAAGAACCAGCCGATTAAAGCCAGCCACAAGCCGCTGATCCCGACATTGAAGGCTAAGGCGATGCCGCCGAAGATAAACAAATAAGCGATTACCTGACCGGTTGAGGCCGCAATTCGAGTCGCCTTGGTGACGTTGCCGGTTATCTTCCAGACCAGCGACCGGAATACCCGGCCGCCGTCGAGAGGAAATCCGGGAAGTAAATTGAAAATGCCTAAAATCAAATTTATCTGGGCGAGATAAAGGGTGACAGCGCTCAAGGCGGTCTCGACCGGCCCGCCGGCGGAATAGGCAAAGTAGAATATGGCCGCCAAAGCGAAACTGATCAGAGGCCCCGTCACCGCCATGCGGAACTCGGCGCCGGGAGTATCGGCTTCCTTGCTGATATTGGACGCGCCGCCGAAAATAAACAGGGTGATATCTTTTACCGGTATGCCGTTACGCCGGGCGACTACCGAGTGACCCAACTCGTGAGCCAGGACCGAGGCAAATAGCGAAAGGCTGGAGGCAGCCCCGAGCAACCAGTAAGTCGCGGGGCTTTCTTCGGGGAGAATGGAAGGAAAGTAGCTGGCGGCAAGCGACCAGGTCAAAAAGGCGAATATCAGGAGCCACGAGACATGAATACCTATCTCGATACCCAGAATGCGCCCGATCTTGAATGATGACCTCATGCCGCCTCCGATCGAGACTAATTGCTTTATTCAATGCACTCTATCAGATATTTCACGGTACATGCCGGTGCGACAACCTCGACGATTTCACCCGCCGACCGCCCCATGATGGCTTTACCGATGGGTGATACCGGAGAGATCCGGCCGGTCTTGGGGTTTACTTCACGAGGTGTTACCAGTAGATAGGTTCTTTGAGCACCGGACGCGGTTTCCTTCAGAGTGACCTTACGGCCAAGGTCAGCCACAGTTCCGGCAGCACACTCCTGCTCACCTATCACGGCATGCTTAAGGAGAGTTTCCAGTTCTTTGATCTTGCCGTCCAGGCGGGCTTTCTCTTCCCGGGCGGCGTGGTAGGGCGCGTTCTCTTTCAGATCCTTGTCCGCTGCGGCGCGTTTAATATCATCAATGACATGTACCCGGCGCTCTTTTAACCCGGTCAACTCCGCCGTCATCTCTGCCTGTTTTTCAGTTGTAAGAACCAGCTTCTCAACAGCCGGGCGAGAATTGGCCGACCTGACCCTGGCGACAACTTTTCTGACTTTCAGGTGACCGGACATTTCCGATGAAATCCAATTTTGACGGGCAGCATAAGCCAGCATTTCTCGTACAGCCTTAATCTTGGCGGCGCCGTCTTCACCTGAGGGCTGGCTTTCCGCGTATTCGCCGAGCTTCGGCGGGGCAATTTTGTCAATACTCTGGTGAGCCCCATACCATCTGACGAAGTTCATCACCGCCGGCGTCACTGCCTCACGTTTTCCGGAAGACAAGGAGCCGAGGTAGGCAACCGCGGCGTCCGTCAGATCAGCCGGACGATCATTTTGGATTTCTGTCATTCGTTCCTCTCGAGCGCTGGTTATTTTAGAAAGCAAAGTATGCTTTGCTCAATGGCCAAATCCAAGTATATACCGCCACTGCGCATGGAGCAAAGAGTGTTGCTCAGGTGTTTCCGCCTCTTGAGCTGTTTACCAAGTCGATCAGTGCGTCCAGAAAGACGAAGCCGACCGTCTGGCCGTCCTGTTTAACCACTGCGTAATCACGCCCGGTTTCGTTCATTTGCTGCGCCAGCACCAGGAGGTCATCACCGGGTGAGATCTGAAGGGCGCCGTCAACCGGCAGGGCGATGCGGCCCAGGCCGGCTGTGCCTGAATGAGCTGAAAGGGTTGGCGCGAACACCACACCCTGCCGGTCACCGAGCTTAACCAACAGGCAGCGTTCAATACCGGGATCAACGAGTAATTCACTCACCGTAGTCTCCGGCGGTATTTCCCGGCAGCGGGTTTCCATGACTTCCGAGACTTTCCGCCCCTTCATCCACTGCTGGAGATTAAACTGCCGCAGGCTGAGACGGGCGGAGTATTCAAGGTAAGCGCCTATCAGGATAAGCCAGACCCCAGCCAGCCAGTCCCGGTTTTGAACGAGGACGAAGATACCAGCAGCGGCTATCGCCAGGCCGGTGATACGACCGCAGGCTACAGATACCCTGGTTGCCCGGAGGTGGTCGCCGGTTAAGCGCCACCATAAGGCGCGAAGCACCCGTCCGCCGTCAAGGGGAAATCCGGGCAGAAGGTTGAACCCGGCGACGATCAAATTTATCTGTGAAAGCCACAGGGACATGGCGGCAAGGGTATTCAGGGAACCAAGGCATATTTGATAAGCCGCCCAGAATAAAGCTGCCAGCAGCAGACTGACGCCGGGGCCGGACAGGGCCATTTTCAGTTCGGCGCCCGCCGAGGCCGGCTCTCGATTCATCTGGGCCGCTCCACCGAACAAAAACAGGGTTATGCCGCCGATGGGAATTCCGGCTGACCTGGCGGCCAGAGTATGTCCTAACTCGTGACCCAGAACAGACATGAAAAACAGGAAAGCGGTGCCGGTTCCCATAAGCCAGTAAGAGAGGGTGCTCTCGCCGCGAACAGCGCCTGGAAACACATCCCGGGCCAGGAAGACAGCCATCAGTATGAAAATGAGAAACCAGCTGAAATGGATACGAAAATCAATATCGAGGAATCTGCCAATTTTGAAAGCTGAATCCAAATATTTGCCTTAAGCTCGGTCTATTCGCATCGGGCGGTCTGAATGCCGAGGTATTTTTCCGCCATTTCCATGGCGCAAAATTCACCGCACATGGTGCAGGCGGCTCCGGAGGTTTGTCGAGCCGCGTGCCGCCGGCGCGATAACTCGGGATCAATCGAAAGATTAGCCTGGGATTCCCAGTCGAGGTTCTTGCGCGCCCGGGCCATCTTAAGATCCCAGTCTGCGGCGCCGGGGAGACCCCGAGCGATGTCGGCGGCATGGGCGGCGATACGAGAGGCGATAACCCCCTGTCGCACGTCTTCCGGTTCCGGCAGCGAGAGGTGCTCAGCCGGAGTGACATAGCATAAAAAGTCGGCCCCATACATCGCAGCCAGCGCGCCGCCGATGGCTGAGGTAATGTGATCATATCCCGGCGCGATGTCGGTCACCAGCGGCCCGAGGACATAAAACGGGGCGCCGCGGCACACTGACTTCTGCAGCTCCATATTAGCCTGAATGCGGTTCAGCGGGACGTGACCGGGACCTTCAACCATAACCTGGACGCCGGCCTGCCTGGCACGATCGACCAGTTCACCAAGAACAAGCAGTTCTTCAATCTGAGCGCGGTCGGTGGCGTCGGCCAGGCAGCCAGGCCTCAGCCCGTCGCCCAAAGAAATGGTGACGTCATGCTCCAGAGCGATTTCAAGCAAACGATCGAATTGCTCATACAGCGGGTTTTCTCGGTTATGATAGACCATCCAACCGGCCATCAATGCGCCGCCCCGCGAAACGATATCGGTCACCCTGCCCTGGGATTTTAACCTCTGAATCACCCCTGAAGTGACGCCGCAGTGTACGGTAATGAAGTCCACGCCTTCCGCAGCATGGCCGCGGATGACATCGAACAGGCCCTCAGGGGTCAACTCGATGATTGAACCGTGCTCCGCCCGGGCTCGGACACCGGCTTCATAAATCGGCACGGTGCCCAGCGGAACCGGGCAGCGGTTAAGAATGGCACGGCGGATGGCGGTCAAATCGCCGCCGGTCGAAAGATCCATAACAGCGTCGGCGCCGGCCTGAAGCGCCGCGGCCAGCTTGTCCAGCTCTATTTGAACGTCGGCGCAATCAGGGGAAGTGCCGATGTTGGCGTTGACTTTGGTTCGCAGACCCCGGCCGATCCCGCGCGGCTGCAGGTTGGCATGCCCGTTGTTAGCCGGGATGACCGTAACGCCGGAGGCGATGCTTTCCCTGATATGCTCAGCAGTAACATTTTCCGCGACGGCGACTGCCGCCATTTGAGGGGTAATAACGCCGTCCCGGGCGCACGATAGTTGTGTTGTCATATTATACCGCCTTCCCTACGCTCGGATTATCGAGTTCAGGTGCCAGGGTTGTCCTTCAGCTGAAGGACTCTCAGCTTTGCGCACCCCTAGCGGTCTGGTGTCATTAGCATAACACAACGGCTTCAAAGTGGCCAAAAAATGCTATAATCCGCCGATGAATCTGTCCATTCTTAAACAGGGCGCTTCCAGGCTTGGCATCGAGCTGAGTGAAGGCCAACTGGAACAATTCGAAAGATATTTTCAACTGCTGGCGGAATGGAACAGCCGGATCAACCTTACCAGCGTGATCGAATATGAAGCCGTCCAATCCATCCATTTCTTGGATTCCCTTTCGATTGCGGCTGCAGGCATCAGCCTCAACGGCCGGCGGGTCATCGATGTCGGCACGGGAGCAGGCTTCCCGGGCGTTCCTTTGAAGATTGCTTTCCCAGAGATTGAGCTAACCCTGCTCGAAGCGACCGGGAAGAAAGCCGCTTTCCTGACCGAGACCGCGGCGCAGCTTCAACTCAAGAACGTGGCGATAATAAACGCCCGGGCTGAAGACGCGGCCTGTCAGCCCGAACACCGTGAGCGCTATGACCTGGTAGTCGCCAGAGCGCTGGCTCCGCTGAATGTTCTATGCGAATTATGCCTGCCCTTCTGCGCCCTGAACGGCCGCTTTGTAGCCTGGAAGAAGGGGGATATCACCGCAGAAACCGATGCCGCCGGCCTTGCTCTCCGTATATTAGGGGGTGATTTGCGCCAGATTGTCGAAATCGACGCGCAAATTCTGGGCGGAGAACGCAAACTCATTGTCGCGGCAAAATCCTCGCTCACGCCTCCTGAATATCCCCGCCGCAGCGGTTTGCCGGCGAAGAAACCCTTATGCTGATCCGGCTGATGATTCCGGCAGCTCTTCAACCGCACGGCGCACCGCCATCAGGTTAGCTTCCGGTACGGCCAGCGAATAAGTGCATCCCGGCGTCAATATCAGCCGGCGTCCGTTCATGGCGGCGATGGCTTCGCGGGCCTGGGCAGCGATCTGATCCGGCGTTCCCTGCGCCATCAAGGTCTGCTCAATGCCGCCCATCAGAGCGCCGGCGAAACAACCGGCGGCTTGCTTCAAATTGATGTCTGAAGTGCGGTCGTGCCAGTTCAGCGCCTGAACCGGATAGTCTGCTAATTCGTGCACCATCGGATGCGGACCGTGCAGATGCAGAACGTTGAACCAACCTTTTGAAGCGGCATTCAATACTTTAAGATCGGCAGGACGCCCGAAACGCCGGTATTCTGCGGCGTTCAACAATTCGTGACTGGCGAACCGGGCCGAAAGGAAAATCCCGTCGGCTCCCAATTCGATACAGGCCCGGGCGAAACGGGCTGAGGTTTCCGCGAGCGCGTTTAAAGCAGCCTGAACAGCTGAGGGGTGCTGCCGCAGGTGGGCGATCAGTGTATCATCGCCTGAAAGGTAGGCGGCCATGGCCAGGGGATGGAACATGGTCACGATCACCGGAGTGTGTTCATCCTTATCTTGGATCAAAGACTTTAACGCTTCAAGATGCCATCCATACGTGCCGCGGTTAATGTCCAGAGGCTCCAGCTTCAGCCAGTCACCGGCATTAACGACAACACGCGTCAGGTATTCACGGTCGCCCATGATGCTGCCTTTGTAGGCATGGGTGATGCCATAGTCCTCTACGCAGTAAACAGATGACACCGGGAGCTTTATGAAATCCAGGTCATAGCGGCGTTGAAACGCAAGTGCGACACCTGCGAGGGAACCGGGTGACTGGTCATCACCCGGCCAATGCCTCCAGAAGCCTACCGGGCTGCGGTCTGCTGCCTTGCCCTCGATAGAAGCTTTGATACGATCACGCTTGGTCATCATGCCGTCATCATCCCTATGGCGGATAGTACGCGACGCCTGATAAATATGCAAGGGCTGGGCAGATGGCAAATGAGAGGCGCCGGACCGGTTCAATACTATTGCCTGGCTTGTGATTGAATCTGGTGGATGATGGAGGCCAGCCGGTCCGGCTTATCCGTCTTGGAAATATAGAAATCGGCGCCGGCATCGATCGGCAGGCTGCGCTGCAGGCAACAGCCAAGAACCAACACCGCCGGATTCCCGGTAACCTTAATTTTAGCGATGCTGTCCTTCTGGTTGGGGCCCAGTATTTCCCATTCGATCAGGACCAAACCGACACCTGGCTGGGCGGAGAGTTTGATAGTCGTTTCAAGGTCTCCCGATTCGCCGGCAAATTCCAGCGAGGGGTATTGTCCGAGAAAAAGTTTCAATGCGGACCTGGTGCTATGCTGCCGGTCAGCGATCACAAAATGCATGCAGCTGCCTTTCAGGTAACAGTAGGCCTTGCAATTATGATACTCGAAAACCGGCCGGGCGGTATCGGGCTAATGGGGGGATTTACCCTAGCCGAAAGGATAGTTTTCAGTTGTTTTTGCGAGGGTCACCGAACGGGTCATCCGGGTTGTTCATCGGCCAGTTTACCGTAACCTCGGTGCCTTTCCCAGGAGAACTATCAATGGTAATCCCGGCGTTGACACTCGCGGCGCGTTCTTTCATGATGCTCAAACCTAAACGTCCCTGGGGTTCGGCTGCGGCGTCAAAACCATTTCCGTTGTCAGCTACGGACAGGGCGATGCCGCTGCCCTGGCAGCACAACGAGACTTCAGCCAGCGTCGCCCCGGAATGTTTGACGACGTTATTGAGGGCTTCCTGGGCGATGCGGTAGAGGGCGATTTTCACCTCAGCCGGCAGCTCGCAGCCGCCCGTGATGGAGACGTTAACCGGCAGTCTCGCCCTGCCGGTCACCGATTCGCCGAGTTGGGTTAGAAGCTGGGGCAATTCTGCTTCGGCTAAAGCCGCCGGCCGAAGTTCGAAGAGCAGCGTCCTCATCTCAGCCAGGGCGCCCCGGGTCAGCTGCCGCACCTCTTCGAGCCGGCGAAAACCTTCGTCCGGGCTCCGGTCCCAGATTCGGGGCAACACCTCGGCGATGATACTGGCCGAAAAAAGGGTCTGGCTGACGGCATCATGCAGGTCGCGCGCCAGTCTGGCCCGCTCCTCCATGGCGGCTTGCAGCCGCGTTTGAACGGCCAGAGTATCTTCAATCTTTTTTTGTTCAGTCCTGTCAATGCCCAGGCAAAGTATTTCCTTTAGATTCCCGGCTTCATCATAAACAGGCTGGTTGGTCCAAACCACCCAAACCCGGTCGCCATTCTTTTTCATGTTTTCGTTTTCATTGAGCCGGTAGTCTTCAGGCCGATGGATGATGTCACGGATCATGGCTTCAAGATCGGCGTCGGCTGAATCCCTGGCCGGTACGATCGTGCCGACGACGCTCTTGCCGATGACTTCGGATTCGGTGTACCCAAAAAAACGTTCGGCGAAATGGTTGAAAAAAATGATCCGGCCCGCAGTATCCAGTTCCAGGATAATAGCATTCCCGCTGTCCACCAGGTGCCGGTATTTAAGTTCTTTCCGTCGCAGAGCCTGCTCGATCTGCTCCCGCCGGGAAATCTCGGCCTCAAGACGGACATTAGCGTGCTGGAGCTCGCGGGTACGTATGATAACTCTTGATTCAAGGTCTTCCTGCGCCCGCCTGAGGGCATCCTCGGCGCGATGCCGGTCGGTCACATCCAGGACCTGGCCCACGGTCTTCAGGCGGCCGGCGGTATCCCGGATCATATTTGAACTTATTTCGACCCGGCGCCTGTCACCGGAGGCGGTGACGATATTGAACTCATATCTTGCGGGCAAGCTTTCGCCCCGCTGACGGCGCAGGTAGTTGTCAACCACGAGATTTGCGCTTTCTTCATCAAGAAACTCCCGGAAATCACGCCCGACTATCCGGTCATTAGGAAGTCCGAGCAATAAACTGACCATATCATTGGCGTAAGTGATGGTAAAGGCTTCATCGACGGTAAAAATGCCGGAATGGGAGTTCTCAACGATGGAACGGAACATCTGCTCCGATTCAAGACGTGACTCTTCGGCTTTTTTCAAGTCACTGATATCCCGGACGATCGCCATGACTATCCGCCGGTCGCCGTCCCCGATGCGGTTCAGGCTGATTTCGGTGTCAATGCACGTGCCGTCGGCTTTAAGATGTTTCCATTCAAACAACTGGGGAGCGCCGTCCATGGCGGCGCGTATTTTCTCCCGGGCTTTGTCCCGGGATATACGCCCGTCAGGCTGCCTCTGAGGAGAATAATCGCTGGGGGTGCGGCCGATAAGCTCTTCCCGGACTGCCCCAAAGAGTTCTTCGGCTTTCTGGTTGCACTCTATAAAGCCAGTCTCGTCAAGAAGGAAAAGAGCGTAATTATCCAATCAAGCCACGCCTGTATTTAATAGACACGCCACGGACGCCCCTGAAAAAATGGGGAACCGGGGAAGACGAAAAACGCCAGCTGGCAGCGGCAATGTTTTACTGGTCACAATACAATGTACTAAGCGGGTGACGGGACTCGAACCCGCGACAACCTACTTGGAAGGCAGGCACTCTACCAACTGAGTTACACCCGCATGAACGAGGATATTTTAGCTTCGGGGTGCCGCTTTGTAAAGCAAACCCGAAGACGGGTTATGCAGATAGCCCTGAAACAATCCAGTTGTTATAATAGCTGACATGGAAACGAACGCATCGGTCAACCTCGCCAAAGTCATCATGGTACAGGGTACCTCGTCCAATGTCGGTAAAAGCGTCCTGGTCGCCGCGCTGTGCCGGATCTTCAAACAGGACGGCTACCGAGTGGCTCCATTCAAGTCGCAAAATATGGCGCTGAACGCTTTTGTGACCCCGGAGGGCGGCGAGATCGGCCGCGCCCAGGCGATGCAGGCCGAGGCTTCCGGCATCGCCCCCAGCATACATATGAATCCGGTGCTCCTTAAACCTGAGGCAAACTCAAGGTCACAGATCGTGCTCCACGGCAAGGTCTATCAAACTACCTCAGCCAAGGATTATTACCAGCACACTTCTTTCCTGCTGGAAAAAGTCGAGGAATCCCTGAATTACCTGAGACAAAAATACGATATCGTGGTTATCGAAGGAGCCGGCTCCCCGGCGGAAATCAACCTCAAACCTCGCGAGATAGCCAACATGCGCATCGCCAAGCTGGCTGAGGCCCCGGTGCTGCTGTGCGGCGACATCGACCGCGGCGGCGTCTATGCCTTTCTGGTCGGTACGCTGGAACTTCTCGATGAAGATGAACGCAAACTGGTCAAGGGCTTCATCATCAATAAATTCCGCGGCGATGTCAGCCTGATTAAAGACGCCAATGATTTCCTTGAGAAGCGTACCGGCCTACCGGTCCTGGGAGTGGTGCCTTATTACCGTGACATTTTACTGGCACAGGAGGACTCTGTATATCTCGATGAGCGGCGCAACCGCCAATCCAGCGCCGACCTGGAAATCGCGGTGATACGCAGTCCCCGGATTTCCAATTACGACGACTTCGATCCGCTCGAAGAAGACGGCGCCAATTTGCGTTATGTAAGCCGCCCGGAGGAGTTAGGCGATCCCGATCTGATTATTATCCCGGGTTCAAAAACCACGGTGCCCGATCTGCTGGCGATTACTCAGTCCGGCGTCGCCGGCGCTGTTGTCCGGAAAGCCAGGGCTGGTACGCCGGTCTTCGGCGCTTGCGGCGGCTACCAGATGCTGGGGCGCCTGATTCATGATCCGGACCACGTTGAATCCGACCGGGACACGGTTGAAGGCCTGGGACTGATTGAAGCCGAGACAACCTTTGCCCGTGAAAAGGCTACCACCCAGGTCAAAGGTGTCATCACCGAGGATCGCGGATTGCTGGCCGGCCTCAAGGGAGAGGCAATATACGGGTACGAGATCCATATGGGCCGGACCGAGAGCCGTCACCAGCCGTTTCAAATCACTCTGACCCAGGACGGCGCGGCCGACTATGCGGACGGGAGTATCAACGAAAGCGGCACGGTTATGGGCAGTTATATTCACGGCATTTTCCAGAGTCATGGTTTCCGCCGGGGGCTGCTAAACAATCTGCGGCGGCGCAAAGGAATTCCAGAGCGTACCTACGACGCACCGCTGGATAAAGAGAAACACTATGACGCTCTGGCCGATCTGGTTCGGAATTCGCTGGACATGAAGGCTGTGTACCGGATCTTGGAACAAGGCGCTGGTTCGTGAGCCAGGAAAACATCCAGCGGATGCTTCAGGCGGCCGCGGCGGAACCGGCCCGGCGGGTGCTGGGAATCGAGCTCGTTGAAATTGCCGAGGGATTCGCCCGGGTGCGGCTGCGTGTCAAGCCCGAATTCTGTAATTTTGTCGGCACGATACACGGCGGAATCATCATGACGCTGGCTGATTCCGCTTTCGGCTACGCGGTTAATTCCGTAAAATATCCGACCGTCGCCGCTCAGTTCAATACCCACTTCCTGAATCCGTCCGAACCAGGCGACGAACTTGAGGCAGAGTGCCAGGTAATCAAAGCCGGCAGGCGCGCCGTGATGGCTGAAATCCGGGTTGCCACCTCGGCTGGAAAGATCATCGCCCGGGCGACGGGTACCGGAATTCCGATGGTTGAAGACAAATAGCGGACTTAGCGCCTGCTCTTAAGGATCCCCCGCAGCCCCGACCCCAATAGAACTGAACCGAGCAATCCAAGGACGCCGGTACAGATCCATTGTACCGCCGGGGAGGCATATCCCAGGGTGTAACCGCCGAGCGCCAGACCGAACGCCAGCAGCCCGCCGATCATTGCTGACACGCTGTTTTCAAAGTCCGCCACCGGCGCAGCGATTGCCTGTTGAGAGTTTGATCCGGTACGTTTCACAGCGTTTTCCATAGCCAGTTATGAAAATGTTTTCAATATCTATAACGCTTCTGCCCGGCAAACGTTAGCTCGCAGCACAATTCCTACGGCAAACGTCGGTGTGATATAATGCGTGCCATGCCCCAGCCAGACTGGCAGGTAACTGCCACCACTGTTAAATGCGACGCCGTGGGAGAAGAGATCACCATAATGGTCTACCCGGACGGCTCAGCCCGCTGTGCCAGCTACCCCAGATTCAGCGCCGACGCCGGGACACAGGCCGGGACCAAGAAAAGAACCAGGAAAACAGGCATCATGCCCGAATGCGGCGGCCCGCTCTGCCGGCAGGTAACCGATTACCGCGATAAAATAATGGCTGAAGAACTGCCCAAATCCTAGGTCACGGCAGGAATCTATCTTGTAGCGCTCTCACCCAGATAAGCCGAGATCACCTGCGGATTGTTCCGGATTTCTTCAGGCGTTCCCTCAGCGATCTTGCGCCCAAAATCCAGCACCACGATGCGGTCAGCCAAATCCATGACCACGCCCATGTCGTGCTCGATCAGGACGATGGCGCGCACGCCGTCGCGGAGGACCGGGGTGTCGGGATAAGTCTCGCCCTGCCCCTCGAAGATGTCGACAATAAAACGGGCGATGTCCTCTTTTTCTTCGGTATTCATGCCAGCCATAGGTTCGTCCAGCAGCAACACCTTTGGTTCCAAGGCCAGGGCGCGGGCGAGTTCGATGCGCTTCCTCATGCCGTACGGCAGTGTGGCTACCACATGATGGCGGACGGCCTCGATTTCCAGGAAATCAATGATATCCTCGACAATGCGCCGGTGGCGGATCTCTTCAACGTGAGCCGGGCCGAAGTATATCCCCCCGGTCAGTAAATTCTGCTTCATGAAGACGTGGCGGGCGGCCATGGCGTTTTCCAGCGTGGTCAGCCCGGAGAACAGTTCGATGTTCTGAAAAGTTCGGGCCAACCCCATCTGCGCCGCCCTGTCCGGCCGGATGCGGGTGATGTTCTTGCCTTCGAATAGTATCTGCCCCTTTTGGGGCTTGTAAAAGCCGTTGAGACAGTTCAGGAGACAGGTCTTGCCGGCGCCGTTAGGGCCGATAATGGCCAGTATTTCATTAGCCCGGATGTCTACCGAAACGTCCTTCAACGCGGTGATGCCGCCGAAGGACAGTGTCAGGTTTTTCAGGCTTACTATAACCGGTTTTTCAATCGCTTTTTCAGTTTCCACTGCAGTCTGTTCGGCAGGTCCGGTCATTCTAATCCCACTTCCGTTCATCCACAACGGTTTTAGCGTCCGTTGGAATGGACCCTGCTGGGGCCAATTCCAAATGATCCAGCTTCACAACGCAGGCGTTTTGGAAAGCCTGCCCGATGCGCTGGCGCAGTTCGTTGGAATCGATGGTGCCAGGTTTAAGTTCTAACCTGAGGGTCATTAGATCTCGATTGCTTTCGCGCCGGACGATAATCTGGAATTTCCCGGCGTGGTCGACGGCCGCCAAAGCAGCTTCTACCTGCTTGGGCACGATGAACATGCCGCGTACCTTGACCGCCTCGCCGGTGCGCCCCAGCAAACCGGCCAGTTTGGGCGCCGTACGCCCGCAGGCGCATTTATCCGTGACCAGTCGCGACAGATCTCCTGTACCAAAACGCAGGAGGCCCCAGTGCGGATTATGTAAAGGTGTCACCACCACTTCGCCCACATCACCCGGGAGCATTTGTTTACCGGTGGCCGGATCGACTATCTCGATCAGATAGTCGTCCATTAAGTGCAGCCCTGATTTCTGAGAGCATTCATATGCCAGCGCCCCTCCGGGTTCGGTTACGGCGTAAGCCTGGCGAGTATCCACGCAATAGTCTTGTTCCAGAATTCGGCGCACTGAAGGCGACAGCATCTCGCCGGTAAACCAGGCTTTATTGACTTTGAAGTCCTTCCTGAAATTTCCGCCGGTTTCTTCGATTTTATTGATCAAGCCCATCAAGTAGCTGGGGGTGCCGACGAATCCGGTCACGCCGAGGTCTTTCATCGTCCTCAAGTGGATCTCGGTATTGCCGGCGCCGGCTACGACTACGGTGGCGCCGCAGTGCCGCAGTGCCTCGCCGAAAAGGGTACCCGCGGGTGACAGGTGGTAGGTGAAGGTATTGATAGCCACGTCGCCCCGGCGAAAGCCAGCCGCCCAAAAGCTCCTGGCGAACCACTTGATACGCGAGGAATGAAGCGGTTCGTAAACGGGACCCGGTGAGATAAAGACGCGCTCGATCTCTTCGAGCTGACCGATGTAGTAGCCGCCGTACGGCGGATTTTGTTTTTGTTTTTCAATGAGATCGGTCTTGCGGGTGATCGGCAGTTTTTCCAGGTCAGCCGCGGTTTTGATTTGCGACGGCTTAACCCCGGCCTGGTTCAACATCTCCCGAGCTCCGGGCGCCCCCCGGTAGGCGCGAGCCACGGCCTTGACCAGCCGGGCATCGAGATACGCCTGCCTTTCGGACGCGGTCATTGATTCTAATTTATCGTAATGCAGGTCTGTTTTTGTTACTGTCATTCTTGTTTTTCTAATTTACAGCCAGCGCTTGCGCCGCTTATAGTGTTTGACGTCGCGGTAGCTCTTACGCTTGCCCACCGCCGACAGGCCCATATAGAACTCTTTAACATCCTCGTTGTTTTTAAGAAAGTCCGCAGTGCCGTCCAGCACCACCCGCCCGTTTTCCATGACATACCCGTAATGGGCGATGGACAGGGCGATGCGGACGTTCTGCTCGACAAGGAGCACCGATGTCTGCTGTTCTTCATTGAACCGGCGGATGATGGAATATATCTCGTCCACCATTAGAGGCGCCAGGCCCAAAGAAGGTTCGTCCAGCATCATGAGCTTGGGGCGCGCCATCATCGCCCGGCCGATAACCACCATCTGCTGCTCGCCGCCTGAGAGGTAGCCGGCGGTGTTGTTGCGCAGGTTGCGGAGACGCGAGAAGTAATTGTAGACCATCTCCAGATCGTTTTTAACTTCTTTGCGGTCCTTGCGGTGGAAGGCGCCCACAAGCAAATTCTCCTCAGCGGTAAGGTGCTCAAAAACACGGCGGCCTTCCAGCGCCTGGACGATGCCCAGCCGCCCGATATATTCGGCGTTTTTCCTGTCAATGCGCTCGCCGTTCCATTCAATGTTGCCGTCGGTGACATCGCCTTCTTCCACGTGCAGCAAGCCGGAGATAGCCTTCAGGGTCGTCGTCTTACCGGCGCCGTTGGCGCCGAGCAAAGTGACGATTTGCCCGTCAGGCACCGAGAGTGACACCCCGTGCAGCACACGGATGACGTTGAGGTAAGCGACCTCGATATTGTTGAGCTTGAGCATTGCTGCCTTTCGGCGGTGGGGACTTTCGCCCCCACCGCCGATGTAAATCTTACTTTAACCCGTAGTCGATGTAGGCGGCATTAATCCAGTTGGAGATAGCGGTGATGACGCCGCTCTTGACCTGGAAAACACGCATGCCTTTGGAGAGGCGGTTGTCGCCGGGAGTGTATTTAACCGGGCCGTGCAACCCCTCAACGTCGTAGTTTAGCATCTGGAAACCGTACTTCTCCACATTGGCCGGAGTCAGGTTGGCCGCCCCGCCGGGGGTATTCTGAATGGCCGTTTCCAGGATTTTGGCGATCAAAAGCCCCTCAGCCCAGGCGGTAATATAGTCCATGTTGTTTTTGAAGTCCGGATGATATTTGTTGACATACTCTGTCATCTTGGCCATGCCGGCAACGTTCTCGCCCCAGCTCACGGTGGGGAAGACGCCGTAGACGCCCTCGACTTTGGCCGCGCCGGCCAGGTCGACGAGCTGACTGGTATAGGAAGCGTGGCCGCAGCCGATGGTTAATCCGGCAAATTTTCCGGTCGCCTGGATGTCGCGGATACCTTTGACAATTATAGAAGTGGGCTGCGGCGTGCTGGAGATGAAGATCACATCCGGGTTCTTGGCGGCGATGCGGGTGAGGGCCTCAATTTCGTTGGCTGTGGTCGAAGTATGCTCCTCGACGGCTACTATTTCGATACCCATGGTGGCCGCCAGTTTATCGGCGGCGTCTTTGGCGCCATACCCGGTAGAATTATTAAGGAGCATCAGCGCCATTTTGGGCTTTCCGGTGCCCTTCCAAACGTTCTTCATGTAGTAGTCCGCAAAGATCGCCCAGCCGTCCCCGTAGTCCGGCATCTGGGCGTAAATGTGTTTGGCCGGTTGCGTGATCGACGGGGCTGAGAAGACAGTGAAACCGGGCAGACTCGCTTCGTTGGCAATGCCCATCACCACCGACATCATTGCCGAGGCCTGGGTGGTGAACAGCAAGGCCTTGCTGGAAATGAATTCGTTGATTATGGTGGTTGCCTTAGCCGCGTCATAACCGTTATCGCGGGAGATGACTTCAATCTGGTGCCCGAGAACCCCGCCCTTTTCCTCGTTGATATATTTGATGGCATCCAGAACGCCGGCGGCCATGGGCTGCCCTTTGGCCGCCGCTACGCCCGTTTGGGGGTACATGATGCCGATCTTCAGCGGCTGTTTGACAGTACTGGTAGGCGCGGTTGTTTGACCGCCGCCGTTGTCGTCGCAACCGGCCGTCAGTACCGGCAGGCCGGCTACAATAACCGTAAGTAAAATGACCGAGAGTTTACGCGCTAAACTGTTTCCTTTCATCTCATCCCTCCGTATATTTTCCCCGAATACCGCTTTTTACGCCTCACATATACCTATCCTCCCCTACCGTCAGTATGAAAAAGGCCACAGCCGGTAGGAGGCTTTGAAGAGATTCCAGCGATGGGCCAATCCCCGCGGTTCAAGTACCAGGAAAAGCACGATAACCAGGCCGAAGGTAAAAGGCGCCAAACCTGCAGTGAAGCCGGGCGGCAACCAGTCGATTCCGGCTAAAGGCGTGGAAATATAAGTAACGCCCTGCTGAAGCAAGCGAATGGCAACGGCACCCAGTATCGGGCCGAGTGTTGTCCCGGCCCCGCCGATAATAATCATGCCTACATACAAAATGGAGTCGGTGATTGAGAAATGCTCAGTTGACACAAATCCAATCCAGTGAGCGGTCAGCGAGCCGGCGATACCGGCCAAAAAGCAGCCTATGAAAAAGGCGATAAGTTTATAGCGGAAGAGGTTGATACCCATGACTTCAGCGGCCAGATCATTGTCCCGCACTGCCACGAAAGCCCGGCCAATGCGCGTCCTCGCCAGGTTCTTGGCGAAAAAGATTACTATAACAACAGCAATCATGATCAGGAAAAACAGGCTTTGCGGCGACCGGAAAGTGATTCCGAAGATTTCAGCACGCGGCACACTCATGCCCAGGAAACCGCCGGTGATACTTAGGTGATTTATCACCCAGATGATGATGATCTGGGCGGCGATGGTCGAAATCGCCAGATAAAAACCCTTGACCCTCAGAGAAGCGACGCCGAAAATTATACCGATGCCGCCTGCCAGCAGCCCCGCGGCAGGCAGGGCGACCAGAAAAGGCAGTTCCAGGCGGGAGGTCAGCACCGCTGAGGTGAAGGCGCCCACGGCGATGAAGCCGGCGTGACCGACCGAGAGCTGGCCGCAATAACCGGTGAGGAGGTTGAGGCCGGTGGCGGCGATGATGGTGATGCCGATGAGATTGACCACGCCCAGCCAATAGACTGACAGGTACAACGGCGCGGTAAACAGCACTATGAGGCCGATAATCAGCAGGGCCCAATGGGTCTTGGTCCGGAAAATGGCCATATCGGCGGCATAGCTGAAGTTCCGAGTCCCGCAGGGCAGCCCGCCGCTCATATTACATCCCGCCGTTTCAAAACGATTGACAAAACCTCATATCCTCTCGATGCGTTCCTGACCGAACAAACCATAAGGCTTGATGAAGAGTACGATGACGATAATGATAAACGGGATGACATCTTTAACGCCTGACCAGGTCAATTCGGTCAAATAGCCGCCGCCCAGGTTTTCCGCCAGTCCGATTATTGGACCGGCGACGATAGCCCCGAGGAAAGAGTCCAGCCCTCCGAGGATGACCACCGAAAACGACTTAAGCCCGGTTTCGACGAGGCCGTGAGTAATGCCGCCGATGGAACTCATCAGTACGCCGCCGATAGCCGCCAGCGCTCCGGCGAACATCCAGGAAACGGAGAATATTTTGGTCACCGGAATGCCGCAAGCCCAGACCGCCATCTGGTCGTCGGCGGTGGCGCGCATAGCCACGCCCATCTTGTGATAGCGGAAGAAGATGCTGACCAGTATGAAAAGTACCAGGGCGATGCCGGCCGCCCAGAGGTATTCCTGGGAGACAACCGCTCCAAGTATCTGTACCGGCTCGTCCGGGATGAAGTCCGGCATTGCGGCGGTGGAAATAGGCCAGAACATGGCGACCAGGCCTTCAAACAGGAAGGCTACTCCAAGAGTAACGGTGATGAGTGAGAGTATGGGTTGACCGATTAACGGTCGCAGCACGACGCGCTCGAGTACCCAGCCCAATCCGGCCGCGGCGGCGATGGTCACCGGCAGTCCGGCCCAGAACGGCAGTCCAGCCTGCTCCATAGTGCCATAGGCGATCCAGGAAAAGAGCAACACCATCTGCCCGAGGGCGAGGTTGGCCACAGACGAGGATTTCCAGATGAAGGTGAAGCCCAGGGCAATCAGCGAGTACACCAGGCCCACCGTGATGCCGGTAAGGACAAACTGCATCAGGTCAGCCATTAGAGTGACCTCACCTTTATCGAAGTAGTCACTACGCCCTTACGCCCATCACGGTAGGTCACCGGCGCCTCCACCTTGACCTCTTTGTTCTCGGCGTACATCGCCTCGATAAGGTCGGCGTAGCGCTGGTACATGGCTCCGCGTCTGAGTTTCCGGGTGCGGGTAAGCTCCGCTTCATCGGGGTCGAATTCTTTGTGCAGTATTACGAACTTCCTTACCCGTGAGTGTTCCGGCAGAAAACTGTTGACCCTGGCTATGTCCTTATTCACGAGATCCGCGATTTCTTTCCTCTGCGATAGGTCGACATAGGTCGTGAAGTTCAGATGGTGATTTTGCGCCCATTTGGAAACCATAGCGAAATCGATGTTGATGATGGCCGCGGCAAAATCTTTTTCTTTGTCACCCAGGACCATGGCGTCTTTAATATACGGCGAAAACCTCAAGCGGCCTTCGATATATTGCGGGGCAAATTTCACCCCGCTCCTCAGTTCTCCCATGTCCTTCAATCGATCCAGGAAAACGATGTGACCGGCCTCGTTGATATTAACCGCATCTCCGGTGCGGAACCAGCCGCCCGGGGCGAAACTTTCTTTGGTTTTGGCCTCGTCTTTGTAATACCCGGAGAACATGCAGTCAGACCGGACGTATAGTTCACCTTCACCGGTCAGCCGCACTTCGGTATTAAGGGCCGGCCGGCCGACGCTCTCGAAGGCGATGTCACCCTGACCGTGGGAGGAGATAAAGCCTGCCTCGGTAGACGCATAGTTCTGCCTCAGTTCAATGCCGATGGCGTGAATTAGCTTGAAAGTATCAAGCGCCAGCACGGATGAACCGGTGACCGCCCAGCGGACGCGCGAGAGACCTAATCTATCCTTCAGCGGCCGGAACATCACGCCGTCAGACGCTTTCCCGAGCGCTTTCCAGAACGCAGAAGGCTCTACGCCGGACAACCTGGCCTCAGCCATTCTGTAGCCTACCGGCAGCAATGCTTTGTAAGCCAATCGTTTGAACGGGTGGGCGTCCATCATCTTGACCTGGATATCGGAGACAATCCCTTCCCACTGCCGCGGTCCATAAATAGCAAAGTGCGGCCCTATCTCCCGAGTATCCGAAGCGATGGTTTCCGGCTCCTCCGGGAAATTTAGACGAGCGCCGGAGAGGATATGCGGAACAGTGGCGAAAAAACTGTCGCCGACCCAGGCAGCCGGGAAGTTGGATATCAGGTCGCTTTTTTGATCGAGCGGGTAGCGGGTGACAAAGCCGGAGGCGGTGGCGATAAGAGCTTTGTGAGTCAGTATGGCGGCTTTTTGGGTACCGGTGGTGCCGGAGGTATAGTAGATGAAGGCGGTGTCGGCGGGTTTTATTTTTCCCAGGTTTTCCTCGAACAAGCCCGGGTGTTCTTTTTCAAACTCCATACCCATTTCGACGACTTCACGGAATCCGGTGAGCAGCGGGTCGTCATAGTTCTTCAAGCCCTTGGGATCCCAGTAGATGACTTTTTTCAGCTGCGGCGCGGCGTCCCGAATCTCTAAGAACTTATCAGCCTGCTCCTGGTCGTTGGCAAGGGCAAACCGCGCTCCTGAATGGTTCACCACGAACTTCACTTCATCGGGAACCGCATCGACAAAAATGCCGGTTGGGATTGCCCCGGCAGCCTGGACCGCGAATTCCCCCCAGAACCACTCAGGCTCGTTATCGCCGATGATGGCAACGATGTCGCCGGGTTTAAGACCTAACTTTATTAAACCTAACGAAAAATGCTTGACCTTGTTGAAGTAGTCCGACCAGGTATATCGGTGCCACACGCCAAGGTTCTTGTAGCACATGGCCGCCTTATCCGGCCATTGTTCCGCATTGCGTTTTATGAGGCCCGGTATGGTCTGCGGCTCCAAATACGGAAAACCCCCATAAATAAGAACCACCCCCGCTTGGGAGGTGGTCTTAATTTTCGCCTTCTAAGTTTCTAGTTTGTATTCGACCTACCCAAGCGCACCCTAGTGCGCCGGGTAAAGGAGAATGTATGGCCGAACCTGCCTTGGAACATGATGGGTTAGATTATCATAACGATTAAAACCATGTCAAGGCGAGTCGGACTTTAGGACTAGGACTTCTACTCTCCCGCCAGCATCTCCGCCAGGCTGACAAGCGTCGCCACCGGCACCCCGCTGCCGCCCTTGGTCAGGTGTCCTTTCTCTCTCTCGCCATAAGCCGTGCCGGCAATGTCCAGATGCACCCAGGGCGTTTCGCCGACAAATTCCCCGAGGAACAGGCCGGCGGTGATTGTGCCAGCCGGTCGGCCGCCGACGTTTTTGATGTCCGCGTAGTCGCTCTTATATTGTTCTTTGTACTCGTCGTAGGCCGGCAGTTGCCAGATCCGTTCGCCCGCAACCGAGCCCGCCCTGATCACCTTGTCGCATAAGGGCTGGTTGTTAGTGATGGCCGCGGTGGTGATGCCGCCCAGGGCGATGACGCAGGCGCCGGTGAGCGTCGCCATATCGATGATAGCCCTGGGTTTGGCTTCCTTGACGAGGTAGCCCAGGGCGTCAGCCAGGATGAGACGCCCCTCAGCGTCGGTGCTGATTACCTCCACTGTTTTGCCGGTAAACATCTTGAGGACATCGCCCGGTTTATAAGCGCCGCCGCCGGGCATGTTCTCCGTAGCCGGTACCGCGGCTATGACGTTGATCTTCAGTTTCAGCTTGCCGATAGCGCTCATGGCGGCGATGGCAGCCGCTCCGCCGCTCATGTCAAACTTCATGTCTTCCATTTTATCAGCCGGCTTGATGGAGATGCCGCCGGTATCGAAGGTGAGCCCTTTGCCGACCAGGGCTAAATCCCAACTCTCGCCGTCGCCGCCTTTATACCGCATGATGATGAGTTTGGGGGGATGCTTCTCGAACGATGCCTGGGATACCCCAAGCAAACCGCCCATGCCCAGTTTCTCCATGTCCTTCCTGTCAAGAACCTCTACCTTGACGCCGGATTCCCGGCCGACTTTCTCGGCGATGTCCGCCATATCCTCCGGCGCCATGTGATTTGAAGGTTCGTTAGCCATGTCCCGGGCCAGCCTGATGGCCTGGGCGGTAATCTCGCCTTTACGAGCGCCCCTGTCGAATTCATCTTTGTCGAGTTTCGTCTCGAAAAGGACAACGAGAGACTTGATATCGCCGTATTCAGCTTCTTTGGTCAGGTGCCGGCGGTAGCTGTAGCTGCCAAGGTAAGCCGCTTCAGCCGTCACCCGGCCGATGTCGCTAACGCTGAGGCTGGTCTCTGGCAGCGCCAAAGCTAACTCGACATTATTCTTGCGCTGCAGCCCCCGGCAGGCGTCGGCGACCGCCGACCGCAGCCGGGCGGCGTCCAGTTCTTTTTTCTTACCCAGACCGAGGATCGCGGCTTTGGCCGCGTTGATCTTGCCCAGCGAATGGATGACAGTGAGTTCCGAGGCCTTGCCCCTGATCTCTTTCTTTTTCCGTAACTCGGCCACTGCCCCGGCGAGGGCTTTGTCCAGGTCTTTTTCGAGTTCGCTGCCTTCGGCATCTTCGAATATGCTGACAATTACGGCGTCAGCCTTGATTTTGTTTATGTCTCCGGTGATAAGTTTGATGTCCATTAGACTCCTTCAACTATTCCCTCTCGTTTGCGCCATTATTCTATCAATAACAGCGGAAATGTCCATAGCGTTATTGACTTCATAATGAGGTTCTCTGATCGGCTCATAACCGGCTTCAAGCCTCTGGTACACCGCCCAGTCGGCATCGGAGTAGCCGTCGCGCCGTGATATTCTATCAATCAACCTGGTTTTGGCGGTCTCCCGAGGCGTGCTCAGATAAACGACGATGGCCTCTGCCCCGGTAGCCGCGGCGATGGAGTATAGCGGCTGACGCGAGTCCTCGGACAGACTGGTGGCATCGAGAACAACATTATATTTTCCCAGAAGCAGTTCACGCGCTATTACGTGGATGGCGCGGAACAGGCGGTAACTTTCTGATTTGGAGTAAACCGGCCGCCGTACCAACAACTTGCGCAGGAAATCACTTTCAAGGACGACCGCAGGGATGCGCTCGGTAAGTTTACATGCAAAGAAGCTCTTGCCCGAGCCGGGCAATCCAACCAGCATGATGAAGGCTGGTCGTTCTACGTTCTGCGGCAGCTGTTTGAAAACCGCCTGCCGCAGCCGTGACACGTCGCAGGCCAGTAACTCGTCGGCTTTCACCAGGCTATTATACCCCACGAAGCCACAACCAAAGGATGCGATTTGGCTATTGCGCTGGAGACTGTCTGGTGTATGTTTCTCGTATCTTAAAGTCTAGTCGAGCAGCCCAAAAGCGTCCAAATCACCACCCGGCTTCCGTGGAATCTCAGCGACGAACAGCACTTTTTTGGGACACTTATAGTTGGCCAGTTTTTCCAGGCAGTACTTCTTGACTTCCTGCTCGGTCATATCGGCACCGTCTTTTAGCTTCACCACAGCCAGTACAACTTCGCCGCGCATTCCGTCAGGATCGGGAATGCCGACCGCGGCGGCTTCGGCGATTGAGGGATGGGTGACAAGCAGGTCAGAAATATCGGAGAAGTATATGTTCTGCCCCTTGGTGATAAGCATCGGCTTTTTGATGCCCTTGATAAAAAGCTCGCCGTTCCTGTCAATGACACCGATGTCGTCGGTATAAAGCCAGCCGGAACGGATATAGCCGCCGGTCAATTCCGGCAGCTGGTGGTAAGCCTTCATTATCGGACCTTTGATGATGACCTCGCCTGGTTCGCCGATGCCAGCGTCGCTGCCGTCATCCCTGACAACCCGGATGGAAAAACCAGGTATGGCTCTGCCGACACCGCCGCTACGCCCGGAGCCGGTAACCTCCTGGCAGGTAACGTGGCTGGTAGACTCGGTCAGGCCGTAGTATTGCACAAGGTTCTTGCCGGTCAGCTCTTCGAAATCAGTGATGACGTTGACCGGTATCGGCGCGCCGGCGCTGCCGCAAAATCGCAGCGTCGAAAGATTGAACTTTAACCCGTTGGTTTTCAGGTGATTGACCATCATAGCGTGGATGAAAGGGACGCCGTGGAACATGGTCGCCCTTTCTTTTTCGATAGCGCACAGCGCCGCGTCCATAGATACGCCGTTGACAATCACCACCCGGCTGCCGGCCCAAAGAGAGGTCATCATGATCACGGCGATACCGATGGTATGGTGCAGCGGCAGGGCGAACAGGATGACGGTGTCAGCCTCCGTCTGAGCGAATCCGGCTGCTGACCCGGCGGCTGCTTCGATCAGGTGCTCCTGGGTGATCTCGGCGCCGTGCGGCCTCAGCGTCGGGCCGGAGGTATAGGCGATGTGAGCCAGTTCAGAATACATGGCGACTTCCGGAGGCGCATCTGAGCTTTCGCTAAGCGAAGAGTATGGTATGCAAACCAGCCCCTCGGTACAGCCCATACCGATGATACTTTTCAGGCAGTCAAAGCGGGCAAACTCGCCGCCAAGCGTCTTCAAAATGGCCGTCTCGGCGATAAGGGCCGCGGGCCGGCAATGATCGAAGACTGCCTTAATCTCCAGTATCTTGTATTTTGTATCCAGCGGGATGGCGATAGCCCCGGCTTTGGCGATGCCGAAGTAGCAGATGGGAAAATCCGGGCTGTTCTCAAGCAGCAAGGCGACTCGGTCACCGGGCTTAATCCCCAAGTTGACCAGATTCCTGGCCAGACCGTTGGATAATTTGTCCAGATTTTCAAATGAAAGCTGCCGGTCGCCCAGCTTAAAAGCGGTGCGCTGGCCGTGACGCCGGGCGGCCTCGGCGATGAAATCGACTAAGTTCATGCAGTTCCTCGATGATGGATTCGCATTGAAGTCTATCAAAAACCCACCCGCCTGCCAACTTAAGACCAAAGTATTAATACCGGTTGTCTTGACAAGACGGGGTATTTGGAATATAGTTCGGTCAATCGAATAGCCAAAGGCCGTGAACGGGAATAGTAAATCCTCCTGCCAGACCACAGAGAGCCGGGAAAGCTGAAAACCGGTGCCTGAGCGGGGCTTGAATGGGCCCGGGAGCCGCCGCCCTAAAGTTTATGACGAGTAGGCGCGGCCGCTTGGGAAGCGTTATCATCCCAGGGTATCATCCCGAGTTCCGGGACGTACCCCCCAACGAGATGATCTTAAGTCTTGGTGACTTCAGATTAATAAGGGTGGCACCGCAGAGCCCTCTGCCCCTTGAATAAGGCAGAGGGTTTTTTATTTTCACTGACGAGGTGCCGCCATGTTTTGAGGGAAAGCGCAAATCTTAGTAATCCCCCGGGATATATTTGAAAGGAGTTAATAACGATGGATCGGGTCAAATATCTGCTCGCTGAAAAAGAGATGCCTACCGCCTGGTACAATATCCAGGCCGACCTTCCGGTACCGCTGCCGCCGGTGCTCCACCCGGGCACCAAACAGCCGTTGACCCCCCCTGACCTGGCGCCCTTATTCCCTATGGAATTGATCATGCAGGAAGTCTCCAGGGAGCGTTATATCGACGTGCCCGGAGAGGTGATTGATATCTACCGCTCGTGGCGGCCGACTACCCTGTTCAGGGCCCGCCGCCTGGAAAAAGCGCTGCAGACACCGGCTAAGATCTTCTATAAATATGAAGGATCTTCGCCGGCTGGCTCGCATAAGCCGAACACCGCGGTGCCCCAGGCTTTTTACAATAAAAAAGAGGGCATCAAGCGCCTGACCACCGAGACTGGCGCCGGCCAATGGGGGTCTTCATTAGCCTTTGCCTGCAGCCAGTTTGGCCTGGATCTTAAAGTCTACATGGTCAAGGTCAGCTATCAGCAAAAACCCTACCGGCGCATGATGATGGAGACCTGGGGGGCAAAATGCGTACCCAGTCCCAGCATGGATACCAATTCGGGCCGCGCCGCCCTGGAGGCGGACCCCAACAACCCGGGCAGCCTCGGACTGGCCATTTCCGAAGCCGTCGAAGATGCCGCGCCCAAGCCTGATACCCATTATTCCCTGGGCAGCGTGCTAAATCACGTGTTGATGCACCAGACGGTTATCGGGTTGGAAGCCATCAAGCAAATGGAGCACGCCGGAGAGTATCCGGATGTGGTGATCGGCTGCGTTGGCGGCGGCTCCAACTTTGGCGGCATGGCCCTGCCCTTCGTTCACCAGAACCTTACCGCCGGCAAAAAGACCCGTATCGTGGCGGTGGAGCCGTCTTCCTGCCCCAGCCTGACAAAAGGGCTTTACGAGTTTGACTACGGCGATGTTGCCGGCATCGCACCGATCGCCAAGATGTATACTCTGGGTCATAAATTTATGCCGCCCCCGGTTCATGCCGGCGGCTTGCGCTACCACGGCATGGCGCCTATCGTCAGCCACCTTTACAAGCTTGGACTGATCGAAGCCAAGGCTGTCAACCAACTGCCCACCTTCGAAGCCGGTCTTCAATTCGCTCGAACCGAGGGTTTCATCTCCGCTCCGGAGACCAACCACGCCATTCGTGCCGCGATCGATGAAGCGTTAAAATGCCGCGAAACGGGCGAAAAGAAGGTTATCCTGTTCAACCATTCCGGCCACGGCCACTTCGACATGGCCGCCTACGATGCTTATCTTTCCGGCAAACTCACTGACTACGAATACCCGGAATCTCTGGTCAGAGAAGCCTTGAAAGACCTCCCCCGCTGTATCGTGGGGTAATTCATCCGGTACTAAAGAAGGCGGGAGTCTTGACCGGCTCCCGCCTTCAATTTAAGTTGTCTTTTTCACTCCCAGCTTTATGGCATGCCCTTCAAGTTTGAACGTTTCGGCCGTTATTCCGGGATCATCCGGAACGCCATTGACAAGATCCCGGGAAAGCGTCTCTTTGGCGACGTACTCTCCCCAGGCCTCCATCACCCGCTCGGTTACGCTGTCGGTTTCGAAAAAGGTCGAAATAGTGTCAGCGATATCGAAACCGGCAGTCTTGCGCAAACCCTGAATGCGGTGGGTGATTTCCCGGACTAATCCCTCGTCGACGAGTTCCGGCGTCAGCCGCTTGTTGATACCCACCGTAACCGGCCCGTCGGAAACCGTGGAATATTCATCGGCACTCAATGAATCGGCATCGCTGGTGAACTTTAAGCACTTGACGTTGAGTTCCTCGGCGATCGCGTCGGCCAGTTTTTCGAGTCCGGAACGCTCAGTTTGGGACAAACCGGCAATTACCGCGTCGGCCAGGGGTTGACGCACTTTAATGGCGGCCTGGGCCCTGGCGGCGCGCCCGACACTGGAAGCCTTCATCGCCAGGCGCATCGATCCGGACAAGACATTATCTATACTAGTCATTTCGGCCTCGGGATAATCGCATAGATGAACGCTGTCATCTTTTTCGGTCCCGTTGCCCGCAACCAGGTTCTGGTAGATCTCTTCGGCGAGAAACGGCATGAAGGGAGCTATCAGCTTTGAAAGCTTAACCAGGCACTCATACAAGGTGTTGTAAGCCGACAGTTTGTCGGCATCGCTCTCGCTCTTCCAGAAACGCCGCCTTGAACGCCGGACATACCAGTTTGACAGATAGTCAACAAAAGCCTCAATAGCGCGGCCGGCGGCAACCGGGTCATAGGCATCCAGGTCAGCGGTCACTTCAGCGATTAATTGGTTCAGTTCAGATAGTATCCACCTGTCCAATTCAGAAGCGAGATCGTGTTTTTGTGTACCTGGGCGGAAGTTATCGATGTTGGCATAAAGGACAAAAAAGGAGTATGTGTTCCACAAGGTGGACATAAACGACCGGGTAACTTCACCGACCAGTTTTTCCGAAAAACGCCGGGTATTTCCGGCCGGCGAAGCCGTCAATAAATACCACCGCACCGCATCGGCGCCGTGTTTATTGATCACCGTCTCCGGAAGGACGACGTTTCCCCGGGTCTTGCTCATTTTCTCCCCTTTTTCGTCAAGTATGAGCCCGAGGGAAATAACGTTCTTAAAACATGGCTGGCCAAAAAGTAAGGTCGAAAGGGCATGCAGGCTGTAAAACCAGCCGCGGGTCTGGTCAATACCTTCGCAGATGAAGTCGGCCGGAAATCGCCCGTCCTCAAAAATGGAGCGGCTGTCGGGATCAAATGGGTAATGCTGCTGGGCTACCGGCATGGCGCCGGAGTCAAACCAGCAGTCGATGACATCCGTCACCCGACGCATCCGGCCGCCGCATTTTTGACAATCGTAAGCTATCTCGTCAACAAACGGGCGGTGCAGGTCCAGGGGCTCAGGAAAGCCGGTGAATCCCGGTTTAGATCTGAGTTCGTCAACCCCGCCGATACAGTCAGAAGCCTGGCATGTGTCACAGCGCCATACCGGTACAGGGGTGCCCCAGTAACGTTCTCTCGAAAAAGCCCAGTCGACGTTGTTCTGCAGCCAGTCGCCAAAGCGGCCCCGTTTGATATGCTCAGGGTACCAGTTGATCCTCTCGTTGTTTTCAATCAGGTCCGCCTTGCGCGCGGTGGTGCGGATATACCAGCTTTGTTTGGCAAAGTACAGAAGGGGCGTGGCGCAGCGCCAGCAGAACGGGTAAGTATGGTGGATTTTTTCATCCTTTTGAATCAGGTGGCGGTCTTTCAGGGCGCGTGTTATTAGCGGATCTGCCGCTTTCACGAATTTGCCGGCGCCCGGATAAGAGCCGGTTATCTTGCCCTGAAGATCGACATGATGAATAAAATAGAGCCCGTGCTTGACACCTGACTCATAGTCCACTTCGCCGTATGCCGGAGCGGTATGAACAATTCCGGTACCGTCCTCCATCGACACGTAATCGGTGGCGATAACCGGATAAAATATCTCACCCGGCTCTGCTGCCGTCATGCCCGTCGGGGACAATCGGTAGACAGGCACCCCACTGTCAAAAGGGTCGAATAGTGGTTGATATTGCAGCCCCACCAGATGGCAGCCTGATACCCGCCCAGCCTGGTGGGCATTATGAAGACCGTTTGCTTCAAGTCTTTCCGTTGCTAAAACCAGGTATTCTTCCCCCATATCCAGGACTGCGTACTCCGCGGTACCGCAGACGGCCAGCGCGGTGTTAGCCGGCAGCGTCCAGGGCGTCGTTGTCCAAGCGAGCAGCGAGAAAGGCTTGTCGGTGAACGCGGCGAGAGGGCCAGCCATCCCGGCTGGTTCGATTTTGAATTTCACATATACAGACGGGTCCTCGGTGTTCTCCTCATACCCGAGGGCAACTTCGTGCGAGGATAGCGATGTACCGCAGCGGGGACAATGAGGGGTAACTTTATGCCCCTGATAAACGAGTCCCTTATCCCACAACTGTTTTACCACCCACCACCCGGTTTCGATATACTCATTGTTCATGGTTATGTAGGCATGTTCCAGATCGACCCAGTAGCCGACGCGCTCGGTCAATCGGTTCCAGTCTTCGACATACTTGAAGACGCTTTCCCGGCACTTCTTGTTGAATTCAGCGATACCGAAACGCTCGATGTCAGTCTTACTCTTAAAACCGAGAGCTTTCTCAACCTCGAGTTCCACCGGCAGTCCATGGGTATCCCATCCGCCGATGCGGGGTGCATAATACCCTTTCATGGTTTTATAGCGCGGCATGACGTCTTTGAAAACACGCGACAGGACATGATGAATGCCGGGTCTGCCGTTAGCCGTAGGCGGACCCTCGTACAGGGTAAAGCGTTTCCGCCCGCTCCGGTTTTCAACCGAGCGTTTAAAAATATCCCGAGCCGTCCAAAGCTTTAGGATCTTTTCTTCGATTTCTGGAAAGCTGACCCGGCTGCTCACTGGTAAAAACATTGCGCCTCCTTATAAAAAACAAATCCCGCCCATAAGGGACGGGATTAACCGCGGTACCACCCTTGTTCCCCGATGAATCGGGGCGCTCATTCTGGCACAACCATGCCATGCCAGGATAACGGCTGGCACCCGCCCAAAACTAATCACCCAGACACACCGGATTTTCGCCTGGAAGCTCGGGAGGGATTTTCCGCCCTATTTCCAGCCTGCTCGCACCGTATCAGGCTCGCTGATGGAAAGCGCCGGGCTTACTCTTCTCCGTCAAAGCTGTTAACAGGAAGCATATCACAGGATAAACCTGCGTTCAAGAAACAAGCCAAATGGATAACAACTGCTATTTCAAAGAGTCTTCCCGGGGGACAACAACGACCTTTCGCTCTTCCCCGAAACCGACGCTCTGAGTGGTCACTTCGGGATCACCGGCCAGCACCATGTGAATAATGCGCCTCTCAAAAGGCGGCATTGGGTCCAGCGAGTACGGCATCCGACGCTGGCGCACCTGCTCCGCCGTCCGCCGAGCTAAAACTTCAAGGGACTTAAAACGCCTTTGCCGGTAGCCGTTAACGTCCACCACGATAGGCAAATAGTCTCCAATACGTTGAGCCACCAGGATTCTTACCAGATACTGGAAATTTGCCAGGGTCTGACCGTGGCGGCCTATCAGCAGACCCAGGTCTTCGCCGAGGATATCGAAAACCATTCCCGATTCATTTCCCGTTTCTTCGGTGACCATCGCGTCAGGCAAGTATTCAACGCCGGCATCGAGGTCCATGCGGTCTATCAGATCTTGAATGATCCGGGTGGTAACGGCTACGGCATCGGCGGCACGGGTAGCCGATACGGGCGCCGCGGGTTGTCTGGTCCTGACCACGACAATGGCCTCTTCAGTTCGGATACCGAAAAGTCCGTGGCTACCTTCGTTTACGACGTCGATCTCCGCCTCTTCCCGGCTGATTTTTAGTCGTTCCAGGCCGCGGGCTACCGCCTCTTCCACCGTCCGCCCCCTTACCTCGATTTCCTTCATTCACAATCTCCTCAGCCTGTTCAACCACCACTTTAGGCGTGGCTGGTTCAGGTGATTTTTCATTTTTCAAAACACGGTCTTTGTATCCCCGATCCCGCTCCAACCTGCTCATTAAACCCTGAAACCAGGGCTTCAACTCGCCGGGACCGGTGGCGAAGAACTGGACCACAACCCTCAATATACTTGATGTCAGCCAGTACAGCGCCAGGCCGGCCGGGAAAGTGATCGAAATGAAGACAAACATCGCCGGCATCATGAAGAGCATCATTTTGCCCTGCGCCGCAACCTTTGGGTCCGCAGACTGCGGCGTGGTCATTTTCTGCTGTAATAGCATCACCGCGCCCACAAGAAGCGCCAGAATGTAATCCGGAGTGGAGAGGTCTATCCAAAGAAAGGTACTGTTCAGCGGGAGGGTCTCATAGACCACGGACCAGTCGTATAAATGCCTGGAAAGGCTCAGGAAATCTTCTGGCGTTACCGCTAACACCCTGATAATGGCCTGATACAAAGCGATCCAGATCGGCATCTGTATTACCATCGGGACAAGGCAGCCGGTGGCGCTGGCGCCGGACTCCCGCATCAGCTGCATCTGTTCCTGGGCTAGCTTTTGCCTGTCTTTGGCGTATTTCTTCTGAAGAGCCTGGAGTTTCGGCTGCAATTCCTGCATCGCCTTGGCCGCGCGCATTTGCTTCATCGTCAACGGATACATCACCGCGAAAATAACGGCGGTCAAAACGATAACCGTCAACCCGAAATTGTTGAAAAGGATACTGGAAAGCCAGATCATCCCGTTGATCAACGGGTCAAGAATAGTTAGATCCCAGATATCTCCAATACTCACTCAATTACCTCTTTAGGACACCCGGTATTCCCATACACGGGCGCCGGTCAATGCGTTAACAGCAAAAATTGTTTCGTTCGTCTGGCTGTGAATAAAGACGATCTCGCCGGATGATGCCAGGGGCGCTCTGACCGTAGTATCCAGTAAAGCAAGTTCGCGGGTTTGCTGCGAATCATCGTCGATAACAACGACTTTACCATCCTCCGCGGCCGCCACGACTAACTGGCCGTTCACAATGGATGGCGAAGCAGCAAACGAGCTTCCGAAATCGTGTTCTTTGATCAACTGCCCCGTCTCGCCTCCGAGGACATAAACGCTCCCGTCGGTGTTTGGCGCGTAGATTTGATCTCCAATGACTGCCGGGCTGCCCCAGAACCACTTGCCGGCGGTGAAGCGCCATAACTCGGCGCCGGTAGCGCTGTCCAGACAATAAAGATTACGGTCGAGTGAGCCGATAATCACCGTATCGTTAAAAATAACCGGGGCTGAAGTAAAGACGCCTCCAGCCTCAAAAACCCATAACTCCCGCCCGTCGGCCTCTGAGATGGCGTAGACTTTTTTATCAAACGAACCGATATATACCACACCCCTGTCGACCACGGGCGTACCCCAAATTTTATCGCCGTTCTTGAAACTCCAGACAATCTTGCCGTCGGCCGCGCTGATGGCATATACCGATCCGTCGGTGCTGCCGTAGAAAAGCCGCCCGTTGTTTTCAGCCAGCCCGCTGATAACCGCGTCCGGTAATTTTACTTCTTCAGGCGTCGGCGACGACCATTTTAGAGCTCCGCTGGCGGCGTTGACAGCAAATACCCTGCCTCCGTATGAAGTCACATAAACAGTATCACCGACGACGAGCGGAGAACCGTAGATACCGGTAGCCTTTTCCAGATTCACCTGCCAGCGAACCGTCCCGGTGCTGGAATTAAGCGAGATCAACCGGCCGTCAGTGGTGCCACAATATAATTCGCTGCCGGCCAGAGTCACCCCGCTCCAACCCAGAGCTCTCTGCCCTCCGGTGCACCCGCTGCCGCCGACGGCCAGCGCGGCGATCAGGGCAATAATCAAACCGATTTTCCAAATATTCCGCAACCTAGTCTCCTTCAAGCGCGATCCGGCACCGGATCGTAACCGCCTTTGTTAAAAGGATGGCAGCGCCCCAACCGTTTCAGGCCCAACCAAACGCCTTTGAAAAGACCAAAACGTTCAATAGCTTCAAAGGTATATTGGGAGCAGGTTGGTTGAAAACGGCAAGACGGAGGCAATACCTTTGAAAGGCTGTTTTGATATAGCCTGATCAATCCCAGGGCCACTCTTTTCATCGTCAACTGCTAACCAGCCCAACCCGCTTCATCAGATTACAGGCACTGGCCTCCAGCTCGGCAAAAGGCACAGAAGCGGCAGATGATCTCGCGATAAATACTGCGTCGATGCTGTTTTTAATCTCAGCCTTCCGCAATATCTCCCGAAGCCGCCGGCGAACCCGATTCCGGACCACGGCGCAACCGAGTTTTTTACTGGTCACAATACCGATGCGGCTTGACTCCGTGCTGCCCGGCGCTGTTTTTAGTATCAGCAATGAGTCGGATTTGGATCGCCCGGCGGACAGCACCCTCTGAAAATCTTCCCGTCTTCTAAGACGTGTTTCACGAATCATGCACCCTCCGCCAGCTATTACCGGAGAAAGGTGGAAGCTAGACGACAATTAACCTTTTGCGGCCTTTAGCCCGGCGCGATTTCAGGACATCGCGGCCGCCCCGGCTGGACATTCGGGCAAGAAAACCATGTTCCCGCTTGCGGGGAATCTTTTTCGGTTGGTAAGTCCTTTTGGGCACTTTATATCCTCACTTGATGTTCAGGAGTGGTTTACGCCGTTGCCGGGTTTTCGGTTGTCGCAGTCACCGCCGGCGCGACGTTTTCTGTCTTAGCTTCTGGAGCGGCTTCGGCAACTTTCGGAGCCGATGGGCTCATCATCCAGGAGGTGCCGGATTTTCTGATATGCTCCGGAACGAACGGCAGCAAGGCTATGATCCGAGCTTGCTTGATGGCTTCCGACAACGCCCGCTGGTGCCTGGCACAGGTGCCGCTGCGCCGGCGCGGATCAATCTTGGCACGCTCGGAGATATACCGCGAAAGCCTGGCGGTATCTTTGTAATCAATGATGATGTTTTTATCGGCGCAAAAAGCGCACACTTTACGCCGCTGCTGGAAACGGCCGCGCCCGCCAAAACGTCCGCCCGGACGTCCCTGAGGCCGAGCGCCTGAATCACGTGAAGTTACCAATTATTTACTCCTATATCCGATCTGTAATTTACTTATTAAAAGGGAATATCTTCCGGCGTAATATCACCGGCGGGTTCGGCGCTGCTGGTTTCATCGGCAGCGGCGGGCTTTTTATCCAAGAGGTTGACGGTGCTGGCGATTACCTCGGTCTTATAATGCTTCTGACCGTCCTGGCCGTCCCAGGTTCGGGTCTGCAATCGGCCTTCAACATAAACCAAACGGCCTTTTGCCAGTAGCTGGTTGCACTGCTCAGCCAGCTTGTTCCAGGCGACCACGCTGAACCATTCGGTTTCTTCTTTGCGCTCCCCATCGGGAGAGTCCCATCTTCTGGTGGCAGCCACACGAAACGAAGTCACCGGATGTCCGCTGGGCGTAAACCGCATCTCCGGATCTCCGCCAACGTTGCCGATAATCATGACCTTGTTTAGACTGACCATGAATACGTCTCCTCAGCTGCGCGACGAGTACACCTATTTACCAGGGCAAATAATCAAATGGCGCAGCACGTCTTCTGAAAGACGAAGGTCATTGTTGATCTTCTTCGTTAGAGAAGATACGGCACTGAACTTCACCAGAAAATAGATGCCCTCGGTCTGGTGTTTGATGGGATAGGCCAGTTTCCGTTTGCCCCACGGCTCTGTCGAAGCGATAGAGCCGCCTTTTTCGGCCACCAGCTTGGCGATGTGATCCAGCCCGGCGTCGAGCTTCTCTTTCACCAATTCAGGGCGGTAAATGACTACCAATTCGTAATTGCGGACCGGCTCAGTCCTGGAGCGTAAAAGCTCTGTAACCGGCTGGACCTTCTTTTCTTTAACAGCGATAGTATTGTTCCTCCCAATTTTTGCTTGTAATCGCAAGAACTTGGGTATTATAGCACAAGGTATATGGGCAAACAACAACCCGGATACCGATTCATTGGAAGGAAGACAGCCTCCAACTTGTTGACACCTGGAGGCGTGAATTGGTACACTCTTTTTTCGCGCGGCCCCGTGGTGTAGCGGTCTAACATGCCACCCTGTCACGGTGGAGATCGTGGGTTCGAATCCCATCGGGGTCGCCATTCTTTTCAGGTCTTTGATCAGCAAATATCTTCCAAGTTTCCACTTAATTTTTTATGTCTACTTGTATACCTACTTCTGGTAAGGTTTAGTAAGTTTAGGTTATCTTGACTCAACCCATATTTGGCCTTACATTGATGAAGAGGAAATGCGCACCCCTGTGTTGAATGGAAATTACGTATTTTTACGTATGGACAGGACCTTCAGGGGATGTGAGCATCGCAGGGTCAAAACGGAGGTACGAACAACCGAGTATAAAGTCTTAGATTAATTCTGATGATCAGGAAGCGTTGAACCGCCGTCTGTATTTGGATCACTTGGACGGCGGGGAGCAAGTAGTGAAACCGGCTTGTGGAAATATGGCCGGTTTTTATTTTCATAAAAAGGAGGAGTTTTATGAAAGCTCTAAAGAAGTTCTTGATCCCCGGCATTGCCGCTATACTGGCCGTTGCTGTGGCTGTGCCGGCACTGGCAAACCCGACATTTACGGAGGGCAACCCGACTGCGGTTAGTCTCGGATGTGATTTCGGGTTTAAGGTTGACCCGCCAAACTCCGGGACATACAACATTGATGGCTTCAATACCGTAACCATCACGGTTTACGACACTCCGGACGGACAGGCATTCGATTGGACTTCAACTCTTGGTATGGATGCGGTTATCGTCAAGGGTGGCCCGGATGCCAACGTATATTATTACGATCCGGAATCCTTTGGTGATACCGGTCTCCATGCTCCGGTGGTTCCCAGCGGCAAGTGGGCAAATCTAAGCCATATAGAATTCTGCTTCGACTATGAAGTGACCGTAACCAAAACCGCAGTGACTTCATTCACCCGGACCTTCACCTGGGAAATTGTCAAGACTGTAGACGAGGATAATTGGGACCTCGACACACTTGAGGTCGGCCAGACCGCCACTTCCACTTACACCGTCACGCTCACTAAGAGCGAACCCGTAGACAGCGATTGGGCTGTCAGTGGCACCGTGACCATCGCTAATAACACCCCGTTCACCGCCACTATTACCAGCGCCACCGATGTAATCAGCGGCTTCGGCAATGTGACGGTCGATTTCGGGGTCACCTTCCCGTACGCTCTGGCATCAGGCGCCACTCTTGAAGGTACGTATAGCACCGCTCTGCCGGATGCGGCCTCCCGTGTCAACACCGCGACCGTGACGACCACCGGTACGGTCGGAGGCGGGTCAGCCACCGCGGGCGTGATTTTCGGCGCTCCCACCACTATAATCAACGATACGATCCACGTAACCGATAGCTACGCCGGCAATTTGGGAGCTTTCAGCGCTAGTGGTTTCGTCACCTACCAGAGGACCTTCTATGAAGAAGGAACCTATCCGAATACAGCTACAATTGTTGAAACCGAGCAGTCAGATGACGCCACTGTGACTGTCGTAGGCGGCGGCGGCGGTGATGACGAGGAACCCGGTGACGGTCAGGGTCTCAGCCCCGGATTCTGGAAGACCCATCCTGATGCCTGGACCGGTTATTCCACCGGCGATGCCTTAGGCGGTATTTTCGATCTCGGCGACTTCGGCAACCTCGGCGACAGCACCCTGCTCGAAGCTTTGAATTTCGGGGGCTCCGGTGAGTATGGCAGGGCCAAGACCCTGCTGCGGCAGGCGGTAGCAGCCCTTTTGAACGCCGCTTATTTTGGCGAAGACTACGGCATGAGTGAACAGGACATCATCGACGAAGTCAACAGCGCCCTCGTCAGCGGCGATACGGGAGATCTCCAGTCCGACCTCGATGACGCCAACAACCAGGGCGGCGAGGTTGAGGATCCAGGACCGGCTGATCCTACCCCCGGCTATGAGAAAGACAATCCCGGCAAAGGTAAAAAGCCCTAACAGGTAAAAATCCACGATTCAGACTAAAGAAGCAGGGAGGCCGTTCGGCCTCCCTGCTTCTTCTTTGGTATCTCAGCTGTTAGCTACTTATTGCTTTTTCCGTTAGTTGGTGACGTGAGAATATAGGACGCCAGATTGATGCCGTTATCCGTATCCCATTCATATCCATCCGTGGAGACCATGGTTACGCTGGCTAAATATGTCCCGGCGACGGCTTTGGACAAGGTGAAAGTCACCAATCCGGCACTATCAGTTGTGCCTTTGAGCTGCCACGACTGGCTTCCAGTGGTAATTGTCACCGAAACACTTGCCCCGGCAACAGTACCGGCTTCACTAATAACCTTGGCTTTGATGACCAGATTCTTCCCACTGACGGTGAAGGTTACTGCGTCCACCCACATGGGCTTCACCACAGGTTGCTCAGGGACTGGCGCGGGTGTGGGCGCCGGTTCAGGTTCGCTGACAGGTCCTTCTTCGATGGGTTCAGTGCCTGGCGCTGGTGACGTCCCGGGTTCAGGTTCGGTGGCGGGTGGCGGTGCCGCATTTGTCGGTTGGCTCAAACCGGCGACAGCCTGGGCAGCGTTGATCCGGCCGCCGCCGATGCCGCTGACGCCGATATTATCGCAGGTTGCCTCGATCAGGTCACGGGCTTCGTCGTTGAGCCGACCGTTGCCGTTGGTATCGGCAACCCCCGACATAACCAGAGCGGCCAAACCGGCAACAAAAGGCGTCGCCATCGAGGTGCCGCTCTTATAGCCGTAAGCGCCGTTCATTAAGGTGGAATAGATGTTTGAACCCGGCGCGGCCAGGTCAACCCAGCTGCCGTAATCCGAATAGGAAGCCAGTCTATCCGCCGAATCCGTGGCGGCCACGGCGACAGCGTTTGCATAATAGCCGGGGTAAACCGGCGTCGAATTGCCATTGTTTCCGGCGGCGCAGACCACCATCACGCCTTTGTTCCAGGCGTAATTGACGGCGGATTCCAGGGTAGAGGAGGCGGAGGTGCCGGACAGGCTCATGTTAATGACACAGGCGCCGTTGTCCGCCGCCCAGATGATACCCTTGGCCATGCCGGAATAAGAGCCGTAGCCGTCATCGCCCAGTACTTTGACGTTAAGGAGCGAGGCATTGTAGCCCAATCCGGCAACACCCAGGCTGTTGTTGGTGATGGCGGCGGCGATGCCGGCGACATGGGTGCCGTGTCCCTTGACATCTGATTCAGTAGCGCTGGTGGAGAAGTTGATGCTGCCTTTGATCTTGCCAGCCAGATCCGGGTGGTTCATGTCAATGCCAGTATCCAGGATGGCGATAACCACTGCGCCCGATCCGGTGGTCACCGACCAGGCTTGGGAAGCGTTGACCTTAGCCAGACCCCACTGGCTGGGAAACGAAGGATCGTTGGGAACATCTTCTGCAGCGGCGGTGTAATCATATTCGGCGTAGAGGACGTTTGGATTGTTCTGGTAGACCTTGAGCATGCCAGCGGCCTTGCCGGGGCTGAAGGTCAGGACCTGGACACCGATGCCGGGGATGGTGTCGGAGACATGAGCTTCGGACTGGCGGTGGAGCGCGGCGATGTCGGAGGCCGCGGCGCCGGGGCGGAAAGCTACCAGGATTGTGTCCTGCCCAACAAGGTCTTCACCATCGTATTGCTGTGCCGCGGCAAGTGCGGCGACGGGCGTTGAGAGGATCAAGGCCAAAGCCGCCATGATGGCCAATTTGAGAATTTTCATCTTATTCCTCCTGGCAGGATGCGAAGCGTTAACCGGTTTGACACGCTTCGGATATAGTCAGATAGGAGTTTAACGCAGCGGCGGGCGCTTGATAATCACCATTTGGTACCGTTTGCGCCGCATGTTGGCCAGTATTTAGTACTATGATAATTGCCCAATTGACCCCGCCGTTTCGACAGGGTTATCTATGGTGATACAATACGGCCGTGCATGAGAAAGATCTGACCCTCCTCGAATTCCCCCGTATCAGGGAAATCGTCTCCGGCTATTGTTCTTTCACGATGTCCCGCGCCCAGGCGCTTGAACTACTGCCGTCGTCGGAGCTTGACCAAATCAAACGCCGCCTGGCCGAATCCGCGGAAGCGCGGCGTCTCCTGGAACTGGAGCCTGGATTCTCCGTTTACGGATTGTCCGACATAGCAGAACCAGCGCGCTATGCCGCGCTGGGACGGGTGTTGGAGCCGAAAATCCTGGCAGAAATCCGAAAATCCCTCGGTCTTCTGCGCCGGTTGAAAAGCAAACTGGATGAGACCGCAGTCTCAACTCCGCTGTTGAACCAGGCCGCCTTGGACATCGGTGATTTTGCCCATCTGGAAAAGAACCTGGACAAAGCCATTTCGCCGGAGGGCAGCCTGTTACCGCACGCCTCCGAAAAATTGAGCCTTATCCGGCTCCGATTGCGGACGAAACGATCTGAGGTCATGGAACGCCTCCAGGATTTCATCCAGTCGGATAATACCCGCCGTTTTATCCAGGAACCCATTATCACTGAACGCGAAGGCCGGTTCGCCATCCCGGTCAAGGCGGAGCATAAAGGTGAAATCAAGGGCATCGTCCATGATGTTTCCAATTCAGGCGCAACAGTCTTCGTCGAACCTTTCGCCACGCTTGATCTCGGCAATGAATTCAAAGAACTTGAAATCGAGGAGATGCGGGAGATTGAGCGCATCCTGACCGAGCTCTCGGCTCAGGTGGGGGCACTGGCGCCCGCCATTGAAAACGGCCTCGGCGCCGCGGCCAAAATCGATTTCGCGTTGGCCAAAGCCGGATACGCCAAGCGCGCCGGAGCCCGAGAGGTCGAGGTTTATGAGCCTTCAGCGACCGACCCGGCTATGATTCGGCTTGACACCGCCCGTCACCCGCTGCTGGGAGCCGGGGCGGTTCCATTGTCAATCGAGTTAGGCAAAGATTTTTCTATTTTAGTCATCACCGGCCCCAACACCGGCGGCAAAACGGTGGCGCTGAAGGTGATTGGCCTGCTGTGCCTCATGACCCAGGCAGGGCTGCCTGTACCGGCCGGAGAGAAAACCAGGCTGCCGGTTTTCAGGGGTATCTTCGCCGATATTGGCGATGAACAAAGCGTTCAGGCGGCGTTATCTACCTTCTCCGGCCACATGAGCAATATCGCCCGGATCCTCAACAACCTGAAGGAAAAAAGCCTGGTACTGCTCGATGAGCTCGGCGCCAGCACCGATCCCCAGGAAGGTTCGGCGATCGCCCGAGCGGTCTTGCTGCATCTTCTGGCTAAAGGAGTGATCGGCGGGGCGACGTCTCATTTTACCGACCTAAAAGTATTCGCCCACGTGACTCCAGGTATGCAAAACGCCTCGTTTGATTTCAATCCTCAAACGCTGGCTCCAACTTACCATTTGACCCTCGGAATGCCCGGCGGCTCCAACGCCATCGCAACCGCCGCCAGATTCGGAATTCCAGCCGAGGTCATCGGGCAGGCCGAGGCGATGCTGACTGAAGGTACCCGCCAGCTGGAACAACTTCTGGCTGAACTGCAGGTTGAAAAAAAGCGCCTAACCGATATTGAAAAAACCCTGGAACGTGAAAAGGAACTTCTTCAGAAGCAGAACCAGGCATTAGCGTTGGAACTGAAAACACATAGAGAAGAAAAACAGGCCATCATCCAGCAAGCCCGAGATAATGTCATCGAAGAAGTGGCGGCGCTTCAAAAAGATCTGAAGCAGGCCCGGAACGCATTGGAGCGCCAGAAATCTGAAGCGGCTCTTTTAATGGCGCGGAATGTGTCAGAAGACGTCAGGGAACGGTTGAAGAAGGGGATCTGGCAGGCGCCGGACTCCGCTAAACCGGATACAGACGAAGGCCAACTCACAGCAGGCGACCGCGTCTGGTTGAAAGAAGCCGAGGTCGAAGCGGTGGTACTTTCACAAAATGAGAGAACCGGCCAGGTGGAAGTGTCTTCCGGCCCGTTGCGGTTTAAGTTGGGCAGGGAAGGCGTTACCAGGTTGACCGGAAAATCAAAGGATCCCAGGCCGGCGGTCCAGGTCCTTTCTTCAGGCAGAAACGCCAGGCTGGAACTTGACCTCCGAGGCAGAAGGGCCGAACACGTGTCACCCATGCTCGACGAATTCTTAGACGATGCCGCCTCCGCCAGTCTCCAGGAAGTTCGTGTGATTCACGGGCACGGCACCGGGGTTTTGCGAAGCATTGTCCGTGAACTGGCAGCCAGGCATCCACTGGTGGCCTCACTCTCCGCCGCCCCGCGTGATCAGGGCGGCGACGGGGCTACAATGCTGCGTCTGAAATAATCAATTTTCATGCTTGGCCGGCATATTGACAGTTTGGCGGGCTATGATAATATTAGGCAGATTAATGAATTATCAACCTGATATCACACAGCCGCCACCGGCATGAAGGTTTGAACATGCCGCCTGTTTCAGCTGCGTTCATCCTCACTCCTTATACCGTTGTATACTTCCTATCCTTTGTCATTTGCGCCATCGCCGGTACGGCGGCCTGGCGACGGCGCAAAACAGACGCCGGTTACTGGCTTTCATGGTTAATGGCTGCCGCTTCCTTATGGTGTTTTTTCGGCATGCTGGAAGTGTCGGCAACAGCCACCGATGTGAAGGTTCTCCTTTCCAAATTCGAGTACATCGGCGGTTTGAGCGTGCCGGTGTTTTTCGTCATATTTGCGCTGGCTTACACCGGGCAGCAGCGCTGGATCACCAGACGAAATGTCAGCCTGGCATTTATCATACCCGTCTTAACTCTTATATTGACCGCCTCCAATGAAGCCCACAGCCTGATCTGGACGTCCTTCGAGCCGGGGCCGGCAGGCTCAAATTTGATTTATTATATTCATGGACCCTGGTTTTGGTTCTCCAATATTGGCTACACGAGCCTGTGCGTTCTCGCTGGAAGCCTGCTCGTCGTCCGTTTCGCGTTTAACGCAAACAAGGATTTCCAACCGCGTACCGCGCTGGTGGTTATTGGCGCGATAGTGCCTTGGGTAATGGGGTTTCTTTACGTTTTCGACATTAATCCTCTGCCTGCCTTCGATCTGACCAGAGTCGCCTTCTCATTTTCCGGCCTGCTGTTTCTCTTTGCGATTTTACGGTGGCGCCTGCTGGATATCATGCCGGTTGCCTACAACGTTGTCCTGGACGCGATCCCTGACGGCATGCTGATAATCGACAAACATAACCGGATTGTTGATTTTAATAGGGCAGCCGTGATGATGATTGAGACAAGCCAGCCGATCTCCCTCGGCCAGCGGCTGGAGTCTCTGACGAGTGAAGCGTCCTGGTTTGCTGCCGTCACCGAAAATATTTCAACTCCAGCCGGACTGTGCCTCAAGACGCCCACCGGCCGTCATTTGGAAGCCGGGATTACAGACCTGGGTGGCGAAAATGGCTCCAACGGAAATCGCGTGATCTTTCTTAAAGATATCACCGAACGCAAGGCAGCGGAGCAAGCCCTGACCAGGAGTGAAGAGCTGTATCGCTCGCTGTTCGAAAATATGTTGAACGGCTTTTCTCACTGCCGCATTATTCTCGAAGATGATTTACCGGTTGATTTTGTCTACCTTAACGTTAACCGAACTTTTACTGAACTGACCGGGCTTAAGAATGTCATAGGAAAACGGGTTACCGAGGTAATTCCGGGAATACATCAAACTAACCCGGAATTACTTGAGATTTACGGTAGAGTCGCCGCCACAGGCATTCCGGAAGTTTTTGAAACATATCTGCCGGGTCTCGACATGTGGTTTGATATCTCAGTGTATAGTCCGGAAACCGGATATTTCGTTGCCGTTTTTGATGTGGTTACCGAGCGGAAACGGTTCGAAACGCAATTGAAAAAAGCCGCCTCCGATTGGGAAACGACATTTGATTCAATTACCGACGCTATCGCTATCATCGACGCCGACCATCGGATCGTCAGGGCGAACCGGTCCCTCGCCGCAATATCCGGAGTGTCCGGCGACTCTTTAGTTGGCCGGCATTGCTATGAGATTATCCATGGCACTGATAAGCCGCTACCCGGATGCCCGCACATGTGCACTTTGACGGAGTGCCGCCAGGCCACGGCTGAATTTCCCGAACCAGCGCTCGGCCGCCACGTCGAGATTTCAACATCGCCGCTCCTGGGAAGTGGCGGAAACAGTATCGGTTCAGTCCATATCATCAAATATATCACCGAACGTAAAAAAATCGAAACTGCCCTGCAGGAAAGCGAATCGCGCCTGCGGTCGCTGTATAACAATATGGCTGAGGGCGTCGCGCTTCACCACCTGATATTTGACGATTCCGGGCATCCGGTAAACTACCGGATCATCGATGCCAATCTCCAGTTTGAGCGGATCCTGGGTATAGACCGCGAGGCAATATTGGGTAAAACAGCAACTGAAGCCTACGGGGTTCAAGAAGCGCCTTACCTTTCCGAATATGCCGGGGTGGCTCTGTCAGGGCAACCGGCACGTTTGGAGACGTACTTTCCGCCGCTCGACCGCTATTTTGATATTTCCATCGCTCCGTGGGGTCAACAGGGTTTCGCGACCATTTTTACCGACGCGACGGAACGGCAAAGAGCCTGGGAGGCGAAATCAAGGCTGGCAACCATTGTTGAGTTCTCCGCCGATGCCATGATTGGCCGAGATTTGGCAGGCCGGATAACCAGCTGGAACAAAGCCGCGGAGAGGATTTTTGGATACTCGGAGGAGGAAATGCTCGGCCATACCAGCGAGCTGTTGCTGCCGTATGGCGATATTACTTCGATTGATAACGTGCTGGAGCAAATCCGGCGGTCAGGCCAGAGCGTTTCATTTGAAACCTTGAGAAACCACAAGGATGGAACCGTCATTGATGTTGCCGTCACCATCTCCCCGGTCAACGACACTGCCGGTAAAGTCATCGGATTCTCCTCAATCGCCCGCGACATCACCGAAAGCAAGAAAGCGGCCGCAAGAATCAAAAGGGCTTTGGAAGAAAAAGAACTGCTGCTCAAGGAAATCCACCACCGCGTCAAGAACAATATGCAGGTGATCTCCAGTCTGCTTAAGATGCAAAGCCGTTTCGTCTCCGACGAACCAACACGCCAGATGCTGCGCGAGAGTGAAGAGCGGATCAAGAGCATGTCCCTCGTCTATAACAAGCTATATGAATCCGCCGACCTGGCGCACATCAACATCCGGGACTATGCTCAGGAACTTGTCCACAATCTAAGCCACGCATACGCTATGTCGCCAGGCATAGTCAGGATATCCACGGAGATTACCGAAGCGGCTTTCGACCTTGATACCGCCGTGCCGATTGGATTGATCATCAATGAACTGGTTACAAATTCCTTAAAATACGCCTTCCCGGACGGCCGCCGGGGGGAAATTATAGTATCGCTGAAACTTGAAAACGGCCGCTATTCGCTTTCAGTCAAGGATAACGGGATCGGTCTGCCGGAAGGCTTCGACGCCCGCGGCGGCCGCTCGTTAGGCTTGAGACTGGTTACGGCGCTGGCCGAGCATCCGCTAGGCGGCAAAATGACCGTTAAGAGGGACGCAGGCACCGAATTCAGTTTCGTGTTTGAGCAGGGAGGACCCAATAATGGCTAAAGCCAGGTTAATGGTGGTTGAGGATGAGGCCATCACCGCGGAGGATATCAGGAGCAGCCTTGAAGGCATGGGGTACGATGTGGTCGCGGTGGCCGCCACCGGCGAAGAGGCGCTGCGGATTGCCGAAAAACTTAAACCTGATCTGGTACTTATGGATATCGTTCTTAAAGGCGGGCATTCCGGCATAGCCACGGCTGGGGAGCTGCGCCGCCGGTTCTCGGTTCCGGCGGTCTATTTGACCGCGTATGCCGACCCGGCAACCCTCGCTCAAGCAAAACTCGCCGAGCCTCTGGGATTCCTGACCAAGCCCTTCAACGAAGCTGACCTGAGGGCTTCAGTGGAAATGGCTTTATATAAAGCCGGAGCTGAAGCGGAGAGGCAGGAGCTTATCCGTAAGCTTCAGGAGGCTTTGGATAAGGTTAAAGTGCTTTCGGGTCTGATACCAATTTGCGCCAGCTGTAAGCAAATCCGCAATGACAAGGGTTTCTGGCAATCTGTGGAGAATTACATATCCGAACATTCAGGCGCCGACTTCACCCATGGCATCTGCCCTAGCTGTGCCAAAAAACTCTATCCGGAATATTTTGATCAATTATATGGGAAAGGCAGCGGCGGCGCACCGGAATAATCGATTTACACGCAAGCTGGAGGCCAAATACATATCCCGAACAACCGGTTCGGTTAATACTGCAACCAGAGCAGTCAACTTAGATAGGTTGTCATCCTGCCTAATAAACGTTAAAATATAGATTAGATGTACCTGCTTCGGTCTGTTGCCTCGCTGCGGCGCCGCCGCTTCCGACTCTAGACGCTTTTGACAGGCGTCGTTTTTTGCGTCCACCGAGTATTCTGCCGTGCCGTTTTATAAGGAGATTTTGTGCCCAAGTACCGCGACGATATCCGTAATATAGCCATCATCGCCCACGTCGACCATGGTAAAACCAGCCTGGTCGACGTGTTGCTGAAACAGAGCCACGTTTTCCGCGAGAACCAGGAGGTCGGCGAACTTATCCTGGACCGCAACGCCCTGGAGCGTGAAAAAGGCATCACCATCCTGGCCAAGAATACCGCGGTGGAATACCGCGGCCACAAGATCAACATCATCGACACTCCCGGCCATGCCGATTTTTCCGGCGAAGTGGAGCGCGTTTTGAATATGGCCGAGGGCTGCCTTCTGCTTATCGATTCGGTCGACGGGCCGATGCCCCAGACGCGTTTCGTGCTGAAGCAGGCGCTGGACAAGAAATTAAAACCCATCGTGGTCATCACCAAGATGGACCGGCCGACACGCCGCATCAAGGAAGTGCTGGCGATGACCCAGGATCTGTTCCTGGAACTGGCGACCGAGGATTCTCAATTGGACTACCCGGTCATTTATTCGACCTCTCGAGGCGGCTACGCCACTACCGATCCTGATGCCGCAGGCGCCGACCTGGTCCCGCTTTTTGAATGTATCCTGAAAAACATACCGCCGCCGGAAATCGAGGAAGGCCCGCTGCAGCTTTTAGTTTCCAATCTGGACTATTCCACCCACAAAGGACGCATCGCCATCGGCCGCATCCACCGCGGCAGCATCTCTCCCCGGGATTCGGTCGTGGTCATCGATAAGCACGGCGTAAACCATCGCTACACCGTGAATGAGGTCTTCACTCACATGGGCCTCGGCCGGCTGGAAGTCGAAAGAGCCGAAGCAGGCGATATTGTGGCGGTGACCGGTATGGAAGATGTCAGCATCGGCGATACCATTGCCAGCCAGGAGCAGCCGGAAGCCCTGCCCGGCATTACCATCGGCGAACCTACGGTGAAAATGACCTTTGGTGTCAACACCTCACCGTTCGGCGGCCGTGAAGGCAAATACTGCACCTCACGACAGCTTCGAGCTCGTCTGTATCGCGAACTCGAGACCAACATATCGCTTCGTGTCGAGGATACGGATTCGCCTGATGTCTTCCTGGTTTCCGGACGCGGCGAGCTTCACTTATCAATCCTCATCGAGACCATGAGACGCGAGGGTTATGAGTTGGAGCTATCCAAGCCGGAAGCGATAACCAAAACGGTCGGCGGCAAAGTGATGGAGCCGATGGAATCGTTGACCGTTGACACTGTCGAGGAGTGCATCGGCGACCTGACTGAAATGCTAGCCAAGCGCAAAGGCCGGATGACCAATATGCACCATGACGACATGGGAAACGTGCGCATGGAATATCATATACCCACCCGCGGCCTCATCGGATTCCGCAGCGGATTCCTGACCACCACCCGCGGCCGGGGCGTGATGAACACTTTATTTCTTAACTATGAACCATGGCAGGGCGAGATCGGCACCACCCGTTCGGGCGTGCTCATCGCCGCCCAGGCCGGCACCGCGGTGACTTACGGTTTGAACAACGCCCAGGCCCGAGGACTGACATTCATCGACCCGATGACCGAGGTTTACGAAGGGATGATCGTCGGTCTTCACGCCAGAGGCTCCGACCTGGTGGTCAATGTCTGTAAAGAAAAGAAAATGACCAACATCCGGTCGTCAACTTCCGACATCGCCCTGAAACTAACCACCCCGGTCAAGATGTCGCTGGAGGAATCACTCGACTTCATCGAGGATGACGAACTGGTTGAAGTTACACCTAAAAATATCCGCCTGCGCAAGAAGTTGCTGTCAGCGCATGACCGCAAGCGAGCCGGCCGCGGCAGTCCCGAAGAAGCCGACGAGTAGCATGACTGTCTGATGGTCGAACAATTCGATATCATTAAGGTCAAACTCGAAGGTATTGGAGAATTCGGCGATGCTGCTTCGGAATACCAGGGGCTCCGGGTCTCGGTTTTCGGCGGTATCCCTGGTGAAACGGTCGAAGCAAGGGTCATCCGCATCAGCCACGATGGACTCGATGCTATCGTAGAAAACGTCATCGAAGCCTCACCCCACCGGCGGTCCGCGGTCTGTAATAAATTCGGCGAATGCTCCGGCTGTCAGTGGCAGCACATCAGGTATTCCCACCAGCTTGAACTCAAGCAAGAACAGGTCCGCCGGGCGCTTGAGTCGGAAGGGCTGGACTCCGCAAGCGTCCAACCGGTGTTGGCTTCTCCTGATGAGTTCGGCTACCGCAACCACGCCCGGTTAACGGTACGCCGCCGTATCAACCAATTCGGTTTTATCAACCGGGTCACCCACCGTTTTGTGCCGATCGACCAGTGCCCCATCATGGCTGAAGGGATCGACAGCCTGATGGCTGCTCTTTCCGGCCGCTGCGCGGAGACCACCCAGTTCTCCATCCGCTACGGCGTCAACACCGACGACTATCTTATCCAGCCGCGGATGCTGAACCCGGAGATTACAGTGATCACCGGTCAGCCTTACTACTTTGATGTTATGGGCGGACGTAAATTCCGGGTGTCTTCACCCGCCTTCTTTCAGGTCAACACTCCCCAGGCAGAAAGACTGGCTGACCTCATCCGCGCCAGGCTGGAACTGTCCGGCAGCGAGACGATTATTGACGCTTACGCCGGCGTCGGCACTTTCGCCGCTCTGCTGGCGCCCTACGTTAAGAAGGTCATCGCTATCGAGGAGTCCGGAGCAGCGGTCAAGGACGCTCGGGTCAATGTTCGCGACATCCCAAATATCGAACTATTGGAAGCTAAAACCGAATCAGTGCTGCCTCACCTCGGCCGGCTGGCTGATGCCGTCATCATCGACCCGTCACGCACCGGCTGTCATCCGGCCGCCCTGAAAACCCTTAGCTTCTACCCGCCAAAGCGTCTGGTGTATGTCTCCTGCAACCCGGAAGCCCTGGCCCGCGACCTGCGGGTGCTGACACGCGGACCTTATGCCGTAAAAGACATATCTCCGGTCGACCTGTTTCCCCAGACCTACCACGTGGAAACGGTGGCGACGCTGACATTCGCCGAGAATAAAGAAAAGAATTTTCTCGCCCGACAGAAACTGGTGCTCGCTTCAGCCTCGCCGCGGCGCAGTGAAGTATTGACAGCGATGGGGCTTAAATTTGAGGCGGCCGCGTCTGAAATCGCCGAGGCGCTGACCGAAGGCTTGTCGCCGGAGGAGCAGGCAAAGGCTCATGCTATAAACAAAGCCGCGGCCGTCGCCGAACGGTATGGTGCCGGCACCATCATCGCCGCGGACACTATCGTCGTCTCGGGCGATGAAATTCTTGGCAAACCAGCTTCGGCGGAAGAAGCGACGGCAATGCTGCGGAAGCTCCGCGGGAAAACTCATCGCGTCGTCAGCGGTGTCGCCGTCACCGACGCGGCGACCGGGGAAACGATAGCCGATTCAAGCACCACCCTGGTCACAATGAGGCACTACACGGATCAAGAGCTAGAGCATTATGTAAAGACTGGCAGTCCGCTGGACAAGGCCGGGGCTTACGGTATTCAGGATAAAGGCTTTAATCCTGTTTCCCATATCAAAGGTTGTTATTTAAACGTTGTCGGCTTGCCTGTTTGCCTGATGCAGGGACTTCTTCTCAAGCTCGGCGTACACCCGACTATCTCAACGAATTGGCGGCCCGACGGAAACTGCCCCGATTGCCGGAAGTGGCAGTGCGCCTAACCGGGAAAAGCCGCCTTCAAAGTCCTCAACACCCGCAGCGTCACCCATTTACTGGGTTTGCCCTTCGCCTCTATGTTCGACCATATCTTGCCGTTGTAAGAGTACTCCATAGGCCAGCGTCCGGCGGCATCCTGTTTATCCATTACCAGTTGCCAGGCGTTCTCAAGCCGAGGATCACCGCCCCGGCCAAAACGGGATAAAATTTCAAGCACCTCGAGCATATCGGAGATATAAAAGTTCGGAAAGCCGAATTTCAACCAGTTTGCGCTGACTTTTCCTCCTTCCCGGTACGGAAAATTGCACTTTGTCAGATCTGTTCCCAAAAAGAAGGCGGTTCCTTTGTTTATAGCCTCAACCATTATCGGGGTTCGTTTGTGCTCCGGGACCGCGGTCATGGCTTTCATTGCTTTCGCTGCGCCCCAGGCGCAGGGTTTGCCCCCGTTGGCACCGCAAATAAAATTTGACCCGAATGTATAGCGGTAATACCTGAGCGGGTTATCACTCCCGCCCTCGGCAATACCTTCACCCGTAATCAAGCGGGCTTGAAGTTCGATCGCTTTATTCACCCTGGGATCATCCCCGAGCCCAAGCATGTGCATAGATTCGCCAAGATAGCCGGCATGGCAGTGTATTACTCCTGAATTGGTCCCGTTGTAGCTGAACCAGCCGACCGGAGCCACCGTTTTTTCCAAAACATATTCTGCCGCCCGCAACACCCGGGGTTCGGACACATCGGCTCCCAATTGCGCTAAAAGAGCCAGCGACCAGACTGTGCCGGTGTATTTTGGACTGTATCCTGCACCTGGTTTCACCCAGTAGCCAGCCGGCCGCTGAGCCTCAAGCACCCTGGCAATGGGTCCGGTGGCAAATCCGTTTTCCTTTGCTTTCACCAGTTCAGGATGGGTACACGACAACCCCGTCAGGTCACGAAGTGCCAGGTATCTGACTGCGGGGTTCTCGGCGTCCGGTTCGAGGAGCCAGGCAAGAGACCCGGCTTTGACTTTAACGCGCCATAATGCCACTTGTTTCTCCGTTGGCAATACTTTAATCCCGACGTTTCGGCGCTTCTTCTCCGTCATGATCAAGCATCCAAAAAAAGGCGCTGATTGATCCGAATCCCATCGTGACGAAACCGACGAATGCTACCCTCAACGCTTTGTCGAAATCTGATACCACCATTGTTGAAGAGGCGCTGAAGACGAGAGCGCCGATCCATATTACACCCAGTCTTAGCCATAAACCTGGCTTGATCATGATTAATCGAGCTTTCGGCAGACCTGCCAATAATCTTGCACTTCGGCACTTCCGAACAGACAGTCGCGCCTGCTATTATTTTTCATCATTCCGCCACAGCCACGAAAAAGAAAGTACTACTCCAGCGCAAGTCAAAATAAAACCTGCGAGCCCGAAAAATAAAGCAAGTATTTCGCTATGATCCAAAATCATAAGCGCTAAACCTGAGAAGATAATGCCTATCACTATAATAGCTAACCGTAACCAAAGAGCCCGTTTAATACCAATACTCTGGATTCTCATCTAAGTCTCCCCATTCCCTAAATTTGTTGGTGATGGGCAGCCGCCTGTCGCGGCCGAATGCCTTGGGAGTGATCTTTATTCCCGGTGGCGCCTGCCGCCGTTTATACTCGCTGCCGTCAACAAGCCTGGCAACCTTTTTGACTGTTTTCTCGTCGTACCCCTGGGCGGCAATCTGCTCCACGCTCTTGTCCTCCTCGACATAGGCCAGGAGTATCGGGTCCAGCAGGTCATAGGGCGGCAAAGAGTCATGGTCGGTTTGCTCCGGCCGCAGCTCGGCTGACGGGACGCGTTTCAGCACGCCTTGAGGTACCAGATCGAATCCGGCCGAACGGTTGCGATATTGGCAAAGCCGGTAAACCAGGGTTTTGGGTACATCTTTGATAATAGCGAAGCCTCCAGCCATATCGCCGTAAAGAGTCGTGTAGCCCGTGGCGACTTCACTCTTATTGCCGGTGTTAAGTACCAGCCATCCAAATTTGTTGGACAATGCCATCAGCAGGTTGCCGCGGATACGGGCCTGTATGTTCTCCTCAGTGACATCCGGCTTGACGCCGGAAAAGACCCCTGAAAGACTGTCGAGGTAGGCCTGATAAGCCTGTTCGATGGATATTGTTTGGGTTTCCACACCCAAATTTGCCGCCAGTTGTTCAGCGTACTCAGCGGAAAGGGGCGACGAGAAACGCGAGGGCATAATCAGCCCATGGACGGCGTCATGCCCGAGGGCATCGACGGCGATGGTAGCAACGATCGATGAATCGACGCCCCCGGATAGCCCGATGATGACACCTTTGAACCCGTTTTTATGTATATAATCCCGGGTGCCGAGCACCAGGGCTTTGTACACTTCAGCCTCGGGTTCGAGTAATACCGAAACCTGTTTTTCCAGCGCCGTGCGCCCGGCACTCGCTTTTGACCCAACTATTTCGATACGCTTCTCGATGCAGTCGCAACTTAATTCTCTATTCTTTTTAGGCGGCACCGGATCTTGCCGCCGTTTATTGAGCACACCGTCAACATCGAGGTCAGCTACCAGCAACTCTTCTTCGAACTGGCGTGCCCGGGCGATGGTGTTGCCGCGCACGTCGAAAATGACACTTGCGCCATCGAAAACCAGTTCATCCTGGCCGCCGACCATGTTGCAAAAAGCCACGATAGCCGCGTTATCAATGGCGCGGGCGCTGAGCATGCGCTCCCGGAAATGATGCTTGCCGTGGTGGTAAGGCGAGGCCGAGATATTTAAAATAACCTCGGCGCCGGCGCTTGCCTGGGCGGTAGCCGGTCCGGTTTCGAACCAGATGTCTTCACAGACGTTAAAACCTACCCCTACGCCAGCCACCCCGAATACCGGGCAGGCTTTCCCGGCGTTGAAGTAGCGCTGTTCGTCGAAGACCCCGTAGTTGGGCAGGTGAACTTTATGATAGATAGCGACAAGCCGCCCGTCATGGATGATGGCAGCTGCGTTATACAAATCCGATTTGCGGTCGACGAAGCCGACAACGGCGGTAATGCCGCGGGTTGCGGCTATGACTTGGTCCAGCGCCTTGATATTAGCCTGAATGAAACTGGGTTTGAGCAGCAGGTCCTCAGGCGGATAACCGGGTACGGCCAGCTCCGGGAAGGCAACAAGATCGGCGCCGGCAGCCCGAGCTTTTTCGATATTATCTACTATCAGCCGGACGTTCCCCTTGAAATCACCGACGGTGGAGTTAATCTGGGCGAGTGCGATTCGTAGCTGTCTCATATACAGCTATCGTATGAGGCTCCAGAACGGTTGTCAAGAGACAGGAGGAGTTTGATCTTTTAGAGTGGAGGCCAGAAGTATCCCGTCAGCCCAGTAATAACCCGTTGTACCGGCGGGTAGTATGTCGTAGGTTTTGCCGTGATAAGAAATGACCTGAATGCCAACGATGACCGATCCATCTAAAACGTCGCCGTCGTCAAACTCTCCCAGTACGTCGCCGTTAATTGCCGGGTGGCCCGCCGAAACAGTCAGGCTGCGGCCATCGGCAAGGGTGAATTTCAGCAATTTGAAGAACGCCGGAGCCGGCGTCATCCCGATTTCCAGAATTGGCGCGGCCACCCTCTGGTTATTATCGCCCAGCGTCCAGACCTCCATGCCAACCGCGAGGTCTTCGACCGCCACCAAACCATTGGGTGTGCCAACAAGTGTACCTTGAGCGAGACAAATTGGGCAGGTATTGTAACTCGGTTCTCGCCGTGTCACACTGGTCCGGCCGTCAGTGGCAATAATGCCGGATATTCGCTCGCCTTGTCCTTCCTGCCCAACCAGAATAACGAAATTAAAACCGTGGCTTGCTGGCAGAAATTCAACAATAGCCAGATTCAGCAGTTTGTGCTGTCGGTAGACCAACAGCTGCTCCTCACTGGTGTAATTGAGCTTTTGTTTCAGCCCGATGCGCTTGACGATAGCATCGAATTCTTCGGCGTTGGAACGAATACCTTCGAACTGGTTGAGGGCGTTTTGCAGTTCTCTTTCCAAGCTGCCGATGGGAAAGAAATCAGGGTCGCACCAGAAAAAGTCGGGAAACGCGTCCAGTAGTCGGTAGCGGAGTTCAGTAGGCGTTAAAGTCGTTGGAGAAGGCGGAGGGTCGGCGCATGACGCAGCGCCCGTCATAAGGATTGCGGTTAACGCGACTAGGAGAGTTCTTTTCATTGGCCTTGCTTCCGGCACGCACCAGCCCCATTATACCCTTCTTCCAGTTAAACGCTGTAACCGGAAAGTATTCTCAAAAATTTGGCGGCTGTTTGCGACCGCTGCCAAAGCTAAAATTAAGGGGACGACCGCTCTGGCTGTCCCCTTTAATTCTCTCCGGGTCCTAGAGTATCGGCAGGTACCGTTCGCGCTCCCAGTCGGTAACGTGGATGCGGTATTTGTCGCATTCAATGCGTTTGTTTTCAATAAACGCATTGAAGACATGATCGCCGAGAGTCTGGCGCATCAAATCGCTGTTCTCCAGAAGGCAGACCGCCGCGTCGAGGCTGCCAGGCAACGTTGCGATGCCGCGCTCACGTCGCTCCTGGTCGGTCATCTCGTAGACATTCTCCTCCACCGGTTGAGGCGCTTCGTACTTCTTCTCGATGCCCTCCAGGCCGGCGGCCAGCATTACTGCGAAAGCCAAATACGGATTGCATGCCGGGTCAGGCGAGCGTAATTCGATGCGGGTTGATTTCTCTTTTCCGGGGCGGTATTCCGGTACTCGAACCAGATCGGAACGATTACGGCGGGCCCAGGAGAGATAGACCGGAGCTTCATAGCCAGGAACCAACCTTTTGTAAGAGTTGATCCACTGGTTGGTTACGGCGCAAAATTCCGGAGCGTGTTTCAAAATACCAGCGATATAGTGGCGGGCTGTCGCCGAGAGGTGATAGGGATCGGTGGAATCGAAAAATGCGTTGTTCTCTCCTTTGAATAACGACTGGTGGCAGTGCATGCCGCTGCCGTTGACGCCAAAGACCGGTTTAGGCATGAATGAGGCGTAGACGCCGTTCTGCCTGGCGATTTCCTTTACCACCAACCGGTAGGTCATGACATTGTCAGCCATGGTCAAGGCGTCGGTGTATTGTATATCGATTTCATGCTGGGATGGGGCGACCTCGTGGTGAGAGTACTCCACGGCGATACCCATCTTCTCCAGAGTCAGGACTGTCTGGCGGCGCAGGTCGGTGGCTACGTCCAGCGGTGTTAAGTCAAAATACCCGCCCTGGTCTAGAAACTCGGTACTTTTCTGGTCGCGGTTCTCGTCTTTAAAGTAAAAATATTCCAGTTCCGGCCCGACGTAGTAAACATAGCCGGCCTCAGCGGCGCGTTTAAGCATCCGCTTGAGGACGTAGCGGGGGTCCCCCTCGAATTGTTCGCCGCCTGGTTTCTTGATATCGCAGAACATGCGGGCCACCGCCGCCTCGTCTTTAGGTCTCCAGGGCAGCGGCTTGTATGTATCCGGGTCCGGCAAGGCGATCATGTCGCTTTCGTCAATACGGGCATAACCCTCGATAGACGACCCGTCAAACCCCATGCCCTCTTCCAGAGCTCCCTCAAGCTCTCCAACCGTGATGGCGAAGCTTTTAAGCTGCCCAAGGATATCGGTGAACCACAAACGGATAAATTTGACTTTATCCTCTTTGACGCGTTTCAGGACATATTCGACGGAATCGCTGCGCGATTTTACCATTGACACCCCTCCTGAGTTCTTCACGCCGATTATAACAACCTGGCGTCTTAAAACAAACTTGGGCATCTTTATTCGGCAACTGGTTTACCATCGTTCACCCCGGTGTTATAATTGGGAGTTCAAAAATCAGGATCAACGTTCCTTTCCTCCTTTCGTCTAATCCGGCTCCTGATCAGCCGGCCTGTTCAATCAACCAACCGGAGGTATCGCAATGCGTTTAGAACGCACCCGTCAGACTGAACACATGGGTTCGATTTCCTTGTACGGCGTCCGCCGAGTGCTCGAACTGGATTCAGGCGTTAAAAACCCTCAGATCAACGAAGCCGCCGAGGTCCAGAAGATCGAGCGAGAATCTATCGATGAAATCGAAAAGAAGCTGGCTATAGTTCTACCTATAAAAAACGAAGACCTGAAAGTCTTCGAAGGTGTGCTCTCGGCTATCCCTCATGACTCGTTTATCATCGTTCTATCCAACTCTCAGCGAGGCGAGATAGATACCTTCAGGATTGAGCACGAAATCCTGAACCGTTTTTGCCAGGTGACTCGCCGCCAGGCAATGATAGTGCACCAGAAAGATCCTTCTGTAGCCAGGGCATTAGCCGATGCTGGTTATCATCACATTCTGGGAGACGATAAGTTGATCCGGAATGGTAAGAGTGAGGGCATGATTCTTGGTATCCTGCTGGCTAAACTTCTGGGCAAGGAGTATATCGGATTCATTGACACCGACAATTACATACCCGGATCAGCCCTGGAATACGTCAAACACTATGCTGCGGCTTTCAGCCTGGCTAAATCACCCTACGCCATGACGCGGATTCAATGGCGTTACAAACCCAAGATAATGGGAGAGCTGTATTTTAAAAAATGGGGCCGGGTATCTGAGATCACCAACAAGCATTTGAACAATCTTGTCTCAGCGATGGGACGTTTTGAGACCGAAGTGATTAAAACCGGCAACGCCGGAGAGCACGCAATGAGCGTCGCGTTAGCTGATCGGCTTACCTACGGTACAGGTTATGCCGTAGAAACTCAGGAGCTGATCTCCATTTTCGAACTGTTCAGCGGGCTTTTGCCCATCACCGACAAAGAAGTGTCTGAGAAAGGTGTTGAAGTCTTTCAAACCGAGACAGTCAACCCGCACCTTCACGCTGACAAAGGGGATGAGCATGTGGTGCTGGAGATGATGTTGCCAAGTCTGTCGGTAATCTATCATAGTCCGCTGTGCCAGGAAAAAACTAAAAAGGCAATCCTTACTGAGCTTGTGGAAGCGGGAATCATTAAACCGGATGAAGAACCGACGAAGGTGCGCTTGATGCCGCCGCCCCAAAAAGCGGATCTGTCCAAATTTTCGGCATCTCTATCCCAGGAATATCCCCGGTTGTTCGTGCCCGAAGGTCAGCCGCTGCCGATAATCGGCGGGCGAGGGCCTAACGTAGCGGCGCGGCTGGTGGTCTTTTCAGACCTTGACGGAACTCTCCTGCATCCCACTTCTTACTCCTACGCTCCTGCTTTGACTACGCTTCGCCGGCTGCAAGCCAGAGATATCCCTATTGTTTTCTGCTCTTCCAAAACCCGTGAAGAGCAGGTCGCGTTGCGGCAGGAGCTTGGGATTACTGACCCATTTATCGTCGAAAACGGATCGGCGGTTTTTATCCCCAAGTCATATTTCCGCTTACCGTTTTCGTACGATCGGGTATGCGACGATTATCTGGTCATTGAAATGGGAGTGCCTTATCAGGAACTGAAATTAAAATTGAATCATGTGATCGAAAACGTCAAGGCCAGACTCACGAAAAACGCCTGGATGGGAACGCTTGACATCGCCTGCTTTGGCGATCTGACCGTTGAAGATATCGCCCGGGAAACCGGCCTCGGTTTGAAAGCAGCCGAGGCGGCGAAGCACCGCGAATACACAGAGACTATGAAGCTGCACGGGGGACGCCAGGCTATCGAATTCTTGCTCGCCGAACTTAAGAAAGCGGGCTTGTCGCATGCTTTCGGGGGCCGCTTTTACACCGTCTCCGGCGGCAACGAAAAAGGCAAGGCGGTGAAACTGTTGACTGAACTGTTTAAGCTGAATTACGGGGCGGTCATCACTACCGGCGTCGGTGACTCCGACAATGATGTGTCGATGCTGGCTGCTGTTGATCGCCCGGTTCTGGTTCAGAACCAATCTCTGCGCTGGGCAAAAGTAAAGCTGGCCAATCTGGTATTTGCCAAAGGGGTCGGCCCCGAGGGCTGGAGCCGAGCCCTGGCCGATCTGGCAACATAGTTACTATTTGTTCGCGCTTCTATAAACATCCCAGGCATAAAATAAGCCCTCTCTTTCGAGAGGGCTTATTCATTAAGCACGACCTAGATGTCGAAATATAAATGAAACTCCCAGGGGTGCGGCCGCAGCCGGATGGCATCCACTTCCTGGGTACGTTTATAGTCCAACCAGACCTCAATGACATCCTTGGTGAACACGCCTCCTTGCAGCAGGAAATCGTGGTCTTTTTCAAGGGCATCAAGCGCGGCGTCCAGCGACGACGGCACGGTGCGGATCTTTTTAGCTTCGGTCTTGGGCAATTCATACAGGTTCATGTCATGGGGCTTGCCCGGGTCAACCCTGTTTTGAATGCCGTCCAGTCCTGCCATCATCATCGCCGCCAGGCATAAGTAGCCGTTTGCGGTATTATCCGGGCATCTGAACTCCAAACGCTTGGATTTCGGGTTAGCGTTATACATGGGGATGCGCACCGACGCTGACCGGTTGCGAGCAGAGTACACCAGGTTGACCGGGGCTTCATAACCCGGCACCAGTCGTTTGTAGGAGTTGGTTGTCGGGGCGCAGATAGCCATCAGGGCGTCGGCGTGCTTCAATAAACCGCCGATATAGTACGTGGCAGTCTGTGATAAAAGAGCGTAGCCGTCTTTATCAAAGAACTGGTTCACGCCATCCTTCCACAAAGACTGGTGGACGTGCATACCGGAGCCATTGTCTTTGAAAAGCGGTTTAGGCATGAAAGTAGCGACTTTGCCGTCTTTCCGGCACATATTTTTAACGATATATTTGTACCACTGCATTTGGTCACCCATCTTGACCATGGTACTGAAGCGCATATCAATCTCGCACTGGCCCGCAGTGGCAACCTCATGGTGATGGACCTCGATTGGAATGCCGGTTTCCATCATCTTAAGGATGATCCTGCTGCGCAGATCCTGCAAAGAATCATGGGGCGGAACCGGAAAGTAGCCCTCTTTGTAGCGGGGTTTGTACCCCAGGTTATGAGGATTGCCGTCGCTGTCAATATTTTCCGCCCGGGCGGTGTTCCATGAACCTTCAACTGAATCGACGTTATAGAAGGCAGTGTGTTCGTTCTGCTCGAACTGGACGTTGTCGAAGATAAAGAACTCCATTTCCGGACCCCAGTAACTGGTGTCGGCGATGCCGGTGGTCTTCAGATACGCTTCTGCTTTCCGTGCGATAAAACGCGGGTCGCGGGTATAGGGCTTCCCCGAAGTCGGGTCATAAATGTCACAAATTATAGACAGCGTAGGCACCTCGAGCATCGGATCCAGGATGGCGGTGCCGGCATCCGGCATCAGCAGCATATCGCTCTCGTTAATCGCCTGAAAACCCCGGATGGAGGAGCCGTCAAACCCGATTCCTTCTTTCCAGATATCTTCATCAAGTTCGCTCACCGGTATTGAAAAATGCTGCCACAGACCGGGAAGGTCGTTGAATTTGAAGTCCACAATTTGGATGCTGTTGTCCTGACAATACTTGAGCACTTCTTTCGGATTCATAAATCTCCTTCCATTCCAGCGCTCTCGCCGGATTATTTTAGATCATTCTACCGGCGGTATATTTCCAAAGGATTACACGCCTGCCGGTTTTAAGATTCAACCCGCTGTCAAATTACCGCTTCGCCCGTTTCCCCGGTTCTGATACGGTACGCTGCCTCAACCGGCATCACGAAAATCTTGCCGTCTCCGATTCTTCCGGTCTTGGCGGATTTCATGATCGCTTCAATCGCCAATTGGCAATCGTCATCATGACAAATAACCTCGACTTTCAACTTGGGCAGAAAATCGACCCTGTATTCCCCGACTCGCCATTGCAGCGAAATGCCTTTCTGTTGACCCCGGCCGGAAACCTCGGTCACCGTCATGCCGTGGATACCCATCTCTTCCAATGATTTTTTAACAGCGTCCAGTTTTTCTTCGCGAATTACTGCTTCGATCTTTTTCATTACCTTATTCCTCCGAAAGCCCGCTCGCCGTGCTGCGACAGGTCCAGGCCGACGACTTCTTCCATCTCTTTAACACGTAATCCGATCGTCGCGTTGATAACCTTGGCGATGATCCAGGTGCCGCCGAAAGCGAACGCGCCGACTGATACTGTTCCGACCAGCTGCTTTCCCAGTAAGGACAGCCCCCCTCCGAAAAGCAGGCCATCGGTTCCGGCGGGATTGACCGCCGCTGAGGCAAATAGGCCAACCGCCAGAACCCCGAGAATGCCGCCGATGCCGTGAACCGCCATCACATCCAGCGAGTCATCAATCCCAAGTTTCATCTTGGCGATCATGGCGTAATAACAGACTATCGCGGCAATAATGCCAATGAAGGCGCCGTAAATTGGCGGAATGAAGCCGGCGCCCGGGGTGACCGCCGCCAGCCCGGCGACAGCGCCGGTAGCCACGCCCAGGAGAGTCGGCCTCCGCTGGTTCCAGGCCAGCAGCATCCAGGTGGTCGCTGCCGCTGCCCCGGCCGAGTTGGTGGCTACCAGAGCCGAAGAAGCCAGCCCTGAAGCGCCCAGTGCGCTGCCGGCGTTGAATCCAAACCAGCCGAACCATAATAGCGCGGCGCCTATCATCACCAGCGGGATGGAAGAAGGTTCCATCGGTTCGTGTTTGAATCCGCGCCTGGCGCCTAATACCAGGACAAGCGCCAGAGCCGATAACCCGGCGTTAATGTGGACAACTATGCCGCCGGCGAAATCAAGCGCACCGAATTTCAGCAGCCAGCCCCCGTCGCCCCAAACCCAGTGGGCAACCGGAGCGTATATCAGAGTCAGCCAGGCGACGGCGAACACCATAAGAGCCGAGAATTTAATCCGCTCGACCACAGCACCCGTGATCAAAGCCACCGTTATGATAGCGAACATGCCCTGGAACATCATGAATGCCAGGTGAGGAACGGTGGTGGCGTACACCCCCGAAGGTTCAGCTTCGACACCGGTTAGAAATACATGCTTCAAATTGCCGATGATGCCGCCCATATCCGGGCCGAATGAGAGTGAGTAAGCGTAAACAACCCATAGAAGCCCTATGACTCCAAGCATGGAAAAGTTCATCATTAAAGTTGAAATAACGCTCTTTTTACGGACCATGCCTCCGTAAAACAGGGCAACGCCGGGTGTCATCAGCATCACCAGGGCTATTGAGACGAGTATCCATCCGGTATCGCCGGCGCTCACCATATCGAAACCTCCCTGCAACAATATGCGCTGGATTTTACTGCGGAAGTGTTTCAAACAGATTACACATGATTTCCCCGGTCGAAAGAATCCCCGCTTGCCTATTCATAAACGACTTGCTGCGGGTTTTTGGTTCAAGATTAACCCTGTATAATTGTCGCCCGGAGGACGCTTTGATAAGTTCGTATATTTTCCGTAAGGCCTGGATTTGGATCCTGCTGGTAGGCGTATTGCTCTTCTTCGGCGCCAACGCTGCGTTGCGCTGGACGGGGAACCCGAATTTTTTCCCGACCGTCATCATGCTCGGCGCTTTTATCGTCCCCCTGGCATACGTGGTCTTCTTTTACGAGCATGTTCGGGATCGGAATATACCGGTTCTTCTCCTGGGGGTTTGTTTCCTGGTCGGCGGGGCGCTGGGAATTATTGCCGCCGGCTTTCTGCATTACGCCGTTCTCCGGGAAGCTGACCTGCTCGGCTTGCTGAAGATAGGAATCATTGAAGAGTCCTCAAAACTGATTCTGCCCATATTGCTGTTTCTCGCCTGGCGTTTTCACCACCAGGCTGACGGCCTTCTCTTCGGTATCTCGGCTGGCATGGGTTTTGCGGCTTTAGAAACAATGGGCTACGGTCTGGCCGCCCTGATCGAAAGCCAGGGAGATCCGGCGGCGGTGGAACAAGTTTTACTTATCCGCGGTTTACTGTCTCCGGCGGGTCATGCCGCCTGGACAGGTATTGTTTGCGCCGTGCTGTGGGGCGAAAGAGTCAAATTCCGCCGCGTTACAATTAATGCCAGGGTTTTGGGTGCCTTTGTACTGGCAGTCGTTCTACATACAGCCTGGAATGCTTTCAGCCTCTTCCGGCTGCCCGACGCACTGACCTACACTGGAATGATAACCGTTGGCATTCTAAGCCTGGGTACGCTGCTGGCGCTTTACCATCAGGCTCGCCTCACACCGGCGGTACCGGTGGCGCTGGAAAATTTGTTGGACCTGGCGGCTGAAGGTGACGAACAAGCAACCCTGTTGCACCAGGAAGGTAATTCGAAAAAATAAAAAGTGGATGGCTCGGGCTAACACCCGAGCCATCCATAACATTTCTCTACCCGGACAGCACTAAGCGGTCATATTACTGCTTGACCTGTCTCGCCGGTCCGGATGCGGTGGGCGGATTCCACTGGCAGGACGAAGATCTTTCCGTCGCCGATACGTCCGGTCTTTGCCGCTTTCATGATGGCCTCGACGGCGGCGCCGCAGTCATCGCCATGACAGACGATCTCTACCTTGAGCTTGGGCAGGAAATCCACCCGGTATTCACCGACCCGCCACTGAAGCGGTATGCCTTTTTGCTGGCCTCGGCCCGATACCTCGGTAACCGTCATGCCGATGAGGCCCATTTCTTCCAGTGCCTTCTTGACGGCGTCCAGTCGTTCTTCACGGATGATGGCTTCAATCTTTTTCATTTATTTAATCCCCCCGTAAGCGCGCTCGCCGTGCTGTGAAAGGTCAAGACCGACAACCTCTTCAAGTTCCTTGACCCGTAAGCCCATGGTCTTATCCAGGATTTTGCCGATGACCAGCGTACCTATGAAAGAGTAGGCCATAACAGCCCCGACGGCGATAATCTGGTTCCAGAGTTGCCCCAGGTTGCCGGATAAGGCTCCGTCCACGCCGCCGATAGCCGCGGTGGCGAAAATGCCGGTGGCCAGAGCGCCCCAGATGCCGCCCACGCCGTGCACCGACATGACATCGAGGGAGTCATCGAAACCAATCTTGGCTTTGAAGTTCATGGCGAAGTAGCAGACGCCTGCGGCCACCGCGCCGATGGCGATAGCCGCCATGGGCGAAACGAACCCGGCGGCCGGGGTGATCGCCACCAGACCGGCCACGGCGCCGGTCACCGCGCCAAGCAGGGTGGGTTTCCGGGTGCGCCATGACAGCATGATCCAGACCAGGGCCGCCGCGGCCGCCGCGGTGTTGGTGGTGACGAAAGCGTTGGCCGCTCCGCCGTTAGCTCCCAAAGAGCTGCCGGCATTAAAGCCGAACCAGCCGAACCACAGCAAGGCGGCGCCAAGCATGACCATGGGAATATTGTTTGGTTCCATGGGTTCCTTGCCGAGACCTTTGCGGGCTCCGAGCAGGACCACCAGGGCCGCCGCTGAAACTCCAGCGTTGATGTGAACCACTGTGCCGCCGGCGAAATCCAGAGCACCGAGCTGCGCCAGCCAGCCGCCGCCCCAGACCCAGTGAGCTACCGGCCCGTAAATGAGCGCCAGCCAGGCGACGGCAAAAACCATCAAGGTTGAGAACTTGATCCGCTCCACTACCGCGCCGGTGATGAGGGCTACGGTAATTACGGCGAAAACGCCCTGGAACATCATATAGAGCAAATCGGGGATGGAGTAACTGGTAGCTTCCATACCGACGTCTTTAAGCCCCAGAAAGTCCAGGCCGCCGACAAATCCAGCGATATCCGGGCCGAAGGCCAGGGTGTAACCGAAGACGACCCACAGGATGGAAACCAGTGCCAGCACGGCGAAGCTCATCATCAGCGTTGAGATGAGGTTCTTTTTCCGCACCATCCCGCCGTAGAACAGGGCTACCCCGGGGGTCATAAGCATCACCAGGGCTGTTGAAACCAGAATCCAGGCTGTATCACCTGAGTTCAAGGACATGTACCTCCCTTCGTTTATTACTACCAGTCTACCAGCGCAGTATTAAGTGCTGATTTCGATGTTATTACGAAGGGATTAACAGTATATTTCGGATATGTTTCAGAAAGATCGGGTTTGACACGAGTTCCGGCTGATTTAGCGTTCGCTAAAAGTTTGGAATTAACGAAAGGGGACTGCGGATGCTTGGACGGGGATAATTACAAATTCCGTTTAAAGCGGTATCCGATGTTCCTTACGGTTTCTACGTACACCTGGCCGAATTCCTCGATCTTGGAACGGAGGCGGCGGACATGGACGTCCACTGTCCGGTCGCCGCCAAAGTACTCGTACCCCCAGACTTTGTTGAGGAGCACTTCACGGGAAAAAACTCGGCCCCGGTTGGTGGCAAGAAATTTTAACAGCTCATATTCTCGGAAAGTCAGTTCTATGGGGGCGCCGGCTAAAGAGACCTCGCAGCGGGCGGTATCGATAATGAGATCGCCGGCGACGATGATATCAGACGGCGGCGTGGCTTTGGCCCGGGCGGCAAGTTTTCGGATGCGGGTCAAGAGTTCATCAACGTCGAAGGGCTTCAACACGAAGTCGTCGACGTCATCCCGGGCGCCAAGCTCTGCCATACGCTGGCGAAAAACGGCGGCTACCAGCATCGGCCCCTTGCCTTCGCCGGCGGTGTCCAGGGTCGGGATATCATCTTCGGCACTTACGTCGACGACTACCAACCGCGCCGTGTGTTGGGCGGCCAGCTTCTCCGGCTCTTCGCCGGGAGGCATCAGCAGGCAAACATAACCCTCACGGGACAGCCGGTTCTTGATTTCCCGGGTCTTGTCGTTCTCCTCGGCCAGTATCAGGATGTTAAACAAGATCGAAATCCGAATATCGTAACACGAAGCAAATTCTAATCACCAAAATTCTAGCGGTCAATTTATCTTAGTGCTTTTGATACTCTCAATCCTATTTTTCGGATTTCGTATTTCGTGCCTCGGGCTGTTAGTAGGAGTACATCCGGCCGTAGGGCCGCAGGTATTTGGGATAGAGTTTCTGGAACGGCCGCCGCATGATGGCCGCAGCGTCGCGCTTGAAATGTTCGCAATATTCGACCACCAGTCCGCCGAGAATCTCCCGGTCATGCTCGTCGAGTTCCGCCACGCCGACTTCTTTGCCAAGCTGGTGCTGCTCTACCTCGCCCGATATGTAAATGACGCCTCCGTGGATGCCGGTACCAATAAAGTTGGCCCTGTGTTTTTCGCCATCTTTAAGACCCAGGCCCAGGACCACCAGCACGCCGCCGGCCATGTATTCGCCCATAAAGTCCTGACCGGTGTCGCCGACGACCATAACCGGCTTTTTGTCCTGGTACTCCTTCATGTGGATGCCGGCACGATAGCCGACATAGTCCCGAATGAAGATTTTTCCCCCGCGGGCAGCCATGCCGCAGATATCCCCGGCGTGGCCGTGGATGATGATCTCACCGGCGTTCATGGTGTTGGCCATACAGTCCTGGGCGTTTCCGAACACCTCGATTCGCGAGCCGTTCATGAAGGCGCCCAGGTCGTTGCCAGGGGTGCCGTAGATCTTAATGTCAACCGGCCGCGACAGGTCGGAGGCGATATAGCGCTGGCCGCAGACATTTTGCAGCACGATCTGTTCCACGCCTTCGTCGACCAATTTACGCAGCCGGGCGTTCAAATCGCGGTAGTAGATGCCGGCGGTGTCAATCTTTACAATCTTGGGGGTCGCAATGGTTTCGGTCATGCTAGTCACCTGCCATCCTTACGCCGAGAATCTCAAGTTCTTTTTCATTGAGGCCGATGCCGCGGAGATGCAGCCGGTTGCCGCGCAGGCTTTCGATGGCATTGACACCCATGCCGCCCAGCATATCGTCAATCTCCAACGCCCAACCCCGCAGCATATTGACCAGCCGCCGCGCCCCGAGTTCCGGGTTGACACGCTTGGTCAGTTTCAGGTCCGAGGTACAGATGCCCCAGGCGCATTTGCCGGTGTAGCACTGCTGGCAGACGCGGCAGCCCAGAGCCACCAGCGCAGCGGTACCGATGTTGACCGCGTCGGCGCCCAAAGCGATGGCCTTTGCCACGTCGCCGGAGGAGCGGATGCCGCCGGAAATGACCAGCGAAGCCTGGTTGCGGATACCCTCGGCCCGAAGACGGGTATCAACTGAGGCCAGAGCCAGCTCGATGGGGATGCCGACATTGTCGCGGATCGCTTTAGGCGCAGCGCCGGTGGAGCCCCGGATGCCGTCCAGGACGATGATATCGGCGCCGGCCCGGACCATGCCGGAGGCGATGGCTGCCGAGTTATGGACCGCGGCGATCTTGACCGAAATGGGCTTCTGGTAATTGGTCGCTTCCTTAAGGGCATAGATAAGCTGGGACAGGTCCTCGATGGAGTAGATATCGTGCTGGGGCGCCGGCGACAGGGCGTCGGTACCCTGGGGGATCATGCGGGTTAAGGACACTTCGGCCGACACTTTCTCACCCGGAAGATGGCCGCCGATGCCCGGCTTGGCCCCCTGGCCGATCTTGATCTCAACGATGCGGCCGGTTTTCAAGTATTCTGAATAGACGCCAAAGCGGCCGGAGGCCACCTGAACAGTGGTGTTATTGGCATACTTGACCAGGCTGGGGTGCAGGCCGCCTTCGCCGGTGTTCCACATGGTGCCGATCTCGGCGGCGGCGCGGGCCAGCGATTGCTGGACGTTCAGGGACACGGCGCCGTAGCTCATGGCTGAAAACATCACCGGCACGTTGAGCTTAACCTGGGGCGCCAGTCGCGTCGCCAGGTTGCCGGTTGAAGGATCGATTTCAATCCTGTCAGGCTTGCTGCCCAGATAGGTCGTGAGCTCCATCGGCTCGCGCAGCGGGTCAATGGACGGGTTGGTCACCTGGGAAGCATTCAGCACCAGGTGATCCCAGTAGATGCGGTGAGGTTTGTCGGTGCCCATGCCGGTGAGCAGCATGCCGCCTTGTTCGGCTTGTTTCTGGATGTCCTCAATATATTCCGGCGCCCAGCTGTAGTTCTCCCGATATTCCAGCGGGCTGCGGCGTATATTGATGGCTCCTGTTGGGCAGAACATAACGCAGCGGTGGCAGCCGACGCATTTGCCCGGGCGAACCTTGACCTCGTCGTCTTCGGCGTCCCAGTAGTGACTGTCGAAACTGCACTGGTTGACGCATACCTGGCACTTGATGCATTTGCTGGCGTCGCGCTCGACAATAAACCTGGCGGGTACTAACGTTCTCATAATTGTCTCCTCAGCGCCTGACGGCAATGCCCTTCTGGGCGAGATAGTCTTTGACCTGTGATATGGAATAAGTCCCGTAGTGGAAGATGCTGGCGGCCAGGGCGGCATCAGCCCGGCCGGAATCGAAGGCGTCAAAAATATGTTCCAGCGTCCCGGCGCCGCCGGAGGCGATTAGCGGAACCGGCACTGATTCCGAAATAGCCCGGTTGAGTTCGTTGTCGTAGCCCGTTTTCTGCCCGTCGCTGTCAATGCTGGTAACCAGCAGTTCGCCGGCGCCCATCTCCGCCGCCTTTCTGGCCCAGGCAACGGCGTCCAGCCCGGAGGCCTGGGTGGCGGAATGGGTGCGCACCACCCACTTGCCGGCGCCGGCCCGCTTGGCATCGATGGCTACCACAATACACTGACTGCCGAATTTTAGCGCCCCCTCGGTGATCAGTTCCGGCCGGGCTACCGCGGCGGTGTTGATGGCAACCTTATCCGCGCCGGACAGCAGCATCTCCCGCATATCGGCGATAGTGCGTATTCCGCCGCCGACAGTCAGCGGCATGAAGACGTGTTTAGACAACTCGGCGATGATCCCGGCCATCGTTTTCCGGCTTTCTACAGTTGCCGTGATGTCAAGGAAAGCCAGCTCGTCAGCTCCCTGTTCGTAGTAATATTTGGCCAGGGCCACCGGGTCGCCGGCGTCGCGCAGGTTGAGGAAGCTCTGTCCCTTGACCACCCGCCCGCCCGTGACGTCCAGGCAGGGTATGATGCGGCGGGTAAGCACCTTAAGCCACCCCTCCGGCGACGGCTTCTTTAGCGGTGCCGAGCGGATGCTTGAGCGAACCGATGACTGGTTCGCCACCCATCGGTATCCAGGCACGGTCCAGATCCGGGCAGATGAGGCGGATGGCCGCTTCCTCGGAAGACAGATACAGCATGCTGCCCTTCTCGCCGACGGTCAGCGGCCGCAGCCGAATACGGTCGGTCAGTCCGATCATCTCGCCCTCGTGGGCCAGGATGATGGTGAACGGGCCGTTCATAAGTAATGATCCATAGACCTGGCGCAGTGCCCTTAAAAGCTCTTGTTCCCTGGCGGGGCGGCGCTCGATCTCGCTCCACAGCGGCGGGGCAAAGATCTCGGCCACCAGTTCAATTGGCAGGTTATGTTTACGGACGAGTAAATCGACGGCATAGGCCACCACTTCGGTGTCGGTCTGCAGGGTACAGTGATAGCCGAACTGCTCCAGGTAGCGGCGGTTGATGCCGTAAGAGGAGATTTCGCCGTTGTGAACCACTGTCCAGTCAAGAATGTTGAACGGATGGGCGCCGCCCCACCAGCCCTTGGTATTAGTCGGGAAACGGCCATGGGCTGTCCAGAGATAGCCGTTGTAGTTTTCCAGGCAGAAATACTCGGAGATCTCCTCGGGATAGCCTACGCCTTTGAAGGCGGCCATGTTCTTGCCGGAGGAAAAGACGTAAGAGTCTTCGATAACGGAATTGATGTACATGACTTTTTCGACCACGTAATCGTCCCGGGACAGTTTCCCCTCCCGCAGGCTGCGGTCGGCGTCCAGGAAGTAGCGCCAGACCATCGGCGGGTTCTTGATGGCGGCGACCGGCCGGGTGGGCACTTCCTCGGAATGGTGGACGTTGAAATTCTCGTTGAGGAAAGCTTCGGTGCAGTTCTTGCCTTCCTTGGAGTCGTACATGATATGAAAGGCGTAATAATCCGGATACTGCGGATACAGGCCGTAGACGGCGAAGCCGCCGCCCAGGCCGTTGCCGCGGTCGTGCATGTTGGCGATAGCCCGGGTTATGTCCCGCCCGGAGAAGCATTTTCCTGACGTGTCCATCATGCCGAAGATGGAGCAGGCGTCAATGACCTTGCCGTCCCCGAAGTAATTGCTAACCTTGGTTAAATTTTTCATTTTCGAAGTCTCCGATATTTAGCCGTCAGCGCCGTTTGGTTATTTGCAACCCGTGTCTCAGCCAAAGGTTTAGGCTTCGCCGACCTTGACCCGCCCGGCGGTGGCGCCGGTCAGGCGCTCCTCGATGACTTCCTTGGGCAGGAGGGCCAGGCCAAAGTCTTCGGCCAGGAGTTTTTTCTTGAAAGCGGTGACCTGGATGCGGTCGCGCATCAGCCCGAAATAGACGCCCGCTTTGTCGATATCCCCCAGGAAGATCATGCCCACCAGTTTGTCCTCGGCGTTAATCACCAGCTTGCGGTAGGTGTCCTCGCTCTTCTTGACCAGGACCTCGTAACCCTCCGGCGACGGCGGCGAAGCCATGCCGGCGGTGGCCATCTCCAGGCCGAAGTAATTTAAGGAGTTCATGGCGGTGCCGCCGCGATAGCGGGTTGGTAATCCGGCCATGTTGTAGCCGGCAACCCGGCCGCCGATATAAGCGTTAGGCCAAACCGGCGACAGCCTGCCCGCGCCGTATACGTAGTCGAAAGCTTCCGAGGCATCGCCGCAGGCGTAGACATCCGGCACGCTGGTCATCATGTGATTGTCAACGACAATGCCGCGGTTGACGGTGATGCCGGCCCCCTGGGCCAGTTCAACCCTGGGGAAAACGCCGACGGCGACGACGACCATATCGCAGACCATCTCGTGGCCGTCGTCGTAAACCACGCCGGTTACCCGATCTTCGCCCAGTATCTTAGCCACGGTGCGGCCGGTCATCATGTTGACGCCGTATTTTTTGATGGCATACTCGGCGATACGCCCGGCCGGTTCGTCGAGGATGGTGTTTAAGGGGTATGATTTCATTTCGACGACAGTGACCTTGACGCCGCGCTTGACCAGCGCTTCGGTGGCTGAAATTCCGATCAAGCCGCCGCCGATGACCACGGCGCGGCGGACATTGGGCAGGTACTCCTCGACCTTCTTGGCGTCGGCCAGGTTGATGAAGTTGAAAATGCCGGCCTTGCCCATACCCTCCATCTTGGGTACTATGGGTTTGCCGCCGGTGGCCAGCAGCAGCCTGGCATATCCAATCTCGGTGCCGTCGTCAAGCGTTACCGTTTTCGCGGCGGTATCCATCTTGTAGGCTTTATGGCCCAGAACGACATCAATCTGGTTATTTTCGTAGAAACTGGCCGAGCGGATGCCCATGGTTTCCGGGGTATGCTCGCCGGAGACGAACTTGGAGATAAGCGGTCTGGAGTAAGCCGGATAGGGCTCTTCGCCGACGATGGTAATGATGCCTTCCTTGTCCACCTCGCGGATGGCTTCGGCGGCGCCGATGCCCCCGGCCGAGTTGCCGATGATGAGATACTTCGTTTTCATCAGTTTCCCCTAATCGCTCTTTTCAGGAAATTGTCATACATTTTTAGGCCTGCGGCGCCGGATTTTTCCGGATGGAATTGGGTTGCCACGGTATTGCCGAAGGCCACGGCGCTGGCAAAATTCAGACCGTAATCGGTGGCGCCGATAACGTTGCCATCGGATGCAGGTTCGGCGTAATAGCTGTGGACAAAATAGAAAAAGGCACCGTCGGCGATGCCGTCGAAGAGGTAGTGCGGATTGGCCTGGCGGACGTTGTTCCAGCCTATGTGCGGCACCTTGACACTGGATGGCAGCTTTTTAACCTTGCCCGGCAGCAGCCCCAGGCATTGGCAGCCGCCGCCCTCTTGTGTTTCCTCAAACAGTACCTGCAGCCCGACGCATACGGCCAAGAACGGCGTGCCCTTGCTGATGATTTCCTTAATTGCTTGGTCAAGCCCGTGGGACTTGAGCGAGACCACCGTATCGGCGGCTGCTCCGACGCCGGGCAGGATAACCGATTGGGCTGACATGACATCGCGAGGCGAACTCGTAACTCTGCCGTCGTAACCCAATAAGGCGACGGCGTTAGCCACCGAGCGCAGGTTGCCGGCACCGTAATCGATAATGGCGATCATGGTTTTGTTACTTCTCGGTGGCCGCCGTTTGGCCCTGAACTTCGATAAGGACTATGGCCTCATTGGGGCAATTGGCCACGCAGGCCGGGGTCTCGAGACCGGGGCAGAAGTCGCACTTCTTGACCACCTTGGTCGTCTTGTCCTTGACCAGGGCGCTGTTTGGGCAGGAAACGACGCAGGTCCAGCAGCCGATGCACTTATCCGGGTCGGAAGTGACTACGCCGGTGACCGGGTCTTTGGTCATGGCACCGGTCAGGCAGGAATAGACGCACCACGGTTCGTCGCAGTGGCGGCAAGGCACGGAGAAGCTGGTCTCGTTCTGACGCTCTACCTTGAGGCGCGGTACCGGCTTGGTAGCTTCCTTGCGGAAGGCCTTCAGTATATCCTTTGAATTGGAGTGCTGGGTGGCGCAGTAGACGCGGCACAGTCCGCATCCGATGCAGATTTCTTTCTTGATCTGAAGCTTCTTCACGTTCCACCTGCGGTGCCGAAAATACGGCAGTCATTTACCAAAAGGTAATTAAGGATGATATCAAAGATATTATAGCCTGTCAACGCTAATGTTTCAAACTTGTTTCCCGTTTTACAGGCGTGGATATTGTGAAGCGGATCATCCGGGAGATGGCCTGATGGTGCTGTAATACGGCATTGGCATTAGTTATTATGCCGTATTAATTAATGAAAGATGCGTGCCTGGTACCGGAGCGTTATGTTAATTTGCCGAACAGCCCTCGAGTGGGATTTGGGACATCTTTTGTTTTCTATATTTTAAAATAGGCCTTCGAGCAGTACCTTGACGCCGATGCCGATAAGCACCAGCCCGCCGAAAAGCTCGGCGCGTTTGCCGGCGAGGTCGCCCACCCGGCGGCCGATTGCGATGCCTATTAGAGTAACAACGAAGGCGGTCATACCGACCACGACGGCAGGTCCGAGAATGCCGGTCTCAACGATAGCGAAAGTCAGCCCGGCCGCCAGCGAGTCGATACTGGTGGCCACCGATAGACTGAGGAGGGCTTTGCCGCGGGAGATATCTACCACCTCGCATTCGGCTTCTTTCTCGAAGGATTCCTTGATCATCCGGACGCCGATGAAAGCCAGCAGGCCGAAAGCCAGCCAATGGTCGAAGTTCTCGATAAGTTCAACCACGGTGTTGCCGGCCAAGAACCCGGCCAGGATCATACCTGCCTGGAAAAAACCGAAGGATACGGCTACCTTGAGTGCCTTGATCCGGTCGAGGGCGGCGCCCATACTGATGCTGCCGCATACTGACACGGCAAAACAGTCGGCGGACAGTCCAAGGGCGATTAGAAAAACGGCAAGGAAATCCATAGATTCACCAGTGTAACAGACCCTTCGGCAGGCGCTCAAATCCCTATTGCAAGGGCACATGAATAGTGCTAATATCCTTCCCATCTGTCGGAGGAGGCCCCCGGCTGCCGGGGGTGACAGGTTCTGTGGTAATCGAGGAGTTAAGGCCAAAAGGATAAACGCCTCGCGCACTTGCCCCCCGTGGTAAGCAGCAACCGGACTCCCTCCGCCGACATACTGCCCCATCGGCGCTAAGCCGCAGACGCCATAGCAGGTCCCGCTATTGAGAAGACGCCCCGGGCTGCCTTCTCATCCCGACGCCGATCTTTTATGCTCCCCAGCCTGGTCGTATTCGGCCTTACTATTGCCGGAATCATCTTCCGACCCTTCCGCCGCTCGGAGGCTTTCATGGCCTGCCTCGGCGCTGCGGCCATGGTCGTTCTAGGCATAATCACTCTCAGCGACGCAGCCGTTGCCCTCTCCGGCAGCCTTAACGTCCTGGGTTTCTTCCTCGGCCTGATGGTGGTGGCTGCCGTAGCCGAATCCGCCGGCCTGGTGGAAGCCGTCACTCAACGGGCGGCGGCCTGGTCCGGCGGCAGCGGGCGGCGACTGTTGCTCATCGTGTTCGGCGTTGGCGTGGTCACTACCAGCCTGTTATCCAATGACGCCACAGCGCTGATGCTGACGCCGGTGGTCTTCCTGCTGGCCCGGCGCTTGAGCCTCGACCCGCTGCCCTATGTATTTGCCTGCGCTTTTATCGCTAACGCCGCATCTTTCCTGCTGCCAGTGGCTAATCCGGTAAACCTGCTGGCCGTTGACGCTTTCGACCTGCGTCTCGGCGACTATCTCGTCCACCTGCTGCTGCCGGGTCTGGTGGTCATCGGCGCGACCGCCGCAATATTCCTGTTCATCTTCCGCCGCGAGACCGGCCGGACGTTTGCCGTCCCCGCCCCGCCTCCGCCCGGCCGTCCGATGCTGCGGCTTGTTATCGTGGTATTGTTCGGCATTGTTGCCGGCTACGTCATCTTCTCTTTAAACGGCTGGCCGTTGTCGCTGCCGGTGCTGGCCGGCGCCGCTGTGCTGCTGACCATGGGATCGATGGGCAGCCGCCTCAAATGGCCGGAGCTGGCGCGCTCGGTCTCGTGGTCGATCTTACCCTTCGTCGCCGCCCTGGCGGTGCTGGTCAAGGGACTGGAAGCCGGCGGCGCTACTGCGGCGTTAGCCGGCCTTTACGATGGACTTCTGGGCAACGGCGGGCTGGCAGCCGGCCTGGCGACCTCTTTTTCCACCGCCGCCGCTTCCAACGTTATGAACAACTGGCCGGCGATGATGGTCTCGGTGACCACCCTTTCCGGCGCCCCGGAGGCCGTGGCCCAGAACCCCGGCCTGCCCTACCAGGCTATCCTCGGCGCCGCCCTGGGACCCAACATCGCCGTTATGGGCTCGCTGTCTTCCATGCTGTGGCTGGTGCTGCTGCGCCGCCGCGGCCTTTTTGTCAGTGCCGGGGCCTTTTTCAGGCTGGGGATGCTGGTCACCCCGGCGGCTCTCCTTTTGGGCAGTTTGACGTTATACCTCTTGTCTTAATATGAAACAGTATTCGCCGGACCCCGCCGTTAACAAAAGCCTTCGCTATTCCGTACTTGACGGCGCCTCTTACAACGCCATGCTGGGGCTCACCCAGGACTTCATGGCGCCCTTCGCCCTGGCGCTCAAGGCATCCACCGCCCAGATCGGCCTTCTCTCCAGCCTGCCCAACCTGGCGCTGGCGCTGTCGCAGCTTGGCGCTCCGTTCATCTCCGAACGGCTGCGCAGTCGTAAGAGCCTGCTGGTGCCTTTGGCCTTAGCCCAGGCGGTGCTGTGGCTGCCGCTTTTTCTGATGCCGCAGCTCTTCCATGGGGCCGCAGTGTGGTGGCTCATCGGCTTGTTCACAATAGGCAGCGTCCTTGGGGCGCTCGGTAATCCAGCCTGGGGCGGCATGATGGCCGACCTGGTGCCCGCCGGCCTGCGCGGGCGTTACTTCGGCTGGCGCAACAAGATCGGCGGCATGACCCTTCTGGCCTGTTTCATCCTGGGCGGGGCATCCTTACAGCTTTCCAGCAGCCACGTGTTCTTCGGTTTCGGGCTGCTCTTCGGCGCCGCCGCCATCTTCCGGCTGGCCTCGGCTTTCTTCCTTTCCCGCATGCAGGAGCCGCCGCCGCGCCGCTGCGCCGAGCCGTGGCAGCCGCTGCGCGAAATTAAAAACATCTCCGGCACGCGGGCCGGCCGCTTCAGCCTGTTCGTTGCCGCCATGATGCTGTCCACCCACCTGGCGGGACCGTTCTTCGCCGTTTACATGCTGCGGGAGCTGGGTTTCAGCTACTGGACATTCGTGGTCGTCACCGCGGCCGCGGCGGTGGCCAATTTTCTGTTCATTGGATTCTGGGGCCGCCTGGCCGACCGGATCGGTCACATCAAGATAGTGCGCTTAACCGCGTGGCTGGTGCCCCTGAACCCTATCCTGTGGCTGGGCGGGCATTCGCTGCCCTATCTGCTGGTTATCCAAGTCTTCTCTGGTTTTTCCTGGAGCGGTTTTAACCTGGCCGCGCCCAACTTCCTGTTCGAAGCAGCGGCGCCGGAGCGCCGGACCCGGGCTATCGCTATCTATAACGCCGCCTCCGGTCTGGCTATCTGTACGGGCGCGCTGCTGGGAGGCCTCATCGCCCCGCGGATGCCGGATTTTTTCGGCCACGGCTTTCTGACGCTGTTCCTGCTCTCCGGCCTTGCCCGGGCGCTGGCTTCGGCGCTGCTCCTGCCGCGAGTGGACGACGCCAAAGCCGCCGATCTCAAGCTTTCGCCGTCTTCTCCTCAGTTTTCGCCGCTCCCGGCAAGACTGGTGCCGTCGCCGGTTGAGCTGCGGCTGATCGAGACGGCGGCGCCGTTTCAGCCGGCTGCCGCCGGTATCTTGACAGCTGCCGCCGTTCTTCCATTGGAGGTCAAGCGGCCGCCGGAGCCCTACCCGCCGTGGCCGCCTTAAAAATATTTTTATTTTATAGCTGGGTCAAAGCTACATGAATATTGACGCCGTTTGCAGGTTTGCTACAATTAATAGCACTTAGATGCCCAAGGAGAATAAACAGGTGACCGAAGAATCTCTGATTGCCGAAGACAAGGCCGAACCCCCCTCGTGCTCGCCCGAAGCTGACGAACCTCCCCTTAGTCCGTCCGTTTTCCGCCGTAAGTTCTACCCCGATGTCAGCGATGCCCAGTGGAACGACTGGCGCTGGCACTTCCGGAACCGCATCACCTCCGTAGAAGACCTTTCCCGCTTTATCCCTCTTACCGTCAAGGAACGCACCAGGCTCAAGCTGGTTTCCGCGCGTTTCCCGCTGGCCGTCACCCCCTACTACCTGTCGCTGATGGACCTGGACGATCCATGCGATCCGGTTCGCCTCCAGGCGGTGCCAAGCAGCTTGGAAGTAGCCGCCGGCGCCGGGCACGAGGATCCACTGGCTGAAGAGCGCGACTCGGTGGTGCCCGGCCTGGTGCACCGCTATCCGGACCGGGTACTTATGGTCTTGACCGATATCTGCGCCATGCTCTGCCGCCACTGCACCCGCAAGCGCGAATGGCACCACGGCGGCTGGATCCACACCCCGGCCGAGATCGAACGGATGCTGGACTACATCCGCAGAACCCCTCAGGTGCGCGACGTCATCATCTCCGGCGGCGACCCGCTGACCCTGTCCACGCCGCAGCTAGAAAAAGTCCTGTCCGCTTTGCGGCAGATCCCGCACGTCGAGATCATCCGTATCGGCACCCGCTTCCCGGTGGTGCTGCCGCAGCGCATCGACGAAGAGCTTTGCGCCATGCTGTCCAAATACGGCCCCATCTGGCTCAACACCCATTTCAACCACCCCAACGAAATTACGCCCGAGGCTGCCGGAGCCTGCGACCGACTGCTGCGCGCCGGCGTCCAGGTCAATAACCAGAGCGTCCTCCTGCGCGGCGTCAACGATACCGTAGATACCCAGTTAAAGCTTTGCCACGGCTTGCTCAGGGCCAAGGTCCGCCCCTACTACCTCTTCCAGTGCGACCAGGTCCAGGGCACTGAATACTTCTGGACGCCAGTGGAAGTCGGTTTGCGTATCATCGAAGGCATGCGCGGCCATACCTCCGGCCTGGCCATCCCCAATTATGTCATCGACCTGCCGGACGGCCGGGGTAAAATCCCCCTGACGCCGAACTATGTCCTCACCCGTACCGACCACGAGCTGGTGGTACGCAACTATGAAGGGCATATCAGTCACTTCACCAACCCTAAATCTGCGCCCCTACCCCGCAAACCGAAAGTTGGAGTTACGGCGCCGCCGCAGCTTCCGTTTGGCTGGACCGTCACTGAGGTAAAGAATGAAGATAGGGCTGGCATACGACCTTAAACAATCCGTCATCGCCGGCCCCGATGCACCCGCCGATGCCCTTGAGGAATATGACTCCGCCGAAACGGTGAGTCTCATCTCGGCGGCTATTGAAGGATCGGGTCATACTCCGATACTGCTTGGCGGCGGCAAACAGTTCCTGTTGAGCGTGCTCCGTGAACCGATAGACTTCGTCTTCAACATCGCCGAAGGCAGAGGTGCCTATCGTTCGCGTGAAGCGCAGGTTCCGTCGGTGCTGGAGATGCTCGGTATTCCTTATACCGGCGCCGATCCTCAGACGCTTTCAATCGCCCTTGATAAGCCGTTGACCAAACAAATCGTCCAGGCTGCCGGCGTGACCACGCCCGGTTGGCGCTTTTTCGATGCCCCGGGTCAAGCCCGTTCGGCTGATTGGCACGGCTTCCGATTCCCGGCCTTCGTCAAGCCCGCCTTCGAAGGATCGAGCAAGGGTATCCGTCTGACCTCGCTGGCCACCAACCCGGCCGAGGTCGCCGACCACGCCGAGGCATTGTTCAAGAACTATGGCTCTCCGGTCATCGCTGAGGAATTCATTGACGGCGACGAGGTGACCTGCGGCATCATCGGCAACATTGGTGCCGCCGCCCCGCCGCTGGTAATGCCGATGCGGATCGTACCCCGGCAAAAAGCCGGTCCGTTCATCTATTCGCTGGAAGTCAAACGTGACTACAAGAACCTGGTCGATTACGAATACCCGGCCAGGCTTCCGGCGGAGGTTATCGACCGCATCAAGTCACAGGCGCTGGCTGTTTTCGGCACGCTCGGCTGCCGTGATTTCACCCGCATGGATTTCCGCGTCGCCGCTGACGGCACTCCGTATTTTTTGGAGGTCAACCCTCTGCCGGGTCTATCGCTCGACAGCGACCTTTTTATCATTGCCACGGCGATGGGCTGGAGTCACGCCATGATGATCCGGTCCATCCTTACCGCCGCAATCAGCCGGTATCCCGGGCTCCGATGATCCCCTTCAAGCCGTTGCGGGTAGCCTTGATCTTCAACGCGCCGGTGCCTTCGCTCTATGACGCCCGCGGCGAATCAAGGGCTGAAACCGGGGTGATGGATGCCGTAGCCTGTGTCGGACAGGCGCTAACCAGTCTCGGTCACGACTGGATCAGTTACCCTTTATTGCCGCCGGTCGGCAGGGCGGGAAAAACGCTGGCGTCAATCGAAGCTGATATCGTTTTCAACCTGTTCGAAGGATTTGCCGGCATGCCTGGGACGGAAGCGGAGGTCGCCGCTTCCCTTGAGGCCTTAATAATACCATTTACCGGTTCGCCGTCAGCCGCCCTGGCGTTGACGCTCGATAAATCGGACGCCGCCGCCGTCCTGCGCCAGGCCGGTGTTCCAACGCCGATCCAGCAACTGTGCGATGGAACAGACTTCTCGGATTTCAGTCTGGATTTTCCCTGTATCGTCAAGCCGCGTTCTGATGACGCTTCGCATGGCTTGTCCGAAACAAGCGTGGTATTTGATCTGCCGGCTCTGAAAGCCGAAGTGAAATCGATGGTGGAAAGGTACGACGGTTCGCCAGCCCTGGTTGAGGAGTTCCTACCGGGCCGGGAATTTAACGCGACTGTTTTTGGCGCCGCCAGCCGGGAGGTTTTACCGATTTCGGAAATTCTTTATACCTTGCCCCAGGGCCTGCCCCCGATTCTGACCTTCGCCGCCAAATGGGAGCCTCAAAGCGCCTATTTTCAAAACACCAGCGTCAAGTGCCCGGCGGAGATCGACCCGCTCCTGGATGCTGCCCTCAGAAAAACCGCTTTAGCTGCCAGTGCCGCTGCCGGCTGCCGCGGTTATGCCCGGGTGGATATGCGCCTCGATGCCTCCGGCCGTCCGGTGGTTATTGAGGTTAATGCCAATCCGGACTTAGCCCCCGACGCCGGAATGACACGGCAGGCCGGCGCCGCCGGGCTGTCGTATCAAAGCATGGTTGAAAAAATCATCGGCTTCGCTCTGGAGGTAAGATGATCGTTTACAGGGAGATCGTCCCGGGAGATCTGCCCGTCCTGAAGTCAATACTGCGCCGGATTCAGGAATTCGCCCCTGATGAGTTGCCGGTGGCGGATGAAGTGCTTGAGGCTTCGGCGGCAAATCCGAAAGATTCGGGTTACTATACCGTAGTCGCCGAGTTGGAAGGCAGCCCTGTCGGCTACGCGACTTACGGCAACACTCCTCTTTCCCGCGGCAACTGGGAAATCTACTGGGCTGCCGTGGACCCGGCAGTCCAGGGCCGCGGCATCGGGCGGGAATTGATGAATCGCTGCGAGACAGCGGTCAAGCAGCGCGGCGGCTGGCAAATCACCCTTGAAACATCTTCCACACCCCAATACGCCAGGACGAGGCGTTTTCACGCCAGCTGCGGGTATACCGAGATAGCCCGAATCCCGGACTTTTACGACCGCGGCGATGACCTGGTCGTCTTCTATAAAAAGCTCGGCTAGGCGGTACGCCGGTTACAATGGAATAAGGCGTTGCCGATATTCAGACTGCATCCCTCGCAGAGGCACTCTTCAGCCACCGTAGCGGCATCGGTTTTGGCCGGCTTGGGCGGCCGCCGGCAATACAGCCCGGGCAGCTTCTCATCGAATAAAACTCCGACCAGCTCTCTCAAACGGCTGCTGTTGCAGCCTCGGCGCCGCCCGGACTCGCATTCACCGCAGCGGCATGCCATCATCTTTTCATCAAGCGGCTCATCCTGCCCGGTTTCCGGTATAGCCAATCCATTGTTTCCTTTGCTGACATTAGGATTTCAACGGCGGTATAATGTTAATGATATCAAGTATGAATAATAGCATAGAAGCAGCGGGCAAAACCCAGTCAGGCTGCCCCGGCGACGCCGTCAAACAGCGGGGGCCGCAAAAAGCCGAAGGCAAGTTTCGCCTGATATTCCAAACCGCCGCAGACGCCATGCTCCTCTGGGAGCTCCGTTCCGGCAAAACTCCCGTGCTTGCTGAAGCTAACCTACTGGCCGCCCAAAGGCTTGGTTACCCCCCTGAGGCGATGACAGGCCTGGCTTTCGCCGATATCTTTCCGTCGCCGCCGGCTGAATTAACCGCCGTTATCGAACAACCGTCGGACGGACAATTCGGGGTGTTGGAATCGGCATTTCGAACAAAATCAGGCCTGAATGAACCGGTTGAAATCAGTTACAGTACGTTCAACATTGACGGCAGGCGATTCATGCTGTCGATTGCCCGGGATATTTCGGCCCGCAAAGCCGAAGCCTCAACGCTGACGGAGGCATATAACCGGGAAAAATCGCTGCGGCAGGCGCTCGAGACCGAAATCAGTAAAAGGGTGGATTTTACCCGCTCCTTGGTTCATGAACTTAAGACACCGCTGACGCCCCTCATCGCTTCTGGCGAAGCGCTGCTAGAGATTCTCGAGGGCGAGGATGAACTGCGGCTGGCTGGCAACATTTACCGCGGCGCCATGAACCTTGAGCGGCGTATCAACGACCTTCTGGACTTCGCCCGCGGCGAAATGGGCGTCCTGAAAGTCCGCGCTCAACCGCTGGATGTCGCGCCGCTGCTCCTGGACCTGGCCGCTCAGGTATCGCCCCAATTCGACCGCAAAAATCAGTCTCTAGAACTGGAGATCGACGATGACATCCCTCTGGTTATGGCTGATGAGGACCGGCTGCGGCAAATCCTGCTTAACCTGCTCAACAATGCCGGCAAGTTCACGCCGCGCGGCGGGCAGATTACCATCGGCGCGGCGGTTAGTGGTAAAATGCTGCGGTTAAGCGTCGCCGATACGGGCCGCGGCATGACCCTGCAGGAGCAGGCTCATATTTTCAAGCCCTATTACCGTATCGTCGATGATGCCGATCCCAACGACGGCATGGGCATTGGCCTGGCGTTATGTAAAATGCTGGTCACGCTGCAGGGCGGCGATATCTGGTTTGAAAGCGAAAAAGACTGCGGCACGACATTCTATTTTACCTTGCCGCTGACGGCTGAAATGGAGTAGAGATGGTGAATAAACCCGAGTTGACCGTGGTGCTGATCGAGGATGACGCTGAAATCGTCGAAGCGGTAACCCTCACATTCAAGATCCGCTGGCCTCAGGCCACCTTTTTGGCCGCTAACTCCGGCCAGGAGGGCGTGGAACTGGTGGATAAAAACAACCCGGACCTGGTCATTCTTGATCTGGGTTTGCCGGACACCAGCGGCTTCAATGTGCTCAAGGACATCAGGCGTTTCAGCCACGTTCCGGTCATCGTGCTGACCGCCCGGGGAGACGAAACCGATATCGTCCGCGGTCTCGAACTCGGCGCCGATGAATACATCATCAAACCGTTCCGGCAGATGGAACTGCTGGCCAGGGTCAAGGCGGTCATGCGCCGCCAGGAAACTTCTGCCGAGGAATTGCCGCTGACCGTGGGCTCAATGACGCTGGGGCCTTCCATTCGCGATCTTAAACTTAAAGACCGGCGCATCAGCCTCACCCGCACTGAGGGCATCGTCCTCGGGCAATTGATGCGTCATGTCGGTCACCCGGTGAGCCACGCCGTCCTGGCGAAAGCGCTGTGGGGCGAAGAATATCCCGGCGCCGCGGAAAGCCTGAAGGTATATGTCCGCCACCTGCGTGAAAAAATAGAGGATAACCCCTCCGACCCCAAACTGCTGCTCACCCGCATCGGCGCCGGTTATCAGTTAGCCAAGCCGGAATAAAATACCCTCGTCCAGCAGGGCGGGTCATTGACCCGCCCTTTTTTACTGCCGTTAATCGAACTCGAATGGATAAAAAGATGCCCGTACTCAGAGTCGCCCTGCTCCACCTTGACCCCCGCCCCGGAAAACTTGAGGCCAACCGCGCCCTCATTGAACGGTCGGTACGCAGGGCCGCGGCATTGGGAGCGGATTTTATCGTCACCCCAGAACTGGCCGAAAGCGGCTATCACTTCGAAGACTATATAGGCACCGGCTGGATCGGCGAGGAGTCCAAAGCCTGGATAGACCATATGTCCGCTGTCGCCTCTGACCTGGGAGTGACCCTGCTGCTCTCGACCGCCGAGCGTGATCAGGCCACCGGGCACCTGCATAACACCGTATTCGCCCTGACCGGTGCGGGTAAAACAGCCGGCAGATACCGCAAAGTCAACATCCACGAGTCCCATACCACCGAATCCTGGGCCCGCAAAGGCGAAACCGCCGACATTATCGTCCTGCCCCAGTTCAAACTTGGCGTTATGATCTGCGCCGATTCCTGGCCGCCGCATATCGCCCGAGAACTGGCCGAAAAAGGTGCCGAACTCATTATCTCGCCCGCCAACTGGGGCGAGACGCCTTGCCCGCCGGAGAGTTGCTGGGAAAAGCGCAGCCTGGAAACAGGTCTGCCGGTCTGGGTCTGCAACCGCACCGGCACTGAACACGCCCTCAATTTCGAGGATGCCGCCTCGGTCGTAGTCGTCGGCGGCAAACGCCTGCTCAACCACTGCGGCCCGGACTCCGTCATCCTGCTCTTCGACTGGGACCTGGAAAAGAAAACACCGCTTCAAACCGAATTCGAAGTGGTGCCGGTGACCTGACGCATCTCCTCTCCCGTCAGGCGACAGGAGAGAGTGAATATAATTATGCGCGTTATTTCACCGTAGGATAGCCCGCCGCTTCCCACGCCACAATGCCGCCGTCCATATCGTAGACCTCTTTGAAGCCCAGTTCCTTCATCACCGCCACCGCCTGCCCAGAGCGGTTGGACGTTCGGCAGTAAACCAGGTAGCGTTTGCTCTTATCCAGTTTATCGACCTCGGTGCGGAAACTGCCGGAATTGAAATCAATCAGAAGTGCCCCGGCCAGGTGCCCGCCGGTATATTCCGACGGTGTTCTTACGTCCAGAATGATGAAATCTGCCTTGCCGGCGTTTTGCTGAACCATGGCGTAAGCCTCGGCGGCTGAGATTTCCTTGATGATCTGCCCCGGTAGGGTAACGGACGGCTCGTCCGAACACCCGGCGAACGCCGCCGCTAATGCCATGACGGTTATCACCCCAATGAATTTACGCAAATCGGTCCTCCAGATTGGATAATGTGAACCTGGCATGCTCAGGCGCCTGGACGCCTGTCTTACAAATGTATTCGATACCCTTTGCGATTGATGGAAACGTTAATCCTGAATCAGTGCCATGAACTCCGCCCGTGTCGCCGCGCGCTTGGCAAAGATGCCGCGCAGCGCGCTGGTGACCACCCTGGCCCCCGGCTTCTTGATGCCGCGCATGGTCATGCACATATGCTCCGCGGAGATAACCACGCCCACGCCGTCGGGTTTAAGGCCTTCCATAATAGCGTCGGCAATTTCGGTGGCCATGCGCTCCTGGATCTGCGGCCGCCGGGCGATGATGTCGACCACCCTCGCCAGTTTGGAGATGCCGACAACCCGGCCGTCCTCGCCCGGCACGTAGCCGATATGCGCCACGCCTGAGAACGGCAGCAGGTGATGCTCGCACATGGAATAGAACGGGATGTCGCGAAGAATGACCATTTCGCGGTGGCCCAGTTCATAGCCAACCTGCAGCTCGTCAACCGGGTTTTGCGGCATGCCTCCGAAAATCTCGGAGTACATCTGGGCCACCCGCCGCGGCGTGCCCGCCAGGCCTTCGCGTGCAGGGTCGTCGCCAATGGCTTTTAATATGCTCTCGACCGCCGCCTTTATGGCTTCTTCATCGATCATCATAAACACCGTCGCTCCTTGACCCCGGCCGCGGCCGGGATGGAGCAAATCTCCCGTTAGTATTTTTATTTGACCAGGGGTTGATTGTTTTGGACGACAGCTACCGGCCTCGGTCTATCTTCTCCACCGTCGGCTTCAGCCTGGTGACATAAGAATCGTTGCCCAGGTAAAACGCCGGGACCGCTGCCTTTAAGTCCAGTGATCCGCCTTCGGTAAAGGCTTCTTCCAGCCAGTGGGCCGCCACCACCTCCCCCACCAGCAGCTGGTGGTCGCCGTACGGCCGGTCCTCCACCAGTTTGCACTCGTAGGCGGCGTAGGCGTCCGCCAGCACCGGGGCGTTGGTTTTCAGCGGTATGTCGCGGGCGATGTTATAGGCGGCGAACTTGTCCACTGTGGCTCCCTTGCTGCCGCCCACCGCCGCCAGCAGCCGGGCCGACTCCGCGGGCAGGAAATTGACCGCAAACTCCTTGCTGTCAACTATGAGCTGATAGGTGAAACGCCGCGGCGTCAGCATCACGCCGAACAGCGGCGGTTTGGAAGACAGCGGTGTGTGCCAGGTGCAGGTCATGGCATCAGCCTTGCCGTCGTGGTAGGCCGATACCACCACGGCGATGCGCGGATAGTGCTGGTAATAGGCGCCGACGCTTTCTGATACCTGTTTCATCCTGCCGACCTCGTTTCTTTCCCGCCGCTGCCGGGCCTCATTCCAAGGAAGACGACAAAGCAATCTTTAGTTCGTTGCCCCGGGTTCATTATACCACCGCCGCCTCAAGCCGAGACCCTTGACCCGTTGCTAGTACCCGAGCGCCTTTTCCATAGCCGCCAGCTCCGCCGCCACTTCAATAAATTGGCCTGAGAAGCCCTTGATGGCGGTATCGGCATCCTTGAGGCCGCTGCCGGTGACGACGCAGACCACTTTCTGGCCGCCGAAATCAGTACCCCGGCGCTTCATCTTGATCAGGCCGGCTAAAGATGCCGCGGAGGCTGGTTCGCCGAAGATGCCGCCCTTTTCAGCCATAATGCGGTAGGCCTCAAGGATTTCGTCATCACTGACCATGTCGATGACGCCGCCGGACTCGTCGCGGGCTGCTTCAGCCTGTTTCCAGGAAGCCGGGTTGCCAATACGGATGGCGGTGGCGATGGTTTCCGGTTTGTCTACCTTGTGGCCGAGAACGATGGGCGCGGCGCCGGCCGCCTGAAAGCCCATCATTTTAGGCGCCGCGGCGATGATGCCGCGGCCGCGGTACTCCTTGAATCCTTTCCAGTAAGCGGTGATGTTGCCGGCGTTGCCCACCGGCAGGAACAGCAGCTCCGGAGCACCGCCGAGGCTGTCGCAGATCTCGAAGGCCGCTGTCTTCTGCCCTTCGATGCGGTTGGGGTTGACGGAGTTGACCAGGGCCACCGGCTGCTTGTCGCAAAGTTCGCGCACCATCCGGAGGGCGTCGTCGAAATTACCGTCTACCATGACAATTTTAGCGCCGTAGACGATGGCCTGAGCCAGTTTACCCAGGGCGATTTTGCCCTTGGGAATGACAATGATGCTTTCGATGCCCGCCGCGGCGGCATAGGCTGTCGCTGAAGCCGAAGTATTGCCGGTGGAGGCGCAGGCGACCGCCTTGAAACCGTTTTCCAGGGCTTTGGCCACCGCCATCACCATGCCGCGGTCCTTGAAGGAGCCGGTCGGGTTGCAGGCTTCCAGCTTGAAGTACAACTCGCCGGCGCCGAATTCCTTCTCCAGCCGCGGCGACCGGACAAGGGGGGTGTCGCCCTCGCCCAGGGTGATGAGCGGCGTCTTGTCCGTTACCGGAAGGAATTTGCCGTATTGCGCCAGCACGCCCGGTTTCGCCATATTCATCCTGTCCTTTTGAATTCTAATTTGCCTTTGATTTTCAACATTCGGATTTCGGATTGGGTTATATTCCTACGCGAATGAAATTGTTGACCGCCTTGATAGTATCCAGACGGTCGAGTGCTTCCACGGCCCGACGGACAGCCGATTCTCTGGCTGGATGGGTCATGATAACCACCTCGGCTGATTCGGTGGTTTCGTCAACTTCTTTCTGGATAACTGAGGAAATGCTGATGTTGTTGTCGCCGAAAATGCCGGCAATATGGGCCAGCACGCCCGGTTTATCCGCCACATTCAGCCGGAAGTAGTAGCGGGTGGTAATGTCCGCCATCGGCCGCAGCCGCTTGCCTCCGTCAAGCCGCCACCTCATGCGGTTGCCCACGCCCGAGGCCGCCTCCTGGGCTGAGGCTAGTACGTCGGCGACTACGGCCGAGGAGGTCGGCGCCGGGCCTGCGCCCTGGCCGGAGAAGATGACGTCGCCCACCAGATCCCCGGTGGTCAGCACGGCGTTGAAGACGCCGTCGACCTTGGCCAGGAAGTAGTCCCGGGGCAGGAACACCGGGTGCACCCGGAGTTCAATCTCCCCCTCCGACTCCTTGGCGATAGCCAATAGCTTGATGACAAAGCCAAGTTCTTCGGCGTACTTGAAGTCGCGCGCTTCGAGTTTGGTGATGCCTTCGCGGTAAATGTCATCCGGCTTCACCTCGGTCTGGAAAGCCAGCATGGACATGATGGACAGCTTATAGACCGAATCGAAACCCTCGATATCATTTGCCGGGTTGCGCTCGGCGTAGCCCAGCGACTGGGCCTGTTTCAGAGCCTCGGAAAATTCGATTCCCTCGCGGGCCATCCGTGTCAGGATGTAGTTGGTGGTGCCGTTGATAATGGCGAAGATGCCTTTAATCTCATTAGCCGAGAGATCGTATTGGAACGGCTGCAGCAGCGGGATGCCGCCGCCGACCGCGGCTTCGAAGCGCAGGCCGACGTTGTTTTTCCGCGACAGGTCCAGTAGTTCGGCGGCGTGCTTGGCGATGACCTCTTTGTTGGAGGAGACGACGTGTTTACCGCTCCGGAGGGCTTTTTCCAGATAGTTGAAGGCGGGAAACTCGCCGCCGATAGCTTCGACGACGATGTCGATGCCCGGCGTGGCCCAGAAGTCGACCTCGTCGGTGGTGAATAGCTCCCGTGGGAATTCGGCGATGATAGGCCGGGTCAGGTCGATGTCGGCGATTTTCACCCGCCTCAGTTCAACAGGCACGCCGACCTGAGCTGACAGCCGGTCCGCCCGGTCGCGCAGCACCCGGGCTACGGCGCCGCCGATAATGCCGATACCGATAAGTCCGATTCCGATGCTGGTTTTTCTCATCGTTGTTCCTTGTTCTAGACGTTCCGGTTGGTCAACTGCCCTATTATATAATAATTACCCGCCCGAGGCGTCTGCCCGGGGCGGGTAATCGTGGTAAACCCCGCGGTCCGGTTATGCCAGCGACTGCTCGGCTATGAGGTCGCGCTGCTCGTCAGTCAATTCCACTCTATCAATTTCATTTGCCGGGTCGTCTCTAATGACCGTCAGCCATTCTGAGAAAGCGGCGTTGACGAGCTTGTCCAGGTCGTCTTCGGTAAAGGTGCGGCTGGATTCAACCGCCTTGACCTGATACAGCCAGTAGGCGCCGGTGGTGTTGGAGTCCTTGGTAAGAATCGGCTGGCTGATTTCGTTGACCGTCGCCCCTTCGGAAAAGGCGTAAACCGCTACCGGCCCGGTGGAAGTGCCGAGTGTCAGAGTGCCAAGATCGCCGCCGGTATCTTTGGTCATTGCGTCCTGAGAGTACTCAGCGGCCAGCGCGGCGAAATCGCCGCCTTCCGCCAGTTTAGTCCGAACTTCTTCAGCCTTCTCTATCGTCGGCACCAGGATGCCCAGAACCTTGGCCGTGGACGCTTCGTCGGTCGTTGTTTTTTCGGTAATTTTAACTACCCAGTAGCCTAATTGCTTGCTCTTGGCTTGATCGTACAGCACGCCGATGCCGCCCTCGGCGGCGCTGAATGCCGCTTCATCCAGTCCGGCGGCAAAAAGCAGGCTGTCCAGAATACCCTGCGGGTGGAAACCCATATCGCCTTTATTGGTGATGGTGGTCGAATCCAGCGACAGTTCAACGGTGATATCGGCAAACGATTCACCGGATTCAAGCCGATCCTTGACCGCCTCGGCTTGAGCCGCGCTCTCAAGAAGCATTGCCAGGACCTGGCGCTGCGGGCCGGCGCTGCCGATTTCCACCTTGAATTTTTGCTCGGTCAGCTTTTCCGCCAGCAGCGAGCTGTAAACGATATCGCGGGTGGTGGGGTTGCTCTTGATGCCGGCCGTTTTTATGGTCTCGGCGACCTCGTCATTACTTACGGTGATGCCGAGTTCGGCGGCTTTCTGTTTCATGAGTTCGTTCTGGGTTATTTGATCGATCACCGGGTCGATAAAAAGGTATGAGTAGGTCGGATCTCCGCCGGTGTAATAATTCACCATGCGGGCAATATACTGGGCGTTGAATTTGGTGCCGTTTACTGTCAGCACTGTCTTCTGAAGCGGCAGGTAGACCGGCAGCAGCCACTGGGTGACGCCGCCCACCGCCAAGAGAGCCGCCACCGCGCCGATAATGCCAAAGCCGATCCATCGGGTTATCTTCTGGCGCTTTTTTTGGGCGGCCAACTTGGATTGAGCTTTGACCGAAAGCGTATGCGTCGCGTGGGAATGTGATTTATGCTTCTTTTTCGCCAATCAGGTACTCTCCGTTCTTTAAAGTTGTCCTCGTCATGTTATCAGGAAAATGTGAAGGCATTATGCAGATTTGTTGTCACCACGCCGCAATCTGATCTCCAGCCACTTCACCGGCGGCACGCCTTTAAGGCTGGCGATTAAAGCGTTAACTATATTGGTCATAAATTCTCTTGGAAAAGCGGAAAGGGCTACCGATTCGCCGTTAATATTGAGCGAGATCCTCTCCAGGTTGGGCAGAATATATCCTTTTTCGATCAAGTCCGCCACTTCTCCGACTTCGCTTAAGCGAAACCTCCGGGCTGATTCACCGGGGTAGTCGTCGTCGGTAATAACGGCTACCCGGCTTTTAATGTCCTCCAGCGGCGTCCCGGCACCGCGGCGCCAGATCTCGAATTTCGGTATCCCTGAGCTTTTGAATCCCTCGGCAATGATAATGTCGTATTCGTCGCCCAGCAGTCGGGCGATCTCATCCAGCGGGTTCTCGGATGAGCACGGCTTTGTTAGTATTAACGCCCCAGGCGTCGCCGCGATAGTGGCATCGGCTCCGGCGGCCAGATGCCGCTCGGTATCTCGGACCGGTGCCGCCGGTTGAAAATGCTGCGGCACATGCTTGACGGTGGCGACTTTATAACCCCGGCCTTTGAGTTCCGGCACCAGTCGCTCAATGAAGGTTGTTTTTCCTGATTCGGAGCGCCCGACAAAGGCGATAATGGGTGCCGTCAACTGCATCCTCCGGATAATAGGCAAGTCGTTCTGTGAGCCTTAATTATAGGTTGTTGCATCGGTGCTGTGCAACGAATGGCCCGGCTCAAGCGAACCCTTACTAAGGTACCGGTGACATGTCGGCATATCAGTCATATAATCCGATAAGACAGCGGAGGATTTTATGGAAAATGATGTTGAAGTTTCGCCGGCTGAGGATATGCTCCGGGAGGCAGCCCAGGCGCGGCTGATCGAGCTGACCGGAGAATATTACGTTCTGCGCGACCAGTATCACTGCATGGCTCTGGACCCCTCGGCTTTCAACAAGCATCACGGACAGATGCAGTCGGTTCTTTTGGCTGAAAGGCTGGAGGAGATCGTCGAAGAGACAAAAAAACTGGTGCCCGTGGTTTATCCCCAGCTTGAATTCAAAATCGGCGGCTGAACCCGGCCGGTACCGCCGGCTGCCGTCAACTCGATATAATTTTTCCCCAAAAATGACAAAGATCGTTTGACAGCCCTAACGTACACATGTGCTATAATACGCGCCTGATGTCAACTTGCTTGCCAGCCGCCTGCCGTTTTACAGGGCTCGTTGTAACCTGCTCGCTTCCCGCCACGAGTTCATACCGCCTGACCAATTGTTTGCACTGCCCGAGCTGCAGTGTAATGATGTCCCGCGTTCAGCCGGGATTTGTTTCGCGGCGTCGTCGGAACCGTTGTCCGCCCGTCCCCCGATGGGAAACCCGTTGTTTTTTTTGGTTCGTTTTTACCGGAACGGCAGCTTCGGGAACCCTTCGTTTTGCAAAATGATTCTACAATAGGCTTAATCGTGGAAATCAAGGTTCGTTCCAAATATAAATGGAATGCGCTTGGGAAACAAAAAACAAACCGCGGCGGGAGCGAGTCGTTTCAGTCGTTTTCCATATGACTCACGACCCAGGACGCACAACGTTATTTGACCCGCCGCCGGTCTTGGCCTAGAGTTATCACGATGATGAGGTAACGCGATGAATATCGGCGTCCTGCAGTTCAGCATTCGGCTCCCGGAGAGCCACTCCCTCAAGGAGAAGCGCCAGGTGGTCAAGTCGCTGGTAGCCCAGCTCCACAATCGCTTCAACGTCTCGGCGGCGGAGGTAGAAGACCAGGACCTGTGGCAGACGGCTGTCGTCGGCGTCGCCTGCATCAGTAACGACAAGAAGCACACCAACGAGGTGCTGTCCAAAGCCTTAGCCTTCACCACTACTTACGACTTCGAGCTTCTCGAGTCCAACATCGAGATCATCGACTACTGACATGGACGTCCGGGAGTTCGTCGAGTATCTTCGTACCAAGTCGGAAATGGCCGGCCAGATCGCTCATCTTGAGGAAATCCCGCCGAGAGAAGCGGTCTATGCGGATCTTGAGCAGCCGCTGGATTCCCGCCTGGAGGGCTGCCTCAGGGCAAAGGGATTGTGGCCGCTCTATAGCCACCAGGCTCAGGCGGTTGACACCGCCCGGCGCGGCGATAATGTCTTTATCGCTACACCGGCTGCCTCAGGCAAGAGCCTGGGTTATTACATCCCGGTCATGCAAACCTTGCTGACCGATGACGTCGCCACCACCCTGTACCTGTCGCCGACCAAAGCCTTGGCCCAGGATCAGTTGAAACACGTCAAAGACCTGTTCGCCCCGGAAGCCATTGGCCGGGGTGATTTCGCTACCTTTGACGGCGATACGCCGGCAAGCGACCGGACAACCATACGCGCCAGCGCCAGGCTGATCTTTTCCAATCCGGACATGCTTCACGTCGGTATCCTGCCCAATCACCAGAACTGGCGGCGTTTCCTGGCTAACCTTAAGTACGTCATCATTGATGAAGCCCATTTGTACCGCGGCGTCTTTGGTTCTCACCTGGCGCTCTTGTTGCGGCGACTGCGGCGCGTCTGCCGCCGTTACGGCGCAAAACCCCAGTTCCTGATGGCCTCAGCGACCATCGGCAACCCCTTAGAGTTGGCTGCTCTCCTGACGGGGCTCGATTTTTCAGTCGTCGATGCTGACGGCTCACCTTACGGAGGCAAAGATTTCATCTTCTGGAATCCGCCGCTGATCGACCCGAACCAATCTACTCGTCGAAGCGCCTCGGCGGAGGCCACTTTTCTCTTTGCCGAACTCATCGCCCATGGTATCAGAACGCTTGCGTTCGCCCGGTCCCGGCGTTTGGCTGAAGTCATCTTCGTCCATGCCCGGGAGCGTCTCTTGAAAACAGCACCCGAAAAAGTCTTACTTATTAAGCCATACCGAGCAGGCTATCTGGCAGAAGATCGCCGCCTTATTGAGAAAGAGTTGTTCGCGGGAAGGCTGGAAGGAGCCGTGACCACATCGGCGCTGGAACTTGGCGTCGACATCGGTTCGCTGGATGCCACTTTAATAACCGGTTATCCGGGATCATCCGCTAGCGTTTGGCAACAAGCCGGCCGAAGCGGCCGGCGGCGGCAAAGGTCGCTGTCGGTACTGGTTGCCCGCAATGACCCGTTGGATCAATATTACATGCGCCACCCGGAATTTTTCTTTGAAGGGCTGCCTGAATACGCCTTGCTCAATCCCGAGAATCCATATATTTCAGGCGCCCACCTGCTTTGTGCGGCATGGGAAATGCCGCTTTCGCCCAAGGAATTCGAGTTGTTCGGGCCTTCTTTCAGGGTGAATCTGGATTCGCTGGTTCGCCGCGGTCTGTTGAAGGAGCGGCTCGGTCGTTATTATCCTTCGGCAGATATATCTTACCCGGCCGGGGAGATCAGCATCAGGGGCATCGGCGGTAAGGAGTACACGGTCATTGATGGCGGCAGCGGCGTTCTGCTGGAGGTGCTAGACTCTGCTACCGCCATGTTCCAGTTGTTTCCCGGGGCTGTCTATCTGCACCAGGGTGAGAGTTACATTGTCCGCGATTTGGATTTGGAAACCCGGATCGTGCGCGCGGAACCATTCGACGGCAGTTATTATACCGAGGTCAAAGACATTACCGAACTTAGAGTCCAGCGGGTGCTGAAGTCGCTTTTCATCCGAGGCACTGCTGTGAAGCTAGGAGAAGTGGAAGTCTCGGTGACCGTCGTCGGTTTTAAGCGTAAAGCACAATATACCGAGGAGGTGTTGGGAGAAGGAGCGCTTTCGCTGCCGCCCCAGCGTTTCGAGACGGTGGCTGTTTGGTTCGAGATACCTGCCCATCTGGCGGATAGACTTTCTTCCGGTCTGGATCTGGCAGGTGCCATACATGCGGTTGAACACGCCGCCATCGGCGTTCTGCCTCTGTTCGCCCTGTGTGATCGTAACGATATCGGAGGGCTCTCGACACCGCTGCATCCGGACACCGGTGAGGCTACCATTTTCATCTATGACGCCCACCCGGGAGGCGTCGGCATTGCCGAAAAGGGTTATGAGATCCTTTTAGACTGGTGGGAAGCTACTCTAAGCATTATCACTGAATGCCCTTGCAATTCTGGATGCCCCGCCTGCGTTCAATCTCCTAAGTGTGGCAACAATAACGAACCTCTTGATAAGGCCGGGGCAACTGCGCTTCTGAATGGATTGCTCGGTGTTACCGTATCCGGAAAACAAACGGATTAGGAAAAACGTAGCCCCGATGATATACTTTTTAATCATTAAGTTACGCGTAGTTATCACGCCGGTGTTAATCAGGTACCCGACTGTAAATTTACGACCTGATTTGAGCCCTGTATGTTGAGTTATATCCGTTCGGGTATACCCTTGAAGCTTTTCCGCCGCCCGGAGTTCTGGGTGGTTACACTCCTCGGTGCGCTATTCGTTATCACCGTCTATGCGGATCTTCTGCGAGGACAGCAACTGTCCGGAGATGAATTCCAGCTCGTGTTGTTCGCCTTGCAGCAAGCCTTCTTCCTTTCGGTTATTGCCATTGCCACGTGGCGTTTCGGCTTCGCCGTCGGATTCTTTTTCTGGGGCGCTCTTGGCGCTGTGACCATTCCATACGCTGCCATCTATCTAACCGCTAACTGGCATCCGAACTTGCTGCTTGAAATGATCGTAATTGGATTGGTGGGCTTGGCTGAGGTCGGTCTCATCAACGCCTATGAGCAGGGCAAGAAAAAGCTGCTTGAGTACCAGCGTCACCTGGAGGACCGGGTGAAAGAGCGGACTGTCGACCTCACCAGAGCCAACCTGGCCCTGGAAAGGGATATCATTGAGAGGAAGCGTATCGAAGGTGAACTCCGGGAAGCCCTGGCACAGGTGAAAACCCTTACCGGTCTGCTCCCGATGTGCGCCAACTGCAAGAAGATCCGGGACGACAAAGGCTACTGGAGCAGCGTCGAAAAGTACATCAGTACCCACTCCGAAGCCGAATTTACCCACGGTATCTGTCCGGATTGCCTGGAAAAGCTTTATCCAAGCTATTACGGTCCGGGAAAGAAGAAACCGGCAGGATAACAGTCCGCCGAATGGCGTTCAGCCATTGAGATGTGTCTAGCGTCTGTCCCGCAGACTTTTCCGGAACACGGCGTCCTTGAAGCTGGTGGAGCGTTCGCCGATTTGCTTGACTCTCATGATGTACTGCAGACCCGGTATCATCAGCAGCGCCATAGGGTAGATGATAAACGCGGTAGAATGGTATATCACCCAGCCGATAATGGGGAAGATGATGAAAGCGGCGCTGTAGCTGAAAGTAGGGAAACGGGTTATCAGGAGTATCAAGCCGAAAGTCGCGGCATAGATGGGAATACCCCATGGCATCAGGAATGCCAGAACTCCTATGCAGGTCGCGCCGCCTTTGCCCCCTTTGAATTTTAACCAGACCGGGAGAACGTGACCCATTACCGCCACCATCCCGGCCAGGAATTCTATAATTTGAGGTGTTTCGAGCACCCGGGCAACGGCTACCGCTGCAGCCCCCTTGGAAATATCTACCGTTAGAACGAGCATACCGGGCCAAAATCCCACCTCATAAAAAGTGTTCATCGTGCCCATGTTTTTAGTGCCAACCTGCCGGATATCAATCCCTTTCAGCCAGCGTCCCATGAGGTAAGCCAGGGGAATACTGCCGACCAGGTATGCAGCGATGAGGGCAGCTACGATCGATAATGTTTCATTCATAGGCATATCTATGGTCAGACTGATGGTGCAAAATCAACGATGTTCATTCGAAGAGTCTCGCGCCCGTTGTACCGATCCAGTTCAAGATTATACACCACATCCAGCGGACCGGGGAGAATTTTTTTAAGGCTGCTCGCTTGACGGAAAGCGACGGCTTCCCAAACCGAATTGCCCTGCGTCAACCTAAGTTTCATATGTTCTTCGGCTGTACCCATGAACCGGTAATCCAACACTGTGACGCAACGGCTGACGAAAAGAGGAGGCCGGTTGCCTTCGCCAAATGGGGCAAGCTGGCTCAGCATTTCGTAAAGACCGCCGCCAAGTTCATGAAAGCGCGCCTCGGCGTCGATAGACAGTACCGGTTGGAGGTCAAGCGAGGCTAGTTCGCGGGCGGTGATGTCGGCGATAAGCGACGACATCTCCGGCAGGTCGGCTGTTTTGAGGCTAAAGCCAGCCGCTTGGGCGTGGCCTCCATAGTGGCACAGCAGGTGGCCGCAGCGGTCTATTGCCTGTGTGATGTTGAATCCTGGGATGGAGCGGCATGAAGCGGTGGAGACGCTTTTCTCCCGGCGGATGACGATGGAGGGGCGGTAGAACTCGTCTGTCAGACGCCCGGCTACCAGCCCAAGGATACCAGGCGGACACTCCTCATCCTCAACGAAGAGCAGCGGTGATATTGGTCCGGACAGTACCTGCTCGCGGGCCCGGGCGACGTATTTGGCTGTCAGGCGCTGGCGCTCGGCGTTGCTGTTTTCCAGCGCTGATGCCAGTGCCGCTGCCTCGTCGGCGGTGGCAGCCATGAGCAAGTTATAGCCAACCATAGCATGCTCCAGCCGTCCGGCGGCGTTAAGACGCGGCGCCACCGTCCAGGAGATGCTTTCGGCGTCGAGCCGGCCGGGTTTCAGACGCGACAAGGTCACGATCTCAAGAAGTCCCGGAGAGGGGTGATCGTTTAGATGCTTCAATCCTTCTTTGACCAGGTAGCGGTTCTCGCCGGTAAGGGGCATGATGTCGGCCACCGTGCCGATAGCCCCAAGTTCCAGAAAATGCTCCTTGGGCAGCGGCCGGGCGGTTCCGGAAAAAAGCGCCTCGATTACTTTGAAGGCGACGCCGACCCCCGCCAGTTCCTGGAAGGGATATGCGGAATCATAGCGGCGGGGATCGATCACTGCCACCGCTGGCGGAAGCTCAGGGAGCGGCAGATGATGGTCGGTGACGATGATGTCCAGTCCGAAACCGCGGGCGGCAGCCACCTCGGCCACAGCGGTGACGCCGCAGTCAACGGAGATAACCAGCGATACACCCTCGGCGGCCAGTTTCCTGAGCGCTTCGGTTTTGAGGCCGTAGCCTTCGGTCAGGCGGTGGGGGATGTAGGGCACAACATCCGCCCCCAGGCGGCGGAGGCCGGTGACCATGAGCGCGGTAGCCGTGATCCCGTCAGTGTCGAAGTCGCCGTAGACGGCGAATTTCTCGCCGGAAAGGACCGCCCGGTAGATGCGGGCCATCGCCGGTTGTATGTCCGGCAGGAGCATCGGGTCATGCGACAGACGGTTGTCCCCGGACAGGAAAAGCTCGGCATCTTCTGCGGTACGCAGTCCTCGGTTACCCAGGATTTGAGCCATGAGCACCGGGTATTTTCCGGTCAGCCCGGGCGGGATGTCAGCCGGGGCTACCTGCCAGCGGGCGCCGCGCATGCCTTAGCCTTATTCGTACTGACGCAGGATGATAACAGAGTTATGACCGCCGAAGCCAAAGGAGTTCGACAGCGTAGTGGCCACTTTCTTAATTCTTGCCGTATTGGGTGTATAGTCAAGGTCACAATCAGAGTCCGGCGTGGTGTAGTTGATTGTCGGCGGGATTATACCATTTTTAATGACCAGCGCGCAGATAGCGCACTCTATAGCCCCGGCGCCGCCGATGAGATGCCCGAGCATTGACTTGGTCGAACTGATGGGGACTTTATAAGCGTGATCACCCAGTACCTGCTTGATAGCTGACGTTTCCATCTTGTCATTGAGCTGGGTCGAGGTGCCGTGGGCGTTGATATAGTCAATCTCTCCAGGCTCGATCCCGGCTCGTTTGACGGCCATCTTCATGGCACGGGCAGCGCCCTCCCCGGTCTCGATGGGCTGGACAATGTGGAAGGCATCGCAGGAGTTGCCGTAGCCCAAAACTTCGGCGTAGATGTGAGCGCCCCGTTTGAGGGCTGCCGTGAGCTCCTCCAGGACAACGACGCAGGCACCCTCGCTCATGACGAAGCCGGAGCGTCCGGCATCGAAAGGCCGTGAGGCGTGGTGCGGGTCGTCGTTGTTAGTTGATAAGGCGTTTAATGCGTTGAACGCGGCGAACGCCAGGACATTCATGCCGCTCTCAGTGCCGCCGGCCAGCATGGTATCGGCGCGGCCTTCACGGATTGCCTCATAGGCGGTGCCGATGGCATCGGAGCCCGAAGAACAAGCGGAGGTGGTGCAGAAGTTGGGTCCTTTTAAGCCCATGGCGATAGCGATCTGGGCAGCGGCGATGTCCGAGATCATCATCGGGATGAGGAAAGGGGTGACTTTAGACGGCCCTTTTTCGATGCAGACTCTAGCTTGGTCAAACAGGGTGGTCAGGCCGCCGATACCGGAGCCGACAATGACGCCGATGTCGTCGCCCTTGCCGTCGGCGATATCCAATTTGGACTCTTCGACGGCCATGCGCGCGGCGGCTACCGCCAGTTGGGCGAAGCGGTCCATCCGCCTGATGTCTTTCTTGTTGATGTAGTTGGCCGGATCAAATCCCTTGCATTCTCCGCCGAAACGGGTTTCCAGGGGTGAGGCGTCGAACAGGGTCAGCATCTCGATGCCGTTGCGGCCGTTTATCAAACCGTCCCAGGTGGTCGGAGTGTCAAGGCCGAGGGGGCTGACCATTCCGATGCCGGTAATGACCACGCGGCGGGAATAATCAGGTTTGAAACGGGTGTCCATCATCGTGTTTACGTTCACCTCAATAGCCAAACTGGCCTATTTATAGCACTTTTTGAATGATAGTTCAACGATTTCAAGACTCTCCAGAGTCGCGGGTTCCGGTGTCGTGGGGCGTGTTGAAAAACGACTGAAACGACTCGCCGCCAGAGCCGGGAGAAGAGGGTTGTTTTTGTTCATCTGCGAAAAGAGTCCTTTTTGGTGAAACGATACCAAAAAGCCGCGATCGGCCAGGAGTGGGGAACGGCTTTCGTCAGGTTTGGAAACAGATACAGCCTCAGCCAGCTTTTCAGAGCCCGAAACGCTGATTTCGGGAATACCGGGGTGGCCGACGCCGCCAAACAATGATGAAGAGCGCGGGAGGCCAAGAAAAAAGGTACATATGTGCTAATAATCATGCGATTATTATAGCACAGGGGTTCCCAGTGATTGTCAAGCGAGTTTTGTCGTTTTTGGTGCGATATTTTTTAACTTTCAGCAATCAGCGATTAGCCACCCCGGCTGGCAAGGCGTCGTTCAGCGGAAGGAAGCCCCTACGATGGATCCCCCTGCCAGTTGGGATGGGGAACTTTCCTTTAGATATCATTTCCCACCAACCAGGTTACTCCCCCGATGGATTCCGGCTTTCGCCGGAACGACACAACCACGGGGGCGGGTGTGTCTCAGACCCGGCCCGAATCCGCCCTTTAATTCTCTCTTATTGAAAGTGAGAAAAGACCGCACAAGAGATTGCGGCGTCGCGGCGCTCCCCGCAAAGACGGAGGGGATGAGTCTTTTACAAGACAGCAGGTTGTGATATACTTCACCTTTGATAAAAGAAAGAGGAAGAACGAGAACTTGGAAAAACAGGACAAGATCAACGTCATCGATGCCTTCAAGCGGCATGCCAAGGACACCGGTTCCGCCGAAGTCCAGGTGGCCATCCTTTCAGCCCGGATCAACCAATTGACCACTCACCTGGCTGCCAACAAGCAGGACGCCCATACCAAACGCAACTTGCTGCGGCTGGTCGGCCAGCGCCGCCGGATGCTGGCTTATCTGCGGCGCGAGGACGCGACCCGATACCAGGACCTTATCGCCAAGATCGGTCTGCGCAAGTAACCCACCGACTCAACGGCGTCTTCACGGGTCGACCTCTCTGGTTGAACCCCAATAACTGCTTAAGGAGAATCCATTGGCATCGATACGCACATTTGAACGCACAATCGGCGGGCGCAAGCTTGTCATCGAACACGGCAAACTTGCCTGGCAAGCCAACGGCGCCGTCACCCTGCGCTACGGCGATACCCAGATTTTAGCCACCGCGGTTATCGCCAAAGAGGCTAGACCGGGGGTGGATTTCCTGCCCTTGACCATTGACGTCGAGGAAAGGATGTATGCCGCAGGTAAGATCCCCGGGGGGTTCATCCGCCGCGAGGGACGGCCCACCGAAGCGGCAACTTTGGCCTCTCGCCTGGCTGACCGGCCGATCCGCCCGCTGCTGCCCAAACACTGGCGCAGAGAGATTCAGGTCATAGTAACTGTTTTTGCTGCTGATCAGGAGAACGACCCGGACGTTCTGGGGGTTATCGGCGCTTCGTGCGCCCTGGGCATCTCCGAGATGCCTTTCGAGGGACCGGTTTCAGCGGTTCACGTCGGCTATATCAACGGCGAGTTCGTCATCAACCCGACTTTCTCTCAGATGCCTGAAAGCAAGTTAGACGTGGTGGTCGCCAGCACCAAAAAGGCGGTGACCATGCTCGAAGCCGGCGCCCACGAGGCCGACGAGGCCCTGATGATGGAGGCTATCAAATTCGGCCACGCCGCTAATCAGGAGATCATCGCTTTACAGGAAGAGGTTATCGCCGCTGTCGGCAAGGCTAAATGGCATGTCGACCCGCCGGCCGTTGACGAAGGCCTGTGGGCTAAGGTGGCCGCAGCCATTGACCACAAGCTGCCCGCCGCTTTCTTCCAGGCCGATAAAACCCAGCGCGCCGCCAATCTCGACGCCATCCTGCAGGAACTCATGGATGGCCTGGCCGGTGAATATGAAGCCGGTGCCGTCATAGCCGCGTACGATAAGAAGATTCGAAAGCTGGTCCGCTCCAGCATTCTTGATAAAGGCGAGCGTGTTTCCGGCCGCGGCATTAACGAAATCCGCGAGCTGTCTGCCGAGGTCGGTATCCTGCCCAGAGTCCACGGTTCCGCCCTGTTTTCCCGGGGCATGACCCAGATCCTCAATATCACCACCCTGGGTTCGCTACAGATGGAGCAAAAGCTTGACAACATTTCACCCGAGTTATCGAAACGATACATCCACCATTACAACTTCCCGCCTTATTCCACCGGCGAAGTCAAGCGTGTCGGCGGGACCGGCCGGCGCGAGATTGGGCACGGCGCTCTGGCGGAACGGGCGCTTCTGCCGGTAATCCCCAGTGAGGCCGAGTTCCCCTACGCCATCCGGCTGGTCTCCGAAGCCGTGTCATCTAACGGCTCCACCTCCATGGCTTCCACCTGCGCCTCGAGCCTGTCGCTGATGGACGCCGGCGTGCCCATTAAGAGAGCGGTGGCCGGCATCAGCATCGGCCTGGTAACTGAAGATGACAACATCGACAAGTTTGTCACCCTGACCGACATCGAAGGTTTGGAAGACAATTACGGCGACATGGACTTCAAGGTGGCCGGCACCCGCGACGGCATCACCGCCATCCAGCTGGATATCAAACTCAAAGGCATCAGCTTCGCCATCATCGAGCAGACGTTGAAGCAGGCCAAAGAGGCCCGGGGCATCATCCTTGAGGTGATGGACAGGGCCATTTCCCGCAACCGAGCCGAACTTTCTCCTTACGCGCCGCGGATGTACAAGCTGAAGATCGACCCGGGCAAGATCGGCACCGTTATCGGTCCCGGCGGCCGGGTTATCCGCGGCATCATCGAGGAAACTAAAACGACCATCGACATCGAAGACGACGGTACAGTGATCATCGGCGCCACCGACGCCGATTCAGCCAACCGGGCGATTGCCATCATCGAGGGCATGACAAAGGATATCGAACCCGGTACCGTGTATACCGGCAAGGTGACGCGCATCATGAGTTTCGGGGCTTTTGTCGAGATACTGCCCGGCAAGGAAGGCATGGTACATATCTCTGAACTGGCCAACCGCCGCGTTGACCGCGTCGAAGATGTCGTCAAGATCGGCGACATGGTGCAGGTCAAGGTGGCTGAAATCGACTCCCAGGGGCGGATCAACCTTTCCCGCCGCGCCCTGTTGGCGCCGCCGACGCCGGAAGAGGCCGAGGCAATGCGCCAGGCAGCGCCAGGCGGTTTCCGCCGTTCCGGTCCCGGCGCGCCAATGGATCACGGCGGCCGACCGCCTTTCCGGCGTTAGATCTCTCAAGGGCGGTAACCCAAAATCCTCGGCATAGCCTAATAACCGAATACTGAGATATCAAAATTGATAGCAGGGACACAGCAAGCTGTGTCCCTGCTTGATTTAGGCGGGGCGTTCGGTTATCGTAAATACCATCGCGCGGAGGAGAAGAGAAATGAGCATCAGAGTCGCTGTGCAGGGAGCGCTTGGCCAGATGGGCCGGGAAGTTATCAAGGCGGTAGCCGCGGCACCAGACATGACCCTGACCGGCGGCTGCGACGCCAGAGCTCCAGAAAACACCATGTCCTTCGACGGAGTCGAGTTGTTCATCACTGCTGACGTAAATAAGTGCCTCGTTAAAACCAAACCGGACGTCGTTGTCGATTTCAGCCTGGCCTCAGCGGTGCCGCAGACGGCGGAGACAGCGGCGCGGGCCGGCGTTTCTCTGGTGATAGGCACAACCGGTCTCACCCCACAGGTATTGGCGCGGCTCGAAACACTGACCCGCGAGTTCAATATTGGCATCGTGGTCGCCCCTAATTTTGCTCTGGGGGCGGTGTTGATGATGGAACTGGCGCGCACGGCGGCTAAATACCTCGACTGGGCGGAAATCATTGAACTGCATCATGAGAAGAAGGCCGACGCGCCGTCCGGTACAGCCATAGCCACGGCAAGGATGATGCAGGCAGCCCGGGAAACGCCGTTTGAATCACCGAAAGACGAAACTGAGCACAAAAGCCGCGGCGAGGAATTTTACGGCGTACCCATCCACAGCGTCCGGCTGCCCGGCCTGGTAGCCCACCAGGAAGTCATTTTCGGCACCGTGGGCCAGACATTGTCTATTCGACACGATTCGATCAGCCGTGACAGCTTCATGCCCGGAGTGCTGTTAGCGGTACGTGAAATAGCCAAACGCCGCGGCCAGTTCATCTTCGGGCTGAATAAGCTACTGGGATTCTGACCGGGCAATAATCATTGCGTCTGTTAGCTATTATCGGTTCGCTCTTTGGATTTTTACCCTTTGATGCTTTAGAATTGATGCCAAATTTTTGAAAAGGACACGAGTTGCTGTGTCCCAGCGGGAGATCGATTTGAACGGTCTTAGAGTCGCCATCGTCGGGGCCACCGGTATGGTGGGACAGGAATTCGTCAAGATCCTGACCCAGCGCAATTTCCCGCTGAAATCACTGACTTTGTTGGCTTCGGACCGCAGCGCCGGCAAGAAGGTGATGTTCAAAGGCGAGGAGATCGAAGTCAAAGAAACTTCTCCTGACAGCTTTAACGACATCGACCTGGCGCTCTTCTCAGCCGGAGCCGACATCTCCCGGCATTTTTCGCCCATCGCCGCTCAGAAAGGCGTGGTGGTCATCGACAACTCCGCCGCCTTCCGGTATGAGGCCGATGTACCGCTGGTGGTACCTGAGGTCAACATCGAGGATGCAAAAAACCATAAGGGCATCATCGCCAATCCCAACTGCTCAACCATCCAGATGGTGACCGCGCTTTACCCTCTGCACAAGGTCAATCCTATCAAACGAATTGTCGTTTCGACATATCAAGCGGTATCCGGCACCGGCAGCGCCGCCATGGAGGTGCTCACCGCCCAAGCCAAGACGGTGCTGGCCGGCGAGCCGGTGACACCTCATATCTATCCTCACCAGATAGCTTTCAACCTGATACCCGAAATCGACGTCTTTTTCGACACCGGCTATACCAAAGAAGAATGGAAAATGCTGGTTGAGACGCGCAAAATAATGCATGCTCCGGCCATAGCCTTATCCGCCACCTGCGTCCGAGTTCCGGTGTACATCGGCCATTCCGAGGCGGTGAACGTCGAGTTTGAGCGGCCGTTCCCCCCGACCGAAGCCCGCGCAATTCTTGTCCAGGCCCCCGGGGTACGGGTCCTGGATGACCCAACAGTCAACCTCTATCCCCACCCGTGGATGGCTGCCGGCACTGATGAAACTTTCGTCGGGCGCATTCGGGAGGACTCCTCGCACCCCGGCGGGCTGGTGATGTGGATTGTAGCCGACAACGTCCGCAAGGGAGCTGCACTAAACGCAGTCCAGATTGCCGAGGAAATGCTTAAGAGAGGCTGGCTGGGAGGGTAGCGTGAAAGAACTGGGGCGCCTTATTACCGCGATGGTGACACCGTTCAAAGACGACGGCAGCATCGATTTCGAGCAGACGAAAAGGCTGGCCAAGGCGCTGGTGGCCTCCGGCAGCGACGGCATCGTTGTCGCTGGAACCACCGGCGAATCACCCACCGTTACCTGGGAAGAAGAACATGCCCTGTTCAAAGCCGTCAAAGAGGCTGTCGGCAACAAAGCCAGGATTATTGCCGGCACCGGCTCCAATTCCACCGCCGAGGCTGTCGAGAACACGATTAAAGCCGAAAAGCTGGGGGTTGACGCCGCCCTCCTGGTAGTGCCCTACTATAACAAGCCCACTCAGGAGGGGTTGTACCGCCATTTCAAGGCAGTGGCTGACGCCACCACCATGCCCATCATCCTTTACAATGTGCCCTCACGCACCATCACCTCGTTATCTGCCGAAACGACAGTGCGGTTATCAAAAATTCCCAATATCGTCGGCACCAAAGAGGCTTCCGGCAACCTGGGCGAGATCGCCCGGATTATCGATGAAACCCAGAAGATGAGGCCTGATTTCACCGTTTGGAGCGGCAATGACTCGGATACCCTGCCGATGATGGCTATAGGCGCTCACGGCGTCATATCGGTGGCCTCTCACCTTGTCGGGCTGCAGATCAAGCAGATGATGGAAAGTTTCGCCGCCGGCAAACTGGATGAGGCGGCGGCGCTGCATCGCCACCTGACGCCTATCTTCAACAACCTGTTCGTGGTGGCGAACCCGATACCCGTGAAATATGCTTTGAATTACATCGGTTTCCGCGTCGGGGCGCCGCGATTACCGCTGGTCGAACCGGATGAGAAGACAGCGGCTTTCATCCGGGAGACCCTCAAGGGTTACCGCATCGACCTGCCTTTGAATTGATCAATGGTTGAACAGCCGTTTCTACCTCGCGCTTTAGGCGGCCTGATGCCGCTGAAGCCTGAGCTGGTACTGCCGGCATCGGTCGCTTGCGCCAGGGCTTTCGCCGATGACCCGACGACTGATTACCTGATCCCTGACGCGAACAAGCGGGCAAACCTGCGATTCGCCGAGGAATACTATTTGAGACTTTCACTGATTTCTGGCGGCGGCACCTTCGTCACCTCGGAGAAATGCGAAGGGCTTGCGATGTGGATTGATTCCGAGCGAAAAGACAACTTTTTTAACCACCTTCGCGCTGGTTTCCCGTTTCTGCCGCTGCGCTGCGGCTGGCGGTACCTGTTCCGTGAAGCGGCTTTGGACCTGCACTTTAGCCGCCTGCGAAAGGAACTGGTTCCGACACGCCACATGTACCTGGCGGTCCTGGCGGTAGATCCCGAATACCACGGGCAGGGTTTCGCATCCAAATTGATGCGGCCCATGCTGGGCCACCTTGACGATCGTCAATTACTGGCCTATCTGGAAACCCAAACTCCCCGCAACGTAGAAATGTATCGGAGATGGGGTTTCGAACTGCTCAGGGAAGAATCGATGCCGGGTTCAGATCTCAAGTTATACCTGATGTCACGCCAGCCGAAAAGAACAGCGCAGGAGCGGCTCATCCACTCCCCCTGACGGGCATGCTAACCGGATTATGTAAACAGGAGGGCGGGTTTTCCAACCCGCCCTCCTGTTATTTCAGCCCAGAAAAAGGTTTAAGGCAGCGGCTTCGTCTCAGGTTTCTTTTCAGCTGACTTGTAATGGTGAGAACTTTCAGTTAACTCCGCGAATGCGGCTTTTGCTTCATCCACCGAAGCCCCGTCGTCAAGAGTGGTGGTATCGCCGACGGCGGCGCCGGTAGCCACAGCTTTCAGCAGACGGCGCATGATCTTACCGGAGCGGGTTTTGGGTAAAAGGTTCACGAAGAAAATCTCTTCGGGAGTGGCCAGGGTGCCGATGGTGGCCCGGAGATGCCGGGTAAGTTCGTTCTTGATTTCCACAGAAGGCGGCGTACCCTTACGCAGGGTGACGAACAGGATGATGGCCTCGCCTTTGATCTCATCCGGTCGGGAGGTGGCGGCGGCTTCAGCCACAGCAGAATGACCGACAATGGCCGATTCAAGCTCGGCGGTGGATATACGGTGGCCAGCCACTTTTATGACTTCGTCGGCGCGGCCCAGCAGCCACAAGAAGTTATCCTGGTCCTTCATGCAGTAGTCACCCGGCAGATAATAGCCGGGGAAGCGCGACCAGTAGGTCTTATGGTACAGATCCGGATTGCGGTAAATGTCCAGCAGCATCCCAGGCCAGGGTTTCTTGATGACGATGAACCCGGTCTCCCCGTTAGGCAGTTCCTTGCCATCGGCGTCAACCACCGCCGGCACCACACCGGGCATGGGTTTGGTGGCTGAACCCGGCTTTAAGGCGTGCATTTGAATGCCGGGCGTGGGTGAAATCATGAAACCGCCGGTTTCTGTCTGCCACCACGTGTCGGAGATGCCGATTCGCTCCTTGCCGACATTTCGGTAATACCACAGCCAGGCTTCCGGATTGATCGGTTCTCCGACCGAACCAAGTATCTTCAAACAGGAAAGATCGTGCCTGGACAGCCATTCCTCGCCATGGCGCATGAACATCCGGATGGCGGTGGGCGATGTGTAGAAGGCGGTAACGCCGTATTTGGCGATGATGGCCCACCATCGATCCAGCGCAGGGTAGTCCGGGGCGCCTTCATACATAACAGAGGTTAAGCCGAGGATCATCGGGGCAAAAACGACATAAGAGTGGCCGGTAATCCAGCCGACGTCCGCGGTGCACCACCAGACGGTCTGGGCATCGGTATCGAAAGCCCACTGCATGGTCTTTGCGATCCACAGCGAGTACCCTCCGGTACCGTGCAGGATGCCCTTTGGCTTGCCCGTCGAGCCTGAGGTATAAAGGATGAAGAGCGGGTCGTTGGAATCCATGTCTTCCGGGGCGACATATTCGTCGCAGCCGGAAAGGATATCCGACAGCCAGACATCACGGTTGGGATCCATTTCTACCTGATGGTGGGTATGCTTGACGACGACGATTTTTTCAACACAGGCGCACCTGGCCGCAGCTTCGACGGCATTTTCCTTCAGCGGCAGGATCTTGCCGCGGCGGTGCATGCCGGAAGCGGTGACGATTACTTTGGCACCGGTATCCTCAACCCGGTCGGCCAGCGCCTGTCCGGAAAAGGCTGAAAAGACGACGGTAAACGGCGCGCCGATGCGGGCGCAGGCCAGCATGACCACCGGCAATGCCGGTATCATCGGCAAATATATGGCTACACGGTCGCCTCGCTTGACGCCCAGCCTCTTGAGGGCGCCGGCGGTATTGTTGACCTGGCGGTACATTTCGCCGTAGGTCAGCACCTGAGAATCACCCAACTCGCCCTCCCAGTAGAAGGCGACTTTGTTGCGGACGTCGGTCTTCATGTGCCGATCAAGGCATTGCACTGACAGGTTGAGCTTGCCGCCGACAAACCAGCGGGCATAGGGCGCTTTCCAGTCCAGGACCTTGTCCCAGCGCTTGAACCAGTCCAGTTCCAGCGCCTGCTCCGCCCAGAACCCTTCTGGGTCTTCATCGGCGCGGCGCCAGAGTTCATCATATTTCCCGGACGGGCAGTAATAGCTGGTGGTGGGTAAATGGGCGACACGAGAATCGGCTTGAGTCATTTCTTCCTTCCTTTCTATTAATTCGTGATGATAGTACCCGGCCAAATCCGGCAATTTCCCAGGAACGCTCCTGAGGGAACGTACACTCCATCTGCCAGGATGGAACCTGATACACGGCTTCCCGGCGATAAACAGCATTTTTCGGCTACCACAGAGTCAAGGACGCTCGACCCGCCGGCCACCTGGCAGCCGTCCCAGAGGATAGAAGCTGAAATAACAGCCCCGTCTCCAGTCAGGCAGTTATCCCCGATGACCGCCGGCCCGGTGATTTCTGCCCCGGCACCGATGCGGCAGTGACGCCCAATAACAACATGACCCTCAATGCGGGCGGAAGGTTCAACCACCGTACCTTCGCCGAGGTGTACCCCGGGCGGCGGCGCGGTGGAACAGGTGCAGCGCCCGGACAGCATATCCGCAACCAATTGGATATATTTATCGCAGGAACCTATGTCGATCCAATAAGAAGTCCGGTCGCTCCAGCCGAAAAACGGCTGCTTGTCTTTGAGGAATAATTGGAAGGTCTCTTTTTCGATACTGACGTTGGTCGCAGGCTTGATGAACTCGAGCACTTCTGGTTCGAGGATGTAACAACCAGCGTTGATCATATCGGTGGTGACTTCTTCAGGCAGCGGCTTTTCCACGAAACGCCGGATACGGCCGTCTGTTTCAGTCTCTACCAGCCCGAATGCGGAAGGATTAGCCACCGGCGTCAGGGCGATAGTGGCCAAGGCACCCTTCTCTTTATGAAAACGCAGCATTGATGTGAGATCAATATTGGCGTAAACGTCACCGTTCAGGACAAAGAATGCTTCGTTACCAAGATAAGACTGGCAATTCTTAATGCCACCGGCGGTTCCCAGTGGTTGCGCCTCATCAACAAAAGCGAATTCTATGCCGGAAGAATAACTCTCATTGAAATACGATTCCATCTGCCCGGCTAAATGACCGCGGGTGAATATGATTTCAGTGATGCCATGCTGCGTCAGATTTTCAACAACATGCGCCATGAAGGGACGGTTCAGTACCGGTAACATCGCTTTGGGGGTGTTGATTGTCAAAGGCCTCAGCCGGGTGCCGAGGCCGCCTACGAGAATCAGGGCTTTCATAAAAAAATACCGGCACTCGCTTTCAATGTCGGTTGGGCGGGATTGATCAAACCTGCAGGAGTGATGTTAATCTTAACGGAACTAGTACCACTAAATCAAGTCCAGGCTAAGACCTGGTCAATACAATCCATTCTGGTATTCTAACTAACTTTATTACTCTCTGGGAATAAGCAGCGGAGTATGGCACAGGCCTTCGCCGCGGCGGCGGCGCGGTGGCTGATCCGATTTTTTTCAACTGGCTCCAACTCTGCGATTGTCAGATGGCGCTCAGGCAAATAAAAGATCGGATCATAACCGAAACCAGAAGTTCCCCGCGGCGTAACAGCAATCAGGCCTTCAATGACGCCGTCAGCAAGGTGCATGCCGCCAGATGGTTCAGCGATAGCAATAACACAGCGGAACCGGGCGGTCCGCAGCGGCAACGGTACGTGCCGCAGGTTTTCAAGCAGAAGGGCATTCCGTTCGATGTCCGAAGCGCCCTCGCCGGCATAACGGGCTGAGCGTACCCCCGGCGCGCCGCAAAGGGCATCAACCTCCAGGCCGGAATCATCGGCCAGAGTCACCAGTCCGGAGGCGGCAGCGAATGCCCGAGCTTTGATGGCCGCATTCTCGGCGAAAGTGTCGCCGGTCTCGGCAATTGCGATATCGATGCCTCTCCCGGCGGGAGTGACCAGTTCAAACCCGCAACCAGATAGTAGTTCCCGGTACTCCCGGATCTTACCCTGGTTGTTGGTCGCGAGCAACAGTTCAGCCATAGTCACTCACATTGCTCTCTTTCAATACCAGCAGAAATAAGCAGGGACACGGCGTGCGGCCGTGTCCCTGCTTATCATATCCATCGCACTATTAGAGCGGCTTGAAACGTTCGGCCAGTTTTCGGGAAACCTGCGGCATGGTGGTGTATTCCATCTCGTCCAGCGGCAGGCGATGCGGTTCGAAGGGACCGTGCTGGCGCATCATGTAAGCCATCTTGTTAGCCATCTCCCGGGCTTGATCATAAGATACATCAGCGAAGAAATCCCTCGGTCCAACAAGCTTGCCTTGCGACAGCTGGAAACCCTGAGCGATAACCCGCGGCGGGCCGTCGAAGCGGGTCGGCAGGCTGTCGGCGACGCCGGTAGGCATAATCGGTCCCCAGTGGGAACCGCGCATCCAGCCCTCGACAAGATACGGCGTGGCAAACGGTTCCAGCACCTCACCGACGGCCGGGAAGGCACCCTGGCAGCGAACGATGCACACCGGATCATCCTTGCCGACGTAGCGACCGGCTATGAAAGCCAACTTCTGGGTGGATGAGGAGGCAGCGATCTCGCCGTTCCTGGTGTAGACCGCTTTAACTGGGTACCGGTTGGGAGCGCCAATGAAAACCAGCATGTCATAGATCTCCTCCGGGGTGGAGAAAATGATCTTCTTTGAATCTTTGACGTCATGCACCTCGAACTTAAAACCCTGATGCATATTCTCGGCGATAACCAGACCGATGGTGTTGAAGGGATCGGCGAACATCTTGTACAGAGGCATATTCCAGGCACCGGACGAGGTCTTATCGGCCATGAAGATGACGACCGGCTCTGAAATGCGTTCTTCAAATTCCATCTCCGCGGCACCGGGTCCCATACCCTTGATATTGCCGGAGAAAGCATCGGCCAGCAGGTCCTGGCCGGCGCCATAGAGCTTCAGTCTTTTAGCCACTTCGGTGCAGGAGACAAAGGTATTCCAGGCCATCTCGTGGATGTCGGTGTTGTTCTCACCCTTCTGGTGGGTCATGATCAGCTGCAGGTCGTCGCCGCATTTGGTGACATGGTAATCTATTATCAGGTCGTTTTGCTTAGCTTTAGCCAGCTTGTTGTCAGCCTCGCAAAGACATTCCGGATGGGAATCTGAATGTCCGACGAAACCGCCGATATCGGCTTTAATGACGCTCAGGGTGATTTTCATAAATAACTCCTTCTGAATTTAATAATCAATACCTTTACGAGCGCGGATGCCCTCGTTAAACGGATGTTTAATCATAAGTATCTCTGAAACCAGGTCGGCCATGGCGACCAGCCGGGGATCGGCGTTTCTGCCGGTGAGAATTAGTTCGACACACTCCGGCTTTTTATCAATCATACCGATGACCTTTTCAAGGTCAATTAAACCTCCGGAGACGGCGTGGTTGATCTCATCCAGAACGATAACGTCGTATTCGCCGCTGGACATGGCTGTTGCCGCGTCTTCAAGCGCCTTTTCAGCCTCAGCCTTGTGCGCCGGGGTTATATTGCCTTTTCTTGACCAGCCGCGGTAGCCGAATGCTTCCACGTGGACATTGGGCAGGCTTTTCAATACGGTAAATTCGCCGTGCTCAAAAAACTCGTTGGCTTTCATCATGAAGACCATATATACCCTGAGTCCGTGCCCTGCCGCCCTGACGGCGATGCCGATGGCGGCGGAGGTCTTACCCTTGCCGTGGCCGGTGAAGATGGACACCAGCCCTTTTTCCAGCCTGCAGCGTTGGCTAAGCGGTTCAGTTTGGATCAACAATCCCTCCGGGACGCGAGCGCCGATGCGGGGTCAAAATAAGAGGACAACAGCCAAGTTTAACAAGGCCGGAAAGTAGTGTCAAGGCATTCTAAAGCCGGAGGAAAGCCTGTTGTCTTGACGGCAGACCGCTGCGTAAATAGAATGAAAATAGCGTATTGAAGGATCATAATGAAAAAACCAGATCTGCTAGTGCTTATCGCTGTGTGGGAACTGGTGACCGCTTTTTTCACACTCATTGGTCTTGCTGTGCTGGTGATGATCGGTTTTCAGGTTGAGGCGCTGTTCCTCCAGGATCTCGAATTCAATTTTTCCGGTCCATTTTTTTATTTCGGGCTGGCGGTTGGGGCTCTGACACTGCTGGCGTATCTGATTGTCTCCGTTACGGGAGCGGCGGGCTTACTGGCCAACCGTGATTTCGGGCGGGTTACCAGCCTGGCACACGGGGTCATCAGCCTGCTGTTTTTCCCTATCGGAACCGTTATCGGGGTGCTGCAGATCGTGTACCTGACGAGAGCTGATGTCAGGGATTTCTTTAAGAATTAATCATAAACAGACGTGTTCAACCATTTAGACCGGACGGTATGCTTAATCCTGCCTGACGACTTTGTTCCGCAGAGTACCGATTCCTTCGATGCGCACTTCAACGGTATCACCGATTTTCATAGGGCCGATGCCCGATGGAGTGCCGGTGGCGATGACGTCTCCTGGCAGCAGGGTCATCACATGGGAGATGAAGTGGATCAGAAAATCGATGTGATAGATCAAATCCGAGGTGCTGCCGTGCTGCTTGCGCTCACCATTTAGAAAAGTCTCCACTTCCAACCTGGAGGGATCGACATCGGTTTCGACCCACGGGCCGACAGCGGCAAAGGTATCGAAGCTTTTCGCCCGGGTCCACTGGCCGTCTATTCTTTGCAAGTCCCGGGCGGTGACATCGTTGAAACAGGTATAACCAAGCACGTGGTCACGGGCGGCTTTCTGGGAAATGCGCCAGCCGGATTTCCTGATAACCACCGCCAGCTCCGCCTCGTAGTCTACCCTTGAAGACGATGGCGGATAGACAATATCAGCCCCGGTACCAATGACAGCGGTCGAAGGTTTCAAGAAGATCAATGGCACATTAGGAATATTATGACCCATCTCGCGGGCATGCCCGTGATAGTTAACCCCCAAGCAAACTATCTTTGAAGGGGCGCAAGGCGCCAGAAGTTTGACCGAGGCCAGGGGGAGGGTTTCGCCGGAGTAATCCATAGTTTTGAACGGAGTGCCGGCCAGGGCTTTGATGATATCGCCTTCGAGCACACCATACCGTTCTGGGCAATCAGGAGCAGCAAATCTGACGATTTTCATCCCGGCATTTTAACACTCTTGGGCTTTTGAGTCACGGAATTCAGGGTCGGAATAGTATTTGCGCCGCCTATTTGAAGCGCCTATAATGTTCACTTGGTTTGTAATATATAGTTTAACGGAGGAATATCCGAAAACCTGTGGAAGTCTCTGAAGTCTCAAAGAATAAAAAACTGCTTATTGATGGGGTGCCCTTTAACGTCGAAAGCGTGGATTTCGTCAAGCCGGGCAAAGGCCGGGCGATTTATCACTTAAAGCTGCGCAACCTGCTGAACGGAATCCTTTCCGAACCTACCTATCATTCAGGAGATAAGTTCGACGAGGCTACCATTACCGTCCGGGACATGCAATACCTTTACGAAGAGCACGGCCATTACCATTTCATGGATACCGAATCTTTCGAGCAGCACATCATGAACGAGGAGAACGTCGGCGACAAGAAGCTCTACCTGAAGGATTCGCTGGGGGTGCAGGTTATGATGTGGGAGGACCGCCCCATTGACCTTATCCTGCCCAAAGCGGTTGAACTTAAAATCATCGAAACAGAATCGGCGATGAAAGGCGCCACGGTAACCGCCCAGCAAAAGTTGGCCAGATTGGAAACCGGCCTGGAAATCGGCGTGCCGGCCTTCATCAAAGAAGGCGATACGGTGCGGATCAGCACCATCACCGGGGCGTACGTGGAGCGCGTCGGCTAGAGCCGATGGACATCTGGCGACTTTCCGAAAAATTCGACAATCTGAAACTCCGGGCTGAGATACTGCGTCTCACCCGGAGTTTTTTATATTCACGCGGCTATCTTGAAATTGAAACTCCGGCGCTGGCGGAATGCCCTATTCCTGAAGCCTGCATCGAGCCAATTGAAACTACGCGCGGCAGGCTGCTGCCCTCTCCGGAACTTTATATGAAGCAACTGCTGGCAGCCGGCAGCGGAGATATATATCAAATCTGTCACAGCTTCAGAAAAAATGAAAAGGGACGCCAACACCGAGAAGAATTCACCCTGCTGGAGTATTACCGCGTCGGGGGAAACTATCTCCAGCTGGCCGCCGAGACCGAAGCCCTGGTCATCGGTCTGTCTGAAGCGACTCGAAATTCAAGCCGGATAAACTACCAGGGCATGTCCATTGACCTTTCGCCACCCTGGCGGCGGCTGTCCGTCGCCGAGGCATATATGTCGGCCTGCGGCTGGAACCCGATCACAGTCGACGACCTGGAGCGGTTTGACTTGGACCTGGCAACAGGCGTGGCTGGCTTGAGCCGTGAGCGGCCGTTAATCCTTTATGATTTCCCTGCCGGAATGGCCTCGCTGGCCCGCCTTAAACCTGAGGATCCGTCACTGGCAGAACGTACCGAAATCTTCATCGGCGGGCTGGAGATAGCTAACATTTTTTCCGAGCTTACCGACCCGGGGGAGCAGCGTAAAAGATTCGAGATCGAGATCAAAAGCGCAGAGAAACAGAACCGGTCAGCGGCGTTGCCCGAGGAGTTTCTGGAGTCATTGAAAAGCCTGCCGGAGGCGGCGGGAGGGGCATTGGGAATTGACCGCCTGGTGATGCTGTTCTGTGACGCCGCCTCGATTGATGAGGTCGTGGCGTTCTAAGCGGCTGTTTCCGAGATTTCAATGACTTCGAAATGCTCCCGGGCGTCCGGGGCCTCCCAATAGGTGCCCCTCGGGGTGGTAATAGCACTCCTGGATGAAAGCGTCTTGCCGCCAAAGGTGCCGACCCGGGTTATTTTAATCACAGTTGAGCCATATTTTCTGGCAATAATATCCGATACCGGATGGCCGGTAAAAGGGGGATGGTTAGGATCGGTTAAAGATACCGGCAAAAAAACCAGCTTGGCGCCGGCGCAGGTAGCCTCGACCACTTCCCACGAAATACAGTCAGCGCAGATCATCAAGCCGACTTTACCGAATTCCGTCTCGAAAGTCACCGGTTGCGTACCGCGACAGATATTCAGCTCGACTTCTTCGTGGGTTATGTTGATCTTGCGGTACCTGGTTATTTCTTCCCCTTCTTTAAATACATAACAGGTGTTGTAATAGCAGTCAGCATCGCGTTCGACGATGCTGCCGCCGATAATATAACCTCGGAACTGCCGGCTGGCCTGACGGAACATCTCCAGGGCAGGCAAGGCGGTTTCTTCAAGGCAAGTCTGGAGGGTATAAGGCCGGCGAAAGTCACCGCCGGGAATTGTGAAAAACTCCGGCAAAGCAAAAAAATCGGCATCTGTATTAACGATGGCCTGGTATGCTCGGGCAATATTCTGAACCGGGTCCCCGGAATCGGCCATCTGGTAGACAGCGACCTTCATCAAGCCAGACCGCGACCCAGTGCCGGAGAAGCCATTAGCCCATTCATATAGCGGGTCATAGCGTCAATCAGTGCCTGGACAGCCCGGGTCTTGTACTCTTTGACAAGGGTGTCGACAAGCTTCTTGACCGGAACAATTTCGTTCACCCGGTGCACGTTAGCTCCACAGAAAGCGAAACCGCCAGACAGGTGCCCCCTCTGGGCATTTAGCAATGCGACGAAAATACAGTAAGGACTTTCAAGGTAATTGCAGGTCTTGACGCAGTGCTGAGGGCATTTAAACGGCTTTTTGGCACCAGCATTGACGCTATCTATAAACTCGTTACGAAGCGCGCGCCCCGGCATGCCAACCGGGCTTTTAATAATGACGGCGTCGCCCTCTTTTGATTCAATGTAAGCCTGCTTGAATGCCGGTGAAGCGTCGCATTCATCGGTAGCCACAAAACGGGTGGCCATCTGGACACCGGCGGCACCGGTTTGAAGCATATTGTAGATATCTTCCCCGGTAAAAATACCGCCGCCGGCAATGACCGGAATAGGCCTCCCGGCTGCCTGGGCAAACGGCTGGACCGCCGCTATGACTTCCGGCACCAGGTTCTCCAGCCGGTTCTCAGACGAATCTAATTCTTCAGCTTTAAAACCCAGGTGCCCGCCAGCCATGGGGCCTTCGACGACGAAGGCATCGGGCGTGTAGTTAAAATCGTCCTGCCATTTCTTGCATAGAATACGGGCAGCCCGAGCTGATGACACAATGGGGACCAACTTGGTGTGACGGTTTTCGCCAAGCAGTTCCGGAAGTTTAAGCGGCAGGCCGGCGCCAGCGAAAATGATGTCTATGCCCTCTTCGATGGCTGCTCGGGCTAAATCGGCAAAATCGGTCAAGGCCACCATGATGTTGACACCTAGGATGCCGCGGGTTTTTGACCGGGCCTTTTGAATTTCACGGCGTAATCCGCGGATATTGGCTTGGAAGAAGTTCTGGAAAAAATCCGGCTCGAATAAGCCGACACCCGGCGCGGCAATCACCCCAATACCGCCGGCATTAGCAACCGCAGAAGCTAAACCCGAAAGTGATATACCGACCGCCATTCCTCCCTGGACGATCGGCAGGCGTGCTGTATGCTGGCCGATGCGCAGCGGCGGCGGACGGTGCCATTTCAGGATTTCTTCTATCTCAGCGACGGCGGCGCGGCCGAAGGGAATGTCCATTTGTTCTCCACGGAACGAAAACCTAATGAAGGGTAACTTATTTTTACGTTTACGTCAAGTTAGAAACGCTCGGCGACACGATGAAATTATCCCGTCAAACCCCCGGCTGGAATATAGTAGCCATGGCCCGGTTTAGACACGATGAGGGACGGCGAAGCGGCATCAGCTTCAAGTTTACGGCGCAGCCGCCCGATGTACACCCTGAGAGCGTTTACCGATCCGGGGTAATCTTCCCCCCAGATTATCTCAGCCAGCCTGGAATGTTCAACGACCCGGCCGCAGTCCCGAATCAGTCGAGCAAGTATCAGGCTTTCTGTTCGGGTAAGTTCAACCTGGCGCCCGTCAGGCATGGAGACATCGTTTCGGGCCGTATCGAGTACCAGCCGACCGCAATGTAAAATCTCTCGTTCAGGAATGCCGGGCTGGCGCCGCAACAGCGTTCTTACTCTGGCGATCAGTTCCATTTGACGGAATGGTTTGACAACATAGTCATCGGCGCCCAGTTCCAGCCCTTTTACAATGTCCCTCTCATCGCCGCGGGCGGTAAGCACAACAATCAGCATACGCTGAAACTTACGTAACGCTTTAAGCACTTCGAAGCCATCGATGTCCGGCAGTCCCAGGTCCAGAATGACTAGATCCGGCATTTCTTCGGAGGCTTTTTGTAACCCTGTCGCGCCGAGGCGGGCTGAAATAAACTCAACTTCCGGTATGTTGACCTGAAAAGCCAGCCGCAGGTATTCGACGATTTCTGCATCATCTTCAATGATAAGGATTTTAATCATGCCGCCCTCCTCTGAGGTCCATTAACCGGAACGCTAAACCAATACATGCTATTCATACCAGCTTGAATAACAACGCCTGCCCGCCCTTCATGAAGCCGGACCAGATAACTGGCAAGTAACAGGCCCAGGCTGGGAGCTTTCCCAAGCGTATTATCCTCACTGAAGTGACTGGAAAGGTCGTCAGGAGGTCGGGGACTCGAGTCTTCACCCGTTACGGTGACCATAACGCTCTGATCTATTGATCGAGCGCTAACCCGGACGGAACCCCCTTCGGGAACCTGTCGCAAAGTGCTTTCCAGCAAGGTTAAAGCAACCTGTCGCAACCGAGTGGCATCGCCTCGAATTCGCGGCAACGATTGTGGAATATCAATGACCAGTTCTAGCCCCAACGGTACAGCGCGAACTCTCCGGCTTTCAACCACCTCGCCAAACATCATGGACAGGTCAATGTCGGAAACTTCCAAAATCAGCTCGCCGCACTCACACTTCCCCAAATCAGCCAGGTCATTAATCATCCGCACCATTTTTTCGGCACTTAACTGTATGCTCCGGGCGAGGTTTGCCCACGGCTGCTCTGTTATTCCGCTCGAAAGCATCTCCGATGCTCCCAGTAAAGGCGTTAGCGGTGTCCTCAATTCATGAACCAGAACCGGAATGAACTGCCGTAACCTTCTTAACTGATCTTCCGGACTCGAGAGTTCCGAATCCATAATACCACCGCCAATGTCGGTGTTTCCGTCACTTTCCGATTGCCTTTCAAGCCTTTTGACTGCAGAGGTTTTCATATAGTTTGATTATAATCGTTAGTCTGGTCGTTGTGAATACCACCAGCGCTGATCACCTCGAATAAGCGAGCGCTTCATGCGGCATTATAGACAGCCTTGATGATCAATTCCGATAGAGCCGGGTGAATATGAATTCCCCGCCCGATATCTTCTACCCCGCCGCGGCGGGCCATTACGTTGACCACCTCCTGGATGACAACCGACGCCCACGGGCCAATGACATGCCCGCCGAGGATTTTGCCGGTTTCCTGCTCCAGGATGATCTTGGCAAACCCCTCCTGCTGCATCATAGCGCCGCCCAGCGCGATGTCAGCGTAATCCGTCCGTCCGACAGAGACATTGTATTTCTGCCTCGCCACGTGTTCGGTCAGCCCTACCGAAGCTATCTGTGGGTGGGTGAAGACAGCATGTGGCGCCGCCCAGTAGTTCATGGTTTTTTTCTGACCGTGTATGCCGTTGGCCGCGGCTACTGCCGCTTCGGCGTGGGAGGTGTGGGTGAACATCTCCCTGCCGTTGGCATCGCCGATGGCATAAATCCCTTTGGCATTAGTTTCTAGATGGGCATTGACTTTGATATAACCTTTAGAATCTGTTTTGATGCCAGCCTTTTCTACTTTAAGCCGGTCAGCGTTGGAACGCCGCCCGGCTGCGATAAGGAGTTTTTCAGCAACTAATGTTTCGTTTTTCCCTTTATGCTTAATTTCAACAGTAACGCCGCCGGTGGCAGCCGGTCTGACCGACACAGCGACGCTCTCGGTCCGCACCGTAAGCCTCCGCGACATCGAGAAGAGCAGCAACTCTGATATTTCCGGTTCTTCCGATGGAACGATGCGGGGTCCCATTTCCAACAGGGTGACTTCAGAGCCCATTGCCTGGAAAAAGTGCGCGTATTCAACTCCGACGTATCCGCCGCCGATGATGATAAGACTTTTTGGAAGTTCGCGCAGTTGCAGCAGAGATTCATTGGTCAGGTAATCTACTTGATCCAGTCCGGGAATAGAAGGAATCAGCGGTCTGGAGCCTGAAGCCAAATAAATCAGATTGGCCTTGATCATGCGGTTGCCGACTTTAAAAGTATTGCGGTCGACAAACTCAGCGGTATCCTGGTAAAAATCCAGCGCCCTGGATTTTCTCAATTGTTCTTCAACATTTAGGTGTTCAGCTTCTACCAGGTGGGCCGACCGGTCCATTATCGATGCAAAATCAATTTGGGTGATTTCTGTGGCGATGCCAAGACGAGCCGCCTCCCGGACCTCCAAAACGCGATCCGCGGGGAAGATGAGCATCTTTGATGGAATGCAGCCGACATTGAGGCAGGTGCCGCCTGCCGGTCCGTCATCGATCAGCGCGGTTTTCAAGCCGTGTTCTACAGCGGCCTCAAGGATATCCAGGCCTGCCCCTGATCCAACGATAATGACATCGTATTCTTTCATACGTTTCCGTTTCACGCCTCCATCACATTGTAACACTCAACAATGGTTTGAAAAACGAAAAACAAGAGGGGCGCTTTATTCGCGCCCCTCTGAAGTTGCCTGACGGGATAAATTATCGGGTCAGAGATCTCAGTTCGATCGTCTGTTCCCTCACCGGACCGATACAAACGTAGCACGCCTGGCACCCGGCCAGTTCTTCGAGACGGCTGAGGAATTCACGAGCCTGACGCGGAAGTTCAGTTAGGCTTGTAAGCCCGGTGGTCTGCTGTTTCCATCCGGGTAATGTCTCATAAACAGGCTGGCATCGGTTGAGGGCTCCGGGTTCGGCGGGGAAATCAGTTAAAGTTTCACCATCAAGCCGGTAGGCGGTGCAGACCTTGATTTCATCGAATGAATCCAGGATGTCGAGCCGGGTGACCGCCATCCCGGTCATGCCGTTAATGCGGGCGGAGAAACGCGCCGCCACGCCGTCGAACCAGCCAATACGCCGGGGCCGGCCGGTAGTGGTGCCGTATTCGTGCGCCAGTTCGCGGATACGATCACCTGTGGCGTCCAGCAACTCGGTGGGAAAAGGCCCGGCGCCGACACGCGAACAATAAGCTTTGAAAACACCCAGCACATTATCAACCCTGGTAGGGCCGATGCCAGCGCCGAGGCAACCGCCGGCGGATAGCGGCGAGGAAGAGGTGGCGTAAGGATAAGTCCCGAAATCGGTATCCAGGAGAGCACCCTGGGCGCCTTCAAGAATAACGGACTTGCCTTGATCCACCATTTCGTTCAAAAGTGACGAGGTCTCTTTGATATTAGCTCTAAGCGCTTCGGCATAACCGATGCAAAGCCGGTAAAGCGATTCAATTTCTAAAGAGGGCTCTCCATAAAGTTTGGTCAGTATTTTATTCTTGTACTCCAGGACATATTCCAGCCGGCTGCGCAGGATCTCCGGATCCAGCAGGTCTCCGGCACGGATGCCCATGCGGGCGACTTTATCAGCAAACGCCGGGCCGATGCCACGAAGGGTAGTGCCCAAAGACTTATTGCCCCGGGCCCGCTCCTCAAGTCCGTCCAACTGAATGTGATATGGCATAACCAGATGAGCCCGGTCGCTGATAAAAACGTTATCAGTGCTGACACCCCGTCCGTTGAGTTCCCGGCGCTCGCTGATAAAAATCTCAGGATTGACCACGACGCCGTTGCCGATAACGCATACGCAGTCCGGGTTGAAAACGCCGGACGGAATCAGATGAAGCTTGAAGGTACCCTGGGAATTCATTACCGTATGTCCGGCATTATCACCGCCGGAAAAGCGGACGACGGCATCGGCGCGTTCCGCCAGCATGTCGATGACTTTACCCTTGCCCTCGTCGCCCCACTGGGCGCCGACGATGATTGTCACTGGCATGGTGGTCCCCTCCCAAGAACTGTTTCGGCACGTCTTCCCCATTCAAGACATGGGGGGAAGCCGAAAAAGCATTTTAGCAGAATTGACCGGTCAAGTCACTGACCGCCGAGTTGGCGGTAAGCACTGGTCAAACGCTGAGCTACGGTGATGAAGGAGAAGATACAGATAACGCCTAGAGCCGGCACCAGCCAGTTGGTGAGCAATCCCAGGCTCAAGACAATGACGCGCTCCGGCCGGGTAAATATGCCATCCTTCCCCTCCAGGCCGCTGGCCTCGGAGCGTGCTCGCAGGTAGCTGACAACTTGCGAGCCGGCCAGAGTGGCCCCGGTAAGCACCACCGGAAAAACGTCGCCGGCGAGGGCGAAGTAAGCCATGATTCCAACGAATACAGTTGCTTCAGAAAGGCGGTCAAGTGTGGCATCAAGGATGCCGCCAAAACGGGTGATCCTGCTTGATGCTCTGGCTACCGCACCGTCAAGCATATCAAAAAAACTGGCAAACAAGAATACCAAACCGCCGGTAAGTAACTGTCCCGAGGCGATTAGCGCGGCGGCTCCGACGGTAACGAGAAATCCAGCCCAGGTAATAAAGTTTGGGCTGATGCGTCCTTTCACCAGTATTCGGGAAATTCTACCGGTCAACCTGGCGCCGAGGCTGCGGCGGGCATCGTTGAGCGTCATGAGCCGCCAGCCTCCGGTTTACCGCATTTATTCAGCACCTGACGGTAGTAGGACTCAACGCGGCGGGCAACCTTATCCCAAGTATAATTCTGTACCGTCACCAATCCCTGACGTCCCAGTTTTTCCCGCAATGCCTTATCTTCGACCAGACGGGAGATGCCGGAGGCCAGGTCGCGGGCATTTTTTGGCTTAACCAGCAGTCCTTCGCCTTCATGGGTCAGAACCCCGGCGTACCCCGGAATATTGGAAGCTACGATCGGCTTGCCCAAAGCCATCGCCTCGAGCAAGACAATCCCGAAACTCTCTTGCCCGGTGGCCGGGGCACAGCAGATATCGGCAGTCTGGTAATATCGCGGGAGATCGGCAAAAGATACCCCGCCGGTGAAGCTGACATCATCCTCCAGGTGCGCTCGGCGAACGACTTTTTCGAATTTCGGCCGAAGACGCGTACCCGGACCCACGATCAACAGACGGGTGGCAGGGAAGTGTTTATGCACAGTTTTAAAGGCGTCAAGCAGATATTTGACGCCTTTCCTTTTTTCAAGACGTCCGACGAAAACGATATTTATCTTGCCGTCACAATACTGCTCCATCGGCTTAACGGCAGGGTTGAAATGCTCAAGGTCGATGCCGTTTGGGATGATGGTATATTCAGCTTTGACGAATCTCGAATGGTAATTCTGTGCCGCAGGAGATACAGCGATATGTCCGTGAAGTTTACGTGCACGGCGGTTGAGCATCAGCCGGCTTATAGGCCAGGCGAAATTGTAACCCGGCTTGGCTTCAGCAGCATGGAAGGTCCCGATGTTCGTCGAATTAGAAAAACGGAGCATGGCCGAGCACAACATGATCATGAAGGGTTCGTGGAGATGAATGATGTCGAATCGCTCTTTGGCCAGGGTGGCTTTGATGGTATTAGCCAGACTGACTGAAAGAGTCACCCTCGCCACAGAACCGGACATCGGCAGCGGACGGGGCGTGCCGATCCGGATAAAGCGGTCGCCGAAAAGCGTCACCGGACCGGAAGCCGGGGCGATGATGCGTACTTCATGCCCCAGTGCGGTGAGTTGATTTGCCAGCGCGGCAACATGATTAGCCACCCCGCCTGGATAAGCGAAATCATAAGGCGCCACCAGGGCTATCTTCACCGACCCCTGCCCCTATCACTCATTATAAGGCCGGCGAATGCCTATTTAGCCTCTTTGGAAGGCGTTTTCTTGGCGGACTGAAGTTCGGCGACGCTTTCAGAAATAAAAGCTTCAGTGGCTTCGTGAGCCTGTGCGTCGGTATACTGCTCCGGCGGCGATTTCATAAAGTAAGACGAAGGCGCAAAAAGCGCCCCTTTGAGACCGCGATCCAGCGCCAGTTTAGCACAGCGCACCGCGTCGATAACCACGCCAGCGGAGTTGGGGCTGTCCCAGACTTCGAGTTTACATTCAACAAGCAATGGAACGTCGCCGAAGGTGCGGCCTTCCATGCGTATATGGCAGAATTTCCGGTCCTGCAGCCAGGGAACGTAGTCGGAGGGACCGACATGAATGTCATTGGGACTCATCTTGTAATCGAGTTGAGAAGAAACAGCGTTAGTCTTGGAGATCTTTTTACTCTCCAGGCGCTCCCTTTCCAGCATGTTTAGAAAATCGGTGTTGCCGCCGAAGTTAAGCTGATAGGTGCGCTCGAGTTTGACTCCGCGTTCTCGGAAAAGGTGGGTCAGCACACGGTGAACGATGGTAGCTCCTACCTGGCTTTTAATGTCGTCCCCGATGATCGGCAGCCCTTTATTTATAAACCTGTCCTGCCAATACTTTTCCCGGGCGATGAATACCGGAATACAGTTTATGAAAGCACAGCCGGCTTCTAAAACCTGCTCGACATACCATTTAGTAGCTTCTTCGGATCCAACCGGCAGATAGTTGATAACGACATCAACCTTTTTGGCTTTCAGGATGCCGGCGATATCGGCTGTAGGCCCAGGGGCTTTTTCGATGACCTGAGACAGGTACTTGCCCAGGCCGTCGTGGGTCATGCCGCGTTCAACTTTAACACCCGACAGGGGTACATCGGTGAATTTGAAGGTATTGTTGGGGGCGGTGAAAATGGCTTCTGACAGATCTTTGCCGACTTTATTTTTGTCGATGTCGAAAGCCGCTACGAATTCAATATCGGAAACATGGTAGCCGCCCAGGTTGACGTGCATGAGACCGGGGACGAATTCGGTTTCTTTAGCTTTGCGGTAGTAATAAACACCCTGAACGAATGATGAGGCACAATTGCCGACTCCGATAATGGCTACGTTAATTTTACCCAAGTTTTGAGAACTCCTTTTTCAGATTCCGTTTTACGCGCTGGTTGGATGGGGAAATTTTGTCCCCGTGTTAAAAGAGATAGCAGGCCTCGATATTCCATCCGATACCGGAAAAATAGTTCGTAATTTCAGCCCCATATCATTATTCATTGGCAGGATAATGTCAAGAATCCGCCCGGCCAGGTAGGTTATTAAAGCTTTCAAGCACTTTTAAACGATACTTTCCGGCTATACTTATATCGATAAGCCCCAGTAAACCACCGTTCGGCCAGCACAGGCTGTAGGCTGTTTCACAGTTCAGCTGGGAAAGAACTTCCGGCGGCAGAATGCCGTTGGCAACTTTCCTTGCGATATCCTCATTAAGTGTCAACGCAGGGAGATATCCAATGCCAGCGGTAACGGGTAGCAGAAACGCCTCGACATCGGAAGCGGACTGCAGACCGTTAAAGGCGATAGAGTTCTTTATGTCAAACGGCCCGTAGCGGGTACGACACAGAGATTTTAGATGGCCACCCACTCCTAAGGTCTGCCCCAGGTCGCGGGCCAGAGACCTGATGTAAGTCCCCGAACCGCATTCGACTTCAATAGTGGCCAGCGGTGCGGTGAATTCTATCAGTTCAATGCCGTAAATAGTCACTTTCCGCGGAACCACCTCGACTGGTTCGCCGCGGCGGGCCAGTTCGTACAGCGGCCGGCCATTCTTCTTGAGAGCCGAGAATAGCGGCGGCACCTGCTGGATATCGCCGATAAATTGTCCGAGTGTTGCTTGCATATCAGAACGGCTGACTCCAGATGGATCGTGGCGAAAAATAATTTTACCTTCGGCATCAAGGGTATCGGTCTCTACCCCAAGTTCTATGACGGCCCGGTAGGTCTTGGAGACCCGATGGAGGAATTCTATGGTGCGTGCGGCTTTACCGAAGGCGATTGGCAGGACCCCGGTTGCCGCGGGATCAAGGGTTCCGGCGTGGCCGACGTGCCGTTGACCGGTCAAGTATTTAAGCCTGGCTACCACCTGATAGGAAGTCATGCCAGATGGCTTGTCGATGTTTAGCCACCCGTCAAGCTTGCTTATAGGCAGTTGTTTGGCACCTGAGACCTGTCGCATGGGCTGCACCGCCACCGTTAGCCCGCGATATTGGCGTCGGATTTGTTGGCCTGATCTATCAAACGGGACAACTGGTCACCGCGTTCAATGGAATCATCCCAATAAAAGGCGATTTCAGGCACGTAGCGCAGTTCGAGGACCTTGCCTAATTCGCCCCGGAAAAAGCGGGCGGCGGCATTCAAAGTTCTGAGTAACTCTTCTTTATGTTCACTGCCTGCCAGATGGCTAACAAATACTTTAGTAAAACGCAGATCCGCCGCAGTCTCAACGGCGGTGACTGAAATCAAACCTGACAGGCGAGGGTCGCGGACTTCGCGCTGTAAAAGCTCGCTGATTTCCTTGCGGATCAACTGATTGATGCGTTCTATGCGGTGGCTCAAGCACTCTTTTCCTTGCGCAGGAACTCAAGCACATCGCCGGGTTGAAATTCGTTGAATGTCTCTAAACCTACTCCGCCTTCAAAACCAGCAGCGATCTCACGGACATCATCCTTGAAGCGCCGGAGGGAAACGATGGGGCTTTCAGCCAGCGTGTCTTTGCCGCGCTGTACCCGAACCCGGGCTCCACGGGCGGCTTTGCCTTCGGTGACATAAACCCCGGCGACCTTAGCCTTTTTGCCGGCCGGGAAAACGGCACGCACCTCGGCACGGCCTTCTATTACTTCAACGATCTCCGGTTCAATCAAGCCTTTAAGCGCCTTATCGACATCTTCGATGAGGTTGTAGATGATGTCATACCGGCGGATGTCAATTTTTTCCTGGTCAGCCAGGCGGGTGGCGCCGGACTCGACTCCCGTTGAAAAGCCGATGACCAGGCCGTGGGAAGCGATAGCAAGCATAACATCATTTTCGGTAACGTTACCGGTACCCGAGTGAATGATGTGAACGGTTAATTTATCGGTTGCCAGTTTCTCCAGTGAGGTACGAATTGGCTCAATGGAACCCTGAACGTCGGTTTTAAGAATAATATTGAGTTCTTTGACCTTACCCGAAGCGATCTGCTCATGCAGGCTGGCCAAGCTGACCGAAACCGGTTTTTTGACTGCCTTCTTCTCCGACAGTATCTGGCGCGCCTGCCGTTCAGAGTCTACCGATGCCAGGGTATCGCCGACGCCGGGAACGACCGGGAGGCCCATGATCACTACCGGTGTGGCTGGCTCGGCCTTTCTGAGGTGTTTGCCTTGATCATTGAACATGGCTTTGACCTTGCCGAAGGTTTCGCCGACGACGACGATGTCGCCTACCTTAAGCGAACCGTTCTGCACCAGGACCGTGGCCATCGCTCCACGGCTTTTGTCCATCTCGGCCTCGATAACGACTCCGGTACCGGGGAGGGTCGGATCGGCATGCAGGTCTTCCATCTCAGCAACCAGAAGGATGTTCTCCAGCAGGTCGTCAATACCCAGGCGTTCCTTGGCTGAGGTTCCAACGGCGATGGTGTCACCGCCCCAATCCTCGACCACCAAACCATGGTCAGCCAGCTGCTGCTTGACCCGGTCTGCATTGGCTCCGGGCTTATCAATTTTATTGATGGCTACGATAATCGGTACACCGGCCGCACGGGCGTGATCTATTGCCTCAAGCGTCTGAGGCATGATGCCGTCATCCGCAGCAACCACGAGTACAGTGATGTCGGTAGCTCGGGCGCCGCGGGCGCGCATGGCGGTAAAAGCCTCATGACCCGGAGTATCCAAAAAAGTAATTTTTTGGCCTTTGACTTCTACCTGATAAGCTCCGATGTGCTGGGTGATGCCGCCGGCTTCTGATTCCATAACATGGGTCTGTCGAATCGCATCAAGCAAGCGGGTTTTTCCATGGTCGACGTGACCCATTATGGTGACGACGGGCGGGCGCAGCGGGAGGTGCTTGGTTTCCTCATGTTCCGGCTTTTTGCGCCGAGAGGCCGCCGAACGGATAGCCTGCGGCCTGACTTCAATGCCGAAATCCGCGGCTATTTTGGCGGCGGCTTCATAGTCAATGACTTCGTTAATATTTGCCATCAAGCCATTCCGCATCAATTGCTTGATGACTTCGATGGGATTCTGGCGGATAGCCTGAGACAGTTGGCGCACGCTGACAGCGGCCGGCAGTTCGACGATCTTGCCGCCCTGCGGTAGGCTTGCCCGAACCGGCGCTTCTTTTCGTTCCTCAGACAACGGCCTGCTCCTTAAGTATTTCGCCCAGCGCGGTTTTCAAGGTTTCACGATCTTCCGAAATCATTTTTACTTTCAAAATATGTTCCAACTGAACGCCTTTAACCGCCGCTGCTAGACAAGCGTTTTCGCGGCAGAAATAAGCGCCGCGGCCCGGCAAACGCCCCGAAGGATCAAGTAATACTCTCCCCTCCGGAGTACGCACGACGCGGAGCAGACCGCGCTTGCCGCCGACCGAACGGCAGGCAACACAAGTCCGCTGAGGCTGCTTTTTAGTCGTATTCATCGGTATCGAATTCACCGGCGCCGCCGTGACGCTTTTTCTTGCCCTTGCCGCCGTCATCATCCCGGCTCTTTTTCTTCTTCCGGTCCACACGGTCGGCCGACCGCCCGAGGATATCTTCAGCGAAACGTACTCCTGACTTGCTTCCGGCGGCAGCCGGCGTCTTTTCAGGAACATTAAGCGATAATGCCACGCCGACCTCTTCCGGAGCGGCAGCAGGGGTTGTTTCCGGCGCAGTGAAGACCACAGGTTCGATAACCACCGGAACCGGAGTCTCAACATGTTTTTCAATTTTTTCCACCGGTTTAGCGGCGGGCTTTTCATGAGCTTTTTCCACCGCTTTTTCCGGCGGTTTTTCCGGGGTTTTCGGTTGTGCTATGACAAGCGGTTCCGGCGTCTTGACCGGAGGCGCTTCGGGAACTGCCGGGTGTGTGGCTTCGTATTCTGTAACGCTCTTAATATCAATCCGCCAGCCGGTTAGTTTTACTGCCAGACGGACGTTTTGCCCTTCTTTGCCGATAGCCAGGCTCTGCTGCCGGTCAGGAATAATAGCTGTCGCGGATTTTTCACTCTCATTTAAGATAACTCGCACTACCTGAGCCGGAGACAGCGCATTGGCAATAAACGTCGCAGAATCCCCGCTCCAGGGCACCACATCAATTTTTTCCCCGTTTAATTCAGAAACAATATTTTGGATGCGAATGCCGCGCAGACCGACGCAGCAACCGACTGGATCAATGCCCGACTGACGGGCTGAAACCGCCACTTTGCTTCTGGCGCCGGCTTCACGGGCAACTGCTTTAATTTCGACCATGCCCGAAAATATCTCCGGGATTTCCATCTCGAACAGACGCCGCAGTAGCCCGGGGTGGGAACGGGACAGTATCACCAGCGGTCCCTTAATTCCCTTGGCTACTTCAACAAGGTAAGCCCGTATGCGCTGCCCGGGACGGTGTCGTTCCGAATATACTTGCTCTGAGGACGGCATCACCGCTTCAGCCCGGCCGAGGTCAACTATGGTCTGTTTCGGCTCGATACGCTGAACTAAGCCGGAGACTATATCCCCGGCCTTGCCGGCATACTCATCGACGATGGCAGTGTTCTCAGCTTCGTGAAGCCGTTGTAAAATAACCTGCTTGGCGGTCTGAGCGGCGATGCGGCCGGCATCATGGGGCGTCGCTTCGACGATAACGGGCTCCCCCATCTGAATGCCAGGTTGGACTTTTCGGGCTTCAGCCAGGGTGATTTCCTTGCGGGGATCTTCAACGGCTTCGACAACCGTCTTCTCAGCCCAGACCCTGACTCGGCCTGTCTGCGGATCTATCTTGGCTTGAATATTCTGGTTGGGGGCAAAACTCTCCTTGCGATAGGCGGAAACCAGAGCTGCTTCAACAGCCGCCAGAACTACCTCTTTGGAGAGGTTTTTTTCGGCGGAGAGCTGTGTGATGGCGAGCAGGAAATCGCTCTTCATCCCGGTTTTGCACCCTCCTTTATAAAATCGCGGCAATAAAAAAGTGGGATTTAACCCACTTCGCAGGTTCTCTTCGACTGCTGACGAGTATAACACGGCAAGCAAAAGAATGCAACAGATGTTATACCTGATAACGGTCAAATCGTATTCTTAAACAATTGTATCGGACTCGGCAAGATATCGTTGAATTAGTGAATTTCCGTTTGACACCGTCCCATCGTGTGGTTAACATAGAGCGGCTCTATGTTAGCGCGCGTCATGACCTGCGCCCTGCTCGGCCTCGAAGGCACCATTGTCGAGGTCGAGGTTGATATTGCCCCCGGATTACCCAATTTTTTTATCGTCGGGCTTCCTGATACCGCTATTCAGGAAGCCCGCGAACGGGTGCGTTATGCGGTGCGGAATTCTGGTTTCGTATTTCCAACAAAACGCATCGTGGCCAGTTTGGCCCCGGCAGATTTTAAAAAGTCCGGCCCTGCTTACGACCTGCCTATCGCTCTGGGCATAATCATGAGTTCCGGACAGCTAAACGTTGATGTCAGCGGCCTGATCGTCCTTGGAGAATTATCTCTTGAAGGCAGGCTCAGACACACCACGGGAATTTTACCAATGGTAGCGCTCGCCCTTCAGAAAGGATACCGGCGCGTCGTGGTTCCAGCTGAAGATGCGTTCGAAGCATCTTTGGTTGAAGGCGCAGAAATTATTCCGGTTGAAAGCCTGTTACAACTGGCGGAATTCCTGGCTGGGAATATCCCGGCTCCGAAATGCCCGCCCCGGCCGGCTGAGGCTGCGGACCTGCCGGCTAAAGGGGTTGACATGTCTTTCATTAAAGGTCAGGAACATGTAAAACGCGCCCTTGAGGTGGCGGCTGCCGGGGCTCACAATGTTGTTATGTCCGGTCCACCCGGTTCCGGCAAAACCATGCTGGCTCGGGCCTTGACCACCATTATGCCGCCGTTGACTAACGCTGAAGCACTGGAAGTGACCAAAATTATGAGCGTCGCCGGCTGCCTCCGGCCCGGTACGGCTTTAGTTCGGGAACGGCCTTTTAGATCGCCGCATTATACTACTTCCGCCGCCGGGTTGGTCGGCGGGGGCCATTGGCCACGGCCTGGAGAGATCACACTTTCCCACCGCGGGGTGCTGTTCCTCGATGAACTCCCGGAATTTGGCCACAACATGCTCGAAGTGCTCCGACAACCCCTTGAAGATCGATTGGTCACCATTTCCAGGTCCCAGGGTTCGGTAACTTTCCCGGCTAATTTCATGATGGTCGGCGCTATGAATCCCTGCCCGTGCGGTTATTTCGGAGATAACCTGAAAGAGTGCCGGTGCCCGCCTTCTGCAATTACAAAATACCAGGCAAGGCTTTCAGGCCCGTTCCTGGATAGAGTGGACATCTTTATTGATGTGCCCCGGGTTAATTACGATAAATTGTCAGGCGAGCATCAGGGCGAGACTTCGGAATCGATAAGCTCCAGGGTAACCGCGGCACGGCAGATACAAACCAGGCGGTTCAGCGGTACCCACCTGGTAGCCAATAACGATATGACGGCGCCCGAAATCAAGCGTTATTGCAAACTGGATCCGGCGGCGGAAAGCCTGTTGCGCACTGCCATGCGCCAACTTTCCCTCTCAGCCAGAGCTTTCCACAGGACCCAGCGCCTGGCTCGGACGATTGCTGATCTGGAAGGAGCCGAATCAATTCTGGCTCATCACATGGCTGAAGCCCTGCAATACAGACCGCGGTTGGTCGTCGAGGGAGGATGAAATATCCGATGGAGAACCGCCAGCAAACACCAGGCGGTAAAGAAAACCAGCACTGGCTGATCCGGAATATGCGTCGCAATTTCATCACCGGGCTGCTGGTGATTGTGCCGGCCGCTCTGGTCACCCTGGCACTTATATGGTTTTTCAATACGATCGACAGCATACTTCAGCCGATAATCGCTATTGTCTTCGGGCGGGAGATTATTGGGCTGGGGTTCGGGATTACAGTGGTTTTGATTTATTTGGCAGGAATTCTGGCCAGCAACATCGTCGGCGCCCGCATCATCCAATTCGGCGAGTGGTTAGTCGGCCGAATGCCGGTGCTCGGCCAGCTTTATAATGCCTCCAAACAGGCAATTACCAGCCTTTCCGGCATGTCCCGAAGCAGGGCGGCGTTCAGGGAAGTCGTGCTAGTGGAATATCCGCGTAAAGGACTGCGCACAATCGGGTTTGTCACCGGTGAGCTTTCCGATGCAGCAGGGAAGCAACTTGTGGCGGTTTATTTGCCGACCACGCCAGTGCCCACCTCCGGATGGTTGATAGTGGTGCCGGAGTCGGAGATAACCCGCATCAATATGCCGGTTGATACGGCGATGAAAATGGTGATTTCCGGAGGCATCGCCGCGCCGCATGATCTCGATATAACTATTCCGGATAGCCGGTGAGATTATCCGGCGCCGAAAAAAACCCAAACGCCGATAATCACCAAACCAACCGCTAAAGCTATCCAGCCGCCGGTTCTGAGCGAGCCGGGTTCGGGACGTTCCGGGTCATGAGTCACAAACTCCCTGAGATCACGTTTTCGCGCCAGCCTGTCATAATACCATCGCTCTTCACCGTGACCGGAAAAAAGCAGAATGACACCAATAATCATGAAAAGGAGCCCCAGGCCAAGGATGATCACGTTTTCACCCATGAAGGAGACTCCTCCTGAGCCAGCGGTCTGGTTTATCCTGGCGAAATTATAGTTTGTTGCCCCGATGTTATCAAGACGTGTCCCAATTGGACCTGGATACGGCAGAAGCATCAGATATAAATAAGGACTCCCCTCTTGCGAGGGGAGTCCTTGCCGAAATATTTAATTAACAGTTATTTTACTTCGACAGTAGCGCCGACAGCTTCCAGTTTGGATTTAACGGTTGCCGCCTCTTCCTTGCTGACGGCTTCTTTTACGGCTTTTGGCGCAGCTTCAACCAAGTCCTTGGACTCCTTCAGTCCCAGGTTGGTCAGTTCTCGAACGACGCGGATAACGTTGATCTTGTTGGCGCCGATGTCTTTGAGGATGACGTCAAATTCGGTCTTCTCTTCGACAGGAGCTGCCGGAGCGGAAGCTCCGCCGGCAGCCGGGGCCGCCGCGGCCATGGGCACCGCGGCACTCACGCCGAATTCAGCTTCCAGAGCTTTGACAAGTTCCGCCAGTTCCATGACATTCAAGCCTTTGATCGCAGCAATGATCTCAGTAGTGGTCACTTAGATATCCCTCCGTTTTTATTTTCAGTTTTATTTGGCTTGCAGTTTTTCCAATTGTCCATTCAGTACGGTCACTAGCCCCTGGAGGGGGGCGTTCAGGGTACCGACTAAACGGTACAGTGGGGATTGAATGCTACCCAGCATTTTGGCAACCATCACATTCTTGGGAGGCAACTTTGATAATTCGGTTACCTGGTCCGAGGTTAACGGCCGATCGCCCAGGAAGCCGCCGGCGACAGTCATGGCGGACTTAGTTGCGACAATATGCTCCAGAAGAAGTTTGGCCGGAGCGGCTACGTCATCACCGTAGCCGTAAGCCATAGCGATTGGGCCGTCAAACACCGACACCAGCTTGTCTTTCCTGGCCCCACCGGCAGCCTTTCGCGCCAGCGTGTTCTTAACAACTTTAAAGCCCATCTGCTTCTGACGCAGCTTGACGCGCAAACCGGTAAGTTCTTCGGTTTTAATGCCGCGGTAATTGGCAATGATGGCGACACTGGATTCGGCAATTATCTTTTCGAGTTCGTCGATAGTCTGCCGCTTTTTAAGCCTAATTTTAGCGTTTACCATGTGATCTCAACTCCTTTCCTTAAAAATACTTGAGTCCTCGCGCCAGACGCAAGGACTCAAAGCGACTCTTCTTAAGGGTCTCAGTGTTTCCTCGGCTGGCATTTATTAAGTCCCAAGATCATCGGGACGCCGGCTGTCTTCGGATATTCTTTTTTCGCTGGCTATACTACCACGGCGCGCCATTCAACACAAACTGGTCCGTTAGGCACCGGCTAAAGCCATGGTCGGTCTCAGGTCCAGCATGAAACCAGGACCCATAGTGGTGGTCAGACAAGCGCTCTTAATATATTGACCCTTGGCGCCGGCCGGCTTGGCGCGCACTACCGCTTCCATAAGGGAGGTCAGATTCTCCATCAGCGCGTTTTCCTCAAAGCTGGCTTTCCCAAGTGTAACATGAATAATCGCCGTACGGTCCAGCTTGAACTCGACGCGGCCCATGCGCGCTTCTTTGATAGTTTGCGGCAGATCGCCAGCGGCAACCACCGTGCCGGCCTTGGGATTGGGCATGAGACCTTTACGGCCCAGCGCCTTACCCAGTTTACCCACTTTACCCATCATATCTGGGGTGGCGATGGCGATGTCGAATTCCGTCCAGCCTTCATTAATCTTGGCGATAAGGTCATCAGCACCAACAAAATCTGCCCCGGCTTCGCGCGCAATCCTTTCGGCATCGGCCTGGGCGAAGACTAAAACACGGACCTTTTTACCCAGACCTGCTGGCATGAGGGCTACACCGCGCACCACCTGGGCGGAATTCCGCGGATCTAATCCCATGCGGAGATGCAACTCAACGGTCTCGTCAAACTTGCAGGTTGCCGCTTTTTTTGCCAGACCAACTGCCTCCGCCGGTGTATAGACCTTGCCGGGTTCAGCTAACTTTTTAATTTCGATGTAACGTTTGCCATGGTCAACCATGTTATTCTACCTTTATCCCCATACTTCGAGCCGAGCCTTCAATAATGCGTTCAGCACCAGCCAGGTCAACAGCATTAAGATCCTTCAATTTAAGTGCGGCGATTTCCTTTAACTTACTGCGAGTCAGCACGACGGGAGCGTTATGACCGGCGTTACCAGCGCCCTTGTCGATGCCCATTGCTTTTTTCAGCAGGTCTGTTGCGGGCGGGGTCTTGGTAACGAAGGTAAATGACCGGTCGTCAAAGATTGTGATTTCCACCGGAACGACGGTGCCCGCCATCGAAGCGGTTCGTTCATTATACTCTTTGCAGAAACCCATGATATTGACGCCGTGCTGACCAAGCGCCGGCCCGATGGGGGGCGCCGGGTTGGCTTTGCCGGCCGGAATCTGCAGTTTGACAATTGCCTTAATCTTTTTAGCCAAATCCTATCTCCTCGGATGCCTGTTAAAGTTTCTCTACCTGTAAAAAGTCAAGCTCAACCGGGGTCTCTCGCCCGAAAAGCGAAAGCAACACTTTGACCTTGCCTTTTTCTGTATTAACTTCGTCGATAACACCTATAAAATCAATGAAAGGACCGTCGATGACTCGAACGCTGGTACCCTTTTTGAAGCCCACCTTAACCCGCGGCGCTTCGGCTTCCATCTGGGTGATGATACGGTCAACTTCCTGCTGGTGAAGCGGCGTCGGTTTGCCCGCCGTGCCGACGAAGCCGGTTACCCCAGGGGTATTGCGGACAATCTGCCAGTTACGGTCATTCATAACCATCTGAACGATGACATACCCTGGAAGTATCTTGCGCCGGATGCTCCGGCGCTGGCCGTTTTTGACTTCAACCTCTTCCTCAGTAGGTACCTCAACCCTTGGTATCTCCGCGCCGAGATCCAGAGTCTGAATGCGTTCACCCAGGTTCTTTTTCACCCGCTCTTCATGCCCTGAGTAAGTGTGCACCACGTACCATTTGCTGTTGTTCTCTGGCAAAACTCTGATCCTCTAAAACGCTGAGTCCGTCAGTCAAGCAAGAACTGATCGACAAGGAAAGAAAGTCCGTAGTCCAAAGCGCCTAAAACCAAGCCCACAGTAAACGCCACTACCAACACCATCACGGTCAGTTTTCGGACTTCGTCGCGGGTTGGCCAATTAACCTTCTTGAGTTCGGCAATGATATTACCGAAGAAGCTAGGCTTAGGAGCCGCTGCTGGCTTCGATGGTGCCGCCGGCTTTGCGGCCGGCGGCTTGTTCGCTGCTTTTTCCGTTGGCATTATATATCCTTAGCCCGTTACTTCGTCTCTTTAAACAAACGGTGAGTACGGCAGCGCGGGCAATACTTCTTAATTTCTAAACGCCTAGCGTCGTTTCGCTTGTTTTTAGATGAAGTATATACCCTTTCACTGCACTCCGGGCAAGCGAAGGTGATGACAATCCGGTTTTCCGTTTTTGGCATTAATTACTCCAGAATGCTCGAGATAGCGCCGGCGCCCACAGTTCGGCCGCCTTCCCGGATAGCGAAGCGAAGACCGGCTTCCATGGCCACGGGATAGATCAGGCTGATCTTCATCTTGATGTTGTCGCCGGGCATAACCATTTCAACACCGGCCGGAAGTTCGATATTGCCGGTAACATCGGTTGTGCCAATATAAAACTGCGGTTTGTAGCCGTTGAAGAACGGCGTATGGCGGCCACCTTCTTCTTTGGACAGAACATAGACCTCAGCCTCAGCTTTGGTGTGGGGTTTGATGGAACCGGGTTTGGCCAAAACCTGACCGCGTTCAATATCCTCGCGTTCAACGCCTCGCAACAGCAGGCCGACGGCATCACCGGGTTCAGCGTAATCTAACAACTTATGGAACATTTCAACGCCGGTGACCACGACCTTACGAATATCGTGATGCAAACCAACAATCTCGACTTCTTCGCCGACCTTAACGGTGCCGCGCTCTACGCGGCCGGTGGCTACCGTGCCGCGGCCTTTGATCGAGAATACATCTTCAACCTGCATCAAGAACGGTTTGTCCTTGGGGCGTTCCGGCAGCGGAATGAAAGTGTCGACGGCATCCATGAGTTTCATGATCTTACCGCACCAAGGGCACTCTCTCTTGCCGCAGGCGCACTCCAGGGCTTTGACGGCGGCGACGCGAACAACCGGGGTATCATCGCCAGGGAACTTGTACTTATTCAGCAGTTCGCGGACTTCCATTTCGACAAGTTCCAGCAGTTCTTCATCTTCCATTACATCGACCTTATTCAGGGCGACAACTATGGCCGGCACCCTAACCTGGCGAGCCAGAAGTACGTGCTCGCGAGTTTGGGGCATGGGTCCGTCCGGGGCGGACACGACCAGAATGGCGCCATCCATCTGGGCGGCGCCGGTGATCATGTTCTTAACGAAGTCAGCGTGACCGGGGCAGTCGATATGGGCATAATGACGGGTAGCCGTCTGATACTCCACATGAGAAATGGAGATGGTCATGCCGCGGGCTTTTTCTTCCGGCGCATTATCGATGGAATCGAAACTGCGCTTCTCAGCCAGACCAGCAGATGCCAGCACCGTGGTGATGGCGGCGGTCAAAGTAGTTTTGCCGTGGTCAACGTGCCCGATGGTGCCGACGTTTACGTGCGGCTTGCTGCGGTCGAACTTCTGCTTAGCCATTTGAACTTATATCTCCCTTTTTTAAATTCACTCTGGAGCCCACAATCGGATTCGAACCGATGACCCCGTTCTTACCAAGAACGTGCTCTACCTGCTGAGCTATGTGGGCAACCCTGCTATTATAGGTTTTCCATCATGCATTGTCCAGCAGTTTATAAATCTGGAGAGGACTGGATTCGAACCAGTGAAGCCCTTTCGAGCGGCAGTTTTACAGACTGCTCCGATTAGCCACTCCGGCACCTCTCCACGCGGTGACCAAGCCCGAGAGGGGATTCGAACCCGCTAACCTACCGATTACAAGTCGGTTGCGCTGCCATTGCGCCACTCGGGCAGAAGCTGGTAACTCTGGTGAATTCCCAGTCCTGCTTTCAAACAGAGAGATATTATATGTAATCGCCAACATTTAAGTCAAGAACGCTGAGCCTAAAGTAGTATGCCAGTTTTTCAAACTGATACACTACCAAGCTTAAATGGAGAACGTGAATAGATTGAAGATTCCCTCTCAGGGACTACCAGGGTATCTCTACCCGCCGAAAGGCTTCTGCCAGTAAAAACTCCTCACCCTCGGCCGCCGCCGAAGCCCTGGCTTTTATGCGGTCGAGCCGGATCAAGAAGTCTTCTTCGACCTGGCTCTTGTGGCACTTGATGGCTTCGATCTTCACGCCAAAGGTGCCGGTGATGTCGGACTTGTAGTTGGCGTCGTCGGCACCAGCCAGCCATATCTCGGACACCTTGTGAGGCTCCAGGCCGCGGGCGAGGAGGTCCGGATAAGCCATGTGATCCCGGGCATAAGGGAAAACGGCGTCCATAGCCGCTTCACCGCACTTCCGGTGGTCGCGGTGCCACCATATATAGCGCTGATAGGGTGAATGGGTGATCACCAGATCGGGGCGGTACTCCCGAATCAGCGCCACAAGCTCTTTGCGCAATACATCGTCAGCTTCAAGCGACTGGTCTGGATGACCCAGAAAGATCACGTCTTCTACTCCAAGAACAGCCGCCGCCGCCCGCTGCTCCCCCATCCGGATCTGGACGAGTTTCGCCGGCGTCATCTCCCGGTCAGAGGAACCTTTGTCACCCGCAGTGCAGATAACATAGACTACCTTCTTGCCATCGCGCGCCAATCGAGCAATCGTAGCCCCGGAGGAAAACTCCGGGTCGTCGGGATGGGCCATAATGACCAGGACGTCGGCCTTAGGCATCGGCGACTCACCCGGCCGGAACTTTGGACAGTACATTAAAATAAACTTTCTCCACCTGTTCGGCCACGGCGCTCCAGCCATAGCTTGAGACGCTATCATGTAGCTGCATCCGGTTGGCAACCGTCCGCTGGAGCCAACTTTCTATCGCCCAGGCCAGCGTCTGGGGTTCGTTCCCACAGACAACAGCGCCGGAGAATCCGTCTTTGATAATCTGCCGGGCGGCGCCGACATCGGCAGACACCACCGGCGTGCCGCAGGCGACTGCCTCCAAAGCCACCATGCCAAAGGTCTCCGAATATGACGGCACGGCTACAACATTGGCAGCACTGTAATAACGCGGCAGCTCCCGCTGAGGTACCGCGCCGATAAATTTCACCCGGTCGGCGATCCCAAGACCAGCGGCCAGATTTTTAAGCCGTTCGAGGGTAGCTTTCGAATATTCGTCACCACCAACGACGATGAGGCGGCTTTCCGGGATATCGATCATGACCATAGCCTGCACCAGCCGGTCAATGCCTTTAAGCTTGTCCAACCTGCCCACGAAGAGCACTGTCGGCGAGCCGTCCAGCCCTAAGTCGCGGCGGGCCTCACCCCGGTCTAGCGGCCGGAATAGTTTCAGGTCGACCCCGCAAGGCACAACGGTGATCTTGTTTCCGGCGCAGCCGTGGTGTTTGAGGAGGGATACCTTTTCGCCCTCGGTACCAGCGGTGATTTGGTGGCAGTTTTGGGCGATATCGCGCTCGGTCAACAGCCTGATGGCCGGCTCTCCATCACCTAAGCCCAGTTCATCTTTGGCGGCGCCGATAGTATGGAAACCAAAAACCTGGGGAACTCTCCATTCTGTAGACAGCCGCAATCCGACCTCGCCGGACAACCAGTAGTGGCTGTGCAGAAGATCATACCGGACGCCTTCGGCAGCGCGAAAAGCCTCGAGGTTGTCATAGAACTCCCGCAGATGGTTATACTGGGTCAACTTGCCCATCTCCTCGACGGCGCCGGCTCTGATATGGATAAGTCGGGCTCCAGTCGATAAGATCTCACTCTGGGCATCCCGGGGGTCATGAGCCCGGGTGTAAATGTCAACGTTGTGACCGCGGAGGCCCAAAGCGGCGGCCAGTTCCCTGATGTAAACGTTCATCCCGCCGGTGTCCCGGCCGCCGGGCTGCCCAATAGGACAGGAATGGACAGACAGCATAGCAATACGTAAATTATTATTCATACAATCCTGATTATGGCGCTAGTAATGGGCAACTCGACACCGCCCAGATGGTACTTGTAGACCTCGGCACCCTTCAGGTAATCGTATATAGTCAATTCTTGCTCGATAGCATCTTTTATTGAATACACCTTGGACAACAGCCCTACCGAAAGAGATGAGTATTGCGGTTGGTAACCGCTGTTATAAAGGTATCGTGTTCCATTATAGTCGAAACACATAATGCTGGCTACCGCTACTCCGTTGAGGCTAAGGCGGCCGAAGCGCAACAATCCTGCCTCATGCATGGCTGCCGCTAATTGCCTAAAAAACAGTTCCATCTGCGTGGTCATGAACTCGGCTTTATCAGCCCGGCTTATGCGTAGCAGTTGAACGAGCGTCGAAAGTTCAGATTCCACGTTTTCAGGTGGCTTTATGTCAAATGTTATGTCGCCGGCCTCGACCAATCGTCTCCCTTTACGTCCGATCTCGTGTCGCTGATGGGTGGACAGTCCTGCCAGGTACTCATCCCAAGTTTTGGGCAGCGGCATTTCCAGGGTTACGTCGGTATCCGTCGTTTCGATCGCGAAGCCAATGGATCGGACCGCTGGCAGTAAATGTCTTATTACCATCGAGTCCGGACGCAGCGATTCCAGTTCCAGCATTTTGACTTCCCCAGCCTTCAGGTCGTTGATGACGGCGGCGAAGAAACTGGATTCAGCGCCGGGTTTTACGATGAAGTCAAGATAGTCACAGACATCGGCGCTGCCGATGAAGCGGGCGACTCCCTCGCGGACCCTGAGAGGAGCAATCCCGATTGGCTGTCCGTCGCTTTCGACTGAAAATAACCGGAGTCCGTCATTCCTGCCGAAGTTTGCCCACCAGGCTTCCAGCCATTGCGGCATGACAAAAGGAAATGGAGACTGGAGAGACTGTTGGTAGCTAGGCCATTTGGCCTTGAGGTCTTCGATAGTGAGCGGCGTGACGGAGATTGGCATATAGCCAAAGAATAACACGACCACAGATTCCAGCCAAATTGAAGAGGGTCAAGTTCGTAAACGAGATTATGACCTACCCGGTACTAATGACCCTGGCCATTGAAACCGACGAGAAGGTGGTCTTCTCGGGAAAAGTGCCGGGAATGTCCAGCCTCATCGCCAAGATAAAGAATAAGCTCTAACCCCGACTTGGATCTTTCTGTTAATGACGGCGCTACGGCCAGGAGGACTTATACAAAAGGCAGGCTACAAAATGCGCATCTCTATCATCGTTCAAAAGCGGCACGACCGATGAACAAGCCTCGAAGGCTTTGGGACATCGGGGATGAAAAACGCAGCCGGATGGAGGATTCAACGGGGACGGCGGCTCTCCAGGCAGCAGGATGACTTGCCGTTTAGCTTCCACCCTGGGGTCTGGGACCGGCACTGCTGATAAAAGCGCTTGAGTATAAGGGTGTAGAGGTTTTTCATATAAGGTATCGCGCGGGGCAATCTCCATAATTTTACCCAGGTACATCACCGCCACCCGATGGGAGATGTGGCGCACCACCGACAGGTCATGTGAAATGAAAAGGTAGGCCACGCCGAACTGCCGCTGCAAGTCATCCAGCAAATTAAGTACCTGAGCCTGAATGGAAACATCGAGAGCTGACAAAGGTTCGTCACATACGATAAATTCCGGTTGCAGCGCCAGAGCCCTAGCCACTCCTAACCTTTGCCGCTGGCCGCCGGAGAACTCGTGAGGATAGCGTTCGGCCATATAAGGCGCCAGACCGACGATGTTCAACAGTTCCGCCACCCTCTCCCGGCATTCGGTACGGGTAGCCCCGTGAAGTTTCATCGGTTCGGAGATGATATCGTAGGCGGTGAAACGGGGGTTCAACGATTCGTAAGGGTCCTGAAAAATGACCTGAAGCTTGGGACGATACGCCCGCAGCTGCTTTTCTGATAAAGAGGCCAAATCATGTCCTTTGAAGATGACCTCGCCGGAGGTTGGCCGATGAAGTTGCAGGACACATTTGCCGACCGTAGTCTTGCCGGAGCCGGATTCGCCGACAAGTCCCAGCGTCTCTCCCTGGTGTACAGCGAAGGTCACCCCATCAACAGCCTTCAGCTCGGTCACCTTTTTGCGGAACAGCCCACCTGAGGCGATCGGAAAATACTTAGTCAGTCCGGTTACTTCGACTAGGACATTGTCTTGCGCCAAGGCGTTTCTCCCTCAAAAGCTACCAGACAACTGGTGAAATGCCCTGGGATTGCTTCCACCATCTCGAACTCAAGGGTTTCACAGCGGCCTTCGCGCCGGTAAGCGCATCGGGCGGCAAAGGCACAACCTTTCGGCGGACTAATTAGGTCGGGCGGCTGCCCTTCGATGGAACGCAGGCGGAGTTTCCGGGGTTCATCCAACCTGGGTACTGAACCCAACAAACCTGCGGTGTAAGGATGGAGAGGATTGTGAAAGATTTCGGCAGCGGTGCCATGTTCTACAACCCGTCCGGCATACATTACATATACACGATGGGCATAGCGGGCGACTACCCCAAGGTTGTGAGTGATCAGGATAAGCGAACTGTTGAGATCGCGGATAATACTTTTCAGTAATTCAAGAAGCTGCGCCTGGATAGTAACGTCCACCGCGGTGGTTGGCTCGTCGGCAATCACCAGTTTCGGCTGGCATGAAATAGCCATGGCTATCATTACCCGCTGGCGCATACCGCCGGAAAAATGGTGCGGGTAACTCTTGATTCGCTTCTCCGCCTGCGGAATGCCTACTTTGTTCAGCAGGTCGACCGCTTCAGCTTCGGCGGCTTTTTTATCCATGCCTTTGTGCAGTATCAACGCCTCGGTGAGCTGCCGTCCTATGGTTAAAACGGGGTTCAATGAAGTCATCGGCTCCTGGAAAATCATTGAAATCTTGGAGCCGCGCACCCGGCGCATTTCATCCTTGGTCAGCTTTAGAAGATCTTTGCCTTCAAAAAGAATGCTGCCGCTGGTAATTTTACCCGGCGGTTCTGGAATCAGGCGCATGATGGACAGCGAACTAACGGTTTTGCCACAGCCGCTTTCACCAACGAGCGCCACGAGTTCGCCCCGGTTGACCGAAAAAGACACATCATTTACGGCATGTACAATGCCGTCCTGAGTGTGAAACTCCGTGGTCAGGTGCTGAACGTTCAATAGGGACATTTTAACGTCTCAGCCTCGGGTCCAGCGCGTCGCGTAGACCATCACCGAGGAAGGTGAAAGCTAGCATAAGTACGGCAATAGCGATGGCAGGAATAATGACTAAGTGAGGATAAGCGTTCATCACGTTGAATCCGTCACGTATCATAGCGCCCCAGCTCGGGGTTGGTGGTCGAATACCGATTCCGATATACGACAACGCTGCCTCGGCGAAAATGGCTCTTGGCACACCGAAAGTCACAGCGACAATTATCGGCCCCAAGGCATTGGGCAGTAAGTGCCGGAAGGTGATGTAGCGGCTACCTCCTCCCATAGCGCGGGCGGCGGTGACGAAATCACGCTGTTTCAACGAGAGTATCTGTCCGCGAATCAGTCGAGAAATCCCCACCCAGTTTACCAATCCGATGGCGAGGAAGATAACGAATATGCCGCCGCCAAAACGAGCGAAGTCTGTTTCCCGCATGACGGCGGAGAGCAGGATGATGAGGAGTATGTCAGGGAAGGCGTACATCACATCGACGAACCGCATCAGAAGGTTGTCCACCCTCCCGCCGATAAAACCGGCGAAAGCGCCGATTGGCAAGCCAACAAAAATAACAATGAACTGAGTAAACAAACCCACGGCCAGGGAAGTTCTCGCGCCGTAGATCATCCTGGCGAAGACATCGCGTCCCAGTTCGTCAGTGCCGAACCAGTGCTCAGCGCTTGGAGGCTAGAGTATTGCGCTATAATCCTGGAAGGCAAAATCATATTCGGTAATCCAGGGGGCGAGCACCGCCGCCAGAGCAATGATGATAATAATGATGCCGCCGACAACGGCGAGCTTATTGCGCCGAAGCCGTATCCAGGCGTCACCCCACAAGGTGTGGTGCGGACGAGCCGACACGTTCGTTTTGGTTGAGGCAGGTATGAATTCGGCAGCCGCTTCAGTCATAGCGTATCCTCGGGTCGATCATGGCATAAACAATATCAACTACCAGGTTGACGATAGCGATAATGAAAGCATAAAACAAGATGGCGCCCATGATAAGTCCGTAGTCTCGCTGGAAAACACCCTGAACAAACAGCCGGCCGATGCCTGGTACCGAGAACAGAGTCTCAATGATGAATGATCCTGAAACGAGGGCCGCCAACTCGGGTCCAGCTACAGTGACCACCGGGATAAGAGCGTTGCGGCTGATGTGCCGCCATAATACAACTCGCTCAGATAAACCTTTAGCTCTTGCTGTGCGAACGTAATCTTGCCTGATAACTTCAAGCATAGAAGCCCGGGTGATGCGGGCGGTATAAGCGGCAGGTAGTGCCGCCAGGGCGATCGCAGGCATAACTATATGTTGTAAAGTACCCCACCCACCCGTTGGGAACCAGTGGAACTGGACCGCCAGGGTGTACATTAAGAAAATACCTAGCACAAAAGCGGGCACGCTGGCAAAAACTGTGGCATAAGCTACTGAAAAATAGTCTATAACCGAATTCTGTTTTAACGCCGCGGCAACTCCCAGCGATACGCCAAGCACAATCGCCAGCGCAAATGCCACCAGGCCAAGAGTGGCGGTTACCGGCAATCCGCCAAGGATAATTTCTGTCACACCCCGATCCTGGTAAATATATGAGATTCCCAGATCGCCGTTCAAGGCATTCCAAATATAACTGCCGAATTGAACGAAAAGCGGTTTATCAAGACCGTATTTTTGGTTCAGGTTTTCGATAACCTGCGCAGGCAGTTCTTTCTCGCGGTCCCAGGGGCCGCCGGGCACCAGGTGCATCAGGACAAAAGTTATGAAAGCCACCACGAAGAGGGTGAGCATCATCCACAACAGCCGGCGGAGGATATATTTTCCCATTTACCTCAATTCATAAAGAGCAAGGGATTGGAAGTCCCCAATCCCTTGCTCCCGTCACTGCCAGAATTTTTCCAACAATAGCGACTTATTCTAGACTTTATAACCGCCCTCGGCCAGCAACTGCTTAGCCTTGGCAACGTTGAACTTGTAGTCGGCGCCGATATTGGCGTCGAAGCCCGGCATTCCCGGAGGTATCCACGAAGTGGTAGCGCGACCGACCCCGCCTCTGACGTTGTTGATAAAGGTGTCGCGGTCAATGGCGCAGGAGATAGCCTGGCGTACCTTCTTGTTGTCAAACGGGGCTTTCTTGACGTTGAACTGGAAGCCGAAGGTCACCAGATCAGCGTTGCGGAAGACCTGAGCTCCCAGAGTAGCGTCGGCCATGGTGGCTTTTTCGGTGCCGACCGGAACACCGGACATATCCAGTTCATTATTCTGGTATGCCGCCAGCGACGCCTGGGGATCCGGAATATTGCGGAATCGAATCTCGGTTAAAGTAGGCTTAGTGCCCCAGTAGTTCGGGTTAACTTTGAAGGTCATGTGGTCCAACGGTACCCATTCTGTCAACATGAAAGGACCGTTGCCGATCAAGTTGGGCGGCAGGAAGGCGTCGGCGCCCTTGGCATCAACAATGTCTTTGCGCACCGGGTAACACGGCCACAACGCCATCCTGGAAATGAAGGTCGGCTGCGGTTGAGCCAACTTAATCTCCAGAGTAGTCGCGTTGAGGGCTTTCACACCAACAGCGCTCTCCTGACCAGTACCGGCGTTATATGCCTCGGCGCCAGCGATAGCGAGATAGAGGAACGAGTATTCCGCAGCGGTGGCAGGTGCCAGCATGCGTTTGATACTGTACTCGAAGTCCTGAGCAGTAACAGGTTTGCCGTCGCTCCAAGTAACGTTTGACTTCAATTTGAAGGTGTAGGTTTTACCGTCAGCGGAAATGCCGCCGTTGGCCGTGGTCGGGATCTCACTGGCTACCATCGCCTGAACGTTGAGGTTCTGGTCGAAGGTAAACAGGCCGTCATAGATCTGATACAGGCAGGAAAGGCTGCTTGCCCATGAGGCGGCGTTGGTATCGAGGGTAGGGGGATCGCCGCTGCTGTTGACCCGCAGAATGTTATTGGGCATGCTGACCTGCCGGAAGAAGCGGTCGCCCATTATCTGGCCATCCTGGCCGGTGGGCTTGAGGGTGGGTCTGAGGGCTGGTTTGACCAGGTTGAAGCGCTCGCGGTTGAACATGAAAACCATCGGCATGTCTTCGACCACCATACGATGAGCCTGGTCAATCATCTGGAGGCGAGTGGTGTTGTTCAGTTCTTTCAACGCGTTGGTCATAAGGGTATCAAATTGAGGATTGGAATAAAGGGTGTGATTGTTACCGGCCTTGGTCATGAACACGGAATCCAGGAAGTTCTCAGGATCGGGATAATCGGCTCCCCAGCCAAACCATGCCCAGGTATGGTTCTCCTCGTTAACAAATTTCTGGAAAGCGGCCGACTCCATTGGCTCCAGAGTGATATTGATCCCCATATTCTGAGACATCTGGCCTTGAAGGTATTGGGCTATGGTCCGGTTGCCCGCAGTGTCCGAGAATTGGAATTTCAATGCAGGTAGCGGTTGGAGGGTTGCCGTTGGAGTTGTGGTCTGAGCTGGTTCGTCGTTGTCGCAGGCGCTCATTACCCCGAACACCATGATGCCGCTGCCAACGACTGCCATCCGTTTGGTGAAATCACGCCTCGAGATACGGGTTGGATCCATGACTACCTCCTTCACAATTTTTAGAATTCGGACAGGTGGCTCACTGTCCAATAAGAATAAGAACTATTATATCTTTCTTTTCTGATATGTCAATATAGCTGAAGTAATTGGATCGGCCTTGACCAAACCTGGCCATTACTCTACAGTTTGCCTATGTGCCAGTTCTGCCATCAGCACGGTGAAGGGAAAAAGTGGTATCTCAGGGCTGAAAACTATTCCGAAGAGCTGCTGGCCGATCTCAAGCGGCGCCGTTATATAGAAGAATTTTTCCGGCACCCCGAAGGCATTGCTTCCGGCGCCGAGCGGCTGGCTGCTCTCGACAAAACACCGGCACTGGTTAAAAACATCATCCGGCCGGTTCTTTCCGGACGCCAAAAATCGAGTCATTTTGGTCAGGTGCTGCCGATAGAAGATGTAGCCGAAGTGTTGAACATGACAACATCGGTGGTTCGATTAGCCTGCATCTGCCGCTATTCGAAGCTTAAAACCGAAGCCCGGTACTGTTACGGTTTATCAATGGCCCCCGGCGGGGGCAGGATCCTTGAGATCCTGTCGGAACTCGATGGAACTTTCCTTAACGGGCCGGATACCTCCGGATTTGAAGTCCTGTCTCCGAAAGAGGCGCTAGCCGCGATAACCCGGCACGATGACGAAGGCTTGTGTCATACCATCTGGACTTTCCAGACGCCGTTTATCGGCGGCATCTGCAACTGCGACCGCGCCGATTGCCAGGCGCTCAACATCAGCCTGAATCTAAGCACGAAGGTGATGTTCCGGGCTGAATACTCCGCGACCATTGATGAGGAATCCTGTACCGGGTGCCGTGACTGCTTCAGCGTCTGCCACTTCGGCGCGCTTGAATACAGCCGCACTTCAGCGATGACGAAAGTAAATACACGCAATTGCTACGGCTGCGGTGTCTGCAGGGCAGCCTGCCCGTCCGGCGCCATCAAACTGGTCAGCCGCGCGGCAATACCCGCGGCGGCGGGGCTGTGGTGAGCATTTAAATTACTTTACTGGTGCCCCAGAGCGGATCCAATTCGACATCATCGGTCTCAGGGTTCCACATGAACATATATCCATTAACCACGGTCAAGCAAGCGATGTATTCAATAATATGGCGTTCGTCGCAATAATGATATTGCACCGAAACAAGGAATCCGTCAGCAGCGGCGTTCTGCTGCACCCTGAGCGCTTTGGCATACCACGCACCGTATGTCACGGCATCCGGCTCTTCGGAAACTGGATCCTTGGCCAGCCAGTTTGCTAGTTCGATTGGTGACGAAAAATACCTTGGGCTTGATTTGGCCTGCAACTCGGCTATTGTTTTTTGGGCGGCTTCAAAAGAAGCCTTTAGCGCCGCGAGTTCGTTTTCGACGGCAGAAAGATCGGCGCAGGCTATGTTTAATTCAGCCTGGGTCTGCTGCAGTTGTGAATTCGCGGCGTCCCGCTCCTGCGCGAGCAGCGCTTTTTCCTCACCGGAGCAGCCTCCGGCCATTAGCATCGAAATAATAAATAAAACAGCGAAGACTCCCGAAAACACCTTGCTCATCGCGGTTCTCCTTTTTTCCGAATTGGAACAAGCTGGGGAAGTGCTAGGATTGTACCTCCGACAGATGGTGTTTTCAATAGGTTTACCAATATTTTATCTAAATATCCATAATATTGTCCTTGACGGACCAAGAATTCCTGTAGTACTAATTGGTATGGCTTAAATATACTTAAGTACCATTGCTAATCACCCCGCAGAATGTTAATTTCTAGTAGCGGGAGTGTAACTATGAGCATACCTATCGAAAAATTCCTGGAGTTCATCGTGGCACGGAATGCCACCGACCTGCATATCACCGTACCCAGCGTGCCCGTGCTACGGATCGATGGAGAATTGATTCCTCTTCCCGAAGTACCTCCATTCACCCCTCAAGAAGTTGAAAACATGTTCAATAAGATCACCACCGAGGACCAAAGGGCAGCTTTTAAGGTCAACCGCGAGCTCGATTTCACTTATTCGATGAGCGGCCTGTCGCGCTTCCGCGTCAGCGCAATTCGCCAGCGGGGTTCGATCTCCTTAGCCATACGTCCGGTACCGTTCAAGGTGCCTACCATCGATCAGCTTGAACTGCCCCAGATTTGTAAAGAACTTATCTTAAAACCCAGAGGCTTGATCCTGATCACCGGCGCCGCCGGTACCGGCAAATCCACTACCCTGGCAGCCATGATCAATCACTTGAATGAGACAGCCAAGCGCAATGTGGTGACAATTGAGGATCCAATCGAGTTTTTATTTTCCAACAAACAGTGCCTTATTCGACAACGTGATATGGCAGACGACACCCGATCCTTCGAATCCGCCCTGGTACACTGCCTGCGCCACGACCCCGATGTACTGGTGATTGGGGAAATGCGGGATCTGGACACGATGAAGACAGCATTGACCGCCGCGGAGACAGGGCACCTGGTGATCAGCACGCTGCATACCGTCGATGCCGCGCAGACAATCGATCGCATCGTAGATATTTTCCCGCCGGAGCAACAGCGCCAGATCAGATACCAGTTGTCTCAGGTCCTGCTGGCGGTATTGTCACAGCGATTGCCGCACCGCGCCAGGGGCGGGCGGATCGCCGCATTTGAGATCATGCTCAACAACCCGGTCATTTCGAGGCTTATCAGGGAGCAGCAGGTCTTCGATCTGCAGAGCAACATTGAAGTGTCTCACAAAGAAGGCATGCAGACAATGGACCAGGCGCTAGCCGATCTTATAAAACGTAAAGTCATTACCCGTGACGAAGCATTACTACACTGCACCTCATCGGCACGATTGCAGCAACTGCTCCAGTCCGAACGCGGAACCGTTTATTAATCCGTCAAACTTTCTCATTTACAAGCCGGTGGGTTTCAAGGTAAGAAGTCTGCTCCGTTTGCGCCTCTTCAGTAGCGGGTGTTAGAATTGCCGTTACGATGGACTTCATGGAGCAGGCTTTAAAGCTGGCGCGTCTCGCCCTAGGCGAAGTCTCGCCTAACCCGGCTGTGGGTGCCGTCATCGCGCGGGGCGATGAGATTGTCGGCGAGGGATTTACCCAACCGCCCGGCGGCGACCACGCTGAAATCGGCGCCTTGAAACAGGCCGGGGACAAGAGCCGCGGCGCCACGATGTACGTTACTCTGGAGCCATGCTGCCATTTCGGTCGAACCCCACCCTGTACTCATGCCATCATCACTGCGGGCATCCGGGAGGTCCATATCGCGACACTGGATGATAATCCGGTCGTCTTCGGTAAAGGGAAAGCGGAACTGGAAGCCGCAGGTATCAAAGTCCATGTGGGCAATCGGCGGGAAGCGGCACGGGAACTCAACGAAGCCTACTTCAAATATATCAACACCGGTCTGCCGCTGGTCACTGCCAAGTACGCCATGAGTCTTGACGGCAAGATCTCTACCCGGATGATGGACTCTAAATGGATATCAGGTGAGGACTCCCGCAATTACGCTCATACCCTGCGCCACGCTTCCGACGCCATAATGGTAGGTATTGGCACTGTGTTGGCGGACAACCCGCACCTTACCGCTCGGGGCTGCGCCGGCCGGGGCGGCACCTCCCACAAGCAACCCCTCCGGGTTATTGTGGATTCAAGCGGGCGTACGCCGCTGGATTCCTGTATGTTCAGCGAGCCGGGGAAGACATTGATCGTTCTCGGAAAACAAGCATCCCGAGATCGGGAGCAAGCTTACCTTAAAGCCGGCGCTGATACGCTGCGGTTGCCGGATGCCGATGGTCGAGTGGACCTCAAGGCGCTCATGAGGCATCTGGGCGAACGCCAGGTGACCAGCCTCCTGGTTGAGGGCGGCGGCACGCTACTCGGCACCTTGTTCGATCTTGGATTGATTGATAAAGTGGTCGCAATAATCGCTCCGATGATAATCGGAGGGTCTCAAGCCGGAACGCCGGTGGGTGGTTCCGGAGTGGAAAAGATCGCCGATGCCGTCCGCCTGGAGAATGTTAAAGTCGCCCAGTATGGACCGGACACCGTGATATCCGGATATTTCATTAGGGAGTAGCCTTTGTTCAGTGGTATCGTCGAAGAAATCGGCGTTGTTGTCAGCCTTTCGCACAGCCGTCTTATCGTACGAGCGCGCGTTATAATGGTCGATCTCAAACCAGGCGATTCGATAGCGGTAAATGGAGTATGCCTGACTGCCACTGAGATAATAGATGGGGTCTTCAAAGCAAACGTTATGCCGGAAACACTGAGGCGTACCAATCTTGGCGAGCTCCGTCCAGGCGATCAAGTTAACTTAGAACGTGCGCTCACCCTCTCTGGACGGATTGGAGGTCACCTGGTACAAGGGCATATCGACGCCACCGGCACGGTTAATAAAATCATCCAGGATGGTGACGCTAAACTCATGACCATCAGCGCTCCACCGGAAGTGATGCGTTATATAGTTGAAAAAGGATTCATTACAGTCGATGGTCTCAGCCTCACGGTCACAAATCTGGCGGAACATCATTTTTCCGTATCTCTAGTCGCCTTCAGCCAGAGTCATACCACGATCGGCGGGAAACAAGAGGGCGACCGCCTTAACCTCGAAGCCGATATTATCGCCAAATACGTCGAAAAATTCACTTCTAAAAAGACGGCCTCGATAAACGAGGCTTTCCTGACCGAACACGGTTTCGCCTAGGAGCATATCTCAATGGGCATAGCTACAATACCCGAGATCATCGCCGATATTCAATCGGGAAAATTCGTGATTATCGTCGATGACGACGATCGGGAAAACGAGGGCGATTTGTTCATCGCAGCCGAGAAGATAACACCGGAAGCGATCAATTTCATGGCCAAAAACGCCCGCGGACTTATTTGCGTCTCGCTGACCGGCGACAGACTGGACGCACTCGGCATCCCGCTGATGGTACAGGAGAATTCATCCAAACACTGCACCGCTTTCACTATTTCGGTGGAAGCCCGGCACCGAGTTTCAACGGGTATTTCTGCAGCGGACCGTGCCGAAACGGTAAGAACGCTGATAGACCCCCGAACATCTCCGGGAGATCTGCTCAAACCAGGACACACATTTCCGTTGAGAGCCCGCGACGGCGGCGTACTGGTGCGCGCCGGACATACCGAAGCTTCAGTCGACCTGTCGCGTCTTGCTGGCCTTTATCCTGCCGGAGTTATCTGCGAAATCATGGATGACGACGGCACCATGGCTCGACTGCCCAAATTAGAAAAACTGGCGGATGAATGGGGATTCAAGATAGGCAGCGTCGCCGGCCTTATTGCCTATCGGCGGCGTACGGAAAAGCTCGTTAAGAGAGTAGCTGAGGCCAGGCTCCCCACCCGCTACGGTGAGTTCACCGCCATCGGCTACCGGAGTGAAGTCGATCCCGGGGAACACTTAGCCCTGGTTTATGGCGAGATCAACTTGTCCACCGAAAGCAAGCCGATTCTAACCCGCGTTCATTCCGAATGCCTGACCGGTGATGTCCTAGGAAGTTTGAGATGCGATTGCGGCGAGCAGCTTGATTTTGCGCTCCGGCAGATTGCCGCTGCGGGAGCTGGTGTCCTCCTCTATATGCGCCAGGAAGGCCGGGGTATTGGTTTCCACAATAAAATTTGCGCCTATGCACTCCAGGACCAAGGGTTGGATACGGTTGAAGCTAACGAAAAACTCGGATTCGAAGCGGACCTGCGTGATTATGGTATCGGCGCCCAGATCCTCGCTGATCTTGGCTTGCACCAGATCAAGTTACTAACCAATAACCCCAAAAAAGTTGTTGGTCTTGAAGGGTACGGGCTGAAAGTGGTAGAAACTATACCGATAGAAATGCCACCCAACCCGCATAACGAAAAATACCTCGAGACCAAGCGCCGAAAGATGGGGCATCTATTATTTAAGGAAGCCGTCAAGGCTGAAGGAGCAAGCGGTGGTTAGCTACGAAGGTTCATTGATGGGGCAGGGGCTCAAATTTGCCGTGGTAGTGTCACGCTTCAACGAATTCATGACCGGCAAGCTGGTTGCCGGTGCCAAGGATGCCTTCCTCCGACACGGTGTCGCTGAATCCGATATCGATTTAGCCTGGGTGCCAGGGGCTTTCGAAATTCCCCTGGTAGCTAAGAAGCTTGCCGTTTCAGGCCGATATAATGCCATAGTTTGTCTTGGAGCGGTCATCAAAGGCAACACCCCGCATTTTGAATACATAGCCAACGAAGTTGCCAAGGGAATTGCCGCGGTAAATATGGAAACGGGTCTGCCGGTAATTTTCGGGGTTATTACCGCCGAAACCTTAGAACAGGCTATCGAACGAGCCGGGTCCAAGATGGGCAATAAAGGTTTCGATGCCGCTGTTCAGGCGATCGAAATGGCCAACCTGATCAAAAACCTAATTTAGTCCGGCTCAAACTATTTGGCTTCACTCCAGCGGCGAGAGTGTGCTGCATTTTATTATACGGTTTTTGACACTTGCAGGCTGGAATACCTATAATACGGCATCAATTCCCCGGAGCGTATTTTGGCAGAAAAACCCAAACAGCATACCCACGCAATCGTCGAACCGACACTGGAAAATCTTTCGCAGCAACTTTCTGTGCTGGATGAACGGTTGGATAATATGGATTCCATCCTCACCAACGTGGCCGAGCGCGTCATGAGCCAACCGATAACATTATCGGTAACCTGCTCAGGCTGCGGCAAGACCAGTACCTACACGCTTCTCGCCTGCGAAAAGCCAACCATCAGAAAATAACACCCCGGAGTGCGCCATGGAACTGTCAGCCCGCTTCGAAAGCTTCAAATATGACCTTTTCCAACGCCGAACGGCATTGTCCATTCCGGCTAAATTAAGTTTAGCTTTAGGTTTCGCGGTCCTGACAGGTCTACTAGCCCAGATCAAATTTTATCTCCCGTTCACACCGGTGCCGGTTACGATGCAGACTTTCGCTGTGCTCCTTGCAGGCGTCACGCTAGGCCGGTGGTGGGGCGGTGCGTCAATGGCACTATATGCAGGTTTAGGTATTGCTGGAATACCGTGGTTTGCCAACGGCGGTAGTGGATTTGGCGCCACGTTTGGATACCTATTCGGATTTATCCTTGCGGCAACCTTGATCGGCTACTTAACCGACAGGGTCAGCCAGGGATTTTCTTTTTCTCGCATATTCGGTTTAATGGCGGTCGCCTGCCTGTTCCTCATTTATGTCCCCGGTTGCTTGTGGCTTGGTTCATGGCTTGGACTATCGGGACGGGAGGTTAATCTCTCGTCGATTATATCCATGGGTGTACTGCCTTTCATTGCCGGGGACATCATCAAAATCTTTATCGCCGCGTTAATTGGCATGGTTATCACTCCGAAAAGAAATGCGCCAGACGGAACTAGTTTGCCGTCACGCCCCTTTTAAGCTACAATCCAAGCTGCTTCTCGGGCGGTTAGCTCAGTTGGTTAGAGCACTGCGTTGACATCGCAGAGGTCAGTGGTTCGAGACCACTACCGCCCACCATCCACGTCAGTTCTAATAGTGATAGTTCTTTTGAAGAACTCCCCTTAAGGGAACTCTTGGAGATGCTCTTGGGGCCAGAAGGTAAGCGCAAACTCAAGCTCAGGCACATGACCAACGAGGAGCTTTTCAAGCTCTACGACAACGAGATCATTTTACGTTTACGGAATGTTAAAAACCTGAGCGACACTAGAGCAATTCTGACCAAATTCCAGACTGAACTAGGCAATTTCCCTCCATCGCCAGATCTGGCTAAAGCCTTCCTCGCTAAATACACCGATCGAAAGCCACGCACTCTATACCGCTATGCCCAGATGTTGCGTCAATTCTTCAAATGGTATGGTGAGCCTCTCGATGTGAAGATCAAAATCCCCAAAACTCTACCGCCATACACTCAACAAGAAGCGATCGAGAAGCTGGTTAAAGCCATTAGAGAAAAGAAGACTCATAAATCTACGATAGTTCGAGACCTGCTGCTACTCGAACTCGCTTTAAATACAGGGATGCGGCGCTCTGAACTCGCCAACCTGCAGGTCAAAGATATCAATGCCGATTTCCTGGTCGTCCGAGACGCCAAGAATCACAAGGATAGAATCATTCCTCTGGTACCAACAATGGTCATGCGTTTGCAGAACTTCACCAAAAACATGACTCCTGAGCAAACGGTGTTTGGGTTAAAAGCAACAGCAATAGGAGACAAGGTCGCCCAATTCGCTAAAAAGGCTGGGGTCAAAGAAATTCATGCTCATAGTCTGCGGCATAAGTTTGCGACTGATCTAGTAGAACGGGGAGCTAACGTCACCAATGTTCAACAACTCCTAGGACATGAAAACCTGAACACAACTCAGGTTTATCTCGGGGTCGCCGACAAAGGATTAAGAGATACAATAGCTTTGTTGGGAAAGAAGCCTAAGACAAACATGAATGGCGATGAAACAATTAAAGGTTGGCGATACACCGTTGCCAGTGACAAGGGCGTCGAACATGTTTCGGTTCGGGATGAATGAGCGCCATGTCCTTCTCAAAAAAGCAAGGGACTAGTATGGTCTCTTCTCGATCCCTACTTAATCGTTAGTAAATCGCCACTTAATCCTAGTACCTACTTCAACTAGCCTTCTTGTCTACTACTCCTCATCTCGTGCCGTGAAATGAAGCTAATTGCTACTCAAATGCTCTGATGTAGTAAGTAATGCCACAAGAGCATTTCTAATACAAAAGCCACCCAGTCTTAAGATGCCCTGACAAATTGAATGGGACCACGTGATATAATTGTGTAATGGAAGACCTATCGCAACATGAACGAAAAGTTATAGAAACTTCATGGAAGTACAATTTGAAACCCGGCACCCTGAAGTGTGAAGTATTCCTTCTGTTCGACGCAAAATTCACACCTAGGGAAGTACGGTATCTCCTTAATACTTGGAGGGACTCAAGCGGTAGTGAAATGAAGAATATTTCACACACGATTGGTCGTTATTACACAGATTGGAAGCGGGCTCAATCACCCTAAGCCTCGGTGATTTCAATGGTTGAAAACAACTCAAGAACGGCGTTCTAATCGAAAGAAAATACTATTTGTTGCTGGTTCACACAATTTAACAAAAAGTGTCAAGTAACAAAAGGCTTGATTCGTCATATTAAGAGACCGTTATGTCCCATCCCAATCAGTGTAGTTCTTTGGCAGTTTACCGCGTTTCAATGAGAACATCCTCTGCTCACCCTGGGTTTGGGATATTCATAGCGAGACGCTGACTTCCAATCCGAATACAGAGGGCGGAGATTTCTCCCCGCCCTCTGTTGCAAGCCAGTTTAGTTGACTTTTTGGAATTGTGATACTAGGTAACTGTAAATGTTTCAGCGAGAGTACCTGAGCCGCTAGCTGTAGTTACTGTCACATCCCTAGTGCCTGATTTAGCTTTAGAAGAGATGGTGATAGTGACTGTTATCTGAATATCGCTATTCACCACAAGATTAGTGACGGTTATGCCTGATCCAAAACTCACTTTAACATTTTCAGTAAAACCCGTACCTGTAATAACTACAGTTATTGTTGCGCCTTTAACTCCGATATTGGGGGTAATCGATGTCACCGTTGGATTGGTCGATTGTCCAGCGGCGATGTGCGGGACAACGATGTTGCCGCTGACGATTGGTTGGATCTCGCTCACATCAGCTAGATTATTCCCATTATCCAGGGAGAAGGATTGTCCAAGCACTGTGAACCAGATCCGATCGATACCGTCACCGGGGTCATTGTTGTCGTCGACATAGATCATGAACTCTTGACCACCGACATTGATTGGGTCAGCTCCAGGAATCGGATTGGGGTATAAGTAAGTGCACTTGCCACTGAAGGTCGCAACTCCAGTGACTGTATTCAAAGCCAACCCGTAAAGTGCGTTGCTTTTAATGCGATAGATTGAGCCATCGGGCATGTGGCGGATGAGCAGGAGGCTACCTTGGACCTGCTGACCTTTATTATTGTATTTCATGGTAAAGCCGAAGTTGGTCTTATCGGTTGTACCTGGCCAATAGAACCAGCCACCGCCAGATGCGAAGCCAAGACTTGGATCGTAGACGACAAGAACATTTTCAGCCGTTATGGCTTTGAACCAGTTGTTTGAAAGCGACACCTCACCGGTATAGGTTTCAACATTCAACACACTGATTGGAACATTGAATGTTGCGATACCAGTTGATGGTTTGAAGTCAGTTGCAGTCATGGTATAACCAGTTCCACTTCCCACAGCTTTAAACGACAGACTGATGTCTGCAGCCGCGATTTTACTCAACTCACCGAGGTGCCCATCATTGGCTTGAGTAATAGTTATATGCCACACAAAAGCTGAATTATCTCCACCGTCTTCGTGTACCAAGTTAGCAACGATGTTGTTCGGATCGAATGAGATAGTGGCGTCCTCTTTGTCCACAGTGATCGTTGGGCCATTCACAGGTGTTGAGCCATCAGTTACCTTGATTTGGCACGATCCGGATGCCACATCTGCTAGTCCACTTATGGTCCATGTGTAGACTCTTGGATCGGTCCATGTTCCAGTACCGCTGATTGTCGGGCTTGAGGCAGTTACATTGGCGGGAAGGCCATTGATTTCAAGCTCCATAGAATCCACATCAGTGGCGATAACAGTGCCGCTTGTGATGGGGTCACTGTAGTCTACGGTCTGTGAGGCAAATGTACCAGATAAAGCTGGCAGATCGTTGACCGAATTGACCGTCAGTACAAAGGTATCCTGGGCAGTGCCACTGTTGGCATCGGTGACAGTCACGGTTATCGTAGCCGTACCAAAGCCGTTGGCGACGGGGGTCACGGTGACAGTGCGATTGGCACCACTGCCACCAAAGACGATATTGGCATTTGGTACCAGCCCGGTATTGGAGGAGCTGCCACCTAGCGTGAGGCTGCCGGCGGCGGTCTCGACATCACCGACTGTGAAAGCCAGCGCACCAGTGTTGGCGTCCTCGTTGATCGTCTGGTCGGTGATATCTGAAATGGTCGGCAGATCGTTGACCGAATTGACCGTGATGCTGACGGTAGCAGTATCGAAGCCGCCGTTGCCGTCGGAGATAGTATAAATAAAGGAGTCAGCGCCAAAGTAGTTGGTTGTTGGAGTATATTTTACGACTCCTGTATCCAGGGTGGCGGTGCCATTAGCCGCGGCACCAACTGCTGTTACAGTGAGTGTGTTCCCCTCGACGTCGATATCGTTGCCTTTGACGTTGATGATGTTGTCAGAGCTGTCTTCGTTGACGATTGCGGTGTCATTAACCGCCTCAGGTGCAACATTGTTTGCCGTCCAATGGGCATATAGAGTCTGTGGGCTAGTGATGGCAACCGAGGTTGCAGCGGTAACCTCGGTGCCGCCGCTAGCAGCGGTGAACCAACCGTCGAAGGTGTAGCCACCCCGGCTTACCGTAGCCAGTGCGCCGTAGGTGGAACCGTAGGTTACGGTTTTACTCGTCGGGTCAGGCGTTCCTCCGCCGTTGCTGTCGAAGGTCACTGTATAAGTATCGATGGCAAAGCTAGCAGTGACGGTTTTATTGCTGGTCATAGTGACGCTCTTGGGGTTATCGGTGCCGGTTAGGTCACCTGTCCAGCCTACGAAGTGCCAGCCCACAGCTGGAACTGCCGTAAGCTGTACGGATGTATCTTCTTCATAGGCTGCCTGGTTCGGGTTTCGGATCACCGAGCCGCTGCCGGTAGTATTGATGGTCAAATCGTAGCTCGGGAGGTCGTTATCGGTATTGGTGACGCTTACATTCGCTGGGTTAAGCCCGTTATAGGCAGGATCGGTGGAAACTGCCGTGGCAGTAATTATCTGGTAGGCAACCTCACCATCTATTGTCGTATCATCCACCCCTGTCACGGTCACCACCTGTGGCGTATCCCAGTTGGCTGGGGTGAAGGTCAGACTCGCGGGGGACACCGCACCCTCTGAAGTATCGCTGCTGGATAGCGCAATAGTCACATCCGTTGTGGGCTCACTGCCAAGACGAACAGTGAAGAAAGCCGTGCCGCCGGATTCAGTAGTCACCAGTCCAGAAGTAGGGCTCACGCTGATGCCCGGGCTTGAGAGGATGAACGTACGGAAAACGAAGTCTGGACCGGTTGCGCTTTCCCAACTTGAGCCATTCAGCACAAGTGCTTCGCCTCCAGTATATGCGTCGGTTTTTGAGTAATAGAAATTGATGTTCGCGCTGAAAGGAAGGTTCTTCCAGACGATGGCATATTGCTGTCCGGCGGTCACCGGATATGGCGTTGCGAATACCACTTCCACCCATCGCTGGGTAGTTGGACTGGCTGATACGTTAGCCGTGCTAGATGTAAGTACCGTACCGTTTGGTTTGCTGCCGGTCACTCCTTGGATTTCAACATTCAGTGTAAAAGCAGAACCGTTTGACAAGAAACAGGAAACCATATAGAGCCCCCCGGTCCTGCCCGCGGTGAAGGTCTGGGCAAGCGAGCCGTCCCACATGTAAAAAGAGTTACCGGTAGCATCGATCCCTTGGTCGAAGACCGCCCAGCGGGCGTAAAGGGTGATATTATCACTCACCGTATCTGTGCCGAAGTCCCAATCATCGGTGCAATCAGCATCTTTATACCAGCCAGCGAAGACATAACCGCTGCATGAGGGGTTGGCCGGCCTAGTTACCAGCGAGCCGATATCAAGTGTCTGGCTGGTGACGGGACTTCCGCCCGTAGAGTCGAAACTTACGGTATAGGTATCGATGGCAAAGTTGGCGGTGATATGGACATCACTTGCGGGCATGCTGAAGCTAATGGGGTTTTCAGTGCCGGTGAAGTCTCCACTCCAGTTTACTAAATGGTAACCGACACTCGGCACGGCCGTCATAGAAACCGAGTCACCGTAGTGTTTGACCGCCATATTCGGCACGATACTTCCACTCCCGGTGCCAACAGAGGTATAGACCACGTAGTCGTTCTGAGTAAAGCTGGCATAGAGAGTAACATCCCTTGCCGGCATAGTGAATGTCAGGGGGCTAGACATAGGAAACGCGATGACGACGTCCCCACTCCAGCCGCTGAAGCTCCAACCGGTACTTGCGATAGGCGTGAGGGAGATGAAAGTCCCGGCTGTATAGGTCCCGCCCGCCGGGCTGACACTGCCGCCTGCAGTGGGGCTACAGATTATGGTAACGGTATAGTTGGTAACCGTCCAATGGGCGTACAGGGTCTGCGGGCTGGTGATGGCAACGGAGGTGGTGCTTTCGATCAGGGTACCGGTGGTCGCATCGGTAAACCAACCATTGAATGTATAGCCAGTGCGGGAGACAGTGGCTAGGGTGCCATAAGTCGAGCCGTATGTTACGGTCTTGCTAGTAGGAGAAGGTGTGCCGCCACCATTGCTGTCGAAGGTAACCGTATAGGTGCTGGCCGTCCAATGGGCGTAAAGGGTGTGGTTGGCCGCAGAAGTTACGGTGCTCGCAGCAGTAACTTCTGTACCGGTAGTCGCATCGGTAAACCAACCATTGAATGTATAACCAGTGCGAGAGACAGTGGCTAGAGTACCGTAGGGCGAGCCATAAGTTACGGTTTTACTAGCAGGAGAAGGTGTACCGCCACTGGTGGCATTAAAAGTAACGGTATAGTTGTTGGCTGTCCAGTGAGCGTAAAGAGTGTGATTAAGCGCTATAGTTAAGCTAGTTGACGCTGTAATTTCGACATTACCGCTTGGATCAGTAAACCAGCCAGCAAAGGTGTAGCCGGTGCGGCTTACCGTAGGTAGTGTGCCGTAGGTGGAACCATAGGTCACGTTCTTGAATGTTGGAGATGGCGTACTGCCGCCGTTGCTATTGAAGGTAACGGTGTAAGTATTGGGTGTCCAGTGAGCGTAGAGAGTTTGATTGACCGTGATCGTTACGGTGGTTGTAGTGGTAACCTGGCTGCCAGCACTAGGGTCTGTAAACCAGCCTGCAAAGCTATAACCGGTTCGGCTTACCGTGGCTAAGGTGCCATAATCCGCACCATAAGTAACGTACTTGCTTGTCGGGTCAGGAGTGCCACCGCCATTGCCATTAAAGGTAACTGTATAAATTGGAGGCCCTTCCGCAACGAATGTCATATCCTGCCCATAAACGTATTCACCTGTTCCGTAAATGTAAGCAGCCGCTCTGTAGTGATAGGTAGTTCCTTCAATCAGGCCGGTGATGGCACGAGAAAAGCTGCCATTGGCGTATAGGCCTTGGGAAAATGACTGTGTGCTGCTACCGTATGTAGTAGTTGTCCCATACTGGAAGTAGCAGGCAACGTTACTACCGTCAGCGTTGTTGAGTGAACCGTTCAGCGTTGCCCCAGTATTAAACACTAACGTTGCGCTGTCCGTGGTCAAAAAGTTATGCCGCGGAGTAAAGGTTTTATCTTCCCCGTAAACGTAGCCTTGTATTGAATAATCATATCCTCGCGCCCGGTAATGATACGTAACCCCATCGGTCAGACCAGTGATTGTCGCGGAAAAGTTCCCATTGTCATACATCGATATCAAAGGTGAAGTGGTGCTTCCATATGAAGTGCTCGTTCCATACTGAAATGAGCAGGTTACCAACGAACCATTTGAGTTACTAATTGAACCATTCAATGTCGCGCCAGTCAGAGTCACTCCGGTGGCATTCCCTGTAGTGATTATATTGTAAGGTTTCACCACTTGCGTCAGAGGCGCTGATATACTCCCAACTAAATTTCCATCACCGCCGTATGCCGCAGTTATGGAATGACTGCCGACAGAAAGAGCGGATGTGGTATAAGCTGCTGTTGCCGAAGCACCCGTTCCCGATAGTGTTCTAGTGCCCAAAATAGTTGCTCCGTCCATAAATATGACACTGCCAGTAGGGGTGCTAGACCCACCCGCTCTGGTTATGGTTGCAGTAAATGTTACTGAGTCACCAGTATTTGAAGGATTGAGATTTGATGTCACCATGGTAGTAGTATTGAAACTGTAATTAACAGTCACCCAGACCTCGAGGCACATGGCTTCCTTCCAATACTGAGTCCACCAACTATCATATCCGGGTGATCTTAGCCCGATGCCAACCTCCAAGGCATCTATATTGGCCCAAGTCCAAGCGGTAGATGTAGTGCCGGGAACATGATCATATGTTGTGGATATGTCGACCCGAGTGTCAGGGGTAGGAGATAGAGCTGTCCCATAATAATTGACACCATTTATTTTGAGGTTTGTCCTTACGCTTGATTGTCTGGAATTGTCGTTCTCACAATATTCACTCCAAACCTTTGCCCACAACGTCACCGAATTGATGGTGGTAATGCCGTCCAAGGAAGAACTATGGTTTGGAAGGCCATATAGATCGTAATGCCAATTTTCATTGGTTGTGAAAACATATGTGTTGTTATCCAAATCACTGACTCGGGCAGAATGAGTGCCACCGCCGTTACCATTTATATACGAGCTAATGCTAACATCACTATTGGGACGGTAGGTGTCGGTTGTTGAAGCCGCTAACGGTACTGCCAACCCGATGGCCATAGTAATTGAAAGAAGAAGAAATATTGCAGAATATACTACTCTGTAATATCGTTTCCACCATCCTTGCCCGTTGACTTTCACGGTTTTCACAAATTCCTCCTCCTGTATTCCTGTTCTGGAATATCTTTTTAACGTTTTATAAACGTTCTGGTCTTTTTAATCAGACGGTCGACGATTCATTTATTACTCTTATCAAATCTTTAGTCGATATCTCTTTCAGTTGCTTACCAGACCAAACTCTGACGACATTCGCATCAGGACTTACCCCAACCAAGGTCACTTCAGGCCTGGTCTCGAGTAAATCGAAGGCTGCCCGGGGGCTGGGAGAATCTAGGTCGAAGAAAATGACATCGGGTCTTACAGCGCTTATTTCCGTTGAAGCCGGTGACGTTTTCAACGAAATGACTTCATAATCGACTTGCTGCCGAAGCCTCGAGTTAAGTGTCCCCATGATGACGGAATTTCCACACAGGCAGATTTTTCGAATAGACATGTTGTCCTCAATCAATCATCTTAGTGACTGAAGTACTGGTTGAACATGTCTCAAGGGACAGAAAAGGGACAGCCTCTTAGTACAAAGGAGGCTGTCCCTTGGGCAGAAGATACGGTACATTTTACTTCTTAGGCTGGGCACTCCACAGGTTTGATTGCCCGGCAAAGGCCAGCACTTGAGCCCGGTTCTCCAAATGCAAACGGGCCATAATCTCAGACATATGGTATTTAATGGTACGGGGGCTGAGGTTAAGCCTTGCTCCGACCTCTTTGTATGTCAATCCAGCCGCAACGAACTTTAAAACTTCAATCTCCCTGGGATTCAACTTCGACTCAGGTATCGGTGCTTTAGGCATCTGGCTCGCTGGAATTTCTGGTTGAGCTTTATTGCTAAGCCTAGCAAATTCATTTAGGAGTTTCATGGCCATATTGGGAGAAAAAGGGGGCACTCCAAGGTTTGCTTGTTCCAGCGCTTCCACCAACTCCGATGCGTCCATACTTTTTAACAGGTAACCACAAGCCCCGGCTTTAATGGCCTCAAACAGGTCGGTCTCTTCTGTGGAGGTAGTTAATATGACTATCCTGGATTCGGGCATCTCTGCTTTGATCAGGCGGGTGGCACAAAGCCCGTCGCAAAGAGGCATACGTATGTCCATGAGAACGACGTCCGGTTTGAGCCGGCGGACAAGTTCCAGTGACTGAAGTCCGTCAGTGGCTGTACCAGCAACTTCGATGCCATGGGCGTCGAGCATATTTTGCAGCCCTTCAATCATCAACCGGTTGTCATCGACCAGCAACACTTTCATTTGCTAAACCTCAGTTAAGCTGTTACCGGCACTTCGAGCTTTACGAAGGTGCCTGATCCGGATTTAGAATCGATCGCCATTGATCCTCCGATCGATCGCATTCGTTCTACCATAAAAGCCAGGCCAAGGTGGGTACCCGACTGTTGGTTCAGCATATTAATATCAAACCCATTTCCGTCGTCGGTAACATGAATAACGATTTTGCCGTCCCTGTTTGTTTGGATTGTAACTTTTATGTTTTTGGCATCGCCGTGCTTGCGAGAGTTATTGAGCGCCTCCTGTATCACTCTTAACACTTGCGCTCCTACAAGGGGCTTGATTGAAAGTTTATCGGTTTCCCGAAGTATAAGTTCAGTGCGGATTTCATAATTATTCTCGAAGTTGCGCAGATATTGGGTTAGCGCAGAAACGAAAGACCATTCCCCCACCGAATTCGGCCTCAGGTTCAAAATGGACTCTCTTATGTCTGCGTGGGCATCTTTGGCGACTTCAACTAACCGTCTTAATATCGGGCTTACTTTTTCGGTGTTGCCCTCGTTCAACAATTTTAACGCTGTCTGCGCCTGGATACCCATGTATCCCAATACCTGCGCAACGCCATCGTGCAGTTCACGAGCTAAGCGTTCACGCTCTTGAAGCGTAGCCACTAGTCGTTGTTGATCCAGGAGTTGGTCTTCAGCTTCTTTTTGTGCTGAGATATCGCGAAACAGCAACAATCGCCCCACAATATTATCGCGTTTATCTTTTAAAGGTGTCAGACCAACATTGAAATAATGAGAAGTACCATCTCTCGTTCTAATTTCCGTTGGTGAAACACCGCTGGATGCGACCGTTAATGTTGGATAACCTGGTAAAAAGTCGACGACCGGGCTTAAGAGTAAATTTTGCGGTGGGTTATCGAAAATTCGAGCTGCCGATTCATTTAGGTCGACGATTCTTCCCTGGGCATCAAGTACAAGCATCCCGTCGTCCATTTGCTCAATAACGGTGGAACGCGCCAAGGGGACGGGATCCAAAGCATGGAACTGAAAAAGAGCTAAGGAGAATGACAAGGATAGGATCCCCATTGTAGACAAAATTCGTTCCCCGGGGCCAAAAATCTCAGTATTTATGTTAAACCATATATAGGTTCCAAAGGCGATGACCATACCCGACAACATAGCTGTCGCCGCCAGGCGAAGTTGTGGAGACCGGATCGCCAACCCTATTAGGATTGCAACTATAATCAGAACTAAAACACAAGCATAACCAATAACAATCCAATTGGCTATGCCAAACACCTGTACAACGTGATCTCCCATCAGGAAATCCTTCCAGAGAAGATGATGATTAGAATTCGTGATTATCACCAAGAAAAAGAAAAGGCTAGGCGAGAACATGAGCCACAAGGTGCGGGGAGTCAGCCATCGGTTAAAGCCGGCAAATTCCAGAACAAACCACAACCAAGTGGTTGCTTCAGGTAATTGCCAGACTCCCTGGAATTTAATCCAGAATATTTTGTCGGAAAATTCGATTGCTAATATTTCAAGTAAGCAGCCTACCGCCCATAAAAAAGAAAACAAACACAACAGTATGAAGGGTTTGGCAATAGTATATTTGCGTCTTTGCCAGCCATACCAACCGAGAATACCTGTCAGGATAACCGTAACGAGTGCAGGCCAAGCTTCCGGGTTGTAGGAATATGCCCCACTCATAAAGTTTTATCTCCGGAGTTCAGGTCAGCGGTATCCATGTTTAATACCAATTTCCAAATCTGACGGACCGGCTGCTCAGATAGGTTGCCGTTCTCAATCAAGGTGGTCAGGATAACAGAGCTACAGGTAAAAGACCAGATCATCTCGCATAGAACAGTTTAATTTTCTTCAGCAGGCTCAGCTCAAATATAATCAGATTCAAAGAAATATGCCTATACTGTTGATTCAAATATGGTTAAGTGTAGCGGTAGATCGTGCTCAGTTCAATAGCAATCTAAAAAATTCTTGACATATGCGTTGGATATCAGAGGAGGACGATACAAGAGCCAGGCAAGATTCTTGCCTGGCTCATCGCATTGTGACCCTTAAATCCGTTATCAAGATCTATGGGTATATGGCCCGCAAACCTGCCAAATCACCGCTCTCAAGACTGCGTTTACTTACTTCTCCGAGAGAACCATATCCGTACATCGTTTGTGTCATGGTCGGCTTATTATACAGATCTCCAAGCATAAGCCAGTGACCTACTTCATGAGTCGCAATGTTCTGTACGTCGTAGTGCCCAGTTACCCCACTTGCTTGATCTGGGTCGCCTGAAATAACCGATTGAGCCCAAGGTAGATAGCTATTCATTGCCATATCAACTTCGGTTATCTCTTTGGTCAATGAGTTGTACCAAATCATAGTAACTGCTATTGCATTGGGGTACTGGTTAGAGATATCAACCCAGCCGACCTCATTGGTTCCGTTTGTGGTTCCCCCGCTCTGAAAGCTACTTGGAAACCCAGTGAAATCGCCATAATATTCAAAATCTATAGACGATTGCGAATCAGCTTCCCATTCTTGAAATGCTGCCTGGATTCCATCAAGAAAGTCAGTTGAGTAATTAAGAATGTTGACTTTGTAAGTTACGGGGATATCAGATATATTCCAGTGGATTCCGCTATATTTGTACCACTCTTTAGTGGCATCCCCACCATCAGTCGGCGGTTTGCCCGGGAGACCCCCTTTTGCAGGAAGGTCTTTCGGATAATGAACAAAGACCACTCGATCAAGAATTGGAGGACCTTTCCCCTGGCCATTGTCGGCTGCAGCCACAACACCAGAGGAAGGCAAAATAATAAGGGTCAGAACACTAAAGACTATTAGCACGCGTCTCAAGGAATGGAACATCTAACACCTCCTAAAATCTCGATAACCCAATCCATATTTAACACCCATTTGGGTCTATGTCAATTAGCTTTATTTCGCTGAGTCGGAGAATTTGGATTGATTCTGGTTTTGATTCGACCTTCTTCTGGGGCCTGGAAAGGAGAATACCCTCTTGCAACGAACTTGCCATTCTCAGTGATAATGTAACCTACCCCACAGGTGGCACATGTCTGGTGCCGTGGTAACGACAAACCCCAGCCATAGACTTCAACACCACACTTCAGGCAGGTCCCCTTCAATACCATGATCATATTTTGGGCCGATAACTCCCTTAAAACAAGATGCATTTTCCTAACCTAAACTGTCTAGAGTTAGGTATTTTACCCACCAGTCTCACTTGTTTTCGAAATAGTCTATCTAGAAAAGACTCCACTCGGAAGATGATTTTCAACGAGCACCTTTTCAACCCACCGTGTTTCTCATTTTAGTACGTTAATATTACTTTATTACCAGCCTAATAAGGTACTAATTGGTGATTGTTAATCAACAAGCCAAGGCTTATCTTCTGATTGATGCGAATGAAGACCCAGGCGCATCAGAGGAGGAAGGTATGAAAGGCAGAAAAGCAGTAAGGCTGTCACTTGCTCTTACACTAGTCTTGATTATGACGGGTGTAACACAGATTGCGGCGGCAAAGCCAGATGGTTCAAATGGCACCAATGATGTGATAGCACGAAGCAATGGGTTCCCCAGTGGTGAGCATTTCAATCTCAACATACTCGGGAAGACGGCGGATTATATTGGCGATCCCACTCCGGGTGGCAATTCGGTTTTCATTCTCGAATTTGGAGCTTCAACGATCGAGTACGTAACTAACAAAAAGTCATCTCAAACCGAACTCTACGTCCTCGATCCACTTGCAGAAGCCTTCGATGGCGATGCTGCCCGGGTTCAACTTCCCTATGAAGCCGAAGGCTATTTCGTTTTTGGAAGAATCTTAGGCAAGCCAAATAACGGTAGCATCGAGCCTGTCAGCAGCATTATTCTTTACCCTAATCAGGTAATCGCAGCCTACAACGATATCGATCCTGCAAATACGGAATTCCCCAACTATACTGATCCAATTGATGACCCACTGCTGGCTTTAGGCTTGATTGTAGGCCCAAACCTGTATGTTGCCGAGGAAGAAACATTCGTTAGGTTTGATCCGGATTCTACTGTCGGTAAAGGCAAATCAAAAGCCACCAACATCACAGACCTGTTCACCTACACCGGATGGGTCGTGGACGCCCGCCTCGATACAAATGGTCCTGAAGGTGTGCCGGATGGGATAATCTCCCTTTTCGATGTACCAATCGGTGACTACGATAACGATGACCTCACCGCGGCTAATAGGGACTACAACAACGACGGTGTCGAGGATGAACTGGATGTCGAAGCCTGGTTGACAGCCCTTTCTCTAGGCGATTCACCGATGTCCTGGTACTACGATTCAGAATGGATACTTAACATCGCAGATCTGGTAATCACTGAACAAGGCCTTGTTAATGACGGCACCAAATTGCTGCAGGTCAGGTTTTACCCTGTCGATACTACAACGTTTATCGAGTAAATAAGAATTCCAAACTGGGTCGAAGGTTTACCCAAAAAAATAAACGAAGGGTCTTTATCAGCCCTTCGTTTATTTTTTTTTGGTAGATACACTCCAAGACATCCTTTACTTCGGGTATAGTTCGACTCTCCACCGTCCCCCACCTAAATGCATAATCCGTCAAAAATGTGTGAGTTCGCAGCATCTGATCGTTCTTCATCGGTGCAAAAAAAGTAATTGCTGCCCTTCCTAAAAACAAAGGACTATTTCTTTACCGCCCAAATCAAAGCCGCCACCCAGCCGAGGAAAGTCCAACCCAAGAAAAAGTTAACCAAAATAATTGCTAAGGCGTTGTGATGATGCTGGGCGACAGCGATTATTGTGGGTAAAGCATACACTGCTAGACTGATAACAAAAACTATAATGCCAAACCAGCTATCGAAGAACCAACCCATGGGAGCCCATTCCCAGCGCATACAGGAGCACCTCCTTCATTTACCGGTACTCATCGGGATTATAAGCGTTCCAAGCGTATGTGGACTATAAGAGCTAGCCTAGCCATTGTAGGTTTTGTTTTTTCGATGCAAACACCGGGATCGTTGCCTTTCATTCAGGCTTGATCTAACAAAAATCAGATATGTCTGTTCAACAAACAGACATCAGTTTACTTCTAGGCAAGGAACAACATATCCTAGCTCTTTGAATGTAGGAACCCATTTCGGCGGGATGGGGAGCTGTTCGCCGTAATACAGCCAATAGTATTCGTCTAGGAATTTCACCAGGGATTTGATAACTCCCTTCGCAGTGTAATTTAAACTCTCGGATAGAAATGCATTAGGCGAGCCTGAATGGCCTTGTTCCTCGAAGTTTCTGATTACCGATTCCGCATCGAGATGAATCTGCTTTAACCATGGAGTAACACCTTTATAGCCTTCCTCTTTGATCTGTGGGAATCGGTCAATAACATCTAAACCCATGATCGGCAACAATTGATCGTTCAACACGTGTGCAATTTTAGATACACCAGTAAGCCACAATCCGTTCACTGAAGACAGCTGCCGGTAGATTGTTTGGATGCATTCAATAATTCGAGTGTCGTCAAGGTCGATATCGATAATGGAATATGGTTGGATGGCTTTGATCTCTGGCTGCAGCTTGGTGACTTTCTCAAGGATATTTTCGGCTAACCGGCAACCCATTAGAAGATCGAAGTTGATCACGTTCACATGGTCCAAAATGAGCTTCTGTTCAAGTTCCTCAGGTTCAATTTCTGAGGGATTGGTACGCAAACGAGAAACAAATGACTTATCAGCCATCAATTTCATGTATCGCTTGTCACCGTTAGTTTTATAATAGTTGAACAAAGCTGCCCAGGCCAACTCGTTGAACGTGATCATGTCAAGCCTTTCATAAACGATCATTAATTGTTGCTAGCGGATAAGTTACTCCGGTTTATTATTGGAGCTATGGATTCTTCAGTTACTTTTCTACTCAAGGCTCCGATTGTTTTTATTGACAGTATTGCTTTCATTGGAAGCCCCGCCTCACGAAGGGTCTTGCTCGAAGTCCCAACGAGATTCACTAAAGATCCAAAGCGGCATTGGCAAAGTCGAGCTAACTCATGGCTTCGTTCATCCGTAGTAAAAAGCCCCAACAGTAACTCCAGGAGTTCGATTTCTTGAAACTGGCTGAAATCCGCTTCGGTTAGTTCGGATATTTCAATGTATTTTGCCATATGATTTAGTTAGAGCCTTTCAAACCTGTCCCAGTGGGCTACAGGCAAGGCTGCGCTGAATGTTAAACCGCAGCCTTGCCTGCTAATTGTCTTCATGGCAGGGTAGCAATAGGACCGGCGGCAACTATCGTCGCTGAAGCAAAAGAGGCTATAAGAGTAATGACAACTGCGATTACGGCTCGCGCAGAGAAGTTTTTCATTTTTTCACCCCCTTTATAAACAATTTTGGCAAATCGTTAGCTTGGTAACATCATAAAACACCGTCTCTTACCAAATTCTGACCAACAAAAAAGAGAAGGCGTTTTGCCTTCTCTTCGAGAGGGGAAGCCTTCTAACTTTATACAGAAACTGGTTTGATGATCTCTAAGATTCGAGACGGAGTGTCAGAATCGATCTCGTTGGCGACCGTCGATTTGTACTGCTGGTATACCTTTAGAGCTGATAGCCGGTCACCTAAAGCGATATGATTTTCGGCCAGTTCGCAGTATAGATCATCCTGGTAACTATCTATCGCGATTGCCTTTTCAAGCATAGGGATTGCCTTATGGTGATCACCACGAAGGCGGTAATGACCAGCGACAGTGCTAAGCAACTGTAGGTATTTTGCCTCGTACTCTCGACGAAGCTCTTCAATCCATTCAGCCTGAAATCCTTCCATAAACGGTCCTCGATATAGATTGATCGCTTGTGCCAGGCGTTCCAGGTAAATTGCCTCGGTTTCAGTCGATACTTTTGGGGTGGAGAGTTTCAGGAAATCAATGAAATCACAGTAAACATTGAGGTCTTCACATACACTGTAGCGGCCGCCGTTTGTAGTGATGACGCCGGGGGAAGTTGCCCTACGTGCTCGATACAGAGCCGTATGGAAGTTACCGAGAGCTCGGCTTGGTGAGAGTTCCGGCCACAGTGCAGTCATAATCTGATCTGCCGTTTGCATTGGATGGCATAACAGGTAGATGAACAGTTCTTTAGCCCGGACACTACGCCATTCCGCCTCACCAACTGGATTAGAACAAATCCAGACTCTTGTACTCCCAAAGGCATATACTTCGATACTGCTCCGGTTCGGATCGGTGGCGGGATCCGTTATAACGCTGATCTGTGAAGCCATTCTTTTACGAAGTTGGTGCTGAGCTCGAACAAAATGCTCACCACCGATCTGTTTAGAAGCGGCGAAATGGAGCAATAATGGGAAATCCGCGCCATCGGTTGATAAGAATCCATCATATTCCAGTTTGTCCGCCAAAACAGCTGTTTTCCCCAACCAGGTTTTCGCGGAGTCGAAATCCTTTCCGACGAATGAACAGTGAGCTAAAAAGAGATAGCATCGAGCTAAGGCATCCTGGTCGCCACCACTTTCCAGCCTCGAGGCGGTGCTAGACAAAATCTCAACTCCGCCGATATTGTCACCTTCCTGGAATTTTGCTATACCCAGACTGACACTGAAAATATCAGCATCAGAAGTTTGAGACTGCTCGTTAGCCTGAGACACTGCTTCAGTTAATATCTGGACGGCTTTGGAGTATTGTCCCATCCGACGATATGTATCACCCATTTCCGCCTTAGCCCATAAGATAAAGTATTGTTCCATTGCATCAAGTGCAACCGCTAAAGCTGAATCAAGTGATAAAAGGGAATTAACGAAATCACCGAGGTCCCGCTGGGCAATCCCCATTGCAGTGAGTATATTAGCCTCGATGCGCTTCGAACCGGCAGCCCGGGCATGGCCTAAGGCCGTTACAAGGATCGTTAAAGCCCGTTCTGATTGCCCTTGACGTTGGCAAAAATAGGCAAGATTGATTTGTGTGGCTGCCAAGGCTCCGAAGTTTTTCGTCTTTGCCCATCCAGCGCAGGCGTGTTCAAAATGGACGGCTGCTGAAGTCATATCACCGCGTCTAAGATATGCCGCACCAAGGGAATTCTGAATTCTGGCGATAAGGTCTAGGTCAAAGCCATCGGCAGAATACTTTAATGCGAGTTGAAAGTGTTTGATTGCTTTTTCAAGGTTGCCAGAATAGAACAGCGCATTCCCAAGCCTGAACTGCGCGCTGGCGATGAATGGGTAGTTCTTTGTTTTTCTTAGCCTCGATAAGGCTAATTCGGCGTCAATGATGGCATTGCGCAAATTACCAGCCAACCGATGCGCCGCACTCCGCCAAATATAGGCGTTTATAAGCGTTTCATTGACTCGGCCGTCTTCGGGGTGATTGTCGATAATCCGGGTTAAAATGATGCCAGCCTGATGAACCTCCCCGGTGTGGATTAGACTCTGCGCCAAGATCAAACCCAGGTCATTATCAGCTTGTTTCAAGCTAGATGGGATTCTGCTTAGAATATCAACAAGAGGAGCGAATTCGCCCCTACGCAACAGCTCACCAGCGATCGCTTTTACCTGGGTAGCGGCTTCAGCGAATTGCCCTGAATTCAGGAGCGACTCAATTTCCATGGTGGTGTTTTCGGAATACATAATTGCTTGGAAAAATTGGCACCATTATAGGCGTTACCTAAAGTGACAACAAGGGCAATATGGGTACTGATCTCTGTGTTTTTATGGACTAGCCTGCTGTTGTGTACCAGGAATATTCCCCAAGAACCAGCTCGTGATATAATTTCACTCTGCTTGTCAAGGTGATTGAAATGGAAGATAAGTACTTTTATCGTCAGATTGTCGATGAAATTCCCTTACCCCTATATGTTTTTCAGGATGGTGAGCTGAAATTTATTAACCAGGCTTTTGTTGATTTTTCGGGGTATAGCCGTGATGAAATCTCTAAAATGCTATTTATCGATTTAATCCATCCTGAGGATAAAGACGACGTAATAAGGATGACAAAACTTGCTCTATCAGGCAAACTTGACAACCTTCCGCAAGAACCTGAATTCAGGATTGTCCGAAAGGATGGCGAGGTCAAACTCGTTCGCATCCGGCCGCGTTTAATCGAGCACAATTGCCAGCCAGCAATCTTGGGCGTAGCAAGGGAAAATTTTCCGTCCACCAGAACTCATTAAGGATAAGGTATTATGGTTTGGGGGTGGGGCACTCGATGATTTTTCCCGCAAACATTTATCAATCTCTGCCCATTGTTTCAGGTAGAATCCAACTCTCCTATTAAGATGAATCTTTTGATCAGGGCGGGACCAGGTAAAGCTGAGTTTGGCGGAATAAAAAATCCCATTATAATGTGAATGGTGGATTAGATAGCGCATCATTGAGGAGAGGGGAAATGAGAACACCATCTATGCAACCGTCACTTATTTATCGGGGATTAATAGTTGTTCCGGTAGTATCTCTCCTTATGGCATTTTCTGGCTGCGGTTCAACTCCACCTACGACGACGACTACTACTACCAAACCCACCACGACCACGGTAGCTGCCACTTTTGCTCAACTAGCTCAAAGTGGGCAAGTGATTTATGCCGCCAAATGTGCCAGTTGCCACGGTGATAATGGACAAGGTGTAAGAGCTCCCGCGCTTTGGGGACCGAACTCCCATTTATCTGATCTTGGTAATGCTCAACTACTGCTTAACTACACCTCGAGCGCGATGCCGCCGGGTTCAGCAAGTAGCCTTTCGCGGCAGAATCACATTGATATAGTCTGTTACCTGCTTATCCAAAATAATGCAGTAACAGGTAGTGCGCCATATAGCGAGGCTCAGTTAAGCAGCATTATTCTAAGATAGCCCTGAATTGAGCATCCAACTACTCCGAAATCCCCCCGCGTTTCAGGTAGTCCCGCAAGCTCCCCATCAACGTCCCGTTGATGGAGTCGATACCGCCAATCCGCCAGATACAGATTTTTCTCCTTGTCTGTAAGTGGCCTCTCGGTACCCTGTTTCTTATTGGGGTAATGGGGGCAACTTCAAGTCGATTTTGCGCCAATATAGGCGGCAATAACTGTTGCTGCAAGAGTCACTACCCCTATCAAAGCGTGGATCTGTACCATTGTGCCCTCTTCTCCCTGGGCCATGAAACCACCGCCAACCGCCACTACTGCCAAGCCTGCCGAGATCAGTGTCCAAAGCTTGATGTTCTTCATCTAATTTATCCTTTCATGGCTCTTTCAATTGAGCTGTGCTTTGATTTTCGAGATATGGATATTTGTCTCGGCGATAAGCTGTTTCAGAACTGCTTTAAACGACTGCCCTTCACCGGAAAAAGCCTCAAAGAAGTTCTTTTCGATCAAACTCTCCTCGATGTACAAGCTAGTCGTCAGAGCTTGTCTATCGTTAACCACCCCTGAAATTGCAGACTTAATCTCTTTTTGCACATAAGCACGATATGTTGATATCGCCGCTATCGAAAACCTGTTACTTACCTTGACATCACCTTGCATTTGACCGAATTGGCGCAACCAAGCCGCGTGCATCTTCTCTTCACCTGCAAGAGACTGCCAAAGCTGTTTTCTTATTGGCAATCGATCAGCATAAGTTTGGTACAGTTCGCCTATGAGTTCTTCATTCTGGGCCAAAGCTTCTATTACAGATGTTGAATTAGACTTGATCATGGGAGTTGTGCCATCATACCATTGGCTAAAGTGATTAACAACCAGTAAGAGATGTGACTCAAATCACCATGATCTTGGTCTTTGGGACTTCAAAAGTGGTCGAGCAGGTTGGGCATTTGAAAGTTACGGTTTTTAGCGACTTGCCCGCTTTCTCAAACCGGTCAACCCGGTCAACATAGGAATAGTCACCATCTTTAGGACAATATGCAACCAATGAATATCTGTATCCGGTTTTGGTATCCAGCAGACTAACCTCACCTGTACCAAACATCCTGCTTACTAGACCCGGGGCTTTCTTGGCTTCCATAATCGTCGCCCTCCTTCCTAACTGGTTTGATTTTAGCCCTGCCAGACTCACCCTGCAATATCTTTACTCAAACCGTTTTATTCCATTCCTCTATTGATTTTAGGGATTAGAATAATAAGGAGGAGGTGCATGGCGATGAAACTGGTAACTCACAGGACATATTGCACTGATTGTAAGTGTCTGGTCATGGGGGTTCAGGAAAAGAACGGCAACCAGCTGAAACTGCTCTGCCCCAAATGTAAACGACCTCTCTGGACTTTTTCGGGATACACCTGGCGTTACCTTAAAAAGATCGATTGAAGTATGTCACCAAAAGGAACGACTATGCGTTTTCTGGATCTAGATCTAGACTTTTTCTGAACAAAGACCCCTACTATTCTGGAGCCGAAAATAAACGCTTAGGCTCCAGTTACAAGCCATGGCCGAAGGACATGGTGCGGCATTTCCTTGAAAGCCGATGTGGCCTCTCACGCTATGTCCGAATTCCCGGAACGATTGTCGAGAGCCATCATCAGGTGCTGGAATTATGGCGGAAGTTGATTGAATCAGGAGCCTTACACACACCATTTGATGTAATCCATGTAGACGCTCACCCGGACCTAACAATTCGCGGCGGTCTCCGCTTGATCTCGGGTAAACTGTGTTTTGAAAAATTAGAACAGACTAATCCTTTAGAAGAGGGATATATTAACGCCGGCAATTACTTGACCTATGCGATCGCTTATGGTTGGATCGCTTCATTAACTTGGGTTCCTAGCCATTTACCAGAGTATGATCCAGTAAGCAAAAAATCAGTACCCTTCAATACATCATGTGGCCTTGCAGTGGAACCTAATAAAGGGGCTGAATTTAAGATCGTACAGTGGCAAAATTTCCGCGCAACAGAACCTTTCGACTACGTGCTTCTAAGCCAGTCGCCCGAGTACACACCACGAAAAAGCGATGAGCTTATTCCGCTTATTTCACAGTATGTGAATAATCTAACCCTTCAAGGGTTATAGAACGAAGCTCACCAGCCTCGGTCATTTCCCGGTAGATCCACTCCAGGATATACGTTTTTTCAGGCAGAGTCCGACTCTACGAGGAGGACGACACAAGAGCCAGGTAAGATCCTAGCCTGGCTTTTGTGATACGTTGTAAAAAAGTGACCGCTGATGTTTCGCTAGGCTTAGCATCATGGTATCTTAGTCGCAGTCATTGTCGCCAAACCACCTGTGCAATCGGCTCCAGGTCCACTCCAGCTCCATGTCTCATTTCCAGACATATTGATAGGAGAATCAAGAGTCAAGGTGCGGGTAGCGATGGTAGTGCCACCATCTTCAGAGTAACTACCAGTAATCGTGATCAACCATTTGCCTCCTGTAAGCGTAGATGAAGCGCAAAACTGTGCTCACTCGAAGTCGTTTCTGCTAGTACTGTCGCGGTTCCAATATCAATGACGGTCTACGACTTATGGTTCTATTCATCTAGCATCATTTAAATCGGAGGCGTATAATTGGCATCTAATCGAATATGGAGGCTTGATATGGAAAAGAAACCAGTAAAACCCATCAAACCAGTCGTAAAGCCGGCTGTTATAAAGGCTGGTCCGGTGAAGAAATCCGAGATTAACCCAAAAGGCGCAGCTACTGCCGGTCCCTGATTTTAAGGTGACATGAAGATCCACAAGAAAAATTTGTTTGCGTACCTTTTTTATATAGCTGCCATTTCTAATCGAATTTAGACGTCTTTTAATGAAAAGCTTGTCTGCCGGACAAAATGCGGGGCATTTTGTTGAGAAGTGCTTTCTAGTTGAACATGATGAACTTCTAATAGCCTATTTTCCTAAGAGTCATCAGGTCTTAAGCCTGAATCAGGCTGCAATACCGATTATGCAAGCTCTCAACGAAAAGGGTTTTACTCCCAAGACTTCTGAGGACCGAGAATTCATCAATGCGCTGTCAACCAAGGGCTTGTTAATCCGCGAGCCCATTCTTGACAGTCCTGATGTTCAAGAACCATCAGATTATCGTCCTACACGAGTGGGGTTGCTGCTCACAGATGTTTGTAATCTAAATTGCGTGTACTGTTATTCCCATAACAACAAAGTACCCCAAACCATGAGTGAGCCTGTTGCCCGCGCTGCAATTGACCTAATAATTAAAAACGCCTCCGAAGATCATTCCATCGCCCATCTCCAGTTCCATGGCGGAGGTGAACCGATATGTGCCTGGTCTATGTTACAGACAACGGTCGAGTATTTTGAATCCAGAGTGAAACTGGAAGGCATCGAAAAGTATATCGGCATAACCACCAACGGTGTAACTTCAATAAATAGATTAGCCTGGCTGGTTGAACATGTTGATGAGTTCTGTATCTCCTGGGACGGCCCAAAAGAAATTCATGACAAACATAGGCCGAAGCGCAATGGACAGGGCAGTTACAAGGATGTTCTGAGAACCTTCAACTATCTCGATAAAATCGGCAAAAAGTATTGGATCTTATCCACAGTTACCGCAGACAGCCTTCAATACTTCCCTGGAATAATAAATATCCTGGCCGGTCGATCGGGCTTTGAGGCCATTTACCTCGAGCCATTTTATCAACAAGGCAGGGGAAATGATCTTGATATCTTAGATGCCGATCGTTTCCTCGTCGCATTCAGAGCAGTAAAGAAGTTGGGGCAGGAACATGGTATTAGAATCGAATTCAGCAGTGCACGAGTTGGGTCCATTCGAAAAAGCTATTGTTACGCCACCGATCCGGCCTTTAACGTAACTCCCTCCGGGATGGTCACTGCCTGTTATATGAGAACCAACCCACAGAATCCTCAGGATGGACTGTTTTTCCATGGCAGCTATGAGAACGACACGAGGCACTTTATTTTCAACTCTGAAACACAATCTATTTTGAGATCAAGAAACATCGATAGTCTCAGTGAATGCCGAAACTGCTTCTGCCGTTACCATTGCGCCGGCGGGTGCCTCAGTCAATCTGGGGCAATTGATCAGGTTAGCGCTTATCGCTGTTATATCAGCAAAGAATTGACACTGGATCAACTGGTCGAATCACTTCAGTAGTACCCATATGCCGGAGCAATATTTTCCCGAAAATATTTTGTAATTCCCCCAACAATAGGATAAAAGCCTGAACAGGTAGATACATCCGCAATTGTTTCAGGCAGAATAGATCGATTGGAGATGTTGTTCTGTCAACCTATTGACATACAGTATCATTATTGATACTATTACTTTGTGAAAGCGATAGAGAAAATAGTCAGCCAGATGAAATCCAACCCTGCCGATATCAGCTTTGATGAGTTGTCTAGAGTGTGCACTCACTACTTTGGCGAACCGCGAAAAGGCGGAAGCCATCGAATTTACAAAATGCCATGGCAGGGAGATCCGAGGGTGAATATTCAGGATGATAATGGTAAAGCTAAAGTCTATCAAGTTAAACAGGTTCTTAAAGCCATAGAAAGGTTGGGATAGTGAAGATGGATAAATACACTTATCGGGTTACCTGGTCTGAAGAGGACCATGAGTACGTGGGATTGTGCGCTGAGTTTCCCAGCCTCAGCTGGTTGGCTAAGAATCAGGCCGAAGCTCTGGCTGGCATTCAAACTGTTGTTGCTGAGTCTGTCAGGGATCTAAAAGCCTCTGGCGAGAAAATACCAGAGCCTTTTGCTATCAGGCAGTTTTCAGGTAAATTTCAGGTCAGAATCCCACCAGAACTGCATCGTAAATTGTATATCGAGGCAGCTGAAGAAAAGGTCAGTGTCAATCGTCTTATCAGTGCTAAGTTAGCAATTTAGATTAACAACCGAGAGGCATCATCAGTCCTTCGGTTGTCATTGTCTCATCCAGCCACGACCAGATATCCGTTGTTTCTGATGGAGTCCGACTCTAGGAGTGGGACGACCTGAGACAAACCGAGTCGACGAATTTTTACAGACTCTTGTATAATGCCCGTTGGAATTCCACATGCTTCTTTTTAGCTTGGCTACCTGAATCCTAAGTGAGAGCTTTCTAGATGGCCAACAATTACGAGATCAATAATCTCAGCAAAGACGAGTCTTGGCGTCTTTTCAGAATCATTGGCGAATTTGTCACTGGCTTTGATCGGCTTGACAGTATTGAACCGGCAGTGACCATCTTTGGCTCTGCAAGAGTGAAGCCGGATGATCCAATTTATTTACAGGCTGAAGAAATCGCCTTGAATCTTGGCAAAAATGGCTTCAATATCATTACGGGTGGCGGACCTGGGGTAATGGAAGCAGCTAACAAAGGAGCCACAGCAGCTGGAGTCAATTCAGTAGGTATCAGCATTACCTTACCTGGGGAACCACATAACGAATATGCTACCAAATCCTTGCTATTCGACCACTTCTTTACCAGAAAGGTCATGCTGGTAAAATATGCGACTGCCTTCGTTATTATGCCAGGCGGGCTTGGAACCCTGGATGAACTCACAGAGTTACTTACCCTGATGCAAACAGAAAAAATAAGACCCTTCCCGGTAATCTTGTTCGGTAGTGCGTTCTGGGAAGGCTTGCTGAAATGGTTACGCGATGTAGTTCATCCTCTTGCTTATATCTCTGAAAGCGATTTCGATCTCCTGCGTATTACTGATGATGTAGATGAGATTATGAGAATAATCAATAAATGGCATGAGTGTCACGAATGCGTCGGAAACAGAGCACTCTAGGCTTATAAGCTAGACCACTTGACGAGAAAATAAGAGCATCCTTAGATTACTTTATAGCCATCATAGGTAGCAAAGGATTTTAAGTTGGACGTTGGGATCTGGCCCTGGATACTTTTCAACCTTTTCTTAGTCACCATGCTTGGCCTGGATCTTTTTGTTTTCCACCGCCATGCTCACATCATCAAACTGAAGGAAGCCCTCGGTTGGGTGGCTTTGTGGGTAAGTCTTGCGGTGCTCTTCGGCATCGGCATATGGGTACTTGAAGGTTCAACGCATGCCATTGATTTCTTCAGCGCCTATATCGTTGAGGAATCTCTTTCCGTTGATAACCTATTCGTCTTTTTAATGCTCTTCACCTACTTCTGCGTGCCGCGGGAATACCGTCATCGGGTACTTTTTTGGGGTATCGTCGGCGCCATCCTAATGCGCGCCGCTTTCATCTTCGGCGGCATTGCACTGATTAATAATTTCAGTTGGATAATCTATGTCTTTGGCGCCTTCCTTATCTTCACCGGCATTCGCATGGGGATGAAAAAGGAAGAAGACCCCCACCCCGAGGCTAATCCCGTTCTTAAGTTACTTCGCCGATTCCTGCCGATGAGCCATCAGTACAACGGTGACAAGTTCTTCATAGTGGAGAAAGGTCGCCGCATTGCCACCCCGCTGTTAGCTGTGCTCGTCGCCGTGGAGACCACAGACATAATTTTTGCTGTCGATTCAATTCCGGCGGTACTGGCGATAACCACTGATCCTTTCATTGTTTACACTTCAAACATGTTCGCCATCATGGGCTTGCGCTCTATGTACTTTGCTCTTGAAGGCTTCGCTAACCGGCTCTATTACCTGCATTACGGCTTGGCAGCGGTATTAGTCTTCCTGGGTACTAAGATGCTCCTGTCCGGTATCTATCATGTCCCAACATTTTTATCGCTCCTTATCATCACCTCGATACTAGTCATAGCCATTATTGCCTCCCTTAAGCGCCCTTCTCGAACGAACATGCCACCCGATCATGCATGCAACTCTAAGTTTGGCAACCGAGAAACCTAATGAAGACGTTGGTTATGGCTGAAAACGGGATCAGTGCCAAAAATCTCAATATGACGATACCTAACAACAAACCGAGAGGCGAAAGGTCCTTTCGGTTTGTTTGGAGTTTAGCTACCCCAGGATATTCGTTGTTTCAGGCAGACCCGAGCCCCCCGTCTCCACCACGATTAGAATAAGGCTTGTGCATTGATGACTGAAGTTTCGGCGATTAATCCGAATCCACCCGGTCCGATTAATATCCCACCAATTAGATAACCAAGGAAGATTGGCAGTTTTAGGCGGCGTGCCATCATACCGCCGAGATAGGCGGCTAAAAGAACAATGATGAACTCAAGCCCTAGAAATGTGTCCGCCCGCGTTTCAGAGAGAGTCCGACTCTACGAGGAGGACGATCAAGGGAATTTTATGAACAATTGAGGGGCTCAGAAGCCCCTCAATTGTCTATTTTTCGATATGGAAAAAGTGTCTAACCGATTATGATGGGCGCTCCCTACTGTATCCACCATGCTTGGAATAGAAGCCAGTGCTATAGCCATAAGCTGGTAGCTCCATATCCCACCATTCTTCTTTCTTCTCGCCTTCTTTAAGGCCGTAACCGAAGGTTTCACCAGCTGTGGCAAACACGCCGTTGAACAGCGGGGTTACCGAAACCGTCTGCCTCACCAGGTCGTGGATCATCGCACCGTACTGGTTGTTGAAGACGCAGACACCGAAGCATAACTGGCAGCGGTTCGGCAAACCGCGGGCAAACAGCTGGCAGCTGATCATATCCGTCCAGTATGTCTTGCGGCCAGCCTTGAAGAATTCTGGCTCTGTGTCAAAACCAAGTCCAGGAATTTGACCGAATTTCGGAGTTACCGAGGAAGGCCTGGTCTCCCAGGAAGGCTCACTCTCACCTTTCTTCTCGATTGCTTCAGGCGGGCAGTGCTTGGCGCAGATACCGCAGCTCTGGCAGAAGCGCCAAATGCCGGCATCAATCGCTGGAGAGTGGGCAATTGGCAGATCGGTCAATACTTCGTACAAACCGACGGTATTACCGTGCTCGGGACTGATACCCATGATAGTGTGGCGTGAGTTTTCCACCAAGCCGGTCAACGCGGCACCGGCAATGCTCGGAATGCCTCTGTACGGCTCGTCATACATCATTTGATAACCAAGCATTCGGACAAAGCCCTGGGTGGAGATGCGCATGTTCTCGCGCAGGCGGTACCTGGTGATATTGGCAGCGGCGAAAAGCGCCGAAGACGGCGTCGTTCGGAACATCTCATGCGATTGAGGGATCGTGTAGCTGATACTGAAGATCGGGATGTTAGAAGGAATCTTTGTTAAACCGGTAGCGTTATCAAACGAAAAGGTCGACTGATTAGCGAATTCGATGGGCTGTGTCACTGTCGTCGGCGGCGGCCATTTTGGAGCTGAACCAAAAGGCCAGTATGATTCGGCGATGTTATCGCCGTACAAACCGACTAGTTTCTTGTGATCGGCATCGAGTTCCGAAGCGCCGATATGTGAAGCTCCGAAGAATACCATCGCCGCTCGCATCATCCGGAAGTTCTCCTCCGGTGTTCCCTGCCACTTGGGCACTCCAAATTGCTCCGGTGTTTTAACGCCAACAAGGCGCGTGTCAGCGAATTTATCAGTCCGCGCGGCTGTGAAACCCAAGCCCCTCGCGACAGTGCCAAGAGCGTTATCCCTCAACGTTAAACCAGGGGTGTTGTTCTTGATGCCGTCAGTAACCCCTTTATCTCCGGCAGCGAGAATCGCCTGATACTCCGCTGGACCGCCGGCATAACGGGCAAGGATGACGCCGGATTGGGTGCTATGGAAACCGTGATGTCGTTTCATCAGGTTCCAATCTATATCTACAGTCGGATGTTCAGTATTTCGGATCCACCAGGCTCGTTTAATCTGAGCAGACTCTGAAGCCATCAATTCGTCTAGATCGTGGAATACCGGCGCTACCAGGCTGGCGCCACCTATCCCAGCTCCTAAAAGTCCAAGACTTTTCATGTATTCTCTGCGGCTCATCGTGCTATGGAAAATCGACATATGTCTCCTCCTGTTACGATTTCGGTAGAGAAAGACTCTAAAACTCTGGTCTCTCCCAGATGTCAAATCGTTATCTGCACCTCCTATCAGATATTTGCTTTTAACGATATCTTAAAACTGGGAGAAAACCATGTGAATACGTGTTTGTACTGATTTTTTTTCGTTAATGTGAAGGTGAACTTAATCCTTAATAAACTTTAATCTCATCATGCTGGGAGAGGTTATTTAAAGGGGCTTCATAATAGTCCCAATAACCAACCGAGGGGCTTCATCAGCCCCTCGGTTGTTAATGTCTTATCCAGCCACGAACAAACCTCCGCCATTGTTTCAGGTATAGTCCGACTCTCCCCCGTCTCCACCACGATTAAAATAAGGCTAGTGGCGGGAAATCACCAGCCTTTTTAAGATAATTTGCTCGAAAATCAATAGGACGGGGAGTTCGAGTTAGGAACAACCTCGAACTCCCCGTTCTGACTATCGAAGCCGCGTTTCTGATGGAGTCCGACACTACGAGGAGGACGATTAATAACAGATAGAGAGGCCTTAAAGCCTCTCTATCTGTCTTGATCTTAACAACTCCAGGATATCCATTGTTTCAGAGAGAGTCCGACTCTCCGAGGAGGACGAGACTATGACAAATAGCAGGGCTCTATGTGACTCCACTAGCGGGGCTTTGTTTTCGAGTAACTTAAAAAATCCGGCAAAGCCCGCAAGGCTCGAAGGAAACGCTCTGGACGTTCAGCGGAATAACACTTTCCAGTAATTTTCCCAGGCCTAAAGCAACACATTTCTAAAGTCACTTTTTGTACCCGATCTATTGGCGTGGCGAATGCCTTGAGTAATATCGGCATGAGACCCATTTTAGAATCAGTTTCTGGACAGGTCATTACATCCTTGTAGATGTCCGTCTCAACCATCCCAGGAAAGAAACAGTTAATCGATACAGGTTTACCTTTGTTCTCAGCAGCTAGGCTCCTCGTAAGACTGGTAATCGCCGCTTTGCTTGCGGCGTAAGGAGCCTGGAAGGGACTTGGATTCCCATGTCCCCCACGCCCACCGATGTTAATTATTGTTCCGCCACCCATGGATACAAAATAGGGTATCATAAGCCTGCAAGCATATAAGGTACCCATTAGATTAGTATTGATGACTTCCTGTATTTCGGTAGGTGTCATAGATTGCAGAGTTCGGTAGCCACCAGCAACTCCCGCATTGTTTATCCATACATCGATTTTCCCGAATGCTAACTTGCTACTTTCAAATAAACTTGAAATCTCGGCTTCGTTTTTGACATCTGCTTGAAACCCTTGAACTGAGAATCCCCTTCCACGAAGTTCATTAATCGGCTTCCAAAGGTTATTGATATTCCGCGATGATAGTACTACGTTAGCCCCAGCAACCGCACAGGCTTTCGCGATTGCAAGTCCAATACCTCGGCTAGATCCAGTGACAACTACTGTTTTACTGTTAAGTGACTTCAATCCAGAGCCCTTTCATTTGAATGCTTTCGGGGTAAACTCTATCACAAATTTCTGGTCCTAATTCACCTTCAGTCTTCATACATTCGTTGTATTGTAACCGAGGGGCCTCATCAACCCCTCGGTTTTCCGCCAAGATCGAAAAGCGCTGAAGCTGGATTTTCCACTTAAAGCCAGCTAAAATTCCCATAATTTGACCACTCACTAAAGAGGATCCGCCATGGTATTGCACACCTTATCCTCTGCACGAAGTTTCCTAGCTCCTCTTTTTCGCCAGTGGGACTGGGGCCTGTATGGGCTTATCTTCCTCTTCATGGCGTTGCCACAGTTCTACCGTTCATACAGTGTCTACCTCATCGGGAATGCGATCCCCGATTCAAGCGCACTATCAATCGTAGCTCAATGGCAGTTCGTCGATTTATTCCTTGAAATCATTCAAGAAACCTTTGTCCTGGCTTTGTTCTTCTTCATAGGTAAAGGGCTGCAGAGTGACGCCGGGCCTGATTCTCGAATCAGAACGGCTTTCACCATGATCCTCGCGATTTCATCGGTATTAGCTGTCTTTTTGTTCACCTTTTCGTCCCAGTTCGTCTCGGTAATCGGCACTCCTGAGCCATTGCAGCAAACGACAGCGGCCTTTTTGAAAATAAAGACAGCCGCCATACCCGTTTTCCTGCTAAGTGCGGCTTCGATAGTGATCGTTGAGACCGTCAACCGAAAACGTTTTATCTTGACCCTGGCGATTATGCAGGTTGTCTACCGGTTCATCTTTGACAGTGTTTTCTACGGTGGTTATTCATTCTCCCTGGATATTGGTGTACTCGGGGTCGCCTGGGCAGACATGGTCTCAAGCCTTGCCCTGCTGATCACCGCGATCTTGTTGCTTCGACCTTATATTTCGTCAAAAGTAAAATCGCTTCCCTCGCTTTTTTCATTCCACGATTGGAAGACATACCTCAAGGTCGGCAGTTGGTCAGGCCTCGATAGTCTTATCCGAAATGTCTTTTACATCCTCATGATTCTGAGGCTGTTGAACCTTCTTGGTGAAGATTATATCGGTGGCTATTACCTCTCAATGCACATCTTCTGGAGCTTCCTGCTTGTCCCGATTCTAGCTCTTGCCGAGTGCTCCAAGGTACTCATAGCCAATCACTCTGCTGATCTCACCAAGGTACGTAAATTGTGGTACTCGTCGATGGCAATAGGGGGAAGTGTAATCGTACTCTGGCTGATATTGCTTCCACTGTGGCGTCCGTTTGCCGGACTCCTGAACTCAAATCCGGAAATCGTCAATTATTCGGTTCATGCAATGATGTTGTTGATCTTGCCTTATATCCTTTTCGCACTCAATATGGTGACAGATGCTATTTTCTATGGCATCGGTAAGACTCAATACCAGGCTTATCAGTCAGCCATCACCAATGGGACAGTCTACGTTGCGGCGTTCATTGCTTATCTGGCAGGCCTCTGGAATTCAACCTTCACTTCGATATTGATACTTTTCGGGCTTGGCATTCTGGTTGATTCGATTCTGACCGTATTTTTTGCTCTCCGCGTACTGGGTTTTAACCAGACAGGAGCTCAGCTTGTTTCAAGCCGAGCTCCTGTGACTGAATAACTAAGAATTTGTAAGCCCTAAAAACATCCGAGGGACTTCATCAGTCCCTCGGCCATTCTTGCCGAGATCCATCCCAGGACATCCTTCGTTCAAAGCAGAGTCCGACTCTTCGAAGAGGACGAACCTGAAGAGTCACCATCACCGTGACATAGGGAATGGAATAGAATTAGAATACCTTTAAGGTGTACGGTTGGATATAGAGTTACCATAGAATCGATTGGCAAATGCTGCGATGAGTCTGTCAGAACCCGGCCGTCTCTTTGGAATCCCAATTGGCCGAAAGTATATCCAACGGTTTAGGGTATCCCGGCTTAGGAACATACCCTCTATGCCCTGTTAATCCGAAGAAAGGCAGGAGTTTTGTAAGTGGTCATCTACTGCACTAGATGCTGGAAAGACAATCCTGCAGGGAGTGAAGTATGTCCTCGGTGCGGATCAAAGCTCGAGGCAGATAATCGGACTTATATTGCCAAGCTTATCCAGGCGTTATCTCATCCTGAACCGATGACCGTCGAGAGGGCTGCCTGGATTCTGGGTGAACTTAAAGCATCAGAAGCCATTATACCGATTGTTCATCTCCTTAAAATCAGCCGAGATATGGGTGCCCAGGAAAAGGCGGTTGAGGCGCTGGGTAAAATCGGGGACTCCTCGGCGGTAGATGCTTTAGCAAGCAACAGCGCTCATTGGCCGGTTCGTGTGCGTGTCCAGGTCGCTGAATCTCTGGGCAAAATTGGCGGACCAAAGGCCGAAAAAGTGCTTCGGACGATGCTAAACGACTCCAGCAGCCAAGTTCATGAGACAACTAGTAAAGCTTTGAAGACTTTGGTGCGCTGAAAAAGAAGAGTGGGTGATGTTACCAGATGCGTGGCTTACCCCCTGGCCGAGCCCGGTTTTCACCACATCGAACCAGCTCTTAATAACACAGCCGAGCCTCTGGACGATGAATCCAGAGGCTCGTTTATTAAATGGATCTTATATTCCTCTTTGCCTGGAACCACCTGAAAGACGGTGGCTCGGGCTGGCAAGGGGCTGCTATTTCAACTTCTTAACCGTCTTTTTTACCGTGCCCTGGACTTTGCCAGCGGTTTCCTGAACCTTTCCGACCACCTGGTCAGCTTTTCCTTTTACTTCGAGAGATTTTTTACCGGTTACTTTGCCCGCTGTCTCCTCCACCTTCCCCTTTACCTGCTTGGCCTTTCCCTTGATTTCATTCTTTTCCATCATCTTTCCTCCTTACCAGTATATGTCCTTTATACTGCGGAATCAGACTTAAGACAAGTGGATATTACCCTGACTCTGATGCCGGAAACGTTTTTGCCATATTTCCCTTGCTTACCATTTCAAGCCAACACCACCGCCGGTAAATTCTAAAAAGTTTACAGTCCTTAACCGCAATTACCCCTTCGACAATAAGCCTCATTATTTGTAATCGCGCTTTTCAAAGCTTACAATCATCCAGGTTTCGATCCAATAAAGACTGATAACATGTCAGCACCCATTCAACCCGTTATTCCGTACCATGACCTGTTTAAGCACATGCTTAACGGCGTCGCCTACTGCCGGATGGTGTTCGATACAAAGGATAATCCGGTGGATTTTGTTTACCTGTACGTCAATCCTGCTTTCGAAAAAATAACCGGGCTGAAACAGGCTGCTATCATCAATAGAAGAGTGACCGATGCCATCCCCGGCATCAAGACCGAAAACCCCGAACTCTTTGACACCTACGGGCGGGTCGTATTGACGGGTGAACCGGCGGAGTTCGAAATATATGTCAAACCCCTTAAAAGATGGCTTGCCGTTTCGGCATATCGTCCCAAAAGAGGACATTTCGTGGCCATCTTTGAAAACATCACCGGACGTAAACTCACTGAACAAGCCCTTGCCGCCAGTGACGCCCAAGCCCGGCTGCTCCTGGCGTTAAGCAATGACGGGATAATGGTCCATGGAATGACTCCCGATGGTCAGCCCGAGCCGTTTATTGAGGTCAATGAGTCGGCGTGTCAAATGCTGGGGTATTCCAGGTCCGAGCTTCTGAAGATGAGTCCAGCCGATATTGACGCGCCGAAAAATCCTGACGAAATCCCCGTGATCGACAGGCTCATGTCCGACGGCAGTGTGGTTTTTGAACGGTTTCATATCGCCAAAAATGGCACCCGAATACCCGTGGAGATCAGCAGCCGGATAGCCGACGTCAACGGGAATAAAATGGTGATTTCGATAGTCCGGGACATCGCAGAACGTAAAAAAGAGAGAATGCTGCTGGAGCGGCTGGTTGCCGAAAGAACCCAGGAGCTCAACGACATCAACCTGAAGCTGACCCAGGAAATCGAGCAGCGTGCCCTTGCCCAACGAGCCTTAGAGGCGAGCGAGTCTCATTTCCGTTCTCTATACGAAAAACTCCCGGTAGGTTACCAATCGCTTGATGCCGAGGCTCGTTTCCTGGAGGTGAATCCGGCCTGGCTCAAGACCATGGGTTATGCCAAAGAAGAGGTCATAGGCAGGTGGTTCGGTGATTTCCTGGCCGGGGACCAGGCCAGTGATTTTCGGGAGAAATTCAAACGTTTCAAGGAGCGCGGTGAAGTCGAAACTGAATTCGTCCTGGTGCGGAAAAACGGCTCTCATGCCCTTGTCTCAGTAACCGGCAGGATTGATTATGACACCTTAGGCGCTGTCCGAAAAACTCACTGCCTGATCATCGATATCACCGAGCGCCGTCGCATTGAGCAGGAGATTTACCGCCTGGCCTCATTCCCCCTTGTCAACCCCAATCCGATAATGCGTGTTTCTCCCCAGGGCGAACTCCTCTTTGCCAATAACGCCAGCCGCCCGCTGATGGAGCACTGGCACGCCAGAATCGGCGGCCTGCTCCCGGAGGAATTGCGGGCAGAAATAACTGAAGCCTATTCCTCTGGTCTGGTCCGGAATCTGGAGGTCACCGTCGGCGAGCAGACATATGATATTAAACTCTACCCCAACTTCGAGCTTGGAGCCCTGAATCTCTACGGCATCGATATTTCCAGGCGGAAAAAAATTGCCCGTGAATTGGAGATCAGTGAAGCCAACTATCGGATGCTGTTCAACAATGCCTCCGACGCCATGATTCTGTGGAAATCCATTGGTAACAACACCTGGCAGATTATTGAGGCCAACCGGGTTGCCTGCGAGCGTTACGGCTATTCCCGCGATGAGATGCTTGCGCTTACCGGGCAACAGCTCAATGCGCCCGGTTCCTATTCTTCTTTAAGTCCCGCGATTGAGCAGATGAGACGCACCGGATATGCTACATACGAACTCAAACATATTACCAAAAAAGGAGTCGTTATCCCGGTTGAAGTATATGGCCACCAGTTCGAACTGAATGGAGATATTGTAATTCTGGCCGTAGTCCGTGACATCTCTGAGAGGAAAAGGCTCGAAGCCGAAAAAGAGAAATACCAGGATCGGCTGGAGGCGATGGTCGAGGAGCGGACCCGATCTCTGACCGAAGAAATCGCCTCAAGGCATCGGGCGGAGGCGGAGTTGCAGCGGCTGTACGAGCATGAAAAATCGCTGAGTTATGCCCTTAAAAAGCAGATGGATGAACGCGTATTCTTTACCCGGGCCCTGGTCCATGAGCTGAAAACCCCGCTGACGCCGCTTCTGGGTTCATCGGAAATGCTGGTCAATCTGGCCCGGGAAGAGCCTTTGATCAGCCTCAGCCGCAACGTCCAGAGCGGAGCTGTCAAACTTCGCAAGCGTATTGACCAGTTGCTCGACCTGGCCAAAGGCGAAGTCGGCCTGTTAAAACTGAAGTTTGCCCCGGTTGACCTTGGGAATCTCCTTAAAGAACTGGTATCTTTCATTTCGCCTTCAGCGGTAAAAAAGGGGTTGGCAATCCGGCTGGATTTGCCGCCGTCGCTGCCGCCCATCGAGGGCGACAGGGATTATCTCTACCGCGTTATTTTGAACCTGCTGGACAACGCGCTGAAATTCACCTCCAGTGGCGGGCAGGTAACAATTAAAGCCTTTGTATCGGGTGACGCGATCGAAGTTTGGGTGAGCGATACCGGCATCGGCATTCCCAAGGAGAAACAGGAGCGCTTGTTTGTCCCGTATTCGCGCGTCGCGTCAGATGATACCGAATTCGCCGGCCTTGGTTTGGGCTTGTCTTTATGTAAAAATATCATCGAACTTCACGGCGGCCGCATCTGGATTGAAAGCCAAAAAGACAAAGGTACGACCGTCCGGTTCACGCTACCGGTTATTCACCCAAAACAGGAAAAAGGAGAAACACGCTCGTGAAAGTACTGGTTATTGAAGACGATCCGGATGTGGCCGAATTCATCACCCTGGCCCTCGGCATCGGCTGGCCAGGCGTTGAAATCGAACTTGCCGAATCCGGTGAAAAGGGCGTGGAGCTGGTCGGTAAAAACCACCCCGATGTTGTAACCGTCGATCTCGGGCTGCCCGGCATGAACGGTTTCGAGGCGATCAAGAGTATCCGTACCTTTTCCAGGGTCCCTATCATCGTCTTGACCGTCAGGGGAGAAGAGCGGGATATTGTCCGCGGTCTGGAACTCGGCGCCGATGAATACGTCGTCAAACCATTCGGCCAGATGGAACTCATCGCCCGCATCCGGGCCCTGATGCGGCGTCACCAGGCTCCGCCGGATGATGCCCCGGTGGTCTGCGGCAGATTGAGCCTCGATTTCACCAAGCGTATCGCCAGAATCGGTGTTAAGGAAGCGATTCTGACCAGCACCGAAGCCATCATCCTCAAACACCTCATCAGCAAGGAAGGGGTCATCGTTCCTCATGCCGCGCTTGCTGAAAGGATCTGGGGCGCCAGCTATCCTGAAGCCGCCGATGCCATCAAGGTCCACATCAGGCACCTGAGAGAGAAGATTGAAGATAACCCGGGCAATCCGCGGATCATTCTGACCCGCTTCGGAGTCGGCTACTTTCTGGTAAAACCCGGGTAACCCGCGCCACTTGTTATCCGTCCGGTAAATTGCCGGCGTATGTATTTGTTAAGCTCGTTGTCTGGCGTTAAGGTATCCTGTCTGTTTCGGTAAATAGACCGTCATTATAAATACGTGCGATGGCGGATTCCCCTGCCCCGGGTTGCCGGCTATAATCCGGTTATAAGTAATAACCGGGTGGCAGGTGAATGAACCTCTTAACCGTCGCGTCCAACCGAGAGGAAATCGAGTCCCTTACCGCCGTTTTCAAAATGCTGTGGCCCGGCACCGCCGTGCTGGGGGCTAACTGCAGCCAGGAAGCCCTGTCACTGGTCGAGAAGCGCCGCCCGGACTTCCTCCTCCTGAATATGGCCCCGCCGTCCAGTGACTGTCTTGATCTGATCCGCGATGTCCGGCTGTTCTCTTCCGTGCCGCTGGTGGTTGTCTCCAACGACCCCAACGAATCCACCATGGTTAGGTCGTTTGAACTCGGCGCGGATGATTATTTTTTGAAACCTTATAAACCCTTGGAACTGGTGCTGCGCGTCAAGGCCATCGTCCGCCGGGCAACCGGTACGAGTGAAGGCGAATCGATGGTCGTCGGCCTGCTCAGGCTGCACGCTCTGCTGCACCGGGTGTATGTCGGTGATAAAGAAGTCTCCCTGACCCCGACCGAAAACAACATCTTGCGCCACATGATGGAGAATGTCGGGCACATTGTCACCTACTCCTCGCTGGCGCAGCAGGTATGGGGAGATGATTACCCCGACGCCTGCTCGACCCTCAAAGTCTACATTAAGCGCCTGCGCCAGAAACTCGGCGATGATTCCCGACGGCCTTCGATGATCCTTAATGAAACCGGTCTCGGCTACCGGCTGGTCAAGCCGGTTTAAGCCTCCACGCTGCCCTGTTAAAGAAGCGCTCCGACGGAGCGCTTCTTTGTTGTAATCCCCTCGACATCAGGTCGTGACCGCGGTCTTTAAGCATTTTTAGGTCTGTAACTTTTCGTCACCGGTTTTCCGGAAACTGTAACTCGCCGACATCTGTGTTTATCACTTATTGTAACCTGCCTCCGGTCGAATAGTCACCGTCGTGAAATAAACTAATAACGTCATGAAGGTATGGGCGGCCACCAGAGACAGCCAGGTCATTGACCTGTTGAACACCGCGATCCGGATGCGCTGGCCCAACTCCGGAAGTCTCATCGTACCGGATATATCGGATCAGGAAGCCCCCAGTCAGATTAAAGGGTGCGACCTGGCTATCGTTGATACCTGTCTCGATATCGTTGATGCCAACGAAATCATTCACCAGATCCGCCGGGACTCCGAGGTCCCGGTGCTGGCGCTCTCAAACTCAAAAGGCGACCAGGGCGTCACCGCCAGGGCGCTGGCCAACGGGGCCGACGATTACATCTTTAAACCAGTCGAAATCATAGAGCTTATTTTTCACATCGAAGCCGTCGCGGGCATCAAGCATTCAGCCCGCGGCTAAAAGGAGGCGCCAATGATAGTCGAAATGGTACTGGCCTGTTTCATGATCGGTGTTTCAATGGTGGCCGCCGGCCGCATCCGTACTGAATCCACCCGCCGCGGCGGCGTCTAGCCGGAAATAAAAGACAGTGAGGAATAACGCGATGATGATTATGGAAAAGCCGGCCGTCAAGGTTGAGACCCGCGCCGCCGAGGCCTTGCTTGAGCCGCCGAAGATGAACTCGGTCACTCTGGAATACTACCTTCGTGGCCTTCATTACCCCGCTGTAAAAGGTGAAATCATCGCCCATGCCGAAGCCGGCGGCGCGCCGGGCTATGTCATGGATTTCTTCATCAACCGCCTGCCGTCGCGCCAATTCCGGTCGGCGGCGGACATCAGTTTCACTGTTTTCGTCAGCTCTTACATGTTCGGTCAGGACTAGCTCACCTTAACAACTCAATAAGTCGTTCTCGGGCAAGCCTCACGGTGGGGGAAACCAGGGTGCCGGCTGTTGCGACCAGCCTGCTTAATATGCTGTGAAACCCCTCCCGTGGGCTCCCTGGGTGTAATCGGGGTTCACCGCGGGGCTTGCCTTTATTAAAGATCAAGCAAAAACGAATTCAGGAGGGGAAAATTCGAACAGTGACCTCCGGGAAAGACCGGAATAGCGCCTGGCGAAAAATACATATCGACGAAGGGAGAATACAGCCAATGAGTAAGTTCCACACCACCGTATCCCGCCGCGACTTTATGAAGGGTCTCGGTCTAGCCGGTGCCGGCCTGGGCGCCGTGGCGGCTCTGGCTCCGGCGTTTCGCGACATGGATGAATTAACCGCTTCTTCAGCGCAATTTAAACACCCCTGGTACGTCAAAGAGCGCGAGTACGACAATCCCACCGTGGAGATTGACTGGAACGTCTTTCAGCGCTGGGACCGCACCACCAAGGTACTTGGCAGCACCTTACCCCTGACCGCCACCAACTCCGCTCACGGCGCGCTGCACCCGGAAATCAAACAGTATATTGATTTGAAGACCAACGGCCGTGACATCGATTATATGAAAGAAAAGTTCCCCACCTACAAGGGGCCTTCCCTGAGGGATTACTCGGTCGCCAACGCCTCCAGCGCTTCGGATAAACTGCCTTCACCGAACTTTGTCGGCGCCACCACCGGCGTCACCATTCCCACCCCGGAAAGCCGCGGCCTGGCCAAATGGAACGGCACGCCGGAAGAGAACCTGCAGACCATCACCAACGCTTTCAAGTTCTTCGGCGCCACCCGCGTCCGCGTCATGGAGATCACCGACAAGTCCAGGAAACTATTCTACAAGAACACCACCAGCGGCATGCCTTACAACTTCAAGGATGTCGAAGCCCCTGAAGAAATAGCCAAAACCGAGTACGTAATCCCCAACAAGGCCAAGTATTTGATCCTCTATTCCTGCCTTGAAGCTACCGACTACGTCCGCCAGGCGCCGGCGCCGACATATTCCGGCTACTGTCACGGTCATAAAGTCCAGGCCAACGTTCATTACTTCCTGGGCTCGATGGGTTTCATGCACATCGAAGCCGGCGGCTTCACCCCGGCTTCCGGCGTGGGTTCCTTCGCCGGCGCCACCGAGCACTCCCGCTCGGCGATGGTCGGCACTTCCTATTCCCATGGCAACCTCTTCCGCTGGATGGGGCGCGTCGTCACCGATATGCCGCTGGCCCCGACCCGGCCGATCGAAGCCGGCATCGAGCGCTTCTGCGTTGACTGCATGACCTGCGCCCACGGCTGTCCCTACGAGTCCATGCCCCTGGGTGAAAAACGCTGGGATCATGAGAACCCGGAAGAAGAGAAGGTCAAGAACTACCTGCCCGGCTACAAGGGCTGGCGCCTTTACAACTTCCGCTGCCCGCGCTGCAAGTCCTGCCACGGCCAGTGCGTCTTCAATGGCGGCGACGAAGCCCTGATTCACTCCATCGTCCGGAACACCCAGGCCGTCACCCCGCTGTTCAACGGCTTCTTCGCCGATATGCACGATATCTTCGGCTTCGGCACCCGCAACCCGGACGAATGGTGGAAGCACGACGTTCCGACCTTCCAGTTCGACCCGACCTACCTTTACTAGTCCTGGCAGCTTAACAACTCAATAAGTCGTTCTCGGGCAAGCCTCACGGTGGGGGAAACCAGGGTGCCGGCTGTTGCGACCAGCCTGCTTAATATGCTGTGAAACCCCTCCCGTGGGCTCCCTGGGTGTAATCGGGGTTCACCGCGGGGCTTGCCCACTCTTTAGAACGCCTTTCCTTCATAGGAGAGAAAATGGTCATCGATATAATTAAAGAAACCCGCCCGGCGCTTACTCCCAATGCCCTCAGGGTACTGGAGAAGCGCTACCTCCGGCGTAACCGCCGGGGCGAGCTTATAGAAACGCCGGAAGAGATGTTCCGCCGCGTCGCCCAGGCCGTTGCTTCCGCTGAACTAATCTATGACCCATTGGTCGACACCGACATCATGGCCGGCGAGTTCTACCGGCTGATGACCTCGCTTGAATTCCTGCCCAACTCCCCCACCCTCCTTAACGCCGGCACCGAGGTCGGCCAGCTGTCATCCTGCTTCGTCCTGCCGGTACCGGATTCCATTGAAGAGACCTTCGACGCGGTGAAGTACACCGCTCTCATCCATAAAAGCGGCGGCGGCATCGGCTTCGATGTCTCCAGAGTCCGGCCCAGGGGCGCCGCTGTCGGCGAGCACCTGGATGCCGCCGGCGGCCCGGTAGCCCTCATTCACGTTATTGCCGGCGCGGCCGATTACATCCGCCAGGGCGGCGTCCGGCGCGGCTGCAACTCGGTGGTCATGAGCGTCACCCACCCGGACATCCTCCATTTCATCAAAGCCAAGTCCGATCCCAACGTCCTGACCAACTTCTACAACTCCGTCTCGGTCACCGATGACTTCATGAACCGGGTTAGAGCCGGATCGGATTACGCATTAATCGACCCCAATACCGGGGAGGAAACCGGAAACCTTAACGCCCGGTCGGTATTTGCCCGCATCATCGACCAGGCCTGGCGCACCGGCGATCCGGGGCTTGTCTTCACCGACCGGGTCAACCGCGACAACCCCACCCCCTGCCTCGGCCGCATGGAGACGGTCACCGGCTGCGGCGAGCAGGCATTACTGCCTTACGAGTCCTGCAACCTCGGCTCCATCAACCTCGTCCGCATGCTGGGCCGGGACAGCGGGACACTGTCCATAGATTACGACCGGCTGGCGCGGGTGGTTAAAACCGCCGTCAGATTCCTCGACAACGTCATCGATATCAACAGGTTCCCGGTGCCCGCTGTGGAGGCGGCCACCAGGCGTACCAGGAAGATCGGCCTGGGGGTCATGGGCTTTGCCGACATGCTCATCCGCCTGGGCATCCCCTACAACTCCACCCGGGCTATCTCGGTGGCCGAAGAGGTCATGGAGTTCATTAACGATAAAGCTCATGAGGCTTCCCGTGAACTGGCGCTTGCCCGCGGCGCCTTCCCTGCCTGGGAGGGCAGCGTCTATGAGAAGAGTGACCTCCCCATGCGCAACGCCTGCTGCACCACCATCGCCCCCACCGGCACCCTGTCGATCATCGCCGGGGTGTCATCGGGCATCGAGCCGATCTTCGCTACCGTGTTTGTGAGAAACATCCTCGACGGCGAGAACCTCCTTGAGGTCAATTCTTACTTCGAGGAAGTCGCCAGAGAGCGGGGCTTTTTCACCCCGGAGCTGATCGAGCAGCTGGTCACCTCCAACCACCTCCAGGATAGAAAAGACGTCCCGGAGGATGTCCGTAAGGTTTTCGTCACCGCCCACCGGGTATCGCCGCAGTGGCACGTGCGCATTCAGGCCGCCTTCCAGCGTCATACCGACAACGCCGTGTCCAAGACGGTTAACTTCCCCCATGACGCCAGGCGGGAGGATATCGCCAGGGTATTCGAGATGGCCTGGGAGCAGGGCCTCAAGGGCATCACCGTTTACCGCGACGAAAGCCGGGAACTGCAGCCCCTGTGCACCAGCCAGACCGGGCTGGAACTGGTCAAAGCATTATTTCAAAGCCCATGAGGAGGAATGCATATGACGATTACACTGGACCGAAAATCACCGGAAAGCGCCACCCCGCCCGGATTCCGCCGCTGCCTGGATATGTCCGTCGCCGATCTGGAAACTTGCCTCGACGGCATCTCCTACCCTGCCAGCAAGCATGATCTGGTGTGCCAGGCCCGCCGCAATGAGGCCAAACCGGATGTCCTGGCTTTCCTTCACCTGCTGCCGGAAAACAAATACCCCCAGTTCCATGACATCGCCTTCATGGCCTGGTCGTTTTTGCTGGTTTGAAGCAGTAATCAGGCACGCCGATGCGGCGTGCCTCTCTTGTAACCTTCGAGGTTAAGCAACTGTAAATTATGTTAAATCAGGGGGTACGAATGAAAATGGCGTCCGGGAGAGACCGGTTGGAAACGTTTCCACTTGCATCTAAATAAAAAAAACGAAAAAGGAGTTGCCTAATGTCCAAATTCCACACTACGTTCAGCCGCCGCGAGTTCATGAAGGGACTCGGTCTGGCTGGAGCCGGTTTGGGAGCCGCCGCCGCTGTCGCTCCGGCTTTTCATGACATCGATGAACTGACCGCAACCGCCAACCCGCAGCGCCATCCCTGGTACGTGAAGGAGCGCGAACTCGAGGATCCCACCGTCGAGATTGACTGGAACGTCTTCCAGCGGGTTGACCGCACCCGTAAGGTGCTTGGCGTTACCTTCCCGGTAACCGCCACCGTTGCCGCCCATGCTGACATCAATCCCAAAGTTGCCAAAACCGTCAAGATGAAGGCGGAAGGCTGGGATATCCAGTACATGAAAAACCTGTATCCGTCATACAAAGGCCCGACTATCCGGGATTATGCGCTTACCGGCGCCACCGCTGCTTCAGGCGGTATCGGCCATCCGTTTACCCCCACGCCCAACTTCCTCGGTGTCACCACCTCAGTGACTATCCCGACCCCGGAAAGCCGCAATATGACCAAGTGGCAGGGGACTCCTGAAGAGAACTTCCTCACCCTGCAGAATGCGCTCCGAATGTATGGCGCTTCCGAGGTTGGCGTCGTCGAACTCACTGAAAAAACCAAGAGGCTCATTTATCTCAACAACACCTCGGGTAAACCATACAATTTCAAAGATGTAGATGTTGCCGAAGACACCAAATCCGAGTTCGCCATCCCCAACAAAGCCAAATACGTGGTCACCTTCAGCACTCTGGAAGCCTCGCAGACACGCTGCGCCCCGGCCCCGAACTGGAACGGCTACGATCTTTACTACAGGGTTATCAACCTGGCGCACTACTTTATCGGCGCCTTGGGTTACCAGCACCTGGAAATCGCCGGCGCCAGCGCCTCGGATTCCTTCTCAGCCTTCTCTGGCTTAGGTGAACATTCCCGCGCCAGCATGGTTGCCACCCATTACCGCTACGGCAATATGCAGCGCGGCATGCACCGCATGATCACCGATATGCCGCTAGCCCCCACCAAACCGTTCGACGCCGGCATCGCTCGTTTCTGCGTCAACTGCGCCACCTGCGCCACCATGTGCCCTTATGAATCAATGCCCCTTGGTGACAAACGCTGGGACCATGAGGACCCGGAGGAAGAAGCGGCTAAAAACTACACACCCGGCTACAAAGGGTGGCGGTTGTACAACTTCAGATGTCCGCGCTGCAAGAACTGCCATACCACCTGCCCGTTCAACTCTTTCACTAATGCGTCGGTCCATGATCTGGTTCGCATTACCTCGACGATCACACCGATGTTCAATGGCTTTTTCGCGGACATGCACGAGCAGTTTGGCTTCGGAACCCGGCATCCGGAGGAATTCTGGGACAACCCGGCCAACACCGGCGTCGTGGATGTGGAGCTGTTAAAACACAGATAAAAAGGTGCTATCTCCGCCCTGTATCCTCGATTTCTGAGCTTACACAGGGTGTTCTGAAAGAAAGTATTTTTGGAGGCAAAATGACAGTGACGTCCGGGAGAGACCGGACGGCGCCGGGAAAGACCGGAAAGACAATCGGGACAGACCGATGAATATAAAGAAAGGGGAACACTATGTCTATCTTCCACAGCACGGTATCCCGCCGGGAATTTATGAAAAATCTCGGCTTGGCCGGTGCGGGCATCGGGGCTGCCAGCCTGGTAGCGCCCAACTTCCACGACGTGGATGAACTGATGTCCTCCACCGCCGCCATTCAGAAGCGCCCCTGGTTCGTCAAGGAGCGCGCTTTCCTGGATCCCGCCGTCGAGCATGACTGGAGCGCCATCAACCGCTACGACCGCCGCTGGCAGTCGCAGACCACCCGCATCAAGTCCTACTTCACCGAGACCTGGAACCGCCGTGAAGCGGCTTCCGCCAAGGGCGCCGCAATTTCGGCCAAGCGCCAGGCTGAACAGGCCCCCGGTTATACCCTCCGCACCCGCATGCTCCATAGCGCCAACCTCCACAACTTCACCTGGTCCAAGACCTGGACCGGCCCGGTCAAGTCCGGCTCCAACAGCTACACTGAGTCCAAGACGCCGGAAGAGCTCGGTCTCCCAAAGTGGACCGGCACTCCGGAAGAAGCCTCCAAGATGATGAACGCTGCCATGCGCTACTACGGCTCTGTCCTTAACGGCTATGCTGAGTTTGATCAAACCTGGAAGGACAAAGTCCTCGTCAAGTACACCACCCGTGGCGCCACCAAGGAATGGAGCAGCAACAACGGCGCCCTGCCGTCCGACGCCGAGTCGCTGCGCTATGAGTTCGAGAATGTCGACAAGGGTTACGCCACTTCTGACGGCTCCAAGTACGTCTTCCCCAACAAGCCCCTGTGGATCATCACCACCATCAGCCCCGTCGCCAGCCAGTTCCTCAAGACCCCCAATGCCGAAGCCGGATACGGCTCCAGCTTCCCCGGACCCAACGGCACCGGCGGCACGCTGAGCTCGTTCGTCTACGGCGGCACCTTCCGCTTCCTGCGTTCTCTGGGTTACGAATGCTACTCCGACACCGGCCACCAGAGTTCGCCGTTCAACGAGAACATGGCCAACCAGCTCACCGGCATCAATGAGCAGTCCCGGCAGCAGAACTACGGCCTGAACGCCGAATACGGCAACGCCACCTACCCCACTACCTTCCAGACCAACCTGCCGCTGGCGCCCACCCCGCCGGTCGACGCCGGCATGTGGAAGTTCTGCAAGACCTGCGGCTTCTGCGCCATCAACTGCCCGCCCGGCTGCATCGAGTCCCACAAAGAGCCCACCTGGGAGATCCCGCCTTATGAAGGCAAGGAAGTTACCTTCCACAACAAAGGCATCAAAGCTTTCTGGAACAACTTCATTCTCTGCCAGGAGTACCGCTCCGAGGCCTCCGGCTGCAGCCAGTGCTGGGGCTACTGCACCTTCTCCGTCGATCAGGCCGCCATGGTCCATGCCCTGGTCAAGCAGACTATCTCCGTCACCCCGCTGTTCAACAGCTTCTTCGCCACCATGGGCGAGGTTTTCGGCTACGGCAACATGGACAGCCCTGAAGAGTGGTGGGATATGTCCCTGCCAATGATGGGCATCGATACCGTCAAGACCGCCTGGAAAGGCCGGTAGGTCAGAGAAAGGAGTAATGGCAAAATGACTGTTTATCAGGGTCCCTTCTGGTTCCTCATGGCCGCCGTCGCCGTCGGCCTGCTGATTGCTCTGGGCATGTTCCTTAGCAAAAAGGGCAAGGTGACCAAGTGGTATGACTGGGTCATCATCGGCATCGCCCTGCTCATGGGCTTCTTCGCCATCCAGAACTACTTCGGCTCCCTTTCCGAGTTCGAAGAAGAAGCCGCTTCCCTGTTCCTGGTTGTCGTCGGCATCCCCGCCCTCCTGTTGCTGGGTGTCGCCGCCGCCCTGATCATGCGCCGCAAGGCAACCGCCTAGTTGGTCCTTCGAGAAGGAGGAGACTTCTCCTCCTTCTCGACCCCGGTTCACGCAACAGTCGCGCATAGAGGAAAGAAAATGAAATACTACGCCACCGGCAAACAGATAGTTTACCCCCCGGACTACAAGACCAAGGTGATGTTCCTGCGCAAGAGCCAGGAGTGGATCGACCGCAAGATCGCCGAAGGCATCCTCGAATCGGCTTACAGCTTCACCGCGGGCGGCGGCTTCCTCGTCTTCAACGTCGAATCGCACGAGGAGCTCATCAAGCACCTGATCGACTTCCCGATGTACTGCCTCTCGGAGTTCAAAGTCGAGCCGATGGTCAGCTTCAACCAGAACGCCGAGATCATCATCAACGAATTCAAAAAGCTCGGCGTCTACCACGACGGCTGGGCCAGGACTCGCGTCTACCACGTGGCTTACACGCCGGAACTTAAAGAGATCTGCCTCTTCTTCTGGGGCTGCAACATCGAATGCCGCGGCTGCTACTGCAAGCGCCGCGTCTACAGCCCCATGCTCAAGGATTTCCTCGGCAAACACGTCGAAGAGCCGTCCGGCATCGCGCCGGCGCCGGAAAAGTTCCTGACTATCGACGAACTGCTGGCCATTCTCGACCAGTATGAATTCACCAGCGTGGTCTTCGAAGGCCAGGAGGCCGCCATGGACCCCGAACTGCCCAACATCGCCCGGCTGCTCCACGAGCGCTACAAGAGCCACAACCTGCTGCTGACCAACGGCATAGAGCTGCCCGATTTGTCTCACATCGACCGGGTCGAAGTCGGCATCAAGGCGGTGACCGATGAACTCAATATCGATTACACCGGCGTTTCCAACAAACCGGTGCTTGATAACCTCCGGAAACTCGTCCAGTCAGGCAAGAATACCTTCGTGGAATCGGTTTACATCCCCGGCTATATAGAGGTGGATGAGATTGAGCGCATCGCCGAATTCATCGCCGGCGTCAAGAAGGACATGCTGTTCGTCATTCTGCCGTACTTCAAAGCCGGCGACAACCCCTGGCGGCGGCCGACCACCGAGGAAATGGAAAAAGCCGCCGAAGCCGCCCGCAAGCACCTTAAAAATGTCTTCTTCTTCCGCGGCAACGAAGAACTTAAGTATGAAGTCTTCTCCGCCTTCCCCGAGGGTGCCGGCGGCGCTTCGTACGAACCCAACCTCAACGCCCTTTTATCTTCCGTAGGAATGAAGTAGCCGGAGGCGGCGTAATGATGATTCTGCTTTGGATACTGTGCATAGCCTCGATCCTCGGCTCGGCGTTATACCTGGTGCTGGAACGCCAGGCTGCCGCCTATAACCGCGCCGTGCCGCCCTGGCCCGATGCCTGCCCGCCTATAGAACCTTACCTTGAAGGCGGTTTCGGACGCCGGTCATGAAGACCTGCATCTACCATATCACCTACACGCCGGAGCAGAAGGATGTCTGCGTCCATTTCTGGGGCTGCAATTTCCAGTGCCGCGGCTGCTACTGCTCTACCCAAATCTACAGCCCGATGCTGGACTTCGGCGGCATGCTGAAGCGCCAGCCCGAAGTCCTTGCCAGCCCGCCGGAAAAGTTCCTGACGCTGGCTGAAGTCGAGGCTATCCTCGATAAGCTCGATTTCCATTCGGTGGTCATCGAAGGTCAGGAAGCCGGCCTGGACCCCGCTTACCCGGCGTTCACCGAAATGCTGCGCCGCCGCTACGGCGCCAGGGTGACCCTGGTCACCAACGCCGCGATGCTGCCCGACCTCAATTTCACCGACACCGTTGAGGTCGGCCTCAAGGCGATGGATGACCGGCTGCACCTGGATTACACCGGGGCTTCCAACCGCCCCACCCTTGAGAACTTCGACCGGCTGATCGCCATGGCTAAAAAAATAGTCGTGGATACAGTGCTTATCCCGGGCTATATCGACGCCGCCGAGGTCGAGCGCGTCGCCGAGTTTGTCGCCTCCCGAGATCAAAACATCCCTTTCATCCTGCTGCCCTACTTCCCGGTCGGCAACAACCCGTGGCGCCGGGCTACTGCTGAAGAGATGGACCAGGCTGCCGGCCTGGTCAGGAAGCACCTCTCCCGCGTTTTTCACTTCCGAGGCGATGAAGCCCTCAAATACCCCATCTACAACGTCTTCCCCGCCGAAGCCTGCCCCGGCGCCGGCGCCGATTCAGCCAGATATCTGGCCGCCGCCGAGGGCTTAAACCGCCGTCCGGACCAAATCCTGCATCAAATTCTAGAACCCGAGGAGGTATCCGCCCCATGAGAGTCCTGTTAGTGACTTCACCCAATCCCAATTATTCCGCGTATTACGCTAAGGCTTACACCAACCTGCCCAAGGGACTGCTCTACCTCGCCTCGTACCTTGAGCAGCTGGGCCACGAGGTCAAGGTCTACGACGGCTTCGTGGACGAACGTAAGCCTGAAGATTTCATCGATTTCAAACCGCAGCTGATCGGCTTCTCGGTCATCACCGGCCCCAACCTGGAAGGCGCTATTCTCCAGTCAAAGCAGTTTCGGGCTTTGTTCCCGGCTGTGCCGATCGTCTGGGGCAACGTCCATACCAGCGTTCTGCCGAAACAGACCCTGTCCGAGCCGTATATCGACTACGTCGTCATCGGCGCCGGCGAGTACACCCTGGCCGAACTGATCGATTACCTGGAAAAGGGCGATCGGAAACTCAACGACATCAAAGGCCTCGGCTTCAAGATCGACGGCCAGATGGTCATTAACGAGCCCCGCCCGTTCATCAAGGACCTGGAAGCGCTGCCGGACCCGGCCTGGCATCTGGTGCCGGTGAAGAAGTACTCCATGATCGGCATCAACACCTCCCGCGGCTGCGTCCACCGCTGCGCCTTCTGCTACAACAAGGCCTACAACAAGGGTTACATTGGCTACCTTTCCGCCGAACGGATCATCTCCCAGATCGAATTCCTGCGCCAGCACTACGACGCCAAATATATCCGCTTCGACGAGGACAACTTCACCTTCAACCGCAAGAGACTGCGCGAATTCTGCAACCTCCTCATCGAGCGCAAGATTAATATCTCCTGGAACTGCGACTCCAGAGCCGACCTCTCAGATGCCGATGTCGCTCTGATGGCCAAAGCCGGCTGCGTCGCCGTCGGCCTGGGGCTGGAGTCAGGCAGCCAGCGCGGCCTGGACTTCATGCAGAAGGATATCACCGTACCGGAGATGGAGCGGACTTTCTGGTCGCTGGTCAAGCATAAGATCCGCACCTCGGTCTATATCATCTACGGCTACCCCACCGAAACTGTCGAGGACTTCAACGCCACTCATGAAATGCTGAAACGGCTGGACAATCCCTATTACATGTACAACCGCTTCGTCCCCTTCCCCGGCAGCGCCCTTTATGATTACTGCGTGTCGCAGGGCGTGGTGACGCCGCCGGCCCGCCTCGACGACTGGCCGGAATTCCTCATCGAGTATGCTAATAAAATCAACTTGAGCCACGTGCCCACCGAAATGATGACCGAGGCCGCGGCCAACTGGCGCGCCAACTACGCCGCCCAGCGCATCAGGTTCACCCTGAAGCACAACCCCGAATATTTCCTGACCCTTTTCAAGAACCCGCTCAAGTTCCTGCGGGAGGTCGGGGAGCTGATCAAGTTCCACGGCCAGGTCAACAAGTTCTACAAGACGGTGCAGCGGAAACTGTCCGGCTTCTCATCGAGCAGCCAGGATTCCAGCCTGCCGCTCGGCATCGCGCCTAAACCGAAGATTTCCTGAGTCCAAGCGGCTAATAAGAAGAGGAGGGGCTAATCCCCTCCTCTTTTTATTTTTCGATATCGCCGTGCCGGGGCGTTCTAAATTGCTACCAGCGAATCTATATCAGGCATCCCGAAAGTACGTTCGCAGAGATGACACTCAAGGCACTGGCTGCGGCAGGTGGTAAGCTTCTCTTCAAGTTTCAACCCGGCGTCCGTCAGCCACAGGCTGCCGCTCAGGTCCCGCCTGATTTTCTCGGGATTCCGCTCAAACGGGGCCATTTTAAAGGCACCCAGAGACCAGGCGCTCACCGGCAGGAGGGAGTGGTTAAGGATCTCGCCGAATGAAGACACGGCGTTGTTCCGCGCGCTCCACCCGAACTGAAGCTTCCCGTCGCCGCTCAGCGGTGTATATTCTGTCAGGCGCCCGCTGAACTTAAACACATCCACCAGCGCTGCGTACTCCTGGAATGTCTGCTGCGTGACCCAATAACAGTTATTGCCGGCGCGTGGTAACAGGCTTTTTCCCGTTGCGCTGTCCCGCCATCGGGAACATGTGCCGGCGCCAGGGCCGCTCTTCCAGTAATTGACCCTTCGATGATAGGGCTGCAAATCGTCATGCTCCCGTTTAAACGGGCAGGAGGGCAGACAGTCCTCCCACACCAGCATGCAGGTTCGGACATTTCGTTCAGGGTGTTTTAGTCTGAAGGTTTCGACCGCCCGGCGGATCCGCCTGAGCTCGCCCAGGTTGCGGTTCAATGACCGGTCAAGTTGAATGGTGTCATATCCCAGGTAGAGATAATCAATGACCTGCTGCGCTGTCGTCACCTGCTGGTTAACAGTGTTTTTCCAGGTCATCTCCGGGAACATTTTCCGGAGCATGCCGGTGCGCATCAGGTGATTGTTAGCCAGGGTACAGCTCCGTAAGCCCCTATCGTAGTAGCCGCCCAACCACTCGATGAAATCCCGCGCCACCCGGTCGCCGCGGCTATAAAATATTTCTACGGGAACATTCAACTGGTTGATGGTCAGCGACACCTGGATGCCGAACTCGGACTGGATGCGGAATAACTGGGCGACCTGCGCATCGGTGGCTTCAACCCCCATGACGTTGCCGTAGGTAACTTCGTGCAGCTTCTGGCGGTCGTCCCACTGTTCCTGTTCGCGATAGTTGCAGCGGAATATCTTCCCGAAGTAGATGTCATGAATCTCCCGGCGGAACTCCGGGGATGAATTACTGATTGCTTCGTAATAAGTCAGGTCCCCAGGCCAACTGTCGAAATGAGCTATCGAGAATCGTTTTTCAAGCTCCATTGACCCTTCTCCCAAACAGTTTCCTCAACCTGGCTTGACGGCGGTGATGAGACCGCTGCCTGTCAATGGGTTCCGGGCAACCAATGCTACCTCTCTGAACCCGGCCGTTCCGATCAACCCTATCAGTTCGATATCGGAAAAAGCACCGACCATGATGTTGAACACTGCCGCCTCCAGCGGCCCGTTTTTATCGGCATCAAGCAGGAATTCCTGGACAATAATCACCCCGCCCGGATCCAGCGCTCGGAAAACTTTGGCCAGCTTTTCCGCCGCGCCGCTGTCCGGGCCGTGCATCACATTTGACAGTAGTATGACATCGCATCCGGGGCTGAATTCGTCGGTTTCCCAGTCGCCTGTTTCCAGCCTGATCCGATCTTCCAAACCCAGATTCCGGATTACCTGCCTGGCAACAGCCAGTGGGCCGGGCGCATCCCAAACGATCGCTTTCAAGTTGGGGAAGCGCTGGCACAACCCGGCACTGTACGTCCCAGGGCCGCCGCCGATATCCAGCAGCAGGCGCCTTTTACTCAGATCGACATGGGCGGCAACGAACTGCACCCCGCCGTTGATCGCTTTGGTGTGCATCGCCAGCGGGAAATAATCGGTCTTGATTATATATTCGGCATCCCGCTGGAGTTCTTTAATCTGGCGGAAACGCCGGGCGTATTTTTCCCCGCCTTTAAGCATATCTGGTAGAACCGACCATTCCCACCACATATACTCGCTGAAGTCCAGCGCCCCGCCGATATATCGCAGGCTCTCGGGCAGCAGGATTTCACGCCCCAGCGGTGTCAGATCGAACAGGCTCCCTGTCCGTTTCAAGACGCCAAGGGCACACATCGCGATCAACACTTTCTCGCTTACTTCGGCGTCGGTACTGCATTCAGCGGCTAACTCGCCGGCGCTTTTTGGTTGGCGAAGCGCTTCGAAAAACCCGGCCTGATAGGCTGCCAGAAGTACCCGCGAATTCCGAAACACCCAGCCGAGTTCGATGGCCAATCCGGCTTCAGTGATAAATGGCAAATTAAATAGATCGTGTTTCTGCTTGTTTTCCATACGCGTTTTTAAAAAAGAAGTGTGGATCCCACAGTATATCGCTCCATTGTTTGCGAGGCCACTTATTATAAAAAGGTGGGGGCGGCTTGCGCCTGCCCCCACCTAGTAGCTGCTGTCGGTGGATTTACCAGATGTATTTGCCGGAGCCTAAGATGGTATCACCCTTATAGGTGGCCAGATCGCGGGTCCACCAGGCTTCCATCTCCTCGGCGGAGCGGACTTTGCCGTAGCCGAAAACCCTATCCATATCGGCGAAGAACTTGTTGAAAATGCCGGTATTTGCCGCGGTTGCTCGTACCACCGGGTGGATGATGGCTTCGGTCGGATGGTTGAACGGGCAGGTCGGCTGACAGATGCCGCAGTTAACCGGGGAGCCAAAGCCAGCGCAGGTGTCCCAGTTCATCCAGAATGCCTTGATACCCGGATTGTTTTTGGGTACTACCGTATCCCATGAAGGCTCGTCCCTCATATCGATGGACTGGCTGGGGCAGACCTCGCCGCATCGTTTACAGGTGTTGCAAAAACGATGGCCACCGAAATCAATCGGTTTGGTCGGCGCCAGCGGCATATCGGTAATGGTAATGTCAGCCTGCCGGCTGCACAAGCCGTAGCCCGGGCTCATGCGGTAGTTAGGGCGTGCTTGCTCTGAAAGGCCGGCAAAGATGCCGTAGGCGGAGTTCTGGAGGAAGAAACTGGACCCCGGCCGGACGGCTGCATACCCTAGGCCCTTTAAGAACGACGTCGCCTGAGCCATCACCACGCGGCCGTAATTGTAGCCTTGAGCATCCATACGGCCGATAGGAACCGATGAGCCGTAGCCGGAGGGATTAGAATCGTCAGCCTTGTAGTTATAGGTCGCTTGGGTAGCAGACATTTGGGTTTCCCAGACCAGCATGTATTTGTACTTGTTGGGGAACCGGTACACTTTCCCATCAAGAACGGCATCGTTCCGGTCTTCCCAGGAGATAAGATCTTTGTTGAACAACTTTTTAATGTTAGGCGTGAGTTCGACGACCCCCACCGCCGGGGTGCCGAAAGAGTGAAGGGCGGCTCTCATGACCTGGGTGTTGTATTCGGGCGATTCATTGTAAGGGGAAGTGACGTCACCTTCTGAAGGTTTCCAGAACGAGGTCTCGCCATCCCAGGCCGGCGCTGTACCGCCGCGGCCTGCAGCCGTGTACCAGGCAAAACCTCGTCGGTCGGCGCCGGGAACCTTACCGGCCAGACCGTCGGCCTTATCCTTGGCTACCCTGGCGGCTGTGACCGCCTTGACTTCATCGGAAACAGGGGTAGCCGGATGAGCAACAGCATCGAAGTTCTTGTATGTCTGCCAGTCAACCTCAGTTGTAATATTCTCATAGTCGCGCTCTTTAACCCACCAGGCATGAGACTGTTTGCCGGCGCTGGCCATTTCATCCAGATCGTGGAAGGCCGGCCCGGCAGCCGCCGCGGCGCCGATTCCCGCTCCGGCGATTCCGAGCGATTTCATGAAGTCCCGGCGGCTGATTGTTGAATGGAAACCCTTCATCTTTATTCCTTTCTTGTTTGAACCAGGTTACACCTGCTTCAATCTTTGGAAGTATATGCTACTATCCGGAATATTCCGTGTAAATACGCATCTATGCGTATTTATGGTTAATCTTTAGTTAAGGTGTAACAATATTTCCTAATAATATTTGTTTCCCGAAGATTCACTTCATGGAAACGCCGCCTGCCGGCCTCAGCTAATTTGAAACTTACTATTTCCCAATCGCGTCCATTTGCTATTCAATCCCAATGGGTGTATAGTGGGTAAGGTTAAAGCCGCGGTTATTTCACTGATCTGAATCGTTCTCCGATTCTCAACATTTGGGTGACCAGCTCTAACAAATAACGAAGAGAGGAGGTCATCCAAATGGCTTTTGAAGCAAAAACAATCTCTTGCTGCGATTGTGGTTCCAATTTTATCTTTAGTGTTGAAGATCAGGAGTTCTTCCAGACTAAGGGTTTTTCCAACGCTCCCAAGCGCTGCCCTGCCTGTCGGTCAGCCCGCAAGACTGAACGCACCGGGGTTTCGAACTACACCAGCAGCTACAACACCCGCCAGATGTTTCCGGCGACGTGTTCCGATTGCGGCAAAGCTACACAGGTTCCTTTTGAACCCCGTAACGGTAAACCCGTTTATTGTAGCGACTGCTATCGCAAAGTAAGCGCGAACCGGTAATCTAATACCGGTCACCGTAGACAGGCTGGGTAATTCCCAGCCTGTCTACTTTCTACCCTGGCGTTCAAACAGTCAGGAGACGCGGGAGAACCATGAATATCTATGTAGGCAACCTCGCATTATCTGTTACCGAGGCTGAATTGCGGCAGGAGTTCGTTGCCTTCGGCACTGTCACTGCGGTGACCATGATGAATGATACTCATTTTGGCAGCGGCCAACCGCGGGCTTACTGTTATGTCGAAATGCCCTCGAAAAACGAAGGGGAGTTGGCTGTATCAGTCATGAATGGCAAAAGTCTGCAGGGCAGGATAATGAACGTAATTCAAGCCATGCCCATTTCACCTGAAGCGCATGACGGTCGAAGAACCCGGACTCAGGGCATAAGATCTCACCGCTTCATTCGCTGATCTGATTAATTTAACCCGCGGCGGCGCCGGCAGTTTGCCGGCGCTCGAACGAGCTTAACCTTGCCGGGTGCCGTGATTTCAACGCAAGAAGACTCTCCCCCACCGGTGGTCAACCGGAGACAGCCCGCAAGTAAATACGCATAAAGTACAATCCTGATTAAGCCTTTGGTACGTTGACGTGCCGCCGTTTCGTGATATAATTTTATGTTAGGTAATAATTAAGCGTATCAACACAAGGAGAATCAAGTGGATCACGGTATCGTTGAAGAGGTAGTGGAACTGTTTGAGGGAGATTCAAGCAGTCACCTGGACGAGATTTTGAAGACGGTTAAGGCCGAGCATCACTGTTCCGAAACCGAAATAGACTCGATAAAAAAAGAGGCCGAAGCTTTGCTGGCCTGTGAACTATTGGAAACCGAAAGACACGTTGACGTCTGCTGAATAGTCCGGCTTTTAACCCTATCCTTGTCCTAAAAGGATTGGCAAGAATCCGAAAAAGAACTTAACAGTCCTGTCGGCCGCTGAGCCCCCGGGCTTTAATCGGGCTCTTTTCGATGCCTTGGTCTTCCGGCGGTTTGCGGCTCTATTGGGCTATAGACTTGAGCTTCTCAATTAACTCAGTCTTTCTGATGTCGTTCGCCAATATCGGCTTCAAAGCTTTCCAGGTGGAAGGGCAATCCTTATAGGTAGTACCAAGAATTTCGTGTATGGTTTGGTCTATTATTTTCTTGTTATCGGGACTGACGGTGATATTGGCATCCTTGAAAACCGCCTGCAGGTGCCGAAAGTAGCATGACATAGATTCCCTCCGTATGCTCCGCTTCTGGTTGATTCTGAAGCGCTGAGCCGCTTAAGTAAACCATTAGTCGAGCGTCGCCTCTTGATGACTGTCACCTAAACCAGTAGAATTCGCAGATATTTTTACAGATACGCCGCGGCAGAGGCAAGCCGCGGGCGGCTTGCCTCAATATCTGGAGCACGATTGAGAGCCTTCGTCAAAGGTTTTCTTCAAAACCGAAATTCCATTCTTTTCCTGGCAGTCGTTCTCGGCTTGATACTCTGGCCGGCCGCAGAATACACCAGATATCTGGTTGATTTCGCCATAATCCTGGCTATCACTCTTTCGCTCAGTCGTATAGATTTCAAAGCCGTATTTACCAATTCCAACCCGCTCTTGCCACTTGGCGGAACCTTCCTGGTGAGTTTCCTGGCGGCAGGGTTTGTTTTCATAGGCTTGGCCAAACTGCTGCTTGACGATCCGAATATCATCTATGGCTTTGTCGTTTTAGCCGCCGCGCCCCCGGCCGTCGCCGTGATACCGTTCAGCTACGTTCTGAAAGCCAATATCAATCTTTCTATTCTGGGCACCCTCAGCGGTTACCTGTTAACTTTTGCGCTGATGCCGTTAGCCGCGAGTCTGTTTTTTCAAACGGAAATTGAGCTTGGGGTGATGTTCAGGACATTGTTCGTGTTGATTGCGGTTCCCTTTGTTCTGTCTCGAATCGTCAGGTCTTCGGGGGTCGTTCCTCGAACAGAGAAACATTTCGGCACGGTTATAAACTGGTGCTTCTTTCTGACCACCTTCAGTATTATCGGGTTAAATCATGATGTGATGTTTTCACGGCCTGACTTTGTCATGGTAATTTTCAGCATTACCCTTTTGGCGACTTTTGGGTACGGCACCCTGGTGAAAACAATCCTCAGCCGGACCAGGCTATCCGCCCCGCAGGTGGCCAGCTATCAGCTGCTGGGTACTATGAAAAACTGGTCTGGCGCTGGAATAATTGCCCTTAACCTGTTTGGACCTGCAGCCTCTTTGCCCAGCACCCTTGGCCTGATCAGCGGAATCCTCTACTATATTTGGATCAGTTGGAGTAGTGATAGGCGGATAAAGCCGGCCGCGCCGCAAAATAGGCAGGCTGTATAATTTCGATCGCGCGGGCTGATGCGCCTCCGGGCCAGATTAATTGGTGGCCCAGGGCAATTCATTCGTTCGCGAGTGAAACACCCGGAACGACCCCTAGTCCCGGAACCGGAATTGAAGGCGCCGGCGCGTTTGAAGTGCCTCCTTCAGGCCGGTTGTATTCCATCGCTCCGCGAGGGCAGCGGGAAAGGCATTCACCGCATCGAGCGCATTCATTCTGAGCGATTACCGGCAGAGGTTTCCCGGGTACGATAGCTTTGTAATCACAGAAGGATTTGGCGCAGGCGCCGCAGTTTTTACACTCTGCCGTGAAAGCGACCTGGCGCCGGGCCAATTTTGCCACTACCGACAGTACCGCTCCCATCGGGCACAGGAAACGGCACCACGGCGTAAAGATGAACACTGAACTTATGATGAGCAGCGCGAGCAGCGTGGTCGGTACCGGCGCGATCTGCGCGTTGAAGAGCGATTTGAAAGGATCAATCTCGGCAAAAGCGGTAGTCCCGGTATACAAAGCGGCGATCAATATGCCGCCGAGTACCACAAAACGCAGTTTCCTTAACCTGACTCCTAACCCATCCGGCAACTTTATCGCCAGATCCTTCCGATAAAGAAATTGCTGCACCGCGCCCATCGGGCAGACCCAACCGCAGTAGAGCCTGCCTAAAAAGAGAGTGAGAGCAATCGGAATCGCCAGCACAATGAATTGGGCCAGGTACTGTTTTGCGTCTCCCAGATGCAAAACGAAGTTCTGCATCGCGCCGATAGAGCAGGGACACAACCCAAGGAAAAAACCCAGGTACACCATCGAAAAAGCAAGCGAAATATAACGCCAGCGGCGCTTCCTCATCATTAAACCGGCGTAAGCGAAAGCCGCCAGTCCGAGATAAGCCCAGATAAAAGGTTGGGCAAAAGCTTCTTTGAAGGCTTCACCCCATGACATTTCCGGTTCATCATCAGCTTGCCCGGAGGGTTCGATGGCCGGTTCGGTCTCGCTGGCTGGCAGTCCTGAGGATTGTTGGCTTTCAGATGGTTGAACCGCTGCCGCGCCGGCGGCGCCGATGGTTATGGTTATCGAGGCGTATCCGCCTTCTTTAACGCAATCCCGGATTACCTCCAGTTTCCCGGTCCCCGGCGAGATAAGTTGAACGCTGAGGGTGGCTTTGTACGTATCCCGACCGGTTAAAACCCACTGGGTCTGTTCGGTCACTTTAATATTGCTGGTGAGTTTAAATTTAGTATCGGCAATGGGTACCGGACAGTTGCGATGAGTCAGCGCCACCGTGACTTCAAGTTTGATAATATCCCCGACACTCCCTGATGCTTTATCCGGCTTCAAGGTGATCTCACAGGCCAAAATAGATGATGAAACAATTAAAAACGCGGCCATTCCGGTCAGCAGACTGACGGAAAGCCTCTTCAAACTCCTGGCAAATGGCATATGTTCATTGTAATTGACGAATATATGGCGCCTATAGAGAAACTATGCGTTTTTTATGAAGATCGGAATTATTTCACCGGTAACCGGCTTATCAAGTCACCGTGGGTAAACAGGCAGCGACAGGCGCAACTGGGGGTCGATTTGACACTGCGGCACCCCACTGTTAATATGTCTATGTATATCTTTTTAGTCAACTATTATTCGGAAGCAAAAGTATGAAACTCAGCACCCGCGCCCGCTACGGCACCCGCGCCATGCTCGACCTGGCGCAGCACTACGGCGAGGAAGTGATCCCTTTGAAGGACATCGCCCGCCGCCAGCAGATCTCATTACCCTACCTGGAGCATCTGGTGGGACCGCTGGTCGATGCCCGGCTCATCCAATCGGTTCGCGGCGCCCGCGGCGGCCTGAAACTGGCCAAATCCCCCGAAAGCATCAGGTTGAGCGAGGTGGTCAGCCTGCTGGAAGGCTCCATCGAGCCGGTTGACTGCGTTCACAGCCCGGACAAGTGCCACCGTTCCCGGTTCTGCGCCACCAGGGATATCTGGGACGATGTAGGTAAGGCGATGACCTCCGTGCTGGAGCAAACCACCTTGGCCGACTTGGTGGCTAAACAGCGGGCCAAAATGTCTCCCGAAGCTGAAATGTACTACATCTGAACCCGAGGAGAACGCCATGGCCGTCGAGCGTAAGATCGAAAAAGTGACCTTCCGGAAGAAGTCTTTCCCGGCCCTGACCCGCGGCATCGCCGCCGACATCACCGAGACCATCGGCAACACGCCGCTGGTGCGCTTGAACCGGGTCACGGCGGGCGCCGGCGCCGACGTCGTGGCCAAGCTGGAGTCCTTTAACCCGCTTCATTCGGTCAAAGACCGCATCGGCGTGGCCTTGATCGCCGACGCCGAGGCTTCCGGCAAACTCAAACCCGGCGTCACCATCATCGAGCCGACCTCCGGCAACACCGGCATCGCCCTGGCCTTTGCCGCCGCCGCCCGCGGCTACCGGCTCATTCTGACCATGCCGGATACGTTTTCGATAGAGCGGCGGCAGTTGCTGGCGATACTGGGCGCCGAAATAATCCTCACCCCGGGCGCCGAGGGGATGCCCGGCGCCATCCGGCGCGCCCAGGAACTGGCTGACAGTAACGGCTATTTCATGCCTCAGCAGTTTCAAAACCCGGCCAATCCGGAGATTCACCGCCTGACCACCGCCGAGGAGATCTGGCGCGACACCGAAGGCCGCGCCGACGCCCTGGTGGCGGGCGTCGGCACCGGGGGCACTGTCACCGGCGTCGCCGAAGCGCTTAAAAAGAAAAAGCCGTCATTCAAAGCCTTCGCCGTGGAACCGGCCGCTTCTCCGGTACTGTCCGGCGGCAAGCCCGGCCCCCACAAGATTCAGGGCATCGGCGCCGGTTTCATCCCCGGGATTTTGAAGACGGAACTAATCGATGACATAATTCAGGTGACTAACGAAAACGCCGGCGCCATGGCCCGCCGCCTGGCGAAAGAAGAAGGTATCCTGGCCGGCATCTCTTCCGGCGCCGCCGTCTGGGCCGCCGCCGAGGTAGCCAAACGGCCGGATATGAAGGGCAAGCTCATCGTGGCAGTGCTGCCGGACACCGGCGAGCGTTACCTGTCGACCTGGCTGTTCCAGGATGCAATTGCCGCCCCTCCAACGAATCTCTAGAGAGGCTCTGCTATGAAACTCGTCTATCTCGATAACGCCGCCACCACGCCGGTCGATCCAAGAGTCAAAGGGGCCATGCTGCCGTATCTCGAGGATCATTTCGGCAACCCGTCGTCCGTCCACTCCGCCGGGCAAGCCGTCCGTCACGCCGTGGAGGAGGCCCGCGGCAGCGTCGCCGCCCTCATCGGCGGCCGCGCCGATGAGATCTATTTCACCAGCGGCGGCACCGAGGCCGACAACTGGGCTTTGAAGGGTACCGCCTGGGCTAAGTCCGACAAGGGCAATCACATCATCACCACCTCTGTTGAGCACCATGCCGTCATCGAGGCCTGCCACTATCTCTCGAAACATGGCTTCGAGATCACTCTATTGCCGGTAGATAGATATGGCATGGTCGACCCCGAGGATGTGAGTAAAGCCGTCACTCCCAAAACCATTCTTATATCAGTAATGCACGCCAATAATGAGATCGGCACCATCCAGCCGGTGGCTGAGATCGGCAAAATTGCCCGCGAGCGCGGCGTCCTATTTCACGTCGATGCCGTCCAGACGGCCGGCCACCTGCCGGTCAACGTCAACAGCCTGAACGCCGATATGCTGTCGGTTTCCGGCCACAAGCTCTACGGGCCCAAGGGTACCGGAGCCCTCTACATCAGAAAGGGCACCAGGATTGACTCGCTGCTCTCCGGCGGCAGTCAGGAGCGGGGCAAGCGCCCTGGCACGGAGAATGTGCCCGGTATTGTCGGCTTCGGCAAGGCGGCGGATATCGCCAGAACGGAAATGGCCGCCGAGACCGAAAGACTGTACCTGCTCCGCGACCGTCTGTCGTCGGAGCTGCTGGATCGTATTCCGGACAGCCAGCTTAACGGCCACCCTGCCGTGCGCCTGCCCAACAACGTCAACATCTCGTTCAGCTACGTCGAGGGTGAATCTCTGGTCCTCAATCTGGACTTCGAGGGCATTTGCGCCTCCACCGGCTCGGCCTGCAGTTCGTCGTCCCTGGAACCGTCGCATGTCCTCCTGGCCTGCGGCAAGATCGCCGAGGAGGCTCACGGCTCGCTGCGCTTCAGCCTGGGCAAGTTCACCCGGGATTCGGATATCGACGCCGTCATCGAAGCCCTGCCCCGTATCGTGAAAAAACTTAGAGCCATGTCCCCCCTGGCCCCCAGGGCGGCGGCTCGATAGGAGATTTCCATGACCCATTCCGGACCGGCCGCCTACAGCCCCCTGGTTATCGACCACGTTAAAAATCCGCGCAATATCGGCGAAATGGACCGTCCCGACGGCGTCGGCAGGGTGGGCAACCCTGTCTGCGGCGACGTCATGGAGCTTTACATCCGGGTCAAGGACAGGATTATCACCGACGCCTCCTTCAAAACCTTCGGCTGCGGCGCCGCTATCGCCACTTCTTCGATGGTGACGGAGATGGTCAAAGGCAAAACCGTTGATGAGGCGCTGGAGATCTCCAACAAGGCCGTCGCCGAAGCCTTGGGCGGCCTGCCGCCGGTCAAGATGCACTGCTCGGTGCTGGCCGAGGAAGCCCTCAAAAAGGCTGTCGAAAACTACTACGAGCGCCGCGGCGAAAAGCCGCCGTTTGGGACGGCGGTGAAGGAGCATCACCACTAAGCGCCGATAAACCGGAAGGGAGTCTGAAAAATCGGTATGACCGAAACGACCGAACCATACGTGACGGAGCAAAACATCGGATCCAGGGCCGCTAAGTGGCTGGAGCGGGTTGACCCCTACAACTGCCACGTCATGGAACTTAAGCCCGGGGACAGCGCCCTTTTGGTCATCGACATGCAGAATTTTTTTCTTGATCCGGCGTCTCCTTCCTTCACCTGCGGCGGGACTGCCATCCTGCCGGCGGTGAAACGCCTGGTAGCGGCCTTCCGCCGCGCCAGCCGCCCGGTCATTTTCACCCGCCACGTTCATCATCCCTCTAATTTGGATTCAGGCATCATGCAGTGGTGGTGGGAAGGAATGTGCCTTGAAGGCAGCCCGGAGAGTGAAATCCACCCGGAGCTGGCCCCGCTGCCGAACGAAAAAGTAGTGCTGAAACACCGCTACTCAGCTTTTTACAACACCGATCTGGAAACCGTCCTTCGCTGCCTGAAAGTTGAGGATCTGGTAATTACCGGCGTCATGACCAATATGTGCTGTGAATCCACTGCCAGGGATGCCTACTTCAGAGATTACCGGGTCTTTTTCCCGGCCGACGCCAATGGTTCGATCAACGAAGATATGCATCTGGCCAGCTTGATAAACCTGGCCTTCGGATTCGCCTATGTCACTTCCTCCGGATCGATCGTTTCACGGATCGCTCCCGATGCCAGCCATGGCAAGAGTTGAGGTTGACCGGGTTGTCAGGCTCCATGCCGATTTCACGGGGCGTCGCGCGGGTGCCCGTGATGTTTCCCGGATTTCGATAACAACAGTTATAATGTTCTGATGGCATCTGTGCCCCCGAAACTTGAAAAACGCATCGGTCTCAGTCAGGCGGTCTTAAGCGGTCTGGGCGTAACCATTGGCGCCGGCATATATGTCCTGATCGGCGCCGGCGCCGGCAGTGCCGGCAACGCGGTTTGGCTTTCATTCGTCATCGCCGCCGTGATTTCCGGCTTTACCGCCCTGTCTTACGCCCGCCTCGCCCGGTTCAAGCCGGTCAATGCCCCGGAGTTTCATTATGTCAAGTTAGCCTTCAACCAGCGGCTGGGTTTTTTAGCCGGCTGGCTGATTCTATGGTCCATGGTCGTCTCGGCGGCGGTGGTCTCTCTGGGATTCGCGGGCTACCTTCAACAGTTCATTGACTTCCCGGCCGCCGCCATCGCCGCGGCACTGGTCGGCCTGTCCACGCTGATCATCCTGATCGGCACCCGCCAATCGATGGCGCTCATGGGCATCCTCACGGCGGTGACTGTGTTCGGACTGGTAGCGGTGATCGTGATCGGGGTGCCTCACCTCGGCTCGGTGGACCTGCTGGAGGCGCCAAAGGGTTTGACCGGGGTTTTCGGCGCCGCCGCCCTGGTATTTTTCGCCTACCTCGGGTTTGAAACCATGGCCAACCTGGCCGGTGAGATGAAGGATCCCGGCCGGGACCTGCCCAAAGCCATGCTCCTGGTGCTGGCTGTCAGCGTGGTGTTTTATGTCCTCGTCGCCCTGGCCGCCGTCAGCGTCCTGGGTTGGGAAGCCCTGAGTTCGTCCAGCGCGCCTATGACCGATGTTTTCAGGCTCGGGCTCGGTTCCTCTTCGGCCGGCGCCATCACCATCATCTCTATGGCTGCCACCGGCAGCACCGCCTTTTTTCTCCTGCTCTCAGCGTCGAGGGCGGTCTGGGAGATGTCTTGTTACGGCGTTCTGCCGCTGCCGTTCTGTACCATCGGTCAACGCCGGACGCCTTGGGTCGCCATCGTTGGGGTAGGTCTATTTTCCATCATATTCATCCTCATAAGAAACATAGAGACTGTGGCTTTGTTTACCAATATAGCCGTGCTCCTGGCTTTTACCGGCATCAACGCCGCGGCCATCCGGCTGTCGAAAACCATTGGCAAGGCAGCTAATTCGAAACCGCGGGCCTGGGAGAGGATTACGCCGGCGGCCGGGATCGCTGCCTGCCTGTGGCTGGCATGGAATACGGGGACCGCCGCCCTGTTATTCGGTGGAATACTGGCTGCCGCCGGGCTGGTTTATTACCAGGCCTTTGTCGCCCGGGCATGGAGCAGCCGTCCGGATCGGGACGAATCACCGCCGTAGCCCCCGGTATCAGTCCCGCCATTCCCGATTCTGCCTGATTAATTGCCTCGCGTCATTGAAATCGCTTACAATAGGAGTATCTCAGGAACATCAGCGGCAACTTTTTCTGGAACGTTTTGAACGGGGGAACTAATGGGGACAGCAATCGACTATCAAAAGGTGATGAGTGAAATCGTCTGGATCAATCTGCCGGGGCCGGTGGAACCCAGCCCGTCCATGTCCGGCGGCGAACTGCTTCACGGCTTTCTGGCTGGATTGAATAACGCCCCTGATCCGGTGACCAGAGAGTTCATCAACCACCTGTGCGTGACCTGGAACGTTCATTTCCGCGGTCCGCAAAAGTAATCAGCGGTTAATTGTCACCCGGCTGAGTGATTCGGCGCCGTTGAAATGCGCGGGCGCCGGGCAAATCCGGTTACTCAACCCCTGCCGGGCCGGCGTGCCTGTGCCTGAATTGAGTTTCATACAGCCGCGCGTATAATCCGCATCTGGCCATCAACTGGTCGTGTGTCCCCTGCTCGACAATGCGGCCGCGGTCAACTACCAGGATCAGATCCGCGGCCAGTATCGTCGACAGCCGGTGAGCGATAACGATGCTGGTCCTTCCGGCCATTACCCGTTTCAGCGCGTCCTGGATCAGGGCTTCCGATTCCGAATCGAGGGAACTGGTCGCTTCATCCAGCACCAGGATGCGGGGATTTTTCAGGATCACCCTGGCCAGGGCTAAACGCTGCTTTTCACCGCCGGACAATCGATAGCCGCGTTCTCCGACCACCGTATCGTAGCGCGCCGGCAAACCCATGATGAAATCATGGATATTGGCCGCCCGCGCCGCCTCTTCTATCTGGATTTGGGTGGCGTCGGGCCTCGCATAAAGCAGGTTCACCTGGATGGTATCGTGAAAAAGGTATGTTTCCTGGGTCACCATGCCGATTTGCGCCGAAAGGGAATCGAGCGTCACGTCCCGCAGGTCATGCCCGTCGATAAGGATCCGGCCGCCGATGGGATCGTAAAGGCGCGGGATCAGGTAGGTTAAAGATGTTTTACCGGCGCCCGACGGGCCTACCAGCGCCACCAGCTGCCCGGGCTCGGCGCGGAAGGACACCCGGTCCAGCACCAGTTCCCTGGCCTGGCTGATTTTTTCCCGTCCGTCCGCCGCCGGTTCGCCGCCGGGCTTGACCGCGCCTGACAGCACCGCGCCGACATCGTTCATGTCGCCGACCCGCCTGACGTCTTTGAGCAGGCTGTTTTCGTTGACATTGTACTTGAAGCTCACATCCTGGAATTCCAGAACGCCGCGCACATTCTCCAGCGCCGCCGCCTGCGGCCGGTCGGCGATCTCGTGAGGCAGGTCGATGACTTCAAACACCCTCTCGAAGCTGACCATGGAGGTCGCAAAATCCACGGGGGCGTTGGTCAGGTTCTGCAGCGCGTTGTACAGGCTGGCCAGTAAAGCCGCCAGGGCCACGATGGTGCCGATGGTCAGCGCGCCTTCGATCACCAGGTAGCCGCCGACGCCGTAAACCAGGGCGACGCCGATCGAACTGATCAGGCCGATGCTGACAAAGAAGACCATGCCGGTCACCGCCCGGCGGACGCCGGCGTCCCTCACCGCGCCGGCTTTTTCCTTGAACCGTTCGTCCTCGTTTGCCGCCCGCCCGAAAAGTTTAACCAGCAGGGCACCGGAGATATTGAGCAGTTCGTGCATCACCGCGTTCATCCGGGCGTTCAGGCTCATCTGCTCCCGGGCGACCCGCTGGAGACGCCGCCCGAGGCTGCGCCCCGCTGTCAGCAGCAGCGGCAGGATGACAATCGAAAGTAATGTCAGCCGCCACTCCAGAACGAACATCACCGAAAGTACGGCCACCGTTTGGATGAAGCTGGCGACGATGCTGACGAAAGTATTGGAGATAGCCGTCTGGGCGCCCACCACGTCGTTGTTCAGCCGGCTCATCAGTTCGCCGACGCGGGTGTTGGTAAAAAAATTGAGGGCCATCCGCTGTAAATGGGCGAACAGCGCTACCCTGAGGTCGTAAACCACGCCTTCGCCGACAGTGGCGTTAAGGCGGCGCTGCCATACCGTCAGCCCGCTGCTTAATATCGGCACCAGTACCAGGCCGCCGACCAGCAGCCACAGGCGATCCATGTTGCCTTCAGGCAGCGTATTGTCAATCAGATCTTTTAAAATCAGCGGCGTCAAGAGCGAAAGGCCGGAAATCGCCATGGTGATGAGAAGCATCCCGGCGATCAGGCCTCGGTACGGTCTGGCGTAGCCAAGTACCCGCCGCACCAGGCCGCGACTAATGCGGGGTTTGATATCCGGGCTATCATGCCCTGCCCACGGAAAGCCGTGCACCATTGACATTATGAGTTCACCTTTGGAATCTGTTGATTTGGAACTGGCTTGACGGCTTTATGTTAGCACAATTACCGCTTGAGCCGCTCCACCGAAGCGCTGTCATTGCGAGCGCCGCAGGCGCGCGGCAATCTATTATCCCCTCGCCCGCCGCCCGGCGGGAGAGGGTAAGGTGAGGGCGCAGCTGACAATCTTTCTTCTTAAATATATTTTCCCGAGGGTGCCGAAAACGACAAAAGTCGCTTGACAGCCGCAATGAACACCCGTGCTATAATATCCGCCCATGAACCCCAACTTTTCACCCGGAGTCCGCCTTTCCCGACCGCTTGACGGAGCGGTATTATTGTTTTGTGTCCATACCATGCTGAATTCGAATGCTCGAAGGGTTGTCTGCATCGCAGGTGAGGCGTTTATTTCCAAAACCGACGAATATCGAATCCAATCGTGCCGGTGCGGCGGTTTGAACGCGGACAGCGGAATCGTTTGGGCAAAAATATATTATTATGCGAAGATTCAAAAACAAATTAGTCTGCTGAAAGCTCACCTCAAACGTGCTAGAATACGGAAAAATCCGGCAAGGAACATCGATGATCGCTTCGCTCAATGGTAAAATCGCCCTCCTCGGCGCCGATTGGGCGGTGATCGATGTCGCCGGCGTCGGTTACAAGGTCTTTCTCACCTCAGCCGCGTTGTCGCAAATACAGAACGCCAAAGAGGTAAGGCTCTTCACCCACCTCCAGGTCCGCGAAGACGCCCTGACCCTTTTCGGTTTCACCACCTTCGAGGACCTGAGTATTTTCGAGACTATGCTGGGAGTCACTGGCATCGGCGCCAAGCTGGCTTTGTCCTTGCTCTCGGCATTTAAGGCAGAAGAACTCGCCGCCATCATTGCCACCGGCAACGAGGCCATGCTCTGCACTGTCTCAGGCATCGGCAAGAAAACGGCGTCTCGCATTATTCTTGAACTTAAGGATAAGGTTTCGCGCGCCTGGGCGGCCGTGCCGCAATCCCTGGCTGGAACCCAGGACGCCGAGGTTTTATCAGCCCTTGCGGCTTTGGGCTACACCCAGGCTGAAGCAGCTCGGGCGGTGGTCGGGTTGCCCCGGGACACCACCCTGTCCGTGGAAGAAAAGATACGGCTCGCCCTGGCTGGTTTAGGCACAGCGTAGCCAGATAGGAAGGCCAAATGGCGCATCATGAAATATGTGCCCGCTGCGAAGGTTCCGGGCAGATCGGCTGCCCGGATTGCCGCGGAACCGGGATCATCACCCACCCTGGTGATTTTGAAGAAGAGCGCCGGACCTGCCCAGCCTGTAAAGGCACCGGTAAAAACCGCTGTCATGCCTGCTCAGGCACCGGCACCGTGAAATTCGACAGTTAAACCCTTAGACTCTAAGTTCCCCCGATCCAGTGGGTGAGAGCCGATTTGCGAGCCCGTGTCTGATGTTTAAAAGGATGCACAATGGAGAAAATCGATTTTAAAAAAACTCTGAAGTATCTTTTTAACGCCCCGATGGAGCCGGTCTTCGTAGAAGTCCCTGAAATGAATTACCTCATGGTCGACGGCCGCGGCCGGCCGGATAGTTCGGATGCCGCTTGTGCCATCGGGGCTGTCTACTCCGTGGCTTACACGATCAAGTTCATGGTAAAGAACGCCGGATTGCTCGATTTCGGAGTCCTGCCGCTGGAAGGCTTATGGTGGTCCGACGATATGGCTGACTTCACCAACGGCAATAAGGACGACTGGCAGTGGACCTATATGATCATGCAGCCAAGTTTAGTGAATCGGCAGATGGTCGAAAAAGCCGTCGCCGAGGTCCGGCGTAAAAAGAATCCCGCCGCTATCGGTCGGGTCAAGTTCGAAGCGCTGGCAGAAGGACGGTCAGCCCAGATGATGCATATCGGCCCCTATGCAGATGAAGGGCCGAATATAGCCAAACTGCACCGGTTCATTTCTGAAACCGGCTACGCCTTCGACGGCAAAAAGCGGAAACACCATGAGATATATCTTTCGGATCCGGCACGCACCGCGCCGGAGAAAATGAAAACCATTATCCGCCAGCCGGTCACTTAACGGATCTAACCTGAAACCGGCGCCGGTTTTATATCGTTGGGTCTAGTCAGACTCATTGATATTGGCCTTTAGTTATATTACAATGGCCGGTAAGAACCATAACCGGCGAGAGCGAGGATAATATGGCCAAGACGCGTATCTTGATTGCCGATGACCACGCGGTGCTCCGCGAGGGCATGCGCCGCCTGCTGGAGCAGGAGAAGGACATGGAGGTTGTCGGCGAAGCCTCCGATGGAGAGGAAGCCGTCCGCTTCGTAGATGAGATGAAGCCGGACGTTGTCCTGATGGATATCGTGATGCCCAAGCTCACCGGCGTCGAAGCTACCAAACTGATAAAAAAAGCCAATCCGTCTACCTGCATCCTCATTCTGACCGCCTACTCTGACATTCGTTATATCCTTGGGCTGCTTGAGGCTGGAGCCAGCGGCTACCTCTTGAAGAGCGCCCGTGCCGACGAGATTGTCGGCGCCATCCGGGCTGTCCGAAGCGGCGAATCGGTGCTTGATTCCATGGCAACCCGCAAGCTTCTGGAGCGGGTCGTCAACTTGTCCAAGGAAACGCCGGAGGACAAGAGCCGCGGCCAGTTGTCTCCCCGGGAAATCGAGATCCTCCGCCTGGCAGCCCGCGGTATGAGCAACCGCGATATTGCTGAAAAGCTGGAACTGTCGATGCGTACCGTCAAAGCGCATCTGTCAAATATCTTCAACAAGATGCGCTGCAGCTGCCGCACCGAGGCCATCGTCAAGGGCTTCCGGGAAGGTTACGTCACCCTTGACGACGTGCCTCAGGGCATCGAGAACTATGAAAAAGAGAAAATCTAGCCTCCCCGACCAGGACTACCGCTACTTATTCGAAAACGCCTCTGACGCCATCTGGGTTCAAGATCTGGACGGGCGGATCCTTTACGCCAACAGGGCTGCCGAGCGGCTTACCGGCTACGATCAGGATGAACTGCTTGATCAGGATGTCGGCAAGTTCCTGCCGGACGCTCATTCTCATGATATCGCCAGGGAAGTCCGCCGCCGACTGCTGGCAGGAGAAGACTTTCACCAGCCTTATGAGCAGCGCATTGTCCGCAGGGACGGTTCGCTGGCGATCTGGCGCATGGCCAGCTCACTCGTGATCACCGAAGGCGAGGTCACCGGATTCCAGCATATCGCCCGGGATGTGACCGCTGAACGGCAGCTCCAGGACAATATGCGTTTCTATGTCCAGGAAGTCCTCCGCGCTCAGGAGGATGAACGCAAACGCGTCGCCCGGGAACTCCACGACGAAGTATCGCCTTCCCTGCTGCTTCTCATCCAGCGTATAGACGCCATTTCAAGCAACAGCCGCCTCAAGCTGTCCGAAGTGATGAAGCAAAAGATGGAAGACCTGAGAGTCCAGACCGTCGAAGCGTTGGAGAGCACCAGGCGCATCGCCCAGGACCTGCGGCCGCGCATCCTGGACGACCTGGGACTCATTGCCGCGTTGGAATGGATGGCCGACAACCTGATCAAAAAACACGGTATTGAAGCCAAGGTCATCATCGTCGGGCGGGAGCAGGCGCTGTCCTCGGAGGTGCAGCTACTCCTCTTCCGCATCGCCCAGGAGGCCCTGAACAACGTCCGCAAGCATTCGGACGCTTCCCAGGTGGAAATCACCGTCACTTTCGGGGAAGAGAAAACCGTTGTGTCTATCGCCGACAATGGCAAGGGCTTCTCAGTGCCGCTGCGCATCAGCGACCTGGCTGCCGGCGGTAAGTTGGGGCTGGCGGGCATGCAGGAACGCGCCCAGCTGATCGGCGGGCATGTTGACCTCAAAAGCGATCCCGGGCACGGTGCGGTGGTCACTGTCGAAGTGCCCAATCAGGGCAACCGCTGCGAAATGCCGACGCCGTCTCAAGAGCTGGAGCGCCGTCTGAGAAGCTAGCTCTTCAGCCTCTTAAGCTTGTCCTCAAGGGCTTCAAGCTTGGCTTTCTCCTTGGCTACGACTTGAGGCGGCGCCTTCGCCAGGAAATCAGGGTTACCCAGCATCGCCGAAAGGCGGGCAACCTGACTTTCGGTTTCGGCCAGTTCTGTGGCCTGGCGTCTCGACTCCGCCTCCTGGTCAATCATACCGGACAGCGGCAGCACGACTTCGAGGTCTTTCAGTACCAGCACAATACGCGCCGTATCGCTCTCGCCGACGAAGCGGTCAGCAATAATCTCAAAGGGTCGCACCCTGGCCAGCGTTTCGATGGCCGCCTTGTAGCAGTCAAGAGGCGCTTTCTGCTCCCCGGCATGGATCTCCGCAGCGATCCACCGCCCGGCTTCCACCTTGTGCTCGGCCCGGACGTTGCGGATAGCCCGGACAGCCTCGATCAGCCCCTCGACGAAAGCCTCGGCGGCGGCATCCACGGCCGCCTCATCCGCTTTCGGGTAGGGAGCGACCATGATGGATGCGGGCGGGTTCGTTAAGTACTTCCGCAGGTGCTGCCACAGTTCCTCAGTGACGAAAGGCATGAAGGGATGCAGCAGCCGCAGCGACTCATCCAGGACTTTTAAGAGCACCGGCAGCGGAGAGGGCAAGGTCCCGGCTTGCAGCCTGATCTTGGCCAGCTCTATATACCAGTCGCAGAACTCGCCCCAGATGAAGTCGTGGACGGTTCTCTCGGCCTCGCCGAACTGGAAGTCCTCCATGTATGCCGCCACCTGGGAGATGGTGCGCGACAGGCGGGAAAGTATCCAGCGGTCCTCGGCCGGTAGGTCACGCGGGTAGACCGGCGGCACCCCTTCGGCCTTGGTCAGGGCGGCGATGACGAAGCGCCCGGCGTTATGGAGCTTGTTGGCGAAGTTGCGCCCGGCTTCCAGCCGGTTCTCCGACAGTTTGATGTCGTTGCCGGGCGAATTGCCGGTGGTGATGCCGAATCTGAGGGCGTCGGTGCCGAATTTATCTATCAAAGCGAGCGGGTTCAGCACGTTGCCCTTGACTTTGGACATCTTCTCGCCCTTTTCGTCGCGGATGAGGCCGTGGAGATACACCGTGTCGAAGGGAATCTTGCCGGTATTTTCGAGACCCATGGTGATCATCCGGGACACCCAGAAGGTTAAAATGTCGTAGCCGGTCTCCATGACGGCGGTGGGGTAGAAATACTCGAGGTCCGCGGTCTGCTGCGGCCAGCCGAGGGTAGAGTGAGGCCACAGGCCGGAAGAGAACCAGGTGTCCAGCACATCCGGGTCCTGCTCAATGTCCGTCGAGCGGCACCCGGTGCATGCTTCTGGAAAATCGACTGAAACGACTACCTCGCCGCAGGAGCGGCAGTACCATACCGGGATGCGGTGGCCCCACCACAGCTGGCGGGAGATGCACCAGTCACGGATGTTCTCCATCCAGTTGAGATATTGTTTGATGAATCTTTCGGGCAGGATCTTTATCCGGCCGGAAGTGACCGCCTCGATGGCGGGTTTGGCCAGGCCTTCCATCTTGACGAACCACTGGCGGGAAGCCAGCGGCTCGGTCACGGTGGCGCAGCGCTGGCAATGCCCCACCGAATGGCTGTAATCCTGAACCAGCGCCAGTAATCCCATCCGGGCCAGTTCTTCGGCGATGACTTTGCGCGCCGCGTAGCGGTCCATGCCGGCAAAACGCCCGGCGTTCTTGTTGAGTGTCGCATCGTCATTGAAGATGTTCAGCAGCGGCAGATTGTGCCTCTGGGCGATATCGAAGTCAGTAGGGTCATGAGCCGGGGTGGTCTTGACCGCGCCGGTGCCGAAGGTCATGTCAACCACCGAATCGGCGACGATGGGGATCTCGCGGTCCACGAGCGGCAGCAGCAGAGTCCTGCCGACCAGATCCCGGTAGCGCTCATCGTCCGGGTGGACCGCCACGGCGACGTCGCCGAGCATTGTCTCCGGCCGGGTCGTCGCCACGGTGACGAAGCGCGTCGGGTCGTCGGCCAGAGGGTACTTGATGTGCCACAGGTGGCCGGCTAAATCCTTGTGATCAACCTCGAGGTCGGAGATAGCGGTGTGGCAGCGGGGGCACCAGTTGATGATGCGCTCGCCGCGATAGATGAGGCCTTTGTCATAGAGGTTTTTAAACGTCGTCCGCACCGCCAGGCTGGGACCTTCGTCCAGGGTGAAGACCTCGCGGTCCCAGTCGCAGGAGGCGCCCAGCTTCATGTGCTGCTTTCTGATAGTATCGCGGCAGGAGTTGGCCCACTCCCACATCCGCCGGGTGAAGGCCTCGCGGCCCAGGTCGTACTTGGTCTTCTTCTCTTTGGCCAGCATGCGCTCCACCACCACCTGGGCGGCGATGCCGGCATGGTCAACGCCGGGCAGCCACAGGGCGGGATCGCCCTTCATGCGGTGCCAGCGGATCATGATGTCCTCAAGAGTGGCGGTCAGGGCATGGCCCAGGTGCAGTTCGCCGGTGACGTTGGGGGGAGGCATGATGATGACGAAGGGTTTCTTGTTCCGGTCAATGGCGGGCTTGAAGTAGCCCTGCTCCATCCAGAACTTGTACCACTTTTCTTCCACCTGGGAGGGGTCATAGGCTTTGGGGAGTTCAGGAGAGGGAATATCGGTCATCAGGTTGTCCTTGAAGTAATAGTGACTGGTATTCTAGCACTTTCAGCCATCAGTTTTCAGTTGAAGGGGGCGATTTGTTTTTGATTCCGACCCAAAAAATGTGTTTTCACCGGGACGATTCCACTGACCGCGTTCAAACCGCCGCAGCGCACGATTGGGTTCGATATTCGTCAGTTTTGGAAACAAACACCTTCCTGCGATGCGGAATACCCTTCGAGCATTCGAATTCAGCATGGTGCCAGCATTAAACAAAAAAACCGGCTCCGTCAAACGGCGGGGAAAGGCGGACTTTGGGGCGATAGTTTGGGGTCATGGGCGGATATTATAGCACGGGTGTTCCCTATTCTGTCAAGGGAGTTTTGTCGTTTTTGGTGACGGACATTAGGAGGTAAGAGAATATTTTCTAAACTACGAAATAATTCAGAACGTCCGTATGTTCAGGGGGATCATTGCCATCCCATGGGTATTTTTTGGCTAGATAATCCCGCAGCCAAGGTTGAGTCTTCCAGTCCCAACTAAGATGGCAATGCTGCAAAGTGTGATACCGGCGATTGCTAGCCCACGGTCCTTGTTCCTGCTCAAGCCAATTGCGCTGAATATCAAGCCAATGATCGCGAAAGGTATGTTCAGCCAGTTGAACCAGCCCAGGAACGGGATCAAACCCAACAGAAAACCAAGGAACGCCAGGATGCCGATAACAAATCCTGCTATGCTCATCTCTTCAACTCATATTCATTAAACATGTTTTTTAAGTAGTTTAAGGAACTCTCGATCTGTAGATACGATTTTATCAAGCGTACCTATCTTCCCAGAATTGAAAATTACGAGATGACGGCCGTCGTATCCGCATTTCCCGATTGTGTTGTATGGGGGACGATATTCATCAATAAGGCTGCATTCGACATCGAAAATGCGACTTTGTGAAATTTTATTTCCTTCGGGAAGGGTTACGGTTCCGAATGCAATAAGCAATTTACCTTTGACTTTATCAAGCCATTCCCGTTCATGCTGCCTCAAGCGTTTCCCGAAGGTCTGCCAGTAAGTTTCACCGATGTATAATAGTTTTTGGGGTGCTGAAGAAGTCGTCTCATAAATAGCATATATTCCAAAATCATCTAGAGATTCAGCCTTTGTTTTCACCGCCCCGATTGAATAATAGCCCTTCCAATCAATTTTGCACCACTCCATGATCATCTCCTCAAGCTTATAGGAAAGCGGGGATCGCGTCCCTTCAATGCATGGGTGTATATATAAGCTCAATAAAAATGAGATTATAATTCTAGGGATTAAATTCTAACCTTACCCGAACCACCACAATTGCTGCAAGGGACTTTTACTGTGGCGCCAGTGATCCGGGGCATATTGGGATCGGGTACACGTACCATGCCGCTCCCATTGCACACTTTGCAAGGAACGATGATCGACATTTTCCACGCCTCCGTTTTAGATTATCGAATCATAAATCGAAATAATGAGAAAGCCATCAATTGCGGTGCTTTTTACTCTCGTTATGCTCTTTCAGAGTAGTATGTTCTTCATGGGTAATTTCACCACTCTCAGCATCTGTGACTGTTTGATCCCATGTGCTCGGTTTCTTTTCTCTATCAATCGTGATGATCTCTCTTACGCCTTTTGTAAGTTTTGAATCTGCGCTTTTCTTATGTCGATTGACTTCCTCATGGATTGTACCTTTGCCAACTCGTTTATGTTTCATCTTCATGTCGGTGCTGACTGATATCCCAGACTTTGCTGAAACAGAATAGTCCTTTTTCGAAGAGCCGCATTTTGGACACACCCTAACTCCCTCATAAAGGATTTCACCACAATTTCCGCATTTAATCACGGTGGTCATATTCCCTCCATGAGGTACTCGACGAACGCAATTTTCGCGTTGAAAACAGGCACATGGTAAATTATACCCCATGGGTCAAGCCAATCCTGCGTCGAAAGTTCAAACCCGCTATTATCCCCCTGAGATGCTGCCGCTTATCTATTGCTTCGCCTGTATCCAAGTTGTGCTCACAGAAGACGATCAAGCCGAGGAAGTATTTCAACGAATTATAGAAAGCTATCGGTTTCCAGATGTAAAAATGGGATTCGAAATCCTCACGGCAAATATTCCTGAAGGGTATGACTTATTAAACACGGTAATGCAAAACAGCAACATTGACTCAGCGAATTGCCACGCGCTGCCGGCGCTCGCAATGACAGTGGCGGAGATAATTGAACCAGGAGTCCCGGATGCTCTACAATCACCCGGCATTAAATCATGAGGTGGCGACTTGAGCAGAGAAATCATTCATACCGATAAAGCACCTAAAGCCATCGGCCCCTATTCCCAGGCGGTGAAAGCCGGAAACCTGGTATTCACCTCCGGTCAGTTGCCGATCAACCCGGCGACCGGGGAGATTAAAGGCGACATGACCGCCCAAACGCGCCAGACGCTGGAAAACCTGAAGGCGGTGATCGAGGCGGCGGGCGGGACGCTTCAGGACGCGGTCAAGGCGACAGTGTTCATCACCGATCTCAAGGAGTTTGCCGCGATGAACGCGGTCTACGCCGAATTTTTCCCGAACCGGCCTCCGGCCAGGAGCACCGTCGAGGTCTCCGGGCTGGCCAGGGGCGCCCTGGTGGAGATAGAGGCCGTGGCGGTTATCGGAGACAGGGAATAGCCATGCCGACCTACGAATACGATTGCCCGACCTGCCAATCCAAATACGAAGTTACCCGCAAATTCAGCGAAACCGGCGGCGGCACCTGCCCGAAGTGCGGCGGCGAGGGGCGCAGGGTGTATTGCGCGCCGTACCTGGTGTTCAAGGGCCCGGGCTTCTACGTTACGGACAGCCGGACCGAGAAAGACCCTGAACTGGAACACCGCCAGAAGGAAAAAGAAGCCGCCGAAAAAGCCGAAAAAGCGGCCGCGGAGCCGGAAGCCAAGAAGACCGAGCCGGATGCCGGTGGCAGTAAACCAGCCGCGGCCGAGAGTAAAAGCCCGGCGGCGCCGGAAAAATAACGGCGAAAGCCCAAGAAAAACTATCACCATGACATCAAGCGCCGGCGGCCTGGTAATAAGAAAAGAACGGAAAAAGGATTTCAGAGCAGTCGAAAACCTGGTCCGCGAGGCGTTCTGGAACCGCTATATCCCGGGCTGCAGCGAGCATCTGGTGCTCCATAACCTCAGGAAACACGCCGATTTCATACCCGAACTCGACCTCGTCGCCGAAATGGACGGGAAGATGGCGGGGCAGATTGCTTTCAGCCGGGGCGCCATCAGAGACGACCGGGGCGAGGAAAAAAAAGTTATCAGCTTCGGGCCGGTGAGCGTACTGCCGGAATTCCAGACACAGGGCGTCGGCAGCGCCTTGATACGGCATGCCCTAAGCCTGGCGCGGGACATGGGTCATACCGCTGCCTGCATCTACGGCGACCCGAGATATTACAGCCGTTTCGGCTTCAGGTGCGCCGAAAAGTACGATATCAGGACATCCGACGGTAAATTCGCCGCGGCCCTGCTGGCACTGGAGCTGCGGCCGGGGGCGCTAAGGGGCGCGCCGGGCCGGTTTATCGAGAGCGGCGCGTTTGCCATTGATGAAGCTGAACTTATGAAGTTCGACGCCCGGTTCCCTCCAAAGGACAAAGCCGAAACGGAGTCGCAGCGGGAATTCATGACCCTGGTCAGCCTCAGGTACTGACGCTGACCGGAAGCAGGCGGCTAGAACAGGTCATCCGGCGCGGGCTCAGCCGGGGCCTCCGATTTCACCGCGCCGGTCTCCGGCCGGGGGCGGCGGGCGCGGCGGGGGTTGAGCGCCCGGATGAAGTATTGGCAGCCGATGACGAGGTCATCCTTGGCCAGGCGGCAGCGGCAGGGGAACTGGTTGCGGTTGCAGACGTCGCAGAGTATCTCTGAGCCGCCGGTCAGACCATCCACCATCAAAACACCTCACACCACACCCACTAAATTGTGCCAATTGTATGGCAGAAACCGCCGCCGGGCAAGAATTATTTTTCCAGTTGACATATTATTTTTTAGCTGCGGCCGGCGGCTGATTTAACCTTGCGCGCCGCTTGTGCTATCATTACGTAAATTAGCGAGGCGAATGCAAACATATGAAACTCGGTGCCGGGGAACTCCTCCTGGTCGTGCTCATCATCGTGATTCTGGTGGCGCTGTCGCGCGCCAAGAAAACGGTCCAGGACGTCAAAAGGGAAACCGAGGCGGCGCGTCCGGCCCGCAAAGCCGTCCCGGCTAAACCGCCGATCAAGTATCCCCAGCTCCAGCTTTTAGGCATCCTGGTGATGCTGGTAGGCGTGGCCATGGCCGCCATCGGCTACCTGCTCCAGGAGGGGGTCATCTCCACCCTGTCGGTGGCGGGTATCGCCGTCCTGGTCTTCGGCATCGCCTTCATCATCCTGGCGCGCCGCCGGTAGCGCGCCGCCGGCCGGGAAACCGGAGCGCGAGCAAACACTATGATTTTCAACCGCATCGGCATTATTTATCATCCGCTTAACAAAGCGGCTTTCGACCTGGGCCAACAGATTTCCGATTACCTCCAGGGTTCCGGCGCCGACTGCTGGCTGGGCTCCGCCTGGGAGAGCGACCAGCTTAAACAGCGGATGGACGGCACCGAGCTGGTCATCACCACCGGAGGCGACGGCACCATCCTCCGCGCCGCCCAGGCGGTGCTGCCGCTGGATATCCCCATCGCGTCGGTCAATCTGGGCAAGCTGGGTTTCATGACCGAGATACCGGCCGACGAAGCCATGGTCCAGCTGCAGCGCATTTTCGGGGGCGAAGGCTGGGATGACTGCCGGTCAGTCCTCGAGGTCAGCCTGGCTTCCGGCGGCCGGCCGGAGCAGCAATTCCTGGCGGTCAACGACGTGGTGGCGGCGCGGGGCGGCATCGCCCGGATCATTTGCGTCGAGTGCCGGATCGGCGACGCCCATTTTGCTACTTTCAAGGGCGACGGCGCGCTGGTGGCGACGGCCACCGGCTCCACCGGCTACAACTTCGCCGCCGGCGGCCCGGTGCTGCATCCCGATTCTACCGATATGCTGCTGACGCCGATATTGCCCCACCTGGGGCGAAGCTACAGCCTGGTGGTCACCGGGGACAAGACGATCGGGATGAAAGTGTCCACCAATCACCAGGCGACGCTGTGCATCGACGGGCATATCAACGTCGAGCTCAAGACCGGAGATGTCATCCAGGCGCGTACCAGCGGCCGCCGCCTGCGGTTTATCAGGCTGCGGCCGGAAAACTCCTTCTACGCCGAACTGGACCACAAATTGAAAGGCAACAGACTGACATGAAAGTTGAAAAAGCCACCATCAAGGACGTAACCCAGATACATAAACTGGTCAATTCCTTCGCCGAGAGGGGCGCCATGCTGGCGCGGCCGCTTTCAGAAATCTACGAAAATATCCGCGATTTCTTCGTGGTGCGGGAGAACGGCCTGGTGGTGGCCTGCGCCGCGCTGCACATCTCCTGGGCCGACCTGGCCGAGGTCAAGTCGCTGGCGGTCGAATCATCCCACCAGCGGCAGAAATTCGGCAGCGCCCTGGTCAAGGCTTGCCTCAAGGAAGCCCGGGAACTGGGCATCAGCACCGTGTTCTGCCTGACCTACCAGCCGGTGTTTTTCTCCACCTGCGGCTTCAGAGAGGTTGAAAAGAAGGAACTGCCGCACAAGGTCTGGGGCGAGTGCTACCGCTGCCCGAAATTCCCCGACTGCGATGAAAGCGCCATGACTTTCAGCATCCCGGCGGCGGTCAATGCCTGAAAAAATAATCTCCAGCCGCACGGCTTTCAGCGGGCATTTCCGGGTGCGCCAGGACACCATCCGGACGGGCGCCAGGATAAGTACGCGCGACATCGTCGAATACCCCTCAGCGGTGGCGATGATAGCCGTCGATAACAGCGGCAGGATTATCCTGGAGCGGCAATACCGCCATGCCGCCGGGCGCGAATTGCTGGAGATACCGGCCGGCGGCATCGATCCCGGCGAGACGCCGGAAGCGGCGGCCTGCCGCGAGATGCAGGAAGAGACAGGCTACCGGCCGCGGCGCGTTGAAAAACTTACCAGCTTTTATTCGGCGCCGGGTTATTCCACCGAGCTATTGCACCTTTACCTGGTGAAGGACCTTGTGGAGGACCGGCTGACGGCCGAGGACAGCGGCGAGATCACCCTGGTGCCGGTGTCAAAGGAAGAAGCGCTCAAGCTTATCGCCGAGGGACAAATCATAGACGGCAAGAGCATCGCCGGGCTGCTGTTCTATTTTAACCTGAGATAGCTCCCCCGAAATCATCTTTCGTCATTCTTACGATAACCCGGGCAAGAGCCCCAGCGCCCAGTAGGCCGCCATCCCCAGCACCACCGACCCGAAGAGGTTTCTAACCTTCCAGGCGAACAAAAGCACCGCCGCGGCGGAAAGTAACAGCCGCGGCTCGGCGCCGACCGCTCCGCCATCGCCGGCGAAGACCGCCGGGAAGACCAGCGCTGACAGCACCGCCACCGGCACGTACTCTAAGAAGACCTTTGCCCGGTCCGGTATCGTCAGACGGCTGACCAGGACCATCGGCAGGAACCGCGGCAGAAAAGTCACCGCCGCCATTCCCAGAAACAGCAGCAGCATTTCAGGCCGCATCGGTTTTCACCTCCGCCTCGATCGGAGCGGGCTGCCGCGGCGACAGCCACAGACCGGCCAGCGGCGCCGCCGCCGCCGCGGCCAGGATAAACAAATTGTTGGGCATGAAACCCTTGAAGACGAGCGCTAGCCCCCCGGCGGCCAAAGCCACAGCCAGATGAGCCCGGCTCTTGAGCTGGAGCACCAGCAGGCAGATGAAGAGCGCCGTCATGGCGAAAGGGATGCCGAAGGAGGCGCTGTCGATGAGCGAGCCGAACACGGCGCCGATGACCGAACCGGACAACCAGGCGGTGTAGGCCGTCGCCTGAAGGGCGATGAGGTATGTCGGGCGGCCGGCGATCTTTGACGTGTCATGCATGGCCACGGCGAAGGATTCATCGGTGAGGAAGGCAGACAGCAGGACGAGTTTGTTCATCGACTGACCCTTGAAAAACGGAGCGATGGCCGAGCTCATCAGCAGGTGGCGCAGGTTGACGGCGAAGGTGGTCAGGATAATCGGCAGCACACCGGCGCCGGAAGCCAGCATGCCGACGGCGATGAACTGAGACGCGCCGGCGAAGACGAAAAAGCTCATCGCCCCGGTCTCCAGCGCCGACAGCCCGGCGGCGCGGGCCAGCACGCCGTAGGCGATGCCTACCGGCAGGTAGCCCAGAACGACAGGCAGGGCGGCCTTGATGCCTTGGCGGATGTCTCTAGTCAATTAAAAGCTCTAAGGTAACGCCGTGGAAGGGCAGCGCTGAGGCAACATCGGCGGCCGGCCTAAAACCGCAGCTGTCATAGAGGCGGCGGGCGGCATCCAGGCCGTCCATAGTCCACAGCCAGGCGGTCTGGTATCCCGCCCGGCGGCAAAAGTCCAGGGCGCGGGTCAGCAGTTCCCGCCCGATGCCGCGGCCCTGGCAGGCCGGATCCACATGGAACCAGCGCAGCCGGGCGCCGGGACGCTCCGCCGGGGCGCCGACGACGGCGATGTAACCGACGAGGAGATTATCGATGTGGGCTGAAAGCAACAGGTCGCGGCCTTCGGTGTAGGTATCGTGGAAGTCGCACATCTGGCGGGCCATCATCACCTCGAAGGAAACGCCGGGCCGCGCCCAGACGACATCGTAATACTCACCCTGCATCTGGATCATGCGGCCGAGATACCCCGGGCGGAAGCCTTCGATGAAAGTCGCAGATGAATCAGCCATAGTTACCGGGACAACCCGCCCTATCCAAGTTCCCCCGAAAGCTGCCGCCCGCCCAGAAGGTGGAAGTGGAGGTGCTGGACGACCTGGCCGCCCTCTTTGCCGGAGTTGACCGTTACCCGGTACCCTTTTTCAGAGATACCCTCTGAATGGGCGAGATCATTAGCCAGGTCAAAGACATAAGCGACCAGGCCGAAATCATCGCCGCGGATATCGCTCAAAGAGGCAATATGCTTCACCGGCACGATCAGTACGTGTGTCGGGGCCTGGGGGCGGATATCACGGAAAGCAATAACCTTGTCATCTTTATGTAAAATATCCGCCGGAATAGTCCCGGCGGCGATCTGGCAGAAAATACAGCTCATTTTTGGTTCTCCTTCTATATTCGCGGGGCTTTGAGATTCGACTCTTATCGCCCATGTCAGAATAGCACGCTATTTAGAACGATAACGAGCCTGCCCGATTTTGAACTGGTCGCTGCCCTGGGCGTCAATGGCGACAACAGCCGGAAAATGCTCCACCTCAAGCTTCAATACCGCCTCGGCGCCGAGGTCATGGTAAGCCACAACCTCCGCCGATTTCACTCTCAGGGAGAGCAGCGCCCCGGCGCCGCCGATGGTTGCCAGATATACGGCGCCGTGTTGTTTAATGGCTTCGGCGACCTGCGGCGAGCGTTCGCCTTTGCCCATCATTACCCGGAGGCCCCCTTCAATAAGGCGCGGCGTGTATTTGTCCATGCGGGCCGACGTCGTCGGGCCGCAAGAACCGATGATCTGTCTCGGACGAGCCGGCGAAGGACCCATGTAATAAATCACCGCCGTTGCAAGATCAATCGGCAGGCTCTCACCGCGGTCGAGCGCCTCGATGAAGCGTTTGTGGGCCGCGTCGCGGGCGGCGTAAATGGTGCCGGAGAGCAGCACTCTGTCGCCGGCTTTAAGCTCGGCGATAGTCTGAGCCGGCATGGGCAGTCTTATCCTGCGCCACTCGTTCACAGCACCGCCTCCTTGTGGCGGGCGCTGTGGCACTGGAGGTTGACCGCCACCGGCAGGCTGGCGATGTGGCAGGGCATGCTCTCGATATGCACGGCCATGGCGGTAACGCTGCCGCCCAGCCCCAGCGGCCCGATGCCCAACCTGTTGACCTTCTCCAGGATTTCCCGCTCGAGCGCGGCGGCGTCGGCCTCCGGGCTGGGCTTTCCGACCTTGCGCAGAAGCGAGCGCTTGGCTAAAAGCATAGCTGCCTCGGCGGTGCCGCCGATGCCAATGCCGATAATGAGGGGCGGGCAAGGTTTGCCGCCGGCTTCCTCAACGGCGCGTACGGCGGCCTCGATGACGCCGCCCCGGCCTTCGGCCGGCTTGAGCATGTAGAGGCGGCTCATGTTCTCGGCGCCTGACCCCTTGGCCATCAGGCTGATCTTAATTTCATCGCCCGGAACGACGCGGTAATGAATGACCGGCGGGGTGTTGTCGCCGGTATTAGTACGCTCGGTGAAGGGGCAGGCGACCATCGATTTGCGCAGATAACCTTCACCGTAGCCTTTGCGGACGCCGTCGACAATCGCCGTTTCGAGGTCGCCGCCGGTGACGTGAACCTCCTGCCCGACATCGACGAAGACCACGGCCACGCCGCAGTCCTGACAGAGCGGCTTGCGGTGCGACATCGCCTGGTGGACGTTTTCAATGATCATTTCCAGCATTTCACGGCCGAGCGAGGATTTTTCAACATCATGCGCCCGGGTTAGAGCCACCAAAACGTCGGGCGACATTTCATAATTGGCTTCCTCGGCAAGGCGGGCGACGGCGGCGGTGACGGCGACGGCCTGGATTTCACGCATGGGGTATATTATAGGGCAGAGTGGAAGGGGCTGTCATTGGGATGACTGCACTTCAAGATTAGTTTGCCTGAACTTCTATCTTTTGCGATAGGTTTTTCAAAGAAATGGTGTATTCACCAGGGAACGGAAAGGCTATCATGAAACTGACAGGACCTCTTTGTCCCGGACTGATATACCCTTGATTAAAGGCGCGGACGACACCGTCAATCTTGATTTCAAACATAACCAACCCTGCGATATCCCCCGTGTGTTCGACGAAGAAAATGACTTTATGCATCCTATCAGTGGCGATAATAGCATCTTCAAACATAATATCCGTAACTTGCCAGGTATCGATCTTGGGCGAATCAGCTACCTGAGCGTATACCGGGAAAGCAGACGGTAGAGTGGCAACGGCGTAAGGCTGCGGACCGAGGTGTTCGCCGCTGCGGATGTAAAGGAACGCGGTCGAGACAAGCACCATGGTCACCAAACCAGTTATGATAAAGGAGGGCTTGCTAAGCTTGCCACCTTTTCCTTCATTAGCCTCGCTAGCGCGGCCGCTTCTGAAATTCACCGACACCTGGGCGATCAAACCGATAATGCTCCAAATAAAGGTGGCCATAAAAAACCCAATCTGCGGTTGGCGGAAGACCCAGGGCACCGTCGAAGAAACGAAGAAGGAATGGGTGTTTCCGAACCGTTGGAGGGCTTCGAGGCTGATCTGCTCGGCTATCGGCGCGGAAAGGAAGTTGAAGCCCCACCATAACTCCGACCCCGGCATGAACACCGATGAGATCAATCCTGCACCTAAACCGAACAAGGCGCATGCGGTAAAAACGCTTATCCCCCTGGGCATGCCAAGCATGTCCAGAATGCGGATGTTACCGAAAATAAAGAGGATATAAAACGGGATGTAGATAAGCATCGAGCCTGACCCGTCTATATTCTACACCCAAGTGCAATTAACCAGATTTCAGGTAATAACAACTCTGTTCACCCTCGCCAGACCATGCGGCGACCCTGGCACGGGGCGGTCGGGTCAGAAACCCGCTCTCACAAGTTCAAAGCGGCAATCAGCTTGCGAACGGCTTCGGATGAGGCTTTGAGCGCCGCTAATTCATCATCGTTCAGGGGGAGTTCGACGATTTCTTCGATGCCACGGCGGCCTAGCCTCACCGGCACACCAAGGACCACATCCGATAGACCATACTCGCCGTCGAGATAGGCGGCACAGTTCATCCGTGTGCCGGAATCGTTGACGACGGCATTAACCATATGAGCAACAGAAGCCGAAGGAGCATAAAAGGCTGAGCCGGTCTTCAGGAAGCCGACGATCTCGGCGCCGCCGTTTACCGTGCGCTCGGCCAGGGCCTGCTGTTTAGCCGCGTCGGCCAGGACGGAGAGAGGCATGCCTTTCACCGTGGTGAAGCGGGGATAGACCACCATGCTGCCGCCGTGTTCGCCCATGACGCAGGGGACGACGTCCCTGGCATCGACGTTCAGTTCTTCGGCGATGAAGGCGGCCAGGCGGCCGCCGTCCAAAACGCCGGACAGGCCGAAGATGCGCTCCCGAGGCAGGCCGGAGACCTTCAGAGCCAGGTAGGTCATGGCGTCCACCGGGTTGGTGACGATAATGAAGACGGCGTTGGAGGACACGGCCAGCGATTTCTCCACCACCTCGCGGACGATCCTGGCATTGATGCCGATAAGCTCGTCGCGGGTCATACCCGGCTTGCGGGCTATGCCGGCAGTGATGACGACGATGTCAGAGCCTGCCGTCACCTCGTAAGAGTTCGAGCCGATCAGTTTATGGGTGAAGCCAAGGACATTGGCCGACTGCCGCAGGTCAAGGGCTTTGCCCTGGGGGATACCTTCGACAACATCTACCAGGGCGATATCTGCGAAATCTTTCTCGATGAGACGCTGGGCCAGGGTGGCGCCGACATTGCCGGCGCCGACAACGGTGATTTTCATCTTAGATTCCTACTCCAACCGGGGATTAAATCCCCTTTAGTCCCCCTTTTTCAAAGGGGAAGATTACTAGCGCAGTTTTTCGATGATGGCGTCGGCCACCTGCGACGTCCCGACCGGGGTTGCGCCCGGGGCAGCCAGGTCGTAAGTGACGGATTTGCCTTCGGCGATTACGGCGGCGATGGCTGTTTCCAGCCGGTCAGCCGCGGAAGTCTCGTTGAGGTGCCGCAGCATCAGCACGCCGGAGAGCATCATGGCCATGGGATTGACCTTGTTCAAGCCCTTGTACTTGGGGGCCGAACCGTGGGTTGGCTCGAAGACGGCGAAGTCATCGCCGATGTTGCCGCCGGGAGCGACGCCCAGGCCGCCAATCAGCCCGGCGCATAAATCAGACAGGATGTCCCCATAGAGGTTAGGACAGACGATGACGTCAAATTGCTGCGGATTCCGGACCAGCTGCATGGTCATATTGTCTACGATGCGGTCCTCGAACTCGATGTCCGCGTAGGCGGCAGCCACGTCCCGGGCTACCGCCAGGAACAGGCCGTCGGAGAATTTCAGGATGTTGGCTTTATGTACCGCGGTGACTTTTTTACGGCCGTAGCGGCGGGCGTATTCGAAGGCGTACTTCACGATGCGGCGGGTGCCGGTTTCTGAGATCATCTTGATGGAGAAGCCGGCGTCCTCGCGGATCTGCTTCTCTCCCTTGTCTTTGAGCATCCGCTTGAGCTTCTCGGCCCATTCAGTGCCGCGCTCGAACTCGATGCCGGCGTAGAGGTCTTCCATATTTTCTCGGACGATCACGAGGTCGACATCTTCGTATCGCGAGGGAACGCCTTTATAGGTTTTGCACGGACGAAGGCAGGTGTAGAGATCGAGGGCCTTACGAATAGCGACGTTGACGCTGCGAAAGCCGGAGCCGACGGGGGTGGTGATGGGGCCTTTGATGGCTACTTTATTCTTCCTGATGGAGTCTAAAACGTTGTCCGGCAGCGGCGTGCCGTACTGGGCGATGACATCAACGCCGGCATGCACCACTTCCCAGTTGAATTTGACCCCGGTGGCTTCAAGGACGCGGCGGGTGGCGTCCGAGATTTCCGGGCCGATGCCGTCGCCGGGGATGAGGGTTACGTTGTGAATCATGGCGCTCCTTTAATGACAATCACGGATAGGGTTTACTGGCTGTGCTCAAAATAATTTGATGGCTACAGCTTGAAATCGCCGTGTTTCTTGATGTAGGGCATCAATCCGCCTTCGTTCAGGATGGCCAGCATAGCGTCCGGTATCTTGCCGAAAGTTAAAGTCTCGCCGTTGGTCAGGTCGCGGATGACGCCCGCCGCCAGGTCAACCTCGAGTGTGTCGCCGTCAGCGATGCGGTCGGTGTCGCAGACCAACACCGGCAAGCCGACATTGATGGCGTTCCGGAAAAAGATGCGGGCGACGGACTTGGCCAGGACGGCAGAGACTCCGGCCATCTTGATGATAACCGGCGCGTGCTCCCGCGACGAGCCGAGGCCGAAATTGCTGCCGCCGACGACGAAATCACCCCTCTTGACCCTCGAAGCGAAGGTCGGGTCGGCATCCTCGAGGACATGCTTGGCCAGCTCCGGCAGGTTGCTGCGGAGATGGACGAGGCGGCCGGGGGCGATCAGGTCGGTGGAGATGTTGTCGCCGAACTTGAAGGCTGTGCCTTTTAATACTCGGGAATTATCCATAATGGTGTTTAAATACCCCTCTCCTTAAGTTCCTCTCCCACAAAGGGAGAGGAAAATGGGCTAGACCTCCCGCGGGTCGGTGATGACGCCGGTGACGGCCGAGGCGGCGGCTGTCGGCGTGCTGGCAAGATATATCAGTCCTTCAGGATTGCCCATGCGGCCCAGGAAATTGCGGTTGGCGGTAGACAGGCAGGTCTCGCCGTCGCCCAATACGCCCTGATGAACGCCCAGACAGCCGGCGCAACCCGGAGGCAGAATCGTTGCCCCGGCCTGAACCAGGTCCTGGATGTAGCCCATCCTCATCCCAGCCAGCATTACCCGGGGGGAGGCGGGAGCCACTAAAAGGCGGGTGGCCGGGTTGCGTCGCTTGCCGCGCAGGATATCGGCGGCCAGTTTCAGGTCTTCGAGGCGGCCGTTGGTGCAGGTGCCGATAAAGACCTGATCAACTTTTATACCCTTCAGTTCGCCGACAGCGGCGGTGTTGTCAACGGTGTGCGGCCGGGCGACGGTTGGCTCGAGAGCCGCAAGATCGATGTCGATAACGCGCTCGTAGACCGCGTCCTCATCCGCAAAGAGGCGGATGTGGTCTTGAGACCGGCCCTGCTGGGTGAGATATTCCAGGGTCGCGTCGTCTGACGGGAACAGGCCGACCTTGGCGCCAGCCTCAACGGCCATATTGGCGATGGTGAGCCGGTCGGTCACCGGCATGGCAGCGGCCCCCGGGCCGCCGAACTCCAGCGATTTGTAGGTCGCCCCGTCAGCGCCGATCATGCCTATAAGATGCAGGATAACATCCTTGGCGGTGACATGGCGCTGCAATTTCCCGGTCAGACGGATGAAGTAGGTCTCCGGCACCCGGAACCAGGTCTTGCCCAGGCCGAAGGCCGCGGCTACGTCCGACGAGCCCATGCCGGTGGCGAAGGCGCCGAGGCCGCCGGCGGTAACGGTGTGCGAATCGGCGCCGACGATGACATCGCCGGGGCGGGCGTACTTTTCAGCCATGATCTGATGGCAAACGCCTTCGCCGACATCGGACAGCACCGCGCCGTAATCTTTGGCGAACTTGCGCAGGAAGGTGTGGTCGCACGAAAGCTGTTTTTGCGGCGACGGCGCGGCGTGATCAATAAAGAGGATGGTGTGCGTCGGGTTGGCCAGTTTCGGCAGGCCGAGGCTTAAGAACTCGCGGACTGTCAAAGGCCCGGTGGTGTCCTGAACTAAAGCCCAATCAACCGGCGAGACGACGATGTCTCCGGGCTTAACTTCAAGACCGGTTTTCATCGAGAGGATTTTTTCAGTTAAAGTTTTAGCCATACAACCTCAAAATCCGAATATCGAAGTGCGAAATCCGAAAACAAATTCCAAATCATAATCCAGAAACATCGCCCTCACCTCTTATCCTCTCCCGCGAGTCCGCGCGGGCGAGGAGGTCAAGGGACGATGATAGCCAGGACGTCGTCACGAGAAACGCGGTCGCCGACGCCGAATTTGACCGCCGCCACCGTGCCGTCAGCCGGCGACGGCAGGTCGATGGCCATTTTCATCGCCTCCAGGACAACCACGGTATCGCCGGACTTGACCTTGTCGCCGACCTTGACTTCATAGCGCAGGACGACACCGGGCATAGGAGCCAGCACGTCTTCGCCGCAGGGCTCCGGGGCGGCAGCGGGTTTTGCCTCGGCTTCGGCCACCGGGGACTCGACTGGTTTCGGCGTCACGACCGGTTTGGGCGGTTCAACCGCTTTCGGTCCTTCGACAGGCTCATGACGAACAGCCGTCGCCGGGGGCGGGGCTGCGGCCGAACGCTGGGCCGGAGGAGCGGCGTAGACTGCCGGCGCGGCGGTGGCCGTCGGTTCTACGCCGACGCAGTACACCTTGCCGTCCAGATGGACGTTGAAGTGCCGCAGGCCGCTGGCGGGGACAGACACCGGAGAGGGCGCCGGGGCGGCGGGCTTCTCGGCGGTCTTTTCGGCCAGCTTTCCGGCCCTGGCTTTGGCGATAAGCTCGTCCTCGCGCTTGACGTCGTCGAGGGTTTTAGCTTTGACGTCGGCCGGCGGGGTTTCAAGGCCATACTTCCATTTCAGGAAGCGCAGGCCGACCTGCGGGTACAGGGCATAGGTCAAAACGTCGCCGATGTCCCTGGCGATGCCCTTGGTAGCTTCTTTGGCCGCCTCAAGCTCCGGTTTCAGGACGTCGGCGGGGCGGACGGTGATGGGCGACTCGCCGCGCTCGTAGCCTTTGAGGGCCAACCTCTGGATTTCCGGGTCGACCGGCATCGGCGGGCGGCCGTAGAGGCCATAGAAGTAGTCTTTGACCTGGGCGGAGATGACCTTGTACCGACCGAAGAGGACGTTCTGCACTGCCTGAATGCCGACGATCTGGCTGGTCGGCGTGACCAGCGGCGGGAAACCCATCTCCCTGCGAACGCGGGGAATCTCTTCATAAACCTCGTCGATGCGGTTGAGGGCGCCGGCCTCGCGCAGCTGCGAGACAAGATTGGAGATCATGCCGCCCGGCACCTGGTGCTCCAGCACCGCCGTATCTATAGCCGACATCCTGGTGGTGTCCTGGAAATCGCGGTATTTGGGGGTGATGGACTCGAAATAGTCACCCAGCTTGAGAAGCTGGTGCAGGTTGAGGCCGGTGTCCCGCGGCTGGCCGGAAAAAGCGGCAACAAAAGGTTCGACCGCCGGGTGCGAAGTCCGCAGGGCCCAGGGCGCCAGGCAGGTGTCGACGATGTCGGCGCCTGCCTCAACGGCCTTGTACATGCTCATCGAGGCCATGCCGGAGGTGTAGTGGGTGTGGAACTGAACCGGTATCTTCAACGCTTTTTTGAGCGCCTTGACCAGGGTGTAAGCGTCGTTCGGGGCGATGATGCCGGCCATATCCTTGATGCAGAAGGAATCGGCACCCATAGCCTCGAACTTTTTGGCTTTTTCAATATAATAATCGAGGTTGTAGACCGGGCCGCCCATCGTCCGTTCGGTCAGCGAGTAGGAAATGGCCAGCTGGGCGTGCTTGCCCCTGGACTTGATGGCCGCAAGGGCTGTTTCGAAATTGCGTTCGTCGTTGACGGCGTCGAAAACGCGGAAGATATCCACGCCGCAGTCCGCGGCGTGCTCCACGAAGGCGGTGACCACGTCATCGGCGTAGTTGCGGTAACCCACCAGGTTCTGACCGCGGAGCAGCATCTGCAGCGGCGTCCTGGTGGCGCGTTTTTTCATCTCGCGCAGCCGGTCCCAGGGGTCCTCGTTGAGAAAGCGGATGGGTACATCAAAGGTGGCGCCGCCCCAGACCTCCATGGAATGGAAGCCGGCCTGGTCCATGTCGCCGATGATGCCCAGGATGTCGTCGGTGCGCATCCGGGTGGCGAAGAGCGACTGGTGGCCGTCGCGGAGCGTCAGGTCGGTAATCTTGAGTGGCTGAGCCGGCATGTTCTCCCCCTTCTATACCGAGGCTGTCGATTCAGTTTGCAGGTAGGCGGCCACGGCAGCGGCGATGAGCGTCTTGAGCCGCGTCATGTCAGGCGGCGGCGCGCTAATGCCCTCCGACTCAAGATAAGCCAGAACGGCAGCGCTTATTATAGCGATTTCAGGGTAATTCATCATCATCGGCGATGCCAAACAAAAACCCATGCTATTCTAGCGGAAAAGGGCGGCGGTGGGAAAGGCGGAGTATTGTATTTGTCATTCTCCGCCAAAGCGGAGAATCCATTCACGAAACTAGTTCCGGGTACAGGTCATGCCATTCGGGGTTCTGAGTCTCGATAAGTTCGATTTTCCAGGCGCGATTCCATTTCTTTAGGCGTTTTTCCCGCCATATAGCCGCGGCGACATCGGTGGTCTGCTCATAATGCACCAGTAAATGAACGCCGTATCTTTTAGTGAATCCCTCAATCAGATCGTTCCGGTGTTGGCAAACCCGGCGGACCAGATCATTCGTCATTCCGATGTATAAAGTACCATGGCGTTTGCTTGCCATTATATAGACATAATACTCATGCATGGCTTATAGATTCCCCGCTATAGCGGGGAATGACAATGGTTTTGGTTATAAAGGGATATTCCCGTGCTTCTTGGCCGGGTTCTTACCCTGCTTGCCGGCCAGGACCTTCAGGGCCTGGATCAGGCGGGGGCGGGTTTCGGCGGGGACGATGACATCATCGATGTAGCCCAAGGCCGCGGCCTGGTACGGATTGTCGAATTTCTCCCGGTATTCCGAGACGCAGCGCTGGCGTTCCGCATCGGGTTCGGCGGCTTCGGCGATCTTTTTACGGTGGATGACGGCCACCGCGCCCTCCGCCCCCATGACGGCGATCTCGGCGCAGGGCCAGGCCAGGTTGATGTCGCCACGGAGATGGCGCGAGCTCATGACGATGTAGGCGCCGCCGTAGGCTTTCCTGGTGATGACGGTAATCTTGGGCACCGTCGCCTCGGCGTAGGCGAAGATGAGCTTGGCTCCGTGGCGGATGATGCCGCCGTGCTCCTGGTCGACGCCGGGCATGAAGCCGGGCACGTCCACGAAACTGACCAGCGGGATGTTGAAGGCATCGCAGAAACGGACGAAGCGCGCCGCCTTGACCGAGGCGTTGATGTCTATGACACCGGCCAGGTAGTTCGGCTGCTGGGCGACGATACCGACGCTCTGGCCGTCCAGCCGGCCGAAGCCGACGATCATGTTGGGGGCGAAACCGGCGTGGACCTCCATAAAGTCGCCGCCATCAATGACGGCGGTAATGATCTTCTTCATGTCGTAAGGCCGCTTGGGGTCGTCAGGGACGATGGAGTTAAGAGACTCGTCAGTCTGTGGAGCGTGGGTCTTCTTTACCGCCAGTTTCGGCGGGCTTTCCTTGAAGCTCGACGGGATGAAGGACAGCAGCCGCCGCACCGCGGCGAAGCAGTCCACCTCGGAGTTGAAGGTGAAATGGGACACGCCGCTCTTTTTGGCATGAACGTCGGCACCGCCTAAGGCCTCGTGGGTCACTTCTTCGCCGGTGACCGCCTTGACCACGTCCGGGCCGGTGATGTACATCTGTCCCAGGCCCTTGACCATGAAGACGAAATCGGTCAAGGCCGGGCCGTAAACCGCGCCGCCGGCCGATGGGCCGACGACGATCGAGATCTGCGGGATGGAACCCGAAGCCAGGGCATTCAGGAGCAGAATATCGCCGACGCCGCACAGGGAAGCCACGCCCTCCTGGATGCGGGCGCCGCCGGAGTCATTGATAGCCAGCAGCGGCGCGCCCTGGTCAATGGCCATATCCACGATCTGGCGCACCTTCTGGCCGACCACCTCAGAGATGGAACCGCCGAGAACCGTGAAATCCTGGGAGTAGATAAAAACCTTTCGCCCGTCAATAGTCCCGCAACCTGTCACCACGGCGTCGCCGGGGTGGATGGCATCGGCCAGGCCGAAATCGGCGGACCGGTGCGAGCAAAAGGCGGATAACTCGGTGAAAGAGCCGGGGTCGAGCAGTTTTTCGATGCGCTCCCGGGCGGTCAGCTTGCCGCGGGCGTGCTGCGCCTTGATCCGCGCCTCGCCGCCGCCGCAGGCGATCTGCTGCTTTTTGGCTTCAAGTTCGGTCAGTTTTTCTTTCATTGAACAATCATTCACCTAAACAGGATGCCGCTATCTTAGCACAGGGGTATCAGACAGGCAATAAAAAAGCCCGCGACAACGGGCCAGAACAAGCGTAGCCCTCCTTGCGAAGGGCTACGGCGATATTCGATTAAAGGCGCCGGAACAGTTCTAGACGGCGACCGAGATGCGGGCTTCGGTCTCATCGGCGGCGCGGCTGCTCTTCTTGATCTCTTTGACGGACTGGATGTAGGGGCAGTAGCCGTCGTCAAAGAAGGTGCAGCGGTTGGAAAAGCCCGAGTAGTGACATAGACCGCAGTGCTGAGTGGCGACCTGGAAACTTGATTTCGTCATCTGCCTGTTCCTCCCGATCTATTTGGACATGCCCCAGACCGATGGTACGATACCAGTGTACTTAAGGACTAGTACCGGTGTGGGGAAGTGACCGCATTATATAGTACCGGCGGGAACAATGTCAATAGGTATTTGTACTTAGTGACGGGCGATTTTACTACGTGGTTTTACAAGATGCCTGATCGGGGCGACGACCAAAAGACATGCCCGGCGCGCCACCGCAAAACCCGTTATCATTCTCCTTTACGAAAGGGAGAAGCGCCTTCGGAGGACCAACCCGGGCGATTGCCATGACCTGTCGCCGGCAAGTCCCGTAACGACAAATATTATTCGGGCTTCTTGTCTTCCCGTTCCGGGAACCAATTCTTGAGCCGGGTATTAATAATCTTCTCCTGCCCGATTTCCGACGGGAAGTAAAAGCGCTTGTTCTTGAGCGAGTCAGGCAGGTTCTGCTGTTTCACGAAGCCGCCGGGGAAATCGTGGGCGTATTTGTAGCCCTTGCCGTAACCGAGGTCTTTCATCAGGCCTGTCGGGGCGTTGCGGAGGTGGAGGGGCACCGGTTCGATGGGGTTCTTAGCGATGGTCTCCTGCACCCGTTTGTAGGCCATATAGAGCGAGTTGCTCTTGGGCGCCGCGGCCAGGTAAACCACCAGCTGCGCCAGCGCCACATTGCACTCCGGCATGCCGACGAAATGGACCGCCTGCTGCGCCGCCATGGCGAGCACCAGCGCCTGAGGGTCAGCCATGCCGATGTCTTCCGAGGCGAAGCGGATCAGGCGGCGGACGACGTACAGCGGGTCCTCCCCGGCCTCCAGCATCCGTCCCAGCCAGTAGAGCGAGGCGTCCGGATCGGAGCCGCGGAGAGATTTATGTAAAGCCGAGATGATGTCGTAGTGCTGCTCTCCCGCCCGGTCGTAGAGCAGTGTTTTAGCCTGGGCGGCGTCATCGATGGCCTCGTTGGTAAGCTGCCGCCGGCCCTCGGCGTCGGGCGGCGTGGTGCGGGCGGCCAACTCCAGGATATTCAACGCGATTCTGGCGTCGCCGCTGGCAAGATTGATGACCTGGGCGGCGGCCTCGTCAGACAGGACGACGTTCGATGACCCGATGCCGCGCTCGGCGTCGGCAATCGCCCGGTCGAGGATGACCCGCATCTGGTCCTCGGTCAGGCCTTTTAATACATAGGTCCTCGCCCGCGACAGGAGCGGCGAGATGACCTCGAACGACGGGTTCTCCGTCGTCGCGCCGATAAGGGTCACCGTGCCGTCCTCGACGTAGGGCAGGATTGTGTCCTGCTGGCCCTTGTTGAAGCGATGGATCTCGTCGATGAAGAGTATGGTCTTCTGGTTCTGTGCCAACCGCCGCTGCTTGGCCTCGTCGATGATCTTTCTAAGGTCGGCAACGCCGGCGGATACGGCGCTCACCTGGGCGAAATGGGCGTTGGTGGCTTTAGCCATCAGATTGGCCAGCGTCGTCTTGCCGGAGCCCGGCGGCCCCCATAAGATGATGCTGGGTAACTCCCCGGCGTCGATAGCCCGCCGCAGAGCCCGGCCTTCGGCCACCAGGTGCTCCTGGCCGACGTACTCGTCCAGGGTTCTGGGGCGCATCCGGGCGGCTAAAGGCGCCGACTGATCGCGCAGTTTCTCAAAATGGGCTTCGAACATGTCCCGGGGCATTTTTCAGCCTCCCGCGGAGAATCTCCATAACCGTTTCCGGCTGGTCGGTGGAAAAGACTATATGCCGGTAGCGGCCGGTTTTCAACTTGAGGTCTATCCTATGCTTGCCGACCAGGGTATAGGCTTTGACCCAGCCTTCTTTAGTCAGATTGACGCGGTAACCCCAGCCGCCGTAGGCCAACCCTGACCGCTTGTCCTGTTCGGAAGATTCGATATCCTCATAGCGGACGGCGGTCTTGAAGCGGCCGAAGGCCAGATTGACGGCGCCCGGTTCTACGGTGAGACTGTAGGTAATGAAACTTGTAATGAACCATGCCGTCCCCAGGAAAACCGCAGCCATTAAAAACCAGACAAACGCCGGAGGGGGATTGGACACAACGGGACCCGAAAAAACCTGTACCAGCGCCATGCCTAAAAAGAGGATGCCGAGAAGCACCTCAAACGCCGCCAGGAACTTCATGGGCGTGATCGAAATTTCTTCCCGGTAAAGCTCTTCACCCCGCGGGGGTACGACGGGCACCTCTAGCGGTACCTCTTCACCTGGAACTTGGACAACTTAAGCGGCTCGCCAGGGGAAATGCCGGCCTTCTGGCAGCAAATATCTATCTGCTCCTGGGGTGTATTCACCCCCTCCAGGTCAGGCAGCAGCAGGCCGCGGCGCCAGCCGCGTTCGACGATGACGCCGTATTTTTTAGGATCGAGTTCGGCGAACACCGCAGGCTCAGGCGCCGTCAGCACGTCAACGCTGTAAGATAGGCGCTCAAGTTCCTGCGGCGTGATGGGCAGGAAGCGAGGGTCGCGGGTGGCGGCGGAAATTGCGTTGACGATGATTTCCTCGGCCACATTCGGCCGCGACGGCTCGAAGGTGCCGATGCAGCCGCGGAGCTGGCCGTCTTTTTTGATGGACACGAACACGCCGGCTCGCTCACGCATCTCCGGCACCAGGCCCTCCGGCGGCTTAATAATCCTGCGCTCTTTGACATACGCCTCGACGGTGTCTCTAGCCAGCTTCACCAGCGGCGACATTTCCGTACGGCGGACGATGACCCCGGCGTAACCGACCACAGAGGAATAGTCGCCAGAGGCATCGCCGGAGGTCTGGTAGCGGACCAGTTCGGCGCTCCTGGCTCCCAGCGCCCTGGCGGCGGCCAGCATGGCCACCACCGGGGCGTAGCCGCACATCGAGATGCGCTCCCTGATCACCCGGTCCAACAAGGCCGCTTCGTCCATATTGAGGATTTCCTCGATGGCGCGGCGGTCCTTGGCCGAGGCCGATTCCTGAGGCTCATAGTGCGACATGTCGGACGAGGCGACGATGACGACCTTTTTGCCCGGCGCCTCCTTTATGGCCTGGGCGATGCTGGCGCCGATCTCCCGGTAGATATCGAGAGTTGCCACAGCCAGGATGATAGGCACAATCTTAAGATCCGGCTTGAAGTACTGCAGCAGCGGCAGCTGCACCTCGATGGAGTGCTCCCCCTGGTGAGCGGTGCGGTCCTCCTGAAGGTACTTGGAGGTGGCCAGGATGTTCTGCGCCAGGGCTGAATCAATTGGCACCTCGCCAAGGGGCGTCTGCCAGGAGCCCACGGTCATAATCGAGAACGGCTTACCCATGCCGGTGTGGTTGGGACCGAGAATGATATAGGTGTCGGCCGGCTCGATGCGGGCGATAACCGAGGCGGCGACCGCCCCGGAATAAATATAGCCGGCGTGGGGCGAGACGATGCCGATGGCGTCGATTTTATCCTCGACCTCCTCAACGAATGTCTCGATAAGCGACCGGAGGCTGCCGGCGGCGCCGGGATAAAAACGGCCGGAGGCGATGGGCTGCCTGATCATTGCCATAGTCCCCCTCCTCACTCTCAGGTTAGTGTTCGGTTATTCTACCTTTTATCATGGCTTATCTAAACCCGGATGTTTAGGGCTGTGCCGCAATATTTGCACCTGTCCCCTTCGAGCCCAACCAGCCGGGCGTAAAAACCGGAGCGTTCGACAGCCGTTTGGCCGCAAACGGGGCAGACGGTATTGGCATGACAGTTGCCGGGCACGTTGCCCAGGTAGACGAAGTTAAGGCCGGCGGCCTTGCCGTGCCCGTAGGCGCGTTCCAGCGTCTCCAGCGGCGTGGCCGGGCAGTCCAGCATTTGCCGGCGGGGGTGAAAACGGGTAATGTGCCACGGCGTGTCTTTGCCCAGGCTGGCGGCGATCCAGCCGGCGATGCCGGAGATCTGAGCGTCATCGTCATTGATGCCGGGGATGACGTTGGTCACTACCTCAACATGCATGCCCCACTTGTGCCTGGCCCGTTCAGCGATCGAAAGAATGCCCTCGAAATGGGGGATGCGCCCGATCTTTTGATAAGTGTCGTCGCGGAAGCCTTTGACGTCCACCCGCCAGGCGTCCAGGTAGGGACCGACGGCATCAAGGTGTTCCTCCGAGGCATAGCCGTTGGTGACATATACAGTGTACAGGCCTTTGGCCTTAGCCAGTCTGGCGGATTCAAAGGTGTATTCCAGCCACACCGACGGCTCGTTATAAGTCCAGGCGATGCCCCCGCAGCCGGAGTTCCGCGCCGCGGCGACGGCTTCAGCCGGCGGCATTTCGCGGGAACGCTCCAGGCAGGCGCCGTCCTCCGGGCAGGCGATCTCCCAGTTCTGGCAGCCTCGGCAGTGGAAGTTGCAGCCCCATGAACCTAGCGAGAAGACCTTAGTCCCGGGATGGAAGTGGTAAAGCGGCTTTTTTTCGATAGGATCGACAGCCGCGGATGAAATCTTGGCGTAGTTCAGGTTGAATAATTCGCCGCTCTGGTTTAAATACTTGCGGCAGACGCCCGCTTTGCCGGCGTTGATCTCACAGTACCACTGGCAGGTGCGGCATTTCACCCGGTTTCCCGCCAGCTTTTCCCACAAAAGCGCAGGGCGCATCAAGATTCTCCTGGGTAAATTATAGCACCTGGCTCATGAAACGGTTGCCGGCGTTTGCGCCAAAATATTCCGGTAAAACACCTTACGGCGGGTCGCCGGGCGCGCTATACTTTGGATGCCGAATTCTACCGAAAGAGGTTGAGAGATGATTCTTGTTACAGGCGCCAGCGGTTTCGTGGCCAGCCATCTGATACCAAGGCTGCAGAGAGAGGGGCACCGGCTGCGCTGCCTGGTAACCAACGCCGCCGAGGGCGGGCGGATCAAAGCCCCCGGGGCTGAGCTGGCCATCGGCAACGTCACCGACCCGGCTTCCCTGCCCGATGCCATGGAAGGTGTTGAGACCGTCATCCACCTGGTGGCGGTCATCAGGGAAAAAGGCCCGTTCAACTTCCGGAAAGTAAATGTTGAGGGGACGCAAAACGTCGTCGAAGCGGCCAAAAAGGCCGGGGTGAGACGCTTCATCCACATGGGCGCCCTGGGCGCCACCCCTGATCCGGCCTACAAGTACTTGAACTCCAAATGGCTGGGCATGGAAGCGGTTAAAGCCAGCGGGCTGGACTGGTCGATCCTGATGCCTTCGGTTATGTTCGGCGAAGGCGCCGGATTTATCGCCTCGCTGCTCCGGTCAATACACATGGCGCCGTTCATCGTGCCCGTGGCCGGCGACGGCAAGACCATGCTGCAGCCGATTTGGGTGGGAGATGTGGCAAACTGCGTGTTGAAGCTGCTGGAAGGCCAAAAAATAGGCCAGAGCGTAGCAATCGGCGGCCCGGAAATCATGACCTACGATGAACTGATTGGGTATATCCTTGCCGCGCTGGGAGAAAAACGTTTCCGCCTTCACGTGCCGAGATGGCTGATGAAACCGGGGGTGGCGGTCATGGAGGCGCTGCTCAGCAATCCGCCGATCACCATGGTTGAATTTAAATCAATGGAAATCCCCAACATCACCGATCCGGAAGCGGTGGAGAAGGAATTCGGCTTTAAGCCGATGCCCATCCGGGACGGCCTGGGCTACCTTAAAATCAAGACTTAAGCGCCCGCCAGAGCTCCTCGACCCGGTGCCTGAGATCGGCCATCGGGAGATCGGTGTCGATGACCGCCGAGGCGTAGCGCCGGCGCACCTCATTAGAGGTCTGGCAGGCGATGCGGGCCCGGGCTTCGGCTTCAGTGTAACCCATTTTATTGACCAGCCGGTCCAGGACTACCTCCGGCGGCGCCGCCGTCAGCCAGATTACGTCAGTCTGCCGCATCCAGCCGGCTTCGATGAGCAGGGCAGCCTCGACAACGGCGACTTTATAGCCCTGCGACCGGAACTCCGCAACTTCTTCGGAAACAGCCTGGCTGATGGCCGGGTGGGTGATGGCGTTGAGGGTCTCAAGCGCCGCGGTGTCACAGAAAACGATCCGGGCCAGTTTCCGGCGGTCAATAGCGTCATCGGCGTCCAGGATCCCCTCGCCGAAAGCGGCGACGATGGCCCATTTGAGGTCGTGGTCTTCCCGCAGCAGCCGATGGCCGACTTTATCTGCGTCTATAAAAGCGGCGCCGAGTTCCTTGAGCATGGCGCCGACAGTGGTCTTGCCGCTGCCGATACCTCCGGTCAAGCCAATGACTATCATAGCAAGGCTCAAGTCTAGGGGCGGCGCAGTTCAAAGTCAAGACGCGATTGACACCCACCTATGTTAAGGCTATCCTGAATCAATGGCTGAAACCGGATCCAACCCATTCGACAGCGCCGGTGCCGCGGCTGACGCGCCGGCGCCGGCTTCGGAAAAAGCCATACCCGCCTGGGGCTTCTGGCCGACGATGGGATTTAGCGTCCTCATCGGCATGGTCAACGCCATGGCCTCGATGCTGGCGGTGTTCATTGCCCTGGACGTGGCGCTGCTCTCAGACCCGGACCTTAATTGGACAGATTACATTTTTTCCGAGTTCGGCACCGAGTTCAACGCCGTTATCGTTTTCTCCATCATATTTTCCGGCGCGGTCTCGCTGTTACTTATCGGTGCGCTTATCAAAGCCAGGCACGGCGCCTCAATCAAAGAGTATCTGGCAATCAGGCCTCTGCCGTTTGGAACTATCGGCAAACTCGTTCTGTTGACCTTTGGGCTGGCGCTGCTTTCAGGGTTGATCGATACGGTGTTCCGGGAGGCGCCGGGCGGCTCCGCCGGAGCGGTTTTTCAGGGAGTGTGGCCGGTATTCGTCTGGCTGGCTGTCGTAGGCGTTGCCCCGTTATTTGAGGAGGCTTTGTTCCGCGGCTTCATGTTCCGGGGCTTCAGCGGCACCCGCTACGGCGCCGCCCTGGCGATAGGTTTGCCTGCCCTGTGGTGGGGGCTGCTGCACGTCCAGTACGGCGGATTCGACCAGGCGGTAATTGTCGCCCTGGGGATCATACTCGGCATCGTGAGATGGAAAACCGGATCCCTTTGGGGTCCGATAACAGTGCACGCGGTATGGAACGCCGTTGCCATGATCCAGGTCAGCGTCGCCTGAGGGCTGTCCCAGGGCTTCTCGGATAGCTCCAAAAAAGTGTATTAAGGACAAGAAAATGAACCAGAAATCGACTACCGCCGGCATACTGACGATTGTTTCCGGGGCCATTGGAATAATCGGTTCGCTGCTGGCTTTCGCCCTGCTGCCGATGATCAGAACCATCCTCAACGACCCGCAGTTTCAGGACCCGTCGCTGACGCCTTCCGAAATGGAGTTGCTGATTGACTTCACCACTGCTTTCGTCGGTTTCTGGGGCGTATTCGGGCTGATTCTTTCAGTCTTCACCATCGTCGCCGGGGTATATACCACCCGCCGCCGCGCCTGGGGCCTGGGACTGGCCGGTTCCATCGTCAGCCTGTTCCTGTTTTTTCCCACCGGCGTGCCGGCTTTGATCCTGACCGTGCTGGCGCGGCCGGAGTTTGCCGCGACCGCCCAACAACCTGACTCAGTCGAACCGGCCGGCTGACGGTGAGAAGCCCCATCCCGTGATTATCCGGGCAGCCGCCGGCAGCTTCCGAACGTTGCTCCGGATTTTGGCGTTGTGCTATACTGCTGTGTTATACTAGCAACTTGGCAAAAACGCGCGCATTTTTTAGGAGGAGTTCACTTGCCGACCACGACCACCACCATTAAGGAATTACTGGAGTCAGGGGCGCACTTCGGCCATCAGACCAGCCGCTGGCACCCCAAAATGAAGAAGTACATTTTCACCAAGCGCAACGACATCCACATCATTGACCTGGAAAAAACGGTGGTGATGCTCGAGAAAGCGCTTGAGTACCTGCAGAGGGTCGTGGCCGAGGGCGGCAAGATCCTGATTGTCGGCACCAAGAAACAAGCCCAGGAAATCGTGGCCGAGGAAGCCAAACGCGCCGGCCTGTACTACATCAACCAGCGCTGGATCGGCGGCATTCTGACCAATTTCGCCGCGATTCAGAACCGCATCGATTACCTGGTACGGCTGGAAGACCAGCAAGCCCGCGGCGAACTGGCCAGGCTGCCCAAAAAAGAGCAGCAGCAGCTGACCGATGAAATGGCCAGATTGAACAAAATGATGGGCGGCTTCAAAGAGATGACCGCTTTACCGGATGTCGTCTTTATCGTCGACCCAACCAAGGAAAAAATCGCCCTGGCCGAAGCCCAGCGCATGGGCATACCGATTGTGGCCATGGTGGACACCAACTGCAGCCCGGTGGGCATCGACTATCCCATCCCGTCCAATGACGATGCCATGCGGGCTATCAAGCTCATTCTTTCCCGGGTAGCCGATGTGGCTATCGCCGCCCGCGAAAACCTGTCCAAGATTGAGGTTGATCAGGTGGTGACCCCCGACGCCGAGCTCGACGAGAAACTGGCCGCCGACGCGGACGCCGCCTAAACGAGATTACAAAGGAAAAACGACATTGCAGATATCAGCCGAAGCCGTCAAACAACTGCGCGAAAAATGCGGCGCCGGAGTCATGGAGTGCCGCAACGCCCTGATCGAGAGCCAGGGGGATATAGATAAAGCCTTCGAAACCCTTCAGGCCAAGGGTTTCCTTAAAGCCGCCAAAAAGGCGGAGCGGGTAACCGGCCAGGGACTGGTTGAGGGATACGTCCATACCGGCGGCCGTGTCGGCGCGTTGATTGAACTCAATTGCGAAACCGATTTCGTAGCCCGCACCGAGGAATTCAAAAAACTGGCCCATGACATCGCCATGCAGGTTGCCGCCATGTGCCCGTTGTATCTCACCGAGGCCGATCGGCCGGCCGACTGTGAAGCGGAAGCCAGCGCCGCCTGCCTCATGACGCAGCCGTTCATCAAGGATCCTTCGAAGACGATCAAGGACCTGATCACCGATACCATCGCCCGCACCGGGGAGAATATCCGGCTGAAGAGGTTTGTCCGTTTCGAACTCGGCGGCTAAAAATCCGCCAGCGCTGCGGCGCCCCTCCGGATTAGGCCGCGGCTTAATAACGACGGGACCGGAGTTGACTTGACCGAACTAAAGTACCACCGGGTGCTCCTCAAACTCTCCGGGGAGGCTTTTGCCGGCAGCGGCAGCGGCATTATCGATATTCCCACTGTCCGCGGCATCGCCCTCCAGATCAAAGCCCTGTCCCAGAACGGCATCCAGGTCGCTATCGTCGTCGGCGCCGGCAACATCTGGCGCGGCGCGGCCGTAGCCAAAGACGGCATCGACCGCGTCACCGCTGATTACGCCGGGATGCTAGCCACGGTCATCAACGCCCTGGCCCTTCAGGATATGCTGGAGAAAGAAGGCGTAACCACCCGGACCCAGTCCGCCATCACCGTGCAGCAGGTGGCCGAGCCGTTCATCCGCCGGCGCGCCATCCGCCACCTGGAGAAGGGCCGCGTCGTTATCTTTGCCGGCGGCACCGGCAATCCCTACATGACCACCGACACCGCCGCCGCCCTCCGGGCGATCGAGATCGAAGCCCAGGTGCTGCTCATGGCCAAGAACCGGGTGGACGGCGTTTATTCGGCCGACCCCCAGAAGCACCGGGACGCCTCCAGGTTCGACCGGCTGACTCACCTTGAAGCCCTGTCCAAACGCCTCAAGGTGATGGATGCCACCGCCCTGTCGCTGTGCCTGGAGAACAAGCTGCCGATTATCGTTTTCGATATGACGGCTCCGGGCAACCTGGAGCGGGCCGTCGGCGGCGAGAGTGTCGGCACACTAATTTCGAGCGAGGCCTAGAATTATGACTGTCAACGAGATCCTGCAAGGCGCCGAAAAGAAGATGACGGTATCCATCGAGGTGCTGCACCGGGAACTGGCCGCCATCCGCACCGGGCGCGCCTCTTCCCACATTATCGAACACGTTCGGGTGGACTATGCCGGCACGCCGACCCCGATTCACCACCTGGCGAACATTTCGGTTCCGGACGCCCGCCAGATCCTGATCCAGCCGTGGGACCGCACTATGGTCGGCCAGGTTGAAAAAGCCCTTATGAAATCCGACCTGGGGCTGACGCCTTCGAGCGACGGGCAGGTCATCCGACTGATTATCCCGCCGCTGTCTCAGGAACGGCGCGTTGAGCTGACGAAGATGGTTCACAAACGGGTGGAAGAGGATAAGGTGGCCATCCGCAACCTCCGCCGCGACGCGCTGGAGCATATTAAGAAGCTGGAGAAGGATAAGGAATTATCCCAGGACGACTGCAAGAGAGCCCAGGATCAGCTTCAGAAGCTGACCGACTCATATATCGCCAAGGCAGACAAGCTCGGCAAAGACAAGGAGCAGGAACTCCTTACCGTTTAGAGACGCCTGAACTGGATAAAAAAGAGGCGCCCCGGGCGGGGCGTCTCTTTTTTATTCGGACGACCTGAACTTAACTTTAACGTGACGGCCGTCGCAGAAGGGCTTGTTATTGGAATGGCCGCAGCGGCAGAGGGTGACCCGGTTCCTGATTTCATAGACAAAGCCGTCAGCGGCTTCAACGGCGATGCCGCCGCGGACCCAAATAGGACCGGATCTGCCCTTGACCGGATCTTCGACGAGGCCGATTGAAGGCGGAAGGAGCGGCTCCAGTAATTTGCCGCTTTTATCTCTGAGCACGATCCGCCCCGACGGGCATTCGGCGGCTTCTTCGATCGCGATTTCCTTCGATACGGCGTCATCAGACTTCTGCACCAGATGCCAGGTATCGCCGGCTCGCTGGCAGAACCTGGCCTGGGAGCATAGTACCGGTACCTCCGACAGGGTCAGTTCCGGGCCGGCAAGCTCCATCGACCGGGCGGCGAACGGTTCCCGGCTGGCGGTTTCCGTGCCGTCAAAACCGTTGCTGAAATGTGACCCATCGCAAAACGGTTTGGTCTTTGACCCGCCGCAGCGGCACAGTGCGTAAGCTGACGGGGCCCCGAATTTTCGGCCTTCCCGCCAGCCGTGGCTGTGCCCGTCCGGGTCATGGCAGATGATCCACTCCGAAAGCGGTACGCCGCCGGTGACAATATACGGTCCGTTGGCTGTCACTTTGATCTTATAACCGGGAGCCGCCGGCATCGGGGTTTCTTCACTCACAGGCCGCCTCCTTTACTAATCGGTATGATAATATGGTAGCCCCCTGACGCTGTCGGCGCAATCCGGCTGAGGCATAAAACCCCGGTTGCCGACACCAGCCCCGGGAATGTAGAATAATAGTTCACCGATTGAAAGAAGGATCATTTATGGAACAGGAAATAACCACCGGAACTTTCAGGGTTAAAAGCGGCCTGGCCCAGATGCTGAAGGGGGGCGTGATCATGGATGTCACTACCCCGGACCAGGCGCTCATCGCCGAGGAGGCAGGCGCCTGCGCCGTAATGGCTCTGGAACGGGTGCCCTCCGATATCCGGGCCGAGGGCGGCGTCGCCAGAATGGCTGATCCCACGGTGATCAAAGCCATTATGAAAACGGTCACCATCCCGGTCATGGCCAAGTGCCGCATCGGTCATTTTGTCGAAGCCCGGGTGCTCGAGGCCATGGGCGTCGATTTTATCGACGAGTCAGAGGTGCTGACCCCGGCCGACGAGGCTCACCACGTCTGGAAACATGATTTCAAGGTGCCTTTCGTTTGCGGCTGCCGCGATCTGGGTGAAGCGCTGCGCCGCATCGGCGAAGGCGCCGCCATGATCCGCACCAAAGGCGAGGCCGGCACCGGCAACGTCGTCGAGGCGGTGCGGCATATGCGCGCCGTGCAGGAAGGCATCCGGCGCGTCACCGCGGCGCCGCCAGAGACGCTCATGGCCATCGCTAAAGAACTGGGCGCTCCTTTCGAACTGGTGCTTGAGATTCATAAGACCGGCAAACTGCCGGTAGTCAACTTTGCCGCCGGCGGCATCGCCACCCCGGCCGATGCCGCTTTAATGATGCAGCTCGGCGCCGAAGGCGTCTTTGTCGGCTCCGGCATTTTCAAGAGTTCCGATCCGGCGCGCCGGGCCCATGCCATCGTCAAAGCGACCACCCATTACCAGGACCCGGTGATCGTCGCTGAAGTCTCGGAAAGCCTGGGCGATGCCATGCCGGGTATCGAGATCGGACAGATCGCCCCGGATAAATTACTGGCCAAACGGGGCTGGTAGCCAAATGCTCGTTTTTCACGAAGCAGAATCCATCAATCTTGTTTAAAGCGAGTTCTGCGGCGGCCTTTTCCCTGGAATGACGGATTCCGGTTGTACGGACGGTCTGTAATTTGCCTAGCCCCCTCAAGCGTTTTTAGCTATAATGAGGCTGCCTTGATTTACCGCATTGAAGTTATGCCAGCGCCGGGGCTGCCGGACCGCCGCGGCGCCGCTCTCCTCAAGGACATCGCCGACCTGAACCTGTCCGGGGTGAATTCCGCCCGGGTAGTTGAAGTCTACTGGCTGAAGGGCAACATCGACCGGGCGGCGGCGGAGACAATTGCCCGCGAAGCGCTGACCGATCCGGTGACCGAAACATTCCGAATCGACGAGCCTGGGGAAAAAACCACCGCCGGCCGCGCCGTACTGGTCGCCCACAACCCCGGGGTCACCGACCCGGTCGAAGAAACCATTCTGAAAGCCGCCGCCGATCTGGGCATCGCGCTCGAAGCCGCCCGTACCGGGCGGCTGTATCTCCTCGGCGGTTCTTTCAGCCGGCCGACGCTCGATCTGGTCACCAACCGCCTGCTGCTTAACCCCATCGTCCAGCACGCGGTAAACGAGCAATCGGTCATCTTCGGGGAAAATCCCGCTTATCATTTCCAGCTCCGCCAAATAGACCTGCCGGACGGAGATGCCGCGCTGTGCGACGTGGGTAAACTTTTCTGCCTGTCGCCGGACGAGGTAAGAGCTGCCGCTGAATATTATGCCAAGGCAGGACGTAAACCGACCGACGTGGAACTGGAAACCCTGGCCCAGTCATGGAGTGAGCATTGCGTCCACAAGACCTTCAAAGCCAGGTATGATTTCGACGGCCAGGTCATCGACAACCTCCTCAAAACAACCATCGCGCGGGCGACGAACCAGCTTGACAAGGATTGGTGCCTGTCCGTATTCGTGGACAACTCCGGCGTCATCGATTTCGACGGCGAGAACGCCGTCTGTTTCAAGGTCGAGACCCACAACCACCCATCGGCTGTCGAGCCGTACGGCGGCGCCGCCACCGGCCTGGGCGGCGTCATCCGCGACGTGCTCGGCACCGGCCTCGCAGCGCGGCCAATTTTCAACACCGATGTTTTCTGCTTCGGCGAACCGGACATGGCTGATGAGGAGTTGCCGCCGGGGACGCTCCACCCGCGCCGTGTTTTTAAAGGTGTTCGCTCAGGGGTAGCGGACTACGGCAACCGCATGGGCATACCCACGGTGAACGGCGCCGTGCTGTTCGATAACCGCTACACCGGCAACCCGCTGGTTTTTTGCGGCACCGCCGGCATCATGCCGGCCTGGGCGGCCAGGCCGGGCAGGCAGTCTCCAGGCGATCTCATCGTCCTCATGGGCGGCAGGACCGGCCGCGACGGCATTCATGGCGTCACCTTCTCATCGGAGGAATTGTCCGATAAGTCAAACGAGCAGTCCTTCTCTTCGGTGCAGATCGGCAATCCCATTGTCGAGAAGCGGATGACCGAAGCCATCCTGAAAGCCCGGGATGAGAGACTCTTCACCCGGATTACCGACGTCGGCGGCGGCGGCCTGTCTTCAGCCGTCGGCGAAATGGGCGAAAGCACCGGGGCAAAGGTTTATCTCGATCGGGTGCCGCTGAAATACTCCGGCTTGTCCTACGCCGAGATCTGGATCTCCGAGTCTCAGGAGCGCATGGTCCTCGCCGTGCCGCCGCAAAATTTCGACAGGTTGCTGGAAATCTGCCGCGGCGAAGGCGTGGAAGCAACCGCCATCGGCGAATTCACCTCCGATAAAAAACTCAAGCTTTATTATGACGAGAACCTTGTCTGTGACCTTGATATGGAATTCCTGCACGGCGGCCGGCCGCAGCTCGAACTCAGGGCAAGCTATAAGGCGGCGGCTTTCCCGGAGCCGACCTTCCCCTGCCCGGCGCGGCTTGATGACGACCTTCTAAGACTGCTGTCACGCTGGAACACCTGCGCCAAAGAGTGGGTCATCCGCCAATACGACCATGAAGTGCAGGGCGGCAGCGTGCTGAAGCCCCTGGTGGGACATAATTCCGACGGTCCGGGCGATGCCGCCGTTATCCGCCCGGTGCTGGATTCAGGGCGCGGCGTTATTGTGGCCTGCGGCATTAACCCGGCGTACTCCGAGATCGATACCTACCGCATGGCGGCCTCAGCCATCGATGAAGCCGTCAGGAACACCGTCGCCGCCGGCGGTTCGCTCGGCAGACTGGCCTTGCTGGATAATTTCTGCTGGGGCTCGGTCAAGGACGAGCAAAGCCTGGGCGCGCTGGTCCGAGCCGCGCAGGCATGCGCCGACCTTTCCCTGGCCTACGGTACCCCGTTCATCTCCGGCAAGGACTCGCTCAATAACCAATTTCGGGTCGGCGACAGAGTGGTTTCCATCCCGCACACCCTCCTGGTTTCGGCCATCGGAATCATGCCCGACGCCGAACGGGCGGTGACTATGGACTTTAAAGGCGAAGGGAACCTGATCTACCTGGTGGGCGAAACCAAAGCCGAACTCGGCGGTTCCGCTTATTACGCCGCCCACGGCTTTATAGGGAATTCGGCCCCGGCAGTGGCTCCGGCGCCGGCGAAGGCGTCTTACCAACGGCTGTCCGCCGCTACCGCCCGCGGCCTGGCGCGCGCCTGCCACGACCTGTCGGAAGGCGGTCTGGGGGTCGCCCTGGCAGAGATGGCTTTTGCCGGCGGGCTTGGCGCCAGGATAAATTTGAGCCGGGTACCACAGCCCGGCGACATCATTCGGGATGACTACCTCCTCTTCTCCGAGTCCAATTCCCGACTTCTGGTGGAGGTGGCGCCCGCTGACCGGGCTGATTTTGAGCTGATTATGGAAAGTTCAGCCTTCGGTCTTATCGGCGAAGTGACCAGCAGCCCGCGCCTGAAGGTCCAGGGGCTTAACGGCAGCCTGGTCATCGACCAGCCGTTAACCGAGCTGAAAAACGCCTGGCAGAGGCCGCTGAAATGGTAACAGAAGTGCGCGTCATGGTATTGCGGGCGCCGGGTACCAACTGTGACCGGGAACTGGCCCATGCCTTCGAGATCGCCGGAGGTAAACCAAGGATAACCCACATGAACGAACTGATCGGCGGCTCGCAAACGCTGTCCGATTACCATATCCTGGGACTGCCGGGCGGCTTCTCCTATGGCGACGACCTCGGCGCCGGCAAAGTGCAGGCCAACGAGATGCGGCTGCGCCTTTTTGAACAGCTTGCCGCTTTTATCGACCGCGGCGGTCTGATTATTGGGATCTGCAACGGCTTTCAGGTGCTTATCAAAACCGGCATCCTGCCCGGGCCGGCCAGGCAGGAACTGCCCCACGTTACTCTGACCAATAACGATTCCGGGCGTTTTGAATGCCGTTGGGTGAAACTGTCCAGCACCCCCGGCAACCGCTGCGTTTGGACTGAGGGCATCGAGCAGCTGGAAGCGCCGGTGGCCCATGGAGAAGGCAAACTGGTTGCCGCGCCATCCACCCTGTGCCGCCTGCGCGCTGTTTTTTATTATGCCGACAATAATTGGCGGCCGACCGCTGAATACCCCGCCAATCCCAACGGCTCGGTGGGCAATATCGCCGCGCTGACGGACGATACCGGCCGCGTCTTTGCTTTGATGCCCCACCCGGAACGGTTTGTCCGAGCCTCCCAGCACCCTGGTTGGACGCGCCGGAACATCGAGGAACCCGGCGCTGGGCTAAGGATCTTCCAAAACGGCGTCGACGCCGCCAGGCGCAGTTGACGCCCGCAGCCATTTATTTTTGAGCATCCGGGATGTACAATGGTGCCGCATCCAGGAGTAACGCTCGATGAATAAGCATAATTTTCGGCTTGCTTGGCGCCTGACCGCGATTCTTTTAACCTGCGCCGTCGCCTTTTCAGGCTGCGGCGGCGGAGATCCGGCCGCAACCACCAGCCATCCGCCATCCGTGACGACAAACCCGACGACATCGGCGCCAACCACCACACCGGCCACCACCACGCCGACTACCACGCCCACTACCACGCCGGCTACCACGCCAGCCCCGACAACCACTCCGGCGGCGGTTAGCGGCAGCGCGCTTTACGCCAACAGCTGCGCGGCCTGCCACGGCGCCAACCGCCAGGGGGTGGTTTCCGGGACAACCGTGCTGGGACCCGCAATTCCGCCTACCTTGAATTTCATCGTCAACCGGACCGAAGCCCAGCTGGCGATGTTCCTTTCCGGCCACGCCACGAGCATCAATATGACCAACGCTGAACGGGCTGCCCTGGCAACTTTCCTGAAAAACCCCTGAAGGCGTAAACCTGATATAAAAAAGAGGCTTAAAAAGCCTCTTTTTTGTTTTGAGATGGAATATTTTATTGCTACATTAAGTGGGAGAGCTATTTTGCGGAGGGAACCAATGAATAACCTGAAAAACACGGGACTGCGTTCAATAGCCGCCGCCGGTCTGATATTAACCGGCATCGGGCTGTCAGCCTGCGGCGGCGGCACGCCCACTACCCAACCGACGACTTCAAACCCGCCGACCGGCACCCTCACCGGAGGCGCCCTCATTTATTCCAATACCTGCGCCTCCTGCCACGGCGTCAACCGTACCGGCACGACTTTAGCTCCAGATATCAGTGTCAATTCTCCGCGCATCAGCGGCAAGACTGAAAACGCCCTGGTGGTCTGGATTTCAACCCATTCCCCGGTACCGCTGTCTTCCGCCGAACGCAACCTCCTGGCCACCTTTCTGAAGACGCCGTAAATAAGAAGAGGGGCTTTCGCCCCTCTTCAGTTTTATCCCGATTATCGAGTTAGACGCATTTAGACAGCTGGTAGCTCTTGCCTTCGGTGGTGATGGCCGGAGCGATAACCATTTCCGCCCGCTGCATGTCGCGGATGGTGGCGGCGCCGCAGACGCCCATAACCGTCCGCAGAGCGCCGACGAAATTCTGGGAGCCGTCGACGACTGAGGTGGGGCCAAAAAGTATCTGCTCCAGCGGCGCGGTGGTGCCGACCTTGATGCGGGTGCCGCGGGGCAGCGACGGGTGCGGATGGCTCATCCCCCAGTGGTAGCCGTGACCCGGCGCTTCTTTGGCCTGGGCGATGATGGAGCCGAACATGGCGGCGTCAGCGCCGGCGGCGATGGCCTTGCAGAAATCGCCGCCTTTCTTGAAACCGCCGTCGGTAATAATCGAAACATAGCGTCCGGTTTCAGCCAGATAAGCCTCCCGGGCGGCGGCGCAGTCCATGGTGGCGGTGATCTGCGGCACGCCCAGACCTAAAACTTCACGGGAGGTGCAGGCGGCGCCGGGCCCGACGCCGACCAGGATCGCGGCCACGCCCTGGCGCATCAGCTCCAGGCTGGCGGAGTAGCTGACGCAGTTGCCGACCATGACCGGAATCTTGAGACTGGCGCAAAGTTCGGAGAAGATGAGGCCGCGGTAGCTTTTGGAGATATGGCGGGCGGTGGTGACGGTGGAGGCGACGACCAGGATATCGGCGCCGGCTTCAGCGATGACCGGGGCCAGCCGCTTGGCGTTGGCCGGCATGACGGCCACGGCGGCGGTGCCGCCGGCGGCTTTGACGGCCTTGACCCTGTCGGCGACCAGATCGTCTTTTATAGGTTCGGTGTAGATCTTTTGGAGCAGGGCGGTGACTTCGGATTGAGGCGTTTCGGCGATCTCAGCCAGAACCGCTTCCGCGTCGTGGTAGCGGGCCTGGATGCCCTCGCCGTGCAGCACCGCCAGGCCGCCGAGCTGGCTCATCCTGACCGCCATCCTGACATCGGTGACAGCGTCCATCGCCGAGGCGACCACAGGTATTTTGAAGGCCACCTCGCCGATCTTGAAGCCGATATCGGTCTGTTCGGGATTAATGGTCACATCGCCGGGGACGATGGCGACCTCATCGAATCCATATGAACGGCGTAATTCTTTGAACTGGGGGTGGGTCACTTCTGGCCTCCTTGTTTGAAGGGTAACTATAACAAATGATGTCCGGAGGGTCAAGACAAACGGGTAATAAACCGCCTCCGACCTGGTGCCGCGCCGTCGCGCCGTCAGATTGCTAGACGATAATCCCGGCCTGTTCCGGAGAAGATTCCGGCGGTCGAAGCGGCAAATCAATAAAGAAAGTAGCGCCTGCGCCCTGCTGGCTTTCAGCCCATATCCTGCCGCCGTGGCTCTGCACCACGCCATGGCTGATGGACAGTCCCAGACCGGTGCCCTGACCCACCTCTTTGGTGGTAAAGAAGGGATCGAAGAGCCGGGGCAGCACATCCGCGGGTATCCCCGGACCGTCATCCGCAAAGCTGACGCGGATCACCCTTTCGCCAGGGAGGAAGCGGGTGGTTACCACCAGCCGGCCGCGGTTGTGGGTCTGGATCATGAAAAATTCGGCGTTTATAATGATATTCAAAAACACTTGCTGAAGCTGGAAATAGTCCGCGGTGATCTCCGGCAACTCCTGCTCAAGGTCGGTGATCATTTCTATGTTGTGGATTTTTTGCTCGTAAGCCCGCAGCGCCAGCGTCCGGGAAATGACGTCATTGATTGAAAGGGGCGCCCTGGCCTGCTGGTGCCGCCGGGCGAAAATCAACAAGTTTTTGACTACATCAGCCGCCCGGCGCGCCTCGGAATGAATGACTTCAATGTCGGCGCGGACGCTTTGAGGCAAATCAGCCGAAAGCGCCAGCTCTGAGAACCCCAGAACGCCGGTTAGAGGGTTGTTGATTTCATGGGCAATGCCCGCCGCCAGCTCGCCGACCGAAGCCAGCCGGTTGGTCACCATCAGCTTTTCCTGCATCTTCTTGCGTTCGGTAATATCCTGAGCGATGTGGACGGTGGCAACCACCTCTCCGGCGGGACCGAACATTGGATAGGTTGAAACAACGGTATAAGTTCCCTTTGCCGCGTTGTGTATTTCGACCTCGGCCGGCTGACCGCTGTCCAGAGTCCGGAGGTGAGGGCAATTTTCTACCGGCTCGCCAGTGCCGTGTGAAACCTCGAAGCAGGTCTTGCCGATGAGTTCCTCCGCCGTCGTGTTCAGCGATTCGGCGTAGGCTTTGTTGACCCGGAGGATTTTAAAATCACGGTCCTGAATGGAAACGGGGGTGGAAATGGCGTCGAATGTCGCCCGCCACTCTTCGGCGGCCCGCAGCAGCCGGTCCTCCATTGTTTGATGCTGGGTGACGTCGCGGAAACTCCAGACGCGGCCGACGATTTGCTCTCCGATTTTCTGCGGCCGGGAATAACGCTCGAAGACGCGGCCGTCTTTAAAGAGCAAGGTGTCGAAACTGGACCTTGACGGGTGAGCGTAGAGTTCGTGAACTTTATCCAGGAATTGTTGGGGCTCCGCCAGCTGGCTAAGCACGTTGTCGAGAAGGGCATTGTCATCCCCCTTGGCCAGCAGGGACTTGGGGATGCCCCACATCTTGGCGAAACGGCTGGAATACCGCTGAACCTTGCCGTCAAGGCCGACCACCAGAATGCCGTCGGCGGTAGCTTCGAGAGTGGCCGCCAGGAGGGACATCGAGCGCCGGAGCTCCGCCTCGGCTTTTTTCCTCTCGGTAATGTCTCGGGCCACCGACAGCACCATCTGCCGCCCGCCGAGCTGTATCTGCCGGGAACTGATTTCGACCGGGATGCGCCGCCCGTCTTTAGCTACATGCACCTGCTCAAAAACGACGGAACCGCAGGCGGCCATCTGTTCCACCACCCCGGAATCAAGTATAACCGCCGGGTCATCAATGTCCGCCACAGTCATTCCCAGTAATTCATCGCGCCGGTAGCCAAGGATTTGGCAGGCCCGGTCGTTGACCTCGATGAAGCGGCCCTGTTCATCGTGGAACAACACGGCGTCGTTGGAGCTGTTGAACAACAGCCGGTACTTTTGCTCTGACAGCCTGATCGCTTCTTCGGCTGCTTTCCGTTCAGAGATATCCATTGCAGTAAAAACGATACCCCTGGAAAGGTCAGCCATATCCAGAGGCGAAGCTGAGAGCAGCATCGGGAAATGGCTGCCGTCGCGGCGCCGGCCGGTTATTTCCCCGGTCATGTGACCGTTCGCCTGCAGCCGCGAATACAGCTCGGCGCCGACCTTTTCATATTCAGCGTCGCTGTCATATAAGATCCGGGTACTCCGGCCGATAAAATCCTCCCGGCTGTAGCCCGCCATCTGGTACATAGTGTCGTTGGCTTCTACGATCACCCGCCCGACAGCGACGGCGATGCCCACCGGCGCGGCGCGGAATATGGCCGCCAGTTTGGCTTCCCTCTCCTTGAGAGAGGTCTCAAATAGTTTTCTTTCGGTGATATCCTGGATGGCAAAGACAATACCCCGCGACAGGTCGGTTCTCTCCAGAACGGCGCCTGAAACAACAGCCTGGAATACCGATCCGTCTTTGCGCCTTACCGGCATCTCCAGAGTAACGCGCCCGGCGCTTTCAAGCCCGGCGTAAAGTTCATCGCCCAGCCTGCGGTAGTCGGCGTCGCTGGAATAAAGAATCCTGGACGAATGGCCGACCAATTCTTCCCGCTGGTATCCGCACATATTGCAGGCAGCGTCGTTGACCTCCCAGATCACCCGGTCTACCGAAACCACGATGCCCACCGGTTCGGCCATAAAAATAGCCGCCAGCTCCGCTTCACGCTCTTTGAGTTCGGCCTGAATGCGGCGCCGCTCGGTGATGTCCCTGGTGACGCCCAGGATATGGGAAGGCCGGCCTTCATCTTTAACGACGCTGACGGACACCTCGGTCCAAACGGTACCCCCGTCTTTCCGCGGTTGTTCTATTTCCAGATATGCCGGTCCCAGGGTACGGGCCGTGGCGGCCGCGGCAATCGCCTGAGCCAACCCCTGCCGCACCACCACCGCCGAGTCCGGGCAAACCGCCTCTTCAATGGATTGCCGCATCACTTCTTCCGGCGTGAAGCCCCGGAGCTGGTAAACAGATGGACTGACGTAGGTAAACCGCCCGTCAAAAGACATGGTCCAGATTACATCTGTCGATTTTTCCGCCAGCAGCCGGTACCGGTGTTCCGATTCCCGCAGCGCCTCTTCGGCATTTTTGGCCTGGGTGATATCTTTGATGATGCCTAAAACGCGGCGCCCGGCCGCGTCATATTCAGCCACCGATTGGACCCAGGCGGTTTGCCCGTCATTAGGGCGCCTGATGCGGAACTCCACGTTGTAAAGTTGGCCGCCGCTGATCAACTCGGACAGGGCGCGGTCCAGCATCGCCCGGTACTCCAGCAGCGGCACCGCCTGCACCTGGGACAGCGTCCATTCGGTCCCCTCCAACCCGTATATGATACGGGCGCTTTCCGAGGCGACAACTTTCATCTCATCAAGCAGGATTTCCCAGCGCCCGAGGCCCAGCACTTCACCCATGGCTTCCAGCCGCCGCTGGGCCTGCCTCAGTGACTGTTCCTTGCGATGGCGTTCGAAAGCCGCGTCAAGCGCCTGCACCAGAGACGCGCCGCCGTCCTTTAGCGCCGCGACTTCGCCGGCGCCGGCTCTGAGGTATTCGGCCGCGATAGCGCCGCCGGATTCGCCGCTCAAGACTACCAGAGGCACTTGAGGCGCCCGGCGGACGGCTGCCCGGACGATATCCAGCGCGGCTCCATCGGCTATGGCGGCGTCGAAGATAAGCAGGTCCAGGTGTGCGCCGTTTTCGATCATTTCCAGAGCGGTCTCAATTTGGGACACCGATTCGATAATAAAACGTTCGCCGCCAAATCGCGCCAGAAGGTCGTTGACCTCCCGGGCGTCGGCGGCGAGCGGAGTGACGAGCAGAATTTTTTGCTTGCTGACTGTCATCTTAAGCCGTTGGACCGATCACTTAGAAGAACCGTTAAGGCTTTAGCCTGTGGTGTGAATCCCCCTTGCCGATCAGGTACTAATACCGAAATTAAGACCCAAGTATAAGCTTTATTTACACCTCAGTCAAAAAATGTAATTACTCTGGTTCAGGGAAGAAATACGTCCAGGTACCAGTCAATGATAGGCCCGCCCCACAGGAAAGTGATGAAGGTGGTCAGCGCTAAAAAAGGGCCGAAGGCGATGGCCTGCCGCCGTTCTTTGCGTTTAAAAGCCAGCAGACCAACCGCCACCAGACCCCCGAGAATCCAGGACAAGATCACCGCGGCGATGACGTTCGGCCAGCCGGTGACCAGCCCGGCGAAGGCGCCCAGTTTGACATCGCCCTCGCCCATGCCGCCCCGGGACAGGATATATACCAGCAGGAAGATACCGAATCCCGCGGCGCCGCCGATGGCGGCAGCTAGCAGCGACGGCGCCAGTTCAATCCGGCTGCTTAAAAGACTGACTCCCAGAGCCAGCACTATGGCCGGCAGCAGTATGCCGTTTAATATCAGCTGGTGTTCCATGTCAATGACGAAGATAACGATGGTGAATGAGGCATAGATGAGAGCGGCAACCAGCGTCAGGTTTAAGCCCAGATGCAGGTACAGACCGCCGAAAACCGCGGCGGTGACGAGTTCAACCCAAAACACCCTTGCCGGTATCTGGCTGCCGCAGGTGCGGCAGCGGCCGCGGAGGACCAGCCACGAGACAATGGGGATCATGTCCAGCGGCGACAGGCGGCGGCCGCAGCCGGGGCATCTCGAAGGCGGGGCAACGACCGACTCCTCCTGCGGCAGCCGGTCGCACAGGACATTCAGGAAACTGCCGATGACGGCGCCGAAGAGAAAGAAGACGGCAGCATAGGCAATTTCCATTGGCGCACATTGTGGCGGGTTCAAGGTGTTAAGTCAAACCTTGAGGTGAGCAGGGCGGAGGTCGAGAATATCGGCGCGGCTCAGGAATATTTGGCTCATGACCGACGGTACAAAATATGGCACCAAAAACGACAAAACTCGATTGACAGAACTGGGAACACTAGTGCTATAATACCCGTATGATTATCAGCACAGGTGTGCCACGGTTGCGGCGCCGCTCCTCCTCGTCAATCTTCGCCGCAGCGAGTCGTTTCAATCGTTTTTTACATCATCAGCGCGCCACACAAACGCCTAGCCCACGACTCACCTGACCGGAATGCCTTGCTTCAACCACCCCGGGGGACTAGAATATCTGCCATATAGAATTATAAGGAGAAAATCATGGCCGACCCCCGCATCCAGAAACTGGCCGAGCTTCTAGTCAGGTATTCCACCAAAATCAAGGACGGCGACAAGGTGATCATCAACGCCCCGGCGGCCGCTCTGCCGCTGACCCGGGCTATCTACCTGGAGGTTTTGAAGGCCGGCGGGCTGCCATTCATCATGCAGCGCGGCGACTTCGAAGACCTTTTATACCGGCACGGTTCTGACGAACAACTCCAGTATGTCCACCAGCCGCAGCGCTATGTCGCCGAGGAGTACAACGCCCGCTTCGCCATCCTGGCCGACGACAATACCAAGAAGCTGTCCACGGTCGCCCCGGAAAAGATGGTCCTCTTCGACCGGGCGCGCTCCGGGTTGATGAAAACCATGCTCAAGCGCGCCGCCCAGGGCGAGTTCAACTGGGTGGTAGCTCCCTTCCCCACCGCCGCCATGGCCCAGGACGCCGAGATGAGCCTGGAGGAATACGAAGACTTTGTCTACGGCGCCTGCATGCCGGACCCCTCCGATCCTATTGGCTACTGGAAGCAGCAAAGCGACCGGCTGCAGAAGGTAGTTGACTGGCTGAAGGGCCGCAAAAACGTCCATATCACCGGCCGGGAGACCGACCTCAGGTTGTCCATCAGAGGCCGCAAGTTCATCAAGTGCGACGGCGAGAACAACATGCCCGACGGCGAGGTCTTCACCGGCCCGGTGGAAGACTCTGCCAACGGCCACGTCTATTTTTCCTACCCCGCCATCGAGAGCGGACGCGAGGTCACCGGCGTCAGGCTGTGGTTCGAGAACGGCAAAGTCATCAAAGCTACTGCCGAGAAAAACGAGGAATTCCTGTTGAAGACCCTCGATACTGACGAGGGGGCCCGGCGGTTGGGCGAGTTCGCCATCGGCACCAACGAGGGCATCACCAAATTCACCGGCGAGATCCTCTTCGATGAAAAAATCGGCGGCAGCTTCCACCTGGCGCTCGGCGCCGGCTACCCGGAGACGGGATCGGTCAATGAATCAGCCATCCACTGGGACATGGTCTGCGACCTGCGGCAGGGCGGGCAGATCACCGTTGATGGCGACCTGCTGTACAAGGACAGTAAGTTCGTTATCGATTTTTAAATGACCGGCTGTCCACCAAAAACAAATGCCCCCTCTTGCGAGGGGGCATTTTACTTGCGGTCACGGCCTACCGGACGCGGCGGCGTTCACCCCGCGAACTGGAGGCAGTCTGGCGCTTCTCGGCTTCGGCCTGCGCCTGAGTCACATGCCGATTGGGATAGTTAACCCAACCGCACTGGAAGCACTGCTCGTAAGCCCCGTATTCATCGGTGTCTTCGTAAACATCGCCGTAATGGCAACGCGGGCAGCTTTTTATTCTATACAATTTAGTTACCTCCGATGTCTCATGCAGTTCTGAGACGGCCATATTGTACAGTTAAAGTTTCTTTATGTAAGTGACTTACATCACTCGTGTCAGAGGCTGACTCAGAGCGCCAGCCCGCCCTGACCCGCTGCTGATGTCTTTGATCCTTAATATCATCAGATTAAATTCATACTCTCTCCACAAAGCCTTGATAACATGGAATTACCACCAAATAATGGAAGGAGATGAGAAAAATGAAACGAACCTGGAAAACAGCAGCCATTGTGGCAGTGAGCATCGCCCTGATTGCCGGAGCGGGCACCTTCGCCTTTGCTCAGACCACCGACCCGGCGCCGGGCGCTGGGACTTGCGGCGGTTTCGGCATGCGCGGCTTCGGCGGGAACTCCGGCGTCCTTACCGACCTGCTGGGCATAACCGCTGAAGAACTGCACCAGCTCCGTACCGACGGTAAGACGCTGGCCGAGATCGCTGCCTCCAAGGGTATCAGCGAAGACGCCTTGATCAGCGCCCTGCTCGAACCCCGTAAAGAAGCCCTGACCGCGGCGGTCGCCGCTGGCAGGCTAACTCAGGAACAGGCTAACCTGATGCTGCAGAACATGGAGGCCAACATGCGCCTGCAGATCAAGTCGAGCCTCGGCCCCCGCGGTTTCGGCTGCGGCATTGCGGCCGATGACGGCGCCACTCCAGCCTCAGGCGGCATGCACGGCTTTGGCGGAATGCGGCGTTAATCTTCCTCCCGACTGTTTTTACGTTGGGGATGCCGGGCGGATCAACCGCCCGGCATCCGGTCTATTTTATTTGCCCTTATGTCTAACCGGGGCTAATATTATGAACGTGATTAGAAAAGTTCTGGTCGTCGATGATGAAAAAAAGATTGTGGACATCGTCCGGGCTTACCTCGAAAGAGAAGGCTACCGGGTGATCACCGCGTTCGACGGCGAAACGGCTTTGAAAACTTTTCGCCAGGAAAAACCTGACCTCATAATCCTGGACCTGATGCTGCCGCGCCTCTCGGGCAATGAGGTCTGCCGGGCGATCCGCAAGGAGTCCGACATCCCCATTATCATGCTGACAGCCAGGGATGAATTGACCGATAAAATCGTGGGGCTGGAGCTGGGCGCCGACGATTATCTAACCAAACCGTTCGAGGGCCGGGAACTGGTGGCCCGGGCCAAAGCCATACTGCGCCGGTCAGAGCCCAAATCCGAAAATCGCCTCATCCAGGCAGGGAGCCTGACTATTGACCTTGAACGGCGGCAGGTCACCGCCGGCGGCCGGCAGGTGGAACTGACAACCACCGAATTTGAACTGCTGCGCCTCCTGGCCGCCCACCCGGGGAGGGTCTTCTCCCGGAGCGAACTGTTAGACCGGCTCCAGGGCGATTCATACGAGGCTTACGAACGGACTATAGACTCCCATATTAAGAATCTCCGGCGTAAACTGGCGCCCGACGCATCCAAACCTTCGTACATCCACACTATTTACGGCGCCGGTTACAAATTAGAGGAACCGAAATGAGAAGCCTGGCCTGGAAGCTGGGCGCGGCGCTTGTAATGGTAGCCGTAATCGCCATAGGCATTATGGCGGTTATCACCAACCTGAACACCAGCCGGCAGTTCCAATCTTATATCGAAACCAGCCCGGCTTTTATTGAAACAGTCAGCCGGACGCTGGCTGTTTTTTACGCTCAGAACCGGTCGTGGGCCGGCGTTGAAAACCTGCTGCCGCAGCTGGTGGCCAACACCAGCGACCGGTTGGTTGTTGCCGACAGTTCAGGGCAGATTGTCGGCGATACCGCCGGCGAATTATCCGGGGTTAATCTCAGCCAGACTGATTTGACCGGCGGCTATACCATCCGCACCATGATGGGATTCCAGGGCGGCATGGGCGGCGGGGGCCAGATCGTGGGTCAGGCTTTCTACGTCGGGCAAACCGGGGTCGCCGCCGAACAGGCTTTCCTGAATCAAACCAACCGCTGGTTGTGGCTTTCCGGCGGTATCGCCGTCATCCTCGCTGTCGTACTCGCCGTCATCCTAGCCCGAAATTTCATCCGGCCGCTCCGGGCGCTTGACACCGGCGCCAGGGAAATTGCCTCCGGCAACCTCGGCTATAGAGTGAAGATCGACAGCGGCGACGAAGCCGGTCGGCTGGCGGAATCTTTCAATGCCATGGCGGGTTCGCTGCAGCAGAGCGAGGAAGCCCGCAAGCGGCTGCTTGCCGATGTCGCTCACGAACTAAGAACACCCTTAACGATCATCAGCGGTACGGTTGACGCGATCAGCGACGGCGTCCTGCCCGCCGATGAGAAGCAGTTAAAAATCATTAAAAGCGAATCTCAAGTCCTGACCAGACTGATCGCTGATCTCCGCGACCTGTCTCTGGCCGAAGCCGGCGAGCTGAAATTGGAACTGTCATCGGTTGACCTGGCAGACCTGGTCCGCCGAAAAGCGGAACAGTTCAAGCCACTGGCCGAAGCTAAAGGCATCTCCCTGATTTCAGAAGCGGCTGAAGCCCTGCCCTCAGTACCGGGGGACTGGGTGCGGTTGGAACAGGTTTTCGCCAACCTGTTTTCCAACGCCATCCGCCACACCCCGGCTGGCGGCCGGATCACTGTCTCTTTCAATCCCGACACGCTCGAAGGAACTCCGGCGGTCACCGCCGCGGTGACGGATACCGGCGAGGGTATGACCATCGAGCAACTGGAACATATCTTCGACCGGTTCTACCGCGTCGAAGATTCTCGCGCCCGCGCCGAGGGCAATGGCGCCGGACTGGGGCTGGCAATTGTCAAACAGATGGTGGCCGCCCATCACGGCCGGGTCAGGGTCGAAAGCCGCCCCGGCCGTGGCTCGACATTCCATATCACCCTGCCTGCGGCGGGCTGAACAGCCAAAACATAAGGCTCACTACGAACGGATCATCACCAGCAGCATCTTGAACGCCGTTACCGCTTTCAGGGCATGAGGGATGTTTGCCGGCATGATGATCGCCTGGCCTTCAATGACCCGGTGCTTCTCGCCGCCGATGCTAATTTCAGATTCGCCGTCAACGATATATACAAAAGCGTCGAAGGGCGCCGAATGCTCAGACAGTCCGTGGCCGGCGTCAAAGGCAAACAGCGTTATTGTGCCGGCGGACCGGTCAGTCAGGGTGCGGCTGACCACGGCGCCGGGCTGGTATGCCACCAGTTTGGCCATGGCCGCGGCGTGGCCGATGATCGATTGCGTTTCCGCCATATTTATCTCCTCAACAGTTATGATGACCTAAAGTTTACCACATCACCCGATTTACAATAATCTCAGGCTGGGATATACTCAGCCTTCGGCACGCCCTGATTACCCCACTTCGGGTTTGAGAACATAAGGAAGGCAATGGACGTAACTATCTGGCACTGGGTCGGATTCAATGTTTTCCTGGTCACAATGCTCATGCTTGACCTGTTTGTCTTCCACCGAAAGGCGCACGTGATTCAAATGAAGGAATCATTGCGGTGGACGGCTTTTTGGGTCGGCCTGGCGATCATCTTCGGCCTGGGCATCTGGTACTTTGAAGGCTCAGGCTCCGCCCTGGATTTCTTCAGCGGCTATCTCGTCGAAGAATCGCTCTCGGTAGACAATCTATTTGTCTTCCTGATGCTTTTCACCTATTTCTGTGTGCCGAAGGAACACCAGTACCGCGTCTTATTCTGGGGTATCCTGATCGCTATTGTGCTGCGGGCGGCGTTCATCGTTGGCGGCATTGCCCTGTTCCATGCCCTGGAATGGATGGTTTACGTATTCGGGGCTTTCCTGATTTTCACCGGCGTCCGCATGGGCATGCAAAAAGAAGACAATCCTCATCCGGAAGCCAACCCGGTGGTGAAATTATTATGTAAATTCCTGCCGATGACGCCCAAATACCACGGCGGTAAATTCTTCACCAAAGAAAACGGGCGGCGGGTGGCGACGCCGCTGTTCATGGTATTTGCCGCCATTAACCTGACCGACATCATCTTTGCCGTTGACTCCATTCCAGCTATCCTGGCTATCACCGACGACCCGTTTATCGTCTATACCTCAAATATGTTCGCCATCATGGGCCTGCGCTCAGTCTATTTCGCCTTATCGGGCTTTGCCGAGCGCTTGCACTACCTCCACTACGGGTTGTCCGCGGTGCTGATCTTCCTGGGCATCAAGATGGTCCTTTCCGATATACTGCATATCCCCACACTCCTGTCGCTTCTTATCATTGGTTCAATCCTGGCCGCGGCGGTCATCGCTTCCCTGCGGCGGCCGCCGGAGCCCCGGCCGGTGCCCGACCTGTCCTGCCCGCCGAAGGAAGATGGCGCGACGTGCGTCATTGATGAAATCAGGAAGGAGGAATAGCCAATGCCCGCCTCAAAAGAGTTCCTCGAGCTGGTCCTGGAAAAGTTGGCGCCCCTGGGCGCCGTCACCGGCAGGAGCATGTTCGGCGGTTTCGGTGTCTTCCATGAAGGCGAAATGTTCGGACTGATCTCCAACGACGTCCTGTATTTGAAAGCCGACGACTCCAACCGCGAAGATTATGTAAAGACCCGGCAGCCGGCAATACAAACCGATGCCTTACTGGGCCGTTCCTGCCGATGTCTTCGAGGACACCGCCGAACTCACTAAGTGGGGACAGAAGTCAGTAAACATCGCCCATACCGCTCCGAAGAAGAAAAAACAGTAATCCCGCCCGCTTCACGGAATCGGAGGATAGGCCGGGTAGACCACCGCATTCACCTGGACGCTGTCGATGCCCGGGCTCCAGCTGATGGGCACCCTGATTTCCCTGCTCTGTTCAGCCGGCACGCTGAGAGCCGCCTTCCCTATTACAGGCCCGTTAACAAGCATCCAGGATGCCTGCCCGCCCAAGGCGGTATATCCCCCGACATCGAAAAGCAATTGCCATTCTTCGTCGGTCGTATTATTCAGGGTCAGGCTGGCAAACAGGCATATTTCGCCGGCTTTAACTACCCGGTTCAACGAAAGCGACATCACGTCATACTCTAAGACTCCGACTTCGAGCCGCCCCTGGGACAAGGTAAAACCACCGCTGCCCCAAGCCGTCCCGGTTCCTTCCTTAAACCCTGTGCTAAGCGGCTGGTCCATCTTAAAAACCGTGACCTGTACCGGAAACTTCCGGATTGCGCCCTGGCCTTCAAAGGCGCGCAGGGTTAAGTTCGCTGTATAAATGCCCGGCTCGAAGTTATCGGTATCGGCAAGAACCGCAATCGACTCCGTGGCCTTCCCGGATGACGGATAAACCCACAGCCACGGCTGGTCCGAGGAGACAATCCATTCGAGCTCACCACCACCGACCGTCACCCGACACTCTGCCGGCATTGGATCAAAACCCTCGACGGCGTAGAGGGCAAAGGTTGACGGCTTAACGACGATGTTTTTGGGTACTGAGCTGTCACAGCCAGGTACGGCGACCAATAGCACTATACCGGCAAATGTGAAGCTTGTCCTTAAAAACCCGGCTTTTTTCATTTACCCCTCGACCCATTATACCCCCCCCGCCAAGTGTCAATAGCCTCCTGAAACGGACTGTAAGTGTCGCGTTGTCATGGCCGAGGTGGATTGCTGTATAATTCCCCCGGACGAGGACGCCATGCCTAACCTTGAAGACTACAAATGGGAGTTCCGCAAGGAAGAGGAAGAACTGCTGGCGGAACGCCGCAAGCTCCTGGGTCAAAAGCAGCTTATCTCCCGAGTGTTCACCACCGAGGCTTCCCGCCGCCGCGCCGAATTAGAAAAAGCCGTCGCCGAGCTGGAACGCCGCATAACCGAAATCCGCAACATCCTGGGCGACAACTACCGGAATAATTAACTCCCGATGGACAAGAACCGCTTTGCAAACCTCGTGGAACAGGCTCTGGATAAACTCCCCGATGAATTTCTGGAAATCATGGATAACGTTGAGGTCCTGGTCGAAGACTACCCCACCAAATCCCAGTGCGCCGGAGCTAAGAAAACGGAACTCCTGGGCTTGTATGAAGGCGTTCCGCTGACCGAGAGGGATTCACGCTACAGCCTGGTGTTACCCGATAAAATCACCATTTTCCAAAAACCGATCGAAGCCATTTGCCGCACCGACTCCGAAATCATTGATCAGGTCGAGAAAACGGTTAAACATGAAGTTGCCCATTTCTTCGGCATGTCGGACGACGAACTCGACGACATCGAGGCCGGCTGGCTTGAAGGGGAAGAAGAGTAGTCCGTTGGCTGAAACCGACCGGGTCAAATACAACCCGTTGCCATTGACCGTAAGCTCATTGACCGACGACTTCCGGCGGATCGGAGTGCGTCCGGGGATGACCCTCATTGTCCACTCATCTCTCTCCTCCATGGGTTGGGTATGCGGCAACGCCCAGTCGGTCATCATGGCGCTGGAGGCGGCTATCGGCGAAACCGGTACCCTTGTCATGCCGACCCACACCAGCGATAACTCCGACCCCGCTTTCTGGAGCCGCCCGCCGGTACCGAGCCAGTGGTGGGACATCATTCGCGCCGAGACGCCGGCCTTTGATCCGGAATTGACGCCGACCCGCAAGATGGGCGCGATACCGGAGACTTTCCGCAAGCAGCCAGGGACCGTCCGGAGCAACCACCCCCAGGTGTCGTTCGCCGCCCGCGGCCCGCTGGCGGCGAGGATCGTATCCGATCACAGCCTGAATTATGCGCTGGGGGACGCCTCTCCGCTTGGCCGATTGTACGAAATCGGCGGCTTTATACTGTTGCTCGGCGTAGGTTATGAGAACAATACCGCCCTGCACCTGGCCGAATTCCGAGCTAATTTCCCGGGGAAGAAGGTCGAGCGCGGCGGTGCGGCAGTCAACGAAAACGGCCGGCGCATCTGGAAGATCCTGGAAGATTTTTCGGAGGAGTCCGACAGGTTTCCGGAAATCGGAGCCGCCTTTGAGGCGGCACACCCTCACAAGGTTACGACCGGCCGAATCGGTCTAGCTGAAGCCAGGTTAATGCCGGTGCGCGACCTCGTGGATTTCGCGACGGCATGGCTGGAGGCCAACCGGAAATGATCAACGACAACATCGAGCGCTGTCCCTGGCCCCTGTCCGGCGGCGAGATAATGATCAGGTACCATGACGAGGAATGGGGAGCGCCGGCTCACACCGATGCTCAGCACTTTGAGTTCCTGGTACTGGAAGCCTTTCAGGCTGGGTTATCGTGGCTGACCGTCCTGCGCAAGAGGGCCGCCTTCAGAGAGGCCTTCGCCGACTTCGACGCCGCCGCCGTGGCGGCCTTCGATGACCTGAGAATCAAAGAACTGCTGTCAAACCCGGGCATCATCCGCAACCGTTTGAAAATCCGGGCGGCAGTAAACAACGCGGGGCGGTTTCTTGAAGTCCAAGCCGAATTCGGCAGCTTTGACGCTTATCTCTGGCATTTCACCAGGGGTAAGCCTGTTATCGGCGGTTGGACTTCGCTGGCAGAACTGCCGGCAAGAACCGGGTTGTCAGACCAAATTTCGGCTGACCTGAAGCGCCGCGGTTTTAAGTTCGTCGGTTCCACCATTATCTACGCCCACCTTCAGGCGGTGGGTATCGTTAACGACCACCTGGTAAACTGCTTCCGATTCAAGGAACTAACTGGAACTTAAAACCGAACAGGGTGTGACCGATCCCGGACAGCTTAAAAAGATATGAGACTCCATACAGCGCCTCATAAAACCCGGCAGGCTAACCCCCAGATCAATATTGTTTTTTCCGCAGTGCCTTTCTTTTCCGATAGCAGGAATAACAGATCACCTTAAGTCTGTTGGGCGCGTCCGGGGCAAATACATACTGGCATTCGGCGTCCAATGGGTTGCCGCACGTTTCTCCGTGCTCGTGTTCGGTTTCAGTGCACTCGCACCTGCCGCCCGATCTTTCCAGTACAGTCTGCTTGACCTGGCTGTCAAGGAAAGCCACGATACTCAACCTCCATTTACTTTTTTCGGCAAAGTTATATACCAGAGAAATTCCGGATCTGTCAACCCGTTGCCCGTGCGCCGCGTACGAAATTGAGGCTCATTTACCCAACCGCCACACTGTTTCTTCCAGCAAGTCGCGCCAGCGGCGGCCGAGGCGGAGGTAGTCCAGCCACAGCTTGCTGGCCGAAGCGCGGAGGCCGTCCTTCAGAGGCGAGATTCTCTTAAGATCAGGCGCGATCCCCGCCAGGAACGAAATGGCGATAAGGCCGCTCTCCATGCCTACTGCTTTGATCCCAGCCTTCAGACCCAGCAATCTGATGCGAATGATGTAGGATAGGTTCTGCGCCTCGGGCGGCGGCGGGCCGAACCGGTCGGTAAGCTCCCGTTCGAAATCGGACAATTCTTTCTCATTTTGTATCGCCGCCAGGCGTTTATACAATCCTAACCGAAGCGCCTCTTCGGGAATATAACTGTCAGGGATATAGGCTGACAGCGGCAGTTCGATTGTCGGGGGCGGTATCCGGCTGGACTTAAGCAGTTCGGTTTCTTTGCCTGTTTTTTTGGCTTTCTGTTCAGCCACCGCCTCGGAGAGCATCTGGGTGTAAAGGTGAAACCCCACCGCCGAGATGTGGCCGCTTTGCCGCGTGCCGAGCAGCGACCCGGCGCCGCGGATCTCCAGGTCTTTCATAGCGATGCCGTAGCCCGCTCCCAATTCTGCCGCCTCAAAGATGGTGCGGAGGCGCTTTTCGGCGTCGCCGGTGAGACGCTTACCCTTCTCATACAGGAAGTAGGCATAAGCCAGTACAGCGCCGCGGCCGACACGGCCTCTTAGCTGATAAAGCTGGGTCAGACCGAAACGGTCAGCTTGATTGACGATCAGGGTGTTGGCGTTGGGCACGTCCAGCCCGCTCTCGATGATGGTGGTGCAGACCAGCACGTCCACCGAGCCCTCGGCAAAGCGGGCCATGGCCGCCTCAAGTTCGCCCTCCGGCATCTGGCCGTGACCGACGATGAAAGAAACCTCCGGCACCAGTTTCTTGAGCCGCTCGGCGATGAAGTAGATGCTTTGAACGCGGTTGTGGACAAAGAAAACCTGGCCGCCCCGCTCCTTCTCCCGCAGGATAGCTTCGCGTACCAGGTGGTCGTCGTAGCCGGAGACGAAAGTCTTGACCGGCAGCCGCTCGTTCGGCGGTGTTTCGATGACGCTCAGGTCGCGCACCCCTACCAGCGACAGGTGCAGGGTGCGGGGGATAGGGGTAGCCGACAGGGTAAGCACGTCAACTTCCTGCCTCATCCGCTTCAAAAACTCCTTATGCATCACACCGAAACGCTGTTCTTCGTCAATGATGAGGAGACCCAGCTTCTTGAAATGGACATCAGGCTGCAGCAGGCGGTGGGTGCCGATCAGAATATCAATGCCGCCCTGCTCCAGAGATTCCAGGATGGCTTTCTGTTCTTTATCGCTGCGGAAGCGGGAAATCACCCCCACTTTCACCGGGAAGGCAGCCAGGCGGCTCTTAAAGGTTGAGTAATGCTGCTGGGCTAGGACGGTGGTCGGCACCAGCACAGCCACCTGCTTGCCGTCCATGACCGCTTTAAAGGCGGCGCGCAGCGCCACCTCGGTCTTACCATAGCCGACATCGCCTAGGATCAGGCGATCCATCGGTACAGGCTTTTCCATGTCTTCCTTGACGTCGGCCAGAGCCCGGAACTGGTCCAGCGTCTCCACGTAAGGAAAGGAACCTTCTAATTCCCGCTGCCACATCGTGTCGCGTGAGTAGGCGTAGCCGGGGACGATCTGGCGGGCGGCGTAAAGCTCAATGAGCTCAGCAGCCACCTCTTCGGCGGCTGCTTTGGCCCGTTCTTTGGAACGCGCCCACTCCTGAGTGCTCAGACGGTTCAGAACCGGGGCTTCGCCGTCACCCCCAACATAGCGGCTAACCCGGTCAACCTGATCCGTCGGCACATACAACCGATCGCTGGAGGCGTATTCCAACTGCAGATATTCGCGTCGAGCGCCGGAAACTTCCATAATGACGATGCCGCCGAATCTGGCGACGCCATGATCGATGTGAACGACATGATCTCCCGGAGTCAATTCAGGCAGGAAGAGCCTTTGCGTTTGAGCGCGCCGGCGCGGGCGAGAGCGTTCCTTGACGAAACCGAACAACTCGGCATCGGTAAAAAAGAAGGTTGTTCCAGCCAGGACCCATCCCCGATCCAGCAAAGCGTGGACCAAGGTAACGGTGCCAGCGGCCGGCGGCGCGGCAAGACTGCTGGTGAAGTGGTAAGAAATACCTGCCTCAGAGAACAGCTCTTTCAGCCGGTCGGATTGATAACTGGCTACCACCAGACGCAAACCTTGATCTCTAAGCTCATTAACCCTGGTGAAAAATGAATTCAGCCGCCCGGCATAACTGGGAGCCGGCATAAGCGGCAGTTCGATAACGCCGCCCTCCCCGGATCCCCACGAAGACAATTCAGCGGTCTGAAACGAAGCCATGCTTTCACGTATTGGTTTCCAAGGGAGATAAGGCAAAGGGAAATCGGCCGGCAGTTCGGCCGCGGCGGTCTTCTCGGCGCGGAGGGTCTCTGCTTCCCGGCTAAAAATCTCCCAGGCTTGTTCGACCGCGACCGGCTCGTCAATAATTACCAGGGAATCCGGAGAGAGGAAATCCAGGAGCGAAGACCGGTTTTGGTATGGTGCCCAGAAAGCCGCTGTTTCCGGCCGGATGCCGCACTTCAATCCGTCAAGTTCTTCAGCCAGCTCGGTGCGCATTTCGTCGACAATCCCGCTCAGGTCAATCCCCGGCAGCAGTTCCGGTTCGAGCACCAGGGTGGCTGGGCTGAAACTCACGTGATCCAGCGATTTCAGCGAACGCTGAGTGGCGGCGTCAAATACGTGGATCCTGTCGATGACATCCCCGAAAAACTCCAGGCGCACCGGGTTGTCTCCGGCGGGCGAAAAAACATCCATAATGCCGCCCCGCCGGGCATATGTCCCGGGAGTTTCAACCAGATGTTCAGCCCGGTACCCTATGCTTGCGAGTTTTCGCGCCAACTCCAGCGGAGGTGTTTCGGTACCCGCGGCGACAGTGATCCAGCTGCTTCTGAAAGTCTCCGGATCAGGCAAAAGCCGCAGCAAGGCATCAGCAGCGACGATGGTAATTAAAGGTTTCGATACCGGCTGCCCGCCGATTTCAGCCAGCGCGCGAACCGTCTCAAGTTCAGTCCCCCTGTCGACAGCTGCCCGCTGGTAGGGCAGGAGATCGGGCCCGGGAAACGACCGGACAGCATCTTCGTTCAGCCACAAACCAAGCTGTTCGGTTAGATTGCGGGCTTTTTCGGCGTTGGCTGCGATCACCAGTCCCGGCCGGCGCAATTGGTTTAACAATGCGCCGATCAGGTACGGCCTGGCAGCCTCGGTAACCGAAAAACGGCTGATGGTCTGCCGTTTTCGCCGGTTATCAGACAGCCAGTCACGGAGAGGCTGAGATTCGGTAATCAGTGGGAACAGCCCGTTAAGATTCATATGTATGTTATTTTTGAAAATACCCCGGGCCAGACCGGCGCCTGCCCTTGGGGCATTTTACACGCGCCGGCACCGGTTGTCCAAAGGTAAAGGCCGTTGCTATAATGGCGGGAACCTTATGAACGAAAAGCCTCAATACCGCCGCATTGTCATCAAACTGGGTACAAACCTCCTCACCGGCGGTACCGGCAAGCTTGATCAAACGGTCATGTCCGGCCTGGTAGCGCAGGTCGCCGCCGTTATCCGCCAAGGCAGCCAGGCAATCATCGTAACATCAGGCGCCATCGCCGCCGGCAAAGAGAAACTGAGTGCTTACAAAAAGCACCGCGACATTCCCTACAAGCAGGTTTTAGCCGCAGTTGGGCAGAGTCGGCTGATGAATGTTTATGAAGGGTTATTTGCCGCCCATGATCTGACCGTGGCACAGGCGCTTTTAACCCGGACCGACCTGAGCGACCGTTCCGGTTACCTCAACGCCCGCAACACACTGCTGGCGATAATGGAACTGGGCGTCATTGCTATTGTGAATGAAAACGACGTGGTGGCGGTGGACGAGATTCAGGAAGCCAAGTTCGGCGATAACGACAGCCTTTCGGCAATGGTGGCCAATCTGGTTGACGCCGACTTGCTGCTTATTCTTTCTGACGTCAACGGCTTGTATACCGCCAATCCGCGGACCGACCCTGAAGCCCGGCTCATCCCGGTTGTCGAGCGGATCACCGCCGAGATCGAAGCGCTGGCCGGCGGCGCCGGCAGTGCGGCCGGCACCGGGGGCATGATCACCAAAATCGAAGCCGCTAAACTGGCCACGGCTTCAGGCGTCCATGTCATCATTGCTTCCGGAAGGCTGGATAAAGTCATCGAGCAGATTGCCGTCGGAGGCTGCCCTGGGACCCACTTCCTTCCCCAGGCATTTCCGGATGCTCGTCACCGCTGGTTGGTTTCCGGGCTTTCGACCCGCGGCCGGGTACTGATTGACGAAGGTGCCGTCCGGGCTGTGATGAAATGCTCCAGCCTGCTGCCCGCAGGAATAAAGGCTGTCGAGGGTGTTTTCAAACGCGGCGACATTGTCCGGCTGATCTCCCCGGGGGGCTCCCAGTTGGGATTCGGCATCGTCAACTACGACGCCGCCGAGATCGATAAGATCAAAGGCCTGCATTCCGACGCCATCGCCGGGAAGCTAGGCCACAGCTATGGCGACGAGATTATTCACCGTAACAACCTGGCGGTTTGCTAACAATGGTCTGCTGGCGCAACCCGATCAAGAAACAGGTCACCGGTCAGGAATGACAGTCAGATATCAGGGGGGTTCGGCCAGGCTATACGCCAAGGACGTTGAAAAACCGGTGGCCGATGTGCGTTACCAGATGATGCTGACCCAGGCCACCAAATTCACCCGCATGAAGTGGTGGGGGGATTTCTCCTCCGGCAAAGAACTCAAAACGCTCGGGGAGTTCATCATTGAGTTCGATGACGGCACCCGCGGCGAGATTGTCGTCTTTGCCAGCGGAGCGGCATCAAATAAGAACGGCCGCTTTCAGTACAGTTTCAACGGCCGCGGCCGGCTTGGCGGAGGGAGTTTTCGTTCCCACGGCAAAACCGCTGAAGAATAGCCCAGCCACCGTGCCTTTAATTATTGAATGAACGTACGACCAGCGAAAATGGTGAAAAAAAGGGCGGCTAGTCCTTAACGCCTTTGGCCTTGACGTAATCGACGACATCCTTGACGGTGAGCAGTTTCTCGGCTTCCTCGTCCGGGATCTCCAGCTTGGCTTCCGGGGTGGAGAACTCTTCCTCAAGGGCCATGATGAGCTCAACCAGGTCGAGCGAGTCGGCGCCCAGGTCCTCGGTGAATTTGGACTCCGGGATGACGTCCTTTTCCTCCACCGAGAGCTGCTCGACGGCGATTTTCTTGACGCGTTCCAAAACTGTGGCCACTAATACCCTCCTGAATCAGTCTCGCTGAACCAGCGTCGCCACTGAACTCAGCACTCCGTTGACAAACTTGGCGGAACTTTCCGAGCCGAACTCCTTGGCCAGTTCCACCGCTTCGTTGATGGCGACTCGAACTGGGACATTATTATCGTGGAAAAGCTCGTAGATTGCAAGCCGCAGGACGTTGCGGTCAATGGGTGAAAGCTGTGACACAGGGTAAGCCGGGGCCAGCCTGGTAATGATGCCGTCGGCCTCGGCCTGGTGTTTCAGCGTCCCCTCGACAAGCGCCCGGGCGAAAACGTCGTTCTCGGCTGGCAGGTCGGCGCCGGCCATCTGGCGGTCAAGCACCGCGGCGGCGTCATGCCGGACGATATCCGCTTCATAAAGAACCTTAAGGGCTAGGACCCGGGCCTCGTGGCGCTTGGTCATAGACTTACAGGGTCATTCCGCCGTCGACGGTCAGGGTCTGGCCGGTAATGTAGCGCGCTTCTTCGGAAGCCAGGTAGGCGGCGGCAGCGGCGATATCCTCAGCCGCGCCGAGACTTCCCAGCGGGATGCGGGCCAGGAGCGCCTCTTTAGCCTCGCCGGTCAAACCGGCGGTCATGTCGGTGACAATAAAACCGGGCGCTATAGCGTTGACCGTCACCTGCCGGGAAGCCAGTTCCTTGGCCAATGACTTGGTAAAGCCAATGATGCCGGCCTTAGAAGCAGCGTAGTTAGCCTGACCGGCGTTGCCGGAAAGACCGATTACTGAGGACAGGTTGATAATCCGCCCGCCGCCGCGGCTCTTGAGCATTGGACGCAGCGCGGCGCGGCAACAGAGGTAAACACTCTTCAAATTGGTATCCAGGACGGCGTCCCAGTCTTCCTCGCTCATCCGCAAGAGGAGGCCGTCGCGGGTGATGCCGGCGTTGTTGATCAGGATATCCAGGCGACCGAAGCTGGCACCCGCGGTTTCGATAACCCGGACCGCTTCGGCGGCGACTGATACGTTACCCTGTACCGCCACGGCCCTGCCGCCGGCGGCGTTGATTTCGTCAGCGATCCTGAAAGCCGAATCGGACAGGCTGTTCAGGACCAGCGACGCCCCTTCGACGGAGAAGCGGCGGGCGATTGCGGCGCCTATGCCACGGCCAGCGCCGGTGACGACGGCGACCTTGCCTTCCAGCCGCCTCAGTTCCATGGATTAGCCTGCAGGTTCTTGATTGCCTGCGCCTCGGAAATGTTAATCGTCCTGACGTCGCGGTTGATACGCCGGACAAGCCCGGACAGCACCTTGCCCGGGCCGACCTCAATGAATGTGCTGACTCCGGCGCCGATCATATACTCCACCGATTTCTGCCAATAAACCGAGGTTGTCAACTGTTTGAGGAGTTCGGCCCGGATATCTTCGGCGCCGGTGATCGGCAAGCCAGTGGTATTAGCTACAATGGGGACGGCGGTGTCTTTGAAATTAAGGCGCTCGACAACTTTACTCAAACCTTCGGCAGCCGGCGCCATCAAGGGCGTATGGAAGGCGCCGGAGACAGCAAGCGGCACTACCCTGGCGCCCTTGCTGACTAATATTTCAGAGGCAGTAGCCATCCTATCGCGGTCACCTGAAATAACGATCTGGCCTGGCGAGTTGAAGTTGGCGATGAGGATGCCGGACTCGGCGGCAGTCTGGTTGATGACGGCTTCATCCAACCCCATCACCGCAGCCATAACGCCTGGCGACTGCTGGCTTGCCAGCTGCATCAACCGGCCTCGCAGAGCGGCCAGTTGAACGGCATCGGCAACATCAAGCGCGCCGGCGGCCGCCAGCGCGGTGTATTCACCGAGAGAATGGCCGGCCACAAAATCAGGTTCCGGCAGAATATCCATGTCACGGAGGGCGGCTAAATAAGCCAGGCTGGCCGTTACGATGGCGGGCTGGGCAATAGCCGTTTCTCTGAGTTTTTCCTCCGGGCCTTCAAAGCACAGGCGGGAGATGGAGAAACCCAATCGCTCATCCGCTGCTTTGAACACCGCCCGGGCTGAATCGTATTCTTCATAGACATCCAAACCCATACCCGGCGCCTGGGCACCCTGGCCGGGAAACACGAAGGCAAGCATCGGTTTAACCACCTGTCGCCCCTCCACCGTTGTCAAGCGATATCAAAGCTTGCGCCAAAACTACTCGGCTTTTTTCTTGTCCTTGGCCGGCTTCTCCGGCTTCGCAGGCTTTTCCGCCTTGACCTTCTTGTCTTTATCAGACTTAGCGGCCTTCTCCGCTTTTTCAGGCTTGGTTTTCTTTGATTTCTCGGGTTTTTCAGCCTTGGCGGTTTCGGCGGCTTCTTTGGCGGCTTTGTCGGTCTTTTCCGACTTCTTCTTAATTTTGGTTTCAAGATCCAGAATGACGCGGCCGTCGTAGGTACCACAGGACGGGCAGGCGCGATGCGGCAGCATCGGCTGGCGGCACTGAGGACATTCCATCAATTCCTTGGGTTCCAGGTGCAGGTGACTGCGCCGTTCGCCCTGGCGTGATTTACCGAGTTTCCGTTTAGGTAGCGGGGCCATTTATTTCTCCATTTATCCTTATTAGCGTTACTGCATGGTATTAATGCCCGGACAATCCGCCCGGCACAGGGGTTTCATCGGCTGGGCCAGGATGATGTACTGACGTAAAGCATCCGAAATGTCAAGAATGTGATGTTCGTCAATGGTAAAGCTCTGTTCTGCCTCTTCAATATCCAGCGGCAGGCCGCTGGCCACATCCAGGGTTGGTAAAAATTCCTCCTCGAACCTGACATCCAGGGAACACTGATACTCGTTAAGGCAGCGGCAGCATTCCTGGGGCAAAATCGTCTTGAAGGCCGCCTTGACTAACACCGAACGCGGCGTCCTGGTGAATTTGATGTCGCCTTTAACGTTGATCCCGACGCCTTCCACCGTCAGTGAGTCGTCAATTTGATAGTCCCGCGTGGCGCCAACAGGCCCTTTTTCCAGCTGCGCCACATTAAAACTTAGCACGCCGCATCCTCCACAAGCGTTGTATTATAGACAACGACCTGTTTTAAAGCAAGTTCAAGCTGAACACGTGTTCAAGTCTTAGGCTCAGTAGCACGCAACCGCATTAATTGTTAAAATAGCCGGTCATTTATTAAGGAATAATCAGAATATGAGTACAACATTCGGGAATCTCAAATTTATCAGCGCCATCGAACGTTTTCTAAAAAGGGAATCAACCGGCGGCATCCTGCTCTTTGGAGCGGCTGTTGCCGCCATGATTATCGCCAACTCGCCGATTTCAGAGTCTTACTTCCACTTCCTGCATACCGAAGCCGGCTTTAGCTTCGGCAACTTCCATCTTGAACTTTCACTAGCCCACTGGATCAACGACGGCTTGATGGCGCTTTTTTTCCTATTGATCGGGCTGGAAATCAAACGCGAACTCTTAGTCGGCGAGTTGTCATCCCCGGCCAAGGCAGCCTTCCCGGCTTTAGGCGCTCTTGGCGGGATGATTGTTCCTGCCGCCATCTACCTGGCTTTCAATATGGCCGATGGCGGAAATCCCCACGGGTTCGGCATTCCAATGGCCACAGATATTGCCTTCGCGCTCGGCTTTCTCATGCTTCTCGGCAATCGGGTGCCGGTTGCATTAAAGGTTTTCCTGGTTTCGCTGGCGGTCATCGACGATTTGGGGGCTATTCTGGTTATCGCCATCGGATATTCTTCCAATCTAGATTGGGCGGCTTTAGGCGGCGCGGCGGTCGTTGCCGGCGCGCTCATCGCTTTGAACGCCGGGGGCGTCAAGAAACTCGTGCCATATCTGGCACTGGGAATGGTGTTGTGGTATCTGGTATTCCAGTCAGGTATCCACGCGACAATCGCCGGAGTCATCCTCGCTATGACAATCCCGGTACGTCAAAAAATCACCAGTGAACAGTTTGTCGACACCTGCAGGCTGGAACTGGATACTTTTGGTGGGGCGGAAGGCAAAAGGAAAAACATGCTGCTGACATCTGAGCAGCAGGAGGCGGTCGAGAAAATCGGCGAAGCCTACGAGCAAGTCCAAAATCCCCTGCTGCGGCTGGAGCATTCACTCCACCCGTTCAGCGCTTTCCTGATCATGCCGGTCTTCGCCCTGGCTAACGCTGGTGTCGCCCTCGGCGGCGGCGACGTCAACCTGATGCAGCCTGTGGCCTGGGGGGTCTTGGCCGGTTTAATTATCGGTAAACCACTCGGCATTGTTGGAATGACATTCCTGATCAGCCGACTGGGCTGGATAAGAAAGCCGGATTCGTGCCAATGGAATCACATTATCGGAGCCGGAATCATCGGCGGCGTGGGATTCACCATGTCAATATTCATCACGGGATTGGCTTTCGATGAGCCCGGACTTATCGATTCCGCCAAGCTGGCAGTTGTGAGCGCGTCATTGGTAGCGGGGTCCGCCGGTGTCTTCTATCTGAGGCGGTTACCGCCGCCGACGTGTAAGCTCGACGAAAAACAAGAGCCGAAAGTTAAATAACCCAGACGAGTGTTTTTGGACCCTCTGTACTTATTGCTCGTCAACTTTGTCGTCGCGCTTGTAGCTGCCCAGAACCCTTATCCGGTCGGCTACCTTTTCCAATTCCTTGAGAGCCCGCTGCGTCGCCGGTGAGTTTAGCCCTTTCTCAAAATCCAGATAGAAGTTATAGTCCCAGGCGCGGCTGGTCACGATTGGACGGCTCTCGATCTTGGACAGGTTAATGTTCTCGTCGTTGAAACACTTCAGGACATGGAAGAGGGCGCCTGGAATGTTTTTAGCGTGAACCACCAGCGAAGTTTTATCGGCATCCAGGTCGTAAGGCGTGTCAGGCCTGGCGATGATCAAAAAACGCGTATAGTTCTTTTTTTCGGTCTCGATATCTCGCGCAAGTATCTTCATGCCGTAGATCTCGGAAGCCAGCGTGGACCCGATGGCCGCCGCGGTATGCAGGTCTTGACCTTTAATAAGGCGTACAGCGGCGGCGGTATCTTCGGCTTCAATCCGGCGCATTTTGGGATGTTTGTCCAGAAATTCCTCCGCCTGACTCATGGCCAGCGGGTGGGTGTAAACCTCGGTGATATTCTCCATCTTTGTTCCCGGAAGGGCGATCAGGTTAAGCACCAGGCGCATATATTCTTCACCGACAATACGCGTATCGTATTTAAAAAGGAAATCGTAGTTTTCCAGAAACGAGCCGTAGAGCGAGTTCTCAATGGCTACAACGCCGTAGTCAGTCAGGCCTTTATGGACGTCTTCGAAGACCTGTTTGAAAGTTTCGCTCTCGATTATCTCGGAGTCTCCAGGAAATTTCTTGCGGGCAACGATATCGTGAAATGAACCCCGGGCGCCCTGAATCGAGATTTTAATCATTTCAGACTCCTCGAAGATTAGATCAGATCAATTTAAACTAATGATAACCATAAACCCGGGCAATGGCAATAGCTTTATTGTGAACCGGCACGCAGGAATAAAACGTCTGTGGCCCGGCACCTGCCTTATCGGATCCCCCGCAGATGCCTGAGCACCTTGTCAGCCAGCACCAGCACGGCAAACGCGCATTCCGGCACAGGGTGCAGCATTTTCTGGCCGCGCTCATTTATCGCCAGCGGCCAGGTACGGCAAGTTTCCGGGCGGATGTTGTAGATGGTGCATCGGCCGTTTCTTGGGTTCCACCACTGGCAGGGACAGGCGTCCTTGATCGTCCACTCATTCTCTTCATGGGAAAATAAGTCTTCTGTCTTACGCCGCAGTTCCCGACTGATGCGCTCAGCATCTTTCTGGTTGACCACGATCTTACTGGTCCTGGAGCAGCACCAGCCGCAGCCAGCGCAGTATTCACCCAGCTTCTTCATCAGGCCGCGGGATTCTTCGCCGATGACATCAACCGCGGCCACCAATTCCTTCAGCTGGTCATCGGGCATCGGGAAGGCCGAAGGATAATTCGTCCGCAACACCTCAGCCACCCGGGTGATAAAACGGTCGTATTTAATGCCCACCTTTTGCCGTTTGTCAGCCACCATAGCCTGGACTGCGGCTAAGTCCTGTTCCAACCGGTCGTCTGAAGCTGATTGGGACACGCCGAAACCTCCCGAGCGCTTTGACATTATCTATCTTACAGGTACTCGATATCCGCCGCCAGCCCTTATCTATGGGATTCCAGGCTTGAATATCTTATACTACCGGGACGGGCGCTACGGCCTTGCCCCTCCGCCGGTCTTCATCTATACTGGCCGTGATTTCTTTTACAGGTGAACCTATGGACGCTCTCAGCGAATTGAAAATGAAATGCCGGCGCGCCAGGCAGGCCAGCCGAAGGTTGTCGTATGCCGCCACGCCGGTAAAAAACGCAGCGCTTGAGGCCATGGCCGCCGGGCTGATTTCCCATAAGGACCGGATACTGGAGGCCAACGCCATTGACCAGATCGAGGCCAGGAACGCCGGCATGAACCCGGCCATGCTTGACCGCCTCATCCTGACCGAACATCGTCTTGAAGTTATAGCCGCCGACGTCCGCTGCGTCGCCGCTCTGCCCGATCCGGTGGGCGAGTTTTTCGACATGCGCACTCTGCCCAATGGCCTCGTCATCGGCAAAAAGCGCGTGCCGCTCGGGGTCATCGCCGCTATCTACGAGTCCAGACCCAACGTCACGGTGGACATCACCGCCCTATGCCTCAAATCCGGCAATGCCGTCGTCCTGCGCGGCGGTAAGGAGACGCTAAATACCAATAAGGCGCTGGTCGAGGTCATCATCGCCGCCATAGAATCCGTAGGTATCGACAGTAACGCCGTCCAGTTCCTCGACACGGCGGACCGAGCCCTAGTATCGCATCTCCTGAAGATGAGCGACCAGATCGACCTGGTTATCCCTCGCGGCGGTACCGGCCTGATCAATTTCGTTAAAGAAAACTCAACCGTTCCAGTAGTCGCCGGCGGCGCCGGCGTCTGCCACACCTACGTTGACGCTTCAGCCAAGATCGAGAATGCCGTGGCTATTGTCTACAACGCCAAGATTCAAAAGCCTTCGGCTTGTAACGCCCTGGATACCATTCTAGTCCACAAGGATATTGCTGAACACTTCCTCCCCAAAGCTGCCGCCGAGTTAAACAGAATGAGCGTAGAGTTGCATTGCGACCCGCGCTCGATGGGAGTCCTATCGAAAAGTCCCGGGTTAAAGCTGGTGCCGGCCGTCGAGGATGACTGGGGCCGGGAGTACCTGTCCCTGACCGCCGCAGTCAAGGTGGTCGACTCGCTTGACGAAGCTGTTGACCATATTGCCGCTTACGGCGACGGCCACTCAGAGGCCATCATCACCGAGGATTACTCCGCCGCTTCGCGCTTCATGAATGAGGTGGACGCCGCGGCGGTCTATGTCAACGCCTCCACCCGCTTTACAGACGGCGCCCAGTTCGGCTTGGGGGCGGAGGTCGGCATCTCCACGCAGAAGATGCACGCCCGCGGCCCGCTGGGCCTCAGGGAGATCACCTCGTACAAATGGCTGGTCTACGGTTCGGGTCACGTCCGGCCTTAAAACTGCGTCTTTGTCGATCGCAACGAGCTTGAAAGGTTACACATGCCCAGAATAGATGGCCGCGGTCCTGATCAACTGCGTTCGATAAAAATCACTCCCGGCTTCCAGCCATATGCCGAAGGTTCGGTGCTGATTGAGCAAGGCAATACCAGAGTCGCGGTATCCGTCTCAATGGAAGAACGGGTGCCGCAGTTTCTTAAGAACACCGGCACCGGCTGGGTGACCGCGGAGTATGCCATGCTGCCTCGGGCGACTTCAACACGCACCCAGCGTGAATCAGTCCAGGGCAAACTGTCCGGCCGCGGCCAGGAAATACAGCGGCTGGTCGGCCGTTCCCTGAGGGCGGTTACCGATCTGTCCGCTCTCGGCGAGCGAAGTTTCGTCGTTGACTGCGATGTCCTCCATGCGGACGCCGGTACCCGAACGGCCGCAATTACCGGTGGTTATATTGCGCTTTTCATCGCTTTTGAAAAACTGCGGCGCCTTGGCGTCATCAAACAGATGCCGTTGAGAACTCAGGTGGCGGCAGTTAGTGTGGCGGTCAACCGGGGCAATATATTGCTTGACCCCTGTTTCGAGGAGGACTGTTCGGCTGAATCTGATTTCAATCTGGTGATGAACGGCAATGGTGAGTTTATCGAGGTTCAGGGCACGGCGGAAAAAAAGGCTTTCTCAAAAACGGTGCTGGACGGTGTTTTGGATTTGGCAGAAGCGGGGATCAGGAGATTGTTCGAGATACAATTAGAGGCGGTTAAGAGCCTTTAAAATTCCCCAAATATTCCGCTGCCCACTTCAGCGCTGCCGCCGCTGCCGATTCCCGGTTCTTGTCGCGATCGCCCTTGAAGATGAATTTCCGGCTCCATGTCCCTTCGGGAGTAGCCAACCCGATGTAGAATAGACCGACGGGCTTGGCTGAGGTTTCTCCTCCCGGCCCGGCGATGCCGGTATCCGAAAGACAAATATCAACCCCGAGAGTCCGGCGCCCGCCGGCAGCCATTTCTTCAGCCACCTGGGCGCTGACAGCACCGTAATTCATCAGGGTTTCGTATTTTACGCCGGCTAAACGCAGCTTGATCTCATTATGATAAGTAATCAGCCCACCCCTGAAAAATTCGGAGGCTCCGGGCACCGAGGTCAATCTGACCGCCATAAGTCCGCCAGTGGCGGATTCCACCGTAGCTATCGAAAGACCTCTACGGACGAGCGATTCGGCGATCTTCTGTTCTTCTGCGGCCAATCTTCACCCGGTTTCTGATGGAAAAATTAAACCTGTGTTATAATTCCCGGCGGTAAGAATTATTATCAGACTCGTGATCACTTTTTCAACTCCAAGACTCAGCCTATTCTTCATCAGCGTATTATGCAAACTCGGATTCACTGCCGCGACCGGCAGTCCCTATATAGTGACTCAGGGCAAAGCTGTCCTGGGAATTATTTTATGGCTCATGTGGTTTATCAGTCTGTGGCTTGTGGCCTTACCGCAGACTGATGTCTTTGCATCGTGTTGGGCTTGGGGCCTAAAAAAAATAGCCAAAATAGCCATTCTGTTCCTGCTGAGCCTCGGTCTGGCTACGGGCATGCTGTTCGCCGGGTTAAAAACTGGCCTAATCGAGCCCACCTCTTTCAATCCGCCGGTTGACGGTATGCTTGCCTATCTCAAGTCACAACCCCGCTATTCCGACGGCGCGGCACTCGTTCAACAGGCCACTGTTAACTTCATCGAAGGCCAAAATCCCTATACTTCGGCCAATGTCATCACCGCAATGGAGGAGTATGACAGTCACCAGGAAAATCTCGGACCTTACATCAACCTTACGCCGCTGCAAGAAGGAAGGTTCGCCGATGTCTTCCCGTACCCAGCCAAAGAACAACTTAATTCGCTGTGGCAACAAGCCAGGCTGACCCCGGAAAATATACCTGTCGAGTTGGAATCCCGTCTTTCGTACCCCGCGGGTTCTTTTTTAATCCAGGTGCCTTTTGTCTCTGTCGGAATCGCCAATATGCAATACGTCATCGCTTTCTTCTTGTTGATTGGCATCGCCGCCGGGTTGTGGCTGTTGCCGCGCCGTTTTTGGATGGTGTTTGTCTTAGCGGTTGCAATCAGCCTGGAATTGTGGGTCGGCGGCCTTATCGGTTTGGAAAAACGGCTGCTGCTCTTCCCGTTCATTCTTGCCGGCTGGCTGTTGATTCCCAGGAAACCTTTAATCTCCGCCCTGTTACTGGGAGCGGCTGCGGCTACTTACCAGACAGTCTGGTTCCTATTGCCTTTCGCGGGCGTATACGTGTTTCACTGTTGGGGTTTTAGCCGCGCACTCCGGTATTCCGTGGTTGCCGCCACTATCTTCATAGCCATTAATCTGCCTTTTCTTGTCGATGATCCGGCGCTATGGTTGGCCTCAGTCACAGCGCCCATATTCGATCGAGTTTATCCACTCGGCGTCGGTCTGGTAAGCCTGGTACAGACCGGCATAGTTAATGTTGACTTTCCATTCCTATTCACAGGATTAGAAATTACCGCTCTTGTTGGGGGATTAATCTGGTATTTGCTGAGAGGAGGCCGTTATCCTCAAACCGGCCTGCTGTTTTCAGTCATGCCGATATTTTTTGCCTGGCGGAGTTTCAACACTTATTTTTTCTTGATAGACCTGGCATTAATCGCAGCCCTGCTCATTGAATACGAGCGCAAAGCATTAACTGACGAGTCATTTCAAACCTCCACCACCATGGTGCGTTCGTGAGTCAAGCATACGTTAATTTCCGGGTCCAGCCAGGCGCCAAAAAGACCGAGGCCGTCGGTTTTTATGCCGGGTCCATAAAAATAAAGGTAGCAGCGGTTCCGGAAAAAGGCGCCGCAAATGCGGCGCTAATCGAATACCTTTCCAGGGAATTGGGCCTGCCAAAAGACGCCATTCAGATAATTCGAGGGCATTTCGGCCGGAATAAGTCCGTTGCTTTTGAAGGTCTGACACCGGAGGAAGTGAAACGCCGCCTAATCCCGTGACGCCTAGGATTCATCCGGAGGGGGGCACCGGTTTTCTTTTAGCGGCAGAGCAACGGTGAAAACCGCGCCGGAGCCAAGCTCGCTGGATACAGTCAACCGGCCGCCATGCTCCGCAACTATGCCATGGCAAATCGACAGGCCGAGGCCGGTGCCGCCGCTGTCGACGCGAGTGGTAAAAAATGGATCAAACAGTTTGTCCAGATTCTCCGGTTTGATGCCCGGTCCGTTGTCAGCCACGGTCACCACGATGAACTCATCAAGAACGCCGGTAGTAACGGTCAATCTATCGCCTTTGTTGGCGATAGCGATAGCCTGTTCAGCGTTGACAATCAGATTGACCAGCACTTGCTCTAACTGATACTGGTCTGCCATGATGCAAGGTAATTCCGCCAGATGAGTCACAACCTGAATCCCCCTCTGGCGCAGCTCATACTCCCGTAAAGCCAACGACTCCTTGACTATGCTGTTAACATCCACAGGCTCCTTACTGGGCTGGCGCTGACGGGCGAAGGTAAGCAGATTCTGGACTACCCTGGCAGCCCGGAGCGCTTCAGAATGGATCCTTTTCAAGTCGGCGGCCAATTTTTCATCGGTTGCCTTGCGGAGCAGCCTTTCCGAAAAGCCGATAATTCCAGTCAAAGGGTTGTTGATCTCGTGGGCGACGCCGGCTGCCAACTCGCCGACAGAGGCCAGCCGTCCTGATACATTTAACTCGGTTTGAAGCTGCTGTTCCCTCTTTTCGGCCTGCCGCGTAGCCGTCACGTCCCTGGCAAAAGCCCAGTAATAATGCTTATCATTCAACTGGATATACGTAATCATGAGTTCCACCGGCAGTACGTGCCCGTCCTGACGCCGGTACTCCGACTGCCAGACCATTGAACCAGCCTGCCTGAGTTCCTTGAACAGCTTTAGCCAGTCACGCTTCGCGTGGCCGGCATCTATCTCATGAATAGACAGCGACATGATCTGCCCGAGGTTATAACCGAGAAGGCGGCAGGCAGCGGCGTTGGCATACAACAGAGCGCCGCTTTCGTTGAGCCAGAAAATCGATTCGGGCGCGTTTTCGACAGCAAACCGGGTCAGACGGCCCATCTCCTGCGCCGTTTTCAAATGGGTATTATCGATCAACGAAAGAAGCGAAAGTTCTGTCCCGGGAAACATGGCTACATTGATTTCTATCTCGTGGATGCTGCCATTATGATCGAGTAAACGGAATTCATAGAGTTCCGGGGCAGTACCCGGATGACTACGGCGCAGCCGGTGGTATTCCTGAGCTTTTTTCCGGTCAGACTCGGCGACGAACTCAAACCAAGAGTGCTTTCCTTCTATCTCAGCGACCGAAAGATCAACTAGCCGGGCAAGCGTCTCATTGGCCATAACGATAATGCCATGCTCATTAAGGACAGCCTTGGCGGTGCCACTGCGTTCGAACATAGTCCGGAAGGTCGAAGTCGCATTAGCCAGCAGACGCTGCTCAATTGAATCTCTAACGGAAATCTGGTTTTTGCCGTTTTCACGACCGGGCATCTGATTCGTCCGATAAAAAATCGATCATAATCTCAGATTGGCTGGCGTATTAGCTTCGGCCGATGCGGATGAAGCTTTTCACCGCGTTAAGAACATCAGCCTCTCCGAAAGGCTTGTTCATTACGCCAAACGGACCCTGCGACAGCGCCTGAGCCATTGATTCGGAATCAGGGAATCCGGTGATGATGGTCACCGGCAAATCCGGATCTAACGCGCGGATCTTACGCAGGACGTCAGCGCCGCTCATACCCGGCATCTTGAGATCAAGGAAGACCAGGGCGAAATCCTTGGCTTTAATATATTCCAGCGCCTCAGCGCCTGAACCCGCAGTGATGACACGATGACCGGCGTCTTCGAGGATATCCCGGAACAGGTCACGGATTGTCTGGTCGTCGTCGACGACAAGTATAGTGGCTTTGGCACCGACCGCTGTCGAGCGCAGCCATTCGTCAATGGCGGCTTTGTCGAACCGCCAGCTGTGGCTCACCTTGAGCGCCGGAATCGATCCCTGCTGCAGCAGTCTGTAGACCGTCTTCTGGGTCACCCTAAGGTAATCCGCAACTTCACGCACAGTCAGTAATTCCGGCATCAAGTTATCTCCTTAATCAAATGCTTTTAACCCGAAAAACGGCATAAGTATATTATTATGGACATTGTTAGTCAAGGATTTATGGAGTTCTAATACCGGCGGAGAAATTGTCCAAGACCGGTCAAATGACTTCGTGAGCCGCTTCAGCGGCAAGCCTTAATGTTTCGGCGCCGTCGTTCTTGCCGACAGCCACCAATAGAAGCGGTACCCCGAGGCTCCGGTAATATTCTATCAGGGGCGTCGTCTGCTGCTCATATATCGTCAGTTTTCTAGCTACCATGGAAGCGCCGTCATCACTGCGACCGCCCCGATCACCCCCTGTATCGCTTGCAATTCGCCTCATCACCGTTGCGGCGTCACATTCCAGGACAATTACCCCAGCCATTTCAACCAGGCTGTTCAGCGCCGCCGCCTGACCGGTATGCCGCGGCAAGCCATTCAGGATGATGAGACTGTCCCTATCTGTTCTGGAAATGAACTCGTTCAGAATCTTTGCGGCGATCGGGAATTGTTGGTCTTTTAACAGCACGCCCGTAGCCAGTGACTCTCGTACTACCTGGAGCTCGGCGGGAGTGAATTCAGGACCGAGCCCCGCCGCGCAGCTACGCAGGCTGGCACCAAAATCAAAATGGCGACATCGCCTGCCGCGAAACCCGCTTTTCTCCAGCGCCTCGCCGAGCGGCGTCTTTCCGGAGCCGGTAGGACCCAGCAGCAAAACAGCCTGAGGCAATCGTTTAAAATTATTCACCTAATACACCCGATACCTTGAATAACGTCCCGATTTCATCATTACTCCCCAGGCTGGTGCAATCGCCGATAAGGGCGGGAGTTCAGGAATTGCGTTCGGATAATCCTGATAACAAGTTGACAGCGTCGACAGGGTAATGGCATACTCTAGTGCGGTTGAAAGTTGGTATCCCAACCCAGGTTTGTCCCGAGGTCCGGATGACCTAACCGTAAACCAAAGTATAATAAAAAAAGGAGCGAGTGTCATCCCATGGCCCAGGACAAAATCATCCAATGCGCAGACTGCGGCGCTGATTTCACCTTCAGCGCTTCCGAGCAGGAGTTCTTCGCCTCCAAGGGCTTCACCAACGAGCCCAAACGCTGCCCTTCCTGCCGCCAAACCCGGAAACAGACCCGCGGTGGTGGCGGCGGCGCTTCCGCCGGCGGTCCCCGCCAGATGTTCCCCGCTGTCTGCGCCGCGTGCGGCCGCGAGACCCAGGTCCCCTTCGAACCGCGCAACGGCCGCCCTGTTTACTGCAGCGATTGTTTCGCCAAGTCCAAAAGCGCCTACTAAAAGCCGCCAGACAATTGAATCAAACACGGAGCCCTTTAGCAAGGCTCCGTGTTTTTTGTATTCTTTTACTTCTCCTCTTAAAATAGCGCCGTGACTACTATTCTGCTGATCGCCGCGGCCGGGGCTCTGGGCTCTTTATCCCGATACGCCGTGTCCGGCGCCGTCCATGCCGCCCTAGGACAGAGCTTTGCCTGGGGTACGCTGGCGGTCAATCTCCTGGGCAGCTTTCTGTTGGGTTTTTTAATGCACCTCGGGTTGAATACCGACCTCATCCCGCCCCACCTGCGCACCGCCGCCGCGGTCGGGTTTTTGGGCGCTTTCACCACTTTCTCCACGTTCAGCTACGAAACGGTGCGGATGATCCAGGACGGCGCCTGGGGAGCCGCCGCCGGGAACATCGCGGGGTCAGTGGTGTTGGGTATTATCGGGGTGGTGGCCGGGATGGCAGCGGGTAAATTAATCGCGGGAGGCGCCTGATGCGCAAGATAGAGGGCGAACAGGTCCTGATGCGGGTGTTCATCGGCGAGTCTGATACCCACAGCGGCCGGCCGCTGTACCTGACGCTGCTGGAGTTGTTCAAGAGCCGCGGCCTGGCCGGGGCGACGGTGCTCCGCGGTATCGGCGGGTTTGGAGCTCGCAGCCACATCCACACCACCCACCTGCTGAGGCTGTCCCAGGACCTGCCGGTGGTCATCGAGGTGGTGGATTCTCAGGAGCACCTGGACGGGGTGCTGCCGGAGGTCGAGAAGCTGATGGGCGACGGGCTGATCACGATGGAAAAGGTCAGGGTTATCCGCTACGGCGCCAGCAGTTGATATCTTAAATTTTACATTGTAAAAACGATTGAAACGATTCACTGCCGCCAGGGGCTGATGACCTGACCCCCTAAAACGAGTCCAGTTTCATGTTAGACTGGAAAATAAGAAAGGGGGAAGCAGATGCCCAGGAAATCTTTCACGCCAGAGCAGATCATCAACAAGCTCCGAGAGGCTGAGGTCCTTATCAGCCAAGGTACTACCCTCTCCGTAATGCTCAAGAAGATCGGAGTCAGCGACTGCACCTATTATCGCTGGCGCCAGGAGTTCGGTGGCATGCGCATCGAGCAGGCAAAACGACTTAAGGAACTCGAACAAGAGAACGCACGCCTGAAGCGCCTGGTGGCTGATCTATCTCTCGATAAGGCCATCCTGGCCGAAGCCGCCCGGGGAAACTCCTAAGCCCGTCCAGGAGAAGGAAGGTGATTATCCGAATATCGGATGCACTTCATATCTCCCAGAGGCGGGCATGTATGGTATTAGGTCAGACGAGATCTACTCAACGGCGGAGTCACAACTCAAGTGCCGAAGAGGAGAGTCTGACGGACGATATCATTTCCCTGGCCACCAAGTTTGGCCGGTATGGCTACCGGCGTATTACGGCTATGCTCAAATCGGAAGGCTGGATGGTAAATCACAAGAGGGTGGAAAGAATATGGCGGCAGGAAGGTTTAAAGGTGCCCCAGAAGCAACCAAGGCGTAAAAGACTATGGCTTAACGACAACTCGTGCATCCGTTTGAGGCCGGAACACAAGGACCACGTTTGGAGCTACGACTTTGTTAAACGTAGGACAGAGAACGGCAAGGCTTTCAGGATACTGACCATTATCGATGAGTTCACTAGGGAGTGCCCGGCGCTGCTGGTGGCCCGCAGTATCCCTTCTCATGATGTCATAGACCAGCTTTTCCAACTCTTTGTGCTCCGGGGAATACCTGAGTACATCCGCTCCGACAATGGAACCGAATTCACCGCCAGGCAGATACGCAAATGGCTGGCCAGGATTGGAGTTAAAACGCTATTCATCGAGCCAGGGAGCCCATGGGAAAACGGCTACATTGAGTCCTTCAATGGCAAGCTCAGTGATGAACTCCTGGACCGGGAAATATTCAGTACGTTAACTGAGGCGAAGGTATTGATTGAGCAGTGGAGGAGGGACTACAATCAGATCCGGCCCCACAGCTCACTCGGCTACCGTCCACCGGCGCCAGAGGCCAAGATAGCTGCAATAACTACTTAAGAAGTGGTATCGCTATCGGGGGCAGGTCATTATCAATCAGACGAGCAACTCCGTAGATCGCCCGAGCTAGAACCATGATACAATAACAACGGATGGACTAACTTAGAAAACAGGCGTACATCCCACCACCGCCGCCAGCCTTCCGCTTAGCCGCAGCCCTCGGCCGGGCGCCCAACAGGCGCTCAATCTCCTCGGTATCCGCGCAGTAGTCATAGACCGTCTCACGGGTGATCTTCTCATGCTTGTAAAGGTCCACCAGCGACTCATCCAGCGTCAGCATACCCTCATCCCGGCTGGTGCGCACCACATTGGGCACCTGGTAGAGCTTTTCCTCACGGATGAGGTTGCGGACGGCGGTGTTGGCCAGCATGATCTCCACGGCGGCGATGCGGCCGTTGGTGGCGGCGCGGGGCACCAGAGTCTGGCACAGCACGCCCATTAGGAGCGAAGCGAGGCGGGTATAGGCCAGGTGACGCTCATGCGGCGGGAAGAGGTCAATGATGCGCTCCAGCGCCTGATGGGTGGAGGGAGCGTGGGAGGTGGTCAGCACCAGGTGGCCGGTCTCGGCCACGGTCAGCACGGCGGCGGCGGTCTCAAGGTCACGCATCTCGCCGACCATGATAACATCCGGGTTCTGGCGCAGGACGTGCTTCAAGGCCTGGGAAAAGGAACGGGTATCGGTGCCGAGCTGGCGCTGGGTGACGGCGCAGCGGATGGAGGGGTGGACGTATTCGATGGGATCCTCGATGGTGACGACGTGCTTGGCGGCGTTGTGGTTGAGGTGCTGGATCATGGCGCCCAGGGTGGTGGACTTGCCGGAGCCGGTGGGGCCGGTAACGACTACCAGACCACGGGGGCGCATCACCAGTTCCTTGCAGATCTGAGGCAGCTCAAGCTCATCTATGGTGGGAATGTCCGGCGGCAGCAGGCGGATGGCCAAGGATACCGCGCCCCGCTGCTGGGCGGCGTTGCAGCGCAGGCGGCCGACGCCGGGCATGGTGAAGCCGAAATCAAGCTCCAGCTCACGCTGGAAAGTCTCCAGGTCACGCGGTTCCGCCAACTGCGACAGGGCGGCGATGTTGTCCTGCGGGGTCAGCGCGGCGCCGTCCAGGGGCTCTAAAGAGCCGCGGACGCGCACCAAGGGCGGCGAATCCACCACCATGTGGAGGTCAGACCCGCCGCGGTCTTTAGCCTGGGTGATGAGGTCAAAGATATCCATCATAAGACAACGAGCTACCTTCCGGTATTTGGACGACGCCGATTGGATGAGAAACCCGCCGATATCGAGCCCCTGAAGCGGGGCTCGATATCAGTAACGAACGAATCAGTAAACCGTCAGGGTGAACTTATAGACATACACCTTGGTATCTACAGTGAGTTCTTTGATAATTTCGGTGACGACGACATTCTCAAAACGCAGGGTGTTGCGGAGCTGGGTGGCGTAGAGGAAGACCTCGGCTTCAGATTTTGAAGCTATTCCTTTTATGGTGAGCGTGTCGCCGCTCCATACTACACTTTCAAGAGTAACCGTAAGTAACGGTTTCTGGATCCACGCGTTTCGCACTGCGCCGGAAGCAAATTCGCGCTGTTCCCTCAGGTTTTCGTAAGCAGATCGTAAGGCTAAAGCCTCTTTATCAATTGGTGGAATGAGTGTAGTAACCTCTTCAGTCTGCTGTTTAAGACCGGTGAGTTTTGCTTGCTCCTGCCCGATTTGAATCATCAGGGCATCAATCTTGGGCTGGATGGTGTCAGTTTCCGTCTTGATGTCTTCCACATAGGTCCAGCCGTAATAGAGCGCGCCGAGGAGGAGAACGCCGGCGACCGGCGCCAGGATGTTGAACCAGTTGACGCCGCGCGGCAGGTAGGCGGCGGGCATGGCGTTAAGGTCAATCATCGAACCGTATTCGCCGTCGCCAGCCAGGCGAACGGCCATGCCCAGGTTGACCATGTACTGGGTCATGTCAAAGCCTTCCGGCATGGTGAAACCACTGGTCATGGCTTCCACCGGATGACCTTCATCGCCGCCGAGCACCGTCCAGGCATCTTTATTGCGGGCGAGTTCGCCGGCGACCAGGACGGGGACATCGGCGCCGAAGGGGGCTTCCGAGTGGGAGGAATTGTAGAAGGTGACGGTGCGGGAGATTTCCTCAGCGATGGACATCAGCCGCTCAGCGTCAGAGCCGACGTCCATGGGAATGGAGAAGGAGCGGATGACCTCCGGCACGCGGTCAACCAGGATGATGATGTCAATGGACGACAGCCAGGTGTTGACGACCACCGACCGGGGGACGTGGACGCTGCGGCCCAGGGCCAGCGGCGCGATATCCATAATCTTCATCTTGAGGCCGGCCTTCTGGATGGTGCGCACCAGGGCATCGGTAGCGTTCTTGGGATGGGCGGCCAGGAAGAAGCGCATCTCGTGAGGGGCTTTGGTCTGCAGCTCCTGGCGGGAGAGATAGACCTGGTCCATGGGCACCGGGATGACCCGGGCGCCTTCGGCCATAATAGCATCGTCGAGGATGTTCTTAGGGACTTCCGGCAGGTTGACCAGACGGAAGATGGAGTTCAGGCCGGAGATGGCGGCGGTGACTTCGCCGCTGACGCCGTGGGAAGAGGCCAGGGAGCGGATGCGCTCCGCCACGGCGTCTTCCTGCATGATGACGCCCTCGTTGACCATGCCGGAATCCAGCATCATGGAAGCCCATTTTTCCACCGTTTTACCGGCGGTGACCATGAGCTTGATCTCGTTATCTTCGATATAGATAGTAGTCAGTTTCTTTGCCATCGGCTTACCTTTCCAGCGCCAGAATGTTGATGGTGATGGCGGCATCCGGCAGCGGCACGCCGCCGATCTCAGGATCGAACTCGGTGTAGAAGGTGATGTTGACCGCGTCAATGGTGGCGGTCAGGTAGGGATCCGAGGTTTCCAGGTTACCGATGAAATCATTGATCTTGAGGATGGCGCCGGAGACCTTGATCTCCATGTCCGTGGACTGGTACTTGATGCCGCCGATGGTGACGGAGGACGGCTCATTGCCGCGGAACTCCACCAGGTTGAGCTGGTTGTTGGCGGCCAGGATGAACAGCTTGGAGCCGTAGTCTATGGTCTGGATGGCGGCCACGGGCGGCGGGGTGGGCCAGACGGCCTGCCACTCCGCCAGCGATTCACGGGCGGCGGCCAATTTGGCCTGAGCGGCGGTAAGGTCCGCCTGGGCGGCGGCGACGTTAGCCTGAATGGGCGGCAGCAACGCCTGGGTGGAGGTCAGGCTGGCCTCCTGGGTTTCACGGCGGTCAAGCTCATCCTGCCACAGCATATAGAGCAGAACGCCGGCGATGATGAATAGCCCCAGGAAGAGGATGGTGATGAAAACTTTGCTGATTCTCATTCAAGCTCCTTGTTTTGGTTGTTGGGGGTTAGGGCGCAGCGGTGATGTTCCAGGCGCGGACGGCGGTTGGATTGAAACCCGGAAGAGACATCGTATCTTTGTACTCGGGATTGTAAGTAATAGAAAAGTTCTTATCCGCACTGATATCTTCCGGCACATCGATACCCTGGCCGCAGATTACACTGCCAATGATTTCCGCTTCTTTCTTAAAGGATATGCCGCCGTTGGGGGCATAGATCAGGGCTTCCAGATCCGCTTCCTTACGGAAATCAATGCTGCCGTTGACGGAAAAGATCACATCGTTGCCGGTGGGATTCGTGCCGTAGTTGCCGACCTTCTCAAACCCGATATTACCGACGGCAACTATGCTGCCTGTGCCTTGTATAAGGGTATCTTGTCCAATGTCAATAGTCCCTTCGACATATATTGTGCCATGCAGGTTAATAATAATATTTTTGTCTGTGGTGAGGTTCCCGGTTATGTATTTCGGACCAAAATCCACCGTGATGCTGGCACCGGGCGGATCGTTAATCTTATAATTGCCAGTTATTGTCCCGCCGACCTTTGCCTCTGTCTTAAACCCAAGAGCGAAAGCTGCGTTTTCCTGAGCGGTCGGGAACACTAAACCAGTGGCGTTTTCAATTACCTCCGGCACACCATCTGCAGTGTCTGTATGTATCAAGCCACCCTGGGCATCAAACTCACCCAATGCGAAAACATCACCATCTATTGTCGCATCTTTTTTCAGAGTGATATCGTTACTGGCAACCATCGCTCCATCGAAAATGTTCAGGTTTGTGCTAATGATAAAGGCCGTAATCAGCGTATTAGAACCTGAGCCGGTGCTGGATGACTCTACCTTATAAAGGTTGGAGGCTTGTTTAGTGACTTTTACGTGAACGGTCTCACCATTGGTCGGTGTAAGTAAGTTGAATTCCCTGAAATCTGTCACCATCACCGGCACCCTGGATGAGTCCTGGGGATCCTGCCGGATTTCCCAAAGGGCGTGCTCAACGCCGGCATCGGCGGCATAATAGTCCTCAACCTGGATTTCAACATGCCGCCCGACGTTCAAACTGGTGGTGACCAGCCCGACCAAGGGGCCAATAATGAGCCCGCCTATTGCAAGCATGATCATGGCGAGAATCAACGCCTGACCGTTTTGCCGTCTGCCGAACCTTATCAGTTTTTTCATCTCCCTACCCCCTTGCCCTATACGTTGTCAGGGCGCGGCTCTATCTTATAAAAACGAACTTCTGTAGCGGCATTTTTCCCGGTACCAACAACCACGGTAATCTTCAATTCAAACACAGCTCCGGCCTGACGAAACCAGGTTGGCGCAGTGGCGTCAGCAATATCCGCAAAGTATTGTACACCTGAGGCGATAGTCTGTGTTGAGGGGGTTCCCGCATTAAGGGTTTCTGTTCGCTGCAAATTGTTGCCAACAATCTGATAGGTTATCACCTTTACGCTTGGGCTGCCGATGTAGGTTGTAAGGTCTTCTGTTAGAGTCAGCGTGAAGCCATTCACGCCGCCAAATGACATACCTGTCGCCTGCAAAGCGTCACGGCTCATCCATTGGCCGGCATTCTGTACGTTCCTTATCGCCAGGGTGCGGTTTTGGCTAAGATCATTGGTATTGAAAATAGACATGGTGGTCATAGCCACAGCAGCCATGATCACAGTCAGAATAGCCATGGCGACAAGAATCTCAATGAGAGTAAAACCGCGGGCGGATTTTGATTTATTCAATATACGCCGAGCGTTCATCACCGGTTCACCTTATAACCTTCGATGGTGACGCTGCCGTCCCACACATTAGGATTGTTACTGACATCAAATTGGACGAAAACAGTAATTTTTTGGATGCCCCTATCCCAAGACCAAACGTCTGGGGAATTTTGAATTATTGTATTAGGGGTACCAGCAGTAGGGTCTACGGGTTCGATAGTTACCGTTATAGCAAAATCGCCGGTAAACGACACAATATCGTAAGCATCTTTAGGCCTTAGCGGATCAACCGGCACTTTAGAGAAATCCAGGTAGGCTTCCTTTTTTATGCTTTCCAATTGGCTCCGGGCAAGACTTTCAGCGGTTGACTTAGCGTCATCCAGCATATTGGCCCTTAAAGCGTATTGAAGAGTTATCAAAAAGGCTACACCCACGACAGTGAGAATCAACATCGCTATCAGCACTTCGATGAAGCTGAAGCCGTTTTTCTTGAGCCTTATTCTATTGTTCACCGGGGCGGCCATATGGCCACCTCTCCTTCTACGCATTAAAGCTGCCCGTACATGGAGTACATAGAGGAAACCAGGGCGACGGCGATGAAAGCGACGATCAGACCGATGATGACGGTCATGGCGGGCTGAATGAGGCCGATGGCGCCCTTGATGCGGTCGTCGGCTTCCATATCATAGGTGTGGGCGACGGTGGAGAGGGTATCGTCCAGTTTACCGGTTTCCTCACCGACGCCGACCATCTGCACCATCATCGGCAGGAAGACCTTGCGGCGGGTCATGGGCCCGGAGAGGCCTTCGCCGCGGATGAGTTCCTTCTGGACCTCGCCAATGGCCTCGCCGATGATCTTGTTGGAGGTGGCATTCCCGGCCTGGACCATGATCTCAGGCAGCGGCAGGCCGGCGCGGAAGAGCAAGGCGATGGTCTGGGAGGCGCGGGAAAGCTCCGAAAGCTGGATGATGCGGCCGATGACGGGCATCTTCAGCAGGGCTTTGTCTACGTTGTAGCGGCCGATGGGGGTGCGCATCCACATGATCAGGGCGATAACGCCGAGGACCAGGGCGCCGAGGATATAGATGCCCCACTGGGTGGAGAAATCCGTCACGGCGATGAGGATGCGGGTGGCGGTGGGGAGCTCGGTGCCGAGCTGCCGGTAGAGGTCGGTGAAGGTGGGCAGGACGAAGATCATCAGGATGGAGACGACGATCACGGCCACCACGGCGACGACCACCGGGTAGGTCATGGCGCTTTTAATCTTCTTCTGGGTTTCGTTCATGCGGGACATGAAGTCCGCCATGTTGCGGAGGACGGTTTCAAGGTTGCCGCCCTGCTCGCCGGCGGAGAGGACGCGGTGGAACAGCGGCGAGAAGGCCTTGGGATGCTTGCTCATGGCGGCGGAAAGGGAGGAGCCGCCGCGGATGTCATTGGCGACGGCCGAGAGCACTTTTTTGAAGGTGGCGTTGGTGGTTTGTTCCTGCAGCAGTTCCAGAGAGGTCACGATATCGGTGCCGGACTCTAATAGCAGCGCCAGCTGGCGGGAAAAAAGAATGATTTCACCCAGCTTGACCTTGGGGGTGAACATCGAGGAGCCGGCCGCGGAGAACAGCCTGGATTGGGATTTGAGCGAAAGCACCTGGTAGCCGTTGTGGTGCAGCAGTTTGGCGGCGGCGTCGCGGTCAACGGCCGAGATTTTACCCTGCACCAGCTTGCGGTCCTGAGAATAGGCCACGTAAGCGAAGTTCATCTGTTCACCCTTCGATGGTCTTCATCATTTAACAACGTTTCAACTAGCGGAATGTCACCATTCAATCTATTATACAACGCGCCGCAATCGTTTTTACGATGTAGTCAAAATTACTACAGAAGTAATTAGTACTGCTCTTCCGGCGAATAAGCGCTCCTTAATATTTCCGACGGCGTGGTGATGCCTTCTTTCACCTTGAGCATACCGTCCTTCATCATGGTCACCATGCCTTCGCGGATGGCCTGGGCGCGGATGTCGGCGGAGCCGGCGCCGTCCAGCAGCATCCGTTTAAGTGTCTCAGAAAAATACATGATCTCAAAGACGCCGACCCGGCCCAGATAGCCGGTATAGGCGCAGGACTTGCAGCCGGTGCCGTAAGTGAACTTGGCGCGTTTTTCTCCGGTTTCCCGCTCATAAGCCACCTGCTCGATGACGGGGGCCTCGACCTGGTGCGAGCAGTAGGGGCAGATGCGGCGCACCATGCGCTGGGCGACGACGCCGATGATGGCCGAGGAGATGAGGAAGGGCTCGACGCCAAGGTCAATCAGCCGGAAAAGGACGCCGACGGTATCGTTGGCATGGATGGAGGACAGCATCAGGTGACCGGTCAGGGCCGCCTGGACGCCGATGTTGGCCGTCTCGGCGTCGCGGACCTCGCCGACCAGGATGACGTCCGGGTCAAGCCGGAGGATGCTGCGCAGGCCGGAAGCGAAGGTGATGCCGGCCTGGACATTGACCTGGATCTGGTTAATATCCTTAAACCGGTATTCGGCCGGGTCTTCCACCGTGATGACGTTCCTGGTTTTGGTATCTATCGAGGAAAGCGAGGCGTAGAGAGTGGTCGTCTTGCCGGCGCCGGTGGGGCCGGAGATGAGGATCATGCCGTAGGGTATCCGCAGCATGTTCTCGTATTTGGCCAGCGACTCCTTGTTGAAACCAAGCTGGGACAGCTGCATCAGCCCTCGGGACTTATCCAGAAGCCGGAGCACCGACATCTCGCCGTGGACAGTGGGGGCGGTGGCGACGCGGATATCAATGGTGCGGCCGCCGGCCTGGGTGGAGAACTGGCCGTCCTGGGCGTGATGATGGTCGGCGATATTAAGCGATGAAAGAATCTTGATGCGCGAGATGATAGCGCGCTGCACCGATATGGGCAGGCTCATCATCTCCTGGAGCGAGCCGTCAATACGGAAACGCACCCGCATCCGTTCTTCATCCGGTTCCAGGTGGATGTCTGAAGCCCGCGCCTTGACCGCCTCTTCGATAATCAGGTTGAGGGCCTGGGCCAGCGGCGCGTCCACGGCGGCGTCCATGGCCAGCTTTTCATCGGTGGCGTCCGCGGAGAAGGACATCCGAGACAGGAATTTATCGACCTCGCCGTAGCCCTTATAGTTGAAGTCGATGGCTTCCCGCAGTTCTTTTTCATCAGCCGGCAGCGCCTTGACCCGCCGCTTGGAGTAGGCGGTGAGGGCTTCCAGAGCCAAGATATCCGAGGGGTTGGCCATGGCAACTTCAATGGTATTGCCGGAGATCCTGACCGGAATGGCGTTGTAGCGCCGGGCCATGATTTCGGGGATGATTTTTAAAGCCTCGGCTGAGGGCAGTTGCCGCAGTTCCCGTCCCAGCTTGCCGTTCTCAGACGCCCTGGCTTCCCCGTTGGCGGCAGGTTTGACTTCAGACGTCGGCGCGGCAGGCTTGGTCTCAGCCGCCTCGGGTTTTGCAGCCTCGGCGGCGTCTCCGTTTGTTTTAACCTCGGCCGGCGCGGCCGGCTCTACCGCAACGGCTTTAACTTTCTCCACAGCCTCAGCTGGGCTTTCGGATTTCGCCTTTGCTGCCGGGGCGCCGAGTTCAATGATGCGGATCTTCTGGCTCTCGGCAAACCGGGCGGCTTCCTCAGACAGGATCGCCGGCGTGGCGATGAATTTGGAATTGATGCGGGCGTCGTAAGCCTTGGTATCAAAGAGCGCGATTTCTTCCAGGTTCAGAGTGGGACCATGTTCGAAAACATCGATGCCGAGCCGATGCTCCTGGGTGCCGTTCTGCCTGGCAACCAGGTCAAAAGTATGCTGGATGCCGCTGCGGCCGGTCAGCTTGGCGTGCTCCTCGACCTTATAACCGGTTTTTTTCAGCGTCTTGATGAGGTCAGCCCGGTCGGTGAATTTCAGAGGGCGGTCGAGGACAATGGGCGGCTCCGGCGCTCCCGTATCTTCCTGGAGCAGCACCTGCAGCGAGGCTTCATCAAACATCTGCACTTTCTGGCTGTCGGCGAATTCCTGGACCTGCTTGGCCAGATTGGTCGGCAGAATGACGGCCCGCTCCGAGATGCCGGCGTCATAGGTCTTATTGGCGAAGGTGAAAACCGCCGCTTCTGCCGAAGAGCGGTCGGTGATGCCGTTCAGAACGGCAAAAGCAATGGTGCGGCTGGCAAAACCATCATCGCGGCGGGCCAGCAGGTCAAAAGAATGTTCCAGCCCGGAGCGGCCTTGAAGCTTAGCCTGCTCCGTGACCTCATAGCCCTGGCCGCGCATATAATTGGCCAGGCGGTTTCCGATATTTTTGTTTTCTGAAGTTTTAATGGCGGGCATTCAGGCTTTCCTTCAACTTAATAATCAAACATCAGTTGATTATACTGTAATTGCCTGATTGTTGCGATTGGCTCATCCCGCCGCCGGCTCTCTGCCCAGCGGAATATAGCCTCGGCGGATGGCCAGGACGGCGGCGTGCGCCCGGTCGTTAGCGTTCAGCTTGCGCAGGATGGCTGAAATATGGTTCTTGATGGTCTGCTCCGATATTTTGAGCGCGGCGGCGATCTGTTTGTTGGTATGGCCTTCGGTGACATGGATGAGAATCTGGCGCTCGCGCTGAGTCAGCGGGGCGACTACGTCGAGCCCGGCGTCAATCTCATTCAGTTCCTGGAACTGCTTCAACACCTGCTCGGCGATCGTCGGCCGGGTGGTCAACAGTTCATTGATAGGATATTCGCCCCGGGATGCCCGGTCGATGGTTTCCAGCAGTTCAACGGCGGTGGTGCTTTTCTTCAGGCAGGCCACGGCGGCGGTGCGGATGACATCGAACAATTCAGTGTCGTTGGGATCAGGCGACAGGATAATGACGCGGGTATTGGGAAAATAGCGGACGATTTTCCGGCCGAGTTCAAGGCCGTTGGAGGTGGTCAGGTCTGAGCCGAGAAGCACGATCTCCGGCAGGACGGCTTCAATCGCCTCCAGCGGATCCTGGTTGGGATCGCATTCCAGGACTTCCAGGTTCGGCCGCCCTTCCAGCGCCCGCGCCACCCCGGCGCGGAAAAAGGGCTGCTCATCGCAGATCATAACCTTAGTTCTGTTCATCAGCGGCTCCGTTCATCTCCTGGGACTCGGGTTCTCCGTTTTGGTTGCTGTGGCCGGCTAAAAACTCCTCGATGTCCTCCCGGCGGAAGCGGCGGTCACCCCTGGGGCCGAGCTGGTAGGCTTTAAGCGTGCCCTGATTGCTCCAGCGCCGAACGGTGTTGATATGCACGTTCAGTATGGCGGCAACCTCAGACGAAGTAAGCATTGGCACGACCGGCGCCCGGTTGGCATTCACCATAATCTAAACCTTTCTTTACCTAACTATATATCACTATTCGGTACTATTGCGCATTGTACCTCAACGAATACTACCTAACAATACCTCTTTAGTACTATTTTTCCAAAGATGTTTGCGTCTTCACGTTCGGCGGGGCATAATGGAACCATGTACTTTAGTTTAAGCGCAGGTAAGGTTAGAGGGCTCCAGCTGATCTCCGGAGCCGGCGGCAGGTTCACCATGGCCGCTATGGACCATCGCGGCTCGCTGGAACACGAACTTTGCGCCGTCTCCGGCCAGGGCTGCTACAACGATATGGTGGATTTCAAAATGGACTTGTGCGCCGCCCTGGCGCCTCATGCCAGCGCCGTTCTGCTTGACCCTATTTACGGCGCCGCCCAGGCGATCAGCCGCGATGTCCTGCCGAAAAGCGCCGGCTTACTGGTTAGCATTGAAGCCACCGGGTACCAGGGCGATCAAACAGCCCGCAGGAGCCGTCTACTTGACGGCTGGGGGGTGGCTAAAATCAAACGGCTCGGGGCCTCAGCGGTCAAGATGCTGATTTACTTCAGACCGGATTCCGGAGATTTAGCCGCAGACCAGTTGGCGCTGGTGGCGAAAGTGGCGGCGGAATGCCGGCAACTGGATATCCCGTTTTTGGTGGAACCGGTATCTTATCAACTGCATGGCGAGAACGCGGCGACATTTGCCTCGAAGAAGACATCTATCGTCGTCGAGACAGCCCGCCTGATGACCGGCTTGCCGATAGATGTCCTGAAAGCTGAATTCCCCGCCGACGTTGGCCTGATTTCCAACGACGAGGCTCTAACTGACGCCTGCTGCAGGCTTGACGCCGCCTCAAGCAAACCCTGGGTGATACTCTCAGGCGGAGCGAGTTACGAGGTGTTCCGGCGCCAGGTTGAATTCGCCTGCCGCGCCGGGGCTTCCGGGTTCTTGGCCGGGCGGGCCCTGTGGCAGGAAGCCGTCGCCATTGACAACCGCATCGAGCGCCGGCGCTTCCTGGAAACGGTTGCAGCCCGGAGGCTCATTGAGATCGCCGCTATTGCCGAGACCTTCGGCCGGCCATGGTATCAGAAAATGGGAGCAGCCAAGGATCAATTATTTGAAGTCGATGCCGAATGGTACCGTAACTATTGACGGCGCCGCAGAACCCTGACGACCTCGCCATCGCGTTCAGCCCCACCGACCAGGGTCATCTCAACAAGGGTTTCAGACAGCCGGATAGTTTCTCCCAGCCGCAGCCGGATTTCAATACCCGCCGGCCCGCCGCTGATAAACAGCAGGCTGATATTTGATGTGCGGGTTAAATTATCACGGAAGGCAGTCACATCACCGGCGCTGAAGCCGCTCAACTTTAGAGTGTAATCACCCGGTAAAAATTCCCCGAGATCCGACGGTAACTCCGTTGTTGCCTCTGCGGAGGCTAACTCTGCTTCTTGATTCTCGATTTTCTTTTGTTCTTTGGTGCGGGCGGCTTTTTTTTCTTTAGCCATCAGCCGCGCCTGCTGCCTGGCTTCTTCCTCGGCGGCGGCCCGGGACGCGGCTTCCTCTTTAGCCCTGGCTGCGGTTTCCAGGCGGGCGATTCGGTCAGCTTCTTGCTGCCGCCGTTTCTCGACTTCGGCTGCCTTCTTTTCTTCCTCAAGCTTCCGGCGGGCTTCCAGCCTGGCTTGAGCTTCAGCCTCGCGGCGCTCCCGGGCTTCAAGCTCAGTCTTTTGTTTGGCTTCACGTTCCGCCAGTTTTTTCGCCTCAGCTTCGGCTTTGCGCTGCGCTTCGGTTTCAGAACGAGCCCTGGCTTCAGCTTCCAAACGCGCTCGTTTCTCCGCTTCAGCCTGATGAATAGCCTGGCGCTCCCTTTCTTTAGCTTCTTCCCGGGCTTGCTTCTCAGCTTCACGACGCTGTTGTTTTTCAACTTCCGCCTGATGCCTGGCTTCACGCTCGGCTCTGATTCTGGCGGCTTCTTCCTCCCTGGCCTTCTCGGCGGACTCCCGCCTGGCCCGGGCTTCAGCGTCGCGGCGTTCTCGTTCGGCGATACGCGCCTGCTCCTGCTCCCGCAACCGGTTTGCCGCAGCCTCAGCCTCAGCGCGGCGGCGGGCGTTTTCTTCTTCCTTAGCCTGCCGGCGAAGCAGTTCCTTCTGTTCCCGGGCAGCCGCCTGGGCAGCGGTGCGGATCTCCGCCTTTAATCCCGTGGATTCACGGCGGACCGCGTTTTCATCGGTTATTTCAGTCGGTGGAAGGCTGGGATTGTCATCGCGGCTCTGATCCAAAATAATCCCCCTGGCGGGTTTATGAGGGCTTTCCCCAGCGAAAGTATATGGCGACAAGCGGGCAGTGTCAATCAGTAGTGATGCGATTAAGCCGAAATCAAATAGAAAGGGGTGACTCCGGAACAGTCCGGCGGTAAGGGATCAATCTTCTATCGACAGTAGCCAGTCATAGCCGTTGCGGACCGCAGCGATAGCCTTCTCCAGAGCCGCCTGAACGGCGGCGGAACCGCCGGCCGGGGTGTTGGACAGGGTGTCAAGCTGCTGATTGGCATAATCGGCAAGCGACGCATCCTGCGAGGAACGCGCGGTAACCGGCACGGAGGCTCCGGGGGGTTGAACAACATTCGGCGGTTCAGGACTCCCGGCGATAGTCGCGTCCTGAGATTTTTCAGGTCCGAAAGACGGCATGGTGAGCATTCCCGAGTCAGCGCTGCCGGTTTTGATTGCGGCAGCGGCGGCGAAGTTATTTTCGATGCGGCTAACAACTTCAATAATAGTGTGGGCATCGCCTTTGCCGGCGAGGTATACGATTTCTGCCACGCGCCGGTCATTCAGCGCGGTGTACAAATCCAGCTTGGCGCCGGACGGGATGGGAAGGCTGACCAGCGCCTCTTCGAGAGACAATTTCAACGGATAAAGGACCTGGTCCGGCATCGCGCCGGAGGCGGCATAGGCTACACCCCCGCCGGCCAGCGTCAGCCCCAGTACGAAAGTGGCGACAGCGTTGGCCCACCCGAAGCGCCAGAAAGGCCTGGCCTGGCGGCGTGACAATTCAGCCATGCGTTCGTTCAGAGCGTACCGGATGCGCATTCTGGCGCCGGCTGGCGGAGCTACGGCGGCAGCCCTGGATATATCCAGCGAGGTCAACAGCAGGCTTTCCAGTTCAGCGGCGTGCTCCGGATATCTTTCCAGGCAGCCGGCCACGGTGGCCCGGCCGCTGGTCACTTCCTCCAGGCAGTCGTTGAAAATCTGGTCTATGTCAATGTTCTGTTTCATATCGGTTCACACATTATCCGGCGCAGGGCGGCCACGGCGCTGTGCTGCATGGCCTTAACCGCGCCTTCCGTTTTGCCCAATAGTCGGGCTACCTCGGTTATCGGCATCTCGGCGCCGAAGCGCAGGGTTATCACTTCCTGCTGAGACGGCGTCAGTTTCTTCAAAGCCTCTATCAATTCCCTGGTTTCCAGCTTCAGTTCGGTCTCGGCGGCGATATCCTCCTCCGACGGCAGCGGCAGCGATTCATCCAGTTCCAGCGTCGGCCGGCGCGACCTTTTTCTCAGGCAGTCCACCACCTGGTTGTGAGCGATGCGGTAAAGCCATGCGGAGAAGGGCACCTCGCGCACTTTGTAGGATGTAATCGATTCCAGAGCGTTCATGAACACCTGCTGCGTAAGGTCTTCCGCTTCGGAACGGCTGCCGATCTTGAGCGCCACGTAGCGGTAGATCCTGTCGAAATAGGCCTCATATAAGCGGCCGAAAGCCTCCGCGTCACGCGCCTGAGCCCGCGCTATTAGACTGTGCTCATCCTGCACCTTGGAAAAACCCCCTTGTCGGCATCGGAGTGTCGAGAGTTTACCGACACTGTCCGGTTTTTGGTCGGTGCAATAATTATAACGAAAGGGCTGTGCCGGGGATAGCACCGGGTAATGACAAAAACTAACGGAATAATGGCGTTTTGCCGCGTTGAAACAATGGCAGGATGGTGACGAGGGTCAGCGGTGCGTAAAACGGGTGGGCGGAGGAAGCGACCTAGATCTCGATCTCCTGGCGGCCGAGCTTGATATTCTCCAGGTAGTCGGCTTTGATGCCCATGGTCTCGGAGATCTCCAGGTCAACATCGAAAGGCTTGCCCATATAGATCTTGCCGACCTCTTCAGCAGTGCCGTGCAACGGGTCCTCGTCGGTGATGAACTTCTGACGGGCTTCGACGATCCCCATGTCGAAGGGTAGAGTGAAATATAAGTCCGCCAGCACCTTATCTAACCCCATCGCGTGGAGGTTTTTCCAACCGTCCTTGCCGCCGCCGTATTTTACTATCGGCAGCAGCGACATAAGATTGGCGATGGTGAAATGCCCCTGACCCTTGACCACTTTCAGCGGCGTAACCGAAATTAGATAGTCAGACGACAGAATTATGTTGGGTATCCAGAAGGTCGGCACGATAAACGGCTTTGGCAGCGGATTATCCACCTCCACCCAGGTGGAATCCTTCACGTCCAAAGTCAACACTCTAGGGAAATCATAACCCAGGGATTGGAAAACAGGCTTGACCGGTTCGCCGCCGGGGGTTCCGTCAAGAATGATGATATCGGCGTCCGAAATCCAGCGGATGCCCTTGATGATCCTGGTGATCATATCCCGGCTGGTGGTGACCGGGTACCCTGCCGCGAAATGGGCTGAAGGCTTAATCAGGACGCGGCGGGCTCGGGAAATCGCTTCAGGAGCCTTGAAAGTGAATTGGGATGCGCTGTAAATCAAATCGGGAACCCTTTCATCCGAACTTCAAAACCAGGCGACCAGGTTGCGGCCCCTGTGGTCAGCTTATTTTCCGCCCCTTGCCGGACAAGTTCGCGGGCGCGTTTCATATCGGCTTCGGTATTGATATTAAAAAAAGACAGCCGTTCCGGGTCAAACCGGTCGATTTCATCTGCTTCAATGTAGCGGACACTGACACGGCGGAGCAGTTCGCTGACGCTGTAAACGCCTTCGTCGAGCATGGTCCGGATCTTGGGCAGGCAACGGCAGCTGTAAATTGAATGAAGCGGTTCAATACCCTTACCCAGCCGCGGCACGACAGCGTCGTAGCCTGATGAGGCCGCCGCCATATAACGCAACAGCCCCAGGTTCAGGAACGGCATATCGCAGGCCACCGCCAGATTCATCTCGGAACGAGAGTTAAGCAGCCCGCTGTAGATACCTACCAGCGGCCCGCGCCCGGGCCAGGCATCAAGGACGATCCGGACGCGCTCCATTGTATCGAGCCCCAATTCCGTGTTATGCGGACCGGTGACGACGACGATTTCGGTGCCTAAAATAGAAAGGCTCGAGACTGTTCGATGGATCAGGGTTTGGTGGTCGAGCGTCTCAAGCGCTTTGTTACGGCCGAACCGCAAGCCGCGGCCCCCGGCCAGAACGATGCAACTTAATTCCAAAACTGTGTAGGCTTAGTTCAGCCCCTCCTATACATTAATTTTAACATAACAGTCAATAGCCGCCCTCTGTTTGACTTTGAACAACTTGTAATCTATCCTGAATTATTCCTGTCGGCGAGGTGCGTTTGGAACGCCTGCTGTTATCCGGAAATGAGGCCATCGCTCTGGGCGCCTGTCACGCCGGTTTGAAACTGGCCGCCGCCTATCCCGGTACTCCTTCCACGGAGATCCTAGAAGCCATCGCCAAATTCCCGGGCATCTACTCCGAATGGTCGTCCAACGAGGCGGTGGCGGTGGAGGTGGCGCTGGGGGCTAGCTACACCGGGGTGCGGGCTATGGCTTGCATGAAGCACGTCGGCCTGAACGTGGCCGCCGACGCCTTCATGGCGGCCTCAACAACGGGTGTCCGCGGCGGGCTATTGATTGTGGCCGCCGACGACCCGGGCATCCACTCCTCCCAAAACGAGCAAGACAGCCGAAACTATGCGCGGCTGGGCAAAGTTCCCTGCCTGGAGCCGTCGGACTCCCAGGAGGCTTATGACTTCGCCCGGACTGCCTTCCAGCTCTCCGAAGAGTTCGACACCCCGGTGCTGCTGCGGCCGACGACTCGCGTCTGCCACAGTAAAAGCGTGGTCATCCCGTCGCCAAAACTGGAACCTGCAAGGACACCGGAGTTCCGCCACGAGCCGGGTAAGCTGGTCATGCTGCCGGGCGCCGCCCGCGAACGCTGGCACAAAGTCCTGGAACGATGGGAGAAACTAGCCGCCTACACTGAAACGTCAGCGCTCAACCGCGTCGTTGAAGGCTCGGCCGAATTGGGTATCGTCGCCTCCGGCATAGGCTACCAGTATGCCCGGGAGGTCTTCCCCAATGCTTCATTCCTGAAGCTGGGAATGACCCACCCCCTGCCGGGCAGACTGCTCCGTGACTTCGCCGGGCGGGTCAAGACACTGCTGGTCATCGAAGAACTCGAAGATTTCATTGAACAATCCCTGCGGTCCCAGGGCATCGCCGCCCTGGGCAAGGAAATCTTCCCCCGCACCGGCGAGTTCTCCCCAGATATCATCCGCGATAGCGCCGTTAAAGCCGGCATAATCAGCAACGCTCCGGCGAAAAGTTTGCCGGCAGCCGGGCTGGCCAGGCGGCCGCCTCTGCTCTGTCCCGGCTGTCCCCACTCCGGAGTCTTTTTCACCCTATCGAGTTTGGGTCACCGTTCGACGCTGCCCGGCAAGAAACCGCGGACGCCGAAGATGACCATCTGCGGCGATATCGGCTGCTACACCCTGGGAGCCTACCAACCTTTGGGCGTTATCGACACCTGCGGCTGCATGGGCGCAGGCATCTCCCAGGCGGCAGGCATGGCCAAGGCCGGCGCCGCCGAAAAACCGCTGGCGGTCATCGGCGACTCCACCTTCATGCACTCAGGCATCAACAGCCTTCTAAACGCCGTCTATAACCAGGCTAAAATTTGCGTCCTGATACTCGATAACGGCACCACTGCCATGACCGGCCACCAGGGACATCCCGGCAGCGGCGTGGCCGCCACCGGGCAGCCGGCGCCGCGGGTAATTATCGAGGAATTAGTGCGCGGCGCGGGGGTCCGGAACGCTTCAGTGGTCGATGCCTTCGACCTGAAGGCGGTGCGCGCTGAATTGCGCCGGGCTATGGCCTCCTCTGAACTCGAGGTAATCATCGTCCGCGGCGACTGCCCGACACTGACCCGGAAACGCGGCCGGCCGCGAGTAATCAGCACCGAAAAATGCGACGACTGCGGCGCCTGCCTGCTAATCGGCTGCTCAGCCATCAAAAAGAGCGAGAGCGGCGGGATCATCGTTGATCCCGGAGTCTGCGTTGGCGAATATTGCACGTTATGTCAACAAATCTGCCCGAAAGAGGCTATCTCCGAGAGCATCGGGGTGGCGGCGTGAAGACCCAGAACATCCTCATCGTCGGCGTCGGCGGTCAGGGAGTGGTACTGGCGTCGAACCTGCTGGCCGAGGCCGCCCTGGCAGCCGGCTACGACGTCAAGAAGACCGACACCCTGGGCATGGCCCAGCGGGGCGGTTCGGTGGTTTCCCACCTGCGATTCGGTGAACAAGTCGCCTCGCCGCTCATTCCCGCGGGCGGGGCTGATGTGCTGATCGCCTTCGAGAAACTGGAGGCAATCCGCTGGGGCCACTTCTTGAAAACCGATGGCGCGGCCGTGGTCAACGACCTGGCTATGCCGCCGCTGTCGGTCACTCTGGGCAGCGATGTTTACCCCTGTGACGCCGAGATCGTCGCGGCGCTGGAGCGGTTCACCCCGGAAGTGCACCTGGTGCCCGGCACAGCCGCAGCATCCCGCCTGGGCAACGCCAAGATGGTTAATACAGTACTGCTGGGCTATGCGTCAAAATTCCTACCCATCGAAGCCGAGAAGCTGGCGTCAACCATCGAAGCGGGGCTGCCGCCGAAGCTGCGGCAGCCCAATCTGGTTGCTTTTGAAACCGGCCGCAGCATGTATCTCAGATAATCAAACTCGGAGCGGCGACGACTTTTTGATCCGCGGGATTCCGGGGTTATACTGATATAGAGGTGAGCTGGCTATGAAAGTAACTGTCTACACTACCCAGACCTGACCCCATTGCCATACAGTGAAAGGGTTCCTTTCACAACGCGGTATCCCCTTCACCGAAATTGACGTTTCCCGTGACGCCGCCGCTGCCCAGGATTTAGCCCGGCGCACCGGACGTCTGGCAGTGCCGGTGACCGACATAGACGGCAATCTGGTGGTCGGTTTCGACCCGGAGCAACTGGAGCACTACCTGGCCCAGGCCCGCAACGCCGCCGCTCCTCCATTCGGAGCCTCGGTGGCCGACGCCCGCAAGATCACTGCCTCCCGCGGCCTGCCGGCCGTTTCCGGTGCCTATATCGGGGCGGTCAAACCCGGTTTACCGGCCGCCGCTGCCGGGTTGAAACCCGGCGACATTATCACCCGCATCGACACTGCGACAGTATCCAGCGCGGCCGACCTCGACCAGGCTCTGTCCGGGCTGGAAAAGGGCGCCCGCATCCGCATCACCTTCGTCCGGGACGGCTCGCCGCGCCAGGCAGAGGGGATGCTGTAGCCGGGTATTTGGAGCTTTGATACAATAGCCCGGTGACAGCCGAGCTTATCATCGAAACCACCCGGCTCAGGCTAACACGCCTGACAATCAGAGACGCCGGGGCGGTGTTCGCCTATCGATCGCTGCCTGAGATCTGCCGCTTCCAGTCTTTTCGCCCAGCCGCCGTCGCCGATGCCGCGGCATTTATCGCCGGTACAGCCGACAGGCCAGATATCCCCGGCACCTGGTTTCAACTGGGCATATTCCTCCGCGAAGGCCAGGTACTGATCGGCGATATCGGTGTCCACTTTCTGCCCCGGGGCGAAGCCGAGCTGGGCTACACCGTGACCCCGTCTTTTCAGAAACGAGGTTATGCCGCCGAAGCCGCAACCGCGGTGATCAGCTGGCTTTTCAGATCGCCGAACCGGAGCTGTATATCCTGTACCATTGACCCAGACAACGCGCCATCGCTCAGACTGGCAAAAAGGCTCGGCCTGAAGCCAGCCGGTAAAAGCGTTCACCAGGAACTCATTTTCAAGGTCGAGCGGGGAGAATGGTCCGCCCGGGGAGTGCCGGTCTAAGCGCTGGGATTCAGGGCTTTTAATGGTTCCTTGCGCCTTTTATCGATCAGATGAGAGACTGCCATGAGCGGGTGGCGGGTCATCATCCGCGGTCCGGCGTAGCGCATCACCTCGCGCACCTTTTGTCGCATTACCGGCCTGTAGCAATGGACCGGGCACAGGGCACAAACCGTCTTCCCTTCACCGAACGGGCAATGACGGAGCCTATCAAGAGCATATTTTTCCAGGCCACGGCATTCGATGCAGAGGTCATCACCAGGATGTCGATCCCGGCAGTACATCGCGATCATCGTCCGCACAGTCAGGGCTTCCCGCTTCAGGCGGTGGTGGGAACGATCAAACAGGGTATTTATCTGCATTGATATCAATATATTACGAATAGCGCAGCGGTGCAGTCAGTGACTGCACCGCTGCGAGTATCACAAGAATCAGTTCAGGTGATGGAGTCCATCATCTTCCGCCGATACTTCTCCGCGGTCTCGGTAAAGGCTGTCCCGGCGTCCTCAGCCCGCTTTTTGAGCGAGTGGGTGAAATCGCCGGTTCGATCCTTGACCGTATGGCTTAATTCCTCTGCCCGCCCTTTCACGTTCTGCCCCAGGTCCTCAGCTTTTTCTTTAATGTCTTCAACCTGCTTTTGAATATCACGCCTGGTTTTTCGTCCCGATTGAGGGGCGTATAGAAGCCCCAACCCGGCGCCGATGGCGGCTCCGACTACCATCCCCACCACCAGTCCGTTCAATGTTCCTTTTTCCATGTTATTCCTCCTTATGTAAATTAGGCTGAATCTAAGCCTCGATCTTCCCCGCGCCATTGCCCTTTAAGACATGTACCACTTCCCTGGCCTGTTCACGAACCACGCTGCCGAACTGTTCAGCTGTCTGCTTCAAGTCTCCGCCGAGCGCTTCGGATCGGCATTTGAACTGATCAGCCTGCAGGCGCAGCAATTCCCTCGTTTCTCTACCAGCCCTGGGCGCGTACAACAACCCCAGACTGATGCCTATAGCCGCCCCAAAAAGGAGTCCGGCAACCAATCCAACATCAGCTTCGCGTTCCATATTCACACCTCCACTATTATACATCGTTTGTCACCGTCTCAGGATAGCACGGCTGTGTATTTAGCTGTGTATTTATAGGATACTACATCCACAAATTTAAACAATCCGTAAAACTACTTGTTCCGATGAAAGCCAGCCCCTATTTTCTCGACGGGATTTGCCCCCGCGCTCAAGTAATTGTTATTATGACTACAATTCAATATCGTTACTGGGGGAGCTGAAAGGCTGAGAGTTCCCGGCAACACCGGGAAGACCCTTGGAACCTGGTCTCGGTAATTCGAGCGAAGGGAAGTACCACACTCCAACAGAAGCTAGTCTTCTGGTTTTTTCTTTCTGTAATCGAGAACGTAAGGGGAACCATATGACTGAATTACCTGAAATCGGCAAGATCTCGCCTGAAATATTTCGGGAGATCATCTTTCCCAGACTGGGCGCCAAAAGCGATAAAGTACTGGTCGGGCCGCAACACGGGGTCGATGTCGGTATCGCCGACATCGGCGGCCAGGCGGTATCTTTCACCACCGATCCGGTCTTCATCGTCCCACAATACGGTTTCAAACGGGCGGCCTGGTTTGCCATACACATCATCGCTTCGGATTCGGTGACCTCCGGGTTAAGACCGAAGTTCCTGTCCATCGACCTTAACCTGCCGATGAGCATGACCAAGGAAGAATTAGCCACGATGTGGGATGTGATGCACAAGGAGTGCGAAAAAATGGGCATCAACGTCATCACCGGCCACACCGCCCGATATGACGGCTGCGCTTACCCTATGGTCGGGGGGGCGACGATGCTGGGGGTCGGCGGATTGGATGAGTACGTTTCACCAAGATTTGCCCGGCCGGGAGACAAAATCATCATCACCAAAGGTCCGGCGATCGAGGCATGCGGCATTTTTGCCGCCATGTTCCCTGACCTCATCGCCCAAAGGTACGGCGAACCTTTCGCCCGCCGCGCTGAAAGCCTGTTCTTCCAGATGTCAGTCGTGGAAGATGCGCTTACGGCCGTCACTGTCGGAGTTCGGGACGCCGGCATCAGCTCGATGCATGATGCCACCGAATGCGGCCTCTGGGGCGGGTTATATGAGGTGGCCCAGGCTGCCGGATGCGGCGCCCGAATCGAAAAGGATAAGATAGTCATCGAGGACGGCGTGCCCGAGATCTGCCGTATGTTCGGCATTGATGACCCTTACGCTGCCATTTCCGAAGGCAGCCTCATTATTACCTGCCGTCCGCACCGGGCGGCTGCCGTGGTGAATGCTTTGAGTGCCAGAGGTATAAAGTCATCAATCGCCGGGGAGTTGACCGACCCCGAATACGGCATGATCCTTGCCGAAGGCGATAATGAGAAGCCACTCAAGCATCCCATCGTCGATCCTTTCTGGCGGGCTTTTTATGATGCTGCCAAGAAACAGGCTGCCTGAGACCGATATTTACGCTGTTCTTTCAAGCTCACATTGCCGCGGCCGCGGCAATGTGGAGACAGCCCGGCTGTTGCTCGAAGCCGGAGTCAAAATCATCCAATACCGGGAGAAGGATTTCCCTTCGGCGCAGAATTACAGTGAATGCCGTGCCATCCGCGATCTTTGCCGGCAACACGAGGCGTGCTTCATCGTCAACGACGACGCTTTGCTGGCCAGGTCGGTCGAAGCTGACGGCCTGCATCTCGGCCAGGATGACATCGCTCCGGAGTCGGCGCGCACCATTGTCGGCGGGCAAATGCTCATCGGCCTGTCGGTATCAACCGCTCCACAAGTGGACGCGGCCGTCAACCAAACGGAAGTTGACTATCTTGGTGTCGGGCCAATCTTCGAAGCCAGGACGACCAAGCCTGATGCTTCGCCGCCGGGCAATCTTGAGCTACTGGATTATTCTCTCTTTAGGTCAAAGGTGCCAATTGTCGCTATCGGCGGCATCGGTCTAGAGAACGCAGGCGAAGTGGCCGCCCGGGGCCGAGTCATCCTGGCGATGATTTCCGGCTTGATCGGCGCGGAAGATATAGGTCAAAGGGTCCTGGAGATCAGGTCAGCAATCGGTAAAGCCCATGGATAACCCTCTCCGGGTGCCGGGCAAATTTGACGCCGGAGCTTGGTGTCTGGACCGGCGGCGGTTGATCTGGGGATAGCGCCGCCTATGATCTTGGGTTACAATAGCCACTATGACTGAGAACCTGACTCCGCTGCGAGCGCAATACCTGCGTATCAAAAAGCGTTACCCGGATTCAATCGTCTTTTTCCGCCTTGGTGATTTTTACGAGACGTTCGACTCTGATGCCGAACTGGCCGCCCGAGAACTGGAGATAGTCCTGACCGCCCGGGAGATGGGCAAAGGCATCAAAGTGCCTATGGCTGGCATACCCTACCATGCTGCCGAGAATTACATCGCGAGACTGATCGGGCGAGGCTACAAGATCGCCGTCTGCGAACAGACTACCCGCCCAGGTGAAATCAAAGGTTTGATGGAGCGTGAGGTGGTCCGGGTGGTCACCCCGGGGACAATCGTCGAACCAGCCCTTTTGAACGTCCGAATAAACAACTACCTGGCTTCAATCGCACCTGGCGGGACGTCCTGCGGGTTGGCATATATCGACATCTCGACCGGCGAATTTGCCGCCGCCCAGATTCCTGCCGAGCGGCTAGAAACCGAACTGGGACGGATCCACCCGGCCGAACTTATTCTGCCAACTGGCGCCGAAACTTGCCTCTCTCGTGGCATGTCGATAACCGAACTAGACCCCAGTGTTTTTGAACCGGAATCTGCCGCGGATACTCTTAAAGCTGCTTTCAGGACATCAACGCTGGAAGGATACAACCTTGAAAACCAACCGCTTGCCATTGCTGCAGCGGGGGCTATTATCACCTATCTTCGGGAGACTAATCAGAGTGCTCTCGGCGTATTGAGCCACATTTCAAATTATTCAACCGCAGAGTACATGGCGCTGGATGATAATACCCTGACCAATCTGGAGGTTTTCCAAAACGCCACCACCGGCGGCGTCCGCGGTTCGTTGTTAGGCATTGTTGATCGGACCAAAACGGCGATGGGAGCCCGCATGTTGCGGCGCTGGCTGGGGAAGCCCCTTCTCAGCCGCCAGCGCATCATGGAACGCCAGGCATGTGTTGAGGCTCTGCGCAGCCAGCATCTGAAGTTAAAAGAGATCGAGAAAAAACTGAAACAGGTGGCCGATGTCGAGCGGGTAGCCAACCGGATAAAGACCTTGACCGCCATGCCGCGGGAACTTATCGCATTGAAGCGCAGCCTGGAAACAGTCCCTGAACTGGCGTGCGCGCTGGAGGGTGAGGCGCTGAAAGGACTCAGGGGCGGATTAAATCCGTTACCAGACCTGGTGCGATTGATCCATGAAGCTATTGAGCCTGAACCGGCGGCCAGCCCTGGCGAAGGGGGCGTGATCCGGGCTGGATTTTCGGTTGAACTTGACAAGATTACAGATCTGGCTGCCAACTCCAGGTTATTCATCGCCCAGCTTGAGGCTACTGAGCGTTCCCAAACCGGCATTAAGACGCTAAAAGTCGGTTTCAATCAAGTCTTCGGATATTATCTTGAGGTCTCCAATCCCAATCTATCTCAGGTGCCGATTCGGTATATCCGCAAGCAGACGTTAGCCAATGCTGAAAGGTTCATAACCCCGGAACTCAAGGAACTTGAACTGCGGGTACTGTCATCGAAGGAGCGGCTGGCCGACCTGGAGACTTCTCTATACCGGCGCGTTCTGCAGCAAATCGGGCAGTCAGCCGATTCTTTACTAAGCCTGGCTGAAGCAATCGCCCGCGTTGATGTTTTGAGCGCTCTTGCGTCAATGTCGGTTGAAAATGCCTATGTTAAACCCATCATGGTTGACGGGCCGGTGATAAAAATCGTCGGCGGCCGCCATCCGGTCATCGAGCAGACACTCGATCACAGCGCTTACGTTCCCAATGATATTGACTTGGAGACCGGCGACAGCCAGATCATCATCCTTACCGGGCCGAATATGGCCGGGAAATCCACCTATTTGAAGCAGGTGGCAATTATCGTGCTGATGGCACAAATAGGGTCGTTCATTCCCGCCACCAGCGCCGAAATCGGCATTTGCGACCGGATCTTCACCCGAATCGGCGCCAGGGAGGATCTGGTTTCAGGGAAATCCACTTTTATGGCGGAAATGGTGGAGACGGCGTTGATTTTATCCAGCGCGACGTCCAGCAGCCTGCTTATCCTGGATGAAATCGGGCGAGGCACCTCCACCAGTGATGGACTGGCCATAGCGCAGGCGGTAGTGGAATTCATTCATCAGCGACTTGGTGCCCGAACGTTATTTGCTACTCATTATCACGAACTGATCTCCATGGCTGAACGCCTCCCCAGGGTGCGAAATTTCAACGTGGCGGTCACTGAGGACAAGGGAGAAGTTATTTTTCTCCATCGAATCCAGCCCGGCGGGACAGACCGCAGCTACGGCATCCACGTCGCTAAAATCGCCGGATTGCCCAAACCGGTTGTCCGCCGGGCCAACGAAATTCTGGCCGAACTGGAAAACCTGAAGACCGAAACACCAGCGTCCGCCAGACCTGTTTCGGCTCAACTTTCTTTCCTGAATCCGCCGTCTCCAGCAATCGAACTAATCAGGGGAATGGATCCCGATTCGTTGACCCCCAGGAAGGCGCTGGAAATGCTGTACACCCTCAAACAAATGCTGGAATAACCGGTCCGTTCACATCGAAGCTGATGTTTTGAGCGCACCTCCATCTTGTGTGATAATGCCGGTATGAAACCCAAAAAGCCTCTCTGTCCTCGCCGGACAAAAATTGTCGCGACCATCGGCCCGTCCTCCGGATCGCCGGAACAGTTATCGGCGCTTCTAACCGCCGGTATGAATATCGCCCGGCTCAATCTATCCCACGGGAGCACTGACGAGCACGCGGAATATATCAAACAAATTCGCGTTGAAAGTAAACGGCTGGGGCTGCCGATAGCAGTTTTGATCGACTTGCCGGGACCTAAATACCGGACCGGCCAGCTGAAGACCGCGTCGGTATGGCTGGAACAAGGCGCCTCCGTCACTCTGACCACCGAGCAGGTAATCGGCGACGAAAGGCTAGTGCCGGTGAATCTGCCGACGCTGCCCCGCGATGTACGGGCCGGGGATATCATTCTACTTGACGACGGCGCCCTTCAGCTCAAATGCCAGGATGTAACTCCAACCAGTGCTGTTTGTACGGTGATAGTCGGCGGGAAACTTACCCCCGGCCGGGGGATTGCCGTGCCGGGCCGCAAATCCAGCATGCCGTTCCTGACCGAACAGTTGAAGGAGTATATCAGGTTCGCCGTCAGCCAGCGCCCGGAGTTCATCGCCTTATCATTCGTCAGCCGGCCGCAGGACATAATCCAGGTGCGCCGCATAATCAAGAAATCCGGCGCCGAGATTCCATTGATTGCTAAAATCGAGCGGGGTACGGCGGTAGCGGCTTTCGATTCGATCCTGGCTGAAGCCGACGGCGTAATGGTCGCCCGGGGAGACCTGGGGGTTGATATCCCGCTGGAACAGTTGCCTCTGGTTCAGAAGGAAATCATCCATAAGGCTAACCGCTCCGGCAAGCCTGTAATAACCGCCACTCAAATGCTGGAATCCATGATTGCGGCGCCTCGACCGACCCGGGCAGAGGTCAGCGACGTTGCCAACGCCATATTTGACGGCACCGACGCGGTGATGCTTTCGGCTGAAACTTCAATCGGCAAATACCCGGTGCAAGCTGTTGCGATGATGTCAGCGGTAGCTATGGAGACCGAAAAAGTCCTGCCGTACGACCTCTGGATCGCTGAACGCGACACATGGTTGGTCAACCAGACCGAGGAACTGATCAGTTACAACGCCTGCCTGACAGCGCGGCGCCTCAAAGCCGCCGCCATTGTCGCCTTCACGTCGTCCGGTTCGACCGCCGGGCGCGTCGCCAAATACCGGCCGAGCACGCCGATCCTGGCCATCTCTCCCAACGGGGATACCTGCCGCCGGCTGATCCTCAACTGGGGCGTCCAGGCCATTCAGATACCGACGCCTAAAACAGTGGATGACCTCTTCTCCACTGCGGTGCGTTTGTGCCGGAAACTCAAACTCGCCAGGACCGGCGATAATATCGTGGTCACCGGAGGCGTGCCGCTGGGCGTCGCCGGCACCACCAACCTCCTCAAGGTCCAGGAAATCACGTAACGTGGAGATCTTCATCCGTGTTCGCGACCTGAAAAAGGACTACCGCCTGGGCGAAGAAACGGTCCACGCTCTGGCCGGAGTATCGCTCGACCTGGAAAAGGGGGATTTCGCCGCGTTCGTCGGGCCGTCCGGCTCAGGTAAAAGCACGCTGCTCCATTTGATCGGCGGGCTGGACACCGCCTCCGAGGGCAGCATCACCGTCGACGGCCGCGACCTGTCAAGGGCTTCGGACAGGGAACTGGCTGAGTACCGCAACAAAAACGTCGGGTTTGTTTTCCAGTCTTTTCACCTTCATCCCACTTATACCGCCGAGGAGAATGTCGCCATCCCGCTGCTTTTCGCCGGCGTCGGGAAAACAGAGCGCCTGGCACGGGCCAGGGCTGCTCTCGAGGCCGTCGGTATGGGACACCGCGCCGGTCACCGGCCAAACCAGTTGTCCGGCGGCGAGCGCCAGCGGGTATCGATCGCCCGCGCCCTGGTGACCAGCCCGGCGATCATCGTCGCCGATGAGCCGACCGGCAACCTCGACACCACCAACGGCGCCCGGATCATGGACCTGCTGGGGCGCCTCAACCAGGAACAGGGCATCACCCTGATCGTCGCCACTCACGACGTCGAACTGGCGCGCCGATCCCGCCGCGTGGTGACGCTGCGCGACGGACTGATTACCGGAGACAGCCGTGCCGTTTAACGAAATTATAGCTATGGCTTTTTCCAATCTGTGGCGGCGCAAGATGCGCACCCTGCTGACGGTAGCCGCCGTGGTCATCGGGGCGACACTGGTGGCGCTGATGGCCAGTTTGGGCACCGGGCTCAAGGGATTTATCGTCGGCCAGTTCGGCCAGACCTTCCCGGAGGACGCGATCATAGTCTCCTCCGGGCGGGACATAAATGTCTTCCAGGGCGGCGGCCGGCCTCAGGAAATCTCCAGCATCGAGACTGTCGTCATCCTGCCCTTCACGGCGGCCGACCTCGAAAAGCTGCGGGCCATTCCCGGCGTCGAGCGGGTTGATTACCTGGTGAGCGTCTCCGCCCGCTACATCCAGCCCCAGGGCAGTTCCAAGATCTACACCGTGAACGTCGACGGGGTGCCGGAGTACGAGGCTGCCATCCGCCCGCTGTTCCTTGGCAGCCACATCACTGAAGGCGACGCCGGGCAGTGCCTGATCGCCTACGATTACCTGACCACTTTCGGCTGGCCTGACGACGAGAGCGTTATCGGGCGGCAGGTTACCGTGTCGGTGGGCAAACAGCTGGCTTACGAGACTGAAACGCACGACTATACCTTCACCATCAAGGGCGTCATCGATAAGAAAATCTCCACCGCCGAACTCCTGATCACCCAGTCCGACGCCATCGAGATGGCCCGCTTTTACCAGAGCAACCCCCTGAGATACTCCGAGCAGCAGCCGGGCTTCACCGTGCAGCTCAAGGCGGCGGCCTTAACCGATGTCAAAGCTATCGCCGCGGCGGTAAAGGCCGAGGGCTGGAACGCCCTCACCTCCGACGACATCCTGGCGGAGATCAACTCCGTATTCAACGTTATCCAGGTGGGATTGTCCGCCTTCGGCATCATCGCCCTGGTGGTGGCGGCTATCGGCATCATCAACACCCTGCTGATGGCTATCCACGAGCGCACCCGGGAGATCGGGGTGATGAAGGCGGTGGGAGCCACCCGCGGCACCATCCGGCTGATGTTCACCGCCGAGGGCGCCGCCCTGGGCTTTCTGGGCGGAGCGGCCGGCGGGGTGCTGGCGCTCCTGACCGGACAAGCGCTCAATGTCATCGGGGCGAGGACGTTCCTGTCCGATTTCCCCGGCTTCCAGCTTTCATCGTTCACCTGGTGGCTCATTCCCGGCGTCATCGCCCTAACCACCGTCATCGCCCTGCTGGCCGGATTGTATCCCGCCAACCGGGCGGCCAGGCTCGACCCGGTCGAGGCGCTGCGGTACGAATAGCTATTTGTTTTTGTTTCCTCGATAAATAACATGTTTTTCGGGGAACGAACCGATTTTGCCGCGTTGAGCCAATCGGGGGATTCGATATTCGTGGATTTTGAGAACGATTTCTCCGGCATACGCTTTCACTCCGGTTCTACATTTCCGTTCATGGTTCGGCAGGCTCACCGCGAACGGGATTAGACGACCGTCGACGCGCCGCCCCCGTTCATGGTTCGACAGGCTCACCACGAACGGAAGAAGAGTCTCCGGCAAGGCAAGAGTCCTTAAAGGCATGTGGGGATTATAGCACATGAGTTCTTCGTAATCGTCAAGTGGGTTTTGTCGTTTTTGGGACGTTATTTTATTATGTCAAGGCACAACCGCCGCCGCGGCCGGGCGCCGGTTTCCGCCTTTCGGGCGAAGGCAAAATAGCTAAAAAAATGATTGCCTCCCCGCCTGCACCGGCGTATAATCTTTCACTACCTAACCAGAAACCGGAGGAACCCCATATGCGCCTATCCTGTCTGCAAGAGAACCTGAGCAAAGGGCTGGCTATTGTCGGCCGGGCTGCCGCCTCACGCTCCACGCTGCCGATCACCAGCAACGTGCTGGTGGCTACCGACGAAGGCCGGCTGAAGCTTTCAGCCACCAACCTGGAGATCGCGGTGTCGTGCTGGATCGGAGCCAAGATCGAGGAAGAAGGCGCCACCACCGTGCCGGCGAAGCTGCTGACCGAGTTTATCGGCTCATTGCCCAACGACAAAATCGAGATGGCCCTTTCGGCCAAGAAGATACTGACCATGAAATGCGCCCGCTTCGAGGCGCGGATGACCGGCGTCGACGCCCGGGACTTCCCGCCCATCCCCCGGGTGGAGAACGGCGTGGCGGTCAAAGTCGATGTCGCCGAGTTCAAGAAGGGCGTCGCCCGGGTGGTCTTCGCCGCGGCCACCGACGAGTCCCGCCCGGTGCTGACCGGCATCGACGCGCTGTTCGAGGGCTCCGTCCTGACGCTGGCCGCCGCCGACGGCTTCCGCCTGGCGGTTTACAAGATGCCCCTGGCCGAAGCCGCCTCCCAGAAAGTCAAGGCCATCATCCCGGCCAAGACGCTGTCCGAGGTCAGCCGACTCTTGAGCGACGGCGACGAAAGCATCGGCATCACCGTGGATACCCAGAAGAGCCAGATACTGTTCAAGCTCAAGAACGTCGAGCTGGTGTCCCAGCTCCTGCAGGGCGCCTTCCCGCAGTACAGCCAGATCATCCCGCAGTCCCACACCACCCGCGCCGTAGTCGAGACGCCGGCTTTCCTGATGGCGGCGCGCACCGCCCAGATCTTCGCCCGCGACGGGGGAGGCATCGTAAGGCTGATCATGACCCCGGGCGGCGGCAAAACGCCGGGCCGGCTGTCCATCACAGCGCGCTCCGAGGAGATCGGCGAGGATCAGGCCGAACTGGACGCCGCGGTCTCCGGCGAGGAAGCCAAGATAGCTTTCAACGGCAAGTACCTGCTGGACGTGCTGGGCGTCATTTCCGAAGGCCAGGTGGCGCTGGAGGTCACGGGGCCGTCAAGCCCCGGCGTGATCCGGCCGGTTGGAACGGACAATTACGTTCACGTAGTGATGCCGATGTTTGTCCAATGGTGAGTAGCTTTAGACTGAATCCTAAAGGGGATAATCGTCTCACCATCGACGTGCCCATTGGTGACTGTCCCGGCAAACTTTAATAGGGAAAGTGCCGCCCTCTTATCTTCAAAAGTGGCGTTTTCTATGTTCGGCAGTATCTGGGCACAGAAGGCCGGCAATTGTAATTCAACCTGTTCCATCTCCCGCAGCTGTTCCAGGGCGTAGCGGGCTGTGGCTAGGTCTTTCTCGGCTTTCTCCCGGTCCTTTTTCACTTGGTTAATTTGATCTAACAAGGCATCCGAAGTATCAATCTCCCCGGTGGAGAACTTAGAAAACAGGCTCATAAGCCGTTGGTGTTGTCCGCCAAATGCTCTGAGTTGGCCTTCCAGCTTCTTGATCGTCTTCTCCAATGACTCGATGCTGCCGGCATCCTTGGCGGCGTCCATCTTCCGTTTGAGTATGGCGGCGTGCACGTCCGGATGCTTGAGGATCTCCTTGACCTGCGCCCATACCGCGGCGTCCGTTTCGTCAGCCTTGATGTAGCGGGCGCGGCAGATCGCCGTATCGCCTGTCTCCCGCGGGAAAGTCCCCCTGCAGCGGTAGTACCGGTACCGGCCGCGGTCCATAGCGCCGCCGACTATCGGGCTACCGCACTCACCGCACCGGAGGAAGCCGGTCAGGAGATACGGGGCATATTTGAGTTTGCCGGTCCTCCCCTTCGGCCGCTGCAGGGCGTCCTGCGCCGCCTTGAACGCTGCCGGGGAGACGATGGGCGGCGTTGCGCCGGCGATGGTCTTCCATTCGCTTTCCGGCAGCCGGATGGTCTTCTTCCCTTCCCGGTGAGTCCGTCCGTAGTACGTCACTCCCATGTATGCCGGGTTGGTGGCCACATTGCGGATGGTCCGGGCATGCCACGGACCGCCCTTGAGCGCTGGAATGCCGCGGCCGTTGATCTCCTTGGCCACGGTGAAACAATCTTTACCCTGAGAGATCAGGTCGAAGATTCCCCGGACAACCGCCGCCTGCGCTTCGTCGATGACACGCTGTTTGTTGAGCTTGTCCCAGGTGTAGCCGTAGATCCCGGGACCGGTGCCCTGGGCGATCTTCCCTTCCGCCATCCGCGCCGCCTTGCCGCGCTTGGTGGCCTCTTTGGTGGCATGGACGTACATTTCTGCAGCCCATCCCATGGCGAAAGCCAACATCTTGCCGGCCGGCGAGTCCTCAAATTCCTCTTTGACGAATACGAGCTTGACGCCGCCGATCTTGAATTCCTTGAACAGGGACAGGATGTCCTCGCCGTTGCGGGCTAAGCGGTCCGGCTTAAGGACAATGATAGCCTTGAACTTGCCGGCTACGGCCGCCGCGGCGCGCAGCTCCGTCAGCCGCGGCCGATTAGTGGTCAGCCCGGAGGCCGCCTCCCGGAAGATGAACTCAGCCGGCACGTCATACCCGATCTGCGCCGCCTTCTCCAGGCAAAGCGCCTCCTGGGTGTCCAGGGAGGTCCCTTCCCGCTCCTGGTCTTCGGTGCTAACCCGACAATAGACCGCCGCGATGGTCAAATGTCTTCCTCCCATCTAAAGAGGTCAAAGAATTCCGGAGTTTCTTCGATTTCAGCAACTTGTTTATAACTCATCGCCGCGGCGTACTGCTCGGATACAAATGATTTGAACATGGCATCGACCTGGTGCATCATCACGTCGGCGAATCTACTGATCTCCGCCCGGGTCTTTGGATCCATCTCACCGTCTTTATCCTTGCCGTAGACACCATGCAACAGCATATAGGCCGCCGCCTTGACCGATCCCAACGGGAGAACCTTGCTATTTTCATCCCGAATCATCCTCGAGACGTTGTACATCAACGAGTGGAAAAAGTATCTCGCCATGGCCATACTGAAAACGCCAGGCATACCCTCAGCGAAGGTTAAAAACTGAGAGAGATCGCCGCGTTGCCGCTCTTTGACTAATCCCTGCAGCATGTCTCTGATCTCCGCAGTACCGGTACCACCTCCGGCCTCGAGTTTTACCGGCGCCAGGGGAGAATACTGGCCATGCTCCTTCTCCACCATTGCCGGCCGCTGCCCGGCGTAGTGTTCCACCATCGTCATCGACCGCCAGCCGCCCATAGCCTTGAGCGCCAGATCGGAACCCTGCCAGTTCTGAGCGAAGCTATGGCGGAGGGAATGGGCGGTCAAGCCAGGGAACCCGGCCGTCTTAAACGCAGCGGACACCTGCCGGGTCAGCCACCAGGGAGTGTGATCCCATAATCGCCCGGGCCCGAGTTTCAGCAGCATGGCGCGGACCTGTGGGCTGACCGGTACTATCCGCTCGCCGGTCTTGCCGCTGATCCTTACGGTGCTCTCGAAAACATCTTCACGGGTAAGATTGGCAGCTTCCCCGATCCGGCTGCCGGTGTCAGCCAGGAAGTAGAGAAGAGCGCGGATTACGGGTGAGTGGCTCGGGAACTCCAGAAGGCGCTTGATCTCTTCCCTGGACAGGCCTCGCTTGGCCTTAGGCAACCGCCGCGGCGCCGTAACCTTCTTCATGGGATTAGCCAGGTTGTAGCGGTCCTCAAGGAAGTGATAGAAAACCCGGAGGGTCCGGAAGCAACCATGCCGGCGTTCATCGCTCGAGGTGTAGCTGGATATGAAATCTTCAACGGGTTCAACCGCCGAGGGGATCGCGGGATACTGGCCGGCGAAGGCGTTCAAGAAGGACCGATAATAGGTCACGGTTCGGGGGCTGAGGCCGCGTTTGTCGCAACTCTCAAGGAATCCATCGACTAGCGGGCGGGTTTTTGTTAGACTACCTTCCGGGAGCGGCGATGCTTGTACCATTGTCGTCTCCTTCCCGGCCGGGTGTTAGCGCACCTGGCCGGACTTTTTATTTTCGTTGTCCCTTTCTTCTTTCGCCCAGTTTTGTATTGCCACGGAGATCAACAATTTAGGCTTTCGTTTCCCAGTTTTGTAATAGTGCAGCGCAGTTCTCGATATCCCCAGAGATCGGGATACTGATAATGGTCCATACAATGCACACAGGTATTTAACATCTTGTTCAATCGAAAGCACAATATCAACAGATATCTTCAGCCCTAGTACTTGGACTGGTTTTCCTCTTTTGCGGGTGCGTTTAAAAATATTTTTTCTTTCAGTAACCATTTGTGAACATATAGTATATGACTACAGGTTACACTGTCAATAGTTAACTATAGAAACCTATTCATACCGCTGGAGGTAAAGGATGACAGCAAAAACACAACAACAGGCTGAGAGAGTTGCTGAAATCAAGCGTCAGCACGGCGATGATTGTTATCGCCGTTGGGGGCGCCGAGGCGGCAATCCGCTTCTGATCGCACTCAAGAAAGTCAACGAAGCCCGGAGGGCGGCCTCTTCGTAGGCCGATGCCATGGCCGCCTCCCGCTCCATTATGCTGCCGCCTAGACCCAAGGCGGGTTCACCCCCTTTCCGTCGACCCGGGCCGGTAACTGTTTCCCTTCGGGTGACAGTCCGGTCCGGGACCGACGCGGATCTGCGGGAGTGGGCGGCTTACTTCGACAGCCTGGCGGCAGCCGGGGGAGGGAAAGATGGCTAACTGGATCATGCTTCACACTTGTCTTCTCCAAGATGACAAGGTGGCTATTATTGAATCGAAGCCAAACGGGACCGCCATGGCCTACCTCTGGGTCAAATTGTTGCTCTTGGCCGGGAAGGTTAATAACGGCGGTCTTATCTATCTTGCCGAAGGTGTGCCCTATGACGATGAAACACTCAGCGCTGTCACTCATTTCCAACCGCAATTAGTCCGAGAGGCTATGAAACTCTTTCATGATCTCAAAATGATTGAGGTACATGAAGGGGTCATCTGCTTAAACAACTGGGACAAATACCAATCGAAGCGCCTCCTGACATTGCACGAGAAAGAAGCCCGGGGCAAGAGGCAGCAACGGGCGGAAAAGAAGCTACTCGTGACTAAAATCAGGCAAAATCTTCTCCCGGAAATAGGCTTGTCCGTGGACACATCCACGGACAGTCCAAGGACACCTCTTATTAAGAGAGTAGAAGAAAGAGTAAAAGAAAATAAAACCTCCCCCCTACCCCCCAAGGGATCGGATGATGATGACGATGATGGGATTATCAGGTTTTACGAGTCACAAACCGGACGTTCCGTCGCTCCCGGTATTGCCGAGACCCTGAAAGACTTGACCGCAAAGTATGGCGCCGGCAAAGTCCGTGAATCCATTAAAGTGGCCGCTCTCGCCGAAGCCAGAAACCCGGTCAGGTATATGGCGAAAACTTTGGAAAACGGGCTGCGCGATTCTGCTTGCCGCGGCAACGGGGGACACCCTAAATCCAGCAGTAATCTCGTGGTGGTGAACTGAGGATGCGTTGCTGATATGGTAACAAATTCGACAGGTGATATTAATAAACACTATGTGGTCACTCAAGAGGTCGAGCGGCGGCATAGGAGGATAACACAGAAAGTTGATCTTAGATTCGCTATGAAATACGCACTTGAGAAACGGGGTCGAGTAGGGAAAGACATCCGCACTATCATGGAAAGCGGAGTCACAAGGACTGCGGTCGCTCGTTCTATCGGGGTATCAAGAGTACAGATCTGGCGGTGGCAACGAGGTCTACGGGAACCGGGTCTATTTATCGTCGATGTTCTTGCTGCCTGGGCGGCACAAGTTCGGGGGGACGGCGGTAATGATATGCCCTAAGTGTCAACAATCATCTCAGAGTATACCGAACGCAGATGGGGACACCTATTGTCTCCTTTGCGGCGTCATGCTATCGGCAAACTTGGGGGGTTACAGAATAAGTTCAAATCAAGCTTCTTATGAAGGACAGAATGAAGAGGAGGAGATAGTACAAAGTAATGGATCTCGGAAATAATTTGATTCTCAAAAGCGATGGCCTGCAATTCATCATAGCCAAGCGATCAACACTGAAGAGTGGGAAGGTAGTCGATGATGTTATCGGATATTTCAATACACTCTCCGGCGCCCTGAAGTTCATGGTGGATTATGAGATCAAGGCTACTGAGTTTAGTAACATCCAAGCAGTCTCCGCTCAGATAGATTCATTAAAACACCGCGTTGAAGGGGTAGCCGCCCGGATTTCTCGGGCACATGACGCACTACAAGCGCCGTGTGGTAGTGCTGAGTAAGTTAGCTGAAGGATTACTCCTCCCCAATTACTATAAGACGCCTTACCAACCCCGCCGATTTTCTAAAAACATTCCTTTTTGGAAGTGGAAAAAGTGAGCCCCCGCCAAACGGACAATTTACTGTCCCGGGCGGGGGTGGTTTTTGGAAAGACAAAACACCTCTCTTGCTAAGTCTTTTTCCGGCAGCCATTGCCGTATTTGGATTCCCTGATTTTCAGGGGGAGGGATTTGCACAGCAACAAACAAGGGGTATAGAATCATCTAGTAGCTTTGAAAATGCCCTAGAATCCAATCCTAGGATTATCCATTTTAGGTGGCGATGAAAATTAAGGGTTAACCCCTATTGACAGCGTCAATCCTCTGCTGTTTAATATGGCACGAATTGACGGGAGTCAATGTCAATTATTGAAACTTGCGGTTGTACCCCCCTAACCGCAGAATGAAAGGAGTTGGAATGACTCAGTATATCCAACTCACCTTTGAGTTCCAAAAAGAAGGCCGGAAGTGGGTTGGCTATTGTCGAGAATTAGGAACCTCAGCTTATGGCAAGACCATGGAAGAGGCTGAATCAAGTCTAAAATCTGCTATTATCTGCCACGTCAATACCTTGGAAGAACTCGGTGAGGCCGCTCGGTTTTTCGAGGAGAATGATATTACGGTTCTTACCGAAAGACCTAGTAAAAGTCACCCCCACATGAGACCTGTTGACATTACCATGCCCGCTGAAACCGACAAATTGTTCAAACCACATGTTCAACGAATACCGATTTTGGCTGGAAGATAGGGATTCATGCCAGGCAGATGAAGGTATACACCTCGATCCCAGCCATATCTGGAAACAAATTAATTGCGTTGCTCCAGAAGGATGGTTGGAGTATTAAAAAACATTGTGATCACGGTGTATCTCTCTTCAAAAACATTGGCGGAATCAATCTAGTCACTGTCGTACCAACGAAAAATGACTCGTTGCCAGAAGGTACTTTACAGGCTATTTTGGGTTCAAAACAAACCAAGATTGGCAAGAATGGCCTACTTTCATTGATCAATCGATACGGGCTTTGAGTGTCGAACGAAGTTATCTACGCACATTTGGCACGTTATACCGATGTTTGTGCAGTGGTAATAAAAACTGAATTCAAAAGGAATGCAAATAAAATGCCTGGCCTTGTAGCCAGGCATCTTTGTCAGAGGGTAAACATATGAGCATCGCAGGATTCGTTATCGGCGTACTGGTGTTTCTTGGCTTTCTACTGGGTTTGATTCCCTTCCTAGGCTGATTCAACTGGCTGAACATACCTCTCGCGATCATTGGTTTAGTATTCAGCGCAATTGGCTTGAGCAGGAACAAAGACCGCGGGCTAGCCATCGCCGGGATCACACTCTGCAGCATTGCCATCCTTGTCGGGACTGGTAGATTAAATCTTGGCTGCGGGATTATCTAGTTTTTAGCGGAAATTAGCCGCTCGGAGGAGAAATGGCAAGAAGCAACAGTAGAAAGCGCACAGGCCTTTTGTTGATGACAGCCGGAGCGATTGCACTTTTAGTTTATATCTTTCTTCGGCTATCACAACTTTACGCAGATGCGAATGGCTTCTCAGGTCTTTTCTATTACGTTTTATCCACCAGCGGGGTGACTCTGATCATTACCGTCACTTTGATTTTTATTGCCGCGAAATCACCCGATAGAGCCAAGCCCATTTATTTTCTATTATTCGCAATCTGGTTGGCTTTAAGTCTAATCTCTTCAATGATAAACGCTGCCGGTTCGTCTGCCCAGTTTATAAGCAGAATGTTGTCATATGCATTGTTGTTCGGGGGAAGTGTTTCAACCTACCTGAACTCACGAGCTTCAAACAACCCATCAGCCTCGGAAAGTTGACTGGCATGGTAAGGGAGCTGGATTAACCTCCCATCCCAGATTCCGGCCTGTCCCCGCTTTCGCGAGGACAGGAATGACAAGGAGAGCCTTCAGACAGCTACTTTGCTTTCCTTCTGACCGCGGCCCTCAACGCCTTCAGATGAGTCAGGATATGTTTGGAGACAATTTCCAGGTGTTCCTCCGGGGAATAGCTGCGGGAACCCACCCGGTACGGGATTACTACCACCTTTTCATCCAGAATACTGCGGTTAATCATATCCTGCGCTGCCCTAAACCTGTCCAGCACTTCAATGAAAGTGACGGTTTCCAGCTCTTCAAAACAGCGGCGGTTCAAGTCGGCATAAGCGCCTGAAACAGGTGCAGGCTTAACGCCAGCCGCCAGGTCCCGGACGTTGCGGGCAAAGCTTTCATGCCAGAACAGGATATGCCCCAGGGTCCGTTTGACAGTCCAGCCTTCATACATGGGAATGTCCGGATCAGTCACACTCCGGCCGAACTCCAGAAGCTCCGAAGCGACGCCATTCAATTGGGCGAGCAGGGCTTTCCGGGTGTCCGAGGGGGCAGTATCGATGCCGGTCATATCCGTTTTCTCCAACCGAAAGGCCTGGCTGCCGCATTTTAGTCTGCCGGTACCCCTTAGTAAAATTGGTCGCCGTCAACGCCCGCCTCAGTATGCCAATCTTGTCTTCCATTCAGTGTAATTTGTATAATTTGAGCGCTAAAATCCGGCGCCGTGAAGGACACGTCATGGACGATAAATACTTTTACCGCAAGATCATCGATGAGATTCCGCTGCCAGTGTACGTCTTCCAGGACGGCGACCTGGTCTATTTCAATCAGGCTTTTGTAAATTACACCGGCTACAGCCGGAATGAAATTCAAAATATGAACGTAATGGAACTGGTGCATCCGGAAGACCGGAGTACCTTCATGTGCCAGACGGTTTCCGCCCTTTCCGGTAAACTGGACCACCTGCCGAAGGAGCCTGAGCTGCGGGTTGTACCCAAGGGCGGCGAAACCAGGTGGATCCGACTGACGCCGCGGATGATTGACCACAACAATCAGACGGCCGTCCTGGGCGTGGTGACCGATATCACGGCTTACAAGAACTAGCAACGGCCGTGAGTTCAGCCGATCCCGCCGGCGTCTATCCCCTGGTCAGACGCCCCCGGACATAGAGCAGCAGGCTAACACCGGTGGCGATGACGAAGGCGACCAGGGCGGCCAGGGCGAGAGTGAAAAAGACCGCCTCCTCTATGCCTATCAGGGCTGAGGCGGCGTTGTGAATGACAGCCGCGGCGGCAAAAACCGCGGCGGAGATTCCGCCAGTCCACAGGAACCGCCTGAGCAACCTCAGCCAGACGGCGGCGGCGGCGGGTTCGTCCCTGGCGAAAAGCGCCGCCTTCTTTCTCCGGTACTCCCAGACCAACCCGATCCAAACCAGCAGGGTTATCAGCGCCAGGAGCATATACGCCTCCTTCAGCATTCAGCCGGCGGCGCGGCGATTGACGCGCAATCGGGGCAGCGGCGGCGGAGTTCGGCCAGGTTGCGCTCCGGCGAAATGCTGGCCGCAGGCTGCGGGCACTCCGGCGCATCGAGCGGCGAGCGGTGAGAAAAACCCCGATTATTCATCTCCCGTACCAGCTGCTCATGGCGGCAGGCGATGAGCGCCGGGTCTACCAGGCCTTGCAAGTAGCCGTCAATGCTCTTGCCGCGGCGGAGGCATCCGGCCAGCATGTGAAGCTCGACGTGTTCACCCAGGAGGTGCCTGCGGCACATCAGCCGCGGGTCAACCAGCCACATCCGCATACGGAGATTATACTCCAGGCGGCAAGGGTTAACCGCCGTCCAGCGACGGGTGCTCCGTCTCGGCGAACCAGTCCTCCGGATTGGTCAGATATTCGGCGTAGTCCAGCAGCGCCCGGGCGTGCTCCCATTCCTCATCGGCCAGGACGGTATAAAACTCTTTTTCAGTCTGGAAGGCGGCTTTTTCAGCGTGTTCCCGGTAAAATTCGTGGCTCTTCTTTTCTTTTTCGATGGCGATGTTGACCATCTCCAGTTCGCCGGCGGCGCCGGCGACCTTGACGCCGATCTCGCGGCAGACGGCGGCCAGGTTCTGGCGTATCTGGCGTGAGGACGGCGCGCGCAGCGGGGCGGCCGGCCAGCCGTGATCCCGGCTGACTGACTGGTAAAGCGACTCAAAGCGGCGGCGGTGGTCGTCTTCCTCCTCGGCCAGGGACTTTAGCAGCTTGCGGCCGGCTTCGTTGGCGGAGTTCCGGGCGGCGGCCAGGTAGCATTCGCGGCCTTCGGTCTCAAGCTCAATGGCGGCGCTGATAGCCTGAATCATTCTTTGCTGTTCTGAGGCGGGCATGTCGGTATTCCTCCACAGTAGATGTCCTATTATGATACCCCGCGGCGGCGTTTCCGCCAAAGACTCCGGGTTTGACAGGCAAACGCCGGCGGATTTAGTATCAGCTCCGATATGATGAGATGCCCTCATGACCAGGCCGAGCTCCGCGGCGTGGCGGCGGCCTGCCACTACGGGCTGCCGCTGCGCCTCGACCAGTGCCCCGAATGCGGCGGCATCTGGTTCGACGAGTCGGAATTGTTCCGGGCGCGGCAGGGCGAAGCGGCCAGGCTGGAGGCGCTTGACGAGGCAAGCCTGGCCCGGCCGACGGCTGCGGCGCGGCATGACCTGGCCTGCCCCCGGGACGGGACCAGGCTGCAAAGGTTCACCGACCGGCATTTCCCGAGCGAGGTCATCCTCGAGCGGTGCCCGGCCTGCCGCGGGCTGTGGCTCAACCGGGGGCATTTCCGCGGCTACCAGCGCTACCGGGAGAAGAAGTTCACCGCCGTTATCGAGTCAGCCGGCGACCTGAAGTTCAGCGAGGAGTTGAAGCGGCTGGCGGCGGAGCACAGGCAGGGGAACTCAACGGAGACGATGCGCAAGCTGGGGGAGTTCCTGTCAACGCCGATGGGGCCTGGGGAGGCGCCCAGCGCCGAAGCGGAGCGGGCGGTGAATACGTTCATCAGCATCCTGATGACGCTGCTGCGGGTGGCGGTGCTGCGGGGGTAGGGAAGATAACACAAGAATAAAGGGGCGGATTGTACCCGCCCCTTTATTCTAATCACCCACTGTTTGAGTGTTATTTTTTGAGCTTGGAATTCTTCACGCCAAATTCGTAACTGTAATCCGAATAAAAGGTCACTCCTTCCGGCGCGTCGTAGGTCACCAGCATAACAACCTGGTCTGCCCAAATTAAAATTTGGTTCAGTTCAAACAAACCGGTATCGGTGACGCTGTCCAGCCTTAAGGTGAGAACCTTGTACTCCCCGGGTTTGTTCTTTCCTGAGTTTTTCATGGCGACGAATGTAACGGTATAGTCGTTGTCGACTGGGAATAGTTGGCTGATGTCCTTGAATACCGAGGCGTCTGTCCCATCAGAGATCAATTCCCCATCAACATATACATTATCAACCCACCACCCGCCATAATACGTCGCCCAGTCGGTGACGCAGCGGAATGCGATAAGGATATCCTGACCGGCATAGGCAGAGAGGTCGAACCTCATATTTATTGGAGCACTGATGTAACTGGTCAATCCCGGAAGGTTAGCGATTACGGTGGGGTGGGCGTTGGGATCATGATCAGAAGTAGTATAGGCATTGGATAAACTTGACCAAGTATATCCACCATCGACCGAAACCTGAACAAAACCGAAGTCCCAATAGTCTTCAAGATTCCAAATTGTGTCGAAACTCAGGGTACCACCACCGGTTGTCTCAAAAATCGCCCAGTTGTCAATGAGATCACCGACGCCGCTCCAAAGCCAACCATCATCGGAACTCCAACGGGTCGGGAATATGGAATACGGCACGCCGTTGAACTGGAATTTCAACAATTCCTTGGCATTCCCATCCAACCAGATGTAGTCGGTACCCCATGGCGGAGCACCTTCCAGGGAATAAGATTCAAGATTTGGCGATGCCGGCGATCCAATATCAAGTTTAAAACCGGGGAACGTTTTAATCGCGTACTTACTACCAGCTTTAACAGAGTTGATCAACAAGGCAACCGAAAAATCGTGATACAGGTCGGAAAAAGTCTTATTTATCCTCATTTGGGATAAAGCACTGTTTACGCCGGATATCCCGTTCCCAGGATTATGGAACAAAACTTGGGTGAATGTTCTACCAAACTGCTCGTTAAGATAGATCTGGAAGAGGGCGGCCTGCCCGTAGTCCGTCAGTATCTCTTCGTCGCCCTGGTCACCCCAAACAACAAGCGAGTTCTCTGGATTTTCGGCAGCTGCGTCAAGATGACCTTGCAGTGATTGCGTATATCCGCAGAGGATCTCCGCATATTCGGACATACCCTCATTGATGAATGTCTCTTCATCAGGGTCATAGTCATCATGAAGGAGATGCTGCCACTCATGAGCTACCACACCCTCATAAAGATACGCACGAGTTCCGTCAGGACCTAAGCGATTTGCCCAGTCATAAGCGTCTATTGTGATAACATTTCGGTCAAAATATACCTCAAACGAGGGAGAGTAAAAACCTGCAATATAGATTGGGTACGTTGAATCATAGTAATTCTCATCGCGGATATTGCTGATAAGAACGATATTTCGACCACCAGAATCAAAGTAATAGTCCGATGGCAAACCAAGCAGCCCTGGCAAATAGGCTGTCGAACCATCATGAGGATCAGCCCCTCCGAAAAAGTCTGTTTCCGTCGGCAAGATAACATTATCAAATTGGTTGAGAATGTAGGAGATTTGAGTGTCGTCAATAGAAGGTGTGGTGCGTGGATCTCCAGACGTCCAAGCCAGATTCACTTGAACCCAAACTTGTGTCTTCGATGACTCTGAGACCAAATAAAAATAGGTTGCTTGGTAACTACCAAAATAGTCATTAAGAATTAGGAATATTTTAGTATCCAAAACTGTAAGCGATGACGCATTAACATTGCTTGATCCAGTTGGTTGGTCATCTTTAACGATTCGGTCAACCGTGGCCTCCCATTGCCGGATCTTGGGGCCGACGTCTGTGGGTACGTAATCGACTTTCGCCGCCGCGGCCGGAATCGCCGCGGGTAACAACAGCACCAGAACACCGAGCGCCAGGAGAACCGCAGTGAACCGTGAGACCGCTTTTTTCAACATGGTTTTCCCTCCTCCTTTTACATGTAAAAACAAAACCGGCCGCTTTCCAGGCCGGTTTCACCATTAGCTAGCTGCCAGTCCAGGTGACCAGTTACAGACGGCAGGTCACAGCCATCCTGTTTGATGATAAAGAGTTATGGGATTAGTGTAAGGCTGCTATATTATTGAAGTCAATAGGTTAGAGGTATATTTTTCACGCTTCGCCGCAGGGCAGGAACCTGCGAAACTGACTTGAGGAAAGCTTCTAAACCGGAGGTGAAATCCGGGCGATGCGCTCTAAGATCTGACGTTTCTTCTGCTCGGCTTCCATGTACAAACTGTCCAGGCCGTCGTAGAGGCCGAGGATCTCTTTGGAAAAAACCGGCGAATCGCCAGGGGCGCCGGGGGAATGATCCGGGTTGCGGGGCAGCAGTGCCGATCTGGCTTCCCAGAGTTTATGCGCGATGTTCGTCCAGAGAACCAGGGCTTGCTGCAGGCTTTCCAGGTTGTCCGACATATTCCAACTTTCTTGTTTTAAACCAAATCAGGGGGTATTCTACCAATAGACAACCTTGAACTCAATGAAAACCTGACGAGGCAGATGCCGATGAACGAGACGCTTAAACTCATCCACAACCGCCGCTCGGTGCGCGCCTACAGCCCGAAACCGGTTACCCGTGCCGATAAAGACGCCATCCTGGCCGCGGCTTTCAGAGCGCCCACGGCCGGCAATCTGATGCTATATTCCATCATCGAGGTGGAGGACCAGTCCCTCAAAGACCGCCTTGCGGTCAGCTGCGACCACCAGCCGTTCATCGCCAGAGCGCCGTACGTGCTGTTGTTCCTGGCGGATCTACAGCGGTGGTGGGACTACTTCATCAAATGCGGCGCTCCCGGACGGGCCGAGGCATCCGGGTTGCCCAACCGCAGGCCTCAAACCGGCGACCTGATGCTGGCCTGCTGCGACGCGCTCATTTCGGCCCAGACGGCGGTCATCGCCGCCGAATCCCTGGGGATAGGTTCATGTTATATCGGCGACATACTGGAGCAGTACGAGACGCACCGGGAAATGTTCGACTTGCCGCCGTACACCCTGCCGGTCACCCTGTTATGCTTCGGCTACCCGACAGCGGCGGCGGCGAAGAGAAAATTGACCAGCCGTTTCCCCGGAGAGAGTATCGTCCATAAAGACAGATACCGCCCGCTTGATGCTGCGGCAATGGACCATTGCTTTGGGGACCTGGAGAATACATTCCGCAGCACCGCAAGGGCAGTTCAATACGAAAACGCCGGCCAGGAGATATATTGCCGCAAGTTTGCCGCCGGTTTCTCGATGGAACTGAACCGTTCGGTTGGGAAAATGCTGGAAAACTGGAAATGAAAACTAGAAGTCTCCTTCTGGCCGCGACTATCTTAACCACGTTTCTGACCGCAGCTTCCTGCGGCCCCGCTCAGGAGCCGACCCCAACCACCCCGAACCCGACCTCGCTCGACGGCGCAGTCCTTTTCGCCGCCTACTGCGCCGAGTGCCACGGCGCTAACGCGGAAGGAACGGACCGCGGCAGCCGCATCACCCCGGACAGCCCGGCAATCTTAAACCGGACTGAAGAGCAGTTGATTTCCCTGGTTCAGTTTCACCGGGCCGCCCTCGGGTTGTCACCGCAGCAGGCCGCCGCCCTGGCCAGCTTTCTAAGAGACCACCAGGCGATGCGGTTTTTGGCGTTTGCAGCGGCGCCGAAAATTATGATAAATTACTTTCGTTAATTTTTATCCACTTACTGAGGAAGCTGACAGATGAGGTTGCCGAACCGTAACGCCGCTCTTCTTTTATTATCCACTCTGCTGATTTTGACGCTGACCGCCGCCGGCTGCGGCAAGACGGCGGCATCGATCGGAAACAACCCGGCACCGTCAACTTCCGCCGTGTTAATGGGGGCTCAGTTATATTTGGCGTCCTGCGCCGAATGTCACGGAGCCAACGGCGAAGGCACCAATAAAGGAAATCCGGTCAACCGCGACTCCGAAGCCAGCGCCGGCCGCACCCTGGAAGAGCTGACCAATCTGATCAAATACCACCGCTCCAGGCTTAACCTGAGCGATGAGCAAATAACCTCACTGGCAAATTATCTGAAACAAGACCTGAAGTAATCCGGATTTTCAGTGAGGGCAAACCTTAGTCCGCCCCGGCAGGATTAGCCGTTGCCCATCTTCTGCCGGCTCCGGTAGCCGCCGCTGTAAGCGCCCAGGTCCACCAGCACGGCGACGATCAGCCAGATGAAATCAAAGCCTTCCACCCCGCCGCGGAAAACCAGCACGTAAGCCAACGTGGTCCAGGGCAGCAGGAAGAAGCCTAACAGCGGGATCAGGAAAGTGTCGAAAGCGGCTTGCCAGCGCGCCTGATCAAGCAGCCACCAGATGAGGATAGCGGCCCTGGGACCGATGAGCAAGGCAATTACGGCGGGGCAGCACATTTGATACCTCCATCAAGCTATGGTTTCATTATAATCTCCGGCTGCCGGCCGGACAATAGCCTCACTCTTTTTTATCACCACTATAACGCCCAATCCGACGATTTATGTCTGAATGTCTGCCGGTATCATTTCAATTTGCCGCCCTGGAGGTTCGGCCTGGCCGAGAGAACCTACCGCCATGTATAATGACGTGTTTCAAAAACAGGAAATCAAGATCGATTTGATCAAACAACGCTTCATGAAGCCAGCCGCCTGGATAATCTCAGCAACCGTGCTCACGCTGTTACTGGCCTTTCCGGCGGCCTGTTCCGATCAGCGGGCGGCGCTTCGAGATCAACTCGACCGAACGGCTGCCCGGATAGAAGAAACGGCGCGGCACTACGAAGATCCCGCCAACCTCGGCTGTCTCGGGCCGCTGCTGGTGCTGGACAGAAACAGAAATGATCTGTCCGCCGCTGAAGAGGCCTGGGCGGCCGGCGACTACGATCAGGCTGAATCTCTTATTCAGGCGATCAATGATTCGCTCGACCGGATGACCGGCCAGAGGGGCGATGAGTGGGTCATTGTCGGCTTTGCCGGACTCAACCTGCTGCTGGCGGCGGTGGCGGTGCTGCTCTTCCGGAACCGCAAGCGGCGCCATTTGACTGGCAACCAGTAAAGTATTAGTATGCTGCCGTGATTCGGAAGCGGCTGGCCGGGACGGTATTTGCCTCTCTCATCATCTTCATCCTTCTTTTCACCTCCGGATGCGACAGCCTGAGCAACCCCTTCAAATCCGATGAAACCTCATCGCCTTCAACCACGCCGCCGGTGACCGCAGCCAAACCCAAACCGGTGGTTAAATCGGTTGAAGCGACGACTTCGGGCATGGGCGACCACTATTTCGCCATCCTGGAGATCACTATCGATAACCGCGGCACCGACGGCACCGTCGTGGTGACCGCCAGCCTCACCCAGGGCGGGGTAACTCAAACCAACGAGATGATAACCAACCTGAACAAGGATAAAACCCAGGTACTGCGCCTGACTTTCCCCCTCAAATGGAAGGGCGGTGACTGGACCCAGACCGTCGAAGTCACCGTGCCCTGATCCTCTTCGGGCCCGAATAAGATTTGCCCCAAGTTAAGCGATAGGTTACATTGTTAGTATCCTCGTTTTGAGGTAAAACGTGACCGGGGCTGACCAGACACTGCTTTCCCGCCGCATCGCCGACCTCGGGCTGGAAATCCGCGGCAGCCGGCTGGAACCCTTGCTGGGCCGGCTGCATGCCGAACTCCAGGCAGCAGGCCTTACCGGGTTCCAACCGGAGGCTTATTTTTCCGATGAATGGGGATGCCCCGCCGGGATGCCGGTTATCGGCATCCCTTTTTACCTGGCCAGTAGCGAGTTGTGCCGGCTGGAAGGCAGCATGACCGGCATCGAGGCCGAAACCGACGAAGAAATAATGATGTACCTCCGCCACGAGGCCGGGCATGCCTTCAACTACGCCCACCGGCTGTACCGGTACCGCCTCTGGCAGAGGCTTTTCGGCGATTACGGCGAGCCTTACCGCGAAGTTTACCCGGTAGTCCCTTTCAGCCCGGCTTTTGTCCGGCATATCCCGGGCTGGTACGCCCAAAAGCATCCTGACGATGACTTTGCCGAGACTTTCGCCGTGTGGCTGACCCCAGGCGCGGCCTGGCGCGAGGTTTATTCCGGCACCCCGGCGCTTAAAAAGCTGGAATACGCCGAACGGGCGGCGCGGATTTACGGCCGGCGACCGGTACAGTCGCCAGCCGGCGGGCTCGACACCCCGGTCGGCGAACTCACCATGACTCTCGATTCGTGGTACCGCAGCTGCGGCGAACACCGGCACGCGCCGGTGGCGACACACCGGATTCTTGACGAAGACCTGCGCCGGGCTTTCCCTGACGGGCGCGGGATTGCGGCATCGGAAGCGGTCGAAGCCAGGCGCGGTAATCTGGTGCTTGAAATCAACCGCTGGACCGGCCTGGAACGGCATGTCGCCGCCGGCCTGCTGGCCGATCTGACCGCCCGCTGCCAGCGGCTTAACCTCCAGATGGATCAAAGCCGTATCGAAGAGCGGATGAGCGGTTTCGCTGTCATGACGGCAGCCCTGGCGATGAATTTCACCAGTCGGGGCCGGTTCGTTGAAAAAAGCGGCAGGAGAGACAGGCATGGATAAGCTGAAAATCAGCGTCCTGTTCTGGGAAGAACGCGGCCCGGAGGCAACCACCCATGACGAGGTGGTTGATCAGGTCACCGAAGCCCTGCGCGGGTCCGGGCACGAGGTCTCGGCCATCGGCCTGTGCGACGACCTGCGGGAGCTGCTGGACAAGCTGGACGAATACCGCCCGGACCTGGTGTTCAACCTTTGCGAGCGCTTTGCCGACAACGACAACTTTGAAATGAATGTCACAGCGGTGCTTGAGATGCTGGGACAGCCCTTTACCGGCACCGGGCCCCAGGGCATGGCGGCGCGCCAGGATAAAGTGTTGACCAAAAAACTGCTCCAGTTTCACGACGTGCCCTATCCCAACTACGCGGTTTTCGATCGGCACGACATCGAGTTCGCCGGGAAAATGCACTTCCCGCTGTTCGTTAAACCTCTCAGGGGCGATACTTCGCTAGGTATCGGGGAAGCGTCGCTGGTCACCGAGTATCCAAAGCTGGTAGAGCGGATTGATTTCATCCACAGCCAACTGAAGGAACAGGCTCTGGTGGAGGAATATGTCGAAGGCCGGGAATTTTACGTCGGCGTCCTGGGCAACGACCCTCCCGAAGCCCTCCCGCTGATGGAACTGGATTTTTCCAGCCTGCCGCCCGGGACGCCCCGCGTCTTCAGCCGAGCCCTGAAAGACGACTCCGACCCGGATCACCAGTTCATCAACGTCCAGGTGGCCACCGATCTGGCGCCGGAAACCCGGGCCCGCATCATCGCCGCCGGCCGCGAGGCAGCCTTCGCCTTAAAAGTGCGTGATTACGCCCGAGTCGATATCCGGCTGCCTGCCACCGGGACGCCGGTGGTGGTGGAAGTCAACGCCAATCCGTATCTGGAACGCACCAGCGCTTTTGCCCTGGCGGCTTTGCAGTCCGGACTGGGATTTGCCAGCCTGATTGACCGCATCGTCGAGGCAGCCTGGCGGCGGAATGAGCCGACGCCTTTCCTGGAAAGCCTTCAAAAGGCACGGGCGGAGCGGGCGCAGGCGCGCCGGGCGCTTTCCGCACTGATCGAAAAATGCGATATCAAACCGGTTTGAAAACCCCGATGATTGGGGGATAACCGCTCGAGGGGTATAATCAATACCGCAAGGAGGCGCTAATTATGTGCAAAACCTGTCGGACACACCATCCGGAACTGTACGCCGATAAGCCGGCCGCCAAACCGGCGCCCGCGAAAAAAGAAGCCGCCGCAGCGCCCGCCCCAAAGAAAAAGTGATTCATCTCTAACGAGCGGTTATTTGCCGGCCAGAGCCACCTGCAGCACTTCACCGGAAGCGGATTTGATGAAAACAACGGCCTGCAGATTACTCTGGCTGCCGCCGTAGCTAGATTTGACTGAAAATTGTTGAACGGCGCCGGAAGCCAGGCTCACGATAGCGACCGGAGAAAGAACGTCGCGCACCGTGTAGTGGTGTTCTGCGGTGCCCAGATCCTCATAGATGACGACATATAGCTTCAAGCCGGAAACAGTACTTGACCCAGTGTTGGTTGCGGCAGCTGTCACGGTAATGCCCCCGGAAAAACTGACGGTAGCGCTCAGGGCGACCGCCGGCGGTTTAGCCAGCGCGGCGGCGATTTTGGATGTCTGGGCGTTGTAGGCGGAGAGTTCGCTGCCGGCGCCGATGACTGGATTACCGCCATCGAAATAGATTGACGGGAAGCCCCTCACGCCGTATTCGGCGGCTTTAGCTTCGGTGGCCGGGGTGGCGTATTTGTCCCCCGAATGGTACTGCAGCACCAGGAGTTTTCCCGGCCCAAGCTCGGCGGCGTGTTTTTCGATCGCTCGCGACGCGAACGGACAGTAGCCTCACCAGTCCCCGGTGAACATCTCGGCCAGCACAACTCTGGTTTGGGCCGCCGCGGTAGCCGGCGGCGGCAGGCTGGTCGTTGTCGATGCCGATGGAGGCTGCGAAGCCGACGCGGTAAACGGAGACTCGGTGGCGGGAGTTTCCGCCGGGCCGCAGCCCGCGCCGGTGAGGGCGAGAGCGACGACGGCGGCTAACGACAGGACGAATTTCAACACCCCAGCCATTCCCTCTCAAACACCTTACTAATTATATCCCTCGGGTCAATCGCCGACAGGCGGTACCGATCTCTAATCAGCGCAGGGTCGCCCGACGGTATTTCAGATACATAGCTATGGCTGAAAGCAGAATGAGAAGGCTGATGAGGTTCGCCGCGACGATGACAGGGTCTTTCAAATGCCAGCCGTAAATACCCCATATGGCGACGCCGACGGAAAACTGAACCAGGGTCAGCAGGCTGATATCCTTTACCGACCTGGTCCGTCTCATTTTAAGAATCTGAGGCACAAACCCAAAAGTCGTAAGTACAGCCGCCGCAGCGCCTACCAGATACCACATTCCGGCACCCCTCAACCTGCCGCTGACGGCAAGGTTCGACCATATCGCCCGTTTGTGTCATCATTATAGCGAAGTGAGCGATTCGAGGCATCGAACAGGGGTGCCGAATGGCGAAACTGGTGCTTGACCTGCACGAAATCTATAACCGCGGGGCGGCTATTGAAACGGAGTTGAACCGGATCATCTCCGATGCGGTAAAAAAGAGGATAGAACTCATCGAGATCATCCCGGGCAAGGGTTCGGGCGCCCTTAAAAAGCATGTTCTCAGGTTTTTAGCTCAACCGGGGATAAAGCAGCAGTACCACCGGATTGAGAAGGACGATAAAAATTTCGGACGCATCTTCGTTCACTTCAGGTTTTAGCCCCGCGGCGTTGACCCGCGCCCTTATCCGGCATAGAATTGTTCTCGGCAGGGGTGCGGCCATGGTGGAAGCCTGGAGGAGGGCGGACATCGTCTCGCGGCGATGAGCGGAGGCCGGCCGGCCCCTGCCTCATTATTGCCGGAAGAACGCTCGGAGCACGGAGGTCCGAATGGCTGACGAAATCATCATGTACGGCACAACCTGGTGTCCCGACTGCGTGCGCGCCAAATCAGTCTTCAAGCAATTGGGCGTGACCTATAAATGGGTTGATATTGCCGCCGACGCCGGCGCCGCGGCTGAGGTGGAACGCATCAACAAAGGTTTCAAAAGCGTGCCGACCATCATTTTCCCGGACGGCGCCGTTCTGGTTGAACCGTCCCGAGCTGAACTCGAAAAGAAATTGAGCCGGGCGTAAGCCGGCTGCATCGGTTGTTTTATAACACCGACGCCATCGAGTGCCGGAAGAATAATGCCCCAACCCGATTCCTTCAATGCTCCTCTTAATACCGGTTTGTGGTTGATACTGGAAAGGCCTGAATGAAAAGAATAGCCACCTGGTTCAAGGCCACTCTTAAAAAGGAATTCCTTGCCGGGCTGCTGTTCCTGGTGCCCCTGCTGGCATCGGTCCTGATCCTGATGTGGATGTTCAACACCATCGACGGCATCCTGCAGCCGGTCATCAAGCTATTTTTCGGCCGGGAGATCGTGGGGCTCGGCCTGGCCGGCACCATCGTCCTTATCTGGATCGTCGGGATCATCTGGCACAACGTGGTGGGACGCAGCATACTGAAAACCGCCGACAGGGTATTTTCCAGGCTGCCCCTATTCTCCCAGATATACACCGGCGCCAAGCAGGTGGTTGACTCTCTGGGCGGCGTCAAACGCAGCGCTTTCAAAGAAGTCGTCATCGTCGACTTCCCTCAGAAAGGGGTCAAGTCGCTGGCCTTCATCACCAACGACATGGAAGATGAAAACGGCAAGAAGATCTATGTGGTCTATGTCCCCGGATCACCCAATCCGACTTCCGGCTTTTTGCAGCTGCTGCGGGAACACCAGATATCCCGCCCGAACATGAGCGTCGACTGCGCCATGAGGATGATTATTTCCTGCGGCATGGTCACGCCTGAGAAATGCCAGGGCGTTGAGTTGGCCGACGGCGCCGGCACGGGCGGCGGAACAACAGCACCGGCCGATGAGGAGTCGGCAGCCGCTTTGCAGTCACCGATACACCTGGACCGCCAGCCCGCAACCATAGAACCGCCGTCCTGTCAGCTCTGATAAAAACGGGACGCAGCCTATAGCAGCCAAAACGCCGCGCGGCCTTCCGACAGCCAGGTTCTCCGCTTGGCAGAACGGCGCGTTATCCCGTATCATAGAGACCGGCCTTTTTGCATCGAGGAAGAAATGAACTTATATAGAAAACTGCTGGTCGTGCTGCCTCTGCTGGCGATCCTGACCGCCGGAGGCTGCGGCGATCCCAAACCCACTTACGCCACCATCGAGACCAATCTGGGCAGCTTCAAGATAGAATTTTTCACCAAAGACGCGCCCAAGACGGTGGAAAATTTCATCTCCCTGACCGAAAAGGGTTTTTACAACCAGAGCGCCGACAACAAAATCATCTTTCACCGCATCATGAAGGAGTTCATGGTCCAGACCGGCGACCCCGCCGGCACCGGCGCCGGCGGTCCGGGGTACACTTTTGCCGACGAGCTGCCGGTTAAAAGGTCGTACGAACCGGGAATCGTCGCCATGGCCAACCGGGGACCCAACACCAACGGCAGCCAGTTCTTCATCTGTACCGGCCCGCAGGCTAAAAACCTCGATCAGAACCCGGCTTATACCCAATTCGGCATCGTCGTCGAGGGAATGGATGTAGTCCGGGCGATCGCCTCGGTACCGGTAGTTCTGACCCCAACCGGCGAACTCTCCAAGCCTGTCGACCCGCCCTATATCATCCGGATCACCATCGAAAAGCCTTGATTTGAAATTGGTGCTCAACAAGAAAGGAAATCATAATGCCCGAAACCAAACGTTGGACCGCCGCCCCGCCGATGCAGATCGATCCCAATAAAAAATACACCGCCGCCATCGACACCTCACTTGGCAGCTTCAAGATCGAGCTGCTGGCCAAGGAAAGCCCCAAAACGGTAAACAACTTCGTCTTTCTGGCCGGCGAGGGTTTTTACGACGGCGTTATCTTCCACCGCATCATCGCCCCGTTTATGATCCAGACCGGAGACCCCACCGGTACCGGCGGCGGCGGCCCGGGCTACCGCTTCAACGACGAACTCCCGGCGAAGCATTCTTACGATCCCGGGATTGTAGCCATGGCTAATGCGGGCCCCAACACCAACGGCAGCCAGTTCTTCATCTGCACCGGTCCCCAGGCCCGCGGCTTGAACGGCTGCCCCAACTACACCCAGTTCGGGCGGGTTACCGAAGGTATGGACACGGTTCAGAAGATCGCCGGGGTCAAGGTTGGCCGCTCCCCTCACGGTGAAGTGTCCATGCCAGTTGATCCGCCGGTGATCAAAGGAATCTCCCTAACCGAGGCCTGATGTCTCCGGGGATGCTGGGCGTTTGATAAATGGCCGATAAAACGATTGTGCAGCTGGCAGTGTTCGAGGCTCCGGCGCGGCGCGTCTTTGAGGCGCTGACGGATTCGGCGCAGCATTCAGCTTTCACCGGCGCGGCGGCATCCATCGACGCCCGGCCCGGCGGCAGCTTCAGCGCCTACGACGGCTACATCAGCGGCAAGTTTCTCGAGCTTGAGCCCGGCGCAAGGTACGTCCAGCGGTGGCGGGCTTCTGACTGGCCGGAAGGTGTTTTCTCGACCGTTTCGGTCGAGCTCGGTGAAAAAAGGGGCGTGTCCACTTTAAGGTTCACCCAGCAGGGCGTGCCTGAGGCCTTCGCCGAGGAAATTGCCCAGGGCTGGCATGATTTCTACTGGGACCGGCTGCGGCTTTACCTGGAAAAACCTCCCGGCCGGTAGCGCCGCCACCTGTTCCGTCCCTGGATACTACCCGTCAACAGCAGATACATCAGCGGATATCCCCCGGTCAACTTTCCAGAAATGAAAACTTGACATATAATGGTAATGTCATGCTTACCCGGCATAAGGCAGAAACCCAGGCGTCGGGCCAGCCGCTAGCCCAGGCGTATGAATCCGCTTCGGCGATCATCGAAAACGTCGGCAAGGTCATCGTCGGCAAAGCGGAAGCAATCAGGTTGGCGGTAGTTGCCATTCTGGCCGGCGGGCACTTACTCATCGAAGATGCTCCCGGCGTCGGCAAAACGATGCTGGCCCGGTCACTGGCCCGGTCGCTGGAGTGTTCTTTCAAGCGCCTCCAGTTCACCCCTGACATGCTTCCCGGGGATATCACCGGCACGACCGTCTATAACCAAAAAAGCGGAGATTTTGAATTCCGTCCCGGACCGGTGATGGCCCAGATCGTGCTGGCCGACGAGATCAACCGCGCCACGCCTAAAGTGCAGTCAGCCCTGCTGGAATGCATGGAGGAGCACCAGATCTCGGTCGACGGCGTAACCCACCGGATGCCGGTGCCCTTCCACGTACTGGCCACCCAGAACCCTGTGGAATATGAGGGCACCTTCCCCTTGCCCGAAACTCAGCTCGACCGCTTCCTGCTTCGGCTGTCTTTGGGCTTTCCCGATCCGGCCGGGGAACTGACGATCCTGGAAAACCAGCGCTTCCGTCATCCCATCGAAGACCTGACGCCGGTGGTCCACGCTGAGGAACTCATCGGCCTTCAGGCGGCGGTCAAGGATATTTTCGTCGACCGTCTGGTCAGTCAATACATCGTCGCCCTATCCGGCGCTACCAGAAATCACCGGTCGCTGTATCTGGGAGTTTCACCCAGGGGTTCGCTGGCCCTATACCGCACCGCCCAGGCGCTGGCGCTGGTCAGCGGCCGGGATTATGTCCTGCCTGACGACGTGAAAGCCCTGGCGGTGCCGGTCCTGGCGCACCGGATGGTTCTTGACCCGTCTGTACCCCACAAGACCTCCAGCCGCGATATCGTCACCGAGATAATTAACAGCCTGCCGGTGCCGGGCGCCATGTCCGGCCGAAGCTGATTTGGGGTAAATTGGGGAGGGGGAATGCGCCCAGGTGTGGGACTATTAGTCTCGACGCTGGTCCTGGCAGGGGCGGTAGCGGTTACCGGCTCAGTGCTGGCGCTGCGGCTGTTCTATGTCTGGATTCTGGTCCTGGCGGCCGGATGGCTCTGGGTCAGGCTGTCAATCCGCGGCCTTTCGTTAGAGTCCGGTGCCATTCCGGAACGTGCCTGCGCCGGATCTTCAATCCAACAGGAGGTCAGTCTCAACTCAGCCAGCCGCCTGCCCCGGTTCGGCCTGACGCTGCAGGCAGAGACCGATCTCCCGGGTGCGGATAGCGCTCCCGTACACGAAATCGTTTCCGGCCGAGGCGCATCCCTGCAGACCAATTACTTGCTGGTAAAGCGCGGCCGCTTCCATCTGGGGAGATTCCGGCTTACCGCCACTGATCCTTTTGGATTGTTCCACTCCCGAACCTCATTGGGCGAGGCGCGGCAAATCACCGTGCATCCCCAGGCAGTGCCGTTGCCGCCTTTCAGCCTGCTGGGACTGGCCGGATCGGGGTTGTCGAGGAGGCTGCCGGAAGCTCTTTCAGCTTCAGCCTCTAGCATCCGTGAATACACCACGGGCGATTCGCTGCGCCATGTCCACTGGACAAGCACCGCCCACACCGGACAATACATGGTCAAGGTTTTCGACGCCGACCGCTCCCGCCACCGCGCCAAGAACTATTGGGTTATTCTGGATATGGCCGCGCCGGCCCACTCCGGTGAGGGCAGCCAGTCCACGGCAGAATACGCGGTTACCCTGGCGGCGGCGCTGGCCAGAAAATACATCGCCGGCGGTTTCCAGTTCGGCTTAATCGCCAGCCAGCACGAACCTGTCGTTATGCCCGCAGCTGCCAGTCAAAAACACCTGACCGATATCCTGGACGTTCTAGCGGTCATCGAGCCTCGGGGGGCAATGCCGGTTGCGGAACTTATCGCCAGGCATCAGGGATTATTCGGTTCGGACTCGACGGTAGTGACCATTTCCCCGTCCAACTCCAGCGCTTTGACGGAGGCCTATCACCAGTTAACCTCACGCGGCGGGGCAGCCGCATTCTTTCTTATCGACGGCGCCGACTTCGGCGGACCTTCACCCGCCGCTGCCGGTCGATCGCTTATTCAGCTTGGGGCGCCGGTTTATCTGCTGCGGAAGGCAGACAGCTGCGCTCAGTCCCTGGAGCAGGCCGCCGGCGCGCCGGGGTGGGTCAGGGACTGGAGCCGCTCGTGAACGTCACTCCGGTCACCAGCCGATCAGGGTTTGTCTGGTTGAACCTGGCCCTGGTGCTGCTCTCGCTGGGGGTGGCGGTATACTCTCTTGAAGCCGCCCGGTGGATCAATCCTCAGCCCTCTCTGCTCCTGCCGTTCCTCCTCGGTGTTGCCGCCGGCAGCTTGCTAGGCGCTTCCCGCCTGCCTGGCGCTATCGCGGCCGGCCTGTCGCTCATCGGCGCCGCCGGCATGGCAGTCTGGCAGTCGTTGTCGCTTTTCTCGGACCTGGCCGGGTTGAGTAAATGGGACCGCTGGCTGGAGGCGCTGTCCCGGCCTTCCGACAACCAGATTGCCTTCGCCGTATTTTTGGTGGCTGTCTGCTGGCTAGCCGGTGTCACCGGCGCCTGGTTCGCCGCGCGCCGGCGCAATGGCTGGCCGGCATTCATCATCGGCGCACTTATCGTCAGCTTAAACGTCGCCAATCTGACCCGGGAATTCGAGTTCATAATTCCGCTCTACCTGGTTGCAGGGCTGGTGATGGTAGCCGCCTCGGCCTCCAATGGGAGGGGAACCCGTTTGCTGGCAGGTCTGCCGTTATGCCTGTTGATCGTACTGGCGGCGTTCGCCCTGCCGCAATCCCCGGCAGCAGACCTGAAGCTGCAGGTCGGCGGCGAGTCAATCCTGGCGGCACTCAAGGATAATACCCTAAACATCTTTTCGGCTGTCCCTTCGAAGGTAAAAACGGTGCGAAGCTCCAATCAGGACTCAGTGTCTTTCAGCGCTGCGCCCGACCAGAGCGATGCAATCAGATTCATCATCGATTTTCCTACGTCCGGCTACTTCACAACGCGCTATTACGATACGTACTCCGCCGCCGGTTGGACCGTGAGCCAGTCAGCTGCCACCGAGATCACCCCTAATCAGCCGATAATCGGCGCCGCACCGCCGGCGCGGTCCATAGCCATCAGTTACCAGGTAGAAAACCAGGTCAAGACGGACCTGATACTGGTCAACGGGTATCCGTTATCCGTTTCCATTCCGGTTTTATCCCGGAGCCTACTCTCCCCTGAAGGCAACGACATCATGACGCTCATTTCTCCCCGGTTGCTTGCTGTGTACCAGACCTACCAGGTGACCGGCCGGCTGCCGGCTGTAACGGCGGCTGAACTGGCGCTGGCTGCGGGAAAGTACCCTGACTGGATTGCTGAGCGTTACCTTCAGCTGCCGAGTAATCTGCCGAGGTCCGTGTCCCAACTCAGCCGGTTCCTGACGCGGGACAAGGTGACGGCTTACGAGAAGGTCATGGCGGTCAAAGAATACCTGGGGAGCTTCTCATACGAAATCTCAGGGACGGCGGTGGCCACAGGCGCGGACGGAGTGGCTCAGTTTATCGCCTCACGTCAAGGCAATTGCGTCAACTTCGCGTCAGCCGCAGTAGTCTTGCTGCGTTCCGCAGGCATCCCGGCCCGCTTCTGTCAGGGGTATCTGGGCATCGAGCGCGATGCCGATACCAACCGGTTGATCATCCGCGGCCATGATTCCCACACCTGGGCTGAAGTTTATTTTCCTGATTACGGCTGGATTGTATTGGAAACTACTCCCGGACGCCCCGCCGACAGCCTGGAAAACTCCGCCGCAGTCATCTCCGGAGACATTCTGCCGCCGCCGCCATCAACGAATCCCTTCCTGCCCGGCGGCGAGATCGAAGATACCGCCGGGGCGGCCTCTCTGGATCCGGCCGGCGGGGGAATGCCCGAGACCGGCGGCTGGGTGCTGGCACTTGCCTTCCTGTTACCGAGTATCGCTCTGGCCGCCGGCGGCGGGACCCTGTATTTATCACGCGCATCTTCCGCGGGTTCGGCTTACGCCCGGCTGGGACTGGTAGGCAGGTTGTTCCGCCTGAGGCCGAATCCCGCCGAAACACCCCTGGAATACGCCCGCCGCTTGAGCGCCCGCCTGCCGTCCGAGGCCGCCGGCATCAGCGCGGTTGCCGGCGCCTATGCCCGGGTCCGCTACGGGCCGGCCAAGACCCGGTCAGCACAGGACGATGATGGGTTGCGGTACGAGTGGCGGCAGTTGAGCCTGCGCCTCATTAGACTTAGATTCGGACTGGCCAGTCCGGAAAACTGACCGCCCCGCTTAACCCGTTCCGTCGAGCGCGGTCCGCACCCCGGCGGTGAATTCTTCGAGAGATGCCAGCGACGGGTCTTCCTCGATGAGCCTAAGAAGCTTGCTTCCGATGATCACGCCGTCGGCGTAGCATCCGATGGCTGCCGCCTGTTCGGCCGTCGACACGCCGAAACCCACCGCCAGGGGCAGACTGGCCTGCCGCCGTACCTTCGCGACGAAATCCGGCAGGTACTCCGGAACGCCGTCGCGGGCGCCGGTGACCCCGGCCACTGAGGTCAAATAAATAAAGCCGCGCGCTTTCTCAGCTATCAGAGCGACACGCGCGGCGGTCGAGGTCGGCGCCAGGAGATATATCAAATCTATGCCATGTTTTACTGCTGCCGCATCAAGATCTCCGGACTCGTCCGGCGGCAGGTCCGGCATGATCAAGCCGGAAACGCCGGCGGCGGCCGAGTCGCGGCAGAAAGGCTCGATCCCGTAGCTCAAAACGGGATTGTAGTAGCCCATGAAGACCAGCGGCGCATTCAAACCCCGCCGCCTGAGTTCGGCGGCGGTTTCGATACAATCCGCAGGAGTGACTCCATTCTGCAGCGCCCGAAAACTGGCCGCCTGGATGACCGGTCCATCGCCGATGGGATCGGAAAAGGGAACCCCGAGTTCGATGATATCGCAGCCGGCCCTCTCCAGGACAACCGCCGCTTTTAACGTCGTCTCGATGTCCGGATAGCCGACGGTCAGGTAGCCGATGAGCGCCTTGCGCCCGCCGCCGAAAGCCCTGGATATATCACTCATCAGCTCACTCCCATTGCCTTCATCACGATATCCATATCTTTATCCCCGCGGCCGGACAGGCAGACGAGGATCGTTTGACTCTTGTCGAGCGCCGCCGCCAGCCTGGCCGCCAGGGCAATGGCGTGCGACGATTCCATAGCCGGCAGTATGCCCTCGGTCTCAGACAGCAGCCGGAAGGCGGCCAGGGCTTCCTCGTCGGTCACCGCCACGTACTCGGCGCGGCCGGAATCTTTCAAGAAACTGTGCTCCGGCCCGACGCCGGGGTAGTCCAGACCGGCAGAGATGCTGTGTGTCTCTGCCACCTGGCCGCAGGCGTCCTGCATCAGGTAGGACCGCGCCCCGTGAAGCACTCCAGGCCGCCCGGCTGAAAGGGTGGCGGCATGTCTGCCGGTATCGATGCCGGAGCCGCCGGCCTCAACGCCAATCAGCTTTACCGACGAATCGGTGATGAAAGGATAGAACAGGCCGATGGAGTTTGAACCGCCGCCGACACAAGCCACGGCGTAGTCCGGGAGTTTCCCGGCGGCGTCGAGCATTTGCGTCCGAGCCTCGCGCCCGATGACCGACTGGAAGTCCCGTACCATCATCGGGTACGGGTGCGGCCCGACGACCGAGCCGATCAGGTAATAGCTGTCCTCCGGGTGGGATACCCAGTCTCGCATGGCCTCGTTGATGGCGTCTTTCAGCGTCCGCGACCCTGAAGCCACCGGCCTGACTTCAGCGCCCATCAGGCGCATGCGGAAGACATTCAAGGCCTGCCGCTTGACGTCGTCTTCACCCATATAAACGACACAGTCAAGCCCAAACATGGCGCAGACGGCGGCGGAGGCCACGCCGTGCTGCCCGGCGCCGGTTTCGGCGATAATCCGCTGCTTGCCCAGGCGTTTTGCCAGCAGTCCCTGGCCAAGGGCGTTGTTGATCTTATGCGAGCCGGTATGGGCTAAATCCTCGCGCTTCAAAAAGATTCTTGCCCCGCCGCAGCGGCGGGTCAGATTAGCGGCGTAATACAGCGGCGTGGCGCGGCCGGCGTAGTGAGCCAGCAGCCCGTCGAGTTCACTTTGGAATGAGGTGTCATTTTTGACCCCTTCATAGCCGGCGGTCAAGTCCGTAAGCGCCGGCACCAGCGTCTCCGGGACATAGCGTCCGCCGTAACCCCCAAAATATCCCCTGTTATCAGGCAGCATTCCTAACTCCTTTCAAGCGGGCGTCCGCGGCTTTTACAGCCCGGATAAAGGCCAGGATTTTGGCCGGATCCTTGATGCCGCGGCTCTCGACGCCTGATGACACATCCACCCCCCAGGGATGGTAGCGCAGTATCAGTTCCCCGACATTTTCCGGGGTAAGTCCCCCGGCCACCATCAACGGCAGCGAAGGTTCAAGCCCCCCCAAAATGGTCCAGTCGAATTTTTCGCCGGAGCCGCCGTAAGTGTCATCGCCGCGGCGGTCTAACAGATGGATGGTTCGCGGCCGGGCGGCGGCGATACGGCTCTCGATCTCCTCGGCGCCAGTGTCGCCGTCGATCCGGGTAGCCCTGATCAGCGGCCGCTCGATGCGGCGGCAGTAATCCTCGTCCTCATCGCCGGAAAGCTGTACCCGGTCAAGACGGCAGTATTCGGCGATGCGGTTGACCTCGTAGGCCGGGGCATTGACGAAGACGCCGGCCAGTTTCGGCCGCTTCGGCATGGTAAAAAGATGATGGGTCAACTCCAGAGCCCGTTCCGGCGTCAATTTGCGACGGCTCTCGGCGAAGACCAGCCCGATGAAGTCCGCCCCCAGACGGGCGCACAGGCCAATTGTCTCCACATCTGTGATGCCGCAGATCTTGATGCGCGTCATCCCAGCAGTTCCCTCAGTTTGTGCCCGATATCGGGCGCTGTCACCAGCGCCTCACCGACCAGCGCAGCGTCGATGTCGAGGTTTTGAAGGTACTTTATGTCATCACTGCAGGTGATGCCGCTCTCGCTCACCGTGAGCCGTCCGGCAGGTATCAGCCGCCTGAGCCTGCCGGTTGTCGCCAGGTCAACCCTGAATGTCTTGAGATCGCGGTTATTGATGCCGATAATATTGGCGCCGCTGCGGACGGCCGCTTTGACCTCGGCTTCGTCATGCGCCTCTACCAGCGCCGCCATACCCAGGCGGCGGGCTAATTCAAGCAGCGAGGTTAGCTCCGGAGCAGTCAATACAGCGACGATAAGCAGCACCGCATCGGCGCCGCAGGCCCGCGCCTCGTAGACCTGGTATTCATCCGTGATGAAGTCCTTACGGAGCAGCGGCGGTCGGGTATCATCCAGATACTCTGCGATGTCACTTAAATAGGCAGGGCTGCCATGGAAGTACTTTTCCTCAGTTAACACCGAAATAGCCGCCGCGCCGCCGCGGGCGTATTCCCGGGCAATGACCACCGGGTCGAAATCAGCCTTGATCACTCCTTTCGATGGAGACGCTTTTTTTACCTCGGCGATAATCTTCACTCCGCCACCGGCGATGGCGGCGGCGAAATCTTTCGGCGGCGGCCGCTTCTCGATCTCGCTGATAAGCAGGTCGAGGGGTACCCGCCGCTTACGCTCACTGACGGCCGACCGCGTCGCCGCGACAATTTCATCAAGCAGCACGCCTGGCCTCCAGCATCTGAGTCATTTCGACGAATTTTTCAAGTTTGGCGAGCGCCCACCCGTTGTCGATGGCTTCGGCGGCCATGATGACGCCCTCAGTCATGGTTTTTACCCGGTCGGCGACGAGCAGTGCTGCGGCGGCGTTCAAAACGGAGGCGTCACGCAGCGCCCCGGGCGCGCCTTCGAGCAGCCGCAGCATGGCGGCGGCGTTCGACCCGGCGTCACCGCCTTTTATTGCGTCAATCGAGTGCCGGGATAGACCGACATCCTCGGGGGCGACGGTGTAGCGGTTCAGTTCATCGCCGATAAGCTCGCATACTTGAGTCGGTCCGGTGACCGTAAGTTCGTCCAGTCCGTCGCCGTGAACTACCAGAGCATGGGCGCCGCCCAGAGCTCGCAGCGCCGCGGCCATCTTGAGCACCAGGTCCTTGCCGGGCACGCCGATGACCTGAGCGGTAGCCCCGGCCGGGTTGCACAGCGGCCCCAGCAGGTTGAAGACGGTGCGGATGCCGATCTCTTTCCGCGGCGGCCCCGCATGTTTCATGGCCGGATGGAACATGGGTGCGAACATAAAAACGATGCCGACACGCTCCAGACATTCTGCAGCCTCCTCGGGCGACAGGTTAATACGAACGCCCAGCGCCTCCAGGACATCGGCTGAACCGCAGCGCGACGACATGGCACGGTTGCCGTGCTTGGCCACCTTGACGCCGCAGGCGGCGGCGATGATGGCCGCGGCGGTGGAGATATTAAAGGTGCCCGCCCCGTCGCCGCCGGTGCCGCAGGTGTCCACCACCGGGCTGGCCGATTTTACCGGCAGCGCCCGGGCCCGCATCGTCCGCGCCAGACCAACCATCTCTTCCACTGTTTCGCCCTTGCACCTTAAGGCGGTAACAAAGGCGCCGAACTGGGCCGGGGTGGCTGCCCCGTCCATGATCTCCCCCATGACCGCCGAGGCTTCATCTGCGGAAAGGGATTTGCCGGATACCAGATTCTGAATCGCTTCCTTAATCATCGCCCGCCCCCGTTCAAGAAATTTCTCAGCAGTTCCTTGCCGTATTGCGACATGAAAGACTCCGGGTGGAATTGGACGCCCTGGACGGGGAATTCCCGGTGCCGCAGCCCCATGATTTCACCATCGGCTGCCCAGGCAGTCACCTCCAGGCAATCAGGCAGGGTGTCCCCGGCCACCGCAAGCGAATGATAGCGGACGGCGGTAAAAGGCGACGGAACACCCTCAAAGATGCCCTTCCCGGTGTGTTCGATGGCAGACGTTTTGCCGTGCATCACCGATTTAGCCCTGATGACGTCGCCGCCGTAAACGTGGCCCAGGCACTGATGCCCCAGACAAACCCCCAAGACCGGCAGCGTTGGGCCGAAATATCGGATGACCTCATTGGAGATGCCGGCGTGTTCCGGCGACGATGGACCGGGGGAGACCACGATCCGCTCGGGATTGAGCAGCTGGATGCCGCGAATATCAATCTCGTCGTTGCGCCGGACGCAGACGTCGGCGCCAAGTTCGCACAGGTACTGGAAGAGGTTGTAGGTGAAGGAGTCGTAATTATCGATAAGCAGTATCATCGCGGTCCCCCCTAGACTCCAGCCTCAGCCCGCTCGACGGCTTTAAACAGCGCCTGGGCTTTGCTCAGCGTCTCTAAATATTCCGACTCCGGGTTGGAGTCATAGACGATGCCGGCGCCGGCCTGGACGTAAACCCTGCCGCGGGCGGCAACCATAGTACGGATGGCGATAGCCATGTCCATGCCGCCGCTATAGCTGAAGTAGCCGACTGCCCCGGCGTAAGGTCCCCGCCGCTCCGGCTCATGCTCGGCGATAAGCTGCATGGCGCGAACCTTCGGCGCGCCGGAGACGGTGCCGGCGGGGAAGGCAGCCCGCAGCGCGTCGCCGGCGGAAAGCCCAGGCTGCAGCCTGCCCTTGACATGGCTGACCAGGTGCATGACGTGAGAATACCTCTCGACGTTCATCAGATCGGACACTTCCACCGAGCCGGGCATCGAAACGCGGCCGATGTCGTTGCGGCCGAGGTCCACCAGCATAATGTGCTCGGCGCGTTCCTTGGGATCGGCCCTGAGTTCAGCTTCAAGCTCCAGGTCCTCCTCTGAAGTCTTTCCCCGCCTCCGGGTGCCGGCCAGCGGCCGGGTGATTACCTCGCCGCCCTCAACGCGGACGAGTATCTCGGGCGAAGCGCCGATGATCTGAAAGTCCTGGAAATCCAGATAGAACATATAGGGAGACGGGTTGATGCTCCTGAGAGCGCGGTAGATGTCGAAAGGCCGGGCCCCGGTGACCCTGGACAGGCGCTGCGACAGCACCACCTGAATGGCTTCGCCGGCGGCGATGGCCTCTTGGATATCGGCGACGCTGGCTTCAAACGACTGCCGGCTGACCGAAGAGATGAAGGCGGGCGCAACCTCCGGTGCTTCCCCGGCTGCCCGAGGCGGCAACGGTCCTGCCAGGCGGCGGCACAGTTCGTCGATTCGGGCGATGGCTTCGGAGTATGCGGTATCGAGGTCGCCGTCCAGCGGCATCAGCGAGACCACCCGGATGCGGTGGGAGACATGGTCGAAAACCAGAAAGGTCTCGGCCAGCATGAAGACGGCTTCCGGCAAGCCGAGGGAATCAGCCCCAGGCGTCGGCAGCCTCTCGAACTTGCCCGCCGCCTCGTACGACAGATAGCCCACGGCGCCGCCGCAGAAGCGAGGCAAGTCGGGCTGTCCAGCCAGTTTCCGGCCCGCTAAAGCGGCCTCGACGGACTTGATCGAGTCTTCCGCCGAGCCGGACGGAGTGACCAGGAGGTGTCTGGGTTCAGTGCCGATGAAGGAGTAGCGGGCCATACGCTGGCCGCCCTCGACGCTCTCGAGGAGGAAGGAAGGCCCCCCGCGGGAAATTTTAAGGAAGGCGGAAACCGGGGTCTCAAGATCCGCCATGAGGTCGCGGGAGACGGCGGCGAGGTTGCCCTCACCGGTCAACCTTCGTATTTGTTCCAGGGTTGGCGTGTACATCGTGCCTCCGCGAAAATAAAAAACCCTCGCCCCCTAGGGGCGAAGGTCAAAATACTTCGCGGTGCCACCCTGGTTCGGCTCGAAAGCCCTGCGGCTCAAGAACCATCTTTTGTCGGGTACGGTTATCAAAACGATACCCTGGGCCGGTTAACGGCGCCCTTCCCGGCGGAGCCTACTCGCAAAACTTTCGGTCCGCAGCTTCCCAGTCCATTCAACGCCCGCGCAACTGCCGGCTCACACCTTACCCGGCTCTCTGGAGTCCGCCTGACGCTTACTCGTCTGGATCAACGCTTTTGAGTTGTTAAATTGCCTTTCAAAATACAGCATAAGGCAAACTCTTGTCAAACCGGGCAGCCGGCGAGGATGACAGCGCCGCGGCGATGGGTTAAGATTCACCCTGGAAAATTTTTACAAAGGACAGACATGTGACAGTCGAACCTGCCATCCGCCGCGCCGAAAGCAGGGATATCCCTGTAATCGTCCACTACAACATGGCTCTGGCGGCGGAAACCGAAAAACGGCATCTTGACCAGGCCACCGTAACCGCGGGCGTAACCGCTTTTTTAGAACACCCGGAGTACGGCTTTTATATCATCGCCGAGGCAGGCGGCGAGCCGGTGGCCCAGACGATGATTACATACGAATGGAGTGACTGGCGCAACGGCGTCATCTGGTGGATCCAGAGCGTTTATGTCAGTGCCGCCTGGCGGCGCCTCGGTCTGTACCGCAAGCTTTATCAACAAGTCAGGGAGCTGGCGGCGCAGGACGGCGGGGTGAAAGAGTTGCGGCTGTATGTCGACCAGGACAATACCGCCGCGCGGCAAACCTATCAGGCGCTGGGTATGATGCCGAGCCGCTATCTTTTATACGAAGCCGATATCTGATCCGCAGCCCCGCGGGAAGCCCGGTCCAATCCTTCGAGCAATCCGGGGAGATGGCTGCCGGCAAAAACCATCCAGGCCAGGCCGACGCCGGATAGGAAACGTTCGCTCAGGCCGATAAAAGTATCCTGGTGGATCGGCAGTACCTGCCAGGCAACCACAGCCCCGATCACCGCCATAATCCTGGCCAGATTGCCCACCGCGACGGCATCATGAAACCCCCGGACGGACCTGGCCAGAACCAATCCGGTAACCGGAAACAACACCGCCAGCAGGATTACCGCGGCCACGTGGATGCCCCCGGCGACGGTGGTCACGGCCGTTCCGGGGTCGGTATTGAAAATGATGATCACGCCAAAACAGGCGGTGCTGACGGCAAACAGCCCGCCGGAAACCAGCAGTCCCCGGTGCCGCCTGCCGGCGTCGGAGGAAAGCATCAGGCCGGCCAGAAATGCGTTGGCTATGCCTGCCGCGGCCATGCCCCATTCCTCCATCCAGCCGTTGGGCAGCAGCACCAGATCACTGATGGATTCGCGCAGGGGATCATATCCGGGATTAAGGGAAATGGCGATGACATCGCAGGTGATCATGATGACCGCCGCCGCGCCGCAAATAAACGGCAGGGCAGGCGCGATAGCCAGATAGAACCGGCGCCGGGTCATGGAGAGGATTATACACCCGGGGCTGGCGTGCCGTTAGACCGCGGAAACAGCAGCCGAGGATCCGCCGCCGGCATTTTTGAACTGCAGCCAGGCCAGGCGTTCGATGTCTTCTCTCCGGAAGCGCCGGTCGCCCCTCGGGGAGATGCGCCAGCACTCTATCCTGCCTTCATCCCCCCAGCGCCGCAGCGTATCCGGGGACACCTTCAGCAATTCGGATGCGTCCCGGGTGCTAAGCAGCCTGTGGCCATCTAGGGTTGGTGTCATATTCATCACTCACTGTAACGGACAGCGGCTAAAAACGTCAGGACGCCGGCGTCAGTGAAAATAGATATTGACATTGTGTATAGTTTATTTTACACTATGTATAGTTAAATTTACTATGGAGGAGAGATTTGAGCGCTGACAGTTTCAGGAAATTAATGAGCATCATCGCTCTAGGCCTGGGGGCGTTGATCGCTTTCGCTATCGTCGCCGAGCTGCCGGTGTGGGTGCCGTTATTGGCGGTGATGCTGGCGCTGGTCGCAGCCAATATCTTCCGCCGAGGGGTTAAAGAGGTGCTGGCTGATGAACGCAGCCGCCGTGTCGACGAGAAGGCCACGGTCTTAACCTACCGTGTCTTCACCACCGTGACCGCTTTGGGAGTCCTTTTGGTGATGATGCTGCGCAGCAGCCTGCCGGAGTGGGCTTTCATCGCCGGTCAGGCCGTCGCCTTTGCCCTTTGCGCTCTGATGCTGCTGCATCTGGCAGTCATCAAGTATTATTCGGGGAAGTTATAGCCCGATGCGCAACAAACTTAAAGTTTACCGGGCGATGCATGATCTGACTCAGGAAGCTCTAGCTGAAAAACTGGGGGTAACGCGGCAGACGATCATCTCCATCGAAAGCGGCCGCTACGACCCTTCTCTGGGGCTGGCGTTCAAGATCGCCGGGTTGTTCAAGGTGAAAATCGAGGACGTTTTTTCCCGGGAAGATGCCGATTAGCGGGCGCCGAAGGGGATGCCGTAAAAGCCGTTCGGGTCCAGGAAAATGGGCAGTTCCGGCGGGTTAAAGGTGAACAATATCATCGCCGACCCGAGGGCTATAATCATAGCCAGCCCCACCCAATTCATATAACCGGGCAGTTTGCCCGACGTCAGAATCTTGTAGCTGACTAATTGCCCGATAGCGACTGCCGCGGCGAAGATCAGGATATCGACGATGAGGATTTCCTCGCCGGTGGCCGCGGTGTAGGCGTAGAAGATCAGCGCCGTTACGGCGGGAATAAGGTAAACAGCCGTGCCCTTGGCGGCAAAGAAGTTGTTTACTTTGCCTCGAAAGACCGGATATTCGATCGCCGCCCAGATCACCATTGGCCAGAAACCCTGCTTGAAATGCTCCCAGACACTCTCATTGACCGAGGCAAAGGCGCCAGCCAGCAGGGATTCACCCGACCATTCAAAAACAAAATGCAGCAGCGCGCCGAGGCTGAAGACGAAGAGGATGCCGAGGAGTTCCCATCTAAGGATGCGTTTCATATTTTTGGATAACTAGTGGATATGCAGCACCTTGGACAGAAATGCCCGCGACCTCTCCTCTTTGGGGTTGGTGAAGAATTCTTTGGGCGAGGCCATCTCCACAATCCGACCTTCGTCCATGAAGATCATGCGGTCGGCGGCGGCGCGGGCAAAGCCCATCTCGTGGGACACCACCACCATGGTCATGCCTTCAGCGGCCAGGGCGGCCATGACATCGAGGACCTCTTTAATCATTTCCGGGTCAAGGGCCGAGGTCGGCTCGTCGAAGAGCATGATCTTGGGATTCATGGCCAGCGCCCGGGCAATGGCCACCCGCTGCTGCTGGCCGCCGGAAAGCTGGCCCGGGAAGGCGCCTTCCTTCTCCGGTATGCCCACCTTCTTTAAAAGCTGGCGCGCCGTCTCAACGGCTTCTTCCCTGGAGCGCTTGCGCACCTGGCATTGGGCCAGCACCAGGTTGTCCAGCACCGAGAGATGGGAAAAGAGGTTGAACTGCTGAAAGACCATGCCTACCTCGCGGCGGACGGCGTTAATGTTCTCGGTGGTATCCAGCGGAATGCCGTCGACGACTATCTTGCCGGAGTTATATTCTTCCAGCCTGTTGATGCAGCGCAGGAGGGTTGATTTTCCTGAGCCGGACGGGCCGATGATGACTACGACCTCGCCCTTCTCGACATTGAGGCTGACGCCTCGCAGGGCCTGCACCCGGCCGAAGCGCTTGTGGATATCTTCTATCTGTATAATCGGCTCGGCCATTTATCTCTCGTACCGTGTCTTTTTCTCGATGAAGGAGACGATGCGCGCGGCGAACAGGGTCATGATGAGGTAGAGCAAGGCCACCATCGTCCAGGTCTCGATGGGATTGAAATTGGCTGCCATGAACTCCCGGCCGCGGCGGGTCAGGTCAGCCACGGCGACGACGGAAACCAGCGACGAATCTTTGAGCAAGGCGATGAATTCGTTGCCCATGGGCGGCAGGATGACACGGAAGGCCTGCGGCAGCACCACGAAGCGCATCGCCTGGAAATGGCTCATGCCCAGGGAGCGGGCAGCTTCCATCTGGCCCTTGGGAATGCTCTGGATGCCGGCGCGGACGATCTCCGACATATAGGCGCCGTAACAGACGGTGATGGCGATGATGGCGGTCACGATGGGATTGGCCCGGTATTCGATGAGCGGCGCAAGGTTGAGCCAGGTGCCGACCTGCTGGATAATGACCGGCGAGGCGAAATACCAGGCGATGAGCTGAACCAGCAGCGGAATGCCGCGGACGATCTCGACATAGAGGGTGGAAATGGTGAACAGGATCTTGTTCTTGGCCATCCGCCCCAGACCGCCAAAAAGCCCGGCGACGAGCATCAGAATATATGACACCACCGTCACCAGTACCGTGATAGCGATGCCGTCGCGGGCGAAAACGACGATATCTTTGAAGGGGTCAGGCTGGGCAACGACCAGCACCAGGATCAGGGCGGCCACGGCAGCAACCAGCCACCACCAGGGGTCCTGGCGGATATTGACCTCGCCACCGGTGACAAAGCTTAATTCCTGGTCTGGAGTATTTTTGATCGGTTCTGTCATGCGGTAAAACAGAAGGGGGCGCCCGCTGGGCGCCCCCTCTTTTCAATTAACCTTACTCGATTTCCCACTTGGCAAGGAGTGTCGGGATGGTCCCGGCGGCTTTGACCTGAGCCAAAGCCGTGTTGAGCTTGGCCAGCAGGTCTTCCTTGCCCTTGGGTACGGCGATGCCGTATTCCTCGGCGGAGAGCATGGCGCCAACTGTTTTCAATTGGGTGGGATTCTTTTTAGTGTAGCCGGCGGCTACCGGGGTATCGCACACGATGGCATCAATCTGGTTGGTCAAAAGGGCGGCGAAGGCCAGGCCGATTTCATCGTAGGCGACCTTTTCAACCCCGGTCATAGCGGAAACCTCGGTATCACCGGTGGTGCCGGACTGGACGCCGACCTTGCCCTTGATATTGGCCGCGCCGGTAATGGTGGTGTTATTGGAGCGAACGACGATGATCTGACCGGCGGCATAGTATGGATTGGTGAAATTCATCTCTTTCTTGCGGTCTTCGGTGATGGTGATGGAAGAGATGGCGGCGTCGTAGGTACCCTGAGCCATGCCGGCCAGCAGTGAATCCCATTCAACATTGACGTATTCGACCTCGATATTGGCCTTCTTGGCGATCTCGTTGAACAGGTCGATGTCGAAACCGACAATTTTACCGGATGCCGTGTCCACAAATTCGAAAGGTGCCCAGGTAGCATCTGTGGCGACGCGGATCTTCAGCGGGGGGGCTGAAGTTGTGGGATTGGCGCTGCTGTCACCGCAGCCGGGCAGCGCCAGGCCGAAGACAGCAACCAGGGCAACCAGGATCCAGAGGAATTTTTTCATGCCTTGTCTCCTATCTTGAGATTTGAATGTCCAAGTTTACAGCATCGGTTGTCGGGATGTCCAAAAATCACCCATTTGCGCCGGCATCGCGCCTTACGGCATAATGCCTCATCAAATGTTTATCTTCATTGCCGCCGCCGCAGCCGTTTATCTCATAATCTGGGTTATCGCCGGAGTATACCGGCATCTGCAGTAACTATCCTGGCCGCCGGAGCATCTTGTTTGAAAATTCTCCTGGTTAATCCCGCCCGGAAACACCTGGCCACCTTCGGCCATCACAGCGTTTTCCCCAACAGCCTGCTTTATATAGCGGCGGTGCTGGAGAAGGCCGGCCATGACGTGCGCATCTATGACAACCAGGTAGACCTGCGCGAGCCGAAAGACTTCGTCGAGTTTAACCCCCAGCTCGTGGGCTTTTCAGTCTTGTCCGGTCCGAACATCGCCGAGGCTATCCAACAGACGAAAGAATTCAAGGCGCTGCTGCCTGGGGTAAAGACCGTCTGGGGCAATGTTCATCCCAGCGTCCTGCCGGAACAGACCGCGGCTGAAGATTATATAGATTACCTGTGTATCGGCGCCGGGGAATATATGATGTCAGAGTTGGCATCCCACCTCGAAACCGGCGCGCCGTCAATCGACAGGATTAAAGGGCTGGTCTGGAAGAACAACGGCAATACTGTAGTCAATGAACCGAGCGAGTTCATCAAGAACCTCGACGAGCTGCCGGACCCGGCCTGGCACCTCATCGACGTGCCCAAATACTGGGAAAAGTCCTTGAACACATCCCGCGGCTGCCCGTCAAAATGCACCTTCTGCTACTCGCCGCTGTTCTACAAGGGTTACTCCGGCGATTTGTCCGCCGAGCGCATCGTCTCACAGATAGAGCACCTTTACCGCGCCTACGGCGTGAAGTTCATGCGCTTCTTCGAGGACACCTTCACCTGCAACCGCGACCGGCTGCGGAAGTTCTGCGAGCTGATGATTGAGCGCAAAGTGCCGGTGCAGTGGGACTGCGACTCCCGAATCGGCCTGTCTGACGAGGACATCGGGCTGATGTCGAAAGCCGGGTGTTTAAGCGTCGGCTTAGGGATAGAAAGCGGCTCGCCGCGCGTCATCAAGTTCATCAAGAAGGGCATCACCGTCAAGGCGGTGGAGGAGACTATCGAGCGCCTGGCCCGCCACAAAATCATGCCCCGTTTGTATTTCATCGCCGAACTGCCCACCGAGACGGTCGAGGAGTTCAAGGAAACCCAGGACCTCATCAAGCGGCTGGACAAACCGCCGTACCAGTACATGCCGTACATGCCATTCCCGGCTACGGTGCTTTACGATTACATCATCAAAGAAGGCCTGATCCAGGAACCTAAGCACCTGGCTGAATGGGCCGGGGTGCTGACGCTAAGATCGATGAACCCCAGCTACCTCAAAGTGCCGCCGGAGATGCTGGACAAAGCCCTTGACGACCTGCGGGACATGTATTTCCTTCGCCCGCTGCGCTTCGCCCTGCGCCACATGCCGCTCTACTTCACCCGCCTGGCGCCGACGCCCGGCAATCTGCTAAAGGGCTTGAAGCGTTTCTGGCTGTATTTCAGCACCCGGCCGCTGCCGGAGGGCAGAATCCGGGGACAGTTGCGATGATTGCGGACTTTCACCGATGCGCGTCCTGTTAGTCAACCCCGCCAAGCGCTTTAAAGGCTTCCTGGGCAAAACCAGGTCGCTGCAGCCGACGGTGCTGCCCAATTCCCTTCTCTATATCGGCGCGGTGCTGGAGCGCGGCGGCCATCAGGTCATGATCTGGGACCAGCAGGTAGATGATCGCAAATCCACCGATTTCTTCGCCGCCTTCAATCCCCAAATAGTCGGCTTCTCTGTCTCTGTCGGCGGCATCATTTACGAGGCCATCGAGCAGTCGAAGGAATTTAAGAGCCTCGATCCCTCGATCAAAATCGTCTGGGGCAACGTCCACCCCTCGATGCTGCCGGAACAAACGCTGGCCGAGGATTACGTTGACTTCGTGGTCATCGGTCCCGGCGAGTACACCCTCCTTGAACTGACCGACCACCTAGGAAAAAAGGGCACGCCGGCGACACTCGCGGAGATCAATGGACTCGCTTTCAGGGACAATGGCAAAATTATCGTCAACCCCGACCGCCCTTTCATCCAGAACCTGGACGAACTGCCGGACCCGGCATGGCACCTGGTGCCCATGGAAGACTACTGGGAGAAATCCCTCAATACCTCCCGCGGCTGCCCGTCAAAGTGCATCTTTTGTTACAACCCGCCGTTCCACAAGGGGCAGCTCGGCGAGTTTTCCGCGGAACGCATCGTATCTCAGATGGAGACGCTAAAGAACCGCTACGGCGTGACCCTGTTCCGCTTCTTCGAGGATGATTTCTGCCACAACCGACCTCGGCTGCATACTTTTTGCAAACTGGTCATCGAGAAAAAGATGAAGATCCGCTGGGACTGCGACGCGCGCGCCGGCCTGACCGAGGAAGACGTCAGCCTGATGAAGCGAAGCGGCTGCGCCTCGGTGGGCTTCGGAGTTGAGAGCGGTTCGCCGCGGCTTTTGAAGTTCATACGCAAGACGGCCAAGCTCGAGGACATCAAGCAGACGTTCAAACTCCTGGTCAAGCACAAGATACTGCCCAAGCTCTATCTCATCTCGGAGCTGCCGACCGAGACCGTCGCGGACTTCGAAGCCACCAAGACCCTCATCAAGGAACTCGGCAACCCGCCGTACCAGTACGTTTCCTTCCTGCCATACCCCGGCACCGAACTCTATAATTACTGCGTCGCCCGCGGCCTTGAGCCCCCAAAAACGACCGAGGAATGGGCGGCTTTTATCTCCCAGCCGGACTGCGGCATCCGATGGTCGGAAGTGCCCAAAGAAATGACCGCCGAATTCAAGCAGAAGCTGGTAAAATATTACTTCTGGCGGCGGACCTTCTTCGCGCTGCGGCACGGGATGTTCTCCTTCTACATACCGGTAAACCCCAGCCCGAAGGAATTTTTCCGCGTCATACGCTTCTGGTGGCGCTACTACGTCACCCGCCCGATAACGGGACACTAATAAAGCTGAGAATCAAGATGGACAAAACAAAAACAAAAAACTGCGCCGCCGACACCGGCAAGCCGGTCTCGAAAGTCACTTATCGAGAGCCGCTCGGGGAGTTCCACGGCGTCAAGGCCGAGATCGTCGGCCACCGCGTCTGGGACTTCCCGGCCAACACCCTGGCCCTCCGCCTGCCGCAGCCAAAGTGGGTGCTGTGCGCCTACCAGGGCTACCGCAAGGTGACCTCCGTCCTTAACTGCTTCCACCCGCCGGAGTCCTGGCATGCCGTGGACAATACCGACCGCACCTACTGGGAATATACCCGCTGGATCCACCGGGAAATGCTGAAGCAGGTGGCCCCGGGCGAAAAGACAGCGCTTCTTTTCACCGGCGTGGATATGCACAAGCATGTCATGGTTGAGGAGACCTTCGAGGAGCTGTGGGTTCAAGCCTGGGTCACCGCCGGGGTCAAGACCAACGCCCTTAGAATCGGCCGGGACGCCGCCTACGGCATCGAGCGCCACGGCCTATGGCAGCCATTCAACCACAAAGCCCCGCCCCAGCCCGGCACCATCAACATCATCGTCCTGACCTCGTCCGACCTGGGCCAGGCGGCCATGGCAAGTTCTTTCATTACCATCACCGAGGCTAAGACCGCCGCCCTCCAGGACCTGGACATCCGAAGCGCCTACAATCCCAAGTGGCAAGCCACCGGCACCAGCACCGACCAGGTGTGCATCGTGCCGGGCAACGGGGACCGCTGCTTTTATGTATCAGGGCAGGTCAAGCTGGGCGAAATGATTGCCCGGGCCGTCACCCGCGGTGTCACCGAGGCGATCAACAAGGTGCGGGGGGAGGGGTGATTAGGTTAGTCTTTTCATTGTTCAAGATCCGGATTGGATAGGAAGGAGGAACAATGACAATTTCTACGCAAGACATCAAATTATTATGGGGCAGGGCAGCCCAAAGGTGTGCCTTTCCGGATTGCCAAAGAGTGTTGTCTGAGAATAAAAAAACAGCTCATGAAGGATTCCCTTTAGGCGAGATGGCGCATATCGTTGGAGAGTCTGAGAACGCACCGAGGGGAGATAGTAACTTATCCCTAGTGGATAGAGATTCATATTTCAATTTAATACTCCTTTGCCCAACTCATCATACGCTAATTGATAAAAATGTGAATGACTATACGATAGAAAAGCTTCACCTTCTCAAAGATCAACACGAATACTGGGTTGAGCGTTCCTTAGTCGGCAAGAAGGACACATTAGAAACCGCCCAAGCTGTGATTTACGGAAACTTGATAGACTCTGTTGTTGAAGCCTGCCAGCTTGATACTTGGGACACTTGGGCAAGCAGAGCCGCAGCATTAACAATCCGCTGGGATAAAGATGCGCATGATAGGCTATTTAGATTCAAGAATAAGATTATAGGCGCAATCTGGCCGAAAACCTTACCCGAATTGGAATGTACCATTAAAATGGTCACATATGAGTTATATGAAGCCGTTCAAACGTTCGCGCTTCATTGCAAACCAAGCACTACAAAAATAGAATATATGGTTGAGGATGTATTCTATAAGACACAAGGCTGGTTACCCCAAAAAGAATATGATGAGTTATTTGAAGAATATAAATGCTGGCATACCAAATGTGAAAACCATATTATCGAAGCGACTAAAGCCATAAACTGGTTAGCCGATGTAGTCAGACGGGATATTAATCCATTGTTCTACGCAACTAAAGGCAAATTTTTCTTGATACTTGGCCCTTATGGAGACACGTTGGAATTTAGAAGCTATTTTTTTGAATACACTAAGGATCAGAAACTATGTAATTTATCTCGCTGTGATCAAGGACAGAATATGTGGTTAATGTCCGATAATTCGTCAAAACCCGGTTGAAATAAGAGTCCAAGGATGCTCGGTGCCGTCGCAGGGGACATTATCGGGTCAGTGTATGAGTTCAACAACACTCAACAGTCTGACTTTGAGCTTTTCACACCCCGCTCCACTTTCACCGATGACACCGTCCTGACCGTGGCCGTGGCGGATTGCATCCTGCACGGCAAAGATTACGCCCGCACCATCTGGGAATACGGCAACCGCTATCCCGATGCCGGCTATGGTACCCGTTTCCTCCACTGGCTCAGTTCCAAAGACCTGAAGCCCTACAACTCCTTCGGCAACGGGTCGGCCATGCGGGTTTCACCGGTAAGCTTTGCCTTTGGGACTCTGGAGGATACCCTGGCCGAGGCCCGCCGCAGCGCGGAGGTCACCCACAACCACCCGGAGGGCATCAAGGGCGCCCAGTCTGTGGCAGCGGCTATTTTTCTCGCCCGCCGCGGCGAGTCCAAGCAACGTATTAGAAGTTACATCACCTCGACCTTCGGCTACGACCTCAGCCGCACCCTCGACGAGATTCGGCCGACCTACACCTTCGACGAGACGTGCCAGGGCTCGGTGCCGGAGGCTATCACCGTCTTCCTCGAGTCATCGGACTTCGAAGACGCCATCCGCAAGGCTGTGACCCTCAGCGGCGATTCGGATACCATCGCCTGCATCACCGGCGGCATCGCCCAGGCCTTTTATGGCGGTGTGCCAAAACACATCGTCGCCGAGGTCAGGAAACACCTTGACCCTCCCCTTCTAGCTGTCATCGACGAGTTCAACCTAAAATACCTTGTGGCTTGAATTCGGCCTGATTCCTTTGTCATTCCCCGCTATGGCGGGGAATCCATCGTCCTCGCTCCCCTTCGACAGGCTTAGGGCGAACGGTCTAAAATAAGACCGTGAAAAACCGCTCTGGCAAGCTTCTCACCAAATCCAAATTCATGGCCGGTCTCCAGTGCCCGCGCTATCTGTGGATCTACGTCAACGATCCCGGCCGCATTCCGCAGCCGGACCTGGTCACCCAACACACCTTCGACCAGGGGCATGAAGTCGGCGAGATCGCCAAGGAGCTGTTTCCCGGCGGCCTGGACATGTCCGGCCTCGGCTTTCGGGAAATGCTGACCGAGACCTCGGCCCGCCTCCGCGACCGCAAGCCCATCTTCGAAGCGGCTTTCCAGTGCGGCCAGCTTTACGCCCGCGTGGATATCCTCAATCCCTCCGCCGACGGCGGCTGGGACATCGTCGAGGTCAAGAGCTCCACCGACGTCAAAGACGAAAATATCGCCGACGTGGCTTTTCAGCGCTATGTCGTCGAGCGCTGCGGCCTGGCTGTCAACCGCTGCCATCTCATCCATATCAACCGCGATTATGTAAAGCAAGGCGAGATCGACCCCGCCGGCCTGCTGCAGTCCGCGGACATTACCGATCAGGTCGCGGAGGTGTACGGCGGCGTCGCGGACATGACCGAGGATATGCTTCAGACCGTCGCCGGCGACTGCCCGGATTCGGTCATTGGCCGCCTGTGCGATTCCCCCTACGGCTGCCCGCTGAAAGACGAGTGTTGGGCAGATATGCCGCAGCACCCGGTGACCGGTCTCTACCGCATCGGGGCCAGGTCTGATGACCTGCTCAAACTCGGCGTGACCGCTATCGCCGACATCCCGGCCCATTTCAAGCTGAACGACAAACAGGCTATCCAGAAGAGCTGCGTGGAGTGCGGCCAGCCCCATGTAGAATCAGGCGAGATTTCCAAATTCCTGTCAAGCCTGGAATTTCCCCACCAATACCTGGACTTTGAAACTTTCGCCACCGCCGTTCCGATGTTCGACGGCACCAGGCCTTACCAGAATATTCCTTTCCAGTACTCTTTGCATACCATCGCCGCACCGAGCGCGGAGGCGGGACACCGCTACTTTCTGTACCAGGGCAACGCCGACCCGCGCCCGGAGTTTATCAGCGCCCTGAAACGCGACCTCGTCGAGGCCGGCACCATCATCGTTTATAACCAGGGCTTCGAGGAAGGTGTCCTCAAGAAGCTGGCCGAGGCTTTCCCGGAATACACCGAATGGGTCAACGGTATCACTGCCCGGATGGCCGACCTGCTCATCCCCTTCCGCAGCTTCCACTACTACCACCCGGCTCAGGGCGGCAGCGCCTCTTTGAAGCAGGTGCTGCCCGCGCTTACCGGCATCAGTTACGACAGCCTGGAGATCTGCGACGGCCAGGTGGCTTCTCTAAAATATTTTTCCGCAGCTTACGGCGGCCTGCCGGAGGCTGAACGCCGGAAGGTTTTCTCCAACCTGCTGGAGTATTGCGGCCAGGATACCTGGGGCATGGTACGCATCGTCGGGCGGCTGCGGGAGATATCCGGTGGCTAAAAAAGTCCGCCGGGCTTCAACCGGCAGCGCCTGGGCGCCGGAAGCTGTGCCGTCGCTCGACCTGCATGCCCTGACCGTCGTCGAGGCCCTGCCCAGGGTGGACTTGTTCCTCCACGACTGCTACCGGGCCGGCTACCACAGGGTGCGGGTGGTCCACGGCAAGGGCACCGGAGTCCTTAAGATAGAGGTCTCCCGGTATCTCTCCACCCATCCCCTCGTCATCGGATATCGGGCCTCAGACGTCTATCACGGCGGCATTGGCGCCACTGAAGTTGATTTAAGCGATAAATAAAACAGCAGGGGCGCTAGCGCCCCTGCTGCAAACCGGATTTCGTGGCGGTTAGGCTGCCGCAGCCACCGGCGCGGCCTCGGCGACTCTGACCGTCCTGGCAGTCGAAGTCAGGAACTCGATAATGGCGTCATTCGCGTTGAGGTGCGGCGGTTTGAGGTGCGCCAGTTCGGCCCCGGCCGCCTGCTGCTTCATCTTGTAGAGTTTGAACGCCCCGTGTGGCAGCACTGTGACTTCGATCGGCCGCAGGCCGGTGAATTCTTCCAATTCGGCATAGGGGGTATCCAGCTGTTTTAACTCGGCATGAACGGCATCGGCGATCTGGGCGGTGCCGCGGCTTTCGTTTTTCTTGAGCTCGACGTAGATCCGCAGCTCGGGTTTGCCGGCGACCACCTCTTTGCGGGCTGTCCATTCTTCGTATTCGACCCCGGAATTCTCCAGCGCCTTCCAGATGACCTTTTCAGACAGGCGGGTGAAACCGGCGATGTCGATCTGATCGTCGACGCGAGCGAGAAAGCGCATCTGCGGGATATCGATGTCCAGCTTATCGTTGCGCATGGATGTGATCTGCACCAGGTGCCCCAATCGGTAGCGGACGAAAGCGCCGCCGTGAAGGTTGGTAATGACCAGTTCGTAGTTGCCTGGTTTGAGTTCGTCCATGAGGAACGTCTGAGGCTGGTAAGCCGGATCCTGCCAGCATTTGATCGCCTCGGCCTCCGGTATGAACTCGAAGAAATTCAGGTGCGGGATGAAGGTCATGCCCTGGTGGTCCCAGGTCTGCATGGCGATCACCGGGGCTTCGGTGCAGCCGTGGAAGTCCAGCGGGTACCGGCCCCACATCTCCTTGATCTTGTCGCGGAAGACCTCGCCGTCGATGCCGTAGGTGATGAGCCCCTTGAGTTTCCACAGGTCGCGGGGCAGCATTTTGCGGCCGGCCAGCCGGGCCGCCAGCTTGCCTTTGACCAGCCTGGCCAGCGTCTTGGGTTTCCTGACCAGTTTCTTGATATCAACCGAGCCGCCGTTGTGCTTGAACCGTTCGCCGATGGCGTAAGCCACGCTGGACATGGACAGGACGTAATCCATGCCCCGGTCCAGGCCCATCTTGAAACCGGTGTTGATGCGGTCTTCGAAAGAAGCTTGCTCCGCCTCCGACACCGGGGGCAGAAAGTCGAACATCTCGTGGGGGAAGACGCGGGTCATCGTGCCGGTTGCGTAGGGGGGCGGGGCCATGCCGTAGAGCACCCGGTCGCCGGGGCGGATTTTGATATCGCGCCGCTTGGTGGCCGAGGAGAAAAATGACAGGGCAAAGACCAGGGCTTCGGTTTCGTCAAGCATCCGGGCCGTCACCGGCGCCCAGCGGTACGAGTACTCGGAGCTTTTGCCGGAAGTGTACTGCCACAGGATAGGCTTCCGCGGCAGCACTTCCCAGCGGCGCTTTAATAAGTAAGGCGCGTAGTCTTCATAGGAAGTCAGAGGCACCATCTTGCGGAACTCCTCCACCGTGGTCGGGTTGGCGCCCTTGAGAATGCCGCGTCCCAGCTGGCAGTTTTTCAGCAGTTCCAGCTGCTCCAGAAGCAGCCGCTTCTGGACATTCATGAACTCCGGCAGCGACAGGTCGATGAAGCCGCAGCAGCGGTCCCACATTTCTTCGTATTTACCCTGGCGGAATAGCTCTGATAACTGGCTCACCTGGTTATACCTCCGAATATTTTTTCTGTTTCAAGCCTTCGATGAAGGCGGACAGGCTGTTGCGGTTGGGCAGGAGCATCGGGGTGGACTTCTGGTATGCGGCGTAGCCCGGGAACATCTTCGGGAAGACCTTCCGGTCCTGGAACCATACCAGAGCGGCGGAAAATAGCGTCCAGACGGCGCCGGCCTGAGCGGCCAATACCGATCGTGATCCCAGCGCCAGGCCGGCCACAGTCAGAGCGAAGAAAAGAAGCCAGGGGTGGCGGACCAGGCGGTAGATGCCGCCGGTGACCAGCTGCCCGCTCGTCCCCGGGGCGATATAGGTCTTACCGGCCGGCAAAGCGATGTACAGGGCATAGACCATGCCCGCCGATGCCGCCGCCGTCAGGCTCCAGCCGGCAACGGACAGCCACAGCGGCAGATTGAATTTGACCTCTTCAAAGGCTGCCGCGGTCGCCGCCACAATTATCATCGTGGTGCCGGAGACCGACAGGAAGGGCTTAAGCAGAGGCAGCCGCCTCATGGAAGCAAAGTCCATAAGGTGCATCAGGAGGAACCCGGCGGCGCCCAGCAAGATGTATTTCATAGTACTTTCGCCGGATACTATGACACCGTCGCCGGGAGGTTGGAAGGTATAAAGTACTAGAACAATGTTCTAGTCAAAGCTGGCTCACGAATAAAAAAATTCTCCCCCGGGTTGGGGGAGAGTACTTTGGGTTAGATCCGCGGCCGGCTGGTCCGACCGTGCCGGGGCTACTTCCATTTGATCTTGACTTCGCGCCCTTCTTCAGGAATGTCCTTGTCGGCTTCCTTATCCAGACCGGCCATCTTGCTGGTGATCTCTTTCAGGTCGATCGGCCCGTCTTTGCCCAGTTCCAGGCCATAGCCGATGAAGAAGTCAACAAAACTCTTGAGCAGCTTCTTGGTGTCTTCCTGGAAACCGGCCATCTCGTCTTTGAGGGCGTACTTGTAGCTCTCTTTGTTGAGCATCTTGGCGAATTCGGCCTTCAGGGCGTCAAGGTCGGCGCGGGAAACGCCGCCGGCGGCAGCCGCCGGGCCTTTTAACTGGTTTTCAATCAGGAAGTCGATGAATTCAGCCTGCGGCAGATCGCCGCGGTTGTCGTCGATCTTCTTTACCAGTTCAGCTGGCAAGATGAGCATGCGCTTTTCGGTCATACGGGCTCCTGTTTAGGGCGTGTCTTCGCCGTCGTCTTTGAGATTGAGGGTGTCGAGGATCTCGTCAATGTGCCGCAGCAGAGTCAGCCCCTTCTTAGTCACCCGGTAAGCGACTGAAGGATTGCCCAGCTTTACTTTGTCGATGAGTTCCCGCTCAACCATGAAGTTTAGGTATTTCTGAAGCTGGAAATAGCTCATGTTGACGGAATACATGATCTCCGTCTTGCCTGCTTCACCCAGCCGCAGCATGTCGGCGATGATCTCTATGCTGGACCGTCGGCGGTCTAATCTCATCTCTGTCAGCTTCTCAGACTATCAGTACTTTAGGCTTAGCTTCAGGTTATCTTTTATGAAGATAGTACTATTATACTACCCAAGTCAAGAGTTCTGGTGTACAATATCCCCAATATTATCAGTTCGGCATAGGAGACCGGCATGAGGGCTGACGAACTTTTAAGGGCAATGGTCAAGGCTGGAGCCTCGGACATGCACCTCAAGGTACCCAATCCGCCCGTATTCCGTATCGACGGCGTATTAAAAAGGCAGTCCCAGTACGCCTGCGTCACCCCCGGTGATATGGAGAGGCTGTTCCGGGAAATGACCAACCCGCAGCAGCAGGAGACCTTCCTGAGCACCAAAGAGCTGGACTTCGCAATTTCGGTGCCCGATGTCTCCCGCTTCAGAGTTAACATCCTGTACCAGCGCGGCAGCATCTCCATCTGCGTGCGCATGGTCCCCTTCCAAATAATGACCATAGATATGCTCAACCAGCCGGCTACTTTCAAGAGCCTTATCATGAAGCCGCGCGGCATGATCCTGGTCACCGGGCCAACCGGCTCCGGCAAATCAACCACCATGGCCGCCATGCTGCAGCACCTGAACGAGAACCGCCACTCCAGCGTCATCACCATTGAGGATCCAATCGAGTATGTCTTCCAGGACAATAAGTGCATCATCGCCCAGCGAGAACTGGGCGGCGATACCGCGTCATACCCTATCGCCCTGCGGCATGCCCTGCGCCATGACCCGGACGTCATCGTCGTCGGCGAAATCCGCGACGTCGAGAGCCTGACCACCGCCATCGCCGCCGCCGAAACCGGCCACCTGGTGCTGGGAACTCTGCACACGATTAACGCCGTCCAGACGGTCGACCGTGTCATTGACATGTACCCGCCGGGTCAGCAGCACCAGATCCGGCTGCAATTGTCACAGGTGCTGGAGGCCGTCATCTCCCAGACTCTGGTTATCCGGGCCAACGGCAGGGGCCGTGTAGGCGTCTATGAAATACTGCTGGCCACGACCGCCGTGCGCAACCTGGTCCGTGAGGGTAAGACTTTCGAACTCCAATCCATTATGCAGCTCAACCGCCAGATGGGCATGCAGACGCTGGACCAGCACCTGGCCGAACTGGCGGCCAACGGGGTTATCTCCAAGGACGAAGCCTTGATGAAATCGGACAACCCGGACCGGCTGGAACGCCTCATCGAAGAGGCCAAGCGCAATGTCCGCGGTCCGGACCCGTTCAAGCGCTGAACCGCCTGCCAGTTCTGGTATGGACGCCCTCGGCTCAGGTCGTAGTCTCCGGACGGGTAGAAACGTTCCGAACCGGCCTGAGTATAGTAAATAAGTACCATTTTACCCGGTCTTACGATGGTTTACGTTGACATCCAAACTGGCGACAGCCATAATGTGGCAACAAACGGTATTTTCTTCCGGAGCCGGTAACGATTGAATATCTGGGCCGCTATACCGCTGGCCGCATGCCTCGCCTACCTGCTTCTGCTGCTTTTAGTCCTGCCCAACGCTCAGCAACGGGTCAGCCGCTACCTGGCTTATTTTTTGGCGGCGGCTTCGGTGTGGGGCTTCTGCTCCTTCATGATCCACCTGGATGCCCCGGCATCGGAAACCCTGCTGTGGAACAACCTGCTGGCGGTCAGCCTTGTATGGGCGCTGGTCGCCTATTTTCATTTCGTCCGCGTTTATGTCTATGACAAAGCGGGTCCCAGCATGGTGGCGGCTTACAGCGTGCTGGCTGTTGTCGCCGGGCTGGCCGCTGCAGGGAAGCTGGTTGAATCCGCCCGCGTCGAGGATGGCATCGTTTACTCGGAAATCGGGGCGCCGGTTTATCTCATTGCCGCCGCCAGCGCGGTCATGGCCGGACTTATCGCCGCCGGCTTGCTGCGGAAGTACAGCTCCCTGGCGCCGGGACTCGAACGGCAGAGTGTCTTGTTCCTGCTCGGCGGACTCCTCATTACCGTTACCGCCGGTTTCTCTAATCTCAGCGGCGACCCCAATATTTCCGGGCTGCCGATCGACCAGCTCGCCAGCTTCATCAACGCCGCCTTCATCGGGTTGATTGTCTCCCGCTTCCGCTTCGTCAACCTCAAGTTCCGCGATCCGCACCGGGGATTGACCTACGTGCTTATCGTCCCCGCCGTGGTCATTTCGCTGGCCGGTATTATTTCGGTGACCTTCGGCATTAACGGCGCCGTGCCGGAAATCGGGCGCTTCAACGGCTGGGCGGTCATCCCGCTGGTGGCCAGCGTGGTTTATATCATCCTGCTGTTCATGGTCGCCCAGGATTCGGAGCGCCGCGCCAACCGCTTCTTCGCCTATTTTCTCGGCGTCGGCGCTTTCTGGAGTTTCAGTTCCTTCATGCTGGTATTCAACTCGGCAGCAAGCCCCGGCTACCTTCAGTTCTGGAACGAAATTGTGGTGGTCGCCATCGCCTGGGTCAGCATCGCCTATTTTCATTTCGTCCGGGCTTACAACAACCAGAGCGGCGGCATCTGGATCTGGATCGGCTACGCCTTTACCCTCATCCTGCTGGGCCTGGCGCTGGCGGGCGAGGTGGTCAGCAACGTCAGGCTGGTAGACGGCTACCTGTTCCATGACATCCGGCCGTGGGACCTGATCGTCGGCGGCTTCATCGCCCCCTTCATCGCTGCCGGCATGATCATGCTTATCCGCCGTTACCGCACCTCAACAGACCCGGTGGACCGCAACCGCACCATCTATCTCATTATCGGCTCCGGCGCGCTGATCCTGTTCAGCTACATCACCCCGTTCACGCCGGCTCTGGCTGGACTGACCACCGACCACCTGGGCAATATCGCCAACGCCGGTCTCATCGCCTATGCCATGTCCCGCTACCATTTGTTCGACATCAAGCTGGTCGCCCGCCGCGGCCTGACTTTAATCGCTCTGGTGGCTGCCATCGGCGCCGGTTACGGCGGGCTGGTCTTCATTGTCTCCCGGCTGTTTCCCGGCGCCCCCAACTCCACCATCGTTCTCATCGCCGGGATTGCTGTCACCATGCTGGCGCTGTCCGGGCGGTCGCTGGCCCATTTTATCTCGGTTTCAATCGACCGGCTGTTCTACCGCGACACTTACCGCCACCGCCTGGAGCTATTAGATTTCTCCACCAAAATGAGCCACATACTCAACCTGGACGAGTTGTCCCAGGCGCTCCTGCCGCCCCTGACCAAAGCCCTGGGCATCACCCATGCCGCCCTGCTTTTCCAGGACAACAGCGCCGCCGATTTCACCGTCCAGTACACCTTCCCGGACAATCATGAACTGCGCGGGACGCTGCGCCTGCCGGTCGATAACCCCATCATCGAATGGATGGACCGCGAAGGCCGCCCCCTGGCGCCGTCGCAGGTCGAGTCCATCCCGGAGTTCAAAGGCCTGTGGCAGACTGAGCGCGAACAGCTTACCGGCGCCAACCTGGCCCTGCTACATCCTATCAAGAGCCGCGGCAAGCTCATCGGCCTGATCGCCGTCGGTCAGAAGAAACGCGGCGGCATCTACAACACCGAGGACCTGGAACTCATCTCCAGGATCGCCTCTCAGGCCGGGGTAATCATCGAAAACGCCCAGCTTTATGTTCAGGCTACCACCCGCGCCAACACCGACGAGCTCACCGGCCTGTATAACCACCGCCACTTCCACGAGCGCATCGAACAGGAGATCGCCCGAGGCAGCCGCTTCGGCATCTCTTTCTCGCTCATCATCCTCGACCTCGACCTGTTCAAAGTTTACAACGACATCTACGGCCATCTAGCCGGCGATCAACTGCTCAGAAAAGTCGGCAAGATCATTCAGAGTTCCGTCAGGTCCATTGACCTGTCCTTCCGTTACGGCGGCGAGGAATTCGCCATCATCCTGCCTGAAACCCGGATCGAAGACGCCTACCGGGTGGCGGAACGGTTAAGAAAAACGGTTGAGGCTAAATCCAGCTTCCGTGAGATGCCGGTGACCGCTTCTCTCGGCGTGGCTACCTGGCCGTCGGACGGGGTGATGAAGGAAGAGGTCATTCACCGGGCGGATACCGCCCTCTACCGCGCCAAGCAGACCGGGCGCAACCGCACCTGCCTAGCTTCTGAGGTCCAGCAGCCCATCGCCCAGCCGGCGGCGGCCGCAGCTGAAGGGGATTCCCAACCCAAAGCCCTGTCGATTATTTATGCTCTGGCAGCTACCGTTGACGCCAAAGACCACTACACCTACGGCCATTCGCGCAAGGTTTCAGAATATGCCGTCGCCCTGGCTGAAGCGCTGCGGCTGCCGCAGGATACCATCCATACCATCCGCGCCGCCGGGCTGCTGCATGACATCGGCAAAATCGGCGTGCCGGACTCGATCCTGACCAAACCGGGGGCGCTGGAGCAGAAGGAGTGGGAACCTATCCGCACTCACCCGGAACTGGGCGTCGAAATATTGCGCCACGTCACCGATCTGTCCCAATGCCTGCCGGCTATCATGCACCACCATGAAAATTGGGATGGTACCGGCTATCCTCAGGGGCTCAAAGGCCCCGCCATACCTTTGGAGGCGCGCATCCTGTCAGTGGCTGACGCCTATGACGCCATCACTTCACCCCGGCCGTATCGCAACCAGCTGGCGCTCAAGGACGCCCTGGCAGAACTCCGCCGCTGCGCCGGTACTCAATTCGACCCCAGCCTCGTTCCGGTCTTCTGCGAACTGATGCAGCCGGGAGCCGGCGCCGTTCCGGGAATCGAACGCCGCGCCGAATATGGACCCTCAAATCAAGCCGGACCTAAATAACAGAAGTCCCCGCCGTCATCCGGCGGGGACTTCTCTAGATACCAGGATAGGTCTCTACTGCGCCGGGCGCCCGGTTACGAAAGACAGGTTGAAATCGATCGCTTTGGCCGAGTGAGTGATGGCGCCGATCGAAATGACATCCACACCGGTCTCAGCTACTGCCCGGATGTTATCCAGAGTAATCCCGCCTGAGGCTTCCAGTTTGATCGATGCCGGCACCATCTTGACCGCCTTTTTCATATCGTCGATGGACATATTGTCAAGCATGATAATATCCGCACCGCCGGAGATAGCCTGCTTCAACTGATCAAGGTTCTGAACCTCGATCTCAACTTTCATCCCCCTCCCCCCTTGCTTGGCCTTGGCAATGGCATCGGCTATGGAGATGCCGCGGGCCGACAGGGCCGTCAGGTGATTGTCTTTGATCAGGATGCCACTGGCCAGATCAGGCCGGTGGTTCTGCCCGCCGGCGGCGTAAACGGCATACTTTTCAAGCAGGCGCAGCCCGGGCAGCGTCTTGCGGGTGTCGGAAATCTTGACATCCAGCCCCTTGACCTTTTCGATGTACTGTGCCGTGGCCGTAGCCACGCCGGAGAGGTGGGACAGGATGTTCAAGGCCACCCGCTCCGTTTTTAAAATGGAACTGACCCGGCCGGTGACCACCAGGACGACATCCCCCGGCTTGACTCTGCCGCCGTCGGGCACGTTGACCTTGATCTGAAGAGTATTGTCCACTTTAAGGAAAGCGATGCGGATGATCTCGGCGCCGCAGACCATCGCCGCCTCCCGGGCGATGATGCCGGCGGTGCCGCCGAGGCTCGGCGGAATGACCAGTTCGGTAGTTTTGTCGCCGCGCCCGAGATCCTCGGACAGCGCAGTGTCGATGATCTGTTCTATTTGAACCTGGGTTGCCATTGTTACCTCCTTACCCGATGCCGATGAGTATGTGCCGGCGCCATTTTTCTGAAGTCCAGGGGAAATCGGCGCGGAAGTGCGCGCCGCGGCTTTCTTCGCGGTACAGCGCCGCCTCAGCCAGCAGCCGGCCGCAGATTATCAGGTTGCGCAGTTCGTGTGATTCCCGGTCGACCGGTTCACCCGCAGCCGCCTGCCATGCTGCCAGGATGGCCGCCAGCTCTTTGAGCCCCGCGCCGTTCCTGACGATGCCGCCGTACCGCCACATCGAGTCCTGCAGCCGGCTTTTGTCAGGTAGTGATGTTACATCATTAAGTTCGGCCGGGGCAAGCCTCCGCCGCTGCGCCGGGGCCATGGCGGCCGCCCTGCCGGGGCGGCCCGTTTGTTCGACGATGCGGTGGCAGAATACCAGGACTTCAAGCAGCGAATTGGAGGCGAGGCGGTTGGCGCCGTGAACGCCGGTGCAGGACACTTCGCCGGCGGCGTATAAGCCCGGCAGGGAAGACGCCCCCCAGGCGTCCACCCTGACGCCGCCGATCATGTAATGAGCCGCCGGGGCCACCGGTATCAAGTCCCGGGTGATATCCAACCCGTATTCGCGGCACTGGCGGTAGATTTGCGGAAAGCGGGTCAGCACCAGCGCCGCCGGAAGGTGGCTGAGATCAAGAAAAACGCTTGGCGCCGCGGTCCGGGTCATTTCAGAGACGATCGCGCGGGAAACGATGTCGCGCGGGGCCAGTTCAGCCTTCTCATGATAATCGGTCATGAAGCGCCGGCCGTCAACGTTGCGAAGCAGGCCGCCCTCCCCGCGGACCGATTCGGAGATAAGAAAAGGCGGCGCCCCGGCCAGCTTCAAAGCGGTGGGATGGAACTGGAAAAACTCCATGTCCATGACATCGGCTCCGGCGCGGTAGGCCAGGGCGACGCCATCGCCGGTTGCCACTGCCGGATTGGTGGTCAGGGAAAATAGCTGGCCGGCGCCGCCCGAAGCCAGGATAAGGTGCCGGCAGGCGCAGGTCTCAACTTCCCCGGTGAGCGCCGACAGCGTCTTCAAGCCGGCAGCCCGGCCGCCTTCAACCAGGATCTCGGTGACAAGGGTGTGCTCGGCTACCCTGATCCCGGCGGCCCGCACCCTGGCCGACAGCGTTTCTTCAATGTGGCGGCCGGTGGCGTCGCCGCCGGCATGGAGAATCCGGGGCACGCTGTGAGCCGCTTCGAGGGTCAGAGCAACCTCTCCCTCGACGGTGTCGAACGGCACGCCCAGCTCAATGAGGTCCCTGATCCGCAGCGGCGCCTCCTCGGCCAGGATATGCACCATCGCCTCGTCGGACAGCCCGGCGCCGGCGCTGACCGTATCCTTAAAGTGGAGAGCGGCTGAATCACCGGGGCCAATGGCGGCGGCAATGCCGCCCTGGGCATAACGAGTGTTGCATTCTTCGATGCTGCCCTTGGTGACGATCAGCACGCTGCCGCGGCGGTGAGCCAACAGGGCGCTGTACAGTCCGGCGATGCCGGAACCGACGATGATGAAGTCGTATGACGCCAATAGGCCTCCGTTGGGCTGCCTGAGCAGGCGGCGGTTATGGCTGGGCGGTTTCCTCTTCCTGTTGTTTCATGGCGATGCCGCCCCGGACCAGGCGCAGCAGGTTTCCGGATTCGGTTTTGATGACCACGCTCTTCTCGTCGATGGCTTCGATCACCCCGAAGATGCCGCCGATGGTGATGACTTTATCGCCGCGCTTGAGCTCGGACAACATCTGCTGTTGAGATTTCTGACGCTTCTGCTGCGGCCGGATGATCAGAAAATAAAACATGATGAACATCAGTACCATGAAGCCGATTAAAGTTACCGTGTCGTTGGTCATTTATTCTCCTTGCAGTATTAGGCCTGGATTTCAGCCGGATCCGCCGCCTCGCCGCGCAGCGACCAGGGACCGGCGCCGGTGATCTTCACGTTTACAATTTGCCCTTTGAGATCCGCTTTGCCTTTGAAGAACACCAGTTTACCACGCCGTTCCCGGCCTCGCCACTGTGTTTTATGCAAGCTCTCGACCAGCACCTCGACGGTCTGCCCGATGCAGGCTTCGTTTATCTGCCGGGCGATACTCTCCTGGAGGGCTTCGAGTTCAGCCAGCCGCCGCCCTTTCTCTGCTTTACCGACATCGTCGGGGTATTTTTCAGCCGCCTCTGTGCCCGGCCGCGGCGAATATGCCGCTAGATGGACGGCATCGAACCTGAGTTCTTCCAGCAGCCTACGGGTATTGCCGAACTGTTCCGCAGTTTCGCCGGGAAAGCCGACGATGACGTCGGTGGTCAGGCCAGCTTCCGGCACCGCCTGCCGGATAGCGGCTGCGAGGCGTTTGTATTCACCGATAGTATAGCCGCGGCGCATGCGCTCAAGGACGGCGTCATCGCCGGCCTGCGCCGGCAAATTCAACGAAGGGCATACTTTCGGGAGGTTTGACATCGCTTCAATGAGCCGCTGGCTCATATCCTTGGGATGATTGGTCAGGAAACGGATACGGTACAGCCCGCTGACAGCATCCACCGCCGCCAGGAGATCGGCCAGGTCCGGATTCCCTGCCAGGTCGTGGCCCCAGGCATTAACGTTTTGCCCCAGCAGCGTCACCTCGCGGGCGCCGCGGCGCACTAGTTCCCTGACCTCAGCAACGATGTTTTCAAGCGACCGCGACCTCTCCCGGCCGCGCCGGTAAGGCACAATGCAATAGGAACAGAAGTTGTCGCAGCCCTGAATGATAGGCACGCACTCGGCCACCGCTGGAGACGCCGGCAGAATGTCCTCTGGCAGTTTGTCCAGGAAATCCGGCAGCGACCCGGCGCTGAAGAAGTGGTCTACCATGGGGTACTTTTTTTTCATTGCCGAAAGATTGTCTTCGACCATACACCCGGTCAAGGCGATCTTGAGCGCCGGCCGTCGCTCTTTTATCCGTCGCAGCAGCGCCAGGCGGTTGGTGATCCGGTCCTCGGCGCTGCCGCGCACGGCGCAGCTTACCAGCAGTACCAGATCAGCCGCTTCGGCCGACCCGACGGGGAAAAAGTCTTTCTGCGCCAGCAGGCTCTCCAGCCTCTCAGCCTCGGCCTGGTTCATCTGACAACCGATGGTGAAGATATGATAGCTAGGCATCAGGGATCGTAAACCAATCAGTCACAGGCAGAGACAAATCCCATGTCTGAATCCGCCTCAACCTGTTATCTGCAAATTGAATATTTATGTCTACCACCATAACCCAAAACGCCTTTTGCACGGTACCGGTTTAAGGGAGCTTGCGAGACAAACCAGCCGTCATTATAGACGTCGAACCGGGCGGCGACAATCCGGCAGAAAAGCAACCGCCCTGCTCCGACGGAGCAGGGCGGTGCTCAGGGAGGGCGAAGGTTTATGACTTGACCGGGGTTTTTGACCGGGAGATAAACGAGGCGAAATCGAATACCGTTTTCGAATCCGGGAGTTCGGCATCATCAACTGAATCGTCGCTGGCGGTTTCATCCTGAGCCTCAGCTTTGGCGGACTCGGCGGTTGCTTTCACCGGGGGCATTTCGCTTTTATGCTTCTCGGCCTCCTCCGGCATCCCGGTGATGGCTGGGAAGAGGTGCTGCGGGAAGCTTTCTGCTTCAATCTGCCAGTTCAGGATCAACTCATCGGCGATAGCCTGAGCTTTCTTTTCAGTCTGGACCGCCATCGCCCGCCGTATCTTCTCGGTAATAGCGGAACAAATTTCGTCGGCTACCCGGGCACCTTCATCTCGGACGTTACGCTGCAAATCGGCCAGAATCCCTTGAAGGCGGTTGCGGTATTCTTTCATTGCCGCTTCCGACGCCCGCTGGGCTTCTAAACGCGCCTGGGTAGCGATCTGTTCGATCATCGATGGACCGCTTTTGACCGCGGCTTCAATATCTGTGGTTTTGATGGCCTCGGCGACTTCGGCGCCGCCGACTGCCTTAACGACCTCATCAACATTGATCTGTTCGGTCTTTTCTTCAGTTTGCTTAGGCCCCGTTTCGGTAGATGCCTTCATCAGCTCGGTTACATCTATCTTGGCCGGAGGCCGGACCACTTCAACAGCCTCGAGTTCTTCCTCTTTGGCGTCTTCGACTTTTTCAGCATTTTTCTTAACCATACCTTACTCCAACAAACTTTCTGTCACCGTCTCTATCCTAGCCCCCAACCGGAAATGCCACAATCCCCCTTTAGTACCGAATCCGGCAGAAAATAGTACCGTGAAACGGGCTGGTTATGATTCCTGTGAAAAAGCTGGGCGAAGTATGGATACGCCAACCCTGGCACTTATTGGAGAGGCTGATGGCAGCGGGATGTGCTGGCGGAGGGAGGGAGATTCGAACTCCCGACCCCGGTTACCCGAGGCAAGCGCTTAGCAGGCGCCCGCACTAGACCACTATGCGATCCCTCCGGGAAAGGCAAGGATTGTAATATACCACACAGGGCGGGGCGCCTCAACCGGCGGGCTTTAGGGTTGGCGCCAGGGGCCGCCGGAGCGCACCTACGGCGCCTCGCTTTCGGAGTCGGACTCATCTCGGCCTTGCCGCTGTTTGGCCATCCAGAACAGGATATTGCCGATTACGCCGCTCACCAGCGCTGCCACGAATAAAGCCACAGAATCGCCGGCGATAACCGCGGCAAACATGCAGATAATCGCCGCCACTATCAGGATCAAGCCACAAACCCTCATAAAAACCATAGGAAGTGCCTCCTCTCCGGGGCGGGTGTACCGCAGTACTTCGTCCCGGGTACCCTATGATATAATAAACGAACGTTGACTGACCACGCTGGAGGTACCCCGCTGGAAACTATTGAGATCGCCCGCCGCATCGCCGATATCGCCTCTGAAAAACAGGGGGCCGATATCGTCGTCACCGACGTACGCGGCCTGTCGTCCATCACCGACTACCAGGTAGTGCTCTCTGCAGACAATACCCGCCTGGCGCGAGCCATCCTGGATGAAGTCTCGGACAAGCTCAAGAAGGAAAGCGTCCGCCCGCTGCATACCGAAGGTCTCGGACCTGACCAGGACTGGCTGATCGTTGACTACGGCCCGGTGATGATGCATGTCTTCACTCCGGAGAAGCGCGCCCTATACGATTTCGACCGGCTGTGGCCGCAGGCGAAAACCGTCCTGGCTCTTCAATAACCGCTCCTAGCGCTAACGCGGTTTCGCCGGATCCAGCAGATCCAGCACCTTGACCGCCGTCACTCTGACGGCGTAGGCACATTCAGCTACCGGCTGCAGGCAAGCCACGCCGTCATGGTTGTCTATAGTCGGCCAGTTGCGGCAGGTCTGCGGTCTGATATTATAGATCCGGCACCGCCCGTTGCGTGGATTCCACCAGCGGCACGGATGAGCTTCTTTGATCCACCAGACGCCCTCCCTGAAGACAAAGAGGTCGGCTTTCTTCTGCTTCAACTCTCGGCTGATACGCTCGGCGTCCTCCGCGGAGACAATAATGCCCGAGGTCTGGGAGCAGCACCAGCCGCAGCCGGCACAACCCTCCTTGAGGCGCTTCATCATCGCCTTGGAATCCTCGCCGACGACATCGACAAATGCGATCATCTCACTCAGCCGGTCATCGGGCATTTTACCAAATGCTTCCGGAAACTCGGCCCGCAGCAGCGCCGCCACTGCGCCGATAAACCGCTGATATTTTTCCCCGTGGCGCTTGCGCTTCTGCTCGATGAGCGCCAGCACCGGAGCCAGATTAAATTCGCTTGCCTTATCTTCAGGACTCATGCGGCGATGCCTTCCGACCGGGTGTTAATTCGCGTATTCATTCGGGTACGATAAAGTTAATGGCCTGCGGCCGCACCAGGATGGTGACCGGAGTCGGGCCGATAATATCGCCGTCGCCCTGGACCGCCATCCTCGGCTCGCTGGAGATCCGGATTGCCCTCCCCTCGCCGAGAAGCCTGATGGCACGCTTTTTCCGGCGCAGCAGCACGTCCAGGACAGCCCCGGCGACAGTGGTCGGAGACAGCCGGGACAACCCCAGCACCTCCACCTTGCCGTCGTCGATGCGCGAGCCTTCGTGGAGGTGGTACTGCGGCGTCGCCAGCACGCCGTTGTTGGTAACATGGATCTCGACCGCCCGGGTAGCCGAAGGCCGCCCGTCGATGCTGACCTCGTAGTCCTGAGGCGACGTCTTCAGCGTCGCCCTGGCCACACCGACAACGTAAGAAGCCATGCCCAGCGCCGCCTTTTCTTTATCATCCAGACAGTCCAGCGATGCCGAAGACAGCCCTGTCGAGACATTTAAGAGGTACAATCTGCCGCCGACGTCCATGCCGTCAACCGCTTTCGTCCGGTTCGATGAGGCGGCCAGCCTGACCGCCCGGCCGGTGGTCAGCGGCACTCTGAGCAACCGCGCCAGGGTGTTGGCCGTACCGGCCGGAATGATAGCCAACCGGTGCGGATGGCCGTACAAAAAAGAGGCTACCCGGCTGACCGTGCCGTCGCCGCCCACCGCTATGAAGTCGCGGTAGCCGGAGCCGAGGGCCCAGTCCATCTCCGCCGCCAGCTGCGCCGCGTCTTCGATAAAATGAAACCGCAGCGGGATGCCCGCCCTGCTGAAGGTGCGGGTCAACTGGCGGCAGACCCCGGGGCGGAAGCCGCCGGCTTTTTTGGACACCAGCGCCAGGTAGCCTTTACCGTTCATCTCTGTGGATGATTATAGCAGCGTTCCGGTCTCCGGCTAAAAAGCGGAGGAAGCTGCGGGCTTCCTCCGCCGAAACCGTTTTTATCCCGTTTCTTTCAGCGGGAGATAATTTCTTCGGGTTTGAAATACAGGCTGATCTCGATCGCCGCCGATTCCGGGGAATCAGAGCCGTGAACGGCGTTCCGCTCGATGCTTTCGGCAAAATCCCTGCGGATAGTGCCCGGCTCGGCGTTGGCCGGGTTGGTGGCGCCCATAGCCTTGCGCACTTTGGCCACCGCGCCTTCGCCTTCAAAGACCGCGGCCACCACCGGCCCGGAGGTGATGAAACCCACCACGCCGGCAAAAAAGGGCTTGGCCCGGTGCGCCTCGTAGTGCTTTTCCGCTAAAGCTCTGGGTATCTGCAGCATCTTGGCTGCCACCAGCTTGGCGCCGGTAGCCTCCAGCCTCGCCAGGATGGCGCCGGAACAGCCTTTAGCCACGGCGTCGGGTTTGACCAGTACCAGGGTTCTTTCCATCTATGCTCCTTAAATTATACTGTCATTCTGAAGCCTTCGGATGAACGGCGAAGGCTTTTTTCCAGGGGCGACTTTCTCAGGCTGGCCTTTCCGCTCTTGAATTGATCAGTTCCAGCACTCTCGCCGCTTCGACTTCTTCGAGCGAACCGACCACCAGATCGGCTGCCATCAGCCGCGCCGCCGGCAGCGTATTGGATACGGCAATGACTGCCATGCCGGCCCGGCGCGCCGCCTCGACTCCGGCCGCTGCGTCTTCGATGACCAGGCAAGCCCCGGCCTCCAGCCCCAGCTTTGATGCCGCCCTGATAAAGACCTCCGGGTCCGGCTTCCCCGTGGAAACCTGTGATCCGTCGACGGCGGCTTCGATAAACGGGCTGAGTTTCATCTCTTCGATGATCAGCGCCACGTTGGCCGCCGGCGCCGAAGAGGCGATCGCCTGCCTGAAACCGCCCTCTTTAAGAGAGCGCATCAGTTCCAGCACCCCCGGGAAAAACCGGGCGCCGCCGCGCACCATTTTCCGGTAGGCGTCTTCTTTTTCGCCGCCTATCCTCGCAACTTCAGAGCCCGCCGGCCGCTTCCCGGTGACATGTTCGATGATGTCGTCATTGCGCCGCCCGAAGGTCTCGTCGAACTGCGCCCGGCTCATCTGGATGCCTCGCTTTTCCAGGGCGTCCTTCCATGACCGGTAGTGCAGGTCGGCGGAGTCGATTATAACACCGTCCATATCCCAGATGACACCGCGGCCCGGCACCCCGGTCATGTCCCTGGGTGTCCTGGGAGGCGTTACCTGCGGCCGCCGCAGGTACAGCGCCTGAAGCGAGGCGGCGCTGCCAGTTTCGCCCCTTTCTAATCGTTCTTTCGCTATCCGCCCCAGCGCCGCCGCCCGGGATACCTCTGCCTCACAGACGATATCCGCATCGTTTCCTGACTCGCGCAGCGCTGAGATCAGGCGTTCGGGGATATCCCCGGTCAAAATAGTTAGGGGTTTAAGCGCGGCAATGAGTCCGCCGGCTGTCATCGCCTGTTCGCCGATACTTTTATTCCAGGTACCATCGATTTCCTCGAAAACAGCGACGGCATAATCGTGTCCGAGCGGCAGGACTGCGGTAACCGGCCGGTTCGTGCCCATGAACCGCCGCGCCTCAGCCTCCAGCGTTGACACGCCGATCAGCGGCTTGCCCAGGGCGAAAGCAAACCCTTTGGCCGCCGCCATCCCTACCCGCACCCCGTTGTAGCTGCCCGGTCCCCTGGTCACGGCCAGGGCATCAATTTCTTTCAAGCCGATTCCCGCATCCTTCAGGAGGGCATCGAGCCTCGGGTACATCTCGACCGTCTGGTTGTGCCTGGTCAACCAGCACGTCTCAGCGATAACCTCGCCGCCCTTAACCAGGGCTAGCCCGGAGCGGCTGGTGGCGCAGTCTATGGCCAAAATCGTCGTCATCGCCAGTCCCCGAACTTGGCCGCCAAATTGTCGAGTAGTTTGCGGTATCGTTCCCCATGCGCCTCAGCCCGCAGCCTCCGCCCCCTGGCGCCTTCCCCGTATTCCAGGTCGATGCGCAAATGGGCTTCCGGCCACAGCGCCGTCGCCCGGTCGGCCCACTCGACCACCGTCACCCCTTCGCCGAAGAGATAATCATCGAGCCCCAGGTCGGCGATCTCGGGCATCTTTTCGAGGCGGTAGAGGTCCAGGTGGTAAAGCTTCAGGCGTCCATCCAATTCCCGCATCAACACAAAGGTCGGGCTCATGACGCTGCCCATGACCCCAAGCCCTTTGGCAATTCCTTGCACCAGCGTCGTCTTGCCCGCGCCCAAAGGCCCGGCTAAAAGAATGACGTCTCCCGGCCGCAGCCCCTGGCCGATAGCCTGCCCGATCTTCCGCGTCACCGCTGCCGTCTTCGATTCAATGCTGATCGATTTCATTCCTGATTCGCCCGTTTACATCCTAAGGGCGGGTCAAAAACCCGCCCAAATGCTTCAGAATCTGTGGTTCTGGTCTAAAAATGCCGCCACCCGCCGCCTTCGAAGTTCATCCTGCGGCCTCGGCCGTCTATCACTTCCAGTTTGCCGGCATGGCGGGTCATCTTGCCGATGACCGTCACCGGGCAGCCGGCGTCAATGGCCACCTTTTTTATAGCTCCAGACTTGCCGGTGAAGAGTAGTTCATAGTCTTCGCCGCCGGTAAGCGCCAACTCCAGCGACTTTGTGCCGCAGGTCGCGGCGGCGGCTGGGTTAACCGGAATCTTCGAGGCTTCAATCCTCGCCCCCGTCCCGCTGGCCTCAAGTATGTGGCTCAGGTCAGCCAGCAGCCCGTCGGAGATATCGATGGCGCAGCGGATGCCGTGTTTGACCATGACTTTGCCTGCCTGTAGCCGCGGCTGCGGCCGCCAGAAGGCTTTCTTAAGCGCCTCGGCATCCTGCCGGTCGATGTTAATCGATCGGTAAGGCGTCTCCAGCGCCGCCGCCGCCCCGCCTAGGATGCCGGTGACGGCGATCAGGTCGCCGTTCCGCGCCCCGCCGCGGAGCAGCGTTTTGGATTTGCCGGCCGCCTCGCCCACCGCGGTGACGTGCACCGCCAGTTTTTCGGCGCGGGAGATGTTGCCCCCGGAGATAATCGTGCCTGAAGCTTTGGCCAGTTGCAGCATCCCCCGGTAAAGCCTGACCACGTCGTCGAAGTCAGTCGAGGCCGGCAGATTCAGCGATACCAGCGCGTATTTAGGCGTCCCGCCCATGGCGGCGATGTCGGAAAGATTGACCGCCAGCGCCTTCCAGCCCAGCGCCTCCCAGTCCAGGAAGTTCATCTCAAAGTGGATATCTTCGATCAGGCTGTCAGTCGTCGCCAGCTGGTATTTGCTCTTGAATTCAATGAGCGCGGCGTCGTCGCCGATACCTGATATCAGGCTGTCCCAGTCCCCCGGTTCGACCTTTTTGATCTCTTCGATAATCCGGTCGATCAACCCGAATTCGCCCGTTTTGGAAGCTTTCATACCACCGGATTATATCATATCGTTCGTTACCGGAAGTGTCGTACGCATGCCATCGCCTTCGGTCGTTGCGAAGAGACTTTCCCTGAAAGAAAGGCGCGGTAATCTACTGTTTGGGCTATATTGGGCGTGATAAATCGTGCAGGCCCCTCGGTATCATCCTGAGCACGGCGATAATCTCCGGGCTTTAACAGGCACCGTCGCTCGTCTAAAACGGCAACTCCCCGCCCTCCCTCTCATCCTCCCGCTCGATTTTCTCAGGGCAGTCGCCCCTCGTCAGGTCGCAATACCGGCACTCCGCGGCGGATGGCGTTCGCCGCGGCGGCTCTTGAGCCTCCAGGATGTTGAGGAAATAGGTCACCCGATCCTGAAACTCTTTATCGATTGCCGATGCCGGAATCGGCGTCCTGGAGTCATGGTAGACCACGCAGCCGGAGATCTTCTTGCCCTTGTATACCGGAGAGCCGTAAGGCAGCATCAGCATGTAGAGCATCACCTGGATAATGTCTGAATGCCTCGGCGCGCCGGTTTTGATGTCGTACACCGTCGCCCCGCCGCCGGCATCGAGGGCGATAACGTCCGGTTTGCCGGAAACGACGGTACCGCTTTTGCGGGTAACGCGAAACTGGTTCTGGTCTTCCCTGAATACCGCCGCCGCCTCTGAGTATTCCCGGCACAATTCGTCAAGGCACTGGTTGTGGGCCACCATCCAGGCCGCCGCCTGGAAATCGGACGGCGCCTTAGCGTAGCCCATGTACCGGGCGCGGAAATAAGCCGCCCAGTGGCACTGGACCTCGCCGGCCATCAGCTTGGCAAGCCAGGTCACCCAGACGTACAAACCGGGACGGGCGACGGTCATAGCCGGATTATATCACTAACTCTCCAACCTCCCTCTCCCCGAGTGGGAGAGGGATAAGACGGTGAGGGTAAGCGTTGTGGGCAAGGTATGCCTCGCCATCGGGAGTCATTCATCCCGACAAATAAAGCCTTTGCCTTAGTTTAATTGAAGAGCGATTTTGTCTACTGTGAACATTATAACGATTAGCATTACGTTAATCGTGAGGAAGTAAATAATAAATCTGCCGAGCCGCTGGACCCCCGTTATCGCTTTCCCGTTGCGGAATACCATAACGGCCGATATCCCGATTATCAGAACTTCACCGACGATGATGACTACGATCTCGGACATTGCCGACAAATTGTAACACTGAAAACTGCGTGCCTCAATGGCATACTCCGCAAGGATTGTTGGTTAATCCTCGAATGAAATCGTCATGATCTCTTGCTGTGCATCTTGGATGAAATCATGGTCTTGATCGTTAGTGTACAATACATTGTGCGTTGACCCGACAATGGAAGTTCAGCAATCCAGTGGTTAGCGAAAGTAAAATGAAGTACTCTAAAAGTTTATCAGCCGTTGGATATGTGTTGATGGCAACCTCCAGCCTCATAACGTCCGTAGTATTGATGGCAATAGGTTTTCCCTTGGCTCTGTCATTCTTTTTGATCAGCGTGACTTTCTTTGTCGGGGTATTTCGCCACCCCCGGGATTTGAGTGAACCGGCAGTTGCGTTATCTGCCATTATTTTAGCTGTATTGGTGTTTATCGCGTTCGCTCCTTTCGATTTTGCTCGTTCGTTCAAATTTACACTTGTCGTCTTAGCTGCGTTATATTTTTTTGGCAGCTTCACGTTGTATATATCAACTCACAGAAAACCCTTTTAGCCATTAACATCTCAATGCACATGTGTAAGCTCAAGCTCCCCCTCCTTTCAAACATGTTTAGTAATGGGCTATGGCAAGACCACTTGACAGGAAATATTTTTCTTCCCCCACCAAAAACGACACGAAACGCTTGACAGTGATATGAACTTTTGTGCTATATTCATTGCCTCCCAAGTCAGGTCTCAGGCCTGTGCCGGAAGTGTCAGCGTGGTGAAGGTTAGGCTACCATGGAATGCATCGCTTCCAGATATTGGCTTCTTAGCGGGCTGAATCGCTCTCGGGTATCATTCGTTTCCAAAAACGAATCTTACGTTGAAACTGAACGTCTTCGGAGAAGAATCGTTTCACACTTTTTGTATATTGGACGAAACAAAAATCAAATCATCGAAGTCTCCACCAGGGCGACAGGAGTCGTTCCAGTCGTTTTCGAATATGGTCTTTCCGGCGGAATGCTGGGACTTGCCTGATAGGATACATCTGAAAGCTGATATACTTGGATATGCTTCGCTTCGGCACCGCCGGTATCCCGGCCTCCACCAAAGCCACCGGCGACACCGTGGCCGGCCTCAAGCGCGTCGCTGAACTTGGTCTCTCGAGTATGGAGATCGAGTTTGTCCGAGGTGTCTACCTGAAGGACAAAACCGCCGCGCCGGTGGCCTATGTCGCCAGGAAACTCGGCCTGAGGCTGTCCTGCCACGCGCCCTACTACCTGAACCTGAACCACGCCGATGAAACGCGCCGGCGCCAGGCCGGGGGCGTGCTGCACCATGCCGCCCGGATGGCCGCCGCCGCCGGAGCCGAGACTATCGTTTTTCATGCCGGCTACTATTTGAAGGACTCCCCGGAGACGGTTTACGACGCCATCAAGGCCGAAATCGAAACAGTCCTGGGCAAGTTGCGCGACGAGGCGGTGAAAATTACCCTGCGGCCGGAACTGGCGGGCAAGACCTCCCAGTTTGGGAATCTGGCCGAGATCATCCGCCTGTCTAAGGAACTGTCAGGCGTCGCCCCGGCGGTGGATTTCGCCCACCTCCACGCCGCCACCGGCCGGTACAACTCCTACGCCGAATTCGCGGAGGTGCTGGAGCGGCTTGGGGAGGCGCTGGGCAGGGAATCCCTTGACGATCTCCACCTTCACGTCTCTGGGATCGAATACCGCGGCAGCGGCGAGCGGCGGCATCTCAACCTCCAGGAGTCGGACTTTCGCTACGAAGAACTGCTGCAAGCTCTCGCCGACGTCAAAGCCGGCGGCTTGCTCATCTGTGAAAGCCCCAATATCGAGGAAGACGCCCTGCTGCTGCAAAGCGTTTTCCGTGATTTGTCGCCAAAAGTATAATGCTTTGGTATAATATTCTGTAAACTTTTTTCAAAGTTTAGATTCCGGTTTGAGGCAACATGAAATTTAACTGGAAGCGCACCACCATTGCCTATGTCGTCATGCTGGTCGCCAGCATCATTATCTTCGCCATCCTCCTCCCCAATACCCAGGACCAGCCCGAGGAGGTGGCGCAGAGCGTCCTCGTCGCCGAAACCCAGGCAAATAACGTCTCTGAGATCACCGTCGAAGGTGAACGCATAGACTTCATCACCCGGGACAACCCGCCCAGGGAACTTTTCACCTATAAGGAGCAATTGACCTCGATCTACGACATCCCCGGCATCGACCTAAGCAGCGTCGCTGAGGTTAATATCAAGGGTTCCTCCGGCTTCGACTGGGGTTCGATCCTGATCAACCTCATCCCGATACTATTCATCGGCGGCATGATAATCTTCCTGTTCAGCCAGGCGCGCGGCGCCAATAACCAGGCTATGAGCTTCGGCCGCTCCCGGGCCAAGCTCTTCAACGTGGATAAGCCGACGACCACCTTCGAAAACGTGGCCGGCGTTGACGAAGCCAAGCAGGAAGTCCAGGAAATCGTCGAGTTTTTGAAATCACGCGAGAAGTTCCAGGCCCTCGGCGCCCGCATTCCCAAGGGCGTCCTTTTAATCGGCTACCCCGGCACCGGCAAGACGCTGCTCGCCCGGGCCATCGCCGGCGAGGCCGGCGTGCCCTTCTTCTCCATTTCCGGTTCGGAGTTCGTGGAGATGTTCGTCGGCGTCGGCGCCTCCCGCGTCCGCGACCTGTTCGAGCAGGCCAAACGCAACGCCCCGTGCATTATTTTCATCGATGAGATCGACGCCGTCGGCCGCCAGCGCGGCGCCGGCTTGGGCGGCAGTCACGATGAGCGCGAACAAACACTTAACCAGATCCTGGTGGAAATGGACGGCTTTGAGGCTAATACCACCATCATCGTCATCGCCGCCACCAACCGCCCGGATGTCCTCGACCCGGCGTTGCTGCGGCCCGGCCGCTTCGACCGGCGGGTGGTGCTGGACATGCCTGACCTGAACGGGCGCCTGGCCATCCTCAAGATCCACGCCAAGGGCAAACCCCTGGCGGACGATGTCAACCTGGAGAACCTGGCCAAGCAAACCATCGGTTTCTCCGGCGCCGATCTTTCCAACCTGATGAACGAGGCCGCCATTTTAGCCGCCCGCGCCGATAAAAAAGCCGTCGAGATGTCAGACCTCGAGGAGTCGATCGACCGGGTCATCGCCGGACCGGAGCGTAAAAGCCGTAAAGTCTCGGCGCATGAGAAAGAGATCACCGCCTATCATGAGGCCGGTCACGCCCTGGTAGCCCGGATGCTGCCCCACGCCGACCCGGTGCACAAAATCACCATCGTTGCCCGCGGCATGGCCGGCGGCTACACCAAGCAGCTGCCCGCCGAGGACCGCTATATCGCCACCGATTCCCAGTTCAAGGCCAAGATCGCCATCTCCATGGGTGGCCGCATTGCCGAGGAGATCATGTTCGGCGAGATGTCCACCGGCGCTTCCCAGGATTTCAAAGAAGCCACCAACCTGGCCAAGAAGATGGTCACCTCCTACGGCATGAGCGAAAAACTCGGGCCGCGCACCTTCGGCAGCAAGGAAGAGATGGTCTTCCTGGGCAAGGAAATTCACGAACAGCGCGACTACGGTGAAAAAACCGCCGATCTCATTGACCAGGAAGTCGAATCCATCATTCAAACCGCTTACCAGACCGCGCGCACCATTCTGGTGGATAACAAAGCCCGTTTGCAATACATCGCCGAACACCTGATGGCCGAGGAAACCCTGGAAGGCGACGGCCTGGAAAAACTATTCACCGAGCCTCTGCCGCCGCCCGGCTCGCCGCCACCCGCCGCTCCAGCCGCGGTGAAAACAATCGAACCTGCGGTGGAAAAACAGGCCGAACCGACACTTAAGGCGAAGGAGAAACCAGCCGAACCCGGTACCGCCGCCCCCGGTTTCGCCCCCGCCTGACCGGTCCGTAAGTAAAAAAGGCGCCCCTTTCCGAAGGGGCGCCTTTTTTCAAATAACGTTCTACCGATACGCCACCGGTCGTTCAGTCCTGCCTGGTAGAGAACTGGGCCGTGCCCGGTGAAAGAACGGCTAATCTCCCCCTGGGCAGCGGTCTAATTCCGCCGCCGCACCAGATAATCAGCCAGCGCCGAGAGGCCGCGGCGGCAGGCGTTGTCGGGCAGGCCTTCGAGAAGGCTGATCGCCTTGCCGGAGAAGCTCTCCGCCAGCTTGTAGCTCTCTTCGATCAAACCTTCGGATTTTATCAATTTGATTGCCCGGGCGATATTGCCTTCCCGGTCTTTGCCGGCTAAAAAGTCTGATACCGGATTGTCGCTCGGGTGTTTTTGGATTAAAAGCAGTGCCGGCAGCGTCACCGTGCCCTGCCGCAAGTCGGAGCCCACCGGCTTGCCAAGTTCGGCCTCGGTGCCGATGAAATCCAGGATGTCGTCGACGATCTGGAAAGCCATGCCTAAGTTGTAACCGTATCCGGCCAGAGCCTCAATCTGCGCCTCATTTCCGCCGGCCAGTATGGCGCCTGACTCCGCTGACATTTTGAGGAGAGCCGCTGTCTTGCCGGCGATGCGCTGCAGGTATTTCTCCATTCCCTGGTCCGATGAATAGATATCGCGCGCCTGCCGCAGCTCTCCCACGGCGATGATGCCCAGCGTCTGGGAAAAGAGTTTGGTAACCCGCAGGTTGTCGGTCGAGGCGGCGAACTCGCTGGCCCGGGCGAAAAGAAAGTCGCCCAACAGGATGGCTTTTTCGGTCCCCCAAAGCTTGTTCACTGTCAGCCGCCCCCGCCGGGTGTCGGCCCGGTCTATGGCGTCATCGTGGACCAGCGTTGCTATGTGCATCAGTTCGTTGGCGGTGGCCATATTGAGTATCTTTTTCGACTGCCCGTCAATGCAGCGTCCGGCCATGAAGGTCAGTGCCGGCCGGAGAATTTTGCCGCCGACCAGGATATGGCGCAGCATATCGTGAAGCTCGGGAAACTCGGCTTTCCAGTAGTCGGCCAGCTCGTTGAAGTTGGTCTCGACATCGGCCAGGTCTCGGGCAACCGGAGCATAAAGTGTCTTCAGATCCAAATCGTCACTCGCTACTTAGGCGGCATCAGGCCGAGGCGTGACATCTCTTCGTCAACGATCGAATCATCAAGTTTGATGAAGAGAGCTTCCGGCGGATTCAGCTGTGCGCCCGGGGCCGGACGCCGCAGCTTCCAGCCGTCGGCCTCGACGCTGCCGTCAAAGCCCAGAAACCGATGCAGCTTCTCCGAACTGAATGGCAAGAAGGGATAGAAAGCGGTACGCAGGCCGGAGATGACACAGAGCGCGGTATACAGCGCCGCAGCCGCAGCGTTCTTTTCAGTCTTGACCGCCTTCCAGGGTGATTTCTCATCAAGGTAGCGGTTGGCCTCGGCGGCCAGGGCCATAGCCGTCTTGATAGCTTCCTTGAAACGGCAGGCATAGAGCAGTTCGTCCATTGTCCGGAGCGTTTCTTCAGTCCGGTCGATGATACCCGCCGACCGTTCATCGAGATCGCCTGGCTGCGGCGCTTTTCCCTCGAAATGGCGCTGGAGCATGGAAAGCACCCGGTTGACCAGGTTGCCGTAGGTAGCCACCAGCTCATCGTTGTTGCGCCGGACGAACTCGCGCCAGGAGAAATCTGTATCCGACGTATCAGGCATGTTGACCGATAGAACGTAGCGTAACGCGTCGGGCCGGTAGCGGGAGAGGAAGTCTTCCAGCCAGATGGCGATATTCTTGCTCTTGGATAACTTCTGCGCTTCGACAGTCAAAAACTCGTTCGATGGCACGTCGTAAGGCAGGTTCAATCCTCCGTAGCCCATGAGCATGGCCGGCCAGATGATGGTATGGAAGGGAATGTTATCCTTGCCGATGAAGTAATAGCTCCTGCACTCTTCCTGCCAGAACTTCCGCCACGCCTCTGGGTCGCCCGTTCCCTGGGCCCATTCCTTACTGGCTGAAAGATAGCCGATGACCGCCTCGAACCAGACATAGATGCGCTTATCTTCATAACCCGGCAGCGGCACCGGGATGCCCCAGGTGATGTCCCGGGTGATGGCCCGGTCGCGTAAGCCCTCTTCGAGGTAGCGCCGGGTGAAACGCTGGACGTTGGGTCGCCAGTGGTCAACATTTTGATTGACCCACTCAAGCAGCGGTTGCTGGAAGGCCGATAGCCTCAGAAAGAAATGCTCCGTCTGCCGGAATTCCGGCGGCGTGCCGCACAGCTTGCAACAGGCATTCAGCAGGTCGGCCGGGTTCATCGGCTTGCCGCAGGCATCGCACTGGTCGCCTCGGGCGCCGGGCAGCTTGCACGACGGGCAGACACCTTCGACATATCGGTCGGGCAGGAACCGCTTGCACTTGGTGCAGTACGGCTGCGATACGGTATCCTTGTAGAGATAGTCTTTGTCGAGCAGCCTCAGAAAAATATCCTGGACCACCGCGGCGTGGTTGGCTGTGCCGGTGTTGGTGTAAAGGTCGAAGGTGATGCCCAGGGCTGCCCAGCTATCCACGAATTTCTGGTGAAAGAAGGCCGCCACCTCAGCCGGGGACTTGCCCTCGGCCTCGGCCCTGATGGTTACCGGCGTGCCGTGCTGATCGGATCCGGAGACCATCAGCACTTCGTTGCCCTTGGTCCGATGATACCGGGCGAAAATGTCCGGGGGCAGGTAAGCCCCGGCCACGTGCCCCAGGTGCAGGCGGTTGTTGGCGTAAGGCCAGGCCACGCCGATAAAGATGCGTTCCGACATATCTTACGGCAGGAAAGTTAGCGTACGTTCGCCCTTCTCATCCCGGTAGTGGGCGTAGCCCTTGGTCAGAGCGCACTCCACGCAGTAGCGCACCGAGTTACCCTTGGGCACTTCCTCGCCGTCCTTCTCATCCACCACCAGGTAGCGTTCGGGGTAGCCGACGATCCGGCCGCAAACGTCACATTTGATATTGCCCAATGAAATACATCCGCGTCGCATTATGTCCTCCGAAAATATCCCTGTATTATAAACGTTTAGCCCAATTTAAGCCAAGCACCGTAGATTTGCTTGCGCGGCAGGCCCGTGTCCGATGCCACTTCGTCGACCGCGTCCCTGGCGGTAATTCCACTCCCTTTCATCAGCCGCAGCCGGTCAATGACGGCCTCGTCGAGTACCGGCTGTCGCTCGGCAGCTTTCGCGCCTTCGATCACCAGGACAAACTCTCCTCGAGGCTCGGTGAAATGTCCGAGTGCTTCCGACAACCGGCCGCGGAAGACCTCCTCGTGAAGCTTGGTCAGCTCGCGGCAGACGGCCGCTTTGCGGTCGCCTAGCGACTCGATCAGGGCTGCGAGCGTCGCCCGCAGCCGGTGCGGCGCCTCCAGAAGGATCAGCGTCGCCGGATCAGACACCAGCCTTGCCAGCACTGCTAAGCGCTCTCCGGCCTTTCTCGGCAGGAAGGCGACGAACCTGAACTCCGCAGTGGGCAGGCCGGATACCGAAAGCGCCGCCATGACCGCCGAAGGGCCCGGCACCGCTTCTACCCGGAAACCTCGGCCGATAGCCGCGGCGATCAGCTCGGCCCCCGGATCGGCGATACCTGGCGTGCCGGCGTCCGATACCAGCGCCACATCACCTTTTTCGAGCTGGCCGAGGATGTAATCCAGCTTGGACAGCTTGTTATGCTCGTAATAGCTGGTCAGCGCTGTTTTGATGCCCAATGCGTTTAGAAGCTTCAGGGTGTGGCGGGTGTCCTCGGCGGCGATGAGGCTGGCATCTTTGAGCACCCGCATGGCGCGGACGGTGATATCTTCGAGGTTGCCGATAGGCGTGGCCACCACGTAGAGCGTCGGCACGGTTACCTCCGGCCCGGGCAGCAGGGAGATACGGCGGGCAAATTATTCGGCTTCGTCGGGCTCTAAATCCGGTTCGGCTTCAGTTGACTGGGCTGCGGCAGGCGGCGGGTTGGACACGATAGCCGCCGCCCGTTCCTTGCCCCGTTTTTTTGGCTCAAGTTCGTCGACAACATTCCTGAGGGCGGCGGTATCGATCTTGTTGGCGTCAACGACGATGCCGGTGATGCCTCGATCCCACAGCGCCTGGAGTTCAGCCTTATTATATATTACCGGCAACCGCAGCAGAAGCGGCTTGCCGCACAGGTCGGTCAGACGCTGGACGAAGAGAAGATCGCGGTAGACCAGGCTCTCGCCCAGCTCGGCTTCGGCGATGAAAGCCGCGGCGTCAAGGCCGCCCAGCGCTCGTAGTTGGCCGTCGGAGAGGTCGCCGCAGATCCGAAACAGCCGCGCCATATCATCAGCGGTGTCGACGATTGATCCGTCGAGGTCGAGAACGATGAAGTCGCAGCCGGTATGCTCCGTCTCCCGGCCGACGGCGCACCCGCGAAGAATGGCGGATTTGTCAAACTCGCAGCGGCAGGGCGCCGCCACGACCACGGCATCCACGCCGGGCACAACGGTGCCCTTGACCATGCCCGAGGCCTCAGCCATGATGAAGAGGCGAGGTTTGGCGGCCTGTGCGTACTTGCCGAAACCCATCTGCGGCCGGCTGCCGCGGGCGATCTTATCAAGTTCCTCGCTGAATCGGTTAGCCATCATCTTATCCTATACGATCTTAATCTCGAGCCGGCCGCCGTTCTCCCTGACCTCATAGCGCTTGATGTCATGTTTCGCCGGGCCGGACAGCGGCTTGCCGTCGTAGCTGAAAGTGGAATGGTTGACGCTGCAGCACTTAAGTTTGCCTTCCCCGGGCACCGGGTCTATCTTACGGTGGCCATGAGTACAGCTGTTTTCGTAGGCGTAAAGCTTGTTGTCGTCTCCGCGGACCACCAAGACCGGTTTAGTCAGTCCCTTGCCTCTCAAATAGACTCCCCCGCCTTTGGCCGCTAGCTGCGGCGCCGCCTTGAGATCTATCGTGACCTTGCCGTCTCTTCTCTCCCAGGCCGCCTCGGCCAGCGGTTTGGTTTCACAGATACCCAGAATAGCTTTAAAGATACTCATATGACCTCCTGACCGGTGGAGCCAGCGACAGGATTCGAACCTCCTGCAATCGTAAAAACGCTGCCCGTTTGAAAATTGGTTAGCAGGATTGTTAGCGGTTTATCTGAATGGCTCGCGCAACATCTCTCGCGCATTATCTTATCATAGCGGTATGATTGCCGCCATGCTCAGCATAAGCTCAGAATAAAACTATTGGTAGTGCTGGGGACGCTCACCATCCTGGCGCCGCCGATTGATGTATCCACTTCGATCTCCGGGCATTCTCTGGTATCGACAACCTCCACGGATTTCGTAACGCAACTTTCCGACGAGGCCCGGAGCCAATGGGAGTGGTTGTACCTTATATCAGTTTTTATTTGACGTATACTTATCTACCTGTTAATATGCATACATTCGCATATAAGCAGGTGATATATGAAGGAGCTAATCAGGATTTTCAAGGCGCTGTCTGATGAGACCAGGCTGCGCATCCTCAATTTGATTATTGAACGCGAGTGTTGCGTATGCGAGGTGATGCAGGCGTTAGGCATCTCACAGACGAGAGCCTCACGAAATCTATCGCAACTCTATGAAGCGGGACTGCTCGAACAGCGGCGTGAAGGACTTTGGACGATATATTATCTTTCACCGATGATCAATAACGACTTTCGCCGGCTAATAATATCCGCCGCCGAAGCGTCTCTTTCGGGCACTACATTGGCCGTCGAAGATCGCCGGCGACTTAGAGAAAGCTCCCGGCTTTGCCCTCAGGGAAGTAAAGCTGTTGTAACCAGCGCTGTCTCTCGCCCCGAATCTCAGGTTATCGACTCCCGAAATTAAACAAACTTAAGGAGCCCGCTTGAGCAGTAACGCTCTCATCTTCATTTCCGTGGCCGTCGCAGTGTCGGCAGTTTCCTTTTTTCTCGACAAAGAGAAAACTATGGCTGGCTTCAAGAGGGGCTGGCAGATGTTCAAGCGGATTCTCTTGCCTCTTCTGAATATCCTGATCATCGTCAGCATTGCCTTGTTCGCCATTCCGCCCAGCGCCATCGAGGAATACCTCGGCGCAGGATCAGGCGTTGGCGGCTTCTTCATCGCCGCGATCGTCGGTTCAATCGCCTTTATCCCGCCGTTCATCTCCTACCCGATTGCCGCCGGCTTGCTCCAGCAGGGGGCTAGCTATGCCGTGGTTGCTACGTTGATGACCACGCTGATCATGGTCGGAATCGTTACCCTGCCATTGGAGATCCAGTATCTCGGCCGCCGGGCCGCCATCGCCCGAAATGTCCTCAATTTCTTCGCCGCCATCATCATCGGCCTGGCGATCGGAGTCATTCTGTGAAAAAGTTCGCCAAAAGGTATCAGCCGTACGTATGGTTAGCCGCCTTTGCTGTCGCCACCTTATTATCTTTCGCCATCGGCTTTGACCCGGGCAAGACGGTGTTCACCAATTTCCGAGTGTCGGTCTTCGAACTACTATCGTTCGTACCCTTCCTGTTTATCATTGTTGGCTTGTTCGATGTCTGGGTGCCTAAGGAACAGATCCAGAAGCACCTCGGCAAGGAGTCAGGGATCAAGGGGATGTTCCTTGTTGTACTATTGGCCATGCTCCAAGCCGGGCCACTGTACGGCGCCTTCCCCGTGGCCTATGTCCTTTATAAAAAGGGCACCAGCGTCCGCAACATCTTTATCTACCTAGGGGCTTTCTCTTCGATGAAGTTGCCCATGCTGGGCATTGAGATCGGTTACCTCGGATTGGAATTCACACTGGCGAGAACGCTCATCTCCCTGCCTTTGTTCATCGGCATCGGCCTGCTCATGGAAAAATACCTCGAAAGCAAGAACTTCGAGGTGTTGAACCCGGGCGAGGCTGTTCCAGCCGGGGCGAAAGTGCCAAATAGGGCGTGAGGCTGCTTAAGATGAGACACCTGTTGGCAGTATTGCTTGCCCTTGGAATCCTGGCTTTACCCGTTGCCTGCCAAAAGACCCCTGAGCCGGCACCGATCACAATCGCATTACCAGCGGCGCTGTCAAACGGAAAAATAACCCTGGCTGAATTCGGATCGAATAGTTGTATACCTTGCAGGGAGATGAAACCGATACTGGAAGACCTGGCTAACATGTACGATAGCCAACTCAACGTGGTCATTATCGATGTATACGAGCAAAAAGCGCTGACTCAACAATACGGTATCCTGGGAATCCCGACCCAGATCGTCTTCGATTCGAGCGGCAAGGAAGTCACCCGTCATGTCGGGGTCTGGTCGCTGAGTTCGATATTAGTGCAACTGAGGAGTTTGGGGCTGACCTGATGGAAGGATTACTAAGCGGGCTTGGCGAGACTATCCAGGCTCAAAGCTGGCTGGCATTTCCCGCTGCTTTCGCCGGAGGGATTGCTTCCAGTGCCAGCCCCTGCGTTCTACCGACGATACCCCTTATCATCGGTTACGTTGGCGGCTATGCCGAAGGTTCCAGGACCAAGGCCGTGCAGTACTCTGTGGTTTTTGTTCTTGGTCTAACCATCACCTTCACCCTACTGGGAGTCGTGGCAGGGACATTGGGGCGTTTGTTTGGCGATGTCGGCGGCTTTTGGAAATACCTGCTGCCGCCGGCGGCTATCGTCCTGGGACTGCTTCTTCTCGGTGTATTCAATTTCTCAATCAATATCCCCCAGAGGATAGTGCCTGAACAGAAAGCGCTGTGGGGAGCGTTGCTCATGGGCCTTTTCTTCGGCATTATTGCCTCGCCATGCGCTACGCCGGTACTGGCGGTGATCCTGGTCATGGCGGCGGCTCAAGACAATATTGCCTTCAGCAGTGGTCTTCTTCTAACATACGCGCTCGGACACTGGATGCTGGTGCTTGGCGCTGGAATCTCGGTGGGATTTGCTCAAAGAGTTCTTGCTTCAAAAGGAATCGGGAACATATCTCTTTACTTCAAAAAAGCGGCGGGAGTCCTCATGATCGGAGCCGGGATATATTTTGCTTTGACGTTTTGGATTTAGGGCTGGAAGGAGAAAATCGATGTTCAGAAAGGTTCTATACCCAACGGATTTCTCCGAGGTTGCGACGAGGGCACTGGAATATATTAAACAATTAAAACCAGCCGGCGCGCAGGAGGTGGTGATATTGCATATTCTCGACCGGAAAGAACTCCGAAATTTAGCACTTCTCGGCGGAGTGACCGGAAACTACCCTATCGACCTCAACACGGAGTTCAAGCGCCTCGAGAATGAACACCTGGAGAACGTACGGAATATTGTCAATGAATTGAAGACAGCCGGTTTCAGCGCCAAAGGTATTGTACGTGAAGGCAATCCTTTAGCCGAAATACTGAAAACGGCCGAAGACGAAGCGGTCTCGGTAATCGTGATCGGTTCGACGGGTAAAAGCAATCTGCAGGAGACCATCTTAGGCTCCGTATCGGAAGGAGTCATCAAGCGTAGTTGTCAGCCGGTGCTGATAATCAAAAGGGACACCCGTCAGGGAGGACACGTTTGATGAACCAAGGAAAATCCATCGCCGCCAAGCTTCCCATTCTGGAGCGGTTCCTAACGTTATGGATATTCCTAGCTATGGGTTTCGGTATTCTGATGGGGCAGATAGCCCCCGGCGTCACCGAGGCCATCACTTCCCTCCAGGCTGGGGCCATATCCATTCCCATCGCCATAGGTCTCATCCTGATGATGTATCCGCCGCTGACCAAAGTTAATTACGATCAGCTGCCAAAAGTGCTCAAAAACCTGAAACTGCTGGCTTTTTCACTTGTACAGAACTGGATTATTGGCCCTTTGGTGATGTTCGGCCTGGCTATCCTGTTCTTACGCGATATGCCGGAGTATATGGTAGGCCTCATCCTGGTCGGGCTGGCCCGGTGCATCGCTATGGTCATCGTCTGGAACGACCTGGCCAAAGGCGACCGGGAGTTAGCGGTAGGCATGGTGGCTTTCAACGCCCTGTTCCAAATGCTTCTGTATGCCGTCTATATCTTCATCTTTATTTCGTTCCTCCTGCCCAAATTAGGCTTGGTTGAAGAGATATCGGCGTCAATCTCGATCGCTGAGTCCGCCCGAGTGGTATTCATCTTTCTTGGCATACCGTTGATCGCCGGTGTTATAAGCCGGTACGCCCTGATCAAAGTTAAAGGCAAAGAGTGGCTGGAAAAATCGTATCTGCCCAAAATCAGCTACATCACTCCGGCGGCTCTTCTATTCACGATCATCGTCATGTTCTCGCTCAAAGGCGAGAACATCATCGCATTGCCGCTGGATGTGGCCCGTATCGCCTTGCCGTTAGCGCTATATTTCGGCATCATGTGGTTCGCAACCTTTTTCATCGCCCGCAAGATGGGGGCGACCTACCCACAGACGACTGCCGTATCATTCACCGCGGCCTCCAATGATTTCGAGCTAGCTATCGCTGTGGCTATCGCCATCTTCGGCCTGCATTCCGGCGAAGCCTTCGCCACTGTAATCGGGCCTCTGATCGAAGTGCCGGCGCTTATCATCCTGGTCAACGTAGCGCTCTACTTCAAGCGGCGCTATTTCGATAAACCCTTCGAAATTGTGTACAAATAGAAAGGAGAAAACATGGACAATCTTAAAGCCGCCATCGTCGTATTCCCTGAAAGCAATCCCTGCGGTCCCCAGTCAAGCTGCTGAGGGCCCAAGGGGCAATCGTCGGAGACGATTGAAGCGATCAAAGCGGCCGTGGAGAAAGTACTGAAGGAGCCAGCGGAAGTTGTCGACATCCAGGAGATCGACACCGAAGACGAGAAATTCGCCCCGGTCATCAAGGCTTTCAATACCTACGGTATCGGCGCGTTACCCATAATCACCTTGAATGGTAAGCCCGTATGCATGGCTACCATCTATCCTTCCCAGATAGTGACGGTCCTGGAGCGGGAGCTCAGGAAAAGAACAGAGGCAAAGTAGATTGGATACCTACAAGTGTTTAGACTGCGGCGAACAGGTCGAAACAGACGCTGACGAAGAAGTCGAAGCGACCTGCCTGGTCTGCGGCAGTGTCAACCTGGTACAGGTCTTTGGGGCCCTGGCAAATACCGACGGGCCAGTCTGATCGTTATCCTGCCGTCCGGTGGACGGCGAGGCTGGTTGCTGCGGTTGAAATGTTTTCATGATGGAAGCTGCTGGCGTAAATTGAATGAATTGATTGCCATTGGCTAGCGCTAAATCTAAAACGGGAGAAAGAATAATTGGACTGTTGTAAACCGGTGAATGGAATAAATTGCGGATGTGGTACCAAACCTGAAGCTGGTCCGAAAGGGAACAAGGGAAAACAGCAGATGGAGAAGGTATTAAACATCGATCTGTTGGTCATCGACCTGGAAACCTGTAAACGATGCGTGCCGACCGGAGACGAACTCAAAACGGCGGTCCAAATCCTTGAGCCAGCGGCCGATGCCCTGGGGATTGAATTACGTCACCATGAGATTGTTGTACAAACTGCGGCCGAAGCAAAGTTGAATGCTTTGGTAAGCTCGCCGACCATCAGGCTCAACGGTCGGGATATCGATCAGGATATTCATGAATCTGTTTGTGAGTCTTGTGGAGATCTTACTGAAAATGAAACCATTGTTGATTGTCGTGAGTGGCATTACCGTGGCCAGGTTTTCTCTTCCGTTCCGCTTCCATTGTTGATCGAAGCAATCATGGAAGCAATGTTGAATATTGATCAGATGCCACCGCTTGTTCCGGCTCCCCTTGAAGAACTGCCGGTCAATTTGCAGCGGTACTTCGATAACAAGAAACAAGGCCTCATGGCGAAGGAAATTGAGATTTATGACCCCGCTATGTGCTGCTCAACCGGAGTTTGCGGCCCGTCAATTGACCCGGAACTGATGAGAGTGGCAACAACTATCAATAGCTTTAAAGAGAAGGGGATCATCGTCCAGAGGTACGGTCTTTCAACCGATACCCAGCGCTTCATCTCCAACCCGGTGGTCAGCGACCTTCTGGAAAAAGAGGGGGCCGGGGTCTTGCCTGTCACCCTGCTTAATGGCGAAGTGGTAAAAACAAAATCCTACCCCACCGACCAAGAGTTCACGGGTTGGCTGAAGACGAAATTGGAGACCGTTAAACCGCCGAAACGCAGCGGATGTTGCTGACAAAAAGGGGAGTTTTAAAGTGATCACGACCGGGTCGGAACCATTCACCCTGGACAAACTCAATCCAACCAAGTACCTGTTCTTCACAGGTAAAGGCGGAGTGGGTAAAACTTCAATCGCTTGCGCCGTTGCCGTGAACTTGGCTGACAGGGGCAAAAAGGTACTTTTAATAAGTACCGACCCGGCATCCAATCTGCAGGATGTCTTCGATACCGCCCTCGATGGCAAAGGCGTATCCATCGAAGGCGTACCGGGACTGGTAGCGGCCAATCTTGACCCGGTGGAGGCCGCCCGCCACTACAGGGAATCGGTCGTCGCGCCGTATCGTGGCAAGTTGCCGGAAAGCGTCATCGCCAACATGGAGGAGCAACTTTCCGGCTCCTGCACCGTAGAGATCGCCGCATTCGATCAGTTCTCAAAGTTCATCACCGATCGGGAGATCGGCGCCCGGTACGACCACATCATCTTCGACACCGCACCTACCGGTCATACCCTTCGCATGCTGCAACTGCCTTCTGCCTGGAGTAATTTCATCAGTGAAAGCACCCATGGCGCATCTTGCTTAGGTCAACTTGCAGGACTTGAAGCCAAAAAAGGGATATACAAAGACACCGTATTAAATCTTGCCGATGGAGCCAAAACGACCCTGGTGCTGGTGTCTCGGCCGGAAGAACTCCCCTTGATCGAAGTCGGGCGTACCAGCCTTGAACTCCGTGATCTGGGTATCAATAATCAGATACTGATTATTAACGGCGTATTGAGTACAGCCTCGGACACGGTGTCCCAGAGTATTCTTGCCAAGCAACGGCGAGCACTCGACGAAATGTCGCTGCAGCTGCGGGATTTCCGCACCTTCACCGTACCGCTCCGGTCTTATAATATCATCGGTCTCGATCGAATCAGGGCTTTTTTCCAGGATGATGCCTATCGCAGCAGCCAGCCAAAAAACCAACTTCCGGCATTGAGACCCCTGGCCGACTTAGTCGACGACCTGCATCGGACTAGTAAGAGGGTCATTTTCACCATGGGTAAAGGCGGCGTAGGTAAAACGGCGGTCGCCGCCGCTGTCGCCCTGGCGTTAGCCGAAAAAGGGGTGAAGGTGCACCTGACTTCGACCGACCCGGCTGACAACCTGAGGCACGTCATCGCAAAGACCGAAAACATTACCTTAAGCCGGATCGATGAGCAGCGAGAATTATTGAACTACCAGACCGAGGTCTTGACTAAAGCCCGCGAAACCATGTGTGAGGCAGATATAGCATACGTTGAGGAGGACCTGCGTTCCCCCTGCACTCAGGAAATCGCCGTGTTCCGGGCTTTTGCCGAGATCGTCGACCGGGCCGAGAACGAAGTAGTGATTATCGACACCGCGCCGACGGGGCATACCCTTTTACTTCTGGACTCTACCCAGAGCTACCACCGCGAGGTGCAGCGAACCAAAGGAGAAGTCCCCGTTTCAGTCCGAAGGCTGCTGCCCAGGTTGCGTGATGAAAAACAGACGGAAATCATCATCGTCACCCTGCCCGAGGCGACCCCGGTCTTTGAAGCGCAGCGCCTGCGGGAGGATCTGTGCCGCGCCGGTATCACTAACCGATGGTGGGTGATCAACCAAAGCTTGTCGTTGACCGATACGCTCGATCCGATGCTCGTCGCCCGGGCTGAAGCTGAAAAACCTTGGATCGATAGGGTCAAAGAGATAAGCAGTGAAAATTTTGTGGTGATCCCCTGGCTTCAAGACTCGTCGATCCAAAACATAGGGAAATATGCGGATATGGTGGAATAACCCTGACCTCCAGTTAACCATACTGGTGCTTCCTTGTGAGCCAATTGGCGCAAGACCATGATATGTGGTGTTGACAGGCTTTCCAATAGAATATAGAATATGCGCATATATGCATATATTCTATTGGCTGCCGGTAAAGGAAAATATAAGTGGATTTCGTATTAAACCTGTTCTCCAGCGGTGTCGCCGCTCTCTTTGACTATCTGTCGGCGCACGTGCTCACCTGTTTGGTACCCGCCTTCTTCATCGCTGGTGGCGTCGCAGTGTTCATCTCGGCGCCGGCCGTTCTCAAGTATTTCGGACCGCAAGCCAACAAGTTTCTAAGCTACGGCGTCGCCTCAGTTTCAGGCAGCATCCTGGCCGTTTGTTCCTGTACCGTATTGCCGTTATTTGCCGGCATCTACAAACGCGGCGGCGGCATCGGTCCGGCAACCACCTTCCTGTTCTCAGGCCCGGCCATCAACATTCTGGCGATCGTCTATTCAGCCCGCCTACTTGGCTGGGATATCGGCTTAGCCAGGGCTGTCGCCGCGGTATCGCTGGCTATCGTCATCGGGTTGATCATGGCCTACTTTTTCCGCAAGGACCATGAATCCCAACCGAATCCCGAACTTTTTACCGCCGATGGCGGAGATTCCAGGCCTTTGTGGCAGACGCTTCTCTTTTTCGGCACACTGGTCGGTATACTCATCTTCGCCTCCACGGCAAACTGGCCGGCAACTGTCATCTTATTGGCCACGCTGGGAGTCGTGCTTTGGCGCTTTTTCAATGTTGATGAGATCAAACACTGGCTTCGGGAAACCTGGGCTTTCGTAAAACTCATCTTCCCGTGGCTGATCGGCGGCGTCTTCCTGGCCGGGGTCATCAAGGAGGTCATTCCCGCGGACATCATCACCGGCGCCGTAGGCAGCAGCAATATTATATCGAATGCGCTCGCCTCGGTTTTCGGCGCGTTGATGTACTTCGCCACCCTGACCGAAGTGCCGATTCTCAAGGCCTTTTTAGAACTGGGCATGGACAAAGGCCCTGCGCTGGCGCTGTTGCTGGCCGGACCCGCGTTATCGCTGCCCAGCATGCTGGTCATTCGCAAGATCATGGGCAATAAACGGGCTTTTACCTATATTTGCCTCGTAGTAGTATCATCTACGTTAGCGGGACTGATATTTGGAATGCTTTAAACGGACAGGGAGTTATTGATCGATGAAAATCAAAATTCTGGGCACGGGGTGCCCTAAATGTCAGCAACTGGAAGCCATCACTCGCGATGCGGTAAAAGAAATGGGCATTGATGCCGAGATCGAAAAAGTTAAGGATATCGCCAAAATCATGGCCTACCCGGTGATGATGACGCCTGCGTTAGTAATCGATGAAAAAGTGGTCCTCTCGGGCAAAGTGCCAACTAAAACTGAAGTCTCGACCTTGTTGAAAAACGCCTCCGCGAGATAGTGGCTTTACTTCAAAAGGGTGCCGGGGGAATACCAAAGAATCATCACAATGCTTGATGTTACCGATATGTCGGTGAGTATTGATTCCTCTCAAATTCTAATCAACCAGAGTAAGGTTAACTGAATCTGCTCTTATTCACCGCCGTCAGCCGACAGTTGAATCAAGTCGCCCGACTCAGGTTTTGTTAAACCGTTACGCTTCCGGAGATCCTCACCCCAACGACGAGTTCCTCGTCAGCAACCTTCCAGAATCGGGCTGTCGCGTTTAAGCTCTGGTGACCGAGATGTTTCTAACGCATTCGAGGCCATTCTGAAAAACAACACTGAACACGGGTACAAATCCAATGAAACAACCGGAAAAATGGCAGGCTTTGCCTTTGAGGAATCGTTAAAGTTTTGTTAGCAGTCACGGATTATGGTAAATAGAAAAGCCCCCATTTTGGGGGCTTTTAGCTTTATTTTCTGGAGCCAGCGAGAGGATTCGAACCTCCGGCCAGCGGTTTACGAAACCGCTGCTCTACCACTGAGCTACGCTGGCGCTTTAATGAAGTGTAATTATAGACCACAGCCTCTCAGCTCAGCAACGGCGCCTGCACTTTCGCGAATCGCTCCACTCTGGGATTTCCGGATATCGGGATTCTTTATTCGGCAGCCGACAGTTGTTCCAGGTCTTCAGGACTGGTTACCGGCGGCCGGCAGCTGAAGTCGCGGCAAACGTAGGCTGTGGCCATACCGTTACGCTGGGGGCGATCGGTAAAAATCGGCAGGTTTGAAATTGTTCCAGGTTCCTCCGGGTCTAAGCCGACAACCAGCCTGTTTGGTCTGAACCTTTGGCAGGCAGCCCGAGCTAACGCCATTGCGGCGGGGTCATCCTTGCCGCCAATAATAGTTATTTCCTCTGCAGATCCAAGGTACATGTCAAGACCGGCAAGCCAGTTGGTAAACCCCAGCGGATGCCTGCCCATTATGTCTCCTATTGTTTTTAAAGCCTGGCTGCCGATCTGATGGTACCTCTGGTCATCGGTAATGCGGGCGAGTTTCAGGAGCGCTATCGCGGCTGTGCTGCCGCCTGAAGGCACGGCGCCGTCCTGGAGGTTCCTCGGCCGTATGAACAGTCCCTTTGTATCCGTTGGGGCATCGTAAAATCCCCCGTCGCTCTCGTCCCAGAACTCGGCAACCATACGTTCTGACAGCTTGAGCGCGCTGCGGAGCCACCGCGGAGACAGGGATGCCTGGTGCAACCAGAGCGAAGCGTCGATGATCTGGGCATAATCCTCTAAAAAGCCTATCTCGGCAGAAATGGTATGCCGCAACAGGTCTCCGTTACCCATTTCATTCAAGACGTATTCCATCGCCCTCGCAGCGGCGGACAGGTAGTCCGGCCGCCCCAGAACACAGGCAGCCTCGGCCAGGCTCCCGGCCATCATGCCGTTCCAGGAAGCGATGATTTTCGTGTCTTTGCCCGGGGCATTGCGCCACTGGCGGCGGCGCCACAATGCCTCCCGCGCCTCCCGATCCTGAGCGATGGCAGCCTCCGAAAATTCATCGGTCAGGTGAAGAATATTTCTGCCCTCGAAATTGCCGCCACGGGTGACGCCGAAGCGCTCTCGGAAAGTCTCTCCAGCCGGCCCGAGGACCTCGTCAATTTCATCAGCGGTCCAGGTATAGTATTTCCCCTCCTCGCCGTCGCTGTCGGCATCCTGTGAGCTAAAAAAGCCGCCTGTGGCAGGGTCGGTCATTTCCCGGAGGACGTAGGCGAACACTTCTTCGGCAACGCTGCGGTATGCGGTATTGCCGGTGACCTGGAAAGCGTGAAGGTAGACCCGGCTGAGCAGCGCGTTGTCGTAAAGCATTTTTTCAAAATGGGGTACCTGCCAGGCGGCGTCGGTGGCATAGCGGTGAAAACCTCCGCCCAGGTGGTCATAAACGCCGCCGCGGTACATTTCGGCTAGAGTCCGTTCAACCATGCCAAGCGCCCCGGGCGATCTCGTGTTATGGAAGTAGCGCAGCAGGAATTCCAGGGCCAGGGGCTGAGGGAATTTGGGCGCGTCCCCGAAGCCACCATGATTAACGTCAAAATCCTGGGCCAGCGCCTGATAAGCCCGGTGCAGTATGTCCGGAGCCAGCGCAATTAAACCTGAGCCGCAGGGTTCGCTGCGTTTCAGTGCCGATTCCAGCCGACCGGCGGTTTGGGCGATCCGGGCCGGCTGGCTGCGGAAGGTATCCGCAACCGCCTCAAGGACCCTCGGAAAGGCTGGTAAGCCATGGCGGTCCTCCGGCGGGAAATAAGTACCGCCATAAAAAGGCCGTCCGTCAGGGGTCAAAAAGACCGTCATCGGCCAGCCGCCGTGGCCTGTCATGGTCTGGACAGCTGCCATATACACGCTGTCCAGGTCCGGCCGTTCCTCGCGGTCAACTTTGATATTCACGAAATGTTGGTTCATCAACCGGGCGGTTTCAGGATTTTCGAAGCTTTCATGAGCCATCACATGACACCAGTGACAAGCCGAGTAGCCGATGCTTAAGAGTATCGGTTTATTTTCGGAACGCGCCCGGTTGAGCGCCTCGTCTCCCCACGGATACCAGTCGACCGGATTCTCGGCATGCTGCCTGAGATAAGGGCTGAATGATGAGGCCAGACGGTTTGGCATTGCTGCCTCCCGATGCTGAATTTAGACGGTCCCGGATCGCCTAGATACTGTCCACGGCTTTTTTAAGTCTGTTTTCAACTTCATCGGCCAGCGGTTTCAAGGCCGGGTTGCCGGTCATGCTCATCGCCAGTGTTGGCCGTATGGCCGACACAAAAACCGCCCCGCCGTCCTCGTAGACAATGACGTTGCACGGCATGAACAACCCTATGTCACGCTCGGCCAGAAGCGCTTTGTGGGCGAACGGCGGGTTGCAGGCGCCCAGGATGAGGTAGTTCTCGAAATCAGCCCCGAGCTTTTCTTTAACCGTTTTTTTAACATCGATCTCAGTTATGACCCCGAAGCCTTCTTTCTTGAGTTCCGCCCTGACTTTTAAGACGATATCGTCAAATTTACCGGATGCCTGTCTTTTATATCCGTATTCCATTTGAACCCTCCTCAAGTTCAATAATACAGCGGCGGCGGCTGTTTCAAGAAATCATAAACGTCGAAAGAAGGGAACCGAAGGTCCAGTTCGATGCGCCGGTGGAACCTGATTTGAATACCGGCTTCGATTCGGTAAAAAAAAGAACCGGTATCAACCGGTTCTTGTCTTATCATTTGGTAGCGCATACGGGATTCGAACCCGTGGTCTCTGCCTTGAGAGGGCAGCGTCCTAGGCCGCTAGACGAATGCGCCCTGAAAACTGGCTGGGGATCCAGGATTCGAACCTGGCCAAGCAGATCCAGAGTCTGCTGTCCTACCGCTAGACGAATCCCCAGCGGGTTCCGTGACGAGCGGAGGAGATTATAGCCCAAATAGCTACACCACCGCAACCGCCAATACGGTCGACCGGTGGTGTAGACCCGATTAGATTGGTGCCTTTAGGCGGGGTTATGATTCATGAAACCCCAGAACAGGACATAGGAGATGCCGAAGGCTACGAAAGCCATGCCGGCTATGACGGCAAGCGCTACCAGGTTATCAATCAAGCTTCGCAAGGTCCGCCTCCGAGACGTTAATGCCTATATAATACCCGCATCAGCCGTTATCGTCAAGGGTTTTAGACCTAAAGAATTAATACCTTTTTCAATTGACAACGGCGCGGCGCCCGTCTATCCTAGTTGAATGGCCGACCTGGAACAAGTTCAATCCACCCTTGGCATCAAATTCAAGGACCCGGCACTTCTGGAACTGGCCCTGATCCACAGCTCCTTCATCAATGAACGCCCCGGCTCGGGACTGGTTTCCAACGAACGTCTTGAATTCCTGGGCGACGCCGTGCTCGGCCTGTATATCGCCGAAAAGCTCTACCTGGATTTCCCGAATGCCGATGAAGGTGAACTCACCCGGTTCCGCTCTCTCCTGGTGCGGCGGGAAACCCTGACCCGCCTGGCGGTCTCGCTGGACCTGGGCGCTTTCCTTTATCTGGGCCGCGGCGAGGAGCAAAGCGGCGGGCGTGCCAAGCCGGCCAACCTGTCGCGGGCTCTGGAAGCGGTAATTGCGGCGGTATACCTTGACCAGGGTTGCGACCGCGCCGCCCGTTTCATCCACCGTCTGTTTGCCGGGGAACTCGAGCGCATCGAGACGCTGGCAAGCGTCGCCGACTCAAAAAGCAGGCTGCAGGAAATTGTTCAGGCCAGGTTCCAGGCGACCCCGGCCTACACAGTCGTTGATGTTTCCGATAGCGACGAACCGGCGTTCAACGCCGAGGTCCGGGTTAAATCTTCATACCTGGGTTCCGGCCGGGGCCGCAGCAAGAAAGAGGCGGAGGCCCACGCCGCCCGCCAGGCGATTGCGGCGCTGGAAAATTCTTTACACCCCGGCAGTCCTTTGTTAAACTTGGATTCGAAATAAACAAATATACGAGGCAAACGCCATGGGACAGAGAGATAAAGGCGGCCGCGAACAGAAAAAGGTCAGGAAGGACGCCTCCAAACCAGTCGTCAGCAGCCAGTTCACCCCTCCGCCACCGCCGGTTGAAGTCATCAAAAAAGGCAAGAAACTCAAGGGCGAATAACCATCGATCGGCCTTTATCCGCATCCAAAGAAGCGGCGGTGCGCCTGATTTTCGGCGGACGGGTGCAGGGCGTGAACTTCCGGGATTTCACCCGCCGTCAGGCTGAGGAACACCATCTTGTCGGTTGTGTCAGGAATCTGGAAGACGGCACCGTCCAGGTGATAGCCGAAGGCCAGCGCCCGGACATCCTGCACTTTATTGAGCAACTGATGTCGGGGCCGCCCCATGCCGCCGTCAACTCGGTGGATACCCAGTGGGTTAAGCCTTCGGGCGACTTTACCGATTTCTCTATCCGCTACTGACCCTGCCAATCAGGCTTTTTTAAGTTCCTCAACCCAATTCGCGGGTCTGCGTTTGTTCGCCAGTGATCTTAAACGCTATAATCTAACGACATGAAGACCGCCTGGTTCTACCCCCTGGTGCGCCTGACCGCCCGGACCGCTTTCTTACTGACCAGAGTTAAAGTGACCGGCAGGGAATACTTCCCCAGAACCGGACCGGTCATCGTCTGCGCCAATCATATCAATTCTGCTGACCCGCCCCTGTTAGGGCTGCAGGTGCCGCGCAACCCGGTCTTTTTCTTAGCCAAAAAAGAACTTTTCCAAAACAAGTTTTTCGGCCGCGTTCTTAGAGGCTCGGGGGCTATTCCACTGAACCGGGCTGGGGTTTCCGGCGGCAGCATTAAGCTGGCGCGTCAGGTTCTCGACCATGGAGGCGCCCTGATTATCTTTCCGGAAGGCAAGCGCAATCCCGACGGCCGGCTTTCCAGCGCCCAGCCCGGCGCTGCTTACCTCGCCGCGACGTTCGGTGTGCCCATTGTTCCGGCTGCCATCACCGGAACGGAAACGGTTAAGGGGCGCTGGTGGTTTTTAAAAAGCCGCAGGGTGACCATTGCTTTTGGCCGGCCTTTCCGGCTCACCGAAGCGGACGTGCAGATTGAAAAAGACGACCTCGGCGGCCACGGGGACAGGATCATGGAGGCTGTCGCCGGACTTTTACCGCCGTCATACCGCGGTGTGTACGGGAACGTCCCGGAATGAGGATTGAACGCGCCGAAGGCCTGGGTTTTTGCTTCGGCGTCAAGCGTGCCCTGGCGATACTGGAGGACGTCGCCCGTCAAAAAGGCGGCGTGGAAACCCTCGGGGCCTTAGTCCATAACCAGCAGGTCATGTCCCGTCTTAACGGCCTGGGAGTCCGTGTCGTCAAGGACATCGCCGAGATCGCCGGCGATACCGTCGTTATCAGCTCCCACGGGGTCGGGCCCAAGGTGCTGGCCGAGATCAAATCCAGAGGCATCGGCATCGTCGACACCACCTGCCCCTTCGTGCAGCGCGCCCAGACCGCCGCCCGCCGCCTGTCGGAGGCCGGTTTCTTTACCGTTATCTACGGCGATGTCAACCACCCGGAGGTAAAGGGTATATTGGGCTGGGCCGAAGGCAAGGGCATCGCCACCCTGTCTGCCGGCGACCTCGATCAAATCGAACTGCCGCGGCATATCGGCTTGCTGTCCCAGACCACCCAGGTGCCGGCGCGGTTCATCGACTTCGTTAAGACGATTACGGAACGGGCACTTGTTAAAGACGCCGAACTCCGGCTGGTGGACACCGTCTGCCACGACATCCGGCAACGCCAGGCCGCCGCCCTGGACCTCGCGCGCCGCGCCGACCTGATGCTGGTCATCGGCGGGCACCACTCGGCCAACACGCGCCACCTGGTGGACCTGTGTTCGCCGCATACCGAAACCCACCTGATAGAGACCGCCGCCGAGATCAATTCGGGTTGGCTTGCGGGCAAGGAGCTTATCGGCGTCACCGCCGGCGCCTCGACCGCGCCTGAGACTATCGATGCCGTGGTGCTGCGGTTGGAAGAATCGGCTCCCCGGTAATATTGGGAAACCTGAAAAACAGCTTTGCCCCGCTTCTTGAAGCCGAATCCGGCTTACCCGCCCTGAGCCACCGCGATTCCGAGTTGCCGGGCGCGTTCCTGTTTATCCGAAGAAGTCATGCTGGCCAGCAGCCAATCGCCGGCTTTCTTCCATCCGAAATACTTGGCGAACATATCCAGGGCAGCGGCGCTCCCGGCGGCATCCGTTCCGTGACAGATGACCGCGGCGAAAGGCAGGCCGGGCTGTATCTTGGCTCTCTCGGGCCACAGTCTTTCGAACATTGTTTTAGTCTCCCCGGCCAGTGACTGGAACGGCTGGGTCGTCACCAGGATGAAGGCGTCGTGTCCGGCCAGGTCCGGCGCGGTCGTCTCAGCGACATTCTTGACATCAGCCCGGCCGCCGGCCTCGGCAACTCCCCTGGCCGCCGCTTCAGCCAGAGCCTTGCAGTTGCCGGTGAATGATTGGTAGGAAATCAGGACTTTACTCATTGACGCTTCCCCGTTTAAATAAATTCAGATCACGTGATGCTGCGGCGGGCAATGGATCGGGCAGGATTCAACGGCGCACTCGCGGCATTTCGACACCAGGCTGATGGCTTCTTCCCGTTCCAGGCTTTCCGCCTGAAGCTGGGCTATTTTCTGTCGGCTGCGCTCCGCCTCAATGTTCAGGACCGATAGCGTCTTTTCCACTCTTTCCGCCCGAGGCGCGTCTTCAGACACCCCGAGCAAGCTCTTGATATCCTCAAGTCCCAGCCCGACATGGTGCAGGCGCCGGATGATCTTCACGCGGTTGACATCCCGCTCGTCATAAAGCCGCATCCCGCCGGAGGTCCTGGCCGGCGCGCCCAGAAGCCCCTTTTCTTCGTAAAAACGAATGGTCCTGGCGGAGACCGCAGCCCGCCGCGCTAATTCGCCAATTTGATAGAATTCCGGTATCACTCCGCTCATTTTCAGGGGTGAGTATAAAAGACACCTGACCTAAGTGTCAATAGCTAACGTTACGTTAATTTTTGGTACAGGCGACCCCATAAACTGAAAGCGGTGTGGTCGTCGTAGCGCCGGGAGGCGGGCAACCGCCATCAGGCGGAGTTTTTCGGGATGCTTCGCTGCCGCCTAACGCTCAGAACACTTCAAAACCGGCATGCCGCAGTTACGCGTCCGGCGTTTCAACTCCCGCCAGGGAACCGATGACATTAGTAATTGCGGTACCGCTGGGCAGTACGATCTTGGTATTGCTGGTAAGGGAGGTTTCGACCGCCTGCAGCCGCCGCAGCACCTGGGCGTTGCCTTTGAAATAGGCTTCAGCGGCTTCATTGACCAGCTTGATAGCCGCGGCTTCACCCTCAGCAACGAGGATGCGCGATTGTTTGTTGCCCTCGGCCTCAAGAATCGCGGCCTGCCGGGCTCCCTCAGCCGCCTTGATGACTGCGCGTCGTTTACCATCAGCTTCTGTCTCCGCTGCCGTGGCAAAGTCTACTGCGGCTTGCTTCTTGTTCTCCGCCATAACGACACTATTCATCGTGGTCTGAACATCGGCAGGCGGATTTATCTCTTTGAGTTCGGTGCGTACGATATCGATGCCCCAATTTCCCGTTTCTTTTTCGAGTGTGGCATAGAGATTGCCATTGATGACGTTTCGCTCGCTATTGGCCGAAGTAAGGGTCAGCGTGCCGATAATATTGCGTAAAGTAGTCCGGGCCAAGGATACTATCTGACGTTCAAATTCCTGGACATTATATTGCGAAGCCTTGACTCCCTCTTCCGAAGACCTCACCTTAAAATAGACCTGAGCATCCACCGAGGCATTCAGTTTGTCGGCGGTGATGATCTCCTGTGAACCGGCATCAACCATGCGTTCGGTAATATCGACCTGCCGGAGGTCATCGATGAAAGGGATGATGACATTGAGACCCGGCATGGCGAACCTGTTGTACTTGCCAAACCGTTCAACCAGCCCCCGATGAGTCGGGCGGACAATCTTGAATCCGAACCCGAGAAAGAGCAGGATAATGACTGTTAGAATGACGCCGATGATTAGCAAAGCCATCGTTTTCTCCTGTGTTTGATTGGGAACCCCGCCCCCGAGACTTACCGCACTGTCTCATCGGACAGCAGCACCTCGACGACGTGTTTAGGAGAGATTACGCCTTCCCGCGTTCAGCGTCAATACATTTCTTCAGATTTTCTCCGGTTTGAGGGCTTTTTAGCCCTGTGTTACAATTGCCCTTCGTTAAGGAGATTCATTTTCGATGAAAAAACGCGTCTTTTCCGGAATACGGCCCACCGGCCGCATTCACCTTGGCAACTACCTTGGCGCAGTGCAGAACTACGTAGCGATGCAGGACGAGTTTGAATGTGTTTACTGCGTTGTGGATATCCATGCCCTGACCACGCTGGAGGACACCCACCTGCTTCAGGAAAACATCAGGGAGCAGGTGATCGACCTGCTGGCCGCCGGCCTTGACCCCTCGAAATGCACTTTATTCGTCCAGTCCCATGTGCCGGAAGTGACCGAACTGTTCACCCTGCTGGGCATGGCTACCCCACTGAGTTGGCTGCTCCGGGTGCCGACGTTTAAAGAGAAGGTCAAGCAGCAGCCGCAGAACGTCAACTACGGTCTGGTCGGTTACCCGGTGCTGATGACCGCCGACATCGTGCTTTACAAAGCTGAGGTCGTTCCGGTGGGCGAGGATCAGCTGCCCCACCTGGAGCTGGCGCGCGAGATCGTGCGGCGCTTCAACGACATCTTCGGCGAAACCTTCCCCGAACCCAAGGGTCGCCTGACCAGCGTGCCGATGGTGGTCGGCCTGGACGGCCGCGACAAGATGAGCAAATCCTTGAACAACCACATTGAGCTGGCAGCAACGCCCGAAGAAACGATGAAAAAGGTGATGAGCGCCGTCACCGACCCGGCTCGGATGAGGCGCGCCGATCCCGGCCACCCCGAGGTCTGCAACATCTATAAACTTCACAAGACCTTCACGCCGTCCGCCGTCGATGAGATCGCTCAGGGCTGCCGCACCGCCTCACGCGGCTGCGTCGAGTGTAAGAAAGAACTCGGGAATGCCATCAACGAATACCTGGCGCCGCTGCGCGCCCGCCGTGCCGAGATCGCCAAAGACCAGGCCTATCTAGACCGGGTGATCAAAGAAGGCGCTGAAAAAGCCCGAGCCATCGCCAAAGTGACTATGGTCGAGGTCAAGCGGCGGATGGGACTTCTGTAGGGCACGGCGCGCTTTGCCCCGCCGCGCCGCGATGAAGGTAACATGACATCAGCTATACTCAAAGTCAGCTGCCAGGACCGGCGCGGCATCATCGCCGCGGTGTCCGGCTTCATTTCCGACCGCGGCGGCAACATCATCACCCTGGACGAGTTCGTCGAGCGTAATTCGAATACCTTCTTCATGCGCGTCGAATGGGACATCCATAACTTCTCGATCGAGCGCGAACACATCGCCGCGGCCGTTGACGGCCTGGCTGCCGAAGGCGGATTCGGCGGTAAGTGGGAAATATTCTTCTCGGATATCAAACCGCAGATGGCGGTCTTCGTCTCCAAATATGACCATTGCTTATGGGACCTGCTGCTCCGCCATCAGGCTGGTGAACTGCGGTGCGATATTCCGGTCATCATCAGCAACCATGAAGACCTGCGGCCGGCCGCCGAGTTTTTCGGCATCCCCTACCGCGTCGTCCCCAAGACCGCGGGGAATAAGTCCCAGGCCGAGCGCCGGGAATTCGAAATTCTGGAGAGTTATCGGATTGATTTCGTCGTCATGGCCCGTTACATGCAGGTCTTAAGCGAAGATTTCCTGTCGCGCTACCAGAACCGGGTCATCAACATCCACCACTCATTCCTCCCGGCTTTCGAAGGCGCCAGGCCTTATCATCAGGCCTTCGAGCGCGGGGTTAAGATCATCGGCGCCACCGCCCACTTCGCCACGGTAAATCTCGATAAAGGCCCGATCATCCACCAGGCGACGCTGCCCATCTCCCACCAGGATACCGTCGACGACTTGATCACCAAAGGCCGCGACATCGAGAAACGGGTCTTAAGCGACGGCGTGAAACTCTATATCGCCCACCGGGTCTTTGTCCACGGCAACCGGACAATAATCCTGTAGCTACTGCGCCGCCGCCTTCAGCGCCGCAACATCAATCTTCTTCATCTGAAAGAAGGCTTTCATTACCCGTTCCCTCTTCAGTCGGTCCGGGTCCTGCAATATCTCGTTCATCCCGGCAGGGACAATCTGCCATGACACGCCGAATTTATCCTTGAGCCAGCCGCAGGGCTGTTCCTCGCCGTCTTCGATCAACCTATCCCAATAGCGGTCGATCTCCGCCTGGTCCCTGCACTCTACCATCAGTGAAATTGCTTCATTAAAGGTGAATTGATGCGGCCCGGCGCTGTCCATGGCGGCGAACCACTGGTGCATGATCATAAAGTCGGCGAACATAAGCGTGCCTTCTTTGTCAGGCTCCTGGCCTTTGCCGAAGCGGGCGGTAAGCCCCCGCCTGGAATCGGGAAAAACCGAACGGTACAACTCGATCGCTTCTTCCGCCCGGCCGGCGACTTCGCCCACAAACAAGAGTGAAGGCACAATGAAAGGCCGTTCTTCCCCGCCGGGATCGGACAGGATGAGTTGCCAGGAGACCCCGTATCTATCCTGGATCCAGCCGTAGCGTTCGCTGAAGGGATATTTGTCAAGCGGCATGAGCGCCGTTCCGCCGGTCGAGAGTTTCTGCCACAATGCGTCCAGATGCTTCCTGGCTTCGGGATCCCTGGACGGATCGAAATTCAGGAAGAACGACACCGCCGGGGTGAATTTGAATATCGGGCCGCCGTTTAAGGCGATGGAGTTGAATCCCTCGATCTGGAACTCGACTGTCATCACCGAGCCTTCTGCCATGCCGGAAACTTTGGCCCCCTCCGCGCCGTAGCGGGTGACTAATCCGGTTTTTGAATTGCCGAAGGTAGATGTGTAGAAGGCGGCGGCCTCCTCGGCATTGTTGTCAAACCACAGGTTGGGGGTGATTCTCTGCATACGGCTTCCTTCTGGAGTTAAGATTACGCCTCGGCGATGACTTTGAAACCGCCGTAGATCATCCGCTTCATATCGAATGGCATTGGCTTGTCTTGGTACTGTGGATCGTTCATCTCCGGATCTTTCATCACCATGGCGTTCACCTCATCCCGGTGCGCCCGTGACTTGAAGACTACGAACGAAAAAACTACCGTCTCGCCGGGTTTAATGCTCAGGGCTTTGGGGAAGGTGGTGCCGGCCATTTCCGGAGGCACTCCCGGCTGTGGCTTGGGGTTGAGATCTTCACCAACACACTCGAAATATTCGAGAGCGCCGTGTTTTTTCCAGACCCGGGCTGACATCTCGGCCATTTGGCGGTAAGCTGCCATATTTTTCTCCGGCAGCGCGATGACGTACCCATCGACATACTTCATTCGGCTAACTCCTATTTCTTAATTCGGGGGCAGAGGCAGTGCCGCCGGACGGCCATTTAGTCAATCCGGGGAACAAGCCCTACCTGGAGCCCAGGTAGCAATGCCACTCGTCGGCTTTTTCGATTTCTGCTGGCGCGAGGGTGTTGGAATCTATGCCAGGCAGCGGTATTTGGAAACCGCCGGCAATCGGCAATGTCAGGGTGAAACTGGAAAACGGCTGAAGTGCGGAAGCAGGCTGGCTGCGCCTTTCGCCCACCACAGCGGCAATACTTTTATCCGGACGGCTGTCATTCATCGGATGTCTGGTACTGTTATACATCCGCCGGAAGACAAAATAAATAGGTATTTCTACGTAATTTTAATCGGGTAGACCAATAATTTCTTGAAGTGCAATTGGGCAAGCGCATAAAGGAAATTAGAAAGCCTGATACCTCGTGGTTACTTGCCAACTTTGTCGGCCGGGCGGAAACGCATTGCCGACCAGGTGTCATCGATGGAGATGATAGCCACTCCCGCCAGGCCGTAATTGGCCATCTCCGCCCATAAAATATCCCTGTTCAGATCAGTGTCCACCTTTGATGTCCCCTTGGGGTAGGTGAGCCACAATAATCCTTCGGGCTTCAGGGCTTTGACAATGGCAGGTACCAGGGAGGGCAAGTCGTTCTTTTCTTTGATAAAAGCTTGGATGAAATCCAGCCCCGTCTGACCCGAAAAGCCTGTCTCCACCATAAGACCTAGACGCTGAATATAACCAGGCGGGGCGCTGAGAACAGCGCCGTGAAAGCCAGATTTTATGAGCATTTTTTTTGACAAAACATTATCCATGGGTCAATGGTATTACGAGCATATCCTAATCGTCAATCACCGGGGTATATGGGGCGCCTGAATCGATGGCAGCCTTATGACTGTGACCGAGTCCCAGGAAAAACCTTTGCCCGAAACTTCCCGATGACTTTTGCCTGACTTTAAAGCCTGGGAACCCTGGCGGTCGTACGGCATTTACCCTGGATTTCGCAAGACACGATAGAACCTGCGGTATCCTGTCGATAAATGGGTACACAGGTGTACCAATCATGGAGCAGACAACACCTTGGCACTTTAGCGCTTTTTTTTCTGACTCAGGATAGTTGTCATAAACGCCAGCAGGCCTCGGATGATGTCGGTCGGCGTCGGCGGATTGCCCGGGATTTTGAAATCCACCGGAAGGATTTTATCGGCTGCCCCCAGTACGGCATACGAATCTCTGACCAGTCCGGTGCCGCACGCGTCGTCGCCGACGGCGATAACCCATCCCGGCTGGGGCATCGCCTCATAGGTCTTGCGCGCCGCTTCGGCCATATTCAGGGTGACAGCCCCGGTGACGATGATGACATCGGCATGGCGCGGCGAGGCGACAAAGCAGACGCCGAATCTTTCGACGTCGTAATACGGTGTGCCTAAATTGTTCAACTCGATCTCGACGGCGTTGTCCGACCCGGTATCCAGTTCCCTGATCGCCAGGCTTCTGCCGAAGACCCGGTCGATCTCCCCCTTCAGCTCAAGTCCGATTTTTTCGAACTCCGACTCATTGAACACCAGCGCCGCCGCGCGTTTGGGTCCCAGGATGTTGCCGATAATTTGTGAAAGGCTCATAGATCATTCCCGGCGTATGACAGATTCATGCTCTTGTTGATCAGCGGAAAGTCCGGCACGATATTGCCGATGACCGCATGCTCCATCGCCAGCCAGTTGCTGAATGAAGCGGTGCGCGCCTTCCACCGGTCCACCCGGCCGTTTTTGAAATAGACCCAGTGCAGGTTCTGGCCTCTGGCCGCTTCGACCGCCGCCGCGGCGTAACCGCTGCCGGGACGGCATTCAGCTCGCACCGGGCCGGTCTCCTCCAGGTTGACCGCGTCGCGGATGAGCCGTAAGGACTCCTCGATCTCGCCGGCTTTAACCTGGAAGCGCCCCAGGACATCCCCCGCTTCATCGGTCTGGATCTCCGGTTTCAATTCCTGATAAAGTCCGTACGGGTGATCAATCCGGTTGTCGACGCGGGCGCCGGAAGCCCTGGCCACCGGTCCGGTCAGGTTCAGCGGGGATACCAATTCCGGCTTGACTATCCCGGTCGTCTCCAGGCGGTCGATAACCCAGGCCGAGTTGTAAATATCGTCGAGGGCGGCGTCGAAACGTGCCAGAAAACACTCGGTGTATTCATGAAGATCTTCCAGGAAATCTATCGGTATGTCGCGGCTCACCCCGCCCGGAACGATAAAGCCCTTCAGAAAGCGCGAACCGGTCAGTTCGGCATTCCAGCGCAGTATCTCTTCCCGCAGAATGAAAAAAGGGGCCGCCCCCGCCGGGTAGGCAACATCCACCACCATACCGGCCAGGTCGCCCAGATGGCTGTAGATGCGCTCCAGTTCAAGCGCCGCCGTCCGCAACTCCCAGGCGCGCCGGGGTACCACGGTGCCGGCGACGCGTTCGATGGCCATAGCCAGGCCGCAGGCATTGGCTGCGCTCTCATCCCCGGAAACCGTTTCCGCCAGTTGCACCACCGCATCGGCCGTCCGGCCTTCTGCCAGCTTCTCCAGGCCGCGGTGCTTCCAGAAATGGCGCGTTTCCAGATTGAAAATGGTCTCGCCGATGACGCTGAACCGGAAATGTCCCGGCTCGATTATGCCGGCGTGCACCGGTCCGACCGGTATCTGATAGATGCCCTCGCCCCCGAACTCCCTGAAGGCGTATTCGCGTTCCGGGGTGATCCTGGCAGGGAGGACTTTGCCTCCATCGAACGATTTCCGCAGCGGGTGGCAGCCGTCGGGATAAACCTCATGCAGGAACAGCCGGCGGCGGTCGAAGGCGCCGTCGAACTCGATACCAAAGCCGTCCGACACCTCCCGTTCGTAGTAGCTGGCAGCGGGGAATTCGCCGGCGATGGACATGCCGCGGTTGCCGGGCAGCCGCACCTCCAGGATGAAAAAGGCCGGGGCGCCACGCTGCTCAAACGCGTAGAACAGGGTGAAACCCGGAGCCCCGAAAGCCTCGGCCGCCCACAGCCCGATAAGGACCACGCCGGGCTGCCTTTTCAGTTCCTCGGCCGCCTCGACCAGGGCTACGACGCTGATCGAAAGGTATTCCGTGCCGTCCGCTCCGGCGCGGCTTCGCCCGTCGAAGCCTTTGGCAACGAGGTGGCTTTCAATGATTGTCATCAGTTCTGCCATAATTACCCCTGGAAGCCCAGATCGGCGATAATTACGTTCAAGGCATCACCCAGCCAGCCGGGCAGCCATACCCCCAGCGCCACCAGCAGTACCAGCGCGGCGGCTATCGGCAGCCGCATTGCCGCGGGTGTGTCATAGCGTTCCATACCGGCATCGCCGCCCTGGGTGAAAGCCCTGATCAGGTAGTAGCCAAAACCCGCCGCTGCCAGCAGGAACGCCGCTAGGACGGCAATGAACAGCGGCAGCGCCTGAGTCGCCGCTGCGACCAGGATATTGAATTTGGCCAGGAACACCGGGGTGAGCGGCGCGCCGATGGCCGCCGCCGAACCGATGACCAGTCCCCAGGCCGCCAGCGGCTGCAGCCTGAAGGGATCCTTGATGGCAAAAAACTTGTTGGAACCATACTGCCGATGGAAAATGCCGGCGGAGAAAAAGAGCAGCGCCTTGACCAGGGCGTTGCCTGCCTTGTGGAACAAGGCCCAGAAAAGGGCTGCCGGCGACCCGAGGCCGAAAGCCAGCAGGATCAGGCCGGAATGTTCTATGCCGGAGAAGGCAATCAGTTTCTTGGTATTCGTCCGGGAAATGAGAGCCAGGGCGGCCAGGAACAGGCTGGCGGTGCCGAAGGCTACCAGAAAAGGATTGAGAAAGGCTTCGTCGCCGGCCTGGTGGCCCAGGGCCAGCAGCCGGAGGATGGCGTACAGCCCCAGGTTCAATACAGCGCCGGAAACCACGGCGACCACTGAAGGCGCCCGGACATAGACCGTCGGCAGCCATGTGTGGAACGGCGCGATAGCCGCCTTGGCCCCGAAACCGATAAACAGAAAAACGAAGGCGAAGGTGTACATCCGGGGTTCGATGGAGGCAGCGGCGTCCATCAGGTCAGTCCAGTTGAGCGTGCCGCCGGGGACGACCTCCCTGGACAGGGCGAACAGGATGATGATGCCCACGAAGGCGAACAGCATCGCCGTGGAAGTGACGAAGACATATTTCAGCGCCGCGGTGATGTTTTCCCGAGCCTTCAGGGTTACCACCAGCACCACCGAAAAGAGGGTGGACAGCTCGGCAAAGATCCACAGCAGCGCCAGATTATTTGACAGGAAACCCATGACGATGACTAGCGGCAATAAAGCGAAAGCCCCGTAGAACAACCCCAGTAGAGAACGCTCGATCTCACCCCGCTCTAACAGCGAACCGACATAACCTCGGGCGTAGACCGAGGCCAGTAAAAACAGCACCGAAGTGATGACCGCCTCGTAGGCGCCCAGGGTATCGGCCATCAGATAGCCGTTATCCGTAAAGAAGCGCGGCAGGCCGGACGCCGCCAGCCAGATTGATAACCCGAGATAAATCACCGCTTCGCCGATGATCAGGCTGTTGAGCCGCCGGCCGTCGCCTCCGGGCTGAAACCGGCCGATCAAGAAAGCCGCGGCGGCGGCGATCACCGCCGGGATGGCATAACCGAATATAATCAAACTGTCCATCAGTCTTCGAAGTCCAGACCCAGCTGGTTCAGGCGCTTGTGGAAAGCCTCGACGGATGAGTCGATGCCGAAAGCCAGTACCGCCGAAAGGACTATGATCATCAACAGGTCAACGATGATAAGAACTTCGATGATGAAAGGCATCTCGGCGATGAACATGGAAAACAGCAGCACGCCGTTTTCCATCGACAGGTAGCCGATAATCTTGGTGATCACCTTGCGCCGGCTCATGATCACCATCATGCCCATGAGCGCCAGCGACACGCCGATGACCGCGCCCAGGATGAACAGCCGGGATACCTCAAGCGCCGGCGACAGGGCGCTGAACGCCTGATAGACCACGAAGAAAAGCCCGGTCGAAAGGATAATCGATCCGATGGGCGTCAGGTAATGGAACTCCAGGTCGCGCTTGATCGGCATGACCGCCAGCAGCCGCCTCAGGAAAAAGGGAATAATTATCACCTTCGAGGCGACGGTGAGTACCGCCATGAACAGCAGGCTGGCCGTACCCTCCCGGGTAAAGAGGGCCAGCGCCACCGCCGCCAGGATAGCCGACTGGGCGGCGTAGATTGAAAACAGCGAGACTAGAGAACGCTGGGTGATGATCAGAGCAGCCGAGCCCAGCACCAGCACCAGCAGTATTTTAATAAAGTCGTCGCCGATAATGAGTTCGTTCATGCCAAAAGCTCGAAGACGATAGTCACAAAAGAGAAAAACAGCGCCAGCATGAAGAAGCTGGGCAGCCGGAACAAGCGGATCTTGGCCATCAGCGATTCGAAAACGCCGATGACCGCCGCCAGCGCCAGGGCTTTAAGTCCGAAGCTGAGCATCGAAACGGCGATGGCCGGCAAGGTCGCCTCGGCTGCCAGGCCCCAGGGGAAAATGATGTTGATCAGGATAGCCATCAGCACCGTTTGCTTGACGCCGTAGGAAAGCTCCATCAAAGCCAATTTCGGTCCGGTCTGTTCCAGGAGCATCGCTTCATGGACCATGGTCAGCTCCAGGTGAGTCTCGGGGTTATCCACCGGGATCCGCGCCGTCTCGACGATGAGAACGATGAACAGGGACATGCCGATAAGGATAAGCGTCGGGTACTGCGCCAGCGAGGCGCCCAGAACGGCGGCGAACATCTCGGAAATGTCGGTCGTTTTGAGTACAAAAGCCAGAGCGGCCGCAGAGGTGATGGTCACCGGCTCGATAATGGCCGAAAGGCTCATCTCGCGTGACGAGCCCATGCCCCCGAACGTGGAGCCGGCGTCGAGGCCGGCCAGCGCCATGAAGAATTTGGCCGAGACCAGAAGATATAAAAACAGGATGACGTTGCCCGGCGCGCCCTCGGCGGACGGCAGGAACACCACCGGCACCATCGCCGCCGCCGCCAGCAGGAAACCGATATTGATGTACGGCGCCAGGCGCATGATGAATGAAGTGTTCGGGGAGTAGATGATTTCTTTCTTCAGCAGTTTGGCCAGGTTGTAGTAGCCCTGGAGCAGCGGCGGGCCGATGCGTCCCTGGCTCAGTGCCTTGACCTTCTTGACCGCCCCGAGCATCAGGGGAGAAATGGCGGTGATGAAGCCGATGTTCAGGACGGCATACAGCAGGTATTCCGCCATTACAGCCACCTCCCTACCGCCAGCAGCAGGATGACAATAATCACGAAAGCGTAGAGAACGAAGGCGTCGAGGTCTACGTTATGCAGCCGGGAGACAAATCCGGACAGCCGCTGGACCAGCCGGGCGGCCGGCAGATAGATGCGCTCTTCAAAAAACTGCAGGGTGTGGATTTCGCCGGAACCCCCGGCGACGATCGACTTGTCTCTGTCGGCATACTCCCGGCGCAGCGACTTTCTTGTCCTGAAGATCGGGCTGAATATGGTGACGATCGGCTCGGAGAAGCCGGAGGCGGTATACTCCATCTTGCTTGTCTGGCGGTGGATGCCGCAGCCCCAGGTCTCGGAGACGCGCACTCTCGATCCGGAACGCCTCACCAGGAAGACCGCCAGGCCGAAGATCGCGCCGGTGACGGCGGTCACCGGCAGCAGGTCGATCAGCGGCAGGTCGAAGCCGGCGGCATTGAATATTTGATAGCTGAATACCCCCAAAACGACGCAGGCGGCGGCCAGTATCCCCGGGCCGATGAGCATCGCCCGGGGGGCTTCGACGGCTTGCTCCGCCTCTTTGGAACGCGGCAGCGCCAGGAACACGGCGCCAAAAGCTTTCACGAAACAGGCGGCGGCCAGGGCGCTCATCAGGGCAAAGGCGGCCAGGGCGGTGAATAAAAGCACTGCCGTCAGCGGGCTGGGCACCTGGAAAGCCCCCAGGTAAGCCTGAAAGAGCATCACTTCGGAAGCGAAGCCGTTTAAAGGCGGCAGGGCGGAGATGGCGGCGGCGCCGATAAGGAAGATGACCGCCGTGGCCGGCATCCGCTTCACCAGCCCGCCCATTTCTTCGATGTTGCGGCTGTGAGTGGCGGCCACCACCGAGCCGGCGGTCATGAACAGCAGGCTCTTGAAGACGGCGTGGTTCAGGGTGTGGAACAATGCCCCGAAAAGCGAAAGGTCAGCCAGGGCGGCAAGCGAGTAGTGGCCGAAGATGACGTATAGCCCCAGCCCGATGACGATGATGCCGATGTTCTCGATGGAGTGGTAGGCCAGCAGCTTTTTGAGGTCGTGCTCTTTCAGGGCATAGATGACTCCCAGCACCGCCGACACGCTGCCGAAAACGAGCAGCACCGTGCCCCACCACAGTTCCGGCGAGAGCACGTCCAGGAGAATCCGAACCAGGCCGTAGACCGCCACCTTGATCATCACCCCGGACATCAGCGCCGAGATATTCGAAGGCGCCGCGGCGTGGGCGAAAGGCAGCCATTTGTGGAAGGGCATGACCCCGGCCTTGGTACCGAAGCCGATGAAAAAGGCGCCGAAGATGAGCCCCGCGGCGGCTGGCGACAGGTCGGCGGCGCCGATGTCGAAGGTTCCGGTATAACGGTGCAGCAGGAGAGCTCCCAGGAGCAGAAAGAGCGTTGAAAACTGGGTCATCACCAGATAGTAGACCCCGGCCTTGGCCGTCTCGGCTCGGTCGCGCTCGTAGAGGACGAGAAGGAGCGAAGATAGAGACATCATTTCCCAGAAAAAGATGAGGGCGAAGAAGTTGGCCGAAGCTGCGACCAGCCCCATCGACAGAATGAACACCGCCATGGCGGCGGTTAAAAAATCCCGCTGGCGGCCGCCGGCGCCGTGTTCGATGTAATTCAGGGAATAAACGGCGGCGCAAAAAGCCACCGCGGCAATGATCAAGCAGAAGAAAGCCGACAGCCGGTCCAGGTGGAAAGCGAAAGCCAGGTCCGGCGTCAGGCGGTAGAAGGTGAAATCTACCGCGGCGCCGTCGGCCAGAACGCCTGCCGAGGCCGCCGTCCAGGCGACCGCGCCGGCGATGACCAGCGCCAGCGCTGCCTTCCGCCGCCCGGCGCCGGAATCCCCGCCGCCGATGACGCCCACCGCCGCCGCCAGCAGCATGAGCCCTGCCCCGCCGAGAAAGAGCGCCTGTATCACCTTGTTTTAATGTCCATTGGGCAGAAAAGCAAAAGGAAGTCCCGCGGGACTTCCCCTCCGTTCTCCCCGGTCAGCCGGCCGGTATGTCGTCGCTGTTGATGGGCGTTATTCTATTCGCCCCAGCCGTGAAGTGTCAAGGACATCGAGCCGATAAAACCCCGAAAAGAACCGACCGTTTCTGAAACTTGGTCGACGGGCGAAGCAGTAAAAAGAGAGGGCGGCCCATCGGATGAAGGACCGCCCTCTGCTTGAAGGGAGGAGGCGCTAATTGATGTTGTAGATGACCTGGACGGTGACCACGATCTCGCTCTCGCCGGCCAGGACAGGGGTGACCGAACCCTCGGCGCCGGCCTTGGAATCAATGGCCATCGGCGGAGTGACCCGGCCGCCGCCGTATGTTGAATCTGATACGAAGCTGACGGAACCCAGGGACACGCCGGTGACTCTGGCGATCTGCTCCGCCTTCGCCTTGGCATCCAGAAGAGCCAGCTCGCGGGCCTGGTCCATCGCCGCGGCGGTATTGTCGACCGAGAAGTAGATGGTGTTGACCCTGACCGCGTTGCCGGCCGCCGCTACCGCGGCGTCAATGACCTTGCCGGCATTGGCAACTACCCGCACCTTGACCTCTACGGTATTGGATACCTGGTAGGCGCGGATGGTGCTGCGCCCGGTCTCTTTGTCATAATCGTAAACCGGGTAGATGTTGAAACCCTGGGTCTTGATGTCCTTTTCAGCCACGCCCTGCGCCTTGAGCGCGGCTACCAGAGCATCCATGGCGGAGGCGGCTTTCTGATTGGCCGCCGCCAGGGTGGCATCCTCAACCTGAACGCCGAGCGACAGGTTGGCGGTGTCCGGGGTGACGGTAACCTTGCCTTCGCCGTTGACCCAGATGCCCACCTGCTGGGTGGTGTTGATCAGATTGCCGGACTGGGCGGCGGTAAAGCCCATCGCCCCGATGCCGAGCGCGATCACCATGATCGCCGAGACAGCTATGATAGCTCCCTTTTTCATCTTTCTTTCTCCTTGCCTGTTTTCACTGGTTTCAATAATGTATAACGGCAGACCAGCGGAGATAGTTAGCCCTTGGGTGCCGAGATTTTTTAGTCCGAGCAGCATCACAGGGATCGAGAGGTGTTATTGTCACTGATGCTCCTACTTTGATGTTGGTGTTATTTGCTGCTTTGGAATAAGATACGCTTACAAAAGCAGTTTACCAAACGAGATCGGCATTTTGAGGAACGTATGGCTATCATCCGAGAGTCAGAAAACAGTATTACCTTTTCTTATCCGCTTTGGATCAAAATTCAAGAATTTGGGCTGGTGGCCTTGTTCCTGGTTGGCGCTTACTTCATTTTCGGGGAAGCCAGGGGAATCAGTGTTAGGCCTATTGCCATTGTGCTCGCCGTCCTTGGTTTCAGCATCTATTCATTACTCCGAGCACTAGAGACTATCGAGGTCAAAGTCCAACCGGACCTAGGCCAAGTAAGTATAAGGAAAAGTGTTCTAGGGTATTGGTATTCAACAAAAAAAATCGATACTTCTAGTATAAAAGGTATAGCGATTTCCCGCAGAGGCCAGCACCAAGTCCCTGGAGTTTATGTATTATTTATTGATAAGAAAAGCTTCTTCATTAAAACCGAGGATGAAAAAATAACCTCATCTCTACATTCGATTTTTAGCACCCTTCCCATTCAAACGCAAAGCGATCTTCTCTCGACTGGTTCTCCAGTCGTATTCGAAGAAAGCCGAACCGTGAACGGGAAACCGGTTGGAAAAACAAGAAAACAGGGAAAAATCATCAACTTTGACAAGCACCGTGGGTATGAGGTTGAACTTGAGGGTAAACACAAGGGAGAACGATTGTGGCTCAATGAGGATTTCCGCCAACCTAAATCAGAATCATTTTCGATCAAGGTCACAACTCCGGGATTAAAGATTCTCAAGAAATCTGATGGAAAATTGGATAAACTGCCGGTCGGCGCCGACATTGACCTCACAATCAGTTCCAGTCAACCTGCGGGCACCGACACCCCGACAAAGGTCCATGGGAAAATCATTAGGTTCGATGAACATCGCGGATATGAGATTGAGCTGGAAGGGGCTGGGGGTAAAACGGCCTGGCTACCTTCAGACCCGGCCGCCTGGCCTGCTGCAATTTCTAGTTTAGCGATCGACCTGCAAACTCCAACTTACTAGCGTTTGGGATGACAGGCCTCTACATCCTTATACTCGAACTGCCGCACCCCACCACCATAACTACCCGCCGCCGCGCCTTCGCTCTCGATGCCGGCTTCTACGCCTACGTCGGCTCGGCGATGAACGGCCTGGAGGCCCGGATCGCCCGCCATCAGTCGCCGGACAAGAAACGCCACTGGCATATCGACTACCTGCTCGACCATGCCGCCGTCCGCTCGGTCCTGTCGGCGGAGACCAATGCCGACGCGGAGTGCCTGCTCGCCGGGCGCCTGTCTGATTTGCCGGCGGTGGCGGGCTTCGGCTGCTCCGACTGCCGCTGCCGGTCGCACCTCTTCTTCAGCCCCGACCTCATTGATTTAACATCTCGGGCCACCGGCGCATTCCGGGCGGCGGGTCTCGATCCTCGAACGATGAGTATAGGTGATACTCATCTTTACGATCGCGATGCTCAAAGCAGCCGAAGTTGTTGACCGGTACGCCTCGGCTGTTATAATAGTGCGGGTTCAGGAGACATTTTGAAAACACTCAAAGCCGCCGTCATCGAAATCGCCTACATCCTCGGCGGCGCGCTTATAATCTTCGTTCTTTTCCAGTTCACCCTGCAGAACTCCATTGTTGACGGCACCTCAATGGAGCCGAACCTGATGGACGAGGACCGACTGCTGGTCAGCAAGGTCAGCTATGCTTTCGGCGAGCCCCAGCGCGGCGACATCATCGTCTTCCCTTCGCCTTACGAAGACGGGCGGGAGTTCATCAAGCGCATCATCGGCCTGCCCGGGGAGACGGTGCACATCGTCTCCGGCACCGTTTACATTGACGGCGCCGCCATTGAAGAGCCCTATCTGGTCAACCGCGATCAGCGCAGCTACCCGGCCGTCACCATCCCCGAGGGCCAGTATTTCGTTCTCGGCGACAACCGGCCGGTCAGCCTGGACTCGCGCCAGGGCTGGACGGTCAGCCGCGATGACGTCCACGGCAAAGCCTGGGTCGTTTTCTGGCCCCTGGACAGCTTCGGCGGTGCCCCGAATTATGACTTCCCGGAGACCGCCAGGCTGCTGCTGCCTCTGGCGCTGTTCCCCCGCCGCCTGAAAGGAAGCCAGTTATCGAAAACGTAGAACAGCTATTCATCAATTCCGGCGCCGTGCTGAAGGGGCACTTTCTGCTTACCTCCGGCCTGCATTCGCCGGTCTACTGGGAGAAATTCCGTATTATCGAAAATCCCGCGGCCGCCGTCCCCCTGTGCCGCATGATCGCCGATCACTTCAAGGGCAGGGGCATCGAACTGGTCGTTGGCCCCACCACCGGCGGCATCATCCTGGCATTTGAGGTCGCCCGCCAGATGGGTTTACCGGCGGCCTTCGCCGAGAAAGTCCCGTCCGGCGAGCGGGAGTTCCGCCGCGGCTTCACGATCCGGCCGGGCCAGAAGATACTGGTCGTCGACGACATCCTGACCACCGGCAAGAGCATCCGCGAGGTCTTTGAAGCAGTCAGGAAGCATCGGGGCGACATCGTCGGCGTCGGCGTGATGGTTGACCGCTCGGAAGTCCCGCTGGACTTCGGCGCCCAGTTGTATTCCTGCCTCCGCGCCGCCACGCCGGCGTACCAGCCTGAGGCTTGCCCGCTGTGCCGGTCCGGTCTGCCGCTGACAAAGCCCGGGAGCAGCTAGTTGGACACGGCGCTGGTCATTGCCGCCGCCGTTCTCGCCGCCTTTGCCATCATCTATCTAAACTATTATGTCATCCGGCGGCGATTTGAGTCGCGCTTCCGTGAGTGGCAGGTCCAGGAACAGGCTTACTGGAAGTCGGAAGTGCTGCGTGCCTCCAGGCAGGCGGTGACCCAGAGCCGGGCGGTTCTGGGAGGTAAATTCACTGAACAAATGGTGCCGTTCCTGCCGGAGTTCAAGTACGACCCCACCGAGGCCCGCTTCATCGGCAGCCCTATCGACTTCGTCGTCTTCCCCGGCCTGTCCGCCGGCGACCCCAGAGAAGTTGTTATCCTCGAGGTTAAAAGCGGCGTTAACTGCCAGCTCACTCCATCGGAACGGAAGATCCGGCAGCTTATTGAGGACGGCATGGTCCGCTGGGAACTGGTTGAACGCCCCTGCCCGCCGGATTCAGGAAACCCGGTTTAGCTGAGACGGGAGGGAACATCCGCCCCCTCCCGCTTCCCGATCCGAATAACTAGTGAGTTTCCTGGAAGAGATAGGCCGCCAGCTGCCGCTGAGCGTCGGCTCCCAGGTCCTGGGCGGGGTAGTGGTCGGCGATGCGGTCGTATAATGACGGCGCGCTGCTGAATGCCTTGATGGTATCGGAGTTCGGCCGGATATCCGGGCCCAGACCGCCCTCACGATTCGCCCCGTGGCAGAAGGCGCACTGGTCGGCATAAAGCTGCGCCGTGCTGGCCACGGTCGTGAACGGAGGGTTGCTGGTGGTCGTGCCGCCGCCGTTGGTGGTGCAGGCGGTAAGCCCGATTGCCCCGATGATGACAAGTACCAGTAGTACCGGGATCATTTTCTTGCTGTTCATCTTCTGCTCCTTCCATTTCCGGAACTAATCCCATTGTATAACATCATTTTGGGAAGTCGTTAAAACCGGCGCAGCCAGATATGAAGGGGTCAGGAGCGATGAGAAAGAAGTCATTGGTGCCATCGGGTAGATTTGAACTACCGACCAAGGGCTTATGAGTCCCCTGCTCTGCCGCTGAGCTACGATGGCATGCAGATTGCGATAACCGGGAAATCATTCTATAATCCGCCGCCTCAGCCTGTCAATCCGAGGCTCTAACTAAGCCCAAAGTTCTAGTTCTTTTTGACCTCGGGCGGCGGCCGGCGCTATAATTCGGCCGTAGTCATTTGAAAATCCCCGCTAAAAGGAGGTGATAAGTATGTCCAGGACGCCCTTCCACCGCCGCACCTGACGGAACCTTTTCGGCGCGGGTGCCGCGCCCGGGACTGCTTACGCCTCCCTTCCGTCGGTGTTTTTGGCTAACTAGCCGGACACTTCCTCAGTTTCATTACGACGTGCGGAGGCAACTCCGCCGTTTTTCTTTTACGGGCTTCTCAGCCGCGATTGGAAACTTCGGCCGCAGTCCCCTCGAATGTGAGTTTGCCTTTGCGAGGTTTGCCGTCACGGCAAACCGCAGCAATCGACCAGGTTAGAAAACATTGAGAGGATTTGACATGGCTTTAACCGAAAGCGAGCAGATGTGGTCGGAACTGGGCATTGACCTGGCCTCCCACGGTCAACTGATGAACGCCCTGGGACCAATCTACCGGGACATTTATCTCAGCCAGAAGAACCGCCCAAAGGGTATGGGCTTTTACGATTTCGTCGTCGGCGACATCCACGGAATACGGGTCAAGGAACTGCGTGAGCACGCCAAATCCGGCGGTAAAGTCGTCGCCACCTACTGCGTTTTCGTACCGGAGGAGTTCTGCTGGGCGACGGGGGCCATCCCCGTCAGCCTGTGCGCCGGCACCGCCTTCTCCATCCCCGCCGCCGAGGAGGTGCTGCCCCGCAACACCTGCGCCTTGATCAAGTCCTCCTTCGGCTTCAAGCTGGGCAGGCTCTGCCCCTACGTCCAGGTATCGCACCTCATCGTCGGCGAGACCACCTGCGACGGCAAGAAAAAAATGTTTGAACTTCTGGCCGAACACCAGCCGGTGTACGTCATGGAAGTGCCCAACAAGCGCGGGCCCGCCGGCCGCGCCCTGTGGCAGCAGGAAGTCCGCGACTTCAAAGCTAAGATCGAGGAACTGACCGGCAACCGGATCACCGCCGAAAACCTCGGCGAGGCCATCAAGAAGGTCAATGCCCGCCGCCGCGAGTTCAAGCGTTTGTCGATGCTTCGCGCCGCCGACCCCGCCCCCATCTCCGGCAAGGACGCCCTCCTCGCCACTCAGGTATCGATGTACGACGACGTCGAACGCGAGACCCAGATCATGAAAACCCTGAACGAGGAACTCGAGGAACGGGTGAAAAACGGCGAGGGCGTCTTCCCCAGGGGCGCCAAGCGCATCCTCGTCTCAGGCTCGCCCATGGCCATCCCCAACTGGAAGCTGCACCACCTCATCGAGAGCGCCGGGGCGGTGGTCGTCGGCGAGGAGTCCTGCACCGGCTCGCGCTTCTTCAACGAGCTGGCGCCCGAGGGCATCACCGACCTCGACGAGGTGGTGACCGCCCTGGCCGACCGTTACCTCAAGACCAACTGCGCCTGCTTCACCCCCAACTGCGAGCGCCTGGACGACATCATCGGCATGGCCAAGACGCTCAAGGCTGATGGAGTCATCCACTACAACCTGCAGTTCTGCCACACCTACGCCAACGAAGCCATCCAGGTGGACAAAGCCCTGGAAAAGGCCGGCATCCCGCTGCTGCGCATCGAGACCGACTATTCCGACGAGGACGCCGGCCAGCTCAAGACCCGCATCGACGCGTTCCTGGAGACGCTCTAATTGATCACCGCCGGCCTCGACGTCGGATCCCGCACCATCAAGCTGGTGCTCTTCGCCGATGGACACATTGTCCATTCCGCCGTCGCCGACAGCGGACTGAAACCGCTCGACCGCTGCCGCCGGCTGCTCGACGGGCGATCGTTCGATAAACTGACGGTGACCGGCTACGGCCGTGATTTGGTGGCGCCGGAGCTTTCCGGCGCCACCATCTCGGAGATCTCCGCCCAGGCCGCCGCCGCCCGCTTCCTCTACCCCGACGTATCAAGCGTCATCGACATCGGCGGCCAGGACTCCAAGGTCATCCGGCTGTCGCCGACCGGGGTCCAGAAGTTCGAGATGAACGACCGCTGCGCCGCGGGTACCGGCAAATTCCTGGAGATCATGGCCCGGGCGCTGGAGCTTTCCATCGACGAATTCGCCAAAACCGCCCTCGGCGCCGGCCGTTCGGTGACTCTGAACTCCCTCTGCACCGTTTTCGCCGAATCCGAGGTCGTCTCGCTGATCAACAAGGGGGAGGACGCCCACGCCATCGCCCTCGGCCTGCACCAGGCCGTCGCTTCCCGTATCGGTTCGATGGCAAAAAGGGTGGGCATGGCTGACAGGCTAATATTCTCCGGCGGCGGCGCTAAGAATCCCTGCCTGGTCAGGTTGCTGGAGGAGAAACTAAGCCTTAAAATCACCGTGCCGGAGGGGCCGCAAACCACCGCCGCCCTCGGCGCTGCCATAATCGCATCTCTCCAACCTCCCTCTCCCCCGACGGGAGAGGGACCGAGGTGAGGGTGCCCTAGCCCAACGAATCCGGCACGATATGAAAACAGGAGATAGGAAATTATGCCCGAAATAATCGACGCCCGCGCCAAGCCGTGCCCGCAGCCCGTGCTGCTGGCCGCCGAAGCTCTCAAACGCTCGGATGAAGTGACCGTCATTGTCGATAACGCCGGTTCGCAGCATAACGTCGCCAAATTCGGTAAAACCCAGGGCTGCAGCATCTCGGCGGAGATCAAACCCGACGGTATCTATGTCCGGCTTGCCAAAACGGCCGCCACTCCGAAACCCGAACCGCCGAAGGCTACGGGCATCGTCATCTTCATCGGCTCGGACATCATCGGCCGCGGCGAGAATGTCGAACTCGGCAGCCTCCTGATGCAGAGTTTCCTTAACACCCTCCAGTCCCTGCCCGGCCGCCCCGAAACGATCCTGTTCATGAATAACGGCGTCAAACTGGTGGCTGAAGGCTCTCACGTCCTGGGCGAACTTAAACAGTTTGCCGATTCCGGTATCGAGCTACTCGCCTGCGGCACCTGCCTGTCGCGGCTGGGACTGGCTGACAAAATTGCGGTCGGTCAGGTCTCCAACATGTTCACCATCGCCGACACCATGCTTCGGGCGGCGAAGGTTGTCAGCCTGTAATATCTCCTCTCCCGCGGCCTCGCGGGAGAGGACTAAGGTGAGGGCGGCAGAATACCTTGACCCGCCGCCCCTCGCCTGTTACAATGCCGCCGTCTGAACGCTCGTTCAACGGAATTACATGACGATAGATTTCACCACCGACGGCGCCGTTGCCCTCATCACCCTGAACCGCCCCGAGGCTTATAACGCCCTCGACCTCGCCAGCCTCCGCGCCCTGTCCGATGCCGTCGCCCACTTCGAGACGGATCCCAGCCTCCGGGTCGCCGTCATCACCGGCACCGGCAAAGCCTTCTGCGCCGGCGCCGATATCGGCGAAACCCTCCCCTGCATGAAAGAAAACGGCACTAAAAGCCTGCCGCCGACCATCATGCGCGGTCAAACCTGCTCCAAACCCCTTATCGCCGCCATTAACGGCCTTGCCCTGGGCGGCGGGCTGGAACTGGCTTTAGCCTGTGACATACGCGTCGCCGGCTCGTCGGCCAGGCTCGGCCTGCCCGAAATCGGCCTGGGGCTCATCCCGGGCTGGGGCGGCACCCAGCGCCTGCCGCGGCTCGTCGGCGGCGGCCGGGCGGCGGAGATGATCCTCACCGGCCGAGCGATCGATGCCGCCGAAGCCGAGCGTATCGGGCTGGTCAACAAGGTCGTCCCGGACCGCGAACTCATGGCAGCCGCCCTGGAAATGGCCGGCGTCATCGCCGAGAAATCGCCGGACGCCGTCCGCTTCGCCAGAGAAACGATGTATAAGGGCTTTGACTTGCCGCTCGGCGAGGCGCTCGACCTTGAAGCCGCGCTTGAGGACGCCGCCCTGCATACCCCTGGCTTCGACGAGAGCCTCCGCGCTTACCGCGAAAAGCGCCGGGCGCACAAGAATAAATCCTGATAAAAAATTCCGAAAACCGTTCGTGGTGAGCCTGTCGAATCCATGAACGGCGGATTTCCGGGTAAGGAGAACAAATGCCAATCAAGAAAGTAGGCGTGGTCGGTTTCACCGGCGTCATGGGTGCCGGCATCGTCCAGCTCTGCGCCCAGTCCGGCTACGCTGTTGTCGGTTTCAGCCGCAGCCCCGAGCGGATGAAAAAAGCTATGGCCACTATAGAAAAACACCTCTCCCGGCTGGTGGAAAAAGAGAAGATCGCCGCCGATGAGCGCCAGGCTGTCCTTGCGCGCATCGCCACTGCCGATACCATGACCGCCCTGGGCGACTGCGACCTGGTCATCGAAAGCGCCGTCGAGAACATGGAACTCAAAAAAAGCATCTTTGCCGAGATGGATGCCGTCTGCCGCCCCGATGCCATCCTGGCCACCAACACCTCGTCGCTGTCGATCATCGACCTGGCTATGGCGACGCGGCGCCCCAATCAGGTCCTTGGACTGCACTTCTTCAACCCGGCGCCCCTGATGCCGCTGCTGGAGGTGGTCAGGACCATCGCCACCTCGGACGAGACGCTGGCGGCCGGCAAGGCTTTCGGCGAGAGCCTGGGCAAGACCATCATCGTCGCCCGCGATGCCCCCGGCTATATCGTCAACACCCTGCTGATCCCCTACCTGTTGAACGCTATCCGCATGCTGGACCGCGGCCAGGCCGCCCGCGAGGATATCGATACCGCTATTAAGGCCGGCCTGAACTATCCCATGGGACCGCTGCAGGTGGCGGACTATATTGGCCTCGATGCGCTCCTCTTCATCGCCAACATCATGTATGAGGAATCCAAGGAACCGCAGTACGCCGCGCCGCCGCTTCTGAAGAAGATGGTCACCGCCGGCTGGCTGGGGCGGAAATCCGGCAAGGGCTTCTATGAATACCGTTAACCGCCCTGCAGCCTCCGGGCGGGAGCGTGACGCCAATGCGGAACAATGAAATCACCATCCATATATCACTGAAGCGGAAAGACGGCACCGGAGGCTCGTCCCAGACCATTCACAAGGGCAGCTCCGGCACCAAATGGACCATTACCAGCGCCGCCGGAAAGAAATACCGCATGAGCCCGGAGCAGTTATTGTCCCACCTGTTCAAGGTCATCGCCGGCGGTAAAGCCGTTATCGAGGTTGTCCCGGATCCGTCTGGTCAAACCGGGTAGCCCCGTTCTATACTGTCTCTGACTCTATGGGAGAATCGATACTCGACGGCGGCGGCCTGCTGCCTTTCGCCCTGGCCGCCCTTGGTCTGCTGGTCGGTGCCTACGGCACGCTTATCGGCGTCGGCGGCGCCCTGGTACTGGTGCCGGCGCTGTTGTTCCTTTACCCTGACGCCGATCCGCTGGTCATCACCGCCGTTTCGCTGGCGGTAGTTCTCATCAACGGTCTCGGCGCAGCCTACGCCTACGGCCGGCAAAAGCGCGTTGACTACAAAACCGGCCTGCTCTTCGCCGCCGGCACTATTCCCGGGCTGCTGCTCGGCATCTGGACGCTTCACCAGGTGAGCCGGACTTCATTCGGTCTTATTTTCGGCTTGGTCATGCTTTTCATTTCCGCTGCGCTTATCCTGAAACCGCACCCTGAAAGTCTGCCCGCCGATACCGGCGGCGGCCGCCGGTACAACCGCCCGCTCGGCTTTTCATTGAGCGCTGCCGCGGGTTATTTCGCCGGGCTGCTCGGCATCGGCGGGGGCATCATCCATGTCCCGGTGATGACCCACATCCTGCGCTTTCCCGCCCATGTCGCCACCGCCACCTCCAGCTTCATCCTGGTCTTCACCGCCCTGGCCGGCAGCCTGATTCACCTGGGCGCCGGGCGCTACGGCGATGACTGGAGCATCATCATCTGGCTGGCGGTCGGGGTGATCTTCGGGTCTCAGATCGGCGCCCGGTTATCCCGGAGATTGCGCGGCAGCGTCCTCATCCGGCTGCTGGCCGTCGCCCTGGCGCTGACCGGCCTCAGGCTTATCCTGGGTTAACGTCCAACACAGCGAATGTGTACTCTCCGGCTGGCAGTTTGTGCTACAATTAGCCCCAAAACTGGAACAAGGCAGTAGGCCCATGGCGGTTGTTCAAAACTCAAAAATCCCAAAGCTCCGCATGGAAAGCGTCGAGTTCGGCGGCCTGGTGTGGTACGACGTCGAGCGCCCCACCGAGGTTGAAACCCTCCACCTGTCGCAGAATTTCTCCTTCCACCCGCTGGACCTGGATGATGTCCTGTCCAAACGCCAGCGCCCCAAGATAGATGAATATAAGGACTATCTCTTCTTCGTTTTCCACTTCCCGGCCTACAACAAGCTTGAACGCCTGTTGATGCCTTCCCAGCTTTCGGTCTTCATCGGCCAGGGCTTCCTCATCACCCTCCACGCCGGCAACCTGAAACCGCTGATGAAGCTCTTCAGAGAGTGCGAACTGGACGAGGAATCCCGCAAGGAATACATGCGCCACGGGCCCGGTTACCTCCTCTATCGCATCGTGGACCGGCTGGTGGACTACTGCCAGCCCATCGTCAATAAAATATTGGACAGCATGGACTCCATCGAGGATGAAATATTCGCCCGCCGGCGCCGCAGCGGCACGGTGCGCGACATCTCCATACTGCGCCGCGACATCATCACCTTCCGCCGCACCGTCTGGCCGATGCGGGCGGTCATCGCCGGCCTGGAACCCAAGATCAAGCGTTATATCGACACCGACCTGAACGTCTATTTCGGCGACCTTATCGACCATACCGATAAACTCTGGGACAGCCTGGATGAATGCAAGGAGATCATCGAAGGCCTCTCCTCCACCTTCGACTCGATGTCGATCAACAACTACAACGAAGGCATCCGCATCCTGACCATATTCGCCACCATTTCACTGCCATCCCTGCTCGTCGCCAGCATTTACGGGATGAACATCGACCTGCCATTCCAACATAATGATCACACGATTATTATCGTCGGCCTGCTGACCCTGGCGGCCACCGCCATCACCGCCGTGGTCCTGCGCTGGCTTAAAATCATCTGATTCCCTGAAAGGAAAGAATCCTTTGCACGTCTCCCAGCGCCTTATCGTCGTGGCCGCCCTGTTCGTCACCTGCCTCATCACCGCCAATATCATCGCCGTCAAACTCATTTCCCTCGGGGCGGACATCGTCCTGCCGGCCGCCATTCTGGTCTTCCCCCTGTCGTATCTCATCGGCGATGTCCTGACTGAGGTCTACGGCTTCGCCTGGGCCCGCCGGGTCATCTGGCTCGGTTTTTTATGTAATCTTATCTTCGTCGGATTCGCCTGGCTCGGCGGCTTGCTGCCGGGCGCCTCTTTCTGGCAGGGACAGGTGGCCTATGAGGCGATACTGGGCTATACCCCTCGCCTGCTGCTGGCTTCGTTCTCCGGTTACCTTATCGGCAGCTTCGCCAACGCCGCCGTCATGTCGAAGATGAAGCTCCTGACCCGCGGCCGGCACCTGTGGAGCCGCACTATCGGCTCGACCGTCATCGGCGAAGGGCTGGATTCGATGGTCTTCATCACCGTCGCCTTCATCGGCACCCCGGCTTTCGCCCCTGTTTTCATCCTCTACCACTGGGCGGCCAAGACGCTTATCGAGGTAGCGGCGACGCCGCTGACCTACGCCGTCGTCAATTACCTGAAGGGCGCGGAGAAAATTGACGCCTATGACTCCGGTATCAGCCTCAATCCCTTCACCCTGAAGGAAGCCCGGCGTTGAAAGTGCGCTTCCTGGGGGCCCACAACTGCGAGACCGACGCCGCCGGCATGATGTGCCTGCTCGTTGACGGCCGGATTGTGCTTGACGCCGGCGCCCTGACCCGCAACCTGCCGCTGGAGGACCAGTTCGGCATCCGGGCGGTGCTCTTGACCCACGGCCACTACGACCACTTCCGGGACATCCCGATGCTGGGGATGAACCTCTTCCTCAACGGCCGGAGCGTGGACGTCTACGGATCTGATGACGCCCGGCGCGCCCTGGCGGAGCACGTCCTGAACGGCGGCATTTATTCCCGCTTTTTTGACCATCCGGAGGGCAGCCCGACGCTGCGGTATCATGTCGTCGAGCCCGGCACCTCTTTCCGGCTGGGCGATTACGCAGTCCTGCCGGTAGCTTTGCCGCACCCGGTGCCGGTGCTCGGCTACCAGCTGACCGACGCTTCCGGCCGCAGGTTCTTTTATTCCGGCGACACCGGAGCCGGCCTTTCCGCATGTTTCGGTGATATTGACCCTCACCTCATGGCCATCGACGTCACCGCGCCCTCGCGCTATACTGCCTTTTTTGCCGCCCGGAATCAGCACCTGACCCCGGAGACCCTGGCCGCGGAGCTTAAAGCCTTCAAAAAGCTGAAAGGTCATCTGCCTCCGGTGGTTTGCGTGCACATGAACCCCCACGGCGAAGCCGAAATAGCCGCTGAGATCGAGCGCCTCTCCGCTGAACTCGGTTCGCCCGTCTATCTCGCTCGCGAGGGGCTGACAATCTCGGTCTAGACGCGGGCGTTGACCGCTGACTTTGGCGCTGTTACACTCATCCCATGAATCTCGTCACCGCCGCCGAAATGCGCCGGCTCGAACAGGAGGCCGCCGCTCTGGGTGTCTCCGCAGCCGAACTGATGCAGCGCGCCGGCCGGGAAGTGGCCGATAAGCTCGCCGCGCTGTTGGAGCCTGCCGCCGGCAAGCGGGTCATCGTCCTGGTCGGGCCGGGCAACAACGGCGGCGACGGCCTGGTCGCCGCCCGCCATCTCAAAACCGCCGGCGCTCTGACCGATATATACCTCCTGTCCCCCCGCGGCTCGGACGATATCGTCCTGCGGGAGGCCGTGACCGCCGGCCTGTCGCCGCTTGAAGCCCGTTATGACGTTGGCTTCGAGCGTCTCAGAGCCGCTCTTGAGGAAGCCGATGTTGTCCTGGACGCCGTTTTCGGCACCGGGCTGGGCAGGAGCATCAGCGGCGCCCCGGCGGCCGCCCTGGCGCTGGTTGAAGAAGCCCGTAACCGCCGCCCGGAGATGACCGTCGTCGCCCTCGACCTGCCGTCCGGCCTCGATGCCGACACCGGAGCTATCGACCCGTCGGCTGTCCGGGCGGATTTCACCATCACCCTGGGATACGCCAAGCGCGGTTTCTTCCTGTTTCCCGGCGCCGGTTACACCGGCGAGATTCTGGTCGCCGATATCGGACTGCCCGAAGGATCCGGCGCCGGCCTCAACACTGAAGTCCTCGACGAGCATCTGATTCTTGATCTACTCCCCGACCGGCCGGCCGATGCCCACAAAGGCACCTTCGGTAAAGTGCTGGTGGCCGCCGGTTCGCCGGAGTATGCCGGCGCTGCCGTTCTGGCCTGCCAGGCGGCCGGCCGGGCTGGCGCCGGCCTGGTAACCCTGGCCGCCGGGAAAAGCCTGTACCCCGTCCTGGCTTCCAGGCTGACCGAAACCACTCACCTCATCCTGCCGGAGACAGCGGACGGCGGTCCGGCGCCAGGCGCCGCCGAACTGATCGCCGGCCGGTTGAAAGAATTCTCCGCCGCCGTCATCGGGCCGGGGCTGGGGCAGTCGCCGTCAGCCGCCGCTTTTACCCGTGCCCTGCTGGCGGCGCTGTCCCGGCCTGAAAACCGCGCCTCAGGCTTCGCCGCCGTCCTGGACGCCGATGCCCTGAACATCCTGTCGGCGGAATCGGATTGGTGGCTCAAAGTGGATTTCCCTGCCGTGCTCACCCCCCACCCGGGCGAAATGGCCCGCCTGGCCGGGCTGGCCGTCCCCCGGGTGCAAAGCGACCGGATCGAGCTGGCGCGCCGCTGCGCCGGTTTGTGGCGGCAGGTCGTCGTGCTCAAAGGGGCTCACACCGTCATCGCTTCGTCTGACGGGCGGGCGGCCCTGGCTCCCAATGCCAACCCCGCCCTGGCCACCGCCGGCACCGGCGATGTCCTGGCGGGCATCATCGGCGGGCTGCTGGCCCAGGGACTGGCGCCCTTCGATGCCGCCCGCGCCGGGGTATATATCCATGCCATGGCCGCCGAGTCGGTGCGCGCCGCGCTGGGAGACTGCGGCGCCGTCGCCTCGGACCTGCTGGGGCACATCCCCCGTTCGTTCAAGGCGCTCAAGGAGCATGACCATGCTGCTTGTCATTGACATCGGCAACACCACCATTTCGCTCGGGGCGTATGACGGCGACCGGCTGGCCGCCAGCCTGCGGGTGGCCACCGTGCTGCAGAAATTGCCGGATGAATACGCCTCGCTGCTGCTCCACCTGCTGCCGCTTAACGGCATCGACCCCAAATCGGTTGATAAGGTCGCCATCTGTTCGGTGGTCCCGCCGCTGACCGGCGCCTTCGAGGAACTCTGCCGGAAATATTTCCATGCTGAACCGCTGACCATCGGCGCCGGCACCCGGACCGGCGTCAAGATCCGCATGGACAACCCGCGGGAAGTCGGCGCCGACCGCATCGTTAACGCCGCCGCCGCTTTCCAGCTGTACAAAACCGCCTGCATTGTCGTCGATCTGGGCACCGGCACCACCTTCGACACCGTTTCGGCCAGCGGCGAGTTTATCGGCGGCGCCATCGCCCCGGGCATCGGCATCGCCGCCGAAGCCCTGACCGCCCGGACCTCGATGCTGCCGCGCATTGAGCTCCAGCGGCCGGAGCGGGCCATCGGCACCTCCACGGTAAAGGCCATGCAGTCAGGCATGGTCTTCGGCTACACCGGGCTGGTGGAAAGCATTGTGAGCCGCATCCAGGCCGAACTGCCGTCCAAGGCTCTGGTCATCGCCACCGGCGGTTACGCCGGCCTCCTCGCCGCCGAAACGGGCATCTTCGACGCCGTCGCCCCTGACCTCACTCTATACGGCCTGCGGCTGATCTATTACATGAACCGGGCTTGAGCCGTTGCAGGTTGGGCGCAGCCCGGTGCGGCCTTTCCGGAAAGGTGCTGACAATGACAATAAATACAAGGATTAGGATTTCGCTTTGATTCTCATTATTGACGACTACCTCTTCCTGGCCGGGGGCCTCATCGCCGTAGCCTGGGGCATGGCCCACTTTTTCCTGAGACGCCCGGCGGTCTCGCGTTTTTGGACTGTCGAAGGCCTGGCTCTGGCGATCGCCGGCGCTGCCGTCATCTTCACTGTCGCCCAATACGGTACGGAGAATACCGGGGTTCGGGTCGTCACCTGGCTGGCCGCGTCGGTGACGCTGGCCCTCGGCGTTTTCAACCTGATGAACGGCCTTAAGACAGGCGCGCTTCAAGCCAGGCTGGGCGGAGTCCTCGGCCTGGTGTCAGGAGCCTTGCTGGTTGCCGGCAGCATCATCAATTCCTGAAGCTGATTTGACAATTCCGAGATTTGTAGTATTTTAATATCGCTTTACTCCGGAATTGGAGGCAGGATGATCATCACTTTGGCCGCCGCTGTGCTGTCCATCGCCTGGGGCTTGCTCCGGGTCATGAAAAGGACGTCATCGGCTACCCAGCAGGGCATCGGCCTGACCGCCATTATCATCGGCATGATCGTCGCCCTGATCGCCAACCTGACCGATCTCAGCCCCTCAGCCGTCACCGCCGTCGCCCTGGTCGCCGCCGCCGGCATGCTGGTGCTGGCGGTATTCGCCGTCCGGGCGATGAAACGGCCTGAAGGCGGCGCCACCAATATTGACCTGGCGGTGATCATGGTCATAATCTTTAGTTTCATCGTTGGCGGCGTGTTCCACGGCTGACCGCCGCCCCAGCTTCTCCTGTCCGCAAGGAAGGATTCAGGAGATTCCGGGAGTCTGTAATCTGAAATATGTTTAAAGATCGCACCATCATCCTGGGCATCACCGGCTCCATCGCCGCCTACAAGGCCGCCGACCTCGCCTCCAGGCTGGTCCAGGCCGGCGCGGCGGTCGAAGTCGTCATGACCGAATCCGCCCAAAAGTTCATCGCGCCCCTCACCCTGCGGGCCCTCACCAACCGCCAGCCGGTGACTTCGATGTGGCAGGATGCCCGCGAGTTCTCCATCGAGCATGTCTCCCTGGCCGAGGCCGCCGACGCCATCCTTATCGCTCCGGCCACCGCCAACACCATCGCCAAACTGGCTGGCGGCCTGGCTGACGATATCCTGTCCTCGACCGTACTGGCCACCAGGGCCCCGGTCATCATTGCCCCGGCTATGAACTGCAATATGTACGACAATGCGGCGACCCGAGCCAACATCGCCTCCCTGAAGTCGAGAGGCTTCACCTTCGTCGAACCCCAATCCGGCCGCCTCGCCTGCGGCTCCGAGGGTAAAGGCAGATTGGCCCCGGCTGAGACCATCCTTGAGACTCTCGCCGCGGTTCTTAATCGGAAAAACGACCTTGCCGGCAAGACGATTGTCGTTACCGCCGGCGGCACCCGGGAGCCGATTGACCCCGTCCGCTATATCGGCAACCGCTCCTCCGGCAAGATGGGCTGCGCCCTGGCCGCCGCCGCTAGCGCCCGCGGCGCCTCGGTGAAACTCGTCTCGACGGTCGATATGCCCGATTCGTCCGGCATGACCGTTATCCGCGTCGAAACCGCCGCCCAGATGCTTGAAGCCGTCCGGGGCGCGGTCAAAGGCGCCGACGCCCTCATTATGGCCGCCGCGGTGGCCGATTTCCGGCCCCTGACGGCAGCCGGCGGCAAAATCAAGAAAAACGCGGCGCCGCTAGACCTTAAGCTGGAAGCGACGCCCGACATCCTCTCCGAAGTTAAAGGTGATTTCATCCGCGTCGGCTTCGCCGCCGAGACTGCCGATCTGATCGATAATGCCAAAAAGAAGCTCGGCGGGAAAAATCTCGACCTCATCGTCGCCAACGATGTGACTGCCCCCGGCTCCGGCTTCGGCGCCGACACCAACAAGGTGACCCTGCTTTTCAAGGACGGCCGCGCCGAGGACCTGCCCCTCATGCCTAAACGCGCCGTCGCCGAAAAAATCATGGATTACCTCGCCACCATGCTGAATTAGTGCTCTTTTCTCATTCCGGCGAAAGCCGGAATCCACCCCAAATTTCTGCCTCCCTCTACCTTGGCGGGAGAGGGACAGGAGGGTGAGGGGGTGGCGGGGAAGCACCGGCCGCAGGGCGGCGCGGGCGGCGCCCTCGAACTCATCGGGAGGTGAATCATGACCAAAACCATCGAAATCACTCTCCAATCCGTCTACATCAAGAACAACTACCTCTACATCCCGGCCCGGCTGAGGTCATTCTTCCCTCCCGGCCAACCGTTCACCTCGACTCCGATAATCATAGAATCCGCCGGCAGCTTCACCGCGGAACTCCAGTTCAACAGCAAGGGATATATCTGAATCAACAAGCTCCGCAAGTTCTTTGCGGCTCACCCTGAACTTCAACCCCGCGGCCTGGTCACCATTACGGAAATTGAGCGCGGAAAAATTTACCGGCTGGAGCCTGCCTGAAATTCAGTTTGAAGGAAATGAAAAGGGGCGTCTTTCGGCGCCCCTCCTGAATCTACCGTCTCTGCCGTGAACCAGGCCAGGGCGGGAAGCCTTCAAACACCGGTTGGATGCTAACCAGCGGTCACCGCTTTCTTCCTGAACCTGAGGGACAGGCCGTAAAAATAGAAACCGCCGACCATCGAAACGATGTGAAAAATCACCGCCGGTATCTGCGAGGTGAAGGTCGCTCCATCCTTCGCGGCGACCGCCGCGACGATGCTGACCGCTCAGGCGACACCGATGCCGAGCAGCGCCAGTCCCAGGCCTTTCAGAAAACCGCTCATCTCATTTCTCCTTTACTGGGTCACTGCCTGTGAGAACATCCACAGAGCCAGCAGGGCGAAGGTGCCGTGGATGGCGTACCCGACCATCGAGGTCTTGCTCCAGGGCTTCTCTTTTTTGCGGAACACGCCGCTCATCACCATGATGATTCAAACCAGTTGGAAGATGAAAGCCGCTCCGGCGCCAATCCACCATCCCATAGATTATTCCTCCTACGATCATTCTCTTGCCCCATCACTATAATCCGCCGCTTCGGAGGCGGCATCAGTCAAAAGACTGGATTCCGCCTCGACTTTCGGCCAGTATTTCAATAACTTGCTGTCAAATATCTGTCCTCTTGGCAGGAAAATGGACCAAACCTCCTGAAGTATTGGTTCCGGCAGGGTCTGACTCTCAGAAGAGGACGACCAAACTACAGATCAAGAGCAAAGGTGGTGTCTTTTTATAGAGGTTTTATTCTATCAATACGACCGCTTGAGAACCAAAAACGAAGAGAGCGTTTTTATCGCTCTCTTCGTTCAAAATGGTACAGATTAGACTTTACTTCCGGTAACCGCCATCGTATGCCGCTGTGGTTGAATCGGTACCCCAAATTGGAAGTGACAGATTCCACCATTCATCGACATCATGCAGCCCGTACCCGAACGGCTCGTGCATGGTATAGAAGAAACTGTTGAATACAGATGTGTTCGCAACCGTAACCTTAATATAGTCGTGAATAGCCGCATTGTTTGTGTTAAAGGTGCAGACTGGGCGGCAAATATTACAGGTATAGATAGTGCGATACATTTGGCAGCTATGGGAATCAGTCCAAAACAGTTTTTTCCCGGCCTGATTGTTCATGTTGGGAACCTTATAGTTCTGAGGCACCTCCCAAGAAGGTTCGGCATCTGTTGAGATGGATCCTGACGGGCAGGCATCAGAACAGCGCTTACACGTGTGGCAGAAGCGGAAAATGCCGGCATCGATTGGATTGTCATCAGCCATTGGGAAATCAGTAAGGAAACTGTAGTATCCATGATTTGCGCCAAACTCCGGACTGATAGCCGCTTCACTGTGACGGCCAATTTCGGAGATACCGCCTAGAACTGCACTAGCCTGGGCGGGTACCAAACCGCCCGACATGTCGGGATACGGATAGCCGTAGCCGGTGTAACCCAAACCGCGTAGAAAAGCCTGGATACCGGGTTGCACGGAGCAAGTCCACATACGGTAGCGACTGATGTTAGAGGCCTGTGCCACACCAGAGGGAGCGTCAGGCATTGCCGTGCGCCATGCGTCTTTCGACATAGGGATCATAACACCGACCTCATGTAAATTAACCGCGTCTGGCAATACTTTTCGCTCAGGGGTTTCATAGCCAACCGCGACATTCTCAAAATCAATTTTCGGTCCAGCAGCGAGCGGTGGAGGCCAGTTGTTCATGAACGTTGCATCATTGGCGGTTGCGCCTGTTTTGGCATCGCCTGCCTTGATGTATGTGAAAACAAGCTTTTTTTCCAATTCGGCTGCACCAATAGCCCCGGCGCCCATAAACACGGCAACAGCTCGGAGCATCCGACTAGCTTCTTCAGGCGTACCAGTCCATTTAGGTAACCCCATCTGTTCGGGTGTCTGGATTCCTTTCGGTGAACCAGTCAGTGTAGCGTGAGTATAAATACTGGCTGTGTAGAACTGAGTAGCAGCGTTCTGCAGAGATTTATCTCGAATAGTGTTGCCTTTTTTCCCAAGGTTCTGAGTAGCGAATTCTTTGGCTTTGGAGAGAACCCCAGACCACTCGGTACTTCCAGCATATTTGTTGTTAACATATTGTGCCTGTGTTGTTAGTCGTTGATCAAAGCGTTGCATTGTGTCGAAATCTACTTCAGCGGTTGGGTGATGGGCTTCGCGATATTTTACCCACCACGGTCGCTTCCATGTCGCCTGCTCTGAAGAAGCAAGCTCATCAAGGTCATGAAACGCAGGGGCAACTAAAGAGGCACCACCAATACCGGCACCGAGCAATCCGAGACCTTTCATAAAGTCGCGCCTAGACATTGTACTGTGGAATGTTGTCATTTGCCCTCCTTTTATCCAAACATGGGATTACTTTAAACAATAATTATTAATTCTGTAAATACGTATATATGCTGATTTTTATTTTTTAATCTCGGATCACATTCAATGATTAACAATCATTAATCATCTAATAACTAATCGCCGAATCCCTGCTTTGGTCATTTTATTGATCATCCACCATGGTTATTCATTGTCCCACGTCCAGTGAAATTCTACGCGGAGAGGCAACCAGACAAAACAAACAGGGAGCCCACGTCCGTATTACGAGAGGTATCAAAATCACGAAAAAAGGGAGGTTGCCGTTTGGCAACCTCCCTTTTTTGCCGTGTGTAAACCTTTGATTACTTGTTATAGCCACCGTGCTGGGCGCCGACAATGCTGTTAAGGTTGTATGCTGGAAGAGATGCATCCCACCACTCTTCCTTTGCCTCGCCTTCGACAACTCCGTAGCCGAAGGCTTCGTGCATCGTGGCGAAGAAGCCATTGAAGATACTGACATTAGCGACGGTACCCCTGATGATGTCGTGAACCATAGCGCCCTTAGGGCTATTGAATACGCAAGAACCGAAACACCTCAAGCAAGGATCAACCGCTTTGCGATAGCCAGCGCAGGTGATCATATCGGTCCAATAGGTCTTCCGGCCCGTTTTATTGTAGTCAGTCTCGCCGGGGGTCGGTTTGTCCCATCCCAGGCCCGGCAGAGCGGGGTCTTTCGGGGTGATGGATGAGGGGTAAGGTTCATAGGAAGGCTCCCGGTCGCCTTTATGCTCAATTGAGTTCGAGGGGCAGGCGTTGGCGCATTGGCCGCAGCTGTGGCAGAAGTTCCACATGCCGGCGTCAATGGGTTTGCTGGGCGCCAGCGGCAGATCGGTGATCAGGTGGAAGAAGCCGCACCAGGCGCCGAACTCCGGGCTGAGGGCCATGATGGTATGGCGCCCGTTCTCGGCCAGACCCTGAAGCACCGCGTCAGCGCCGGTGGGGATGGCGCGGTAGTTGGTGTCGCTGTAGCCGTTGTAGCCAAGACCGCGCAGGAATTCCAGAGTGCAGTAGGTTACATGCTCGTCCCGGCGGTAGCGGCTGGAATTTGCTGAAGACATTAGCATTGAAGGAGCGGTCCTGGCCATCTCCTGGGGCATCGGCATAGCCCAGGTGACTATATACAGCGGTACCTTGCTGGGAAGGACGTACTTACCAGTCTTTTCATCGCAATACCCAACCGGCACATCTTCGAATACCTGGGGTTTGATAACGGTGTCCGGCGGGGGAAATTTCGGCGGGTAGAAAGCGGTCGAGATATTGTCGCCGTGGGTGCCGACCAGCTTCAGGTGATCGTCGTGGAGCTCGCCGAAAGACACATCAGAGGCGCCGTAGGCAATCATCGCTGACCGAAGCATTGCTGCCGCTTCTTCAGGAGAGCCTGTCCAATTCGGCACACCGAGTTGGGCTGGGGTCGAGGCTCGCTGGTATCCCACGTAGGCTTTGTGTGATGCAGGACCGCCTGTAACGCGCCAGGAACCGAAGCCGAAACCCAGAGGCCCTTCCCAGATACCCGCTGCTGAACCGAAGGCGTAATCTTTGAGGCGGAATCCCGGCTCATTATTTTTCAGTCTTTCAACAGTACTGGGCATGGTCATCGCGTTATATTCATTGAGCCCGTAATACCTGGCTACGATTGCCGCTGACTGAGTGCTGTGAAAGCCGTGGTGGCGAGCCATCATCTGCCAGTCAATATCGACGGTTGGATGATCAACATCCTTAACCCACCAACTGCGTTTTCTGGTGTTGTTTGGCGAGGCGGTAAGTTCGTCAATGTCATGAAACGCCGGAGCTACGGCGGCGGCGCCGCCGACAAGACCTAAACCCTTCATGAAATCCCTGCGGCTGATGGTGGAATGGAATTTTTTCACTTCTTCTCCTAATATTTTGACTTTGAACCTTAGGCATCTGCTTACGCTATGTCTATACGCGCCACCTCCTGGTATCCCGGCTCTTTTTGGATCACCAATATATTGGTTTTCTTAATTAGATAATGTACAATCTTTTTATCTTGTTGTGAATACGCATTTACGCTGATTTATTTTTATTAATGCTTATTTATACGTATAGATTAATATTTATTAATCATTTTTACGGGACTCATTAGGGCAGGCCAGCGCAATAAAAAAATAAAGGGAGAGCCCTTATTGGGCTCTCCCTTTATTATCTCGGCTGTGAATGAACTAAGCAGGCCGTTCTCGGTTATAGCCACCATGTTTGGAGTAGAAACCAGTGCTGTAGCCATAAGCTGGCAGCACCATATCCCACCAATCTTCCTTGGCTTCGTCCTCCTTAAGACCGTAACCAAAGGTTTCACCGGCAGTGGCAAACACGCCATTAAACATAGAAGTTACCGAAACCGTCTGCCTCACTAAATCATGGATCATTGCACCGTACTGGTTATTGAAGACGCAGACACCGAAGCATAACTGGCAGCGGTTAGGCAGCCCACGGGCAAATAACTGGCAGCTAATCATATCGGTCCAATATGTCTTGCGGCCAGCCTTGAAGAACTCTGGCTCTGTATCAAAACCCAGTCCTGGAATTTGACCGAATTTCGGAGTTATCGCGGAGGGTCTAGTCTCCCAGGAAGGCTCACTCTCACCTTTCTTCTCGATTGCTTCAGGCGGGCAGTGCTTGGCGCAGATACCGCAGCTCTGGCAGAAGCGCCAAATACCAGCATCGATCGCCGGAGTATGGGCAATTGGCAAGTCGGTCAACACTTCGTACAGACCGACGGTGTTGCCATGCTCAGGACTGATACCCATGATAGTGTGGCGTGAGTTTTCTACTAAGCCGGTCAACGTGGCACCGGCGATGCTCGGAATGCCTCTATACGGCTCGTCATACATCATCTGATATCCAAGCATCCGGACAAAGCCCTGAGTAGAGATACGCATGTTCTCGCGCAGGCGGTACCTGGTGATATTGGCAGCGGCGAAAAGCGCCGAAGACGGCGTCGTTCGGAACAACTCATGCGATTGAGGAATCGTGTAGCTGATACTGAAGATCGGGATGTTAGAAGGAATCTTTGTTAAACCGGTAGCGTTATCAAACGAAAAGGTCGACTGATTAGCGAATTCGATGGGCTGTGTCACTGTCGTCGGCGGCGGCCATTTTGGAGCTGAACCAAAAGGCCAGTATGATTCGGCGATGTTATCGCCGTACAAACCGACTAGTTTCTTGTGATCGGCATCGAGTTCCGAAGCGCCGATATGTGAAGCTCCGAAGAATACCATCGCCGCTCGCATCATCCGGAAGTTCTCCTCCGGTGTTCCCTGCCACTTGGGCACTCCAAATTGATCCGGTGTTTTAACGCCAACAAGGCGCGTGTCAGCGAATTTATCAGTCCGCGCGGCTGTGAAACCCAAGCCCCTCGCGACAGTACCAAGAGCGTTATCCCTCAACGTTAAACCAGGGGTGTTGTTCTTGATACCGTCAGTAACCCCCTTATCTCCGGCAGCGAGAATCGCCTGATACTCCGCTGGACCGCCGGCATAACGGGCAAGGATGACGCCGGACTGTGTGCTATGGAAACCGTGATGCCGTTTCATCAGGTTCCAATCTATATCTACAGTCGGATGTTCAGTGTTTCGAATCCACCAGGCTCGCTTGATCTGAGCAGATTCTGAAGCCATCAATTCGTCGAGATCGTGGAATACTGGCGCTACCAGGCTGGCGCCGCCTATTCCGGCCCCAAAAAGACCCAGACTTTTCATGTACTCTCTGCGGCTCATTGTGCTGTGAAAAACCGACATATCTCTCCTCCTGACACGATTATGGTAGATAAAATCCTACAATTCTGGTCTCTCCCAGATGTCAAATCGTTATCTTCACCTCCTTATTGAATACTTGCTTTTAACGATATCTTAAAACTGGGAGAAAACCATGTGAATACGTGTTTATACTGATTTATTTTCGTTAATGTAACTATCAAATTAAATGATAAATAAACGCTAATCTAACTAATAATATTAAAGAATCGAAGTGGCAATGGATCTCATTCCCTCATTCAACTACGCCAGTTGTCCACAGTTGTTTTGTTATAGCCGACCCTCCCCCGTCTACGTCAGGAATTTAGCCAGGTCTCAATAAAAATCGGAATATCCGCCCCCGCTGCCTGCTGTTTGCTGCCTGCCGAAAGCTGTCGTAAAAAATCGCGCCAAAAACGACAAAAGTCGCTTGACACTCACGAGGAACCGGTATGCTATAATACCCGCCTTGAATAGCACAAGTGTGCCGATTATTCGGCGTATGGACAGGATAAGGGCTGGAGGGTTGACGCGACACATGATTCATCAGGCGCATAAGGCGGTTTCGTTTGAACCGCTTGGCCGGTGTTGCCGCCCCGGTAACGGCTGGTTATATCTCCGGCGCCGAATGAATACTGCCTTTGTTCCCAAATCCGACGACTTTCGTTTCACACGTTCAGCCCATCGCGGAATTTTGGAATCGTTTCCCCTGAATGTACTTTTTTCGCTGATGAACAAATACCAATCACCGGTGCCGGATGCCCGGCGCCTGGGCTCGGAACCATGCCGTACGGCGGACTGTGATATACTTAAACATTATGGTTTTACGGTGACTTATGAAGTCTAAAGATTTTCTCTCCATTACCGACCTGGCGCCCCATGAGATCCGGCTGCTTCTGTCCGATGCCGCCTCCATGAAAGCCCAGGGCTGGCAGACGACGCTTTCCGGCAAAACGCTGGCCCTCGTCTTCGAGAAACCATCGCTGCGCACCCGCCTCAGTTTCGAGCTGGCTATGAAGCAGCTCGGCGGAGAGGCCATCTACCTCTCGCCTGCCGAGGTCGGCCTGGGCAAGCGGGAGAGCATCGCCGACGTCGCCCGGGTGCTGTCGCGCTATGTGGATGCCATCGCCGTGCGCACTTTCGCCCAATCCACCGTCGAGGAACTGGCCCGCTGGGCCGGCGTGCCGGTGGTGAACGCCCTGTCGGACGCCGAGCACCCCTGCCAGGCGCTGGCTGACCTGCTCACTATCTTCGAGCACAAAGGCGAATTCCCCGGTCTGAAACTGGCTTTCATCGGCGACGGCAACAACGTGGCGGTGAGCCTGGCGCTGGCCGCCGCCTCGGTAGGCCTGTCGTTCACCATGGCTTCGCCGAAAGGTTATGAACTGCCGCCTGAAGCGGTGCACAGGGCTCTTGAGCTGGCGGCCCGGAGCGAGAGCGTTTTCAGCTTTACCGATGATCCCGGGGAGGCGGCGTTCGGCGCCGACATCATCTACACCGATACCTGGACCTCGATGGGGCAGGAGGCGGACGCCGAGGCGCGCCGCAAGGCTTTCGAAGGTTATCAGGTTAACGAAAGGCTGGTCTCTTTGGCCAAGCCGGATGCCATCGTCATGCACTGCCTGCCAGCCCATCACGGCGAAGAGGTCGCCGCAGGGCTGCTGGACAGCCCGCAATCAGTCGTCTTCGACCAGGCGGAGAACCGCCTCCACGTTCAGAAGGCGCTCCTCGCCGATATGCTGGGCGGCTTATGCTTCCCGTGGCCGGGTTGACGCATGAAATTCGGATTGACAGTACAGCGCAGCAAAGACGTTACGGCAAAGGGCGCGTTTTTCCTTGCCCCTCTCGGGAGAGGCGCTAAAATAGAGGAGTATCCGGACACCTGATGAATTCACTCCCTTCTGTCGCTATCGTCGGCCGTCAGAATGTCGGCAAGTCTACCCTGCTCAACCGGCTGACCGGCAAGCGGACAGCTATCACCGAGGACCTGCCAGGCACCACGCGGGATCGGCTGCACGTCCCCATGAATCATGCCGGCCGCGATTTCATCCTGGTGGACACCGGCGGCATGGAAAACTTACCGCAGGAAGCCATCGCCCGCTCGGTCAACGACCAGGTGCGCGCCGCCATGAAAGAAGCGGCGGTAATTGTCTTCCTGGTCGACGCTCAGTCCGGGCTGGCGCCGCTCGACCACGAAATCGCCGATGAGATCAGGCGAGCCGGCAAGCCGGTGGTAGTCGCTGTCAACAAAGCGGACAATCCCAGGCTGGCCCTCCACGGCGCGGAGTTCCACGCCCTGGGCTTCGGTGAACCAATGCCTATTTCAGCCTACCACGGCCGGGGAGTTGAAGACCTGCTGGACCGGATCTTCGAACTCCTGCCCGAACCTGAGGCGGCGGTAGTGGAGAAACCCGGTCTGCGCATCGCTATCGCCGGTCGAGCCAACGTCGGCAAGTCGTCGCTGCTGAACGCCCTGACCGGGGAGGAGAGGACTATCGTTTCTCCCATTCCTGGGACAACCAGGGACTCAATAGACACTGCTATTGACACGCCGCAGGGTTCTGTGGTACTTATAGACACCGCTGGAATCAGGCGGCGCGGCCGGGTAGAACCTGGCGTCGAAGAGTACAGTGTCATCCGCTCTTTGAACGCCATTGACCGCGCCGATATCGTCCTTGTGGTGTTGGACGCCATTGAACCGGCTACTTCTCAAGACACCCATATCGCCGGTTACGCCAGGGATCAAGGCCGGGGTCTCATACTCGTCGTCAACAAGATTGACCTGTTAGAAAACAAAGATATGACCGAATTCGACCGGAATATGGCGGCGCGGTTTAAGTTTATTCCCTATGCCCAGCGCCTTTACCTTTCCGCCCGCACCGGCGACGGCATTGACCGCGTCATCCCCGCCGCCTTCGACATCCAGGCCCAGCGCAGCCACCGCATCCCTACGCCTGAACTCAACAGCCTGGTCCGCCAGGCGTTGGCGAAGCATTCCCCTCCCAGTGCCGGCGGCAAGCTTCTGAAAGTATTGTACGCCACCCAGGTGGGTGTTTGTCCGCCTGAGATCGTCTTCTTTGTCAACGATCCTAAACTGGTTCATTTCTCTTTTCAGCGTTTCCTGGAGAACCGGCTGAGGGAAGTCTTCGGTTTCTCGGGCACACCGATCAAGTTCACGTTCAAATCCAGAGGTGAATAATCAATGCTGGTGACTGAACTCGTCCTCGTGACCATGGCTGCCTATCTCATCGGCAGCATCCCGTTCGGCTACCTCATCGCCCGTCGCAAGGCCAAGATCGACATCACCTCTTTCGGCAGCGGCCGCATCGGCGCCACCAACGTCCTGCGGACCCTTGGCCGTAAAATGGCAGCCCTCGTCGCTTTGCTCGATGTGCTTAAAGGCGTCGCCGCGGTCCTCCTGGCCGGAGCCGTAATCGGGCACGATTACGTCCTGGTAGGCGATTATCACCTGGGCATCCTGGCCGCTCAGGTAGCCGCCGCCCTGGCGGCGGTTGCCGGTCATATCTTTCCGGTCTTCAACCACTTCAAAGGCGGCCGCGGCGTGGCCACCTTCTTCGGGGGTTTCATAGCCCTCTATCCACTGGCGGCCGTTTTCGGCGGGGAGGTTTTCATAATCAGCGTCGGATTGACCGGGTTTGCCTCCCTGGGCAGTATAGCCGGCGTTGCCGGCGCCTATGCCATGATGATCCCCTTGTCGCTTCACTCCGGCATCCCTATGGAGTATCTGGTCTACTCGCTTATCGGCTCAACAGTCGTCATCTTCATGCACCGTGACAATATCCAGAGACTGATCGCCGGTAAAGAGCGCCGCATCAACGAAAAAGCCCACTAGATGCGCTGTAACTCGACCCCTCCGGGATGGTTAAACTATGACTAGAATCGCCGTTGTCGGCGCAACCACCTGGGGCATTACTCTCGCCGCAGTACTGGCGCGCAAGGACGTCGATCTCAGGATACTGGCCCGCACTGAGGACGAAGCCGCTATGACCCGCGCCAGCGTCTTCCGCACTCCCAGGCTGCCGGAGGGCTTTGTCCTGCCTAAAGGCATTTCGGTCACCGCCGATGGCGCAGAGGCTCTCCAGAACACTGACGCTATCATCGTAGCTGTTCCGTCTCAGTCGATGCGCCGCAACATGAAGTTGATTGCCCCGCACATCGGCAAACGCACCCTGATCATCAGCGCCGCCAAAGGTCTCGAGGTCGAGACGGGCAAACGTATGTCTGAGATCATCGCTGAGGAAACCAGGAAAGATATCCATGACAATATCACCGTGCTGTCGGGTCCGAACCTGGCCTGGGAGATACTGGCTGGCCGGCCGGCAGTGACAGTGATCGCCGCTGAAAAGGAATCGCGAGCCCGGCGCGGCGCCAAGCTCATGACCGTCCCGGATTTCTGCGCCTTCACCAATACCGACATGATCGGGGTAGAGTTGGGAGGAGCCCTAAAAAATATCATTGCCCTGGGGGCAGGAATTGTTGACGGTCTCGGTTACGGCGATAATACGAAGGCAGCTTTCATGACCAGAGGTTTGACTGAAATCACCGCCCTGGGTACTGCCCTCGGCGCCAATCCGCTGACCCTGGCCGGGCTGGCGGGGCAGGGCGACCTGATCGCCACCTGTTCCAGCAAGCTGTCTAGGAATCATCAGGTCGGCGCCCGCCTGACCCGGGGCGAATCCCTGGAGCATATCCAGGCAACCATGAACGGCATCGCCGAAGGGGTGACGACGACCCTCGTCGCCTGGAAACTGGCGCAGCAAATGGGCATCGAGATGCCGATCACCGAAAGGCTGTACCGGGTGCTTTACCACGGCGACGACGTTCGAGCCACGGCTAAAGAGCTGATGGCGGCAGCCGCCACCCACGAACTCGCCGGCCGGAAATGGGGTTTGTTCAGCCTGTTCCGGCGCCGGAAAAAGCCGGAAATCGCCTTCTGACCAGGTTCTTCCGGCTAACTGAATTCTTACTTCTCAGCTTCATCAACCGTTGCAGCAGGCGTACCCAGGGTAACGCCGAGTTCTTCCAGTAGCTGCTTTTGGCGCCGGGTCAGCTTCTCCGGAGTGACTACTCTAATTTCCACCCACTCATCGCCCTGGGCCGACGGGCGGTTCAGCAGCGGCATGCCTTTCCCTTTCAGGCGGATGACCTTGCCAGTTTGAGTCCCGGACGGCACTTTGAGTTTGGCCGGACCGAAGAGTGTCGGAACATCAAGTTCAGTACCCAGCGCCGCCTGGGTAAAATTAAGCGGCAGTTCGTAAATGATATTGTCGCCATCCCTGCGGAACAGCTTATGCGGCATCACCGCGACGGTAACGTACAGGTCACCGGCGCCGCCGCCCCGGTCACCGAGATTGCCCGCCCCGGAGATGCGGATCTGGTTGCCGTTATCGATGCCCGGCGGTATCTTGACGCTGATAGTGCGTGAATTGCGTTCTCGACCGATCCCCTTGCACTTGGGACATGGGTCGCTGATGACTTGACCTTCGCCTCGGCAGCGGGTGCAGGTGACAACGTTGGTGAACCTTCCGAAAACACTGCGCTGCACCTGGTAAACTTTCCCCTGGCCGCCGCATTCGGGACATTTGGTCGGCGAAGATCCTTCTTTGGCGCCTGTGCCCTTGCACACTTCACAAGCTTCTATACGCTGGATGTTGATCTCTTTCTCTATCCCAGTAGAAGCCTCCTCCAGCGTAACAGCCACCCTGTAATTAAGATCGGTGCCACGCCGGGGCGACTGGCGCCCCTGCCCGCCCATGCCGCCGAAAAAGGTTTCAAAGATTTCCCCCAGGCCTCCGAAACCGGCAAAGTCCTCAAAGCCCCCAGCCCCTCCGCCAAACGGCCCGCCGGCGGCTCCGGCATGGCCGAAGCGGTCGTATGCGGCGCGCTTGTTGCCGTCGCAAAGCACTGAATAAGCCTCATTAATCTCTTTAAACTTAGCCTCCGCATCGGCCTCTTTGTTGCGATCCGGATGGTACTGAAAGGCAAGCTTGCGGAAAGCCTTCTTGATATCTTCGTCGGAAGCGCCGCGGGCCACTCCCAGCACTTCATAATAGTCACGCTTTACAGCCATAAACGGTGCCCCTCAAACTGGCAGATTAACGAACTATTGTATCGCGTTTCAGCGAAAAATGCCATCGGCAAACGCAGCCGGAACCTAATGCCAGTCCTTGGACGGCGGCGCCTTCTCCAGAGCGGAAAATGACCTGACCTCTGCCACCACCACATTGTGAGCGCCATCCCGCCGCGACACCCTGCCTCTGACCACCAGGAAAGGGGATTTAAATCTCTGCTCCGCTCGCTCATAAACTCCGGGGAAAACCATGAGCGGCACGTGGCCGAACTCGTCCTCCAGAGTGATGAAGACCACCTTCCGGTGCGGGCGCTGACGCCGGATGACCATGCCGGCGACGGTAACCTCTGACCCATCGACAAGTTGAGCGATATCGCGGCTGGTAGCCACCTGGTTAGTGAACCGTGGCCGCAGACAGGCCATGATATGCCCCGAAGGGAAGAGTCCCATGGTGCCGTATTCCTCCTGCATCTGCTCCCAGGCGGTCATAGCCGATAGTTCAGTCATATCCTGGGCCGCTGGCAGCGGCAAGAAAAGCTGCGAGTTTACCGGCCGGTATTTCAGACCGACTTCCCATTTTACCTTACGCCTGTTCGACTCAAGACCGTCAAAGGCCCCCGCGGCCGCCAGGGCCAGCGCCGCTTCCTCAAGCACGGCGCTGCGCGCCAGGAAATCCCCGACATCCGCATAATATCCGCCCCTGGCCCGTTCATCGAGGATGGCCCTGGCAAATGACTCCCCCACCCCGCCAACATGAAGCAAACCCAGCCGGAGGGCGCCGTTTTCAACGACGCTGAGCGCCTCGCTGCGGTTGATGTCCGGGTTGAGCACCGCCACACCGTGCCGCCGGGCATCTTCCTTCAAGGTCTCGAGGTTATAGAAGCCCATGGGCTGCTGGTTGAAGATAGCGGCAAAGAACTCCAGCGGGTAATAGAGTTTCAGCCAGGCCGCCTGAAAGGCGGTCACTCCGAAGGCAAAGGCATGCGACTCCGGAAACATATACTGGCCGTTGAATTTTTGCCACACTTTTTCGGCGGAAGCCTCATCAACACCGCGCCTGGCGGCACCTGAGATGAACTTTTCATGATAGCGGTCCAGCATCGCTTCATTGTGGCGGCGGCCGAAGGCGCGTCTGAGCTGGTCGGCCGCCGCCGGGGAAAAGCCGGCGACATCCACGGCTAACTGATTCACCTGATCCTGAAACAGGACAACTCCCAGGGTGCGTTCCAGCGCCCGCCTCTCCAGCTCGTGGTCAAAAACAACCGGCTTCTTTTTGCTCCTCCGAGCCAGATATTCCTGGACCCCTCCATTGACGCCGACGCCGGGGCGTACCGCTCCCACTTCATGAGCCATATCCGTCAGATTGCGTGGCCTGAGCCGGATGATGGTCTGCATCTGAGCGGCAGACTCCACCTGGAAAATGCCGACGGTATCGCCGGCGCACAGCATGTTGTAGACGGCCTGATCGTCGAAGTCGATGCGCGACATGTCGATGCGCTGCCCGGTTCGCGCCCTGATGATCTCCACCGCCTCCTGCATCTGGGACAGCGCCCCCAGGGCCAGAAAGTCGATCTTGACGAAGCCGGCGTCGTCGATAGAGTCCTTGTCCCACTGGCACACATAGCGGCCGTCAATAGCGCCGCGCTGTACCGGCACGATATCGGTCAGCGGCCCTGAGGAGATAATCATCCCTCCCGGGTGCTGCCCCATGTATTTAGGGAAACCGTCAAGTTCGGCCGCCAGCGAGATCAGGTCTCGCCATACCGGCTGGTTAATCAAATGGCGGAAGCCGGGATGCTTCTCCATCTGCGATTCAAGCTTCCGGGCGCTGCCCCAATCGACGAATTTTGAAAGCCGATCGACCTCCTCAAGCGGTAAACCTAGAGCTTTCCCCAGGTCCCGCACCGCTCCTTTGATCTGGTATGTGGCAATGGTGCCGGCCAGGGCGGCGTTGCGCCAGCCCCACCTCCGGTGGACGCGCAGTATGAGTTCCTCACGGATGCGGCGCGGAAAATCCAGATCAATATCCGGCACGCAGCCCAGCGCATCCTCAGGTAAAAAGCGTTCCAGCGACAACCGGTATTTAAGGGGGTCAATATGAGACAGCCCAATCAGGTAGCCGATCAGCAGGGCCACCGAGGAGCCGCGGCCGCGTCCCGGCGGATTGTCTTCAATAAACTGCGACGGATCTGACAGCCCCTGGTCAATCATGACCTGCCGGCCCAGTTCGATGACATCGCGATAGAGCAGCAGGAAGCCGGCCAGCCCGTGCTTTTTAATCAGCCGGAACTCATCGTCGAGCCGCGCCCTGACCTCGGAGGTAACGGCGCCGTAACGCCTGATCGCCGCTTCGAGACATAACTGCTCGAGGTAATCATCGGGGCTCAGGCCGCCTGGGGCACAGTAGTCAGGAAAGGTATAGCCCAGATCGCTGGTCAAATCAAAACGGCAGCGTTCAGCGATCTTGACCGTGTTGGTCACCGCCTCCGGGCAGTCACTGAAAAGACCTTCGATCTGGGCTGCCGGCCGCAGATAGAATTCCGAATTCGGCCGCCGTTCCCGATGACTGTCCTCCAGGCTCTTGCAGGCGCTGACCGCCGCCAGGCAGTCCTGCAGGCGGTGGCGCTCTTGCATATGGTAGTGGACATTTCCAGTGGCGACCACCTGGGCTCCAGCCTCCCGGGCGATGGCCAGGAGCGCCCTGTTGCGGGCGGTGTCGCCAAAGGCCAGGTTGTGCTGCAGTTCGATGAAGTAATTATCAGCGCCGAACCAGTCGAGGTACAGACGCACCAGCGTCCTCGCCTCGTTGATGCGCCCCGCCGCGGCGAGCTGGGACAGTTCGCTTTTGGGGCAGCCCGACAGGCAGATAAGCCCCGCGGCATGAGCGCCGATGACCTCCGGCGGCAGTTCCGGTTCGGCACGATCCGGCGCCTCGCGGGCGGCGGTAATAAGACGGCACAGGTTGCGGTAGCCGTCCCGGTCTTTAGCCAGGAGCGTCAGGTGGTAGCCGCCCCTCAGGGTCAGTTCGGCGCCGATAATTCCCGGGAGTTCCAGTGATTTAGACAGGTGGGCAAAGCGCATGGCGCCGCAGAAGTTGTCGTGATCCGTCACCGCGAGGGCAGAGTAACCAAGCTCCTTCGATCGGGCAAGCAACTCCTCCAGCGATGATGCGCCGTCTTGGAAAGAATAGTAACTGTGGCAATGAAGTTCAGCGTAAGGCATAGGACTCAAAGATTTTTAGGAAACGAATCTTCCCCTGCCAACTTCAACCCAACGGGGGATTCGTTTTACAGAACGAAGGGTTTCCATTAGCAATCATGTGAAAAGCCGACCCTAGTAGCTCTGGTGATACCATTTACCGTCTATCAGGTCCTTGAAAACCGTCACCCGGCGCCCGCTGCCGAGGATGACGTCATAGTACATCCGGGACAGCGCCCGCGCCCGCCACCATTCGTCGTCCACCCGCCAGCAGTCTTCGATGGCGGCGACCGGAAGGCGGCGGCCGAGGGCTACCATCAATGGGCGGCCGGCAGCATCCTCACGGACGGCGACCGGTTCCGGCAGGTTTACCGGCCTAATGGTGTCAGCACATAGCGTCTTTCCGGTATCCGGGACCACGGTTCGACCTCCTTCATCTTGTAAAGCTGCGGCGCGCCCATTTTGAGCTCCAGCTGGCGGATATCATCCAGCAGCTTCTCATCCGACCTGGTGTCGGTGAAAATGTTGTCCTGCTGTCCCGCCGGCCGGCCGATACGAACAAGTTTAATGCCCAGTTCCTCAACCGGGCCGGGCTGCGGGCAGCATTCCATGACCTGCCTGACCCGCACCATCGCAGAGCGGCAGTTCATGGCCGGCTCCTTGAAATGAACAAGCTTCTGCCAATGCTCATCGAGGCTGGTGCGGCTCCATAATTCAACGCTTCTCATGCCGAGGCCCCGGTGATTAAAGCGGGCGAAGGCGCGATAGAGCAGCGATTCTACGGCCATGAGAATAACGTCAAGCGATGCCGAAGGGGAAGGCAGGCTGGTGCTTTCTTCAATTATTTCCTCCGATTGGCGCGGACAGAGCGGCGTGCTGTCGCATCCGGCTGCCAGTTCACCGAGGCGCCGGCCCTCCGGTCCGAATTGGGCCTCCAGCTTAAACAGCGGAATCTCAGCCACTTTGCCCATAGTATGAAGCCCAAAATCGTGCAGCCGGGCCTTGATCTTAGGCGACACCGGCAGCAAATCACAGGGAAGGTCCTTCAGCCAATCCATCTCGTTGCCGACGGCGCGGCAGCCGCCGCTCGGGCCGGCCGCAGCCGCCAGGCAGGCCGGGAATTTCCCCCCGGCAATGCCGATGCCAGCCTCAAACCCGGGAGGCACCGCCTGCCTGACCGCAGCGGCAAGGGCGTCGTCATCTGGGTAAAGCAACCCGAGGCCGTCGCAGCCAAGGTAAGCCTCTCCCAGCACAGCTCCCTCAACCAGCGGGCTGACCTTCTCCAAAGCGTCCAGCACCCCGTTCCAGACCCGCCAATAATGCGGCATATCAGCGTGCAGGATCTCCAATCCGCCGTGCCGCGAAAGTGCCTGCGGCAGGGGCATATCCCGTTCCAGTCCTTCCAGTCCAGGGGTGAAATCGAGCAGGCGGCGCCGCGAGCCGAGCGAATAGGCCACCGCCACCGCGCGTCCGGCAAGGTCGTGACGGCGCAGCGCTTCGCAGCGAAACGGAAAATGGGGCAGCAGAACACACAGCAGCTTCATTCAGCCACCACCAGGGTATATTCTCCTGAACAAGGGACACATCCTGCTTAACCCGCGCCGACCGCGGCAGGAGGAGATCCCGGTTCCTGGGGCAAGAAAGGAAAACATACACGCCTCGCAGCATACTAGTTCAAGTGTTCTATCATTGTAATAGAACACTTGTACGTTGTCAAGGGGGATTCCGATGATTGTTATTGGGCGCGCCGCGCCGCATAATAGATGCGGGTAGTTGCCAGCTATGGATAATCATCACGAAAACTCTGAAAAGCAGCGGATTCTCGTCGGCACCTCCGGCTGGAGCTACCCGCGCGGCGAGGGTACCTGGAATGGCTACTTCTATCCGCCCGGGACCAAAAATGAGCTGGGCTATTTCAGCCAGTTCTTTAGTTGCGTCGAAATCAATTCCTCGTTCTACTCCCCCGTAAATCCCGCCTGGGCCGCCGCCTGGGCCAGAAAGACGCCGGAGGGATTCGTGTTCACCGCCAAGCTGTGGCAGAAATTCACTCACCCTAAAATGTTCGAAACGGCTACCGGGGAGGCGGCGGCCATCTCCAGGGATGACGTAGACCTGTTCCTCAAAGGCATCGAGCCCCTGGCAGAGGCTGGCAAACTGGGGGCGATACTGGCCCAGTTCCCGCCAAGTTTCGAGAACACCGGCGACAGCCGTCAGACGCTCGAAGCGGTGCTGAAGACATTCGGCGACTTCCCCATCGCGGTCGAACTGCGCCACAGGAGCTGGAGCGACGACCCGGCGACAGCCGAATTACTTTCGGCGTACGGCGCCGCCTGGGTGCAGATAGACGAGCCCAGGTTCAGTTTTTCCATCGCCCAAGAGCTGCCGGCGACATCCAAGCGGCTGGCTTACTTCCGCTTCCACGGCCGCAACGCCGCGGACTGGTGGACAGGCAACAATGAGACCCGCTACCGCTACTTCTACTCGCCGCAAGAGATCGAAGAGCTGGCCAGCAGAGTCAAAACCTCCGCGGCGGCGGCTGAGCAGACCTTCGTCTTTTTCAACAACCATTGGAAAGCCTACGCCCCGCGGAACGCCGGCGATCTGATCAAGGCGCTTCAGATGCCGCTTCCCGGGTCCCCTTTTTTGTTCCCGTCCGAAGATTAGTACAAGCGGGGGTTGATTTACGAAAAGAGGAACCATTGACACCGCCACGGTGCCGACCTATGATACACGCGAACTCGACGAATAGGTTTTCGTGACCGATTCTATCCTGCAGTTTTAGCGGAGAACGATGGAGGCTTCCTCCCCAGTACTCCAAGCCAGGCGGTTCGGCGGGCGCTTAAGATTATATCTGGGCGTCTACCGGGCGCTGGCGCTGGCTGTAGCCGTCAGCCAGCTGGCGGTAAACGGAGAAAGCCTGCCCGTTGCCGCCGGAATCCTTATCCCGACGGCGACTGGTTATACCCTGCTCAAATTCCTGATTCCGGTGTCGCCCCGGAGCAACATGCTGGGACAGGTCATCCTTGCCCTGGACCTAATTGTGTGTGCCGTCCTGGTATGGCTTACCGGCGGCATCAACAGCCCTTTCCTGCTGTATACCCTGTCTCCGGTGCTGTCGGCGTCTTTCTTCTACGACTCTCACATGACGGCGATGGTCGGCATCGCTTCAACTTTGAATGTTCTACTGGTCCAGCTGGCCAATCCGTTCTATGAGTTCAGCCCAGGGCCGCTGGAGCTGGGCTACTACCTGATTTACATCGTGGCGGTTGCTTTATCGGCGTCGCTGCCATATCTGGTCAACATCAACCTCCACCAGAGACTGCGCGGGGAGTTCATCGCTGAAGAACGCGGGAGGCTGTCGCGAGAAATCCACGACGGGACGGTACAAACGCTTTCGGCGCTCAAGTGGCAGGGACAGGTCATTGAGCGGGAACTCAAGCGGCGGGGTATCGAAATGCCCGAAGTAGGCAAGCTGCTTAATCTGGTGGATGAGGCCAGAGTGGAAGCGCTGGAATCGCTGGAACTCTTGAGACGCTACACCGGCTGCGGCCAGCTGGTATCCCATCTAAAGAATTACCTTCATCATTTGAAACAGGACTCCGGTATCGACTACCATATTGACCTGCCGGGTGAAGAACCGTCACTGCCGCCGTATACTGAACTCCAGCTGCTGCGGATATGCCAGGAAGCGGTCACCAATATCAGGAAGCATGCCGCGGCCAGCACCATCTCGCTGGCGATGACCCAGAGCAACGGCCATCTGTTAATCACCATCGCCGATGACGGCCGGGGGTTCGATGTCGATTCTCAATCTCGCGCCGCAGGCCCGCAGGGTCACGGTCTAAGCGTGATGAAAGAGCGGGCTGAAGCTACCGGCGGCAGCATGACAATCATCAGCGCCCCCGGGCAGGGTACCGCAGTCAAAATAGATGTGCCGATCGGCAGGAGATAGCGGAATGTCAGAAACCACCAGAGTATTAGTTGTCGACGACCACGCCATCGTCAGGAGCGGCCTATCCAGCATATTGGCCGGTGAATCAGCGATTAAAATCGTCGGGGAAGCGACCGACGGCAAAGAGGCCATCGCCAAGGCCGCGGCGCTTCAACCGGACGTAATCCTCCTGGATATTCTGATGCCGCGATGTACCGGGCTTGAGGCGCTGCCGCTGATACGGGAGAAAGCTCCTGAGGCGAAGGTGCTCATGCTGACCGTGTCCAACGAAGAAAAAGACCTGTTCACAGCGCTGAAATACGGCGCCCAGGGCTATGTGCTTAAAGGCGCGGGCATTGCCGAAGTGGTCAACGCCATCAAGCGGATTGCGGCCGGAGAGGTCATCCTTTCACCTCAAATGGCTGGCAGTTTGGTATCCGAATTCCGCCAGCGTCAGAATTCCAAGGAAGAGATGGACCTGTCCCCCCGGGAGCTTGAGGTGTTGAAACTGGTCGGCGAAGGGCTGACCAACGCCGAAATAGCAGAAAAACTATTTCTGGGTGAAAGCACCGTACGGACTTACCTTTCCAGGCTGCTTGATAAGCTGCACCTGCGCAACCGCGCCGCCGCCGTAGCCTATGCCACCAGACGCGGCATGACCAGCGCCTGATTTCTTCCGTTCTACGGGAAGGCTATCCGACCGGCCGTTTCGCCGTTATTACTGTATGAGCAGTAAATTTTCGGCATAGGCGGTGGAATATGAAATCAAAACGGTTCGCCCTGTCTGGATTCTTCCTGGCATTAGCAATACTGGCCACCTCGGCGCCGGCTTGCAACCCGGTCCTTTCAGCAGAAAGTCACGTCGCCATCGTGCCGCGGGTCTTATACTCCGGCCAAACGGCGGAACTTTCGGTAGCTCTGCTGAAGGGAGACTCCTTTACCGCCGGAGATGTCAAGGTCGAACTCTTTAAAGGAGATGAAGTCGTCGCCAGTTCAGAAAGCCGAATCGGCGGTAAAGGCCTCATCCAACTCCAGGTGCCCCAACTCCCTTCCGGCGACTATCAGCTCCAGGTCAAGGGGCCAGGCTTTACCGAGAAGGCTTCTATTAAACTTGAAAGCTCATTCCTGCTCTTCCTGGAGACCGACAAACCTATCTACAAGCCCGGCCAGACCATCCAGATAAGCCTGATCAGCCTGAACTCCGAACTGCGGCCGGTGAGCCAGAAGGTTACCGTCGAGGCTCAGGACGCCAAAGGTATCAAGGTCTTTAAGAAAGAGGTCTTTACCGATAAATACGGCATGGCCGAATTGGAACTGCCGCTGTCCGAAGAGCCTAATCTAGGCACCTGGAAACTGACCGCCGCCGCCGATGATTCCAGGGCTCAACTCGACGTCAAAGTCGAAAGGTACGTCCTGCCCAAGTACGAGGTTAAGGTGACCCTGCCCAAAGATTGGTTCCTGGCCTCTGACCGCATCACCGGGAAGGTTGAAGGAATATACTCCTTCGGCAAACCAGTTCAGGGAGAACTTGAGATTATCGCCAAGCGCTACGTCGGCACCTGGCAGGAATATGCCAGAGTGGTTCTCAGTATCGACGGCGAGACGGCTTTCGAACTCCCGGCGGTGGGTTACGCCGCCGGGGTGCCGGCCTCGGGCGGTCTGGGCAACGTCGATATAGAATTCGTCCTCCGCGAGCAGTCCACCGGCTATGAGGAAAAGACCACCAGGCTCCTGACCATCGCCGAAACGCCTCTCGTCCTCCGGATCGTACCCGAGGGCAACGTCTTCCAGCCGGGCTTGCCCTTCAAAATCCTGCTCCTGTCCGAGGACCCGGGCGGTAAACCGCTGCCGGCCAAGGTGAGTCTCACCGCCAGCTACCTCGGCGCCGACTACCAGCAGATCAGTCAGGAGTCCATAAAGACCGTCGACACCGGCCAAGGCATGGCTACGGTAACCCTGTCTCCGCCGAACAAAGCGATAGCCGTGATCATCGAAGCGCAAAGCGGCGGTTCAAATGCCAGCCAGACGCTGCTGGCCGGCTATTCCCCGTCCGGTAACTTCATCCATCTGGAGATGACCTCCGCCGCCTCCCTTAAGGTCGGCGATACCGCCAAATTCCGGGTTCATGCCACCAAAGAAGCATCGAATTTCTATTACGAGGTCATCAGCAGCGGCCGGGTCGTCTTTTCAGATTTCAGCCGCAGCCGGGATATCGCCTTCAAGGCGACGCCTCAGATGGCCGGCGCCTGCCGCTTGCTGGTTTACCAGGTGCTGCCCAACTCCGAAATCGCCGCCGACTACCTGCCGTTTGGGGTCGAGGCAGTTTACCCTAACCAACTGGCGGTTCAATTCAGCTCCGATGAAGCCAAACCGGGCGACAGTGTCGAGATCAGTATCCAGTCTCAAGGCCAATCCCGAGTCGGCGTCGTCGTCGTGGATAAGTCGGTCTTCATCCTGGCTGAGAACCGCATGAACCTGGACCAGGTATTCGCCGAACTGGAGCGACTATATATGACTCCGCAGGCGGAACTCCATAACATAACTATTTATCCTTCCATCTTGACCAAAGGCGCCGCCGATATTATCAAAGATGCCGGCGTCATCATCCTTTCCGACAATAAGGTTCCCGAAGGTAAGGAATATGGTTCGCCATGGAACGACCTGCTGGCCGAGGGCGGCGGGGTTATCTTCGGCGGGGCTGATAAGGCAGGCGCCATACCGCCGGGTCTTGCCCCCCTGCCTTCTCAGGGCAACCAGGCTATTGATACCTCCGCTCTGGCTCAAGTAGAGCGCATCCGCCAGTATTTTCCGGAGACCTGGGTGTGGCAGCAGGTGGTGACCGACGCCGACGGCAAATCCAAGATCAAGCTGACAGTGCCCGACTCCATCACCACCTGGATGCTGCGTGCGGTGGCAGTCTCCCAGGAAAAAGGACTGGGCATCGCCGAGGCGGAACTTAAGGCTTTCCAGCCGTTCTTCATCAAACTGGACCTGCCCTACTCCGCCGTCCGCGGCGAGGAATTCCCGGTCAGAGTGGCTGTCTATAACTACCTCGATACGCCGCAGGACATCGTCGTCGAGCTGACGCCTGCCGGCTGGTTCGACCTCCTCGATAATTCCCAAAAGATCGTCAGCGTCGGTCCGGGCGATGTCGGTTCGGCTTCTTTTACGATTCGGCCGAAAGGCCTGGGTTTCAACGACCTCAAGGTCACCTCCCGTTCGGCCGCGGCGGCTGACGCCCTGGTACAGCCGCTGCTGATAGAACCCGAGGGCGTGCCGCGCGAGTTTGTCGAGAACCTCATCCTCAAAGATGGAGCGGCCAGAACGATCAGCACACAAATCCCCGAAGGAGCTGTCGAGGGCTCCGGCAAGGTGTTTCTCAGCGTCACCGGCAGCTACCTGACTCAAACAATTTCTGGGCTGGAACAACTCATTCAGATGCCCTTCGGCTGCGGCGAGCAGAACATGATCGTCTTCGCCCCTGACGTTTTTATCACCAAATACCTCCGCGATTCCGGCCAGCTAAAGGCGGAGATTATGGCCAAGGCTGAAAAGCTGATGATCACCGGCTACCAGCGTGAACTGACCTACCGCCGCGCCGACGGCAGTTTCTCCGCTTTCGGCAACCAGGACGGGGAAGGCAGCTTATGGCTCACCTCCTTCGTGCTGAAGAGCTTTGCCCAGGCCAGGGACATCATCTTCATCGACCAGAAGGTGCTTGATGACGCCGCGGCCTGGATCATCAAGACCCAGAAGGCCGACGGCAGTTTTGAGGCAGTGGGTTTCGTCCACCACCAGGAGATGCTGGGCGGGCTGTCCGGCAAAGACGCCCTTACCGCCTATGTCGCCAGCGCCTTGCTGGAGGCAGGTGAGAAGACCGCCTCAGCCAGAGCCATCAAGTACCTCGAAAGCAGACTAAGCGGCATGGACGATCCGTACACTGTGGCGCTGACTGCCTACGCCCTGGCGCTCGGCGGCAGCCCGCAAAAGAACGCCGCCCATGACAAACTCATGGCCCTGGCTATCGAGGATGAGAACGGGTTGCACTGGGGCAGCATCGGTTTCGCCGAGCCGCTGCCGCAGCAGCCCGCTGGCGGCGTTGGTAAACCGGGCGTCGGTGTCCCGTTCATGCCGCCGCGGGAGAACCGCACCGCCGTCGTCGAGACCACCGCCTATGCCATGCTGGCTCTGACCAGCCACGGCGACGTGCTCAACGCCGGCCGCGCCGGCAAGTGGCTGACTTCACAGCGCAACAGCCTGGGCGGTTACGGCTCCACCCAGGACACCGTCGTCGCCCTGCAAGCCCTGACCGCCTACGCCGGTAACATCCGCGCCGACGTCGACCTCACGGTCCGCGTCACCGGCCCGGGCATCGACCGCGCCCTGCGCGTCACCCCGGAAAGCTTCGACGTGCTTCAGGTCATCGAGCTGCCGCTCGGCGCGGAGGTTCAGGTCACTGCCAGCGGCAATGGCGAGGTCATGGCCCAGGCCGTCACCCGGTTCAATATCCCCCAGCCGGAAGAAACCGATCCCATTCTCAAGATAGATGTGGACTACGACTCTACCAATGTCGCGGTCAACGACCTGGTCGACGTCACCGCTACGGTCAGCTTCAATCCGCCGGAATTCATCGAGTCCGGCATGGTGGTGCTGGACATCTCGGTGCCTACCGGCTTCACCCCCATGGTCGAGTCTATCGATGCCGCAATAGAGAGTATCCCCATCATCAAGCGATACGACATCTCCGGGCGCAAGGTTATTTTTTACCTGGACGAGATCAAAGCCGGCGAGACGATCACGATCAAATTCCAGGTCATGGCGACCTACCCGGTGAAAGCCAAAGGCGCTGTGTCTCAGGTCTACTTTTACTACCAGCCTGATTTTAAAGGCGAAACGCTGGGGGAAGACATGGTAATTCATTAAAGTTTACCCGGGGATAATATGAAAGGGGCGGCCGGCCGGCCGCCCCTTTCATATTGGGAAGGGAGGAACGCTATTTTGAACGGTCTTCGATCACCTGGTCATTGATGCGGACCAAGGCTGGCGAAGGAACCGGGCCGAATCCCGGCAGAGCCGGCAGGCGGTGAGGAGCATGGTAAGCCGCAGCCGCCGGGATCTCGTCAGTTTCGCCCAGTGAAATGTTGGGCAGCCAGTTGAGCCACTTGGGCAGGTACCAGTTAGCCTTGCCGAGGAGGGTCATGGTGGCGGGCACCAGGACGCAGCGCACCAGGGTGGCATCAACCAGTACAGCGACGGCGAGGCCGAATCCCATTTGCTGGAACATCACCATGTCACCCAGGGCGAAGCCGCCGAACACAGCCACCATGATCAGAGCGGCGCCGGTGATGAGCTTGCCGGTTGAGGACAGGCCGAAGGCCACGGCATCGGCGGTGTTGCCGGTCTTGAGGTAGCGCTCGCGAATGCGGGAGAGCAGGAACACCTGATAATCCATGGACAAGCCGAAGAGAAGGGCAAAGAGCATCAGCGGCAGCCAGCTTTCAATTACCTCAACCTGGATGAAGCCGAAGAGGCTGGCGCCCACCCCCTGCTGGAAGACCAGCACCAGCAGACCATAAGCGGCGCCGACCGACAGCAGGTTCATCAGGATGGCCGTGGCCGGAATCACTACCGAGCGGAAGGCGACAGTCAGGATGACGAAGGATAACGCCAGGACAAAGGCGAAGATTATAGGCGTGTATTGATCAGTGGTGGCATTGAAATCCAGAGTGCCGGCGGTAGCCCCGGTGACCAGGGCGCTGGCGGGAGCGCCGGCGAAGGCTGCAGGAATGTAGTCATTCCTTAATGCGGTAACCGCGTTCATAGAGTCCAGGCTCTGGGGATCGCCAGCCAGAGCGGCGTAGATGATCGCCAGGTCTTTGTCGGCATAGGGGACGACGCTGGCGCCGGAGAAGGCGCTGTTGGATTCAATGTCCTCCAGGAGGCGGGCGATGGCGGCTTGAGTCGCCGCGGCATCGATGTCGCCGTCCACGGCGATAATAGCCGGGGCGTCCATACCGATGTGAAATTCCTCAACAAGTACCATGAAGCCGGCTTTGGCGCGCAGGTCATCCGGAAGGCCGGAAATGCCCGACATGCCGGTGTTCTTATCGAAGTACGGAGCCAGGGCTGCCACCAGGATGCCGGCGACGATGACCATGCTGATGACCGGTTTATGGGTGACTACTTTGACCATTCCAGCCCAGAAACCGGTGACCGCTTCCGATTCTTTCCTGTCGGCGCGGGCGCTGAAGGGCATGCGCACTTTGTTGATGCGGTCGCCCAGGAGGCTGATGATCGCTGGCAGGAGAGTCATTGAAGCGACGATAGCGGTGACGACTACCAGAATCGAGCCGATGCCCATACTTTTGAAGATGGACAGCGGGAAGACCAGCAGGCCGACCAGAGCGAGAACGACGGTGATGCCGGAGAAGAAGATGGCTTTGTTGGCGGTCCGGCTGGTCACGGCGATGGCTTCAACCTTGTCAAGACCCTTCCGGCGCTCCTCGCGGTAGCGTGAGACAATGAATAGAGAGTAGTCGATGCCGACCGCCAGACCCATCATGGTCACCATATTGGTAACGAAGAAGCTGAGGTCCATCGCCTGGCCGACCAGCGAGGTCAAGCCCAGCGCGGCGACGATGGCTACGATACCGAGGGCGATAGGCAGGGTGGCGGCTACCAGGGCGCCGAAGACCACGGCCAGAACAACAAGAGCCACCAGGATGCCGATAGTCTCGCCTTTGCTCATCGTCTCCTCTGCCAGTTTGGTGGTGTCGGCGTCGAAGGAGGCGGTACCGGTATAAAATATCTCAAACTCGGTATTGGCGGCGGCGAAAGCGTCGCCCACGGCGTAAACCTGATCAACATAGTCGAGACCGTTTTCTGGCATGAGCAGCGGGATCATCAGGCTGTGCCGGTCGGCGGAGACCAGCGTCTCGTCGCCAGTCTGAAAATAGTTGTTGGCGCCTTTGATGACATCTTCGCCCAGACCGAGGATGTCCCGGTAGAGATTCTGGACGGCATTGCGGTAGACGGGGCTGTCCACAGTGAAGGTTGCGGAACGGACAATGATCAGTTCATCGTCAGTGGATTCAGCTTCAGGGTCGATCGGTTGGGCCAGCCGGTCGGTGATCAGGGTATCGGCCTGCCGGGACTCGGGATTATCCATCACCTCGACCTCGGTGACCAGGGCGCTGCCCAGAAGAGTCACGATGAGGCCGATGGATACCGCCAGGGATGCCAGCCACAGCCCGATGGTCACCCAGGGACGCCGGGCGGAGGCTCTTGCCAGTGATGAAATGCCATTGTTCAGATTCACGGTGTTCCTCCCTTTTTTGTCTGCCATAATCTTATCCGGGCAAAGCTCCGCCTTTAACCGCCGGTCGGACGGATTTAGACTGGATTGTGTGGGGGTTTTCAGACTGCCTGAACGGGCAGGTAGGCGCTAACGGGGTTTATTCAACGAAGACTTTAACCTTGCCGTCCCCGCCGTCGATATCCACTTCAAGTTCGGCCAGGGCTTCGATCAACTGGTCTATATCTTCATCTTTAATATTCTTGAGGTTAAGATTAACGCCGCGGCTGTGCAGTTCGGCTTCGATCTTATCCCCGGCTTCGTGGGGGATCAGTGAAGTGAATTTCATACCAGCCCGGATGAGCGCCACCGGCACGCGCACGTTGACCTGCTCCGGAGCTCCGGCACCGCGGCTGCCGGGGCTGTCAACCAGCACTCTAAGGTACTTGATCTTGCGGCTGATCCGGTCAGTCAGAACTTCGATCGGTTTATCACCCGATGGTTTTTCACCCCGGTCCACAGCTCCGAGGAGGCGCATAGCTTCATCAACAGTGATCTTCTTCGCGTCCAGCATCTCCAGTATCTTCTTGCGGCTATCCATTGTTCCTTCTCCTTGTTCTTTAGACTAAATGAAATCGAACATCATCTTGCGGTTGCCGGTCTGGATGTCCAGCTTCAAGCCCCGCATGGCAAAAAGCAGCCGCCAGACATAAGGCCCGGCCATCACCAGCGGCCTTGCCTTGCCTGCCGGCACCAGTATAATCGCCAGGATGATCACTACCGGCAGGGCGATCAGCATCAGGAGCAGCAGCACCGGGTAAATCAGGAACCAGGGCAGCCACAGCCCGATAAAACCGTCTCCGGAAGGTACCTTCAGATGCAGCAGCAGCGGCGGCCAATTCATATTCTTCTCCTAGGCAAACAGGCTTTCCAGCCAGTTCCAGATCTCGGAAATGTGGGTTAACACAAAAATCAGTAAAATAATCGACAGGATAAACCCCAGGCAGCCGATAACACCTTTCACTCCAGTCTCCTTACCGCCTCGTCGGCAGAAATTTCACCTCGCTCCAGCATCTCCAGGACGTCTTTGCTTGAGTCTGCAGCCGGGCGGGGCATTGCTTCGAATTCAACCATCTTAAGCCGGTTTGCCAGCTTATCCAGCCGGTTTTTTACGGTGGGATAGCTGATGCCGAAAAGCCGCTCCATGTCTTTGATAGAGCCGTGGGCGCCGATAAAAGCCATAATGAAAACCTGGTCCTCGGCGGACAGGGTAGCTAAAACTGGCGGAGCGAATTCCCCCTCGATGGCGATGCCGCTTTCGGCCAGCCTGACCCGCTCGACCACCAGAGCCGCTCCGCCGGTCAACCGGGTCAATTCATTCCATTCCTTGATCAATTTGAACCTCCACCTTGACTTTCTGAAACTATTATACCTAATTATTTGATTTTGTCAATAGTTATTTTAAATATTTTCATATATTACCTGGCATCAATGACAATTCTGGAGTTGCACGAGACGTTTCAAGGGGGAGTAGAGTCTGATCGGCGGCGCGCCCGCCTATCGGATTACCGGCTGGGGCAGTCTGCGGCCTTACGGCCGGCCAGTTTACCGAGGGAACTAAGGAGGATGCAGGGGTTTTCGTTCTTGCTGAAAAATCGGTCGGCGCCGCCGTTTAGGGCAGCCTGTCGGGCTTCCGGGCGGGCGCTCATAGCGATGACCGCGGCGCCGGGACATAATCTCCTGAGCTCATGTATAAAACCGCCGCAGCTGGATTTGCAGGCTAATTGCCAGTCAAGCAGGATGATGTCCGGGGTGCTGCCGGCGGCAAGGTTGGCGGCCTCTTCGGCGCGGCCGGCGACGGAAACCAGGGTGTCCGGCTGCTGCTCCAAAAACAGCTTGAGCGCCGAACATACCTGGGGGTCGCCGTCGGCAACCAGCACTCTCAGACTATTATTCATTCTACGTTGTCCCTATCGGTCCAGCAGGCGGCTGATGCCGCCGCCGCCGGCGCTGTCCGGATAGACATCCACCCGCCGCTCTTCCCTGATTGGAATGCGCGACGCGTGAAGATCCGCCAGCCAGGCGGCGGCGCTGATAGCGGCGGCCAATAACACTAACCACATATCTTTTCTCCTTTGTTTATTGATTGAATGATACGCCGGTCAGGCGCCGGGGAAATCTGCTGTTGGATCGGATTTCAGATAGCCGCAGGGCGGGTTTTTATTTAGCCGTTAGGCTAGGCGATGGCTTCTTGCCGTTGCCCCGGCGTTTGCCTATACTTACGCCGTAACATACGTGAGGTGCTGCGATGGATTTTGGCATGGCAAACCGGCTGTCAAGGATATTCCGTAGTGACGGCAGGACCGTCATGCTGGCAGTGGACCACGGCTACTTTCAGGGACCGACCACCGGCTTGGCCGAGTTCGGCGCCTGCATCCCGCCACTCGCCGCCGAAGCCGACTGCCTGTTCATTACCCGCGGCATGCTCCGCAGCTGCATTGACCCGGGGTTGAACGCCTCCATCTGCCTCCGCGTTTCCGGCGGACCATCCATCCTGGGAGAGCTGTCACGGGAAGAAGTCGTGGTGTCGGTCGAAGAAGCCCTTCGGCTCAACGCCGCCGCCGTGGGCATGTCCATCTTCGTCGGCGCCCCGGATGAAGAAAGGACCGTCGCCTCTCTGGGGCGTTTGGTCAGCGAAGCCGAGCTTTACGGCCTGCCGGTGATGGCGGTAACCGCCGTGGGCAAGGATATGACCCGCGACGCCCGCTACCTCGGTCTGGCCTGCCGTATGGCCGCCGAAGCCGGGGCGCGTCTTGTAAAAACCTACTACTGCGACAATTTCGAGAAAGTGGTCTCCGGCTGCCCGGTGCCTGTTGTCATCGCCGGCGGCAAGAAAATGCCTGAAATGGAAGCATTACAGATGACAGGTGAAGCTCTCAAAGCCGGAGCCAGAGGCGTGGACATGGGCCGCAACATCTTCCAGTCGGATAATCCGGCCGGTATGCTCCGCGCCGTGAAGGCCATGGTGCATGACCAAGCGACTGCCGAGCAAGCTTTCGACATCTACCGGGACGGGTAAATCGGATCCTGGCGGAGGACCTCGTGAAAGTCGCAGTTTATTATTCCAACGCGGACATCCGCATCGAAGACCGGCCGGTACCCGAAATCGGCGCCGGTGAACTGCTCATCGCCATGAAAGCCTGCGGCATCTGCGGCACCGACGTCATGGAATGGTACCGCAAGCCGAAGGCGCCCCGGGTGCTCGGCCATGAGATGGCGGGAGAGATCGTCCAGATCGGCGAGGGCGTGTCCGGCCTTCGCGTCGGCGACAGGGTCTTCGTCTCCCATCATGTGCCCTGCTTCAATTGCCGTTACTGTGAAACGGGCCGGGAGTCCGCCTGCCAGACGCTGCACGCCGGCAATTACGACCCGGGCGGTTTCGCCGAATTCATCCGCGTGCCGGAGCTTAACGTCCGCCACGGCACCTTCACCTTGCCCAACAACATCAGCTTCGAGGAAGCGGCGATGATCGAGCCCCTGGCCTGCGCCGTCGCCGGGCAAAAACGCCTTAGCGTTGCCGAAGGGCAAACAGTCCTGATCATCGGCGCCGGCATCTCCGGCCTGTGCCACATCCGCCTGTCCGTACTGTCCGGGGCGAAAGTCATCGCCTCGGACATCAACCCTGCCCGGCTGGAGAAAGCCTCCGGGATGGGCGCCGCGCACGTTTTGGACGCCGCCGCCTTTTCGGCGGATCGGTTGAAAGAACTTAACGGCGGCCGCCTGGCTGATGCGGTCATCGTTTGCGCCGGCGCCGAAAAAGCCGCCGCCGATGCTTTTGAGTCCGTCGACAAACGCGGGGCAATCCTCTTCTTCGCCGTGCCGCCGCGGCCTCTGGAGCTGCCTTCAGTCCGTTTCTGGCGGGAGGAAATCTCCGTTCTATTCTCCTACGGCGCCGCCGCGGCTGAAATCAAGGAGGCGTTGGACCTCATCGCCGGCGGGCGGTTCGCCGCCCGGGACATGATCAGCCATGTCCTGCCGCTATCCCGGATAACCGAGGGCTTCAACCTGGTTGCCGAGGCAAACGACTCTTTGAAAGTAGTTGTTGTGCCGGATTGACCTGAAATTGTAAATAATTGTACTAAACCTATTGACTTTAGATACTGACGGTGTTATGTTTCAACATTAAGGTATACCGCACCTTCAAATAGGGGGATACCGTGACGCGCAGATCCTCCCTCCCCGGCTTTTTGGTAAGGTCACCTGCCTGGCGCAACTTTCGAGACCCGGAGGCGGCTTAGGATGGCGGCCCCGACAACCGTCTGGGGCCTCAGACGCAGCGTTCTCGCGCCGTATTTCATTCTGAACTTTCTGATCATCGCCGCCGCTCTTTCTCTGCTGGCGTTCGCCGCCATCTCCATCGGCCGCAGTGCCATTGAGCGTAATGTCAAAGCCCAGATGGAAAGCGTAGCCGCCCTCAAAGAGCAGCAGATACACGAGTGGATCACCCACCTCAGCCATACCTCCGCCTGGATCTCCGGCAATCCGCAGATTCGCAGCGGCGCGCTGGTACTTACCGGCGGCCAGGTCACGCCTGAACAACGCCAGGAGATCAGTTCGTTCCTGCGTGACGAGTTCCAGCGCGCCATCAACCTGGGTGACATCGTTCATATTGCCTTGATGGATTTATCCGGAAATATCCTGGTGGCCACTGATCCCGGGTGGGAAGGTCAGAACCGTGCCTCGCAACCCTATTTTACCGCGGGAAAACTGCGGCTTTCCGTTTCCGATGTTTTCCAGAGCGCTCTGTTGGGACAACCGGCGATAGTAATTTCTTCGCCAATACTGAACTCCTCCGGAGCCACTTCGGCTGTAATGGCGTTATACGCTGACCTTGATGATTTGACTATCATCATGACCGAACGCTCCGGACTGGCGGAGACGGCCGAAACTTTCATAACAAATAGCGATCGAATACTGATCACTCAGCTAATCAATTATCCGGGAAAGGTTTTTGAAACTGAGATCATTGGCGAAGGTATCACCCGAGCGGTGAATGGTGAGACTGGGGTTGAGCTATATAAAGATTATCGCGGGGAACCGGTCATCGGCGCCTACCGCTGGATACCGGCGTATCGTCTGGCACTGGTCGCCAAAATAGACCAGGCCGTCGCCTTCAGCCCGGTTCGGGACTTGCGCAATCTGGTAATCCTTGTCGCCGGAGGGCTTTTTGCCGCGGTTCTGATTTCCGGCCTATGGTCGGTGCGCCGGACTACGCGCTCCCTGTCCGGCCTGGCGGCTTATGCCGTGAGGGTCGGCGCCGGTGATTTTTCGGCCGTTATCTCGACCGAAGGCGAAAATGAGGTGGCGCTGGTTGCCCGGAACATCAAGGCTATGGTCGACCGCTTACATCAAATCCAGAATGAACTGGAAGACCTTTACAACGCCGCGCCCTGCGGCTACCACTCGCTTGATGCCGAAGGTTATTTCACCCGGATCAATGATACCGAACTGCGCTGGCTGGGCTACCGCCGTGAAGATATGCTGGGCGTCAAGCGTTTCCCCGAACTGCTGGCCGCCGAAAGCATCGAGACATTCAAGCAGAATTTCCCGCGTTTCAAAGAATCCGGCGCGGTCAAAGACCTTGAATTCGACATGATCCGGCGGGACGGCTCAATCCTGCCAGTACTTCTTTCGGCCACCGCCATCAAGAATAACCGGGGGGAATACCTGAGCAGCCGGTCAACGGTGATTGACTACACCGATAAAAAAAGGTCGCGTTTGGAGCTTGAAACAGCGAATCGTTCGCTCGCCGCCGCCAACGCGGAGCTGGAGGCTTTCAGCTACTCCGTGTCCCACGATCTCCGGGCGCCTTTGCGAAGCATAGACGGCTTCAGCCAGGCGCTCCTTGATGATTACAACAGCTCTCTGGATGACACCGGCAGGGACTATTTGAACCGCGTGCGCGCCGCCACCCAGCGTATGGGGCATCTGATTGACGACATGCTGAGTCTCTCCCGGGTTACCAGAACGGAGTTTAAACTGGAAACGGTGGACCTGACCTCCCTCGGTTTTGAGATAACGAACGAACTTGCCGCCGCCGAGCCTGGCCGCGAGGTGGCTATCTCCATCGCCCCGAACACTACCGCCTCAGGTGACCGCCACCTGCTGCGGGTGCTGCTGCATAATCTGCTGGAAAACGCCTGGAAATTCACCAGGAAGACGCCGGATGCCCGCATCGAGTTTGGGCGGGCGTTTACTGACGAGGGAGTGGTATATTCCGTTATAGATAACGGCGCCGGGTTCGACATGAAATATGCCGATAAGCTGTTCAGCCCGTTCCAGCGGCTGCACAGTGTTGCCGAGTTCCCCGGCACCGGCGTCGGTCTGGCTATCGCCCGGCGCGTTGTCAGCCGACACCACGGCAGGATTTGGGCTGAGGCGGAGCCGGGCAAGGGCGCCGCCGTTTATTTTACCCTGGGTATTAATGAAGGAGGACAGGCAAATGGAGAACCGCTCGATGCTGCTGCTGGTTGAGGACAACCCGGACGATGTCCTGCTGACGGAACGGGCGCTTAAAAAACAGAACATCCTGAACAAGATGATGGTGGTCACCGACGGCCAGCAGGCGCTTGATTATCTGCTGGGCGGAGGCGCCTATGCTGGCCGCGATACCCGGGATCTGCCTGCCCTGATCCTCCTTGACCTGAAGCTGCCGAAAATTGACGGTCTGGAGGTGCTGAAGCAAATCCGCACCAATGAATTCACCAAACTCATTCCGGTAGTCATCCTGACTTCTTCCAGAGAGGAACAGGATGTCATCCGTTCCTATTCGCTCGGCGCCAACAGCTTCATCCGCAAACCGGTGGATTTTATTCAGTTCACCGAAGCGGTCAGGCAGCTTGGCATGTACTGGCTGCTGCTGAACGAACCGCCGCCCAGAGGAGGCCGAAGCCAAGATGGATAAGTTGATCCGCCTGTTGATTGTTGAGGATAACCCGGACGACGCCGTTTTAGTGACCCGGGCGCTGGAGCGCGGCGGGATGAAGCTGGAGTGGCGGCGGGTGGAGACCGCTGAGGCCATGTACCAGGCGCTGAAACAGGAACAATATGATCTCATCATTGCCGACTACCGGCTGCCCCATTTCTCCGCTCCCGAGGCTATCAAGCTGCGCGACCGGCTGGCGCCGGAACTGCCCTTGATCATCGTCTCGGGTACTATCGGAGAGGAACTTGCCGCCGATGCCATGGTCGCCGGCGCCCAGGACTATGTCATGAAGAACAACCTCACCCGGCTGGAGGCGGCAGCGGAGCGGGAGCTGCGCGAGGCGGCGGTGCGGCGCAAGCGGCGGGAAGCTGAAGCCGCCCTGAACCGCACCCGGGAACAATACGCCAACCTTATCGAGAATACCCATGACCTGGTGCAAAGTATCGACGGGTCCGGCAAGCTGCTCTTTGTCAATAAAGCCTGGCTCACCACTCTGGGTTATTCCCCTGCTGAAGTTGCCGGCCTCAATATTGCGGATTTCGTCCATCCGGATTCCCTGGCGAAGTGCCATTCCATAATGGCTCTGGTGAAAAGCGGCGTCCATCCCAGGGGTTTCGAGATCAAGCTCCGGACAAAACAGGGAGAGGACATTATTGCCGAGGGCAACACCGTCGGCTACTTCGTTGACGGCGTCTTTGCCAGCACCCTGACCATTTTCCACGATATCACCGCCCGGAAGAGGCACGAGGACAGGATATCCCATCTCAACCAGGTGCTGGGCATCATCCGCGACATCAACCAGCTTATCGTCGGTGAAAACGATGAAAAAAGCCTGCTGCAGAAAGCCTGCGACCGGATGGTGTTCCCCGGCTCAGATTACGGCGCCGCCTGGATCAGTCTCGCTGATGGAAACGGCAACATGGCACTGGCCACTGCTGCCGGCGTGTCGTTTGAAAACTCGGGCTGTGTCGCGCGGGTGATGGAAATACCCGACTTGATGCAGAAATCCATAGTGAGCCACCGCTGCCATCTGGAGCGGTTTTCCGCCGCTCTTTCTCTGCCTCTGACCATCGAAAGCCAGCCCATCGGCATCTTGAACGCCTGTTTTCACAGCGCCCCGACCATATCTGACGAGGAACGCGCCTTGATGCTGGAGCTGGCCGGCGACCTGGCGCTGGGCATCGAAAAGATCCGCAAGCGCGAGGAACTCGGGCGCCGCAACGAATTCATCGAAACCATTTTAGACCGTCTGCCTATCGGCCTGGCGGTCAACCGGATGAATGACGGCTCGACAGTTTACATTAACCCCATGTTTGAGATGGTATATGGCTGGCCGAGGCAGGAAATCAGCGGCGTCGCCGATTTTTTCCAGAAGGTTTATCCTGACCCGGAATACCGGCGCCAGATCCAGGAGCGGGTGATGGCGGACATCGCCAGCGGCGACCCGGCGCGGATGCGCTGGGAAAATATCATGATTACAACCCAAACTGGGGAAAAACGTTTTATCAGCGCCGCTAACATCCCCCTGTCGGAACAGGGACTGATGATTTCAACCGCCTGGGACGTCACCGAGAGGTTGAAGGCGCAGGAGGAGGTCGCACTAAAAGCCCAGCTTCTTGATTCCGCTTCCGATTCTATTTTCCTGATCGAGCCCGGCGGCCGTATCCTCTACGCCAATGAGGAAGCCTACAAATCACGCGGCTATACCAGGGAAGAAATTCTGGGCCTCAACATTACCGAATTCCGCACCCCGGATATCGCCGAGCTTTACAAAGATCAGGTCGAACAGGTGCTTCGGGACGGCGAAACCGTTTTCGAAGCGACCCATCACCGAAAAGACGGCACTGTGTTCCAAGTGGAAGCCAAAGCAAAGAAAATCACCAGCGGCGGGCGGACGCTCACTCTGGCGGTAGCCCGCGACGTCACCGAGCGCCGCAGAATGGAAAACCAGCTTGTCGTCACCGACCGGCTGGCTTCGATCGGCGAACTGGCCTCTGGCATCGCCCATGAACTCAACAACCCGCTGACCGGCATCATCGGCTTTGCCGAACTGCTCAAAGGAAAAGAGCTTCCGGCCGATGTGGCGGATGATGTTGACGTCATTTACCGGGAAGCCATGCGTTGCGCTGAGATCATCCGCAATTTACTGACCTTCGCCCGCCAGCACCAGCCCGAGCGGCAATCGCTGAATATCAACAACGTCGTCGAAAAGGTGCTGGACCTGCGGGCTTATGAGCAGCGCGTAAACAACATCAATGTGACCCGGCGTTTAGACGACGCTCTGCCGGCCATCCATGCTGATTTTTTCAGTCTGCAGCAGTGCTTCCTGAATATTGTCATCAATGCTGAATACTTCATGTCTAAAGCCCACAGCGGCGGCAATTTAACCGTCGCCACTGAACTCGCCGGAGGCTTTATCCGGATAACCTTCACCGATGACGGACCGGGTATCCCGCCGGAGATCATTGACCGCCTGTTCGACCCGTTCTTTACCACCAAGGAAGTGGGCAAGGGCACCGGGCTGGGGCTGTCGATCTGCCACGGTTTGATCCAGTCCCACGGCGGCACCATCAGGGCGGAAAATGCCCCGGGGGGCGGCGCGTCATTCATCATTGACCTGCCCCTGGAACCGCCCGCCAAGGAATCAGGCGTCGAGGTAACCCAGGTTTAATCTTTGATTCCTACCATTTTTTAACGTCCAGGGTAGCGGCGGTAACCTGTCTTTTTGGTTCGCCTTTTAAGGCCGATTGACGCCTTTTCACCCCGATGCTATCATCTCGCGGGTTCCATGAAACGGCGGTTCCCTATCCCGGGGCTGAGTCCCCGGAATCGGAAAGCGCCTGGAGGCGGCAACTGCCAATCGTTTCCGGGCTGGGGCTGAAAAATCTCCGTTCCTCAATGAGGCCATCATACGGTTCTGCCAGCCTCAAAATGGTAAACCGGGGGCTTGGGATAACGGAAAAACGCGGCCAGGTGCATAATTCACCGATGACGTTATCAAGTTCTAATACTTGGGAATACTGCGGTCAAATCATCCCATCTGAACATAAATTGTTCTCTTCCAGCCTCATCTTTGATACAATAGCGATGATTGTCATGCGCCTGGGCCCGACATGGGGTTGCCGGATTAACAGATGTGAAGGAGACCGCTGATGCCTGCCGGAATGCTCATCGACACTACCAAGTGCATCCTCTGTCTGAGATGCGAAAACGAGTGCCACAGTTTCTACGGGCTCCCCAATAAACGGCTGGAAGGTACCGACGACGCGCCGGAACTCGACGCCTATCATTACGTGGTTTTACAAGCTCATGAGGTGGCAACCCCCACCGGCCGGCGCACCATCGGCGTGTCCAAGCGCTGCCTGCACTGTTTCAGCCCGGCCTGCGCGTCGGTCTGCCCGGTTGGAGCGCTGCACAAAACTAAAGAGGGTCCGGTGGTCTGGGAGGAAGGCAAGTGTATCGGCTGCCGCTACTGCCAGAATGCCTGCCCGTTCGATATCCCCAAGTTTGAATGGGACGTCGCCTGGCCCAAAATCCAGAAGTGCATCTTCTGCCATGAGAAACGGCTGCTGCAGGGCAAAACCCCGGTCTGCGCCGAAGTCTGCCCCACCCAGGCCATCCGTTTCGGCGAGCGGGCCGACATGATCGCCCTGGCGCACCAGCGCATCGCGGAAAGCCCTGAAAAGTATTTCAATCACGTTTACGGCGAGGAAGAAGTCGGCGGGACTCTGAAGCTGTACATCGGCGCGGTGGATATGCGCCAGCTTGGCTTCCCGAGTGAGGTTGAGCCAGAAATGTACCCGGAATACACCCATGAATTCCTGAGCAAGATCCCCATTGAGATCGCTTCTCTCGCTCTGTTCCTGGGAGGCGCCTATCTCTTCCGCAGCCGCCGCGAAGCCGCTCTGGCGAAGCAAAATCATGACACTGAGAAGCGAGGTTAAAAGGTGACAGTAAGACTTTCTCGACGTCATTTTGTCGAACTCGCCGCCGGTTCCACCGCCGCGCTCGGCATGTCCCTTTTCAAATACCCCGAATTTGAGCGCCTGCTGGCTCAGTCGCTGCAGGAAGTGCCGGTCATCTGGTTTCAGGGTTCCGGCTGCAACGGCTGCTCCGTTTCAGTTTTGAACACCTTCCCGGTCACCATCCAGAACCTGCTGCTCACCGAGGTTGTCTCCGGCAAGCATGTTTCCCTGCGTGTTCACAACACCGTCATGGCGGCCCAGGGCGACCTGGCTATGAAAGCTCTGTACGACACCGAGACCGGTCCCTTTGCCCTGGTCGTCGAGGGCGGCATCCCGCTCAAAGACGGCGGCTTTTACTGCGAAGTTGGCGAAAAGGACGGCCACGGCATCCCGATGACCGAAACCATCGGCCGGCTCGGCCCGAAGGCCATCGCCACCATCGCCATCGGCACCTGCGCTTCCTCCGGCGGTATCTCTTCGACCCCGCCCAATATCGGCGAGGTGGTCGGTGTGGCCGAGTTCTACAAGCAGAAAGGCATCACCACGCCGGTGATCAACGTGCCGGGCTGCCCGCCCCACCCGGACTGGTTCGTCGGCACGCTGGCCCAGGTACTCATGAACGGCCCGGAGTCCGTCGAAGTCGATGAGGACCTGCGGCCGCTGGCTTTCTACGGTAAAACGATTCATGATCAGTGCCCCCGCCGCGGCAGTTTTACCGCCAACCAGTTCGCCAAGAATTTCGGCGAGCCGGATTGCCTCTACCTGCTAGGCTGCAAAGGTCCGGTGACCCACGCCGACTGCAATATCCGTTTGTGGAACAACAAAACCCGCTGGTGCATCGAAGCCGGCGCCCCGTGCATCGGCTGCGCCGAGCTAAAGTTCCCCGGCCACCTCGGCCCGATCCACGAGCCGATCGACCTGTCTAAAACCCTCGACAAGGCTGCCATCGGCATCGCCGCCGCCGCCGCGGTGGTCGGCGTCACCGCCGCCGCCGTCACCAAATCATCGGGCGAAAAGTCCGGGCACTAACCGAGAAAGCGAAGGATAGATAAATGGGAACAATAGTCATCGATCCCATCTCCAGGATTGAAGGCCATCTCAAAATCGAGGTGGTGGTGGAAAACGGCGTGGTCAAGGACGCCCATTCCTCCGGCACCCTGTTCCGCGGCTTCGAGATATTCATGAAAGGCCACAATCCGACCGATGCCCAGCATTATACCCAGCGCATCTGCGGCGTTTGCCCGGTATCGCACGGCGTGACCTCGGTACTGAACTTGGACAGCGCTTTCGGCATCGCCGATAAAATCCCGGCTAACGGCCGCATCATCCGCAATCTCATCCAGGCCGGCAACACCATCCAATCCCACATCCTGCATTTCTACCATCTGGCGGCGCTGGACTACGTTGATGTTACCGCCGCCGCCGATTATTCCGGTTCGGACCCCGGCCTCATCAAGGTCCGGGATTTCATCGGTCGAGCGCTGGCGGCAGGCAATACGGCCATGCTCGGCCCGTTCTTCCCCCGCTACGAGGGAGACTACCGCCTGCCCAAAGCCATCAACCAGAAGGCCGTTGCCGATTATGTCAAGGCCCTGGACATGCGGCGGCTGGCCCATGAAATGACGGCCATCTATTTCGGCCGCATTCCCCACGGCCCGGGGCTGGTGGTCGGCGGCGTCACCCAGGGACCGACCGCCGATAATATCCAGTTGTACCGGCAGAAGCTGACCGTCCTCAGGGACTTCATTGATAACGTTTACCTGCCGGATGTCATCGCCGTCGCCGAGGTTTACGCCGACCATTTCGAGCAGGGTTTCGGCTGCGGCAAGGTGCTGTCCTACGGTGTCTTCGACTTCGATTCCAACGCCGACCTGACCAAACGCAAGCGCTTTCAGCCTCAGGGTGTGGCCACTGCCTCGCTGTCGCTTTCAGCGATGGATCCCAGGTCCATCACCGAGGACGTCAAATACAGCCGTTTTTCCACCCCGTCGGCCTACCCTGGCGACGGCGATACCAAGGACGACCCCCATAAAACCGGCGCCTATACCTGGTTGAAAGCCCCCCGCTACAAGGGCGGCGTGCATGAAGTCGGCCCGATGCCGCGGATGCTGGTCGCCTACCTTTCCGGCGACGCGGCGGTCAAAAAAATGGTGGATGATACCCTGGCCCATTTCAAAGCCCCGCCGTCTGTCCTGTTCAGCACCCTCGGCCGCCACGCCGCCCGGGCGCTGGAGTGCAAGCTGGTGGCTGACGCCGCCGACAAATGGCTGGATGAACTGAAGCCCGGCGAGCCCTTCAACGTGCCTTTCGAAATCCCGGACGAAGCCGAAGGCATGGGGCTGTGGGAAGCCCCGCGCGGCGCGCTGGGCCACTGGATTTCCATTAAGGACAAGAAGATCGACCGCTACCAGTGCGTCGTGCCGTCCACCTGGGACTGCTCGCCGCGTGATGATAAAGACCAGCCCGGCCCGATCGAACAATCCCTCATCGGCGCCAAAGTGAAAGATGAAGCCAATCCCTTCGAAGTCGTCCGCATCGTCCGCGCCTACGACCCGTGCCTGGCCTGCGCCGTCCATCTGGTGCGTCCCAACGGCGACGTTATCGGCCAGTTCCGTGTTGCCTGAATGTCCTGAAACCAGCAAGGAGGTGCCATTTGACCAACCGAAACGTACCCCTCTTTAGCTTCTGGGGCGTCGTCCAGTTCCTGTTCCTGCTGGGCGCCATCGGCGTGGCCGTCGCCAAGCTGATCTGGGGCCTGGGGGCGGTCACCAATCTGTCGGACAACTGGCCGTGGGGCCTGTGGGTCGCCTTCGACGTCGGCGTTTACATCGCCTCGGCGGCCGGCGGCTTCGTCCTGGCGGCCATCGTCTACATCTTCAAGGTGGAAGCCTTCCGGCCGCTGGTCAAGCCGGCCATCCTGATCGCCACCCTGGGCTACACTATCGGCGCTTTAGGCATCGCCATCGACCTGGGCCGCAGCCCCTTGATCATCCACCCGCTGTGGATGTGGCAGCCCGGCTCGATCATGTTCGAAGTGGCCTGGTGCGTCATGATGTACCTGACGGTGCTTTACCTGGAGTTCTCGCCCAACCTTTTCGCCCGCTTCGGCTGGGTGAAGGCCGCGGCGGTGCAGCACGCGCTGGTCGTTCCCCTGGTCATCTTCGGCATCCTTCTGTCCTTCCTGCACCAGTCGAGCCTGGGCGCCCTGTTCCTGATCACGCCTGACCAGCACGGGCTGTGGCACCTGCCGCTGATGGGCTATCTCTTCGTCATCTCGGCCATGTCGCTGGGGTTGTCGGTGCTGACCTTCTTCTCGGTCATCATGGCCAAGAGCTGGAAGCTGACGCTGCGGATGGACCTCCTGCCCAAGGTCATGGCCATCGCCGCCTGGATCCTGGTCTTCTACCTGGGCCTGCGCTTCTACGACACGGCGGCATCCGGCGGCTTCTCGGAGTTCGCCTTCGACGAGTTCGGAGCGCTGTTCCTGGTGGAGGTCGGCCTGGGCATGGTGCTGCCGATCATCCTGATCGCCATGAAGAAGGTGAGGGAGTCCCGGAGCGGCTTGCTTTGGGCGTCATCGCTCATCATCATGGGCCTGGTGCTGAACCGGGTGAACACCCTGGTCATCTCCCATGCGCCGGCGCGCTTCGGCAGCTACTTCCCGACGGTGTGGGAGTTCATCTTCACCCTGGGGCTCATCTTCGGCGCCATGTTCGCCTTCCGCCTGGCGGCGCGCTACCTGCCGCTGTTCTCCGAGCAGAAGGCCGGGCTGCCTGAATCGGTCGCCCGCGCCAACCCTGAAGTGGTGACTGCCTGATTCTGCTGTCGAGTGAAATCTTTAAGAAGAGAGGAGCCTCTTCCGGCTCCTCTCTTCTTTTTACTTTTCCGCTGTTTTTTCCAGCATCGCCAGGGTGACCCCGGAGGGTTCGTTAAACAGGCAAATCTTTGTTGAGTCATTGACCGAAAACGGCGGCTCGACGATGAAGCCGCCGGATTTTTCAACCAGCCTGGCTTTTTCTTCGATATCTTCTACCCGGATGTACAGGGTGAGAAAAGGCAGCTTCGCCCGCCGCAAAGTGAACACTCCGCCGCCGCTGAATGCCGATGATGACTCCCCGGCGGGGATTTCATGGATTGTGGTGCCAGGGTCGTATTCGGGATTCCAGTCGAAAACCTTGCGCAGGAATTCCACCGTTTTCCCGGCGTCCGATGATGCCAGCTCCCAATAAACAACAGGGTTCTTCAAATTGGCGCCTGGTGGAAATTTCAGGTTTGGGCTTCAGCCCCAATGAAAATGACATGCTCGCGGTTCACCGCCGCGAACCCGAATTTCCGTCCGTAAGAAGCCAGATCGACATTGAGTTCAACATCTGTCAGGGGTAAAAAGGCTTCATCCCGGTGCAAAGCGGCTGGCAGGTCTACCTGCCACGTCTCGCCGAAGAATGAGCCGCGTACCAGCAGGTGCGGCAACTCGACTTCAGCCCGCATCGCTTTTTTCTGCCGCATCGGGTGGGAGCGTTCCATGCGGCAGCCCTCGAGACAGCCGTGTTCAACGACGCACAGGATGCTGCCCCGCCTGGCGTAACCGACGTCTAATTGCCGGTGCGGCGCCGCGGCGCCCGGCGCATATACTGACACATTACGGATTTCCAGATACTCCCGGCTTAAACTGGCTGTCGGGTTGATGCAGGAGTTTAAAGCGTCGAGGAGTCGTTGATTGGTTTTACAGGTGATTTCTCCATGGTATAAAGCGTCTGCGGTAAACACGGACACTTCAATACGCTGCAGTTGTGCTGCAAGGTGTTTGGCTTCCTGCTTGTTTGAGGTACCAGAAGACATCATTTCACACCCCTCCACACTGGGAGGATACTAGCACTATTTGAACGGTCATTCAAGGGGATGCACGGCGCTGATTCTACCCAAGTATCGCCCCTGCCAACCCCCTGGCTCCCCGCAGGAACTCCTCGGCCGTCGCGGCCTTCTTGCCTTCCAGCTGGAGTCGTTTGACGCCCAGCACGCCGTCTCCAGTGACGATCTCGAACGGCATTGACGGTCGGCCGGCAAGGGCGGTAACCGTGCCGGCGGGTGCTGCCGCCGGGATATCGAGCGGTTGGGTCTCGATGAGTTTCAACAGTCTGCCGTCCCAGGTGGTAAAGGCTCCCGGCCACGGCTGGAACGCCCGCACCTGCCGCCAGATCTCTATCGCCGAACGGTTCCAGTCGATACAACCCTGCTCTTTGGCGAGCATCGGGGCATAGGTTGCCCCCGCGGCGGGCTGCGGCGCCGGGGAAATTTCACCGCCCGTGATGCGCGACAGAACCTCAAGAAGAAGGTTGGAACCGAGATAAGCCAGGCGTTCGGTCAGCGAGCCGGTCGTATCGTTGTCGCAAATCGGGATCGAAGCCGTGGCAAAGACAGGACCGGTATCAATGCCGGCGTCCATGCGCATGATCGAGATCCCGGTGAATTCATCACCGGCCAGTATGGCAGCGGCCACCGGGGCAGCGCCGCGGTGCCGGGGCAGCAATGAAGCATGCACGTTAATGCAACCGTGCACCGGAATTTGGAGTACCGATTGCGGCAGAATCAGGCCGTAGGCGGCGACGATGATGGCATCGGGTGCCAAAGACCGCAATTCGTCGGCGACTTCCGGTTTTTTCAATGAGCGCGGTTGAACAATTTTCAGGCCGCTGCTGTCCGCCAGGGCTTTCACCGGAGAAGCGGTTAGTGACCGGCCGCGGCCGGCCGGGGCGTCGGGGCGGGTATATACAGCAGAAACGTCGTAGCCAGCTCCTATCAGCCCTCGCAGAATCGGAACGGCAAACTCAGGTGTGCCCATGAAAACCAGTTTCATCGAATCAGTACCATTTTCTCGGGGCGATTGTAGCACCAAATATTTATTTTTTCACCGCGGCCGGGCATTACGATTGCGTAGGCTAAAAAATAGAGCAACAAAGAGTATCGCGCAGAGTAGCGGGGGGCTGAAGCACGTGCACAGCCCCTTATGACGGTTGCCCGCGGCAGTATCCGGCTGGTAGTATAGATACATCTTTTTTAACGGCTTCCGCCGTGATAAAACGACCCCAGGAAACGCTTGAAGATGGGGGCGTTTTGTCTCTTAACGGGGAGATATAGTTGCAATTTGATACACCGGCGCCCCTTTACCAGAAGGATGACGCCGCTAAGTTGTGGGAGACGGCGCTGGGGGCTCTGGAATGCTCCCTCAGCCGCCCCAATTTCCGCACCTGGTATTCCCGCACTGTCGGGTTGACCTGGGACGGCCGCCGTTTTACCGTCGGCGTGCCTAATTCTTTCGTCGCGGAATACCTGGAGCAAAATCAGCGTTCGCTCATTGAAAAGACCCTTCTCAGGCTGCTGAACTGCGGAGGGGTGCAGGTCATTTTCCAGGTGGCGGCCGGCGGCAAACCCACCGGCCACGCCCCCCGCGCCGAGCCCTCAAGTATCAAGACCTCCGGCGGTCATTTCAATCCGCGTTATGACTTCGAGACTTTTATTGTCGGCAACACCAACCGGTTAGCCCACGCCGCCGCGCTTTCCGCCGCTCAAAAGCCGGGTGAAGGCTATAACCCCCTGTTCATCCACGGCGGTTCGGGGCTGGGTAAAACCCACCTGCTGCAGGCCATCGGCCAGCTTGCGGAGCGGTCCGGGAAATCTGTACGTTACGTCTCTGGCGAACAATTCACTTCTGAGTTTATCTCATCGCTTAAAGAGCGACGCGCCGAGGAGTTCCGCGAACGGTACCGCGCGGTTGACCTGCTCTTGGTTGACGATGTTCAGTTCCTGGCCGGCAAAACGCAGACCGAAGAGTGTTTTTTCCACACTTTTAACGAGTTGCACAATTCCTGCAAGCAAATCGTCCTCTCGGCGGATTCACCGCCCCGGGCGATTTCCCAGATGGAAGACCGGTTACGCTCCCGCTTTGAATGGGGCTTGACCGCCGAGATCACGCCGCCGGATGAGAAGATGCGCCTGGCAATCCTTAAGGCCCGGACTGATGAACTTGGCGCTGAGATGCCCCCGGACGTGCTTGAATATCTGGCTTCAGAAGTCACCCGCAATATCCGAGAACTGGAAGGCAACCTGAACCGCGTGTTGGCCTACGCCAGGCTGCTTCGTTCAGCGGTCACGCCGGATATGGCCCGCCGCGCCCTCAAGAATATCGCCCCGACCGCCTCCGTACAGGAAAAACCATCTGAACCGCAGCTGCTTCTCGCCGCCGTGGCTGAATGCTTCGGCCTGGCGCCGGAGGACCTACTTGGCCGCAAACGGGATAAAGAGACCGCGATGGCGCGTCAGGTGGCCATGTTCGTCATGAAAAACCAGAATATCTGGTCGATGGCGGAGATCGGCAAGCTGGTGGGAGACCGCGCCGCTGCGACCGTCAGTCATGCCTGTGAGAAAATTTCTCAGGAAACGGAATACAATCCGCTGCTCAAACGCAAGATAATCGACATTGAATCCCGTCTGGGCAAAGAGTAGCCCTTTCAATTCCACCGACCGATCAAGGGCGGTGCGCCAAGCCCCCCGCCACCAGCAGCTCCACCCGCGACATAATCTCCGGTGTCGGTCCATCGGCCAGGATTTTACCCTGCTTCATGATGACGAGGCGCGGGCAGAGAGCTTCGATGAGTTCCAGGTCGTGGGAGACAACGATCTTGGTCACGTCGAGTGATTTCAGGAGCTGGATCAGCCCCCACTTGGCCGCGGGGTCGAGGTTGGAAGAAGGCTCGTCGAGGGCCAGGACCTCCGGCTGCATCGAAAGCACCGAAGCCAGGGCAATTCGTTTCTTTTCCCCCAGGCTCAAATGGTGGGAACTCCGCCGCTCGTAGCCCTGGAGACCGACGGCCGCCAATGAATCGGCAACCCGGCTGCGGACCTCGGCCTCCGCCAAACCCATATTGATCGGCCCGAAGGCCACATCGTCGAAGACCTCGGGGCAGAAGAGCTGGTCGTCAGGGTTCTGGAAGACGACGCCGACTTTGGCGCGTATGGTTTTCAGGTTGGCGCCAGTCACCGGCAGACCGCCGACTTTCACCGCGCCGTTGGCGCCGTGAATGATGCCGTTTAGATGCAGCAGTAGAGTTGACTTGCCGGCGCCGTTGGCCCCGGCCACTGCCACGCTCTCGCCGCGCTTAATCTTCAGGCTGACGCCGTCGAGGGCTTTTCGGCCGTCAGGGTAGGCGTAATGAAGGTTCTCGATGCCGATGACCGGGTCGCTCATACTAACAGGCTCACGGTTAACGGCAGAATAAGCACCAGCGACAAAGCGGCGCCAGCGGCGATGTCTGTCCCGTCAAATGCCAGCTCGTTGAAGGTGCGGGACTGCCCGTCGAAGCCCCGGGCGGCCATGGCGGCGTAAACCCGTTCGCCTCGTTCGTAAGAGCGGATAAAAAGGCTGCCGATCATCGAGCCGACGGTCCTGGCTTGGAACGATGCCGGCGGCGATCCGACCGACCGCGAGTCCCTTGCCTGCTTCATCCGTAACACCTCGTCGATAAGGAGGAAGAGGTAGCGGTACATGAAAGACAATATCATCACCAGCACCCTCGGTGCCCCCAGCCGCTCAATCCCTTTAAGAAGCGCCGGTAGCGGCGTCGTCGAGGTCAGCAGGATGAGCGCCAGCACCGACAGCCAGCTCCGGGCCAGCAGCGTGCTGATGAACTTCAGCCCGCCGTCCGTCGCCCCCAGGTGCCAGCCCCCGATGTCAAAGCTGAGTAACTCAACCCCCGGACGCGTGAACACGTTGATGACTCCAAGCAGGAAGACGAACGGCAGGATGATCAGCGAGCGCTTCAGCACGTAGCCCAGCGGCAGTTTCGAGATGGCGAAGATCGAGCCCAAAATGGCGAAGTAAGCGGCGTAGGTCGCCCAGCTGCCGGCAGGGGTCAGCACCACCGCCACGATGAAAAGAAGCGACAGCAGGAACTTCAGCCTCGGGTCACGGCGGTGAGCCGGGCTGACTAGGTGGCTGTACTGGTCTAAGAAACTGTGTCGCATGGTCTATTCCGAATCTTCCTTTAGCGGGGGCATATTTCCACAGAGCACGATTGCTGGGTTTCAAGCAGTAGAAAAGCTCATGCGCATCGGCGTAAACCTGATGCCTTTGTCAGTAGCCTCCGGCCCGGCTGCGGTGAATCCCAGTTGTTTGTAAATGCCTACCGCATAAGGGGAAGAGTGAACTTCGATTGTTGACAATCCCGGATTTGCTTCAAGACATTTTTGAATCGCCGTTCTCAGAAGTTTACGGCCAATACCTCGGCGATGGTATTCAGGTTTCACGAAGAACAACGAGATATGCCCCTGCGACCGAATCTCCAGCGTCCCGACTATGTCGTCTCCCGAGGAAGCTATCAGCACCAGATTGCCGCCGGCCAGGCGCTTCTCCAGAGCGGTTGGGCTCATGAAATTAAGGCATTCCCGAACACCCTCTTCAACGTAATCCGGCGCAATGAACCGTTGGAAACAATCGCCGATCATAGTACAGACTGCCGGCAGCTCATCGAGCCGAGCCTCACGTATAGAGATCTGTATACCGTTCATCTGAATAGGAACTTTACCGGTAGTCAGGTTGTCTTTCGATTTTTCATTATCGCCCATGCAATGACGTAGACCGCGCCAAACATCACCAACACGCCAATCCACCCGGCCAGGATGGTTGCTAGCGCCTCGTTTTCGACACCGGGAAAGACGTAGTCGGCGATTATCTGAAACGGGGCGTCGCCAGCCGTTTCAAGAAAGCCTTTATCCTCAGCCACTCGCTCCAAGCCATCTGGGGAACCGGATGCCAACGGCGACAGTGTCGCCAGCAGCAGCGCCGCGCCGAGGCCGATCAGCCACCATTTCTTGAAACTCATCTAAATCCTCTCCAGTTGCAGGATGTCGGCACGGGAGGCCATCACAGCCGAAACAACCAGGATGGTAATCAACCCCTCGCCGATGCCGATGAGGGCATGAATGCCCATCATCGCCGGCAGGACGATGCCCAGCGGCGAGGCTCCGGAAACGGCCAGTTCGATGGCCGCGGCAAGTGACGCCGCCATCACAGAGCTCCATCCGGCGGCCGCGGCGCCGATGAGCTTGCCCTGGCGGCTGTCGCCGAAGATTGAGACCGCCGCACTATTGGCAAAATAGGCGGCGAACACGGCGATAATGCCCATGTTGAGGATGTTGGCGCCCAGGGCGGCTAATCCGCCGTCCTGGAAAATCAGCGCTTGAGCTATAAGCACGGCGGACATAATGATGATCCCTGCCCACGGTCCGATGAGAATGGCGCACAGCGCCGCTCCGATAAGGTGGCCCGATGTGCCGCCGGCAACCGGGAAATTGAGCATCTGGGCGGCGAAAATGAATGCCGCCAGCATACCCATCAGCGGCACCTGCTTCTCGCCGATTTTTTTAGCAGCAATCTTCACTGCTGCGCTGATGCCCCCGGCGGAGATGACGCCAGTAGCGGCCACAGTGGTCATATTCAAAAAACCATCGGGAATGTGCATTTCGATCCCTTCCTTACCGGCAACTGGCGCACAGGCCAGTAATGACGTGATGGTGCAGGTCCGCCTCGAAACCGTGTTTTTTTCGCAGCGCCTCGGCCAAAGGTGCCAGAGATTCCTCGGGCAACTCCATAACCTTGCGGCATTTCCGGCACTTGAGGTGGTGGTGGTGGCCTTCTTCAGCGTGGTGGTAGACGTGACTGCCGCCGATGTCGGCTTTGACGGTGAGACCCAGGCTCTCGAGGAGTTCGAGGGTCCTGTACACCGTGGAGCGATTGACGCCTTCGACTTTGTCCTTAACCTGCTCGTAGATGGCGTCGGCGGTCAGGTGCGTCCCTTCGGCGTGGAGGATGTCCAGGATGATCCGCCTTTGCGGCGTCAGCCGGTAACCCTTAGCCTTGAGTGTAGTATTGCAACTCATAGTTATTGCGACTCTTTGCAATAACTGATTATGACAGGCGCTAATATTTGTGTCAACGGTTTCCTCCCGAAGCGGAATGGCTTAAAATACAACGACTATGGAATGCCTTTCTCCTTTAAGTCACGCCGTTTCTTCGGACGGGCTGAACCACAAGCTGCTTTTTCAATGTGGCGACGGCAAAACCGTCGAAGCCGCCTTAATGCTTTTTCAAAAACCCGGAGGGCGCCCCAGGCGCACCGTTTGTGCCTCCTGCCAGGTCGGCTGCCCTATCGGATGCCCCTTTTGCGCCACCGGGCGCCAGCCTTTGGAACGCAGTCTGACGGCAGAGGAGATAGTCGCCCAGGTTCTGTACTTTGAAAATTCATTCAGGCCACCGGCCGCGGCAGCCATCCCCCGAGATAAGCGATGGCTGACGAACGTCGTATTTATGGGCATGGGGGAACCCCTGTCCAACTTTGAAAATCTCCAGCAAGCAATCGGCTTCCTCGGATCCCCCAAAGGGCTGGGGATGGGGCGTCGTCAACTCATGGTCTCAACCGCCGGCCTGGCGCCTCAAATCGTCCGATTCGGAAAAGAAAACATCCAGGCTGAACTGGCCGTGTCCCTGCACGCCGCGGATGACCATCTCCGGAATGCCCTGGTGCCGGTTAACACCCGCTACCCGCTTCAATCCGTGATAGCAGCCTGCCGGGAGTTCATCCGCTCGACCGGCCGCCATATTTATTTTGAATACGCTCTGTTCGCCGGCATCAATGACTCAATTGCCGATGCGGACAAACTCATCCAGCTAATCGGCGGCATGGATTGCCCGGTGAACCTGATCTTCGGCAACCAGTTGGGCTCGGGAGGGTATCAGCCCTCAACGCGGGCGGTCGCCTTTGACTTCCAGAAACGTCTAATCGCTGGCGGTATACGGACGATGCTGCGCGCCTCCCGCGGAGCTGACATCGAAGCCGGATGCGGCCAGCTGCGGAGCCGCTGGCTGTCCGGGTCGGGCAACCCGGCTCATCACCTATAGAGTCATAACCATGTTTCCCCCGTGCCCGGCACTGCCGCTCCCCAACAACCGCCGGATCAGCATGAAAAATCAGTACAAATACGTATTGACCGGGATTTGTTCTTCCGTAAATAATCAAGTGAACGAATAGTCCCCAACCCTGGGAGTGAATGATGATTGAGCGCAACCAACGGTCCCGAAACAGGCTGGCGATCTGCGCCTCGGGTCTGCTCTACCTCTTGCTTGCCCTTCCGGCGTGCGATTCCACTTCTGGCGTTGTCTCAGGGGAACTCGGCAAATCCTCCCATGTCTCCATCGGGCAGACCCTGTCTTTCGCCGGAGAAGACCTCTCCATCAGGTTCGCCGAGGTCATCTCCGACAGCCGCTGCCCGGCGGGGGTCGAATGTGTCTGGCCTGGCGAGATATCGGTCCAGATCCAGATAACTTATTTTAAGTCGCTGCATCAAAAGACTCTGGTTCAATCAGGCGCGGCTCCGGGCTTGACCACAGCCTTTTTTAACGAATACAAGATCGCGTTTAAAGTAACGCCTTACCCTCAGGCCGGCTCGCCGATAAAGAAGGGTGATTACCGGCTGGAACTGGTTGTAACTAAGGAAGCGGCGTTATCAGGCGGTGTTCTGGTCACTTTCGACGTCGTCGGTGAGAAATACTCCGTCTTCTTCCGGGAGCCTGACGCCATCCGGGATGTGCTGGCGGTTTATAACGGGGCCAGCCAGGCCAGGATTCCCAGCGGCAGGGTGATCCGTGGCGGGGCGTTTTATAATCAGCCGTGGAGCTGGCACATAGATCCCGATGATATCCAGATGGTGGAAGTCACTATTGAATTATGCGACGGCAGGCCTTCGGACCTTGAAGCCGACATTGATTATTGGGTCAATACCGTCGGCCGATACTGTCCCTGGGGAGCGGTGATCGTTGCCGTAGAGGATTTCAGGTAACCCCGGCAGGGCAGATAAGCCCGCTTCAGGAGGGAAAATGGACCATCCAGTTGTTCTAAAGTACAACCGCGCCGTGATCACGGCGGTCGCGCTTCTGCTTTTCATCCCCGGGTGTAACTCCCAGGCTCCGGCTACGACGACGGCGACCAGCACCGCCACCCAGCCGCCGTCCCAGGTGACCTTCGGGCAACTTGCTTCGGCGGGGCAGGCGGTCTACGCCTCCCGCTGCGCCAGCTGCCACGGCAACGCCGGTCAGGGGGCCGGCGCGCCGCCGCTTTGGGGCGCCAACAGCCATCTGAGCGATTTAGGCAACGCCCAGTTGCTGCTCAGTTTCACCTCGGGCTCGATGCCGCCGGGCGCCTCCGGGACCATCTCCCGCCAGAACCATATTGAAATCGCCGCTTATTTGCTGCTCCAGAACGGCTGGGTCACCCAAACAGAAATATTCAACGAATCCCAGTTAAGCTCTATTTTATTGAGGTGAACAGGCGTCTATTTCCGGTGCGTCACCAGCAGCGAAGTCGCCCCTTTGTTGAGCAGCTTCCTGGCCAGGCTGCTTTCCGCCCACTCGGTTAAAGGCGAATTAGTGACCATGGCGATCATGTCGGATTTAGTATTCAGGGCGGCCTCATCTATCGCCACGGCAAAATCCGCCGCCTCGGCTACCGCCACCGATACGTTGATACCTTTAAGCAGCCTGGAGACACTCAAAAGGTACTCCCGGGCGTTCTTTTTATCGGCTTCGACCGCCGTTGGGTGAATGCCTGCGGATTTGACCGCTGAAAAGAGGATTACCTCGGCTCCCAGTCCTTCGGCCACCGGCCTGGCGATATTCAGTATCTGCTGGCTGTATGCAGTGCCGTCAAGGGGGACGAGTATCCTTTGTACCAGATCCCCCGCCCCTTCGGCCTGCTTCGGCCTGACCAGCAATGTAGGGCAGGAAGCCAGCCGGGCGATGTCGTCCACCACGCTGTCGAGGATCGGGCTGGTGAACCCGTGAGCCACCATGATGATCAGGTCAACTTGCTTTTCATCTATGTAGCTGCAAACCGCCGGGACAAACTCGCCCGATACCTGTTCCCCGTTGACTCGTGAATTGCCCGGAGCACTGTCTTTTTCGAGCCGCTGCCTGATGATTTCCGCGGCCTTTTCAATGTAGAGACGGTGCATGTTCCGCGCCGATCGGTGAGCGGCGCCGCAGCTGTGAAACAGCACCAGGCTGGAGCCGAGTTTGCGGAACAATTCCTCGCCGTAAGGGATGACCGCCTCAGCCATTTCTGAGCCGTCTAAGGGGAGCAGGATTTTTTTAAACATCTGGCACCTCTGCGATAATTTCGGTGACACTATAGCCTCCGGCGGCAGCCCCGGTCAATCGCTCTGATCAGTCGCACAGGCCGGAAACCGCCTCCCCGTCGAGCCTTACAATCAATTCGCCGACCAGTCTGAGGGCGTGATCGAAATCGCTCCTCCGGATGATGGAGTTATGGCTGTGGGCGTGGCGGGTGGGTATGGCGATGACGACGGTGGGCACCCCCCGGTCGTGAAGGTGAACGGCGCCGCCGTCGTACCCGCCGAATTCCAGAGTATCGAGCTGAAGGGGGATATTGAGTTCGTCGGCGGTCCTGATAACCAGATCGCGGAGCTTCAGGTTCGGGATCATCCTGGTATCGTAGACCAAAAGCGTCGGTCCGCCGCCGAGTTTCGTTGTCGATTCGTCAGGTTTGATGCCCGGCACATCGCCGATCGGCCCGATGTCCAGGATAATGGCCACATCGGGTTTAACCACTTCGACGCTGGTCGTGGCGCCGCGCAAACCGACTTCTTCCTGCACCGTGCCGACGCCGAAAACCGTATTTTTATGTTCAACCCCCGCCAGCTTTTCCATAACCGCGATCAATAGCGCGCAGCCCACCCGGTCGTCAAAAGCCTTGGCCGCATAGGTCGGCTCTTTCATCGAAAGCACCTTGAAGGAACTGTCAGGCACCACCGGATCGCCGACGCGGACACCCGCTCCGATGGCCTCTTCCCGCGAAGTCGCGCCGATATCGATGAACAGCTCCTTTTTATCGAAGGACTTGCCGCGCTCCGCCTCCGGCAGCAGGTGCGGCGGCGGCCCGCAGATAACGCCCGTGACCGGCCCGGCTGATGTTTCAATGCGCACTCGCTGCGCCGGGAGGTGCTGGTTCGGCCAGCCGCCGAGGGGCACGAATTTGATGAAACCGTCCTTATTGATCAGTTTCACCATGAATCCGATCTCGTCCATATGTGCCGCGAGAAGTATCCTGGGGCCTCCGGCGCTCCCGCGTTTGGCACAAATGACGCTGCCCAGCCGGTCTCTTGACACATCACCGACCGGCTTAAGCCGGCTTTCCATGATCTTTTGTATATCCCCCTCATACCCCGGCACCCCGCTGGCTTCCGTCAGGTCCTTGAGCAGTTGTTCGATGGCATCCATTGATCTTTTACCTCCAACCTCATATCTTAACGGCTCTGCCGCCGCCTGTTAACTGATTTCAGATTCTACGTGTGTTGATTATGTTTATCAATCCGCAACAATTCCATAAAAATACGTAATTATACGTATTGCCTTAACCCGCCTATATTGATACAGTGATAAAGCCTATAATGGTTGGGCGGGGACGCGGTTCTCAACAGAATAAATATGCGGAGGAGACGAGCATGCCAGCACCCAGAAGGCGGATGTCAACCAATATTTTCAGGCGCAAGATGAGGGAGGCTGGCAGCGGCGCTACCCCGACTTCTCTTTCTTCGGTCATTGCTCAGCCTGCCAAACCCCGGGAGGTAACCCGGCGCCAGTACCTGCAGATGGCCGCCGGCACCGCCGGGCTTTTGGGTTATTCCATAGCCGCCCGTAAGGTAGTCCAGGGCGCCGAACAGGTGACCAATCCGGTTTACCGTAACAAGATCACCCATGAAGAGCGCATGGCCGCCGCCGCCCGCGCCAATGAGACGCTGGCCGAAGCCGGTCAGCTCACCCCCAGTAACGGCGGCAGCCTCATCGCCCAGGCCATCCCGCTGGCGGCCAATCCGGGACCCGGCGATGTGCCGGACTATTTCAGCATCACCGTGCCCAACTGGGCCTACAGCCCGCCGATTCGGAAATTCGTTGACGGCTTGCCCGGCCTTGGGCCCGGCGCCGCCAACAACCTCGGGCAATATATCCCCATCGCCAACCCCGATAAACTGACTTATCCCGGTTCCGACTATTATGAGATCTCCCTCCGCGAGTATAACGAGAAACTGCACTCCGACCTGCCCCCCACCCGACTCCGCGGCTATGTCCAGACCAACAACGGCACCAACGCCGGCGGCACCCTCAACAATGTCACGCCGGCGCCGATCCATTACCTTGGCCCGCTGATCATCGCACAGAAGGACCGCGCCGTCCGCATCAGGTTCACCAATGAACTGCCCACCGGCGCCGGCGGCAACCTGTTCATCCCCGTTGACGAAGCCATGATGGGCGCCGGTCTTGGCCCCATGGGCGGCACTGAGATTTACACCCAGAACCGCGCCGTCATCCACCTCCACGGCGCCGACGCCCCCTGGATTTCCGACGGCACGCCTCATCAGTGGATCACCCCGGCCGGCGAGACGACATCTTACCCCGACGGCGCCAGCGTCCTCTACTCCGGCGTGCCGGATATGCCTGATCCCGGACCCGGCCAGTACAATTATTACTACCCCAATCAGATGAGCGCCCGCCTGATGTTCTACCACGATCATGCGCTCGGCATTACCCGCCTCAACGTTTATGTCGGCATGGCCGCCGGATACATCATTCAGGACCCGGTCGAAGCCGAACTGGTAAATAGCGGCATTATCCCCGCCGACCAGATCCCGCTCATCGTCCAGGACAAGACCTTCGTTGACGCCCCGATGATCCCCTCCACCGATCCCACCTGGAACTGGGGCATCACCCCGCCGGTACCCCACACCGGCGACCTGTGGATGGGCCACGTCTACAACCCGGCTCAGAACCCCTGGGCGCCGGACAATTCCGGCATCAACCCCATGGGCCGCTGGCACTATGCCCCGTGGTTCTGGCCGCCGGCCACCAACCTTCTGGTCGGGCCGCAACCCAACCCGTATTATGATTCGGTCAATCCTGCCAATACCCCGTGGGAAGCCCCCTTCATTCCGGGCGCCCCCCACCCTGCCATGCAGATGGAATCATTCCAGGACACCATGCTGGTCAACGGCACCGCCTTCCCATACGTGGAAGTTGATCCCAAATCTTACCGGCTCCGCGTCCTCAACGCCTGCAACGACCGGTTCTTAAACCTTCAAATGTATGAGGCGGATTCTACAGGATTTACTGTCAATGGCTTCGGCACCGAAATCAAGACAGTCGTTGCCGCGCCGTATCCCAACGACCCCACCTGGCCGCAGAACTTCGAGTTGGGCAATGCCACCTGGCCGATAGACGGCCGCGATGGCGGCGTGCCGGACTGGAACACCGCTGGCCCTGACTGGATCGTCATCGGCAACGAGGGCGGCTTCCTGCCCATGCCGGCCGTCGTCCCCCAGCGGCCGATCGACTGGAACGTTGATGTCACCACCTTCAACGCCGGCATCGTCAACTCGTTCTCCCTAGCCCTCGGCCCGGCCGAGCGGGCTGACGTTATCGTTGATTTCTCACAATATGCCGGCAAGACACTCATCGTCTATAACGACGCCCCCGCCCCCTTCCCGGCCCCCGACCCGCGCCTGGACTACTACACCGGCTCACCGGATATGGCAGATGCCGGCGGCTATACCTATCCCGCTAACGGCAACACCACTCTACCCGGCCACGGGCCCAACACCCGCACTGTCATGCAGATCCGGGTCAGGAATGTTGCGCCGGCAGCCCAGTATAATGTCTCCGCGCTGAATGAAGCCTGGGCTTCCAATGCCGCCCACCCTGGCGTCTTCGAGCGGACGCAGCCCAAGTTGATCGTGCCCAACGCCGTTCACAACGACGCCTACAGGGTGGATAACGGCAACGGCACCTTCTCGCCCAGGGGTGGCGCTACTTCCTTCCCGGCTGATACTTATGTCCGCATCTTCCAGAACTCCCATACCTTTAAGACCATTAGCGGACAGCAGATGACGCTGCCGCTGCAGCCCAAAGCCATCCAGGACGAAATGGGTGAAGCCTATGACCCGGTTTACGGCCGCATGAGCGGCATGCTCGGGCTGGAACTGCCCAATACCGTTGCCGGCGCCGCCAACTTCATGCTTTACCCCTATGCCTCGCCGCCGGTCGAGGTCCTCAAAGACTCCATGGTTCCGCTGTCGGAGCCTATGCCGGGTGACGGCACCCAGCTCTGGAAAATCACCCATAACGGCGTTGACACCCACCCGATCCACTTCCACCTGTTTAACGTTCAGGTGATCAACCGCGTCGCCTGGGACGGCTTCCTGTCGCTTCCCCACCCGACCGAACGCGGCTGGAAGGAAACCCTCCGCGTCAGCCCGCTGGAGGATACCATCGTCGCCCTCAGGCCGGTAGCGCCGCAACTGCCGTTCAAGGTGCCCAACTCGATCCGTCCGATCGATGCCACCATGCCTTTAGGTGAGACCCTCATCGGCCCGCCCGGCGGTTTCTTCGATCCGACCGGCAATCCGATCACCATCACCAACCAGATGGTCAACTTCGGCTGGGAGTATGTCATCCACTGCCATATCCTCGGCCACGAGGAAATGGATATGATGCACGGCGTCTGCTTCGCCGTCGCTCCTGACGCGCCGACCAACGTAACCGCCACCGTCCTGGACAACCCCAAGAGGGTCAGCCTGTCATGGACCAACCCGGCGGTGAATGCCACCGGATTCAAGATCGAACGCGCCACCAATGCCGGCTTCACCGCTAACCTGGTAACCCGCACCGTAGGCATGGTCACCACGTTCGATGATACTGAGATTGAAAACGCCATCACCTACTTCTACAGGGTTGCCGCTTTGAACACAGTCGGCAGCACCATACCCGGCTTCCCGACGGCAACCGCCGAATCCGCTCCGACGGTCGCCGGTGCCCAGAGCACTGGTGTGGCCCAGACCAGGATGGTAACCATCTCCCCGACCTCGGTCAGCCCGGCCAAGACGATCACAGTCACGGCTTCATTGAAGCAATTGCCTGGTCTGACTGATGTTGTCCGGGCAGGGATGCCGGTTCTCTTTAACTACGTCTTCCACAAGATTGAATCCAGCACTACCGAATCCGGCACGGCGACGGTAAACACCGACGCCGCCGGCAAAGCCGTCCTGGCCATCGTCGCTCCCAATGAAAAGGCTACCGTCGTGGTTGACGCCATCTTCAACGGCGACGCCAACCTGCAGCCTTCATCCAATATGAGCACCATCGCCGTGGTGCCTTTCATCCAGACGGTGCTGACGGCCTCCAATGCGGCGGGTGTCGTGACCTTCCACCTGGCTGACTCCTATGGCAATGCCATCGCCGGGCAGGACCTGTCCTTCCTGACCACCGCCGGCACCCTGTCGGTCGGTTCTGCCACCACCGATATCAGCGGCAATGCCCAGGTCGTCCTCAGCGGCGTCAACTCCGCGGTCATCTCCGCCAGCTTCGGCGGTTTCGTGAACGCCAGCGGCTGGTCGTATCAGCCTTCCCAGGCGCGCATCACCGCCGAAATCGCGGCTTCAGGTCCGGCGATTACACGGGTCGTTACCGCCTCGGCGGATTCGGTCAGCCCGGGGCAGAACATCAATATGACCGCCCAGCTTCAAACGCTGCCCGCCCAGGCTCCGGTCAACATCGCCGGTTTGTCCATCACCTTCAATTACGTGTTCTATAAGCTGGAATCCAGCACTACCCAGAATGGCTCTGTCGTAGCCACCACAAACGCCTCCGGAGTCGCTACACTCAGCGTCCCGGCGCCGAATGAAAAATCGACAGTGGTTATCGACGCCGTTTTCTTCGGTGACGCCAATCGCCTGGCTTCGTCCCACATGGGCATCATCGCCGTGGTACCCTTCATCCAGACGGTGATTACCGGCTCAACTTCAGCGGGCGTAATCACTTTCCACCTGGCTGATCAGTATGGCAACCCGCTGGTTGGGCGCACTTTGTCCTTCCTAACCACTGCTGGCACTTTGTCTTCGGCCACCGGACTGACCTCCGCCGGCGGCGATGTCGCCGTGGCGCTGAGCGGTGCCCCAGGGGTAGTTTCGGCCAGCTTCGGCGGATACCAGAGTCCGGCCGGCTGGTCCTATCAGCCCACCCAGTGCCGCATCACCGTCACTCCGTAACAAAATGAACACCGGCGGGTTCCGCAAAACGCGGAACCCGCCGGAGAAACTAGGTTCGTATGATTCAGACATATCCCGTTGACTCTGCGGGAGGACATTCATTCGAGCGTTGGCATCTGGATGTTTTCGGGTGCCCTGGCTGTAAATCCAACCTGGTTCCTATGGACAGTGTTCTGAAATGCGAGTCCTGCGGTACCGTCTACTCCGTACTCAACGGCATCCCGTCGCTCATCAGCCCGGACACCGCCCTCGAAATGACGGCCGGGCATCTCCCGGTCAAAGAGTTTTACCTTTTTGAACGTTACGATTGGACCAAAGACTCCAAGGGGCTCGAATATATCTATCACCACACCAGGAGAGCCGAAACCTGGCACTACATCGAAAAACTGCTGCCCCGTGACGGGATTGTCCTCGATATCGGCTGCGGTACCGGCCTGATCACTCACCGACTGGCCACCATCAGGCAGAAAGCCGTAGCTCTGGACATGAACCTTTGGGCTTTAAACCAGATGAACGGCAAGCCATACATTGTCAAAGCCCAGGCGGATGCTGAAATGCTGCCCGTTCAAGACTCGTCGGTGGATATGGTCATCGCCACTGAGGTGGTGGAACACCTGGAGAATCCTGAAACCACCCTCCAGGAAATGCTCCGGGTCTGCCGTCCCGGCGGTTGGCTTGTCGGGTCTGTCCCCAGCACCAACAGCATCTGGAAGATGCGCCAGCACCTGAGCATGACCTGTGCTGGCAATGAACCGTTTCACCGCAACTTCACCCGCAATGAAATCACTGACTTGTGGCATCGCGTCGGCTATGACGGCCAGATCCATGGTATTTGCTTCGGTCTCAACTGGCTGTGGACGGTACAGAAGTGATATTCTCATTTGTAAAGGCAGCAAAAGGAGTCGCTCAAGATGTTTAAAGTCCTCGGCGTTGTCCTGGTGGTGCTGGCGATATTCGCCGCCGTTTTCCCGATGTTCACCGATTGCCAGTCCCAGGGAAAAGCCATTACCCTGGCCAACGGCAAGACCGTTCCCATGAAATGTCACTGGAGCGGTATTGCCGAGATCGCCGCCGCCGCCCCGCTGGCTGTCGTCGGCGTCATGATGACTTTCAACCGGCGCAAGACCACCCTTATGCAGTTGGGCGGACTCGGCGTAGTGCTGGGAGCGGTGATTATCGCCCTGCCTACCTTTCTGATCGGCGTCTGCCAGACCCCGACTATGACCTGTGTCACCCTGGAAAGGCCCGGACTCATCACCGCCGGGGCGCTGGTGATTGCTTCCGGCCTGGTTGGCATGGTTATGGCGGCCAGGTCCAACCGGTTGGAATAGTTTAATATTTTGTTTGTTCAAATTGCGGCAAAGCGTCATGCAAAATAGCAATGGGCATGAAACAGAGTATTTTAGAGAAATTTCGGCCAACGGCGTGGTTGTTATTAGCCGCGGCGCTGGTTCTCCCGTTGGGTTGCTCGCCGGATCTGGGCGCTTCAACCTCACCGGATACCGTTCAGGCTGAACAACTGCGGAAGACCACCAGCATCTCGGTCCGGCTTTACGGCTTGATGGACTTCGAGACGTTCGGCATTATCTTTAAACACCCGACGTCACTGGAAGCCTCCGGAGTGCCGATCGGCTGGATGGCCAACACCTTCAGGGGATTCAACGAGGCAGCAACGCCAACCCAGAAAATAACCGATCAGGTTCACGGCACCATTACCCCAGACGGCAAATGGCTGTCATCGCTGGTACTAGCCCGAAGCATCACCCGGACATCAGCCGAGGACGGCGTTTTTTACCAGGTCACCTTTAAAAACGTCCCCATTTCCGTACTGGAATCCGGATTGATTACCTCCCAAGCCCAGGGCTCGGACCTTCGCAAGCACGTTGAATCGGTAGAATATGTTGAACGTTCTTACAGCAACGGCCAACTCGTAACCAACACCACTTACAAGACCACGGATTGGTCTAAGGATATCGCCGGGCAGGCGCCGTATATTCTGGTCTTATTCGAGGAAGGCGCCGGCGGCGGGTTGCCGCCCTGTTGAAGCTTAACTCTCCGTCAGAATTTTCTGGTGTTTATGGGCACGATTAAACTTGCTCTGAAAAACATCCGCTGGAACGGCTTCCGGAGCCTGAGTATTTTTCTCGGGGTTGCCGGGGTAGCGGCATTCCTGCTCTCGACGACCCTGATCATCCGAGGCGCTGAAACCAGCCTTGATTCAGGTTTGCAGCGCATGGGCGCTGATATCCTGGTGGTTCCGGTCGGCGCCGAAACAAAGCTGGAAACCGCCCTCTTGATGGGTAAACCGACTGAAATCTGGATGCCCAGAAGCAACTTGGAATCAGTCGCTTCTGTCCCCGGCGTTGAGGCTGTTTCTCCCCAGGTATACCTGGCTTCCTTATACGGCGCCGCCTGCTGCGCTGTTTGGGAGATGTTCATTGTGGTATACGACCCGGCGACCGATTTCACGGTGACACCCTGGCTGAGAGACAATCTCGGACGGGACCTTGCCAGAGGTGAGGTTGTCGGCGGCCACTATATTTTTGTCCCGCCTGAATTCGATCAGATAATCCTCTACGGCTACGGCATGGACCTGGTCGGCAACCTGTCAGCCACCGGGACCGGGCTGGATCAAACGCTGTTCATGACCATGGAAACGGCTATCGCCATGGCCGAATCATCCGTTACCACCGCGGTTCAACCGCTGGTGGTCGACCCCGAATTGATCTCCACCATCATGGTCCGGGTAGAACCGTCCGCCGATATCCACAGAGTTGCCCTGGACATTCTGTCCAATACCAGGGGGATGGTGCCAATCGAAAGCCCGAACCTCTTCGGCGCTTTCCGGAACCAGATGAACGGCTTGTTGTGGGGTTTTTTCATCATCTCGCTCATCATCTGGATTCTGTCGATGCTGCTGATCGGATTAATATTTTCCATGGCGGCCAATGAACGCAGGCGGGAAATGGCTGTCCTCAGAGCCATTGGCGCCACCCGGGGGTTCATATTTAAAACCCTCCTTTCGGAAGCGGCTTTACTGGCCGCCGCCGGCTCCCTGGTCGGCATTATCGTGGCGGCCGGAGGTTTGTTTGTCCTTAAGGACCTCATCGCCGGTTCGCTGCGCATGCCCTTTCTCTTCCCTCCGCTTGGCGTGTTTCTGGGGCTTGTGGGTGCCGGTGTCGGATTGGCGCTGGTGACCGTGACGCTGGCCGCCTCCATTCCCGCCTTCCGCCTGAGCCGCCAGGAACTCGCCATAGCCATGAGACAATAAGATGCTGAAACTTGAGAACGTCACCAAAACCTTTGCCCTGGATGCGTCTACATCCATCAGTCCCGTCCGCGATGTCACCCTCGATATCAAAGCCGGGGAATTGATCATGATCATCGGCCGCTCCGGGACCGGGAAGTCCACCCTTCTAAATTTGGCCGCCGGATTGATCAAACCAACATCCGGCCGGGTGACAATGAACGGCGGCGATCTTGCCGGCCTGGATGATCAAGGGCTTTCAACCATGCGCCGTGAAACCATGGGCTTTATTTTTCAATTTCCCAGCCTGATTCCCTCCATAACGGTATTGGATAACGTTTATCTTCCCTCGGGCTTCACCTCCAGGAAATCCCCAAACCATTTTCTGGAACGTTCTAAAGCACTGCTGGAAACAGTCGGCTTAAGCGCAAAATCCCAGGTACATCCCCAACAGCTTTCGGCCGGTGAACAAAAAAGGGTAGCCATCGCCAGGGCTTTGGTGAACGAGCCCAAATTGATACTGGCCGATGAACCGACCAGCGACCTTGACCAACACACTGAAAACCAGATAATGGAGTTAATCTGCAGCATCAATAAACAGGGGGTAACTTTTCTGGTGGTTACCCACAGTCTGGAATTGCTGCCTTTCGCCAGCCGGGCTTTCGAAATGGAAGACGGCAGGCTGAAACCCATACCATGCCGAAATACGCCGGTTGCTTCCATCGGGGTAGCGAGGGAATTGCCATGATGAAATACCGGCAAGCAGTATCAACGGCCGTAATGTTCTTACTGCTCCTGGTACTGCCGGCTTGCGGTCCGGACAACGGAACGCCGAGCGCCACTTCGCCTTCAACGACTTCTTTACCGTCCACAACGCCGCCGACAACCACCCCTCCTCCCGTAATCTCGGGCACCTTCATTTTCAATTTCGACGCCGGCAGCCCCGTGTTGAATGTTGGCCAGAGCACGCCATTCAGCAGCACCGTCAACGGCATCACCGCTGAATTCAGTTCGTCATCCGGAGCGGCCTATTCAATCCAGAACCAGGCGGCGACCAATTTTATCCTGTCCCAGTTTTCAGGCAAATATATCTATGACAACGATGTCTCCAGGAGTTCGCTCCAGATTAAGTTCAGCCAGCCAATGAACTCGGTTTCTATTGTGTTTGCTACCACTGATTCACACGGCCCGGGCAATGTCGAGACCCCGACGGAACTCAGGGTAGTCGCCTATTCAGGTTCGATATCAAGCCCGCCGATTGGCAATGCGGCCGCCCGCGGCGTTTTCGCCAGCGATACCTTTCCGCAAGGCACTGTCACCTTCACTTCCGCCGTCGCTTTCAATATCATCGTCCTGGAAACCGTGCCGGTGCTGAACGGTGCTTCGGCTTTCCTTATTGACCAGGTTACCGCCACCGCCAATTGACATTACCCGCCGCAGGGTTTATCTTTCCAGCCGATGCCGAAAATAGCCGGGCAACTTAAACCTCAAGACACCACCTGCGCTGCTCAGGCAGGTGAACATCTTAGCAATAAAAACCTTTTCAAAGGTCTTGTCCTCCTCGTCGCTCTGTTTTACGGCGGCAGCTATTTTCTCACAGGTGATCTCCTGCTGGAGCTGCCCGCGAACTGGTTTACCGACTGGTTAAGCGGCGTCTTTAAACTGATGGACCAACATGGATTCCTTAATGTCTGGTCCGGCCAAAGCCCCGGTACTCATTATCTTTACTACCTGCTCTGGAAACCAGCTCAAGCGCTCGGCTCCGGCTCTTCGGTGGAGATTATCTTCTCCGTCCTCTGGTATTTTCTGAGCATGGGCGCGGTTTTCCTGGGCATATTCTATTTTTATAAAATCGTTGAGCGCATGATAGGCCCTAATCAGGCGCTCATCCTCGGGCTGGTCTACACCATACTGGTCATTACCTTCAAATGGTACACCGTGGTCGATTCCATACCGCTGACGGCCTTTCTCGGGGCGGTGTATTACGTTTTGAAAGGCTCCCCAACAGCCGGCGGCCTCATATTGGGAATAGGCTCAGTCATCAAACCCTTCGGCATGCTTCTGATACCCGTCGTTTTGAAAAGCGAATTTCTGTCTAAAAAGGCTAAAATACTCTTCACCGGATTATCGACTGCCACGTTCTCTCTATTATTTCTACCTTTCATAATTGGAAATTTCCGGGTATTTTTAAGTTCGTTCAATTGGCAGGCCGGCCGGCCGCCCTGGGAAACCGTTTATGCCCTTATTCAAAAACTCCTGGATAAGCCGGTGCCTCAGGATGTGTTTTTCCAGGATTATTCTGGCGTGGCTCAAAGAGACTGGGGGTGGACCGGCATAACCCCAGACCATTCCGTCATGACCATGATCGTCCCGGATTACTCCCATTGGTACAGCCTCGTTTTCATCGTCCTGATGGCGATTGTTATCGGCGGTTTCATCTATTTTAAAAATATCAGGACGGAAAACCAGTTCATCTGGGGTCTGTTATTTGCACTTGGCGGTTACTTCACCGTTTTTTACGGCTGGTCAGCCAATTTTTTCTACTGGCTGATACCCTTCCTGCTGATCCTGTTGCCGGTTTGGTTTTCAGTTTCATTTAAATTGTTGGTGCTTCTGGAATATCCATTTCTCTACGGTCTCTACCTGGTTCATATCGCCCCGGATCTGGTGTCGTCAGTATCCGGGCTGCCATCTTCGGTAACCATGGCGCTGGCGCCTCTCGGGGTTGGTTTCTGGATCATCATTGTCATCAGAACCGCGATTCTTGCCTGGTTGTCGATTCTAGCCTGGAAAACACTCCCTACTAAGCCACTGACCGCCTCGGATCTCAAATCAGCCCTGCGCCGCAACGCTTGACGGTCAATGCCAGTTGGGCAAAAAACCGGCCTAAAATGGTATGATTCGGCTGTTATGGAACGCTTCGAGACCGCTGTCATCGGCGGCGGCGCCGCCGGCCTGCTGGCTGCCATTAGCGCCGGCCGCCGCGGCGTCCCGGTGGTAATTTGTGAAAAAACGTCGCAGCTCGGCAAAAAACTGCTGGCCACCGGCAACGGCCGGTGCAATCTTCTCAATACCAATCTGGATGAATTCCACTTCAACGCCGCCGCCCGCGGCCTGGTTAGCTCCATTTTTGCAATCTTTGACCGTGACCGCATGCTCGGCTTGTTCCAAGAACTTGGCCTTGAGGTTTATTCTGACGAAGGCCGCGTTTTCCCCCGCACCAACCAGGCCTCTTCGGTGCTCAAGGTTATCGAACTTGAGTTAAAAAGGCTGCCGGTGGCGGTTAAATACAATTTCGACTGCGCCTCGATAAATCATGCCAAAAGCGGGTTCATTGTCGCCGCCCGTTCCGGTGAAAAAGTGGACTGCCGCCGCGTTGTCCTCGCCGCTGGCGGCCGGACATATCCCGCCTTCGGCGCCGATGGCGGCGCATATGAAATCGCCCGAAAACTGGGCCATACCATCGTGGAGCCGGTTCCTGTCGCCGTGCCGCTGGTGGTGAAAGACAATTTGTGCCACCTGCTGCAGGGCCAGAAGATTTTGGCTGTCGCCCGCAGTATGATCAACGGTCAACCGGGCGTTGAATACTCCGGGGAGGTCCTTTTCACCAAGTACGGCTTGTCGGGCACCTGCATTCTGGATGCTTCAGAGGAAGTGTCCATCGCCCTGACCCGAAAACACCGGACGCAGGTCTTCATCGCGGTTGACCTGGTACCCTTCATCAGCCGCGAGAAACTGGCAGGCGAACTCCAGCGGCGGCGCGACAAAGGTCTGCCTCCGGCCGACCTGCTGACCGGTATATTGCCGAACAAGTTCGGGCCGGCGCTTCAGGGTATTCTGGAAAACAGCGATGTCGCCGTAATCGTCGAATCACTGAAAAATCACTTATTCCGGGTGGCCGATACCCGCGGCTGGAACGAAGCCGAGTTCACCGCCGGCGGTGTCGCGGTCGACGAAGTCGCGCCAGGCACCCTGGAATCGAAACTGAAAAAAGGCATCTATTTTGCCGGCGAGATGCTGGATGTCAATGGAGAGCGCGGCGGCTACAATCTGGCCTGGGCCTGGGCTTCAGGCTGGGTGGCCGGAGCGGCGGATTGATTCGCTGTTTCACATTTTACATACATTTTACATCCGGCTAACACCGGGATAACATTGAGGGGGTAACATGGTCTCAAAAGGAGGACGGAGAGATGAACAAGATCGTTTTGAGACTAATATCAGGAACCATTATCTTAGCGGTGCTGGCCGGGGGTTCGGTGGCGCTTGCCGCCGCCGATAAGACCGACCGGCCGCAGCCAAAGACCGAACAGGCTGCTGGAGAAAAGTCCCAGGGCGCTGCCGGCGACAGGCTCCAGAACACAGCCGACCTGGCCGCCCGCGTCATGCAGATGCAAAACCGCAATCTGGTAGCGGCCCTCCTCGACCGCCTGGTGGCGGCGGGCAAGATCACTCAGGGCGATGCCAACAAGATTCTGAAAGACTGGGACGATCAACACCCCAACTGGCAGCCGCCTATCGACCAGCTTAAAGCCCGTATCATGGACATGGGCAACCGGAACAATGTCGTGGCCTTGCTTGACCGGCTGTTGGCCGGCGCCAAGATAACCCAGGGGGAATACCACCAGATTCTAAACGGATGGGACAATGCCCACCCCAACTGGCAGCCTCCGGTAGACCCCCTTACCCGCATCATGGAGATGCAAAGCCGGGACAATGTCGTCATATTGCTCGACAGGCTGGTGGCCGCCGGCAAGATCGATCGAGCTGAGGCCGATCGCATCCTCGCCGCCTGGGACGACGCCCACCCCAACTGGCAGCCAATAGACCCCATCCAGCGAATCATGGAGATGAAAAACCGCAATCTGGTGACAGCCCTGCTGGACCGGATGGTGACGGCTGGCAAAATCACCCAGGGGGACGCCAATAAGATACTGAAAGATTGGGATGACGCTCATCCTGGGTGGGTGCTGGATTCGGCCGTGCTCCACGATAGAGTGATGAAGATGCAGAACCGCGATAACGTGGTAGCCCTCCTCGACCGGCTGGTCGAAGGCGGCCGTCTCAACCAGGGCGACGCCAATAAAATCCTGAAGGACTGGGAAGGCCTCCACGCCGCCGCGCCCGCCAGGACACCCAAAACTTAACGCCGACTCAACTAAAAAAGACAGGCCGGAGGGGTTTCTTCCGGCCTGTTTCATCAGTGATTTCGATTGGCTATAATGTCGGACAACGTTATGGAAACCATCGTCATCATCGACGACGAAACAAATATCGTCGAACTGGCCCGCCTCTACCTGGAACGCGAGGGCTTCAAGGTCGCGGCTTGCGGCAAAGGCCGCGAAGGCATCAGCCTCGTCTCGGCCAGCAATCCGAACCTTGTCATTCTCGACATCATGCTCCCGGACATCGACGGCTTCGAGGTGCTGAAACGGCTGCGATCATCAAGTAAAGTCCCGGTGCTGATGCTGTCCGCCCGCCGCGAGGACGTGGACAAGATCGTCGGCCTGGAGATGGGTGCCGACGACTACCTGACCAAGCCCTTCAACCCGCATGAGCTGCTGGCTCGGGTCAAAGCCGTGCTCCGCCGCAGCCAGCCTCCGGCTTCCGCCGGGGAGGTCATCGAACTGGGCAAGCTACGCATCGATTCGGAACGCCACGAGGCGGCGGTCAACGGTTCGCCGATCGAGCTGCGGGCCAGGGAACTGTCCCTGTTAATCGCCCTTGCCCGGCAGCCAGGCATAGTCTTCTCCCGGGAAAGACTCCTGAACCAGGTCTGGGGTTATGACTACTACGGCGATACCAGGACAGTCGACGTCCACATCAACCACCTGCGCGATAAACTCGAAGGTTCCGGCGTTGATATCGAGACACTGCGGGGCACCGGTTACCGGCTGGTGGCGAGCGGGGCCGCATGAGCCTGCGTCTGAAACTGTTTCTTACTTACTCTCTGGTGGTCATCGTCACCCTGTTCATCGCCGCGCTCGGCAGCGCTGTACTGGTGCGCCAGTATGCCGACCGCCTGGCGATGGAACGGCTGGATGACGCCGCCCGCCCCATTTCGGTGCAGGTGGCCGCCCTCATCCGGGGCAACGTCACCCTGGCCGAACTCGTCGAGAACATGCAGGCCCAGGCCGACGCCTCCGGAATGCACATCCTGTGGTCGGACGCCGACGGCAACCTGCTCCGTCAGTTGGTGCCGCAGGGCGAACCGGCCTTGCAGTTCCCTGAAGGGTCGCTGCCTCACGGTGTGCCGCAGGGTACCACCGGCGCGATTGTTGACGACGCCGGCGCTGATTATTTTTATTCCGCCTACCCGCTGGCGCGGGCGCCCGCCGGTATCGCCCGCGCCCAGACTCTCATCCTGGCGGTGCCCCGGCCTGAGGCTGCCGCTGCTTTGGCCGGGGTTTTCCGGCCCTTCGCCTGGGCCGGCGTCATCGCCCTGGCAGCCTCGATCGTCCTGGCTTACTGGCTGTCCCGTTCGGTCTACAAGCCTCTGGGCGAGGTATCGGCGGCCGCCGATAAGATTGCCCGCGGAGAGTACAGCTACCGGATAAACTCCAAAGATACCGGCGATGTCGGCAAACTTGCGCAAAGCTTCGACCGCATGGCTGCCGAGGTCGAGGCATCACAGCTCAAACTGCGGCATTTCGTTGCCGACGTTTCTCACGAACTCAAGAGCCCGCTGACCGCCGTCCAGGGTTTCTCCCAAGCTCTCCTTGACGGCACTGCCGCCGACCGGGAGACTCGCGATAAAGCCGCCCGCATCATCAACGACGAGGCTAAAAGACTGCGGCGCCAGGTGGATGAACTGCTTGACCTCTCTCGTCTCCAGTCAGGGCAGTTCAAAATGGAATTGATCCGGCTCGACCTTTATGATGTCATGAGGCACTCGACCGACCTTTTCGGCCCGCCGGCCGCTGATAAATCGGTCAGGATCGAACTGGACGCTGAACCGGGCCTTTGGGTCAAAGGCGACGCCGATCGTCTGGAGCAGGTGTTCAACAACCTGCTGGACAATGCCGTGAAGAACAGCCCGCCTTTCACCGGGATAAAGATCGCCGCGCGTGCTGAAGGCAGGAATGTCATCGCCAGTGTCCTAGACCAGGGCCCCGGCATCCACCCTGATGCCCTGCCCCGTGTCTTCGACCGGTTCTACCAGGTATCGGGGGTGAGGACGGGCGTAGGCCTCGGCCTGGCCATCACCCGCGAGATCGTTCTGACCCACGGCGGCGGCATCGAGGCCAGAAGCGCCCCGGGGTCCGGCGCGGAGTTTGTGGTAAGTTTACCTTCGATGTAAGGGCGGTCGCCGGGCTCTTTGAACGTAATAAATAACAGGGAGGGGCTTTCGCCCCTCCCTCTTTAACTTGTTTCGATCCCTGATTAGACTTCGCGGAATTCACCCTCAACGGTGCCCTCGTCGGGTTTCTTGCCGCCCTCTTCGCCCTGAGGCGGCGGCTGGGCGCCCGGCGGAGGCTGCTGGGCCTTATAGACCGCCTCGCCCAGTTTCTGCATCGCTTCTGACAGGGTCTGCGTCGCTGACTTGATCGCCGCGGCATCGGAACCCCCAAGCGCCTGCTTCACCGCTTCAACCTTGGCGGTTATATCGGTATTCAGATCGGCCGGAACTTTGTCTTTGTTATCCCGCAGCATCTTTTCCGCCTGGTAAGCCAGGGTGTCACCCTGGTTCTTAGCCTCGGCCAGTTCCTTGCGGGCGGTGTCCTCGGCGGCATGGGCGGCGGCCTCTTTCTGCATCTTTTCGACCTCTTCCTTGGACAGGCCCGAGGAAGCGGTGATGGTGATCTTCTGTTCCTTGCCGGTCCCCTTGTCCTGAGCTTTAACCGACAGGATGCCGTTGGCGTCGATATCGAAGGTGACCTCAATCTGAGGCAGACCGCGCGGCGCCGGCAGGATGCCGTCCAGCATGAACCGGCCCAGCGTCCGGTTGTCGCCCGCCATCGGGCGCTCGCCCTGGAGCACGTGGATTTCCACGCTCGGCTGGTTGTCGGCGGCGGTGGAGAAGACCTGGCTCTTGCTGGTCGGGATGGTGGTGTTGCGGGTTATGAGCGGCGTCGCCACGCCGCCCAGCGTCTCGATGCCGAGAGTCAGCGGGGTGACATCGAGCAGCAGCACGTCGGAGACTTCGCCTTTAATGACGCCGGCCTGAATGGCGGCGCCGATGGCCACCACCTCGTCCGGGTTGACGCTCATGTTGGGTTCCCGGCCGAAAAACTCTTTGACCTTGGCCCGGACCAGAGGCATGCGCGTCTGGCCGCCAACCAGGATGACCTCGTCGATCTGGGCAGTGGTCTTGCCGGCGTCGGTCAGCGCCTGGCGGCAGGGGGCGATGGTCTTCTCGACCAGGTCCATCACCAGCTGCTCAAGCTTGGAGCGGGTCAGTGTTATGTTAAGATGTTTCGGACCGGAGGCGTCGGCGGTGATGAATGGCAGGTTGACCTCCGTCTGAGCCACGGTGGACAATTCGATCTTGGCCTTCTCCGCCGCCTCCTTGAGGCGCTGCATGGCGGTCTTATCCTTGGACAGGTCGATGCCCTGATCCTTCTTATACTCGGCCACCAGCCAGTCAATGATCTTCTGGTCAAAGTCGTCGCCGCCCAGGTGAGTGTCGCCATTGGTGGACTTCACCTGGAAGGTGCCCTCGCCGAGTTCCAGAATGGAAACATCAAACGTGCCGCCGCCCAGGTCATAGACCGCCACCGTTTCCTCATGCTTTTTATCCAGGCCGTAAGCCAGCGCCGCGGCCGTCGGCTCATTGACAATGCGCAGCACCTTGAGCCCGGCGATCTGGCCGGCGTCTTTGGTCGCCTGGCGCTGGGCGTCATTGAAATAGGCCGGGACGGTGATGACCGCCTCGGTCACCGGTTCGCCCAGGAAGGCCTCGGCGTCGGTCTTGAGTTTCTGGAGGATCATCGCCGAAACTTCCGGCGGTGAGTACTCTTTGCCCCCAAGGAGCACTTTGACCTCGTTGTTGGCGCCCTTGACGACCTTATAAGGCTTGCGGCGGGCGTCTTCTTCCACCGGGAGTTCGCGGCCGGCGGGTTCGCCCCATTTGCGGCCCATGAAGCGCTTGATGGAATAGATGGTGTTCTCGGGGTTGAGTACTGACTGGTTCTTGGCCTGCCGCCCGACCAGCCGTTCGCCGTTTTTATTGACGGCGACTACCGAAGGCACCAGCGTGCCGCCCTCGGCTGAGGGAATGACCACCGGTTCGCCGCCCTGAATGACGGCGACCTCGGAATTGGTGGTGCCCAGATCGATGCCGACTACTTTACCCATGTTTTGCAGTTTCCTCCTTAATTTACAATTAGATTATATTTTGCTTTTTCGCCAGTTCAAAGTGACTATTCTCCGATATCCTCGCAGGACACTTTCACCTGCGCCGGCCGCAACACCCTGTCCTTATAGGTGTAACCCGCCTGCAATTCCTCGACAATGATGCCTTCCTCTCCGGCGCACCTGAGGACGGCCTCGTGCAGGCCGGGATCGAATCGCTCGCCGACCGTTTTCATCGCCTCCACGCCCTCGCGGGACAGTATCTGGCGGAATTTGCGTTCGATCTGCACCATCCCTTGCAGCCAGGGTTCTCCTGCGGCGTGTTCCGGCACGGCACCCAGCGCCCGGGAGAAATCATCCAGCACCGGCAGCACGGAGAGGAAGGCCAGGCTCTTGCCCAGGCCCACCGCCTCGGCTTTCTCAGTTTCAGCCCGGCGCTTGTAGTTGATGAAGTCGGCCTGGGCGCGCTTCAGGTTGTTCAAATTATCCTCGGCGCGGGATTTTTCCTGTTCCAACGCGCCGCGCAGGGCGTCAAAATCACCCTCCAGGATTTCTTCATTGTTGTTCTCAGGCGTCATCTCAAACCTCTAGAAAATCTTATCTTGGGTTGCCGGGCGGCTGATGCTCAAAGCGGATTAACCGCCGCTGCCCATCTCCGGCTCTCGCCCGTAAAGCTCGGCCACCAGGGCGCTCATCACCAGCGACAGATACCGCACCGCCGCGATGGTTTTTTCATAATTCATCCGGGTTGGGCCGATAACACCCAGCGTGCCCCGGGCTTCGTTGGGCAATCCGTAGCTGCCCAACACCACCGAAAAGTCCCGGATACTCTGCTCCCGGTTTTCCTGGCCGATGTATACCTTGATCTCATGGGCCTCGAATTCCTCTTCGCCCAGCATCCGTCCGAGCTGGCGTTTCTCCACCAGTTCCATCAGGGAGTGGGCGCGCTGGCTCCGGGCAAACTCCGGCTGCTCCAGCAGGTAGTTCAAACCCTCCAGGTACGGTTCTTCGTTGCGCTGCTCGTCCTCGGCCTGCATCATCTTCAGCACCGCCGCATGGACTTTCTTCTCCGTATCCGAAAGCAATACGTTGGCTTTTTCAACCTGCGTCCGCGTCAGGCCGTCGAAAGCCTGGTTAAGCCGCTGGGAGATGGCGGTCAGTTCAAATTGTCCCACCGCGTCGTCGAAACTCACCAGTTGCTGCCGCACCCTCGCCCCTCGCAGGATTAAAACCGCCAGCGCCAGGTTTTCCTGCAGCGTCACCAGTTCCAAGTGATGGTATTTACTGGCGGTCTGCTTGGGCTGGGTCACCACCGCCACATTGTGCACCCGCTGGGAGACCAGGCCCGCCGCCAGCGACAACCAGTTCTCCATCTCTTTTTCCACCTGGTGGAAAAGGTGGTTTATCAGCAGTTGGTCGGTCAGCGACATCTGGGCGTGCTTGATGCTCTCGACGTAATAGCGGTAGCCCTTGTCGGATGGAACACTGCCCGCTGAATGGTGGGGTTTCAGGATGTAGCCTTCCTCCTCCAGCCGCACCATCTCGTTGCGCACCGTTGCCGAGCAAACGTCCAGACCGCACTCGGAGATGACCGCCGCCGAAGAAACCGGCATAGCTCTTTCGATGTACTGTCGGATGATGCTCGAAAGTATGGTTTCAGATCTTGGGTTCAGCATTGTTCCGTACCTGTTAGCAGTCTAATGCCTTGATTGCTAACAAACGTAATTTAGCACTTTTAAGATGTTTTTGTCAAGGTTCCCATCAGATTCGCGCTTTTTGGATTCCGGAATCAAACGCTGAGCGCCTTTCTCCGGAAGCCCCCCTTCTGCTATAATCGGGGCATGGAAATCAAGTACCTCGGCCATTCCTGTTTCCGCCTCAAAGGCAAGAACACCGCCGTCATCACCGATCCTTACGCCCCGGAGCTCGGCGCCTTCGGCAAGCAGACGGCTAACATCGTCACTGTCAGCCACCAGCACAACGGACACAACTTTACCTCGGGCGTTTCCGGCGATTTCCGGATAGTCTACCGCCCGGGAGAATATGAAATCGGCGACGCCATCTTGATAGGTGTGCCGTCGTTCCATGATTCGGAAAAAGGCATCATCCGGGGCAAAAACACCATCTTCGTCATCTCTATGGACGACCTGGTGGTCTGCCACCTCGGCGACCTGGGCGAAATGCTCTCCGAAAGCCGGGTTGAAGAACTGGGCAAGGTTGATATTTTACTGGTGCCGGTGGGCGATATGAGCGCGCTTAATGCCGCCAATGCCGCGCGGCTGGTGCGCCAGATAGAGCCTGCCATCGTTATCCCCATGCACTACAGTATGCCGCAGATCAACCGCGAACTGGAACCGGTCGAACGCTTCCTGGGGGAAATGGGCGTCGCCGGCGTCACGGCCCAGCCCAAATTAAACGTTAGCCGGGGCAATCTGCCGCTGCCCACCCAGGTGGTTCTACTGGAAGCTGCGGTCTGACCTGTTCCCGATGATTCCGTCGTTGCTCAGGTTGAACCCCGGCGTCCGTTTCTCCCCCGGCGTCAAGACATTAATTTGAAAACAGAGAAATCCCGGCTGGATGTTTTAGGCTGCGCCGGCGATGCGGTTGCGCGCCAGTGATGCGGCGACTCCAGCCAGGCTGAGGACGGCAAACAGCGTGAAGGACGCTCTGAGGCTGTCGATGAATTCAGGCAGCACCGCCGCCGAGATCGGCACCCGCCCGATAATCAGGGCAAAGAGCAGCATGGCTAAACCCAGCGACAGCATCTGCCTTACCAAGCGCATGGTGCCGAGCGTTGAAGCGGCAACCCCGTAGCATTTCCGCTCCACCGCTCCCATGACCGCCGAGGTGTTGGGCGACGAGAAAAAGCCGAATCCGGCGCCGATAACCACCAGCGCCGCCATGAGATAAACCAGCGATGTATCCTGCCCGATGAAAGCCAGCATCAACAGGCCGGCGGCCGAAAGCGCCATGCCGCCCGAAGCAATCAGCCTGGGTTCCAGCCGGTCAGCCAGCCTCCCGGCAAAGGGCGAAATAAGCGCCATCAAAACAGGTTGGGCGACCAGGACCAGCCCCGCCGCCGCCGGGCTGAAACCCTTGGCGAACTGTAAATAGAGCGATAGCAGGAAGCCGACGGCGAAAGTCGCGGAGTAATTGATGAGCGCCGCCGCGTTGGAAAAAACAAAGACCGGGATTGCCCCGGAACAGGCTCACCTGGAGCAGCGGGTGCTTTATCCGGGTTTCAATCAAGATGAACAATCCCAGGCCGGCCCCGCCCAGGACAACCAGGATGACCCCGGCAGCATCCGGCATCTCGGAAAACCCGGCTATCACCGCTGACAGAGCCAGCCCGTAGATAACTGCGCCCTTCAGGTCGAAACCCTCGCCCGCCGCTTCCCGGAAATCAAGCTTGAGACTGCGGGACACCACCAGGAAAGCCGCCGCCGCCAAGGCGGCGTTTAAATGAAAATGAAGCGCCAGCCGAAAGCCTCGGTGATCAGGCCTCCCGCGGTGGGGCCGAGCGACAGGCCGGTGTACACCGCGGCGGCGTTCCAGCGCAAGACCCGGCCCCGCTGGGCTGGCGGGAAAACTGAGGTCAGTATGGCCACGCCGGTGCCGAACAGCATGGCCCCGGAAACGCCCTGGAGCAGCCGCAAGGCGATGAGCTGGCCGCCGTTCTGGACCAGCGCCGCCCCGAGGGATGCCGCCGCGTAGGCGCCCAGCCCGGCCGTGAAGATTTTCCGCCTGCCGGCGATGTCGGCCAGCCGCCCGAAGGGCAGCAGGAATACCGCCGCCGCCAGGATGTAAGCCGTGGCCACCCATCCCAGGGTCACGGCATCGAGGGAGAACTCGCGGCCGATCGGCGGCAGCGCGATGTTGACCGAAGAGCCCATGAACGGCGTCAGGAACGACGCCAGCAGCGCCGCGGCCAGTGCCGCCCGGCGCGCCGGGGCGCCGGTAACCGGCGGCGCGACGGGGCGAGACTGCATGTCTTATTTGGCGCTGGGGTCGTTCTGCATCAGGCCGAAGGGATTGCCTTCGGTGTCGGCGAAGTAAGCGAAGTACCCGATACCCGGCACCGCCTGGTCGGGGGAGACGCGTTTGCCGCCGGCGGCGATAATTTTCTTGGCCGCCGCCGCCAGGTTTTCGACGCCGATGGTGTTGACCACCTGCTTGATCGCCCCGTCGATGCTCATTATCGCCCCGTCAATGCCCGGCTCCTTGGCGCCGCCGGTGGTGATGTTCCAGTAATCCATCGGCCCGGCCCATTTCTCGATTTTCCAGCCGAAGGCTTTCTTATAAAATTCAACCGCCCGCTCCGGTTTGACCGCCGGAATTTCAAAATGGATGACCCTTGACATGGCAGCCTCCTTCTATTGTCTCTTTGCGCGCGTCTGCCCTGGCAGGCGCGCGGCATCTTTACCGCCCGAGACGAACCTCCCGGTTACCCGGCGCGGTGTTTACTTCCGCGCCGCCCCGATCAGGTCTCTCAGATTGGCTATTTTAAATTTTAGCATGTATTTTTCGATTCCCTTAATGATCCCCGTGAACATCGTCGGATTGACCAGCGCCGCCGTGCCGATTTCGACGGCCGACGCCCCGGCCATCAGGAATTCCAGCGCGTCTTCCGCCGTGGCGATGCCGCCGCCGCCGATGACCGGGATGCGGACCGCCCCCGCCGCCCGCCACACCATCGCCAGGGCGATGGGTTTGATCGCCGGGCCGGACAATCCTCCCGTTGTGTTGCCCAGAATCGGCTTTCGTTTATTGATATCGATAGCCATGCCGCGGACGGTGTTGATGAGAGAAATCGCGTCGGCGCCGGCGCCCTCCACCGCCCGGGCCAGGGCGGCGATGTCCGCGGTGTTGGGGGTCAGCTTGACGATGACCGGTAAAGACGCCGACGCTTTCACGGCGGCGGTCACCGCCGCCGCTCCCTCAGGGGTGGTGCCGAACTCCAGGCAGCCGGCCGCCACGTTGGGGCAGGAAATGTTGACTTCAAGCGCCGCGATGCCCGGCACTTTGTCCAGCCTGGTCGCGATCTCGGCATAGTCATCGATGCACTCGCCGGCGATGTTGACCATCACCGGCGTCGGCCAGGCCGACCACATCGGAGCGTATTTGTGGATAACAGCATCCGCGCCCGGATTCTGCAGACCGATGGCGTTTAAAAGCCCGTCCTGTGTCTCCATGATGCGGGGTTGAGGATTGCCGGCCCGCGGTTTCAGCGTGGTGCCCTTGCAGATAAATGCCCCGAGTTCGGCGATGTCATACAGCCTGAAGGGCTCGTCGCCGTAACCCGCCGTGCCGGAAGCGGCGATGACCGGGTTCCGGAGCTTTAAGCCCGGCAGCAGTTCGATCGACATGTCAGGCATCGGCAAGATTATAGGCGATTTTTAGTGTCTTTGCGAGGACTTGCCTGCTGCGGCAAGTGCCGGCAATCTCCACTACCTGTTAAATCCATAAATATTCGCCATATCTCGAGTGCCCGCCAAAGCGGGAATCCACGCTCAAAAATCCCGTTAGTTCTGAGCCTGTCGAAGGAAAAAACCGTCCTCTGGTCAGGCTGCCGAATTTGCCGGTAAGCCGCGCCCTTTATTCACCAAATAGCGGCTAATACGGAATAATCGCTGTTAAAATGAGTACTTATACTGATTGACCCGGCATGGGCAAAGCCTTATTGTTTAAGTATCAACGAGAGAGGAAAGTGTTAAATGGCTGATGATATAAACGACAAGAAAGCTGAACAGTCCAAAAGAAAGACCGCTGAATCTGTTGCCAGGTCGGTAAGAGAAAAAACCCAGCGGGAAGTACCGAAGGCTTGTCCCAGCTGTCAGAAACCCAGGTGGGATAAAACCGCCCGAAATACCTGATCCTTCACCGCCGCTTTCGGGCGGACCATCGCCGGGCGGCGCCGGATCTAGATGAAAATTGCCGCCAATCCGCCCACCACGGCGGCGGTGCCCGCCGCCTTTATCGCCGTTGATCTCCGGCTCAACTTCTCGACGATCATGAAACCCGGCGCGATGCGGCTGATGGCGGCTGAAGCGGCAAAGACCAGCAAAGGTTTGGCATTGAACACCGTGGAAGCCAGCGACACCGGGCCCAACTGGATCGTCCAGAAGGCCATAATGGTAGCCGTCGTCGCTATCACCTGATTCAGTACCGTCAGGTTGATCGCCTGCCGCCGATTTGCCATTGTCCTGATGCTGCTGAGCACCTCCCGCCTCAGGCAAAAGGCGAGTATCAGAATTGAGGCGACCAGGAAATCGATGCCGGCGTATGTCCAGAATGACATGTATTCCAGACCGTATTTATTGATAACGCTGGCCGCCGCCGCCAGGACGGCGACCCCCAGGAGCATGAACAGGGCTTTGCGGTTGATGCCCCCGCCGCCCGCCGCGTCCCACCTGGAAGAGATGACCGCCGCCCCGGCAACCACCGCCCCGATACCGAGCCACTGGCGCAGCCCAAGGTCTTCGCCCAGGAACACCGTCGCCAGCACAGCCACAAAAGCGGGTGATGTGGCCGTCAGCGGCGCCACCCTGGCGACGTCGACATTTTTCATCGCCTGGAGAATCAGTACCGATGCCCCTGACATCAGTATTGCCGATACAATCACTGCCCAAATCGGTCCCGGCCCGATGCCAGCCGGCAGCGGGAATGAAATCAGCATGATGCCGCCGGCCGGTAGAATGAAGATGCCGCAGATCAGGATATATGCCCGGGTGCCTGGCATCCGCCGCGACATGAAGTGGCTGTCCAGGATATTGACTAAGGCCGAAATGATCGTTGTTGAAAAAGCGAGGATAAACCACAGGGGTGACATCGGATGTTACCGTATTATAGACGCCCCGTTTCGGGAACACAATCGCGCCAATCCCCTCCCTGGCGCCTCTGCTTCCCTTTTGTCATTCCAGCGAATGCTGGAATCCACGCTAAAATCACCCGTACATCCTGAGCCTGTCGAAGGAAATACTTCTATCACCTCGCCCGCTTCGCCCATAATTGTCATTCCCGCGAAGGCGGGAATCCACGCTAAAATACCCCGTTCGTCTTGATCTTGTCGAAGGATGAACAGCCGCCTCTAGTCTGTCTTTGCGAGGAGCCAGTCGGCAGCCCGTGCCAACCTAATTGGCTCCGCCACCATTGTCATTCCACGCGAAAGCGGGGAATCCATCCACACATCGCCGTTCATTCTGAGCCAGTCGAAGGAAAAAACCCCTGTCCCCGGACCTGTCATTGCGAGAAGCGCAGCGACGTGGCAATCTCCTGTTCAGTTTAATACACCCCTCGCACGCCGCGTCCCTCGTTGTCATTCCCGCGAAGGCGGGAATCGATCACAAAGGAGCGAGACCCCACCAAAAAGGCATTGCTGACCTTGCGCACAAGCCGGTGGGCAATAGCGCAATGTGGGATGGTCCCACTTTCCCACTTTTTCCTTCCAGACCCCGCGGTGTTGTTGACCGAGGATAGCCGCCCCTGCCCTAAAAAATATATTTTCCACAAACCGCCAAAAACGACAGAACTCGCTTGACAACCCGCAGGAACGCTTGTGCTATAATACCCGGCGTGAATAGATATAGCACACTTGTACCAATTCACCCCGCCCTTGACCCGGCGCCTGCGCCTTGCTTTTCCGGCCTTTGGCTTAACCGCCGGAGCGCTTCTTGACCGAGCTGGTGACCAGCGGCATCAGGATGATCATCGAAAGCATGAACACCCACACCGCCCCACCGATGCGCTCGACGGTGGTGTACTCGCCGCCGAGCGTTGCCAGCAGGAACAGCGCCGAGGCGATGAGCGACAGGCTGGTATAGATGACAGAAGCCTTCATGCCGCTGCCTTCTCCCGGCGTACGGCCGGAACGAAACCCCGCATCCGGAGCGTGTTCAAAGTCACCGAGAGCGAACTGGTGGCCATCAGAAGCGCCGCCAGTTCGGGTGAGACCATCTGGTGGGTGAAGGGATACAGCACCCCCATGCCGATGGGTATAGCCAGCGTGTTGTACCCGAAAGCCCAGAACAGGTTCTGTTTGATGAGGCCGAGCGTTTTGCGCCCCACCTGGACAGCGGCGACGGCGTCGAGCGGGTCGTTCCTCACCAGGATGACGTTGCCCGTTTCTTTTGCGACATCGGTGCCGCTGCCGATGGCGATGCCGACATCGGCCTGGGCGAGGGCGGGCGCGTCGTTGATGCCGTCGCCGACCATGGCCACCTTGAAGCCGCGCGATTGCAGCTTCTTCACCTCGGCCGCCTTGTCCCGGGGCAGCACCTCGGCCAGAACGTTTTCGATGCCGGCCTGCCTGCCGACGGCGGCGGCGGTGCGGGTGTTGTCGCCGGTGATCATGTACACCTTGAGTCCCATCTTCTTCAGTTCGGCGGCAGCCCGGGCGGCGGTGGCTTTGAGCGTGTCGGCCACGGCGACGATGCCCAAAAGCTTCCCGTCCGATGCGACAAACATGGCTGTTTTGCCCTCGGATTCGAGCCTTGCCGCCTCGGATTCGAGCGAGCTAACGTCGACGCCGTTGGCTGCCATCAGTTTCCGGTTGCCCAGCAGGATAAACATGTCTTCGATCCTGGCGATGATGCCGTGGCCGGGTACCGCCTCGAACGATTCAGCGTCATCGGGTTCGCCGAACTTCTCCCGATACGCCCTGACGACAGCCTCGCCCAGCGGGTGCTCCGAGTGCTTCTCGGCAATCGCCGCCAGCCTTAAAACAGCGTCCGAATCGTTTGAGTCGTTTTTACGCGCGGGGACGATGTCAGTGACCGAAGGCTCGCCGCGGGTGAGCGTGCCGGTCTTATCAAACACCACAGCGTCGAGCCTCGCCGTCGCCTCCATGGCGTCGGCGCCCTTGAAGAGGACGCCGTACTCCGCCCCCTTGCCGCTGCCGGCCATGACCGCCGAAGGCGTCGCCAGGCCCAGGGCGCAGGGGCAGGAGATGACCAGCACCGTCACCGAAGTTAAAAGTGCAAAGCCGAAGACCCCAAGGCCGGTGAGGACATACGGCGTGAGTATCAGCCGGGTGTCAGGCGTAAACCACGCCTCGAAACCGATGAAGAACCAGAACACGAAGACAATGAGCGCTATGGCATGCACCCCGGCGATGAACTGCCCGGCCACTCTGTCGGCCAGCTTCTGGATGGGGGCTTTGGTCGTCTGGGCTTCTTCGACGAGCTTGATTATCTGCCCGAGGGCCGTCTCCCGCCCGACCCGCGTCGCCCGGAAGCGGAAGGCGCCGGTCTTGTTCAGCGTGCCGCCCAAAACCTCGTCGCCGGACTTCTTCTCCACCGGAATGCTCTCGCCGGTGACCATCGCCTGGTCGACTGCCGAGTACCCCTCGGCGACCACGCCGTCGACGGGTATGACCTCTCCTGGTCTCACCGCCACGACATCACCGACGAGGACGGCTTCGGCGAGTATCTCGGACTCGATGCCTTGGCGGATGACCCGGGCCAGCTTCGGCTGCAGCTTCATCAGGCGGCGGATGGACTCCGAGGTCCTGCCCCGCGTAACCGCTTCCAGATACCTGCCGAGGATGATGAAGGCGGTTAGAAGGGCGGCGGCCTCATAGAAGGTGGCTTCCCTCCCGCCGAAGCCGGCGTCCGGGAAGAAGGTGTTGATGACGGCGATGAGGTACGCCGCGCCGATGCCGGTGGCGTAAAGCAGGTTCATGTCGGTCAGGCCGCGCTTCAAGCCGTTCCAGGAATTGATGAAGAACTGCCGCCCAGGGCCGAAGACGATGGGCGTGGTCAGAAAGAAGAGGAAAACCTTGTTGTTCATCCAGGTCGGGACGATGTCTGAAAGGATCCAGTAAGGCTGGAACATGCCCAGCATGACCAGCAGGCCAAGTGTCCCGGCGATGGTGAGGTTGCGCTTCTGCCGGGAGATTTCCTCAGCGCGGGCGGCCTGCTCCCTGTCGAGGGAAGCCTGGCCTTCGATCTTCTCGGCGGCGCTGTAGCCCATGTCGCCGATGGCGGCGATGATTTCGGACAGCGGAGTGACGGTCGGCGAGTATTCTATGCGGGCGCTGCCGGCAGCCAGATTGACCACGGTGTTGGTGACTCCAGGCATGGCGGCAACCACGCGCTCGACATTCTTGACGCAGGCAGAGCATGTCATGCCGGTGATGGACAGCTCGGTGACCTCCAGCGAGGCGCTGTAGCCCATGTTCTCGACGGCATTTTTCAAATCGGCGAGAGAAGCTTGCATCGGATCGTACTCCACGGCAGCTTTGCCGGTGGCCAGATTGACCGTCACCGCGCCGACGCCGGGCACGCTCTTAAGCGCCCCCTCGACGTGGCGGACACAGGCGGCACAGGTCATCCCACCGATAAAGAGGGTGAGTGAGATCTTTTTCTTTGGTGTTGTCATTTCTGGTTGCCGAATACACGCCACTGAGCTGAGATGCAAGACTCAGGATGCTTTAGGAAGCGGGGTAACCGGCCGCGGTGACGTTCTTGGCCAGCGCCTCCCGAGTTGTCTGGTTTGGATCGAACTCAACCGTCGCCTTGCCAGCCGCCAGATCGACCGAGACGGCGGAAACACCGGCAATCTTTCTCAGTGCCATTTCTACATGGCGGACACAGCCGCCGCAGGACATACCTTTAATCGATAGGCTTGCTTTAACGCTCGCAGCCATGGCAGGCCTCCTTAACGTTTTACTGATTTACGTATGGCTTTCATAAGCTCTTTAATGTGCGCTTGATCGCTGCCGTCACCGGCGCGGATAGCCCCGGCGACACAGCCTTCGATGTGGCTTTCCAGTAGCTTCAGCGAAAGCTCCTCGGCGGCGGCGGACAGGGCAGTCAACTGCTGAACGATCTCCAGGCAGTAGCGGCCATCGGCGATCATCTTCTCGATACCTCGGGCCTGGCCCTGGATCTTCTTCAGCCGGCCGAGCAACAGATCTTTTTCGGCGGTGTAAAGGTATTGCCGACCAGGCTCGGCAGCGTGATCGATGTGCGTTGTCATATAAATGATACTATCATGGAGTATCATTTACGGCAAAATGCTCGCGATAATTCTCCGGTGGCCTCGTGGAATCTGAAAGATCATCGGTCGGGGATTTGGGGAATAACGGCAAGTTCAACTAAGATCCGGACGGCGGCGCCGCGGCTGTCTGAGCTAGCGTAGCTTCAAGTTCCGACCGAAGCCGTTCTTCCTCGAGCGACAGCGTTTCCCATTCCCCGGTGAGACGAGCCAGTTCGCTTTTAAGTGCCCGGTGGCGGTCGATTCGGGAGACGACGGACCGGGAGTCCTCGTATGATTCCGGGCTGGCGAATCCAAACTCGATGACTGCCGCTTCGGATTCACTCCGAGCAATCTCAGCCTCAATATCGACCAGCCGTTTTCGGATGGGGCTGACCTTGCGATTAAACTCGTTCCGCAGACCTCCGACGGCGGCCCGCCTTGCCCGCTGGTCTGTTAGCGAAATTTCGGGCACTGCCCGGCGGCTGTCCCGCTTCTCTTCGACCGGCGAAGCCGCCGCAGACTCCTGGTGATAGAGGTAGTCGTCGTAGCCACCGGAGAACACGACGGCATTGCCGTCCTTGACTTCAATGATCTTGTTGGCGACCTGGCGTATCAATGTTCGATCGTGGGTAATGAAACACAGCGTGCCGCCGTAATCATCCAGCGCATCGGACAATATTTCGCGGGAGAGTATATCCAGGTGGTTGGTTGGCTCATCCAGGAGTAAGAGGTTGACCGGCTGGGCCAGCATCTTGGCGATAGCTAGGCGCGCTTTTTCACCGCCGGATAAGACCGAGACCTGTTTTTGGATATCATCGCCGGAGAACAGGAAACCGCCAAGGATGGCCCGTAAACGCTGTTCTGTCTCGCCGGCGGCAGCCCAGCGCAGCTCTTCGAGGACAGTGTTACTCCGACCAAGGAGTTCCAATTGGTGCTGAGCATAGTAAGCGGCCGTCACGTTATAGCCTAGCCGTCGTTCGCCTCGGTCGAACGGGAGTACGCCAGCCATGATTTTGAGGAGGGTGCTCTTGCCGGCACCGTTTGGACCGATGAGCGCCGCCCGGTCGCCGCGGCGCAGCGTCAGATTGAGGTCGACATAGACCACCTTTTCGCTGTAAGCCTTGCGGATACTCTGCAGACTGATGACTTCATCGCCGGAGCGCGGCGACTCAGGGAAATTGAACTTAATTCGACGGGCCAGCCGCGGCACCTCGACCCGCTCCATCCGGGCCAGCGCCTTGATGCGCGATTGCACCTGCCTGGCTTTGGTGTTTTTGGCGCGGAAGCGCTCGATAAAACGGGCCTCTTTCTCGATCTTAACTGCCTGGCGGCCAGCCGCGGCTTCGAGCGCCTCAAGTTCAAGCCGGCGCGCTAAAACATAGTCGTCATGGTTGCCGGGGTAAACCGAGACTTTGCCGTTTTCCAGGACGACGACGCGGTGGACTACCCGGTTGAGAAAAGCCCGGTCGTGCGAAGTCAACAGAACAGCGCCCTGGTACTTCCCAAGGTAGTCTTCGAACCATATCTGGGTCTCCAGGTCGAGGTGATTGGTAGGTTCATCGAGGAGCAGCAGATCCGGGTTTTGCAGGAGTATCCGGCCAAGTTCAGCCCGCATCATCCAGCCGCCGCTTAAGGCTGAAAGCGGTTTACTGAAATCATTTTCCTTAAAACCCAGACCAGCCAGGATGGCTCGAGCTTCGTGCTCCAGATCGTAGCCGCCGCCGGCCTCGAACTTGGTTTGGAGTTCGCCCAGTTCTCGAAGGATTGCAGCCCGGTCATCAGGCCAGGCTTCGGTGGTGATTTCGTCCTGGAGCACCTTGATGCGGTGTTCGAGGGTTGCCATACGGCCGGCGCCGGCAATAACTTGCCCCAGCAGCGGGCGGTCCGACCGACTGTCTACGTCCTGGCGAAGGTAGCCGATGGTGATGCCTTTGGGCCGGGTGATGACACCTCCGTCAGGCTCGACGCCACCGGCGATGATCTCAAATAGCGTTGTTTTACCGGCGCCGTTCGGACCGATCAAGGCAGTCCGATCCCGCGCCCCGATGTGAAAACCGACCCCGCTGAAAAGACGCCGGGCGCCGAACGATTTGGATATGTTGTTCAGGTTGAGCATGGCAAAACGGAGACATTATAACTGCGGGCGGTCGATGTTTAAAATCTTTAGCACAAAATTATGGCGTAGGTGAATGAAAAACAATGAGAAAAGGCGGCCGGGGAGAAAATACCCCCAAGGGAATTCGAATCCCTGTTGACGGCGTGAAAGGCCGTTGTCCTAGGCCACTAGACGATGGGGGCGCGTGAAACGAAGTATAACAAATTAGCCCGGAAATTGGCAACCGACTGTAAGCGTCCAGTACATATTGGACTGCTCGTGGTTTTTCACGAAGTTATCCAGATAGTATCTCAAAGGCGGTACTTTGCCAATACCGCGGTGTGGTCTTTCGGCGTTGTACCACAGCAGGTATTCCATGAGGGAGCGATTGAAGACTGCAGGATCATCCAACTCATCGGAGTGCCAGTAGGCGAACTGCTCCTGGATGGTGCGGTTGAAACGCTCCAGATAGCCATTGGACTGGGGGTGTTTGGGGTAGTTGAAGAAATGCACCAGTCCCTTATCCTGGCAGGCCTGGGCGAAGTGCTTCTGGAATTCACTGCCGTTATCGGTCTGGACTCTAGCGACGGTGAAAGGCGTCACGGTGATGAGCTTATCCAGGAAATCGCGGCCGCGAGCGGAGGAATTGGAGGAGTAAGTATAGGCAAAAGCAAAACGGGTGCGCACATCAATGGCAGTGAACAGATAGCGTTTGAGGCCAGCGACAAAGAGATGGACGGTGTCCACCTGTACCAGGTCCCCGGGTTGGTGAGGATTGAAGCCCTTCCGGCGTAACTTCTTGACTGGTTGCCGTTCCCATTCTTTTAGACCGCCAGTCTGAGCGTTCATCAGAAGCCTGGTGGATTTGGGCAAGCTGCCGTGTTCTTTCAAATCGTGAATGATGCGGCCTACGGTTGATTCAGACACAGGTTTGATGCCAGCCGATTTACACGCCGCCACCAGAATAGGAGTGATAGTCACCTTATCAGCCTTGGGATGCTCGGTCCGGTACCGGATGATGAAGCTCCGGATGAATGGATCTACAATCCGCTTTCTCTTGTTGTGGGGTGCGCGGCTGCCGGGAGCCAAGGCGGAGAGCCTGCCACCGGCTTGCTTAAGTCCGTGCTTCCAGAGGTAGATCGTGGCGCGGCTCTTGCCAAAGGCGCTCTTGGTGGCTTCAAAGCCAAACTTATCACAGAACTCAATGATCTTGAGCCTTGCCTCGATCGCCTCCCGTTGAGGATGCTCCAGGATGTTATAGACATACTGCATGAACCGACTATAACCGCGTTTGTAGTAGCTTTGCACATATATCTGTTTCACCGGGACTCCTTTGATTCACCCTCCAAGGAGTCCAATATGTTTCTGAACTTTTACACCGACAGGCTCTCCCCGGGAGGATGATGGATCAGCCATGGTCTTGACACGACCAATAGGGTCTGCTAATTTTAATTGAAAATGATTTTCAATTAGCCACTATGACTAACGAACACTCCGTTTTCCAAACGCTCAAAGCGGCAGGTTACAAGCTGACACTACAGCGACGGGCCACTGTCGAAGCGGTTTGCGCCGCCGAAAACCCAATGACACCCCAGGCTTTCCATGCCGTCATATCCCAAAACCACCCCGAAATCGGGGTGGTTACTGTTTACCGCACCCTAGATATTCTGAAGCGGCTGGGTTTGCTGTGCCAATTCCAGCTGGACGGCACAGCCCAGCGCTTCAAGGCGGGATCGCTGGAGCACCACCACCACCTGGTTTGCCGCTGTTGCGGTGAAGTGGTGGATTTCGGCCGTTGCCCGCTGGAGCTAGAGACGACTTTAGAAAAGGAAACCGGATTCCGTATTACCGACCATCGGCTGGAATTCGCGGGAGTCTGCCGGGCATGTCAGGGAAAAGAAAACCAAGGACCGCAGTCGTTCTCAGGTAATACAGGTGAACCGGAATGAAATCCCGGGTCATCTTCGTGGCTCTTTTAGTCGCCAGCGTGGTTTCCGGCGCCGCCGGCTGCCGTCCCGGTATCGACGATAAAGCAATCGTCGTAACTTATTCGGTTCTCGGTTCAATCGTGAAGGACCTGGTCGGTGGCGAGGCAATCGTGACCGTCCTTATTCCTGACGGCTCCGATCCTCACCAATGGGAACCCTCAGCCCGAGACATCGAGCGGGTCAATAAAGCCGCCCTCGTCGTTCGAAACGGCCTCAGCCTCGAAGAAGGCCTGGAATCGACCATGGAGACCGCCAAAAATCATGGCGTCCGGATATTCACCGCAACTGACCATATCCAGGTACGACTCGTCGGGAAGGGCGAGGGAATCCCCGGCGGCGATCCGGACCAACAGGTCGGCGCCCCGGACCCGCATTTTTGGGTTGACCCGTTGGCTATGAAAAGCGTCGTTACCGCCTTGGCTATTGAACTCGAGGCAGCCCTAGGTATCGACGCCTCAGCCCGCGCTCGTAATCTTGAAGGACGACTTGAGGCTCTTCACTCAGAGATTTCCAGCTTGGTGGCTGTAATTCCCGAGGCAAACCGAAAACTGGTGACAGGCCACGAGTCTCTGGGCTATTTCGCCCAGCGCTATGGGTTCCAACTGATCGGCTCCGTCGTCCCCAACCTGTCATCTCAAGCCGGAATATCTGCCGCTGATCTGGCCACACTAATCGAGCTGGTGCGCTCAAATCAGGTCAAGGCAGTTTTTACCGAAACCGGTACTTCGGCGGTTGCCGTGCAACAGGTTGCCACCGCCACTGGGGCGGTGATTGTCGAACTTTCCCCCGCTAGCTTGCCACCAGACGGATCCTATTTTACCTTCATGCACCAGCTTGTTGTGAAGATCGCCGATGCACTCAGGTAGGAACACGCTTGCGTCATGTGATAGTATGCGATAAAGGTGATTCTGGATGTCTTTCGAACTGGGGCCGTTCACTATCCACCTGTACGGGCTGATGTTGGCACTGGGAGCACTGGCCGCCGTGGCCGTGGCTTATATCGAGGCCAAGCGTCGCGGCGAAGACCCGGAGCAGTTGTTCAACATGGCACTTATCGTTATCCCGCTTGGTGTTGTTGGCGCCCGGGCATACCACGTCATCGACCGCTGGGACTTCTACTCCGCAAATCCGAGCCAGATAATCGGCGGCGAGGGATTGGGCATCTTCGGCGCGGTTGCCGGCGGCGCCCTGGGCGTCATCATCTACACCGCCTGGAAGGGTCTATCGACGCTGCGCTGGTGCGATATACTGGCGCCGGGTCTAATCTTAGCCCAGAGCATCGGGCGGTGGGGCAACTACTTCAACCAGGAACTCTACGGCTATCCCACCGACCTGCCGTGGGGCATTCCCATCAGCCCCGAGAACCGACTGCCCGGCTTTGAGGAGTTCACCCATTTCCACCCAATGTTTTTCTACGAATCTTCATTGAACCTCCTCGGTTTTATCGCTTTGATAACCGCCGGGCTTAAGTTTAAAGACAGGCTCAAAGACGGCGACATCATGCTCATGTATTTCATCTGGTACGGCGTGGTGCGTTTCTTCCTGGAGGGATTCAAGCCAGAGGTCTGGACCCTGAGTGGTGTGCCCACCGCCCGCTGGATCGCCGGTGCCGCGGTAGTCATCGGTGTCACTTTGTTTTGGTACCGGTACCGCAGGACGAAAATCCAAAATTCGAATTTCGGAATTCGAAACAAGTCTGAATAAGTGAAATCCGCAATGACCGAGCTGCCGTTTAATTTTTATGATGATTTTGAATCTGTTTGGTATTTCGGATTTTATGCTTCGTATTTAACGCTCCGATGCTAGATATTTTCGTCGTCCCGTTCTCAGATAACCAGTTTATGGTCCAGGCTTTGCTGGCTGGAGTCCTGGTGTCAGTTGCCTGCGCCATCGCCGGGACGTTCATCGTGCTGCGCGGACTGGCTTTTATAGGCGACGCTCTGGCTCACGGCGTTCTGCCTGGTATTGCCGTAGCAATGCTGTTGGGATTTCCCGGTCTGCTGGGCGCCGCTCTGGGAGCAGCAGTGATGATCGGAGGGGTAACCTTGATCACACAGCGCTCCCGCCTGTCCTCGGATACGGCCATCGGGCTCCTCTTCGTGGGGATGCTGGCCCTGGGTGTGGTTATTGTATCGCGCTCCAGTTCTTTCTCCGGTGACCTGACGCGCATCCTTTTCGGTGAACTTTTGGGAATAACCCCGGAAGGCATCGTGGTCCAACTCATCGCCACGCTTGGCATTGCCGCTGTCGCCTTTATCTGCGCCCGCCCTTTCATGCTGCTGGCTTTCGACCCGGAGCAGGCCCAGGTGGCCGGCTTTTTGTCAAAAAAATACCATTACCTGATGCTAATGCTCATCGCCGCCACTATCATCATTTCCTTCCAGACGGTGGGGACGCTCCTGGTTTTCGGACTACTCATTGCGCCAGCCGGGGCGGGGGCGCTTCTAGCCCCGCGCATCGGCACCATGATGGTATGGGCGGCCGGTTTCGGGACGCTATCTATGTACGCCGGCCTGCTTCTGAGCTACCATTTCAATCTGGCCGCCGGGGCTGCCGTCATACTGGTGGCCACGATTATTTTCTTCGTCGTCTTCACCATCCAGAATCTTCGGACCCGCACGCCGTCCCTGCCGGAGCACTCGGAGGAGGCAACCGATGGTTAGTCTGGCGCACGTCCCTGACATCGCCGCCCGCGGCCTGACCATTGGCTATAATGGGGTCAAGGTCGTCGATAAAATCAATTTCGAACTGGCAGAAGGGCAGGCCATCGCCCTCATCGGCACCAACGGCTCAGGCAAGTCGACACTGCTGAAAACCATAGTAGGATTACTGCCTCAGCTGGGCGGTGATCTTCAGATTTTCGGTGACAAACCCGGCCGCAACCCCAAACGCATCGCTTACCTGGGGCAGTTCCACACTTCAGGCTTCGTTATGCCGCTCAGGGCTGCCGATGTTGTTAGCATGGGCCGCTACCCCCGATTAGGGCTTATGGGCCGGATGAACGCCGAGGACCGAGATATCGTCCGCCAATCGATGGCGGTCATGGATGTGGAGAGGCTGGCCGACGCCCCGCTGCGTGCCCTGTCCGGCGGCCAACAGCAGCGCATTTTTCTTGCCCAGGTGCTGGCCCACCGGGCCGATCTTTTAGTTCTGGACGAGCCGACGGCCGGCTTGGATGTCGGCGGGCGGGAACGTTACCTGCAGGCCATCAAGGATGAACTCTGCCGCGGCGCATCCGTCGTGGTAGCGACTCATGACGTTCAGGACGAGGCTGCGCTGTGTCACCAGGTAATGCTTCTGGCCCACCGCGTTGTCGCCCTTGGTCCGCCGGACGATGTGTTGACACCTCAAGCGCTGCTGGAGACCTTCGGCATCGTCATCGGCGGCGACCAGAAACGCTTCACCGTCCTTGAGTGCGTCCACCCCCACCATGAGCATCGGTGACGGCAACTAACCTGCGTTTCTGTTTAGTTTCTTTTGGTAACTAATAATGATCCTTTTCTCTGAGGGAGAAGCTTTCTGGTACAGCTCTTCCAACATTAAGAATATGGTATTACGCGCTCTCTGAGATAAGCGGCGGTCCGCTTGAATCGAGGAGATCAGATCCTGAAGGATCGACGAATGGCCGTTTACTAAAAAATCTATGCTGACTCCAAGTGCCTCGGCCAGCTTGTCCAGGATCTCTATCGAAGGCAGGCGATGATTCTTTTCTATCGCTGAAACGTGTTGCGGCGTGATACCCAGCTGTTTTGCGAGATCCAGTTGGGTAAGCCTCAATCCGATTCTTTTTCTTCGAATCCTGTCACCGATTGACATCAAGTCCCTGTATTACTGAAAGTATTTTTTTCAGCACAAATATTAATGCTTTTGTAATTGAAATTCAAAAGACAACTGTGTGTTGAATAATGGGTTTATTAGGTGTACAGTAGAATCAGTTCTTAATATTTTTAGAATAATACGCAAATTTGGAAAACAAATAATGCGTCTGTTTGAGTCCAAAGGATCGCCACGGTTGGGAGAGTTGTCGTTGTGAAGACCACAATAGTTCTGGCCGATGATCATGCTATCGTAAGACGGGGTATTAAAGCTTTACTGGAATATGAACCGGACTTCCACGTTGTGGCTGAGGCGAGTGACGGGGCTGCGGCACTTTTATTGATTGAAAACCACCGCCCACATATTCTTGTCACAGACCTTTCTATGCCCAACCTTTCAGGGATCCAACTCCTCAAAATTATTAAGGAGAAAAAACTGCCGGTCAGATCGGTGGTGCTTTCCACTTACGGGGATACTCCTTACGTCCTTGATTCTATTGAAGCCGGAGCATATGGTTATGTTCTCAAGGAAGCGGGGGTGGAGCACCTGGTGACCGCAATCCGTGAGGCTCAATCCGGCCGGCGGTACCTCAGCCCGCCGTTATCTGAAACGATAGCGGTGAACTGACAATTCCTGAAAAACCAAGACATCATATGAAAGATCGAAGGATAATTCAGGAGGAAACTCGCGTATGTCAACTGAAAAATTCAGCATTTCCGGAGAGAAAGTTGTCGGTAAGGTAAAAGACTTGATCCGCCAGGGCAATATACGGCGGGTTCGATTAATCCATGAGGGTAAAGCAATTATCGATATTCCACTTTCTGTCGGAGCACCAGTAGCCGCGGTGGGCATCCTCGCGGCACCGCTTCTGGCCGCTGTTGGCGCCTTCGCGGCGCTGGTTACCGAATGCACTATCGAGGTCGAAAAGGTAGACGAGTCACCGGCATAACCGGGGAAATAGCGCGGGTGAATCATCAGAAGTCGCGGGCCGCTGTGCAGGTGTTAGTAATTAACTCGGGAAAAACAATAATAACCTCCGTATCTTGTTTTTTCTAACCTCGAGTGATAGTATTCGGGGCTGGAGAGATAGTATTGCGCCTGCGACAATACGACCCTGAAAAGTCAGTATCCTATCTCAAGTTGATAGAGACCGTGTTGCACCACTACGATGACTTCCGGCGTCCGGAAGACATCTTGAGGCTGGTGGGTGAAAGACGGCTGGCCGACGTGACTCACACACCTGAGAGGGGCGATGCCGTCTTCAGTCTGTATGACGGCGGCGACCAGCGGATTTACCAGTTCAAGGAGAGCCTCAACCGCGGCGGCACGATAGACGTGACCTTCAACCGCAACCGTCTGGAGAATTTCCACGGTCACCTGTTCTTCGAAGGAATATGGGGCAAAGCCGGAGCGATCGTTTACGGCAACCTCCGTTTTGCCCGGCTGATCGACGCCGTGGTCGGGCGGAATAATATCCGTTTCGAAAAAGACTCCCATCAATACTTCTGCCACTACCACAACCTGGTCGTTTCATATAACAATCAGATTGAAATGGGTATTCCAATACTATCCATTTCTATCGTAACCCGCCAGGCCTGCCCCGGCGGTATTTTTTCCAGTCAGGGCGAACTAAGCCGGTTTGCGCCTGTCTGATTCAAGAGCGACTCCGGACCGCCCGGTCTGCCCATGCTCCCAACAACCGATCGATGGTCCCCCGCCTATAAGGAATGAATAACAAGGCAACGCGTCCCCCCTAATTCAGACTCCATTTCTGTTATAATTCCGCCATGAGCAAACCTCGTTTAGTGCTTTTTGATGCCTCGGCGCTGGTGCACCGGGCGTTCCACGCTTTCGCCCACGGGCGGCAGCTAATGGTATCGAAAACGGGAGAAGTGACCTCGGCGGTCTTCGGCTTCGCCAACATCCTCTTGAAAGTGCTGTCCGACTTGAAGCCAGACTGCTACGCCATCGCCTTCGACAGGAAGGGACCGACCTTCCGGCACGAAATGGCCGAGGAGTACAAGGCTCACCGCCCGCCGACACCTCCAGAGCTTATCGCCCAGATGGGCCGCGTCCGGCAGTTGGTGGACGCCTTCGACATGCCGGTCTTCGAGCAGCAGGGTTTTGAAGCCGACGATTTACTGGGCACCCTGGCACGGCGGGCGGCAAAAGCCGGCGCAGAGGTGGTCATCGTCACCGGCGACGCCGATGCCATGCAACTCGTTGACGACGAGGTGAAAGTCCTGTACCCAAAGCCCGGCGGCACTTTCTCCGATACAAAGTTATACGGCGCCGCAGATGTTATGGAAAAATTCGGCGTGCCGCCCCATCGAGTCGCCGATTACAAAGCCCTGGTCGGCGACCCTTCCGACAACATCGCCGGAGTGCCGGGCATCGGGACCAAGACGGCGGTAAAGCTGCTTTCCGAGTTCGACGGCATCGAAGAGATCTATCAAAACATCGAACTGGTGAAACCCGAGAAGACCCGAGAACTATTGCGACGTGAGGAAGCGGCGGCGCGGCGGAGCCTGAAGCTAGCAACGATAGTCACCGATTTACCGATAGAATTCGACATCGAGGCGTGCCGGATTGCCCGCTTCGAAAGCACCAAGGTCATCCCGCTTTTACGCGAATTGGAATTCACCAGCCTGATCAACCGGCTACCCAGGGTTAGTACCGTATCTTCCGCCGCCGCAGACGGTCGATCCACTGGATCGCGAACACCTTTGGCCCCGAATATTTCGTCCGTCGAATGCCGCTATACTCTGATAGACACGCCGGAGAAGCTGGCCGACCTGGCCAACAAGCTGGCGAAATCAACGAGATTTGCCCTGGACACGGAAACGACAGGCCTCGACACCCTGACTTCGGAACTGGTGGGCTTGTCGATCGCCCTGTCGCCGGGCAATGCCTTCTACCTGCCGGTTGGGCACGTTGGCGTTGAAGGAGTGCAACTCGAACTGTCCGAGGTGAAGAAAGTCATCGGACCGGTGTTCGCAGACAGGAAGATCGCCAAGATAGCCCACAACGCCAAGTTCGACCTGCAGATACTGCGGACATCGGGCTTTACCGTCTCCGGCCTGGAATTCGACACCATGCTAGCGGCACATCTCCTTGGCGAGAAGGCGCCGGGACTTAAGAACCTTGCATCAACCCACCTCGGCGTAGAGATGACGCCGATCACCGAGCTCATCGGCGAGGGCAAGAGCCAAATATGCATCTCCCGCTGCGGGCTGCGGCAGACAGCGGAGTACGCCTGCGCCGACGCGGACATGACCATCCGCCTGGCCGAGCACCTGGAGCCACAACTCAAGGAGCAGAACCAATGGAAACTCTTTACCGAGGTGGAGATGCCGCTGGTGCCATTAATTATGGATATGGAGCGCTCAGGCATCACCCTTGACATTAAGCGCTTAGGAAAAATGTCAATCGAAATCGGAGAAGCCCTCAAGGCAATTGAGAACGACGTCTATTCCATAGCCGGGCACGAGTTTAATATCGCCTCGCCGAAGCAACTCGGCGATGTTCTTTTCGGCGAACTGCACCTGCCAGCCGGGCGGAAGACCAAGACCGGTTTCTGCACCGACGCCGCGGTCCTTGACCAACTGAAGGACGAGCATGCCATTGTCGGTAAGATTCTCGAATACCGTACCCTGGCCAAGCTGAAGTCCACCTATGTCGACGCTCTGCCGACAATGGTGTCGCCGTGCGACGGGCGGCTGCACACCAGCTTCAACCAGGCGCGTACCGCCACCGGTCGCCTGTCATCGTCCGATCCCAACCTGCAGAACATCCCGATCAAGGGAAATTTGGCCAGGGAAATCCGGAAAGCTTTCATCGCCCCTGCCGGTCACGTGCTGCTGGCGGCCGACTATTCCCAGATCGACCTAAGAGCGCTAGCCCACCTGTCCGGCGATCCGGACCTGATTGCCGCTTTCAAAGCTGACGAGGACATTCATACCGCTACCGCAGTACGGCTGTACGGCGTACCCAGAGAGGACGTCACTAAGGACATGCGCCGCTTTGCCAAGACGGTCAATTTCGGCGTTATCTACGGCATGAGCGACTACGGCCTGGAGCAGGCGACCGAAATGTCGCGCCAGGAATCCCAGAAGTTCATCGCCACCTATTTCGAGCGCTACCCCGGCGTGGCTGCCTACCTAGGGGCGACCAAGGAGAAGGCTCGGTCACAGGGGTATGTCGAGACCATTCTTGGCCGCCGCCGCTATATACCGGACATTAATGCCTCAAACCGCCAGGTGCGGGAAGCGGCGGAGCGCATGGCCATCAATATGCCGGTGCAGGGGACATCGGCGGACATCATCAAGGTTGCCATGCTTGACGTCTGTCGGGAAATGAACCAGCGCAAGCTCCACAGCCGGTTGCTGTTGCAGGTGCATGATGAACTCATTTTCGAAGTGCCGCAGCATGAACTCATCCACATGTCGGAGTTAGCGCCGCGGCTGATGGCGGCGGCAATCAAGCTCGACGTACCTCTGAAGGTGGACCTCAAATACGGCGCCAACTGGGGCGAGATGGAATAGCATTGCGCCTGTTCCCGACGACCTCGTACTTATTCACGCTCCTTGCTTTTACCCTGCTGGCCGTGCTGGCTGGGAACAGCCCGGCACTGCCTTTTGATACGGCTGTTTTCAACGCCATCCACGGGCTAAATCCATCGTTCCTCGACACGCCGATGCGAGTGGTGTCTTTCCTGGGCGAAACAGCGCCATCGATCCTGGTTGCGGCCCCGTTCGCCATCTGGTTGTGGGTCAAAGGGAACCGCCGGGAGGCATTGGGGTTCGTCATCGTCCTGGCGGCAGTCGCCGCAACCACTAGCGGTGTCAAGAACATTTTCGACCGAACAAGGCCCGACGGCGGCGGGCTGGCGTTCGTCTCCGGACACACTTCGTACTTCACGGTTTTTGCCGGCTACCTGTTTTTCACCCTCCAGAAAGTGGTTGGTAATCGAAGATGGTTGATCGGCTGGCGCATCGGACTGGTGGCTCTTGTTGTCCTGACCGGTTTTTCCCGGGTGTACCTTGGAGCGCACTGGCCGACGGATGTACTCGGCGGCTTTTTACTGGGGATACTGCTGCTGGCGCCGGTTTTGCGGGCGGTTGATAATCAGAGGAGTGCTGAGACATAATCGAGATTATCACCCGGAAGTCCACTCATGGTTCGGCAAGCTCACTACAAACGGATTCTATGGATTCCCCGCTTTTGCGGAATGAAAAAAAATAGGACGGAATCTTCGTCCTTCCGCCGAGGGACTCAGAATGACGAGAGGGATAGATGCCTGAATTACCTGAAGTTGAAACTGTCACCAACGAGATTCGGCCTTACGTCCTGGGGCGCTGCATTGAGGACGTGAAGGTAACCTGGCCGGGGACGGTCAAGGGCAACAGCGCCGAAGAGTTCATATCCGGTCTCAAAGGGCAAACGGTTGTCGATGTTCGCCGCCGGGGGAAGTTCATCGTCTGGGAACTGTCGAACGGAAAAAGGCTGCTGACCCACCTCAAGATGACCGGCGCCTTGATCGCCCAAGAGGCAGGCATCGAGCCGCCGCCATACAACCGGGTGGAGATCACTCTTGAGGATGGAATGAAAATCTACTTCCGCGACCCGCGAAAGTTCGGCCGGATGCGAGTGGTCGAAGGTGACGCGGCGCTCGACGAACTCGGCCCGGAACCGCTAGAGCCGGAGTTCACCGCCGAGGTCCTCGAATCGATTTTGAAGAAACGCAAAGGGCTCATCAAGCCAACGCTGTTAGACCAAACACTCATCGCCGGCATAGGCAACATGTACGCCGACGAGGCGCTGTACGAGGCCAAAATCCACCCGCTGCGGGCGGCGGACAGCCTGTCACCGGCTGAGTACCGCACGCTGCACACGGCGATCCAGCACATCCTCGCCACCGCCATCAAAGCCAAGGGCGCCAGCATCGCCAACTACGTCCGGCCGGGCGGGGAGCTGGGTCACGCCCATTTTGCCTTTAAGGTTGCCCACCGCCGCGGTGAAAACTGTTCCCGGTGCGGCGAGGCACTGGAGAGGATTGTGGTGCGAGGAAGAGGTACATATTTTTGTCCAAAATGCCAGGTCTTGAACGTTGACTCTGAAGCCGAAAACACCAAATCCGAAACAAATTTAAAGTCCCAAGATTCAAAGCGATGAAAACTATCGGACTGGTTGGCGGCATAAGCTGGAATTCCACGGCGACGTACTATCGTTTGATCAACGAGGGAGTGGCCAAGGCGCTTGGCGGGCTGCATTCCGCCAAGGTGCTCTTGTATTCATTCGACTTCGAGGAGATCGAGAAGCGGCAGAGCGCCGGGGAGTGGCACGAACTGGGGGCGTTGCTGGGGGAGCGGGGCAGGGCGCTTCGAGACGCCGGTGCAGATTTTCTGGTCATTTGCGCCAATACGATGCACAAGGTCGTCGACCAGGTTGAGGCAATTTCCCGGTTGCCGGTCCTGCACATCGCCGATGCCACGGGTGAGGCCATCACCAAAGCCGGACTGAAAAAGATCGGATTGCTGGGAACCCGCTTCACCATGAGTGAGGAGTTCTACCGCAGGCGGCTGGAGGAAAAATTCGACATCGAGGTGGTGGTGCCGCGAGAAGACGAGCAGCGGATGGTTAACTCCATCATTTACGAAGAGTTGTGCCGCGGTTGCGTCCTGCCCACCTCGAACCCGGCTTGTCGGTTAATAATCGAGAATCTAGTAAAAAGAAGCGCCGAGGGTATCGTTCTGGGCTGCACCGAATTACCGCTCTTGATCAAGCAGAGCGATTCGAAGGTGCCGATCTTTGACACGGTAAAGATACATGCGGAGGCAGCCGTGCGGCGAGCAGTAGCGGAGTAATCCAGCCCTTTGCTTAACGCCACCGTTTTAGATATGCTTTCCTATCGGTATTTGAGGCGAGGTTATTAATGAGAGTATCCCAGCTTTTCGGTAAAACGCAGCGCGAGATCCCCGGCGAGGCGGAGACGATATCTCACCAACTACTGCTGCGGGCGGGCATGATCAACCAGCTTACCGCCGGCGTTTATTCGATGATGCCGCTAGCATGGCGCACTGCGCGCAAAATTATGGACATCATCCGCGAGGAGATGGACGCCGCCGGCTGCCAGGAGATCACCATGCCGGTGCTGCAGCCCGTTGATCTGTGGGAGAAATCCGGCCGCGGCGCAGCCTTTGGGGCCAACCTGTTCAAGCTGCAGGACCGCAAGGAGCGGACCCTCGCCCTCGGCCCGACTCACGAAGAGGTAGTCACCTCATTGGCCGCGCAGTACATCCAATCGTATCGGGATTTGCCGCAGCGGCTGTACCAGATACAGACCAAACTCCGCGACGAGCCTCGGCCCCGCGGCGGGCTGATCCGCGTCCGCGAGTTCATAATGAAGGACATGTATTCCTTCGACGCCGATGAGGCCGGATTGGAAGTCTCTTACCAGAAGATGGTGCAGGCCTACAAGAACATCTATAAAAGATGCGGGTTGCGGGCTATAGCCATCGAGGCGGACTCCGGGGCTATCGGCGGCAAGGCGAGCCACGAATTCATGGTGCTGGCCGAGTCTGGCGAAGACGAGGTCATCTTCTGCTCCGGCTGCGGCTACGCCGCCAACGTCGAGAAGGCCAAATTCGACAAAGGCGCCGCCGCCGCCCAATTGCCGCTGCCGATCGAGGAAGTTGCCACTCCAGGCAAGGAGTCCATCGAAGACGTGGCCGCTTTCCTCAGCCTGGCGCCGAGCCAGATGCTCAAGTGCGTCTTTTACGTGGCGGATAAGGAATTTATCATCGCCGTCATCCGCGGCGACCTGGAGATTAACGAGGTCAAGCTCAAGAATCTGCTCAAAGCTACCGACCTGCGGCTGGCCACCGCCGAGGAAGTGACTGGGCAGGGCATCATCGCCGGTTCCGCTTCTCCGGTGGGGCATAGAGCCATGGTCATCACCGATGATTCTATCGTCTCATCGGTTAACTACGTCGGCGGCGCCAACGTCGCCGGCCGCCACATGAAAAACATCGTCCTGGGGCGCGACTTTAATCCCTACAAGACCTCCGATATCGCCTCGGCCAGCGTCGGAGCGAAGTGCTCCCGCTGCGGTGGAACCCTTGAATCCACCCGAGGCATCGAGGTCGGCCATGTCTTCAAGCTGGGCACCTTCCTGGCTGAAACTTTCGGCGCCACCTACGCCGATGCCGAGGGTAACCAGCGGCCGTGCATTATGGGCTGCTACGGCATCGGCGTGGGCAGGCTGCTGGCGGCGGCCATCGAGCAGAACCACGACGACAAAGGCATTATCTGGCCGATGCCCATCGCCCCGTACCAGGTGCAGCTATGCGCCCTGTCGCTGGATAACGAAAGGGTTAGGGCGGCAGCCGAGAAATTGTATGAAGATCTGAGAGCGGCGGGCGTTGAGGTCTTGTACGATGACCGGATCGATTCGCCCGGCGTCAAGTTCAATGATGCCGATTTACTGGGGATGCCCATTCGCATTACCATCAGCCCGCGTTCCCTGGACAAGGGCGGGATGGAACTTAAAAAACGCAATGAGAAAGCGTTCGTCATCGTCACTGTCGAAAATGCCGTGGCAGAAGTGAAAGCGGTCATTGAGAGGGAGATGCCGTCCGCGGGCTGATCGGGCTTTAACCCCGAACCTCAGCCTTACCGGCCTTTTGAAGTGCGGTATCGGTTATTCTTTTTAGGTAACCCGCAAGCTGCTGCTTTTCTTTTGCATTCAGCATTGATATAAATCCCTCACGGTACCTTGAAGCTTCGATTCGCTCTAATATCTCGGCGCCTTTGTCGCTTAAAGCAAGCTCGATTCTTCCTCGTTCGCCTTTTTTAATCGTTACCAGGTTTTTCCTGGACATCCGCCTGATCAGACTGGAGATTGTATGGTGTTCCCGAATCATTATGCGGCAGATTTCATCGATCGAGATATCGTTTTTTGCTTTTAACAGCCTCATCACCGTAGCCTGTTCCAGGGTGACACCATGTTTTGCGACTTCCTTTTCGCTCAGGCGGTAGATGCTTTGCCTCGCCCGGAACAGGATGAATATCAGATCAGCATCAGAAATAAACGCTTCACTTGCCCCTGAAGTCATGTTTGAGGTTCCTCCAGTTCACACGCCGCATTTTAACACAGTTCCCCCAGCCTATCACAATCAACTTAACCTTTTCTTAACTAAAAATAGGCATATATGCTTACTAGTACTAGTCCTTACGTACGATGTAATTTTACTAACGTTTGTTATAATATCGAATACGACATATTGCAAAATGTAACTTTAGGAGGCATCACTGTGAGTAAATACCACGCAACCCTATCCCGCCGCGACTTCATGAAGGCTGTCGGTCTGGCCGGTGCTGGCGTCGGCGCCGCAGCCGCCATGGCTCCAGGTTTCAAAGATCTTGATGACTTGGCGGCTACGTCAACCAACCAGTCGCATCCCTGGTGGGTGAAGGATCGAGAATTCAATGATCCAACAAATGAGATCGACTGGAACACGTTCAAACCTTACGACAATAAAATAAATGCCATGCCCACGATCAATCAGGCAGCGAAAGACGCCAATACTATCCGTGACAACAACATTCAAAAGGCGGCCTTCGCATCCAAGGCTCCGGGCGATTCGCTCCGGGATTACGCTTTCGGCCAAGGCTCAAGTTTCATCGGCCCGGACGCACCCTGGGACGGCCCGTCAGCTAGCCTGCCAGCCAATGCCGAGGGTAAAAGATGGGAGGACACCCCTGAAAACAACCTTCAGATGATGCGTGCCGCCCTGCACACTTACGGCGCAGTATTGACCGGCGCCCTTGAAGTCAATGACAAGACTAAAAAAATCTTCGACGCATCGGGTTTTGTCTTCGATTCGAGCGATAAGGGGTATCAGGATGAGAAGAAGGTCTACCACATTCCTGAAAAGTGTAAATACATGCTGACTTTCGCCGTTAAGCAGAACTACATTCAAAGCCTGTATCAGCTGCGGTTGGATGACAGTATGCCCGGCGGGTATGGCACAAAATTGGCACTGGGCAATCAAGCAATCGGTCACGCCTATTCCAACTCCTCCCAAACCGGCTATGCCGCAATGCGTATGGTTAAAACATTAGGCTACCAAGCCCTCAAGACCGGTGTCCGCGCTAATGTGCCTCTGGGCATTTTCTCGGGGCTGGGAGAACAGGGTAGAGCCACCTCCTTGTTAACACCCCGATATGGCCTTATGGTGCGTTATACCAACTACTTCTTCACTGATCTGCCGTTGGCTCCCACCCCACCGATGGATGCGGGACTGATAACCTTCTGTAAAACTTGCGTCCGCTGCGGCGAGCGCTGTCCTTCGGAATCTATCTCCCAGGATAATGACACGACATGGGATACAGCCAGTACCGGCAACCGCCCCGGTTTCAAAGGCTTTTTCATGAACTGGCAATCCTGCATCGACTTCGGTTCGCCCGGCGCCTGCGGCAACTGTCAGGCAACCTGCCCATTCAATCATGCTTCAGACGGCGTGATCCACCCAATTGTCCGCGCCGCCGCGGCGACCACACCTGTCTTCAATAGCTTCTTTGCCACCATGGACCGGGCATTTGACTACGCTAAAGCCAAGAGTGATAAGGAGTTGACCGACTGGTGGTCGCGGGATCTGGACAAATGGCAGGCTGATACTACCCTGGGTTCGGGCAAGAATATCTGGTAATTCAACCGCAACACCGAATCAGGATCTTAAGAAGGAGCAGTGTACACTGCTCCTTCTTCACGGGTGCCCGACGAGTCGACGTTATCGATTACTTATTAATAATACGCATAAATGCGTATTTACAGATCGTATAGGATATTATAATATGTTACGCGGTCGATGATGATTAACCCGATTACGGTAATAATCGGAATAAAAACCACCGAACAAACCGGGCACCTACCGGTTACTAAAAAAGGAGAAATGGAATGACCAAGTACCACGGAACACTTTCACGCCGCGACTTCATGAAAGGTTTAGGGCTGGCCGGAGCGAGTGTCGGCATCGCCGGCGCCGTAGCCCCCAGCTTCAATGACCTTGATGAGTTGGCGGCTTCCGCGCCATCGGCACGGCACCCCTGGTTCGTTAAAGAAAATGAATTGGAGCACATCACTTCCGACGTTGACTGGACGGCCTTCAAAATGCTGGACAAGACCACCACCGGAATGCCGACTGCCAGTGCAGAGAATATCGCCTGGCGCGCCGACCGAGACGCGAAGTTCGACCTGGAGGGTATGACCCAGAAGATTCCCGGCCGCAACGTCCGTTGCGCCGCCCTGGCGGATATGGTCACTGGCTTGCAGACTGCGGCGCCATGGGATGGCCCTACCGGCATCACTACACCCCAGGAAAAGGGAGCTTCCCGCTGGGAAGGCTCGCCGGAGGATAATCTGCAGATGGTGACGGCCGCTTTCCATCTGGCTGGCGCCGCTCTGACCGGTGCAATGCCGATCAACGATCACATGCTTCAGATCTTCGACAAAGGCGCCGTCGTATTTGAGAATATCGACAAGGGTACCCAGGACGCCAAGAAGGTCTATCATATCCCGGACAAAAGCAAGTACCTGATCACCTACTCGGTGCAGCAGAACTACCTGCAAAGCCTGTACCAGCTCAGGGAAGATCCGGCTTATCCAGACAAGCTGGCTATGCCGATGCCGCTGGGCCGCCCGGCTATCCACCGCGCCTACGGCGATGGCCGCTACACCGAGTGGCAGGCGATGCGCTTTATCAAGAACCTGGGCTACGGCGCCTATAAAGCGGGCGTGACCGCCAACGTTGCCCTGGGCATCTTCTCAGGCCTTGGCGAACAAGGCCGCGCAACTTACATGATGACACCGCGATCCGGCTTAATGACCCGCATCACCAACTACATCATCACTGACCTGCCAGTAGCGCCGACAAATCCGATTGATTTCGGCGGCACCAAGTTCTGTGAGACCTGCATGCGCTGCGCCGAGAAATGCCCCTCCGACGCCCTTGGCAAACAAACCGAACCGACCTGGGACGCCGGCCCGGGCAACCGCCCCGGCTATCGCGGCTGGCGGGTTGACTGGCTGAAGTGTATCGAGGTGGGCGCGCCCTCCCGCTGCGGCGTCTGCCATACTCTATGCCCGTTCAACCACCCGTCCGAGGGTATTATCCACCCGGTGGTCCGCACCGTAGCCAGCACCACCTCCATGTTCAACAAGTTTTTTGCTGACATGGATCGCATCTTTGCTTACGGCGAACCCAAGAGCCCTGAAGATCTCGAAGCCTGGTGGACGCGCGACCTTAACACCTGGAAAGGCGACGTTACCCACGGCGCCGGTAAGTTCAACTGGTAGAAATCAAACCGAAAGGGGGAGGGGAAACCCTCCCCCTTTCGACAAATGCCCGGCAGTTAGCCTATGATGGCTGTATAATGGGCGAGTTAAGCCGTGTTTTTAGCTTCAGAACCTTATGACAACAGTCTCAAATAAGCCATCAATCTCCGTAACAGCCAAAAAGCCAGAAAATTCACTCTGTGTTTACCACGTGGTGTACGAACCGACCTTCAAGTCGATAATCTTCCACCACTGGACCGAATGCAACCTGAAGTGCCGCGGCTGCTACTGCCGGCGGGAGAAGATAGACTTTTCGCTGCTGCCGGACTGGCAGGTGCGCCTTTCGACCAACCCCCCTGAATCTCCCCCGGAGGTGTTGCTCTCTCTCAGCGAAACCCTGAAATTAATAGAAGGGTTGGCGATTGATCGAGCTATTTTTATCGGGGTAGAGCCGACGCTCGATCCTGGGTTGCCTCGGCTGGCGCATGAACTCAAGTCGAGGTACGGCAGCTACAACATTTTGTTCACCAACGCTGTGAGCCTGCCGGACATCTCCGACATCGATGAAATCATCGTCAGCCTCAAAGCCGTAACGCCGGAGCTCTACCACCAGTACACTGAGGGCGAAAACCGCAAGACGCTGGAAAACTTCCGCCGTATCTATGATTCAGGCAAAAAGCTTCAGGCAGAGATCACTCTCATTCCAGGTGTTATCGACGCCGCTGAGATTGAAGAGGCTGCGAAGTTCATCTCCTCGATCAACAAGGACATCCCGTTAAGGATTACCGGATTTATCAAACTCTCCGGTATGGAGTTCCGGGCGCCGACCGGAGAAGAGGTCGAAACCGCAGCGCGATTGGCAATGGAGCATCTTAAGACGGTGAACTACCTTTCGGGCGACATGCCGCGGGTAGGCGAACCGCCGGTCAGACTATTTTAGAAGGTTTTTATGAGAGTATTGCTGGTCAATCCGGGCTCCGAGGTCAACCCCCGATTCAACACCTACGCCGTTTTCCCGAACGGGCTTTTATTTTTAGCGGCGGTGCTGGAGCGCGCCGGGCACGAGGTCAAAGTCTATGACAACGTTGTTGACCGCCGCAAGCCAGTTGATTTCAAAGACTTCGACCCCCAACTCATCGGCTACTCAGTGCTGACCGGCCCGGACATCACCCAGGCCATCCTCCAGTCGAAGGAGTTCAAGGCTCTCTATCCTGAGGCCAGGATCGTCTGGGGCAACGTCCATCCCTCCTGCACCCCGGAGCAGACGATGGCCGAAGAGTATATCGACTACGTCATCGTCGGTGCCGGCGAGACAGCGCTGCTGCAACTCATCGATTATATCGAAAAAGGTTCTACGCAGCCGGCGGCAATCGCCGGGTTGGTCTACCGCGAAAACGGCCAGCTCAAAATGAATGAGCGGGCATCCGAACTCAAGAACCTGGATGAACTGCCGGACCCAGCCTGGCACTTAATCGACGTGCCGAAGTACTGGCAGGTGTCCCTGAATACATCCCGCGGCTGCCCGTTCCGCTGCACCTTCTGCTACAATTCCGCCTTCCACTCCGGCTACCGCGGTGATTTCTCCGCGGAACGCATCGTCGCCCAGGTGGAGCACTTGCAGCAGAGGTACGGGGTGAAATTCATCCGCTTCTTCGAGGACAATTTCACCTTCAACCGCAAACGACTGCACCGCTTCTGCGAGCTGGTCATCGAAAAGAAGATCAAGCTCAAATGGGACTGCGAGGCTCGGGCCGACCTGTCCGAGAAGGACGTGGATCTGATGGCTCGGGCCGGCTGCGTCAGTGTCGGCATCGGGGTGGAGACCGGCTCTAAGAGGCTGTTGGAGTTCCTGAAAAAAGATATCGATCTAGATGTCATGCAAAAGAGTTTCTGGAACATTGTGCGGCACCGCATTATGCCGCGTATCTACATCATGGAGGCGGTGCCGACGGAAACGCTGGCGGACTACCAGGCGACTCGCGACCTGCTGCATAAAATGGGTGATACACCCTATTTCTATATGCGCTTCGTGCCATACCCAGGGACGCCGATCTACTACTATTGTATCGAAAAAGGGCTGATCAAACCTCCGGAGAAGCTGGCCGACTGGCCGCACTTCTCTTTCAACCTGGCGACTAGGGGCAACTTGTCCGAAGTGCCGACAGAGGTGGTGACGGAAGCCTTCGCTGAATATGCCCGGACATACGGGCCGCGGCGGGTGCGCTTCATGTGGCGTTACAATAAGCGCTTTTTCCTCTCTATGGTCAAGAACCCGCTGCAGTTCTTCGGCGCGGTTAAGGAACTGATCAAGAACACCCTGCCAGTGATGTTCAACAAGAACACGAGCGAGGCGCCGGAGATCAAGGTGGAGGACATCCGAACCAAGAAACTGGCCGAAACCCAGTCCGAGGCCAGGAAATAGAGATGGCTGCCCAGTCCACACCTGATGTTGGGGTTAAGCTAACACCAAACGCCTTTCGCGTCCTCGAAAAGCGCTACCTACGGCGTAATGACGACGGGGATGTTGCCGAGACGCCGGAGGAGATGTTCCGGCGCGTAGCCTGGGCCGTCGCCGCCGTCGAGAGGACTTACGACCCGGCCGCCGACGTTCAAGCCATCGCCGAGGACTTCTTCCAGGCAATGGTCTGTCTGCAATTCCTACCCAACTCGCCGACGTTATTGAATGCCGGAGCCGACCACGGGCAGCTGGCATCCTGTTTCGTCTTGCCGGTAGGGGACTCGGTGGAGTCCACTTTCGAGGCGGTGAAACACACTGCCATCATCCACAAGAACGGCGGCGGTACCGGTTTCAACTTCTCCAGGGTGCGCCCGAGGCTGGACCGCGCTGGAGGCCGGCACGGCGTAGCCGCCGGGCCGGTAGGGCTCATCGATGTCATCGCCACCGCCGCCGACTACATCCGGCAGGGCGGGGTGCGGCGAGGCTGTAACTCGGTGGTCTTGAATGTGGACCACCCGGACATCCTCGAATTCATCAGAGCCAAGAGCGACCCCGAATCATTGACCAATTTCTACATTTCAGTAGCGGTCACCGAAGGTTTTATGTCAATGGTGAATTCCGGGGCAGAGTACCCTTTGGTTAATCCACGCAGCGGCGAAACGGTGACCTTCCTGAACGCGAGGCAGGTTTTCGACCGTATCGTCGACCAGGCGTGGCACACCGGCGATCCAGGGCTAATTTTCCTGGACAGGATCAACCGCGACAACCCCACGCCACACCTTGGGAGCATCGACATGATCACCGGCTGCGGCGAACAGGCGATGCTGCCATAAGAATCTTGCCCGCTGGGCTCGATCAACCTGGCGCAGATGCTGAAAAGCAATGGAGACACGGTTGTCGATTATAATGAACTCGGCCGGCTGGTAGACCTTGGCGTGCGCTTCCTGGACGATGTCATCGACGCCTCGGCCTATCCGGTGGACCTCATCGAACGAGCCACTAAAAATACTCGCCGCATCGGATTGGGGGTTATGGGTTTCGCCGACATGCTCTTTCAGATGGGCGTGCCCTATAACTCTGATAGAGCGGCGAAGGTCGCCACTGAAGTCATGGGCTTCATCCAGGAGCGGGCGCACCGGGCGTCGCGAAAGCTGGGCATCGAACGCGGTTCTTTCCCCGCCTTCACAGGTTCCATCTATGAAGTCCCCGGAGGCGGACCGGTCAGAAACGCCGCTTGCACCACGGTGGCGCCCACAGGTACCCTGTCCATCATCGCCGGGTGCTCCTGCGGCATTGAACCGTTGTTCTCCGTCGCCTTTGTCCGCCATATGCTTGACGGCGAGAAACTCCTGGACATCAACCCGCACTTCGAGGCGGCGGCACGGAGGGCTGGTGTTTGGACGCCCGATCTGGCGCGGCGATTGGTGAGCTGCAATCATCTGCAGAAGCAGGCAGACGTACCCGAACCGATTAAGAAAGTGTTCGTCACCGCCCATGATATTGCCCCGGAGTGGCACGTTAAGATCCAGTCGTCCTTCCAAGAAAACGTCGACGCTGCGGTTTCGAAGACGGTGAACTTCCCCCATTCGGCCACTCGCGAGGACATCGCGCGCGTTTTTCTGCTGGCCCACCGGTCCGGCCTTAAGGGCATCACCGTCTACCGCGACGGTAGCCGCGACGAGCAGCCGCAGTGCACCGGGGAACTGGGCTTAGAACTGGTCGATGAGTATTTCAGCCGCGGACCCCGGTCCGGCGGTGACGGCAGCGTTGCAAAGGCGATATAATGCCTCATTCACTTTGTATCGAACTTGATCAGGATATCGAGCGGTTGACGAAACATTCGCCTGAACCATCCACCATCGGTGAAAAGGTCTTCGTCTCCTGGAGCGGCGGCAAAGACTCCTGCTTTGCCTGTTACAAAGCGCTTCAGGCTGGGCTGGATGTCCGTTACCTGGCCTCGATGCTGACCAGGAACACAGGCCGGCTTTTCCCGCACTACGTCACCGCACAAGTGCTGCAGGCACAGGCGGCGGCTATCGGCATACCTCTCTTCGAACAGTGGCTGGAAGTGCCGGAAAATGTCACCCAACACGTCCGCTTCGTTGATTACGACCGGAAGTACATGGAGATGCTGGAAAAGCTCAAGTCTCTGGGTATTACCGGAGGCGTATTCGGCGACGTCTCCCGGGGCAACCCTTTTGCTCAAGCCCACTGGGATCGGGTGGAGGATTTCACTCGCCCTGTCGGGATGAAGGCTTATCGACCTCTGTGGGACCAGGACCGTGAAACGATGATCAGGGAATTCATCGACTTGGGCTTTAAGCCGCTGGTTATCGTCGCCGACAACCGCCTGCCGGAGTTGCTGGGCAAAGTGCTTGACCATACCATTCTCGACGACCTCAAGGCGCGGTATGAGCGGTCGAAAGAGCAGGAACGTATCTACTACCATACTTTCGTCCTTGACGGACCGATCTTTAGATCCCGCCTGGAGATCACTGAGAGTGAAAAGGTTACAGCCGGCGGAGTCTCATATCTAGAAGTTAAATCTTTTCGAATGGCAACCAAACCTGAATTTGAGAACACACGTTGAAACAACTTGTTTCAGCAACGGGAAGTTTGGAAGGTGAATGAGCCATCCAGTCTGCGGAAATGATTATCAACTTGTAATTTATTCATAAAGTGCTAGAATGTGCCTTTAGAATGCCTGCTGGGAGTATCCTGGCGTTTTGGCTTAGTGATGGGTGAAAAATAACTCAAAGGTGTCGGAATGAATCGTATACGGATCGATAAAACCAGAGCGAAATTTGCCGTCACATTGATACTGCTTTTAGGTGTTTTCGCCTCCGCTTGCGGCGGCGGCTCTCCGAATCCAACGACTTCCAATCCAACACCGACGTCCACAACCCCAACCGGTGGCATCATGGATTTTCCATCTGGAAGTTATGCTAACACCAGACTGTTGGCTGGTGATAATTTCAGAATAAGCTGGACTAACACGGACGATACCATCTCGATTGGCATCAAGGGTAAAACGGGAGGGTGGATTGCCATCGCCTTGTCGCCGACATTGAGTAAAGGCGGAGCCGACCTGATAATCGGCGCGGTAACGGGCGGTCAGGTGACATTGATTGATTCCTACAGCCCAGGGTATTCCGGCGGTCACCCCCGCGATGCTTCGAGCGGCGGAACCGATGACCTGTATGACATCAGGGGCAGCGAGTCAGGCGGTGTGACGACCATCGAATTCAAACGTAAAATTAATACACTTGATTCTAGGGACGTTGCATTTCAACATGGAAGCAACCCATTTCTATTTGCCATGGGACCCGATGACACGATGGCCAGCGAACACAGCTTAGTGGGTGCGGGGGAAATCATCATCGTCCTGACTCACCCCTAGTCTTTCATAGGTCGATTTCTTCAGGTCGTGGGTTGCCATGACAAGTGGCTTTCGTAATCCATACGAATACCCGGTTTCGCGGGCTGTCACGTTACCCCTCGCATCCGCAAACGGTTTACGACGGCTCGCTGTCGGCTTCAAGAATCCCCCGGACATAGCGCTGCCTGTCTCCCCCGCTACCGCCGTCTGCTACCTACCCCCGGCTCAACAAAACCGGCCGTTGGTGATTCTAGCCCATGGAGTTGGCGACACCAGCGCCATACCGTGTCACCTGCTTGCGAAAGCACTAGCCCGGACGGGAATCGCCGGACTGGTTTTGCATCTGCCAATCCATTCGCGAAGACTCAATCCGGAATTTAAAAAGAGGTTCTACAAACTGACTCGGGAGGAGTGGTTTGAATTATACCGGGTATCGGTGATAAACATTCGCCAGGCTTTAGATTGGGCAGTTGGGAGGCCGGAGTTAGACCCTGAACGAATAGGGATTTCCGGTGTTAGTTTCGGCGGCTATATTGCTGCCATAGCGCTGGGTCTTGACTCCAGGCTCAAAGCTGGCGCAATTTTACTCTCGGCAGGGAACCTGGGGAAACTTGCCTGGAGCCGGTCTAGCCGTCGCTTCGGCAAATGGGATGTTACCGAAGAGGTTTTCAATGAGCAGCAAGTCGAATATTTCAAGTATGTTGATTTAGTTTCAAATCGAGGATTTGAGTGGATACCGCCGCCTCACCCTGGGTACCCTTTCGACCCGTATACCTTCGCTGCCGCAATCCGGAACAAGCCCACACTATTCGTGAATGCATTGTGGGACGAATATTTTCCCAGGGAAGCCGCCAGGGAATTCGGAAAGGCTGCCGGTTGTCCGGAACAATTATGGCTGCCCACCGGGCATGCCACCGCCTGGTTGTTTTATCCTCTTATCCGCAACCGCGTTATCAACCTGTTTCAGCGCTCGCTAAGAAATAAAACTGACGGTTCATAACCTCGGAGTGATGCCCATACCCTCCAAGAGGGCTACGACGCGCTTTTTGATCTCGTCCCGGATCCGCCTGACCTCGGAAATATCCTTATCCTTGGGGTCAGGAAGCGCCCAGTCCTCATGCGGGGCGTTCACCACCGGACAGGCGCCTTGCATGCAGCCCATGGTGACAGCCTTTTCAACACCCTGAGTCATCTCGAAAGTCAGAGCCCGCGGCAGGTTATTGGCGAGGTCGAAATCCAATTCTTTCATCGCCTCGACGACCACTGGATTGACCGCTTCCCCCGGCTCAGTGCCGGCAGACTCGGCTATGGCTTGGCCACCGGCATAACGGTTGAAGAAGGCTTCAGCCATCTTAGACCGCCCAGAGTTGTGGACGCAGATAAACAGGAGCCTTCTCATCGGACACACCTCTTTAATCCGAACTTGGGTCCCGGATCCATCGGATCCCGCGCTGCGAACCTGTTTGAGAGGAATGACCAGTCCGGAGCCACTTCGTGACTGCGCTAATTAATATTTTCCGGCGATCTCTTCCTGTTTGCCTGTGACGACGAAGACCACACGCTCGCAAATGTTGGTCACCCGGTCGGCGGAGCGCTCCAGATTATGGGCCGCCCAGATGAGCCGGGTAGCCCGGCTGACCGTCTTGGGATCTTCGGCCATAAAGAAGAGCAGTTCGCGAAAGATCTGGTCGTAGAGGGCGTCGACCTCGTCGTCATCCATGGTGACCGCCCGAGCTGCCGTAGCATCGCGCTTGATGAAGGCGTCTAGCGCCCGATGCAGCATGTCGGCTGTTTTATCAGACATCCGCGGCAGGTCGATCAGCGGCTTAAGAGGCGGCTCTTCGCCCAGCATGATGGCGATTTTGGCGTTGCCGGCGGCGTGATCTCCAATGCGTTCCAGATCGATGATGATGTTCAAGACGGCCACGATGACGCGTAAATCCCGAGCCATCGGCGCCTGGGTGGCGATCAGGTGGATGCAATCTTCTTCAATCTCGTAACGCTTGACATTAATAAGCTCGTCATCTTCCACCAGTTTCCTAGCCAGCTCGATGTCACGGTTTTTCATAGCTTCCATTGACAGGCCGATGGCTTTCTCCACCATGCTGCCCAGGGCCAGTACCTTATCCTGCAGCTGTTTTAAGTTGCGCTCGTAATCCACTCTCATGGGTCTTCTCCTTAACCGAAGCGGCCGGTGATATAGTCCTCGGTACGCTTGTCACGGGGATTAGTGAACAGCTCGGTGGTTGGCCCGTATTCAACCAACGTCCCAGAACGATCGTCGTCGACCATCATGAAGGCTGTCATGTCGGAGACGCGGGCCGCCTGCTGCATATTGTGCGTGACGATGACGATAGTATATGTGCAGGCCAGGGTGCGCATCAAATCCTCGATCTTAAGTGTGGCGATCGGATCCAGGGCTGAGCAGGGCTCGTCCATGAGGATGACCTCCGGCTCCACAGCCAGTACCCGGGCGATGCAGACGCGCTGCTGCTGGCCGCCGGAAATGGACAGACCGGACTGCCCCAGTTTATCCTTGACCTCATCCCAGATGGCCGCTTGACGCAGACTTTTCTCGACGATCTCTTCCAGCACGTGCTTCTTGCGAATACCGTGTCGCCGTGGCCCGTAGGCAACATTGTCGAAGATGGACATGGGAAAAGGATTGGGCTTTTGGAAAACCATGCCGACGCGCTTCCTGAGTTCCACTACGTCGACGTCCCTGCGGAAGATGTCCACGCCGTCGAATTCCATCAAGCCCTCGGTGCGGGCAGATGGGATGAGATCGTTCATGCGGTTGAACTGCCGCAGCAGCGACGACTTGCCGCAGCCCGAAGGGCCGATGATGGCGGTAATGCCGCAGGCCGGGATGTCTAGAGTCACATCCTTGAGCGCCCGGAAGTGACCGTAATAAAGGTTGACTTTTTCGGCTCGCAGTTTGCCGGTTCCGGGGGCGCAACCGCAGGCGATAGGTTCTTTTTCGGTGGTTATCGAAGGCCTCACGTCCATATGATTACCTCTTGCGGGTCTTTATACGTATAACGGCGACCAATATATTGAACAATAACACCATAGCCACCAGCACAAGGGCTACCCCCCACATCACCTCCCGCGGCATGCCTGGGACATGGGCCGAGACAGTATAGAGGTGGTAGGGCAGGGCCATGAAACGGTCAAAGGGCGAGGTCGGCAGGTTGGGCACCAGAAAGGCAGCACCGACAACAAGTATCGGCGCTGTCTCTCCGGCGGCCCGACTCATGGCTAGAATGGCGCCGGTCAGAATACCAGGCGAGGCTTCCGGAAGTACGGCATGGCGGATGGTCTGCCACCTGGAGACACCGATGGCCAGAGACCCGTCTCGATATTCCTTTGGCACGGCGATGATAGCCTCTCTGGAGGTTGTAATGGTCATGGCCAGTGCCTGTGCTGCCAGGGTCAAAGAAGCGGCGATGAGCGAAAGGCCCATATCGAGAGCCAATACAAAGACGGCCAAGCCGAACAGGCCGAAGACGATCGACGGCACGCCGGCCAGATTGATAATGGCCAGGTTGATCAGCCGGGTCAGCCAGTTGTCCCGCGCATATTCGGAAAGGTAGATGCCGGCCATAACGCCGATAGGCAGGGCGATGAGGATGGTTCCCAGCATCAGGTAGGCTGTGCCCACGATAGCCGGCAGGATGCCGCCAGCCCTGCCGGCCTGTGACGGCGCCTGGCTGATGAATTCCCAGGAGATGACGCTGTAGCCGGAAGCCACCATGTAAATGATGATGAGGATGATCGGCACGACGACGGCCAGCATGGCCCCAAACAACAGGCTCATCGCCGTTTTCTGGGTAAGTTGCCTTGATCGCAGGTTTGATGTCATCGTCGTGTCGTCGTCAACATTCTAATTCCTGGCGAACTTGCGCTTCTGGGCATTGAGGACGTGAGCGGCAATGAAATTGACCAATAGGGTTAGCATGAACAGCACCAGGCCGATAGCGAACAGGGCTTTGTACACCGGACCGCCGACCACCGCATTGCCGATGCCGGAAGCCACGGCAGCAGTCATCGGCATCATCGGTGTGAAGGGATTGTTCGGCACTGCCAGCGCGCCGCCGGCCACCATCAGCACCGTCATCGTTTCGCCGATGGCTCGGCCTACGCCGAGCATGATTGCCGCCGAGACGCCGGACAAAGCCGAGGGCAGACAGACGTGCCAGATGGTCTCCCACTTGGTGGCTCCCAAGCCATAAGACGCCTGACGGTACTCGTCCGGCACCGCCCGCAAGGCGTCTTCAGACACCGAGACGATGACTGGCAGGCTCATCATGGCCAGCATGATGCCAGCGGTAAAGCCGGTCAATCCGGTATTGAGGCCGAGGGTGTTCTGCACCCAAGGCGAAAGGAGTAACAGCCCGATAAAGCCCATGACCACCGACGGGAAGCCGGAGAGCAGCTCGACCAGCGGTTTGACCAGATCTGAGACCCTGCGCGGCGCCACTTCTGCCAGGTAGATTGCACAGCCGACCCCTATGGGCACGGCCAGGACGGTGGACACGCCGGTAACCCACAGTGTAGCCACAAAAAACTGGCGGATACCCAGCACCGGCGGTTCGGAAAAGGGCAGCCAGCGGTCCCCTGTGAGAAATTCCCAGGGTGAGGTCTGGAACAAGGCCGGTAAACCCTGCTGCAGCAGGATTGCAAAGACGCCCACAAGAACAACGATGGCCAGGAGGCCGGTGAAGCGTATGGCCAACTCAGTCACCTGCTCTAAAGGGCGACGGCGTTTGCGCAAACTGGCGGCGGTGCCGGCATATAAGTCGACTGGAGTAATAGCCACTCTAGGCGGACCCCGTTGTCGCAGCCGGGAAATCGTCGGCCAGCCCGGATATCGGCTGTTTTTTACCATCGCGATCGACACTGACGAAGGTGATACGAGTTTCGAACAGGATGGTCTCCGGGCAGGCATGGCGCCGGGTGCCGAAAACCTTGACCTTGTACTGCACTGACGTGTTACCCAGGCGGGCACGTTCGATATCAAAGCGGATAATCTCACCGCCGGCTACCGGGTGGTGGAAAGCCACGTTGTCCAAGGCGATAGTGACCAGGCGGTTGCCAGGGAACTCTTGGTTGGCGGTGATGTATGCGAACTCGTCAATCCATTTCAGCATATTGCCGCCGAATAGGAAGCCGTCGTGATTCAGGTGCTCCGGCAAAATAAGTTTATAGTGATCCACTCGCCCTCGGAAGATCTAAAATTGAAACCAGCCAATTATAACACCCGGCGCCGATGCTTTCACCGGCAAATGCGCGGGCTGCCGCTAGGGGAAGCGGCAGCCCGCAAAGATCGGATGGCTCTTACTTCAGCGCGACGAAGCCTTCTTCTTCGACAATTTTCTGGCCAGCTGTCGAAAGGGCGTAGTCGATGAAGGCCTTAGTCAAACCCGTAGGTTCACCGGCGGTGTAGTAGTAAAGGTATCGGGAGATAGGGTAGCTACCGTCCTTGGCGGTGGCCAATGTCGGAGCTACGGCGGGGGACTCGGCGGTCTTCTTGATAGTCAGTGTCTTAACAGCGCTGGTGACATATCCCAGACCTGAGTAGAAGATGGCGTTGGCATTCTGAGCTACCTGAGTGATGCCGACCTCGGTTGAAGGCAGCAATTGGGCGCTGGTGGAATACTGCAGGGTCTTGTCCTGCTTGCCAGCAATCAGTTTCTGGACAACCTCCTCCAGGAAGTAGGCATAGGTGCCTGAGTTGGTGTCACGGGACAGGATCACAATGGGGGCTTTGTTGCCACCGACCTGGCTCCAGTTAGTGACCTTGCCGGTATAGATATCGGAAAGTTGTTCGATGGTGAGGGTATTAACCGGGTTTGAGGGATGGACGACGACGGAAAGGGCATCAAGGGCTACCTTTGTTTCCACCACGGTTACGCCATTAGCTTTAGCCTGATCGATCTCGGACTGCTTGATGGGCCGTGAGGACTGGGCAAAGGTAGTAGTCTTATTGATCAGGGCGGCGATGCCTGCCGAAGAACCGGGACCGGCAACCGTGATGTTGACGTTTTTGTGGAGTTTCATGAACTCCTCGGCCCAGCGGGTGCTAACCGGGGTAACGGTATTCGATCCGATGATGTCCAGAGTCCCGGATAACGTGTCCACAGTGCCGGTGGGGGAGGTGGTTTGGGCACCTCCGTTGCTCTCGCCGCAGCCGGCTAGGCCTGCGGTCAGAGCCAACACCGCTACCAGCGGTAGGACCAACCATTTCTTGAAACCAGTTGTTTTCAATTCATTCTCCTATTTTTTTATTTTTACAGGGCCGAGACGACCCCGGTTAAGAAACGCGATCTTACGGATAGTTCCCCGATGATCTCGGGATGTTCGAATATCAGGTGGAGCACCGCCTCGGCGGTGGTCAGGTTGGTAGCCAGCGGCACGTTGTGGACGTCACAAACTCGTAAGAGGGCAGTGACGTCGGGTTCGTGGGGCTGAACGGTCAGCGGGTCCCGCAGGAAGATGACCGCCTTGACCACGCCAGAAGCGACCAGAGAGCCAATCTGCTGGTCGCCGCCCATGGGGCCTGATTGCATCAGAGTGACAGCCAGATCGGTGCGGGCCTGGATCAAGAGGCCAGTGGAGCGGGTAGCCACAAGGGACAGTCGGGAAAGCTCATCCCGATGGTCCTTAACCAGGGACAGCATCTCTTCTTTCTTGTTGTCGTGGGCAATCAGAGCCAGTGTGATGTTAGGTGCCATATTCACCTCCTTCGTCTGTGTTCATACTTCTCTTCATCATATGGTCACAGTATAGACCCTGTACTTTAAAGCGCCTTTAAGGCAAGATTAAAGATTTGTTAAAGATTTTGGTAATTAGTAGCGCATGGCAGTTCGCCGAACAGAAGGAGAACGAGCTAATTACCTGTGTGAATAAACAGAGTCACCAGAGCGGTCTGGATAACCGATAAATGCCATGGGAAAGCGTGTGGTTAACGAAACCAGGTGGGAGCTAAAAGCCCACATCACGGCTATTAACGGATTGACGGAACGGCTATCCAGGCAGGGTGAACGTGAACTTTGCGCCTTTCCCCGGATAACTCTCAGCGCGGATATCGCCGCCGTGGGCCTGGATGATATGCTTGGCAATAGCCAAACCGAGGCCGGTACCGCCGCCAGAACGAGCCTTGTCCGCTTTGTAGAAACGCTCGAAGATGCGCGGGAGGTCGTCTGGCGAGATACCGACGCCGGTGTCTTTGACCGAAATCTCGACACCAACGGGTGTGGTCGCGGCAGTCACGGTGATTTTCCCGCCGGGCAGGGTGAACTTGATGGCGTTGTGTATTAGATTGACCAGCACCTGCTCGATACGGTCGGCGTCGGCGGGCACCGGTTTCAAGCCCGGCACCGTCTCGACGGAAAGGGCGAGTTCAGCCCGGTCGGCTTGGGGCCGCAACCGCTTGACAACCTTCTCGATAAACGGGACGATATCCAGAGACTTTTTCACCAGGGGGGATTCGCCGCTTTCGATACGCGAAAGCTCGCCTAACTCCCGTACCATCTGGGTTAGTTTATCGGTCTCCACCTCGATGCGGCCGAGGAAGTCGGCGGCAACTGCCGGGTCATCGCAGGCGCCGGCTTTCAAGGTTTCGGCTAGCAATTTCAAAGATGCCAGCGGGGTACGCAGCTCGTGCGAGATGTTAGCCACAAAGTCACGGCGCACCCGTTCCAGGCGTTTGATCTCGGTCAGGTCGCGGATGACCATAGCCGCCCCGGGCTCGCCGGGCAGCGGAGACACGGTTACGTCGTAAACGCGGCGGCCTGGCCGAACTTCAATGGTGCCCTCTTGCCGGCTGCCGCTCGAGAGGCATTTTTTGAGCAGGGAGTCGAATTCGTGATCGCGTACCGCCTCGATAAAGGTGCGTCCGACAGCCTTCTCTTTAAGATGGAACATCCTCTCGGCTGCCTGGTTGAGGTGGACGATCTCGCCGTGTCGGTCAACCATAATGATGGCATCGGCTACGCTTTGAAGCATCAGCTCCAGGTGGGAGAGTTCGGCAGTGGCCTGCCGCATCCGGTCGCCGACGCGCTTGGCCATTTCGTTGAAGGCGTGCTTGACATCAGCCAGTTCACCAATGGCTACCAGGCGCACCTTGTCCGGCGATTCCCCGCCGCCCAGCTTCTTCATTGCCACCTCAAGTTCAACCTCGTCGTCGCTCATCGAGGGTACCTGGAGGTAAATAACCACCGACACCCCCAATGCCGCAATGGTACCGGCAATGAGCAACGTCAGGTCGTAGCCTCTCACCGCGCCAACCGCCAGGAAGACGGCAGCCAGGGTGAGCGCGGCGGAGATGATCAGGCGGCGGACGGATTGGTCTGTCATCAGCCCTCGAATTTGTAGCCCAGACCGCGTACCGTCACCAGGTGCTTCGGCCGGGACGGTTCGACTTCGATTTTTTGCCGCAGCCAGCGTACGTGGACATCGACAGTACGGGAGTCGCCGGGATAATCCGGACCCCAGACGCGGTCAAGCAGAGTGTCGCGAGAGAAGGCCAGCCCACGGTTGGTCATGAAGAAACTTAAAAGGTCGAACTCCCGGGGAGTGACATCAACCGCTTGGCCGCCGACAGACAACCGATGGCGCGCCTGGTCAATTTCGATGCCGCCCGCCTTGAGCACCAAACCCTCAGGCTGCGATACCGCGTCCAGGCGGGCCAGATCGCCACGACGCAGCATCGCTTTGACTCGGGCTAAAAGCTCACGCATAGAGAATGGCTTGGTGAGATAGTCGTCGGCGCCCAATTCCAGTCCAAGAACCTTGTCAATCTCTTCACTGCGGGCAGTCAGAATCAGAACCGGAGTCGAGAACTCCCGCCTCAACAGCCGGGTCAGTTCGAAACCGTCCATACCCGGCAACATGACGTCCATAATCACGGCGTCGGGCTTTTCGCGGCGGATTAACTCCAGTCCGGCAACGCCGTCGGCGGCGGTGAAAACAGCAAACCCCTCTCGGATCAGGTTGTATTTCACCAATTCGGCGAGGGTTCGGTCGTCCTCGATGACGATGATTGTAGACATATAATCAGTATACGAATTCTGCTCAAAGGCAACAACTACCCTCCCGTGAACTTGCCAATAAGGCTCTGAAACACGTATCATTGCCCCATGTACCGCCGATACCAGAGACCGTTCTACCAGGACCCCCTGTTTGTCCTCATCGGCTTGAATGTCGTATTTTTCTTATTGACGACCGGTTCCGACGCTCTCCTTGTTCGTTTAGCTATAAGCCCGGCTACCTTCTTATCCGAGCCATGGACGGCGGTCACCAGTATGTTCGTCCATGCCGGCCTTTCCCATCTACTGTTCAACATGCTGGCACTGTACTTTTTCGGCAATTACCTCTCCCAGATTGTCGGAGAACGGCAAATGCTGGCAATTTATTTCGTCGGTGGTATCGTCGGAAGTTTGTTTTTTTGGATCCTGGGGCCATCAAACGGCCTGGCGGTCGGCGCTTCCGGGGCAATCTTCGCCCTGGGAGGCGCTTTGGCGGTGCTGCGCCCAATGACAAAGGTCATCATTTTTCCGATACCCATCCCCCTGCCCCTCTGGGTCGCGGTTATCGGCGGTGGACTGTTGATCTCATTGGCGGCCAATGTTGCCTGGGAATCTCACCTCGGCGGCTTGGTGACAGGCATCGCCGCCGGGCTGGTAAACCGAAGCCGTCTGCGGCTTTAAAATACCAGAAATAATCCTTGCCATTATTGTCGCCTGAGTCTATACTCTTCCTAATATGCCTGTAAAAATTCTTATTGCCGATGACCAGCCCCAGATCCGCAACCTAGTAAAAAGCATGCTTTCGGAATATCTGGTTCTCCAGGCCTCTTCCGGCGAGGAGGCGTTAAGAGTCGTCCGGGAATCGCAGCCGGATCTGGTGATTATGGATATCCTGATGCCAGGGATGGACGGTTTGACCGCCTGCAGTCAGATTAAAGCGGATCCAGCTACTGCAGAGATTCCGGTACTCGTATTGACTATCATCGACCATGACCTTAATCGGCGGTTTGCCAACAATCTGGGAGCCGACGGGTACGTCACCAAACCTTTCACCGCCGAACAACTTCGGCAGGCCGTGGTCCGTCATCTCAAACCTGCAGAGAAAACCGGCCCGGCAGTATAAAAACATGCCGGTAGTGCCACCAATTCCAATCCGGAACTAACGAACACCCAATCCGGGACTTCTCTTCAGCTCTTTTCTGAATTTTCCAGGCTCTGCAATAAACCTTCAGCCCTCTTCAGCGGCAAACCGTGTCTGTAAATATCAGCCCACGGGTCCGCGCGATTTGCTAAAAGGTCGAAAATATTCTCGATATTGAATTGTGCTGGTTTGATGTCGGCGTTGGATAATTCTCCCCAGGTGATTGGCGCAGCTACCGGGGCGCCTTCCCTTGCACGCACTGAATAAGGCGCCACCGCAGTTTGAGCGAAATGATTGCGGTTGGTATCGATAAAAATACGATTTCCTCTTTTAGCTTTGGATATCTCGACTGTGGTTTCATCCGGGTGCTTCCGCTGGTATAACCCGGCCACGCGGTCAGCGAAGCTGTTAACCAGGCCAAAGTCCCAGCTCCGGTCCAACGGTACGGCGAGGTGCACCCCGCGGCTGCCGGTGAGTTTGACGTAACACTTCAAATCAAGCCCCTCTAGCAGCGCCCGCATTTGAAGCGCCGTCTTCTTAACCATCCCGAAATCATCGGCCGGAGGGTCCAGGTCAAAAACCAGCAAATCGGGATTGTGGGGTTTATCGGCGCGGGCCAGCGAAGTATGAATGACAATCACGGCCTGCTGGGCAAAGTAGACCAAGTCCGCCGCCGAGTCTGCCGAAGCATAGTCGACAATATCCTTGACCCCGAGCGGTATCCTTTTAATCCATTCCGGGTACGCGGAGGGGGCCTGTTTTTGATAAAAACCTTCGGCGTTGATGCCGTCGGGAAAACGCTGAAACGATAACGGGCGATCCTTGATATGGGGCAGCATCACCGGAGCAATTTTTAAGTAGTACCGGATCAACTCCCCTTTGCTGATGCCCGGGAACAGCGCTTTTTCAAGATTAGTGAGTTCTATACGATGGCTGCCAACGGTGGTTTTTATTTTATTCGACATGGACCTGTTGTCACCTGCGACTGGCGATCCCTCAAAGGGTGGTACCGCAGCCGTATTTTCCGAAACTCTCGTCGCTCGGGAGTGCTAACCAGATCAACTCAATCTACCGTTTTAATAATCAAGGATTACGGCCGATTGCGCTTCAAACGGCAGCGCGATTACAATCGGTTGATTGACTCTATCCAGTACCATGATCATGGTCATCTTCATTTTCATTCCCTGGACATCAATCTCGATGACCATATCGGTTTTAACAGTCACATAGGTCGTTGTATCGACCCAGAAAGTAACCTCAAGCTGCTTGAAAGCATGGGCTGGGTCAGCAATGCCCATGTCGGCCAGGTTGCTGCCTGAAGCATCTAGATATGCCATGAAATTAACCAGGTCGGGCGTTATCTTAACCTTGAAGCAGGTTTTGCCGCCGACCTCTTCCGTCCCGACTATCGTCAAAGATGCCTGGTTAAGCAATATTTGATATTGCTTTCCGAGGTCCTGAGAAAGCCACATGTCCTGGAAGTCGGATGAAGGCAGGACAACCTTGTACCATACGTTGGCTTGGAGTTGACCGTCCGGGACGTTTACCTTGATGTATTCTGTATCGTTGATAATATACATCTGGGTGGTGACGCCAGCGGTGTTCATGTCAACGAACACTTTTTTGCTGGCGATATCGACTGCCATTGAAGCCGTGATGTCAAAGTCCATCACCATCCCGGCCAAAGACATGTTCATCACTGTCGTCAGCTTGCCCTCATAGCTGGTTAACGACGATGAAGTGGCAGTGATTGATTTAAGAATAGTTTCCGGAGTCGGGGTTACCGGTGGGGGAGTAGTTTGAGGAACCGTCTGATTTGGCGCAGACACGCTGGCACTCAGGTCTGGTTGATCAGGGTTCGCAGTTCCTGCCCCGCCGTCTCCGCCGCAGGCTGCCGCCGACAGAACCACATATATAACCAGGAGAGTATCCAGGAATTTTGATTTCCTCATTTCATCCTCGAAAAGAGTCTCTTGGAGGCTTTCCTCCTACTTTGGGTTTTCCCCCCGCTTAGCTATGACTTCTTCTATCTTCTCAATGAGCGTTTTGGTTTTGAAGGGCTTTCCCAAATAGCCGTCGGCGCCGGTTTCAAGAGCAAATCCTCCGATATCATCCCTAGCGGTGAAAACGACCACCGGAATATCGGAAAAATCACGCAGCTTTGTCAGAATGTCGAATCCAGTGACCGGAGTCATAAACAAATCCAGCAGAACTAAATCCGAATGCCCGTCGCGGACCGCCGCAAGGGCTTCCTCGCCGTCGGAGGTCCCCTTTGCCCTGAATCCGGCAATTTCGAGCCCGGCGCAGACATACTGCAGTATTGCTTCGTCATCGTCTACCACCAGAATCCTGATGGCTGGTTGATCGTTGGAGTTCAAGCTCACCCGCCCCCATTTCCGGCAACCATTGTAGCACTTCGTCCAGTCTCGGGCGACCGTTTGCCGGAAATGTACAGCTAAATTGCCATTCTGGCAGAATTGTCGCGGAGCCACTGCCGCATTTCTTTGTAACGGGGCACAAACTGCCCGAGAAAATGCCAGAAATCACGGCCGTGCCCCCGAAACTTCAAATGCGCCATCTCATGAACAACGATATAGTCGATAATATCCGGCGGTGCCATGACAAGTCGCCAGTTGAAATTTAATGCTCCTCTGATACCGCAGGAACCCCACCGCTGCCGCGCGCCGGTAATGCGCAGACCGCTGGGCCGGCAGCCCATCTCTGAGACACGTCGTTCGATGTTCTTTGTAATTACTTTCCAGGCCTGAACCCGATACCAGTCTTCTATTAGCTCTCTTGCTTGGGATTCCTTCGTTCTTGGCAGCTGAATGCGGCCATCAAAGTCAATTTTCGAGATACCCGCGTCAACGAAATGAAGGCGGCAGGTTTGCCCCAAGAAAAGAAATTCTTCGCCCTCGACACAGCTTTTTGGTTCCGCCCGCGGCCTTTTAGCTATCTCCGCCTGTTTGAGGGCGATCCAATCTGCATGGCGCTTAACAAAATCAGCAATCAGCGCCGACAGTATGCGTCTCGGGGCGCGAACCACAACTGCCCCATCGGCTTTAATTTCAACCGCCATCGTCCGCCGGTTGGAACGAATCAACAGATAACCGCTTGACCCAGCGCCTGCTATACTCACCGGTATCGGCATCCGTGTCTAGGATTCATTCGAATCATGACACCTGGATTCCGAGATCCTTCGAACGTTGAAACGGCAACCGTCTCCGCCCGGATCAAGCGACTCTAGCGACGACAAACAGAGTGCCGGGGCCGGCATGAGCGCCCAGCGCCGCCCCCAGCCGGGAAATGATAATCTTTTCCCGGGGGAATAATGCCCCAAGGCGATCTGCCAGGTTGCTTGCTTCTTCAGGGGTGGTCGTGTGGACCACCGCTAGGTCCTCGAGTTTGCCCAGGCTACCTGCCCATTCAACCAAGCGTTCAATGCCTTTCGCCCGGCTGCGCACCTGCCCGGCCGGATGCATCTCGCCGTCTTTGACCGTGAGCACTGGTTTGACTGACAGGATAGAACCGACCAGTGCTTTGGCTTTTCCGATGCGCCCGCCCGCGGCAAGGTACTTTAAAGTATCGAAAATGCCCAGCAGCCTGACCTGTGGAATGGCATCGTTGACGGCGGTTGAAATCTCCTCGATGCTGGCGCCGCCTTTAGCCAGGCGCCCAGCCAGTATGGCCAGCAGACCCAGACCCATTGATACCGAAAGGGTGTCCATCACCTCAAGTACCTGACTGCCGCCGAGCATCTGCTTTGCCTGTAGCGCCGAATCATAAGTTCCGGACAATTTTTTTGAAATGTGAAGCGAGAAAATCCCATCCTTAGCAGGCATTATTTCCTTATAAACGTCCAAAAAATCCTTTGGCGACGGTTGGGAAGTGCTGGGATGCACCGGGTCGCTCTGGAGGCGTGTGTAAAACTGGTCTTCGGTGATCTCGACCCGGTCTTTGAAGACATCTTCGCCGAAGCGCACATACATCGGCACGATCTTGATACCCAATTCCGAAGCGATGGCTGGCGGCAAATCGGCGGTGGTATCGGTCACAACTTTGACTGTCATCAGACGACCCTCCTCAAGATTTTCCGAAACGGCGGCGACCGCAGATATGATAACTTGAATTATCGTTCAAAGTAAAGACTTTCATAACCCTGCTGTAAAAATATTCTCCAATAGTCTTATAATACGTGTGACTCTCGATGATGGCAGGAGTATCAACTATCGCCGGACAGATCGCCGTTGTCACCGCTGCCTATTTTATCGGGGCTTTCCCACATCTGCTGATTCTCGCCCGGTTGCACCGGCTAAGTACCGAAGGCGATCTTCATATCTCCCTTTGGCAGAAAGCCGGGCCGGGATGGGGTCTATTTGCTACCGCTGTCGATGTTTTAAAGGGCATTATCACTATCGTCATCGCCCGCCTTTTTGGCTTCGACACCGGGACCGTTGTCATCGCGGCATTGGCTGTCACCTGCGGCCAGATGTGGCCGGTTTTTAAGAGGTTCGATGGAGAAAAAGGGAATACCACCGGTTTCGGCGCCGCGGTCGCTCTGTCAATTGTCCCGGCGCTTGTATCCCTCATCCCGGTGTTTATGGCGATCGGCTTAAAAGCAGCCAAAGCTTTTCGGCTAAAAGATGTCCCTCCCAGCGAGCGCCTCAAAACCGGCGCCGGCCAAAGCGCGGCTCTGCCATTAGGCGTCGCCCTGGCTTTCCTGGCCCTGCCTCTGATTGCCGAAGCGCTCGGGGAATCCCCGGAAATCGTCAACGGGTTTGCCGCACTGTTCGGCTTGATCATGCTGCGGCGCCTCACCGCCGGGCTGTTTCAGGACCTTGCCTCCGGAACATCCCGCTGGAAAATTTTCTGGAGCCGCCTGCTGCTTGACCGCCCGGTGACCCATCCGTAAATAAAGCCGGGGCTTTTGTTATCCATAGTTCAGCCGGTTATAATTTACCATTCCCTGCCCTGATTGACCGGCTTCCTACAAGACACAGGGAAGAACCGACCGGCTATCTATTTACGTCGGCCGTCGTTATGTCTAATAATACGTGCATTTATGACAAAATTCTTCAACATAATCAAACGATTCACCGCCTGGAAGTATGCGTGGCTGGCCGCGGTTTTGATCGGTTCGATGATCCTCCATCTGGGTCTGCTGTGGCACCCCGACGAACTGGTGCTGGACGAGCAATATTATGTCGTTGCCGCCCGTGACTATCTCGTTCAGGGCGATCTCCACCAGCCGGAGCACCCTCCCCTGGCCAAGCTGGTGATTACCGCGGGCATGCAAGTATTCGGTGACAATCCATTCGGCTGGCGTTTTTTCCCAGCCGTATTCGGCACGGGTGCCATTTTTTTCTTCTATCTCATTCTCCGGCAATTCCCGCTGTCCAACGCCGCGGTGAATATCGCGGTTGGACTATTCGCCTTTGAAAACGCCACCTTTTTAATGGCCAGCGTTGCCATGCTGGATATTTTCAACGTCACTTTTATGCTGGCCGGCTTTTGGGCTTACCTCGCCCGTAAATACCCGCTGGCGGTGCTGTTCCTGCTCCTGTCAGCCTTATGCAAACTGACAGGTCTATTTCCGGTAATCGCCATCGCTTCCCACTGGCTAGTTTTCCGGAGAGACAAGGTCCTGGTCCTGGCGATCTCCGGTCTGGCGGCTTACGCCGGTGCCATCCTGGCGGTACCTGGGCTGGAATATCTTCTCACCGACGATTGGAGCAACCCCTTTAGCCGCATCAACCATCTGTTTACCGTGCCGGGTACCATCACCTTTGAAAATTCCAGCCACCCTTCCGCCCTCCATCCCTGGCAATGGGTCCTGGGGTATTACATCATGCCGTTCTGGTGGTCTCCTCAATACTTGTCGGCGGTTACGCCGACAGTCTGGGCGATGACTCTGCCGGGGTTTGTGTGGACCTCCTGGCTAGCCTGGCGCCGCCGGGATGAAACCGCATTCTTCGCCGCTGCTTGGATTTTCGCCACACTAATCGTATGGATCATCCTGGGGGCAATCACCGACCGCATAACTTACATCTTCTATTTTGTCCCGATTGTCGGCGGCGTTCTTTTAGCATTTGCTCTTTTCTTTGATAAAGCCTGGGCTTGGACCACGGAAGCAGCACCTGGAGTCCAAAAATCAATCCCTGCCGGTGCCGATACTGCAAACCTGGAGCCAATAACTGTCAGCTGCGACGAAAACGATATCACCACGAATTCTGAAAGTGAAACCGAGGGAGCCCATCCTGTTTTGACCTCAAAGCCGAAGTGGTGGACAACGGTCCGCCGCCGGAGGTTATTTTTTATCGGAATGGGAATCTTGATCACCGTACACCTGGCTTTTTTTCTGGCCCTTTCACCGTTTACCAACTGGTGGCCGACCAACCCGGGATGAACCTTGCATCAATCTTGAGCATTATGCTATATTTCAAATCTGTCCCGTGGGGCCGTAGTTCACTTGGGAGAACGTTTGACTGGCAGTCAAAAGGTAGAGGGTTCGATCCCCTCCGGCTCCACCAAGCTTATCAATAGGTAGAACCGCGTCATAACCTCCTCCATCGGGTCCAACCACGATGGGGAGTTTGTATCTAACCCTCATAGATTGTCCGTCGGTATTGATCTCCCGGACAAACGACCTGAGGAAAGACTTTCTTTCGGTCAAGCTCGAATCGACTAGTAGTTGGCGCAGGTCTCGGGCTCGCCTCTTGACCGAGTCGACATCAATCAACTCAACCCCGTCTTTATCGATTTCCTTTTCGACCTTGAGACGGCTTTTTTCAAGGTCCGCCTGCCGGCTTCGTAGCTCGCCGATCCGCGGCGCCAGGTCATCGAGCCCGATCCTCCCGGTCTCGAGTGCATCGTACAACCTCACCAGCCTAGCCTTGGTGTCGGCAAGTTCAGCGTCGATAACATCGAGCTGTTCTGTAAGGGCGCTCGAAGTCGACCGGAGCTCCTCATTAGTAAGAAGAGCCATTTTCTCCATGTTCTCATCGGTCAGCACCCGTGTCCGGAGCTCATGGACGACTTGCCGTTCCAGTTTTTCCTTGGGCAGCATCCGCACGTCGCAGGCATCCTTGCCTTGCTTGGCGCCCTTGGAGCACAGATAGTAAAAATGTCGGCCCGATTTGGCGCTGTGGCCGATCATCGCCCCGCCGCAGCGGCAATGGAACAATCCACTGAGCAGGTAGAAGCTCGGAACCGTCCTGGGGTGGGTAACCTCCGGTTTTTTCATCGTCATCTTGTGCTGAACCGATTTGAACACTTTCTGGTCGATCAAACCCGGCCATGCATTTTCCACTCTGACCGGTTTCTCGCCGCAGCGGCGTACCATGCAATCCGGGCGATCTCCCCAAACCAGTGTCCCAGTATAAGCCTCGTTCGATAGTATCTTATAGATTGTGGTCCTGCCCCACCGTTGGCCCCGTTCCGTGCGCAGCCCTTCACCATTTAGAGTCTTGGCGATCTCTTTACAGCCGATGTCTTTCATGGCCATATCAAAGATACGGCGGACTGTCTGGGCGCTGCCCGAGTCTTCGGGATCGGGTTCAAGTTTATTCCTGGTCCGATCGCCGTCTTTTACGTGGACGACGTGAAAGCCATAGGCAGGCTTGCTGCCATTGAAGAAACCTCGTGAAGCGTTTTCGCGCATGCCTCGCCGGATGTCCTGGCCGAGGTTGGCGCTATAAAACTCATCAATTGATTCGATGACGCCTTCGAGAAGCCTCCCGGTCGGGCTGTCATCAACCGGCTCGTTGATCGAGATAACCTCGATGCCTTTATTGCGGAGTAGCGTCTTGTAGGTGATCGAGTCGGCACGGCTCCGGGCAAAGCGGTTAAGCTTCCAAACCAGGATGGCCGAGAAAGGCGGGTTCTTGGCCCTAGCAAGGGCGACCATCTCCTTAAACGCCGGCCGCGAGGCGGTGCGCCCGCTTTCGGCTTCGTCGATGAATTCGCGCACGATCCGGGAATTGGTTTTTGCGGCGTACTCCCTAATCGAACGAATCTGGGCCGAAATCGAGAGGTCGGTGTCCTGCTTGTCTGACGAAACCCGGGCATAAAGGGCGACGTTTTTAATTTCAGTGTCCATCTTTCCCTCCTAAAGATGCTGGAATGACTTCCATTGTGACTGGTTTTAGTACGTCTATTTGAGGTTTGAGAAGGTGGCCGTCGCTAGCCTTCATTACTACCATGGCTACCTTTTCGATCTCGGCGCTATCGACCATGGGTTGAGCCAGAGCGATCAGCCCTCCTTCAAGACGCCAGGCGCGATTCAGAGTAATTTTGTTTGACAGATGAGGCTTTTTGGTTTTCACGGCCCTGTCAACGAGAGAGCCGGGTAACGCCCGCCCGCCCTTTTTGGGGAAGGGTCCGTCGATATCGAAGATGTTTGGGTTCGTTTCTCCGTTCCGGGAGCCCGACCAGTACGTGACTGCCCATTCTTCGCCTTCGGCGTCGTCCGATTCATACAGCGCGCCGTAGAAGAAGACCCGGCCCTCGAACACTTCGCCCATGCGAAGCAATATCTGGGAATAGCTCTTAGAATAAATCCTTGAGAGGCTGATGACATCGAACCCGGTCTGATAGACTCTCTCTCGAAATTCGTCCTCAGGCAACAAGACCGCCGAGGCAAACCGGTTCGCAGCGATGTGGCGGGCACTTGTCCGCAGCGCCTCATATCCCGGTTGGATCTGCCCAAATACTGTCTCCATCATCTCTCTGAGCTCATGAAGGATGGTATTCTCGATGCCGCTGGCCGAATCCTTTGCGCGATAATAGATGTATTTCCGGCCGTCGCATATTTCGTGATAGCCCCTCACATTGCGCGGCATTTTTTCCAATTCTTTGAGACAGATACCGAAACATCCTGCAACCGCTCTCAGCGCCCTCACATTCGTCGGTAGATCTTTTAAATAGAGTTTCCTGAACTCCGCCGCCTTTTGTTCCTCGGTCGACGCCCTGGGACTACCATACATCTTGACCAGGTAGTCGCAGAAACCTTCAAGGTCATTGAGGCTTCTCACGCGCTGCGCCCTGGCAGCAGTTTCTTCCCGGTGGCCTTCTCGTACATTTCGACGATGAAACGCTTTACGTCCGTCGTCAACTCCCCGGTCATGCGGGTGCCGGACTGGTATCGCGGGTCGTTCATGACATAGTTAAAGGCCATCTCCACTTCCTGTTCGTCGCTGAGACTGGCGTCGGCCTCTTCAAGATAACCGGCGGCCTTGAGAAGGTCTCTCAGGGTCACCTGGTAGACCGGCGCCAGGCGCTTCATGAAATCAGGCCCGGGCGGGTTTCTCCGGCCTTGCTCGATCTGGGCGAGGTACGAGTAAGAGATGCCGGTCTTCTGGGCGACGTCCCGAAGTGATAACCGCTGCTTCTGGCGCAACTGTCTGATATATCCGCCGAAATCTGGCATAGACCCTCCTTGTTCACAATCTTAGCACATTCCGGTAACAGTTGCAACATGTTTCTGACATTTATTTTACATTTGTTTTGAGATGAAAGTGACATCCAGCCCTTGACCTGACCTGGCTGATGTTTTACTATTGTGCTCATAAATTCTTTCAGGAGTACCACATGTTCAAGGTGGTGCTGAACAAGCCCTACATGGAAAAAGCGATGTTGCGTCACAACCTCTCGCGCAAGCTCCTGGCCAAGAAGATCGGGATTACGTCGAGTTACCTATGCCGAATTCTGAGCGGCAAGCAGGCCCCGACAGCCGCGGTACGCCAGCAACTGCTCGACTACTTCAAAGGCAGCTCGTTCGACGACCTGTTCACCATCCAGGAAAACGGGGCTGGCGATGACGATTGAAACCGATAGGGAAGACTTTGAGAACGGCCTGCGCATCTGGGCCCGCATGATCGCAAGGGCTCACCTGAGGGATTTAGCCAGAACGAGAGAAATCAACACGGAGGGAGAAGGAAATGCCGATCAAGGGAATCACCGGGGTCATCAGGTTGCCGAGGCTGGGCAAAATCAGGCTAGGGCTGACGAAGGAGTCTAGCGAAGGCTTCTCCTATCCAGTCCCGACCGACTACTTCGTCTGCCCGGACGAGGTGAAGAAGGTCTTTGGGCAATGCCCGACCGAGCTTTCGGTCATGCTGCCGACCGAAAACCCCAACCAATGGGCGAGTCAGTACCTCAGGTGCTACTCAGCCTATCGCGGCCTCATCTGCCGCGGCGACGGCGAGACGGCGGTGGCCAGGGTGAACTTGAAAACCGGCCAGATCGCCACCCACGAGGATGCCGAGACCGAACTAAGGGAAATCGCCTGCAGCCCGAAGTCATGCCACCACTACGAGACCGGCCGCTGCAAGCGGGTGATGAACCTCCAGTTCCTCATCCCCGACTGCCCGGGCATCGGCGTCTATCAACTCGACACCGGCTCGTATCATTCCATCCTCAACGTCAACAACAGCCTCGACCTTATAAAGAGCGCCTGCGGCCGGTTGTCGATGATCCCTCTTTCTTTAAGGCTCATCGAGAAAGAGGTCGACGTCGAGGGAAGGAAGAAAACGGTCCGTGTACTGCTATTGACCTCGCATTCTACCCTCTCCGAGATCCAGAAGCTCGCTCAACTACCGCCGAGCGAGGTGCTGCTCCTGCCGCCGCCCGACAGCGCGGCGCCGGACGATCTTTTTCCCGAAGAGACGATCAACATCAATAAAGAGAACGTCAGGCTCGAAGACGGCGTTACCGAGCGCGACCTCATCAGGCTCTGGGACAAAGCCAAGAGCAAGGTGTGGCAGCTCGACATCCGGGAACACCAGCTCAGGCAGTGGTTTAGCAAGCACTGCAACATCGATGTCGAGATACGGGACTTCAACTGGCCGCTCCCGCCGGCAAAATTCAGCGCCGAAGCCCTCAACCGATTCCTGAAAGCTGTCGACCGCGACGCCGCTTGCTAATCAATCATGGCCATGAAAGACATGAGCGGCGAAAAGACCGCTAGCGGAGGCGTGTTCTCCGAGGCCGTGCCGGAGCTTCTGGAAAGTCACCTGAAGCATCTTCTGGAAGAAACCGGCCTCGACCTCGACATCATCCGGGAGCGGAAATACCGGAGCATCGTGTGCAAAGCCGAGCTGGGGAGGTTCGGCTTTGCACCGGCTCAGCAGCGCGTGCCAGGTCTTTTGATTCCCTTATGGGGCGTCGATGGGCAGCCGGCCGGCTACCAGTTCAGGTCCGATAACCCTCGCACCAATAATCAGGGCAAAGCGGTGAAGTACGAACTGCCGGCCGGTTCGTCAAACCGGCTCGACTGCCCGCCGCGCTGCCAGAAGGCCCTCGGCAACCCCAAGGTCCCCCTCTGGATCACCGAAGGCTCAAAGAAAGCCGATGCCCTCGCTGGCCGCGGTGCCTGCGCCATATCGGTCACCGGCGTCTGGGGCTTCAAGGGCAAGAACGAGTTCGGCGGCGTCACGCTCCTGGCTGACTGGGATCACATCGCCCTGAAGGACCGGCAGGTATATCTGGCCTTCGATTCCGACATCGCGACAAAGGAGCCGGTGAAAAAGGCATTGTCGCACATCGCCGAACACCTCCGGCGCAAGGATGCGAGCCTTCACATCGTCCAGTTGCCCCAACTGGAAGGCCAGCAAAAAACTGGGATCGACGACTACCTGCTCAAGCATTCCCTCGCCGATGCCGAAAAGCTCGTCGGGGAGTTTAAGCTGGAAGAAGAAGACAAGGAGCACTATGTCTCCGGCTTCGTCCTCCGCGACGGCACGGTCGGCGAGATGGTGGTCGATGAGGATGAGCGATACTTCATGGTTTCGGTGAACGGCGCCGTCAGAAAGGCTTACCAACACGAGACGCCGAAGGTGACTTACCTGCCGACCCAGGACATGCTGGTCGGCCACGTGGTGCATTTTGCCCCAACGGCCGCGCCATACGATTCGCAGGCTCGACTTTTCAGCGAAATCCAAAGGTTCATTCATTACTACCTGGAGCTCCCATCCGACTTCGAGGAGATTGCCTCTCTGTATGTCCTATTAAGCTGGGTGTACGAGTTCGCCCCGTCGATTCCGTATCTTCGGGTGATCGGCGACTGGGGCACCGGCAAGACGCGCTTTCTGCAGGTGGTCGGCAGCATTTGTTTCCGGCCGATGTTCGCCTCCGGGGCCACCACGCCGTCGCCGATCTTTCGCATCCTGGAGCAGTTCCGGGGGACGCTTGTCCTGGATGAGGCCGATTTCAAAGATTCGACCGCCTGGGCGGAGATGGTCAAACTTCTAAACAACGGCTATCGGCCGGGCATGCCGGTCTTACGGGCCGACAAGGAAAACGGCAAATGGTTTCCCCGGGGCTACCAGGTATTCGGCCCGAAACTTTTGTCGACAAGATTTCCTTTTGCCGACGAAGCTCTGGAGAGCCGCTGCCTCACCTCCGAGATGATGCCGCTTTCCCGCGACGACATTCCCCGGGTGCTTCCGGCATCTTTCGACAAAGAGGTCGGGATCCTGCGCTCAAAGCTCTTGACCTTTCGTCTTCACAATCTTTGCCGCCTCAGGGGCAAGACCTTCGGCAACGAACTGCTCGAACCGAATCTTCAACCGCGCCTTCAGGAGATACTCATTCCCATGAAGGCCATGCTTAACGGCGATCACGCCATGGCCGAGGCGCTGGGCAGCTTCGTTCACCGGCTGCAGGAATCACTCTATGCCAGGCGCCGGGAGAGCGATGCCGGACGGGTGCTTTCGGCCATGATCGAGCTCGTTGGAGAGGGCGGCGAGCTAACATCGAGGAGCATCGCCACGCGGGCTAACCGGCTCGATGAAGAGGCGTCCGAGCTGACGGCGGAGCGGGTGGGTCATCTGACCAAGAGACTCGGCTTTGCCAAGGATCGGGTCGGTAAAGGCCGCCAGAGGCTGATCCGCTGGGAGCCTGAGCGGGCTCAAAGGATCGCCTCGATGTACGGCATGAAACAGGATATCCCCGTATCCCCTGAAAAACCGTCCGCTCCGTCCGAACCGTCCGCTTCAGATACAAATTCGGCGGACGGTTTTGAAGACGGTTTTTCAAACCGTCCGCCGGCTGAAGCTAAATCCCCTGATTTGGCGGACGGTTTGGCCGAGAGCCCTACAAACCGTCCGCCAAGCTCCAAAGCTAAGCTCAATCGTGAGGCGGACAGTGCGGACGGTTCGGACGGTTTGGGCGGGTATAAGAGGGGCATCGATATTGATGATGGACAAGAAGAGTCTTCGATGAGGGTGAAATGAGAAAAAGGAGATCGCTCTACGACTGCAACCATGCCCGGGTGCTGGGGCAGCGCATTTATTGCCGCAGGGGCTACCCGCTGTCATTCAAGGCGGGAACCGGCAGCCTGGACTTAAAACGCCTCGCCCGCGGCGAACCCCTGGTGCTCGACATCTGCCAGGCCTGCCCTGACTGCGACAAGCTGACCCCAACCATTTCCCAGGAAGACCGCGGCTGGCTGAAACCGAAAGGAGGCAAGAAGTGATCGATTTTCTGGGAAGGCTCTATGAAAGCCTGTGGCGCCGGGTGGGCGGCCGGCCGTGGACTGAGATTATCCGGGACGACCAGAAGAAATCGCCTCTCGTCTTCATGATCATCTTCCTCGGCTTGGGGATGATGCTTTTTAAGTTCGGTGGCAAATACTGGTGGCAGATCCTCTTCGGCTTCTTCCTGGGCATCTTATGCGGTCATTTCTGGTGGTAATCATGGAAGAGCGTTTCAACCGTATCAAACGGATGCAGCAGAACCTGGCGTACGAGCTTCAGGCTTTCATGGCTGACCTCTTTACCAATGCCGCGGACCCGGCCGTCATCATCGGTTTCGCCCAGAGGCTCGGGATGGACATTTCGGCGGCTGAAAGAGTTGTGCCGCCCCCTCAGCCGGCTTTCGACCCCTACCGCATTCTCGGTTGCGACCGGTCTATGCCGCAAGAGCAGGTGAGGCGGCGTTATCTCGATCTTCTGCGGAAGCTCCATCCAGACACCGCCGGCATCAAGGGTACCGAGTATCTGACGCAAATGGTAACGGAGGCCTTCAAGAAAATCTCCGCCGAAAGGAGGTGGTAGCGATGAAGGACGACAACACCCTGGAGTTGCTTTCGGAGATCGCACGGTTTGAAGACTCGGTCGACATGGACAAGGACTACCGCATCGGCTGGGGCTGGCGGCAGGTCCGCATCTGGCCAGCGACGCTCTCCCGGCTTTTCAAGGACGGCTACCTCGAAAACGTCTTCCGCTCCAACTCCCATACCGGTTACCGGTTGAGCGAAATGGGCAGAAGCCTTCTTTCAGCCGAAAACGCACCGCCCCAGACGCGCCAGGAGCCAAAACCAGCCGAGACCGACTCTCTTTTCGGGGACATCATCGGCCATGACGGCGTAAAAGAGCTTCTGAGGGCCTCGCTCCTTGCCGAAAAGCCGGTGCACGTGCTCCTCACCGGTCCGCCGGCGCTGGCCAAGACGCTGTTTCTGTGGGACATCGAAAGGGCGGGCGGCGAGAAAGCCATCTGGCTAGTGGGATCAGCCACTTCGAAGGCCGGGCTATGGGACCTGGTGGCCGAGCGGGAGCCGGGGATTCTTCTTATTGATGAGATCGACAAGATGAACTCCGCCGACACCGCGGCGCTTCTCACTATGATGGAAGGCGGGCGATTGGTGCGAGCCAAAAGAGGCCGTGAGCTCAACCTGAGTAATCCCATTCGAGTGATTGCCGCATCCAACAGAAGCGAAAAACTGTCGCCGGAGCTGAGGTCGCGGTTTGCCATCCGGCAGCTCTTTCCTTACGGCCGGGCGGAATATCTCACTGTGGTACAGGGCGTGCTGGTGCGATGCGAAGGCTTAAGTGCCGAGCTTGCCGTAGAGATCGCCGGCCGCCTAGACGGCCTCACCCAGAACGTCCGAGATGCCATAAGGGTAGCGCGCCTCGCCCCTCAACTCGGCGTAGAAAAGGCAATCAAATTACTTTTGGAAGGAGGAACAAAATGAGTTCTGGGCGACTCGCCGGACGATGGGGAGGGGGTGACCCCCTGGGGAGAAGAATCCGGGATATGAAGTCAATTTCGGGTATTCACAGGCGGGTATTTACAGCGGGTATTTACACTGTAGTCACGGCCTGTACGTTCCACAGGATGGTTCGTTGACTTTTTACCCGGCGCGGCGCCGGTCACAGGAGGCAGGAAGTGTACACATGCAAGATCTGCAACAGGAAGTTTAAATCGATTAAGGCCCTCGGCGGTCATACGTCGGGCGCCCATCCGGTGAATAAGGATGAACAGCCCATGAGCGAAAACCAGGCCCCCGAACAGGTGGAAGTAAAGGTCGATGAAGAAAGCATCGCCGCCGAGATCCGGGAGTACCTGGGCCAGGGTTACAGCTTCGAGCAACTCACCAAAGACCTTCATTTCAAAGAAAGAACGGTCCGCCAGGAACTGGCCAAGATGATCCCGGCAGCCGACGCCCAATCAAGCGCCCTGCCGGCGACGTACAAGCAGAGCGAGGTCATCTCCCCGGAGGCGGTCCTGCGCCGATACATGGGCGACAGCTACGAAGAGGAATGCGAGCTCCGGGGCATGATGAAGCTCCGGTCGTCAATGCTTCTTGTGATGGAGCTGGCCCAGATCCAAAAGACGCAGGCTGAAGCCGAAGCCAAACGCTTCGAGCCGCTTCTTCGGATGCTGAACGCCTCTCGTGAGGAACTCGATGCCGCGGCGGCCAGGGCCCGGGGCGCCAGTTCGGAAATGGCCAGGGAAGCGGCCCAGGAGGCGGTCGGCGGTGTCTTGGGCTACATCGAGGAGAAGTTGCCCAAGGGACCGCCGCCGAAGACGGTCGATGAGGCCTACGCCAAAAGGATCGACAAGGTGATGGACATGGTGTGGGGCATGATGGAGCAGCAGATGTTCCCGGGCCGGGGTGGCGGTGGCGTACCGGAAGGCTGGGAGACAGAACAACAGAAAGGAGGCATGTAATGTTTAATCCGGGAATGGCCGGCATCAGCCGGCAGCAAATGGAACAGGCCCAGGAGGTCGGGCGCCATATGGGCATGGAGATCACCAAGCGCCGGAAGGAAGGCCGGCTCGAGGTCAGGTTCTATCTCCTGGACCCGAATGAGAAACTCGACCTTGGCGAGCCGGTGGATAAACTCTGCGAGCAATTGGCCTGGGGCTTTTCCACGATGTTCGGCATCAAAGGCAAGATCATCAATGTGGAATAACTACATTACCTTGCTCGCTATCGCTGCGCTCCTGAGGGCTGATTACGAGATGCGAAGACCGCCGGAGGAGGCGTCTCCTCCGGCGGCTGCTCAATCTCGAAGTGAAGACATGCTGGCAGCTAAATGGAGGGATTGGGCGGCAAAGGCGGTGAGGCGTTACGCCGAAGCTCAAGAAAAGAAGTGGCGTAATTGGAATCAAGCCATGTTTGAGGTAAAATGACCGCATTTACGTTTCATGATGTACCGAAAACTGACTTAGCTATGGCAAAAATTGAGATTACAGTACCGGGCATTAAAAAAGCCCTGAGCGATTACAATTACTGTAAAGCGTTAGCAGAGTTCATTTGGAATGGCTTTGATGCCAAAGCCACTTCTGTAGATTTGTCTTTTGTTTGTAACGAAATTGGGAACATTGCTTCTCTTTCGATAAAAGACAATGGATATGGAATTCCCTATGATCGTTTGCCATCGAAATTCGTTCCGTTTTATGAATCAGAAAAACTTGCCTCGACGATGCAGGCGCAGCTTACGTCAGCTGTGCATGGGAAAAACGGCGTTGGCCGGCTTACATTTTTTCATTTTGCCTTCAAAGCCACATGGGATACAGTCTACCAATCGGAAGGTCATAATTATCAATACCGGATAGAGACGAACGCGAATAAGTTAAACCATTATGATTCGACGCCCCCTAAAGAAGTAGAGGATTTGCCAGGAACGACAGTTACGTTTGATGGTATCAAAAATATAACCGCCTATAATTTTGAGACCGATATTAAGGAATTTTTAAAAAGAGAATTTGGGTGGTTCTTAGAATTAAATCAATCCAAATGTTATTGCTTAAGTATTAATGGAAAGGCTTTAGACTACAGCTCGATTATCGGCGATAAAGGTGTGTTTTGCCAAACATATCAATCCACCGGCTTGGTCTTTGAAATCAAGTATATTCAATGGAATACCCGTATCAATGACGAATTTTCCAGATACTACTTTATCGATTCCAAGGAAAATGAAGTTTTCAAAGAAACGACAACGCTGAATAACAAATCCGATCATTACTATCACAGTGTGTTTGTTAAAAGTGAATTATTCGACAATTTTATTATTAATACAGATGAGACAATACCCCAAAACCAGCTCTTTGGGCATTCAAAGAAGGATGACGAATACAAATATATAAAGACAGAAATTGACAAGCTTCTTAGAAAGAAACGAAAACCATTTCTATCAGAATATGCTGACAAGCTTGTTATTGACCTAGAATCTGAGCAGGTGTTCCCAAAATGCAACTCCGACAATCTTTGGGAGAGAGCCCGAAGAGATGAGCTCAAAAATGTGGTTAAAGGCATATTTCAGATTGAACCCAAAATATTTTCTAATCTTAATCAAGAACAAAAAAAGACAATGTTCGGTCTTCTGGACCTGATTATCGATGCGGATGAAAAAGACAAGTTGTTTCAGATTCTCGAAGGAATAGTAAGCCTTGATTCTGATGAAAGGAAGGATTTCGCGGATCTCCTAAAAGCGACTCGGCTCTCAAGTATTATTTCCACTATCCGGCTAATCGAGGATCGTTATAGGACCATTGAAGACTTAAAGCAACTTGTTTTTAATCCCGCACTTCACGCCAATGAAAAAGATCACATACAAGCGGTAGTTGAAAAGCATTATTGGCTTTTTGGTGAGCAATACCACTTAGTTGCTGCGGCAGAGACAAAATTCGAAGAGGCTTTGAGACGGTATATTTATTATTTACGAGGTGAAAAGAAACCTGTTCAAATTGATCACGTAGATAAGAACAGGGAGATGGATATATTTGCAGTGCGTCAGGACTATCAGCACGATATTATTAACAACATTGTTGTAGAATTGAAACATCCTTCTATAAAGTTAGGTAAGAAGGAATTGGATCAAGTCGATACGTACTTGAACGTAATTATTAACGAACCGATGTTTAATGGATCAAATATGCATTGGGAATTCTATCTGATCGGTAACTGTTTTGATGGCTCAGGTCACATTGAGAGACAATTCGAGAATGCTCAATCACATGGCGAAAAATCTCTCGTATTCAAAAATAACCGGTACAGAATCTATGTGAAAAAGTGGAGTGAAATATTTACCGAATTCGATCTTCACCATAGATTTATTAGTGAGAAGCTCGAACTCGAAAGAGACAAACTCGTTACAAACAATGATGAGGCCAATGCCATCGTTAAGAGACAAAAAAGAAGTTCATCTGTACAACCACCCGTGGTTTGCATCCCCAAAGCCTAACCACTCCATAACAATACAAGAAATTAGTTGGCCTTTATCGGGTGACTAGCAATTAAAGCTAAAATACCCTCACCCTATTGACAGGCCAATTACAGCCTGTATAATCTGAAACCGTAAGCCTCGTGAGCTTGCCGGAAAAACCCGGCTCACGAGGCTCGTTGTTTTTCACGGCAGCTCATAGGCTTCGATAAGGGGTCAGCACTCTGGATCGGTAAAGTTCAGGCTGACCCCTTTGCCTTTCCGACCAGGGTGCACCCCGAAAATTGTCCCGGCCGCGAACGGACCGAGACTAAATAGGAGGTGCCCGTATGGGTAAGTACGCCAGCTGGAACGACCTGGAAAAGAATGTCCCCGTCGCCTATCAGGAGAAAGCCACCCCCGAAGCCTTCCGCACCGGCATGAACGGCATCGCGCCGTCCGGCCTCAAGGTCAAGGAAGGCCGGGTAAGCCATTATCGCGACGGCGTCGACGGCAAGGGTCCGGTCATGGTTAGCGGCTACAAGCGCGCCATGTTCGAGTAGCGCCACCTTCGCCTGATGCCCTCCCCTGGAGGCTGGTTTTGAATCCCTCACCGCCGTCGCGGCGGCGGTGAGGGATGTAGCCCGGGGGAGACGGCATCAGGCCAGCGCATGAAGATCAACCGAAAGCAGTAAGGAGAAAGCGATGTACAGGACACAGCAAATCAGCGGGCCGTTCGCACCGGGCCAGGCGGGTCCGATGCAGGTGGCCGGACCTTCGGCCTACTACCCGAGCCAGACCACCGATCCCTTCTCGGGGATGTTTTCCGCCATGATGCCGATGATCATGATGGTGATGATGATGGCTATCATCATGCCCATGATGAAGGGCGTCACGTCCAAGGACTGAACCAAAACGAAAGCTAACGTAGGAGGTAGCTAGAAAATGTATCCCGCGCAGCAGTTCAATACCCAGCAGATCCGCCCGCAGCAGTACCAGTACGGCACCGTCGGCGGCTACTATCCCCTTCAGACCACCGACATGACCGGCATGTTCTCGGCGATGATGCCGATGATCATGATGGTGATGATGATGGCCATCCTGATGCCGATGATGAAGGGCATCACTTCAAAGTCCTAGGCGAGCCCGTTAGACAGGAGGAATGAAATTCATGACGAAAGAGAATATCCCGCAGCAATACCCGGGTTATCCCGGGGCGCGGCCTCCCAAGGGCTGGGTGCCCCCGCTGGGGCAGTCGCTTGCCTTAATCGGCGTTTACGACAACGAGTCCGGCGCCTGGATGGGCTTGCCGCTCCAGGTCCTTCGCGAGGCCCTGCTTAACGCTGAAGCCATCCATACCGAGGACAGGATCGACGAGCGCGATAAGGTCGAGGTGACAGTACCTGACGCATCCGCCCAGGACACGGTGAAGACCGTCGAGCTGGAAGTGCCGGCTGGCGAGGTGTGGTTCTTGAACCGCCTCAACCTCGTCACCGAGGCCGAGGTCTCCGGCAACATCCGCGTCTCGAAGTTCCCGAAGACGGACGCCATTGACAAGAAGTACCTGGGCACCGACCAGGCGGCAGGCGGTAACACCAACTATGACCTGTCCGCGGCCGGGCAGCTCGGCGCCGATCTCCGGCTTGTTGGCGGCGACAAGTTGACGGTGATCGCCACGGTGACCGCCGCCGGCGGTACCACCGCGGCTCGAAAGGTGACCCTCAGTCCGTACGGCCGCAAGGCCAGGCGGCTGGTCTAAGCGTAGGGAGGCTTCCCATGCCCTATGCGATGGTGCCGCCGGGCTACCGGGCGATACCTCTGGGAATTGCCGGCAGCATTGAAGGACTGGGCGCCTTCGCCCCGCTCGAAGAGAGCTCAGACGAAGGCGCTCTTTTCTTAGCCCGGCTCGATTTCGAGGATTTTCCTTCGGCCGAGACTTTAGCAGAGATAGAGCAGGCTTTTACCAATGCCGGCGTCGAGCACTGGTCCGGCAACAGCTATATCGTCCATGCCGATCCCGATAAACCTGCCGTCTATCTCGCCTGGCAGAAGGGTATGGCCTGGCTGCCAATTATCGCCGGCATCATCGGCTTCATCGCCCTGCCGCCGCTGGTCGGCACCGTCATCTGGTGGCTCATCCCGGAAGACGTGAAAAATCTCATCAGCAGGCTCATCAACATGGGCATGATGCTTCTGGTCATGTTCATCCTGATGCAGGTGATGAAGCCGCTAACGTCCCCTTCAAAACCCAAGAAACTGCCCGAGGCTAAATCGTGACCAGCTATCCCGCAGAGTACAACAACTATCAGCCGATGTTCTGGCAATCGGCGTTTTCGGCCGTTATCGGCGTCGCCATGATGGTCGCCCTGGGTGCCTGGGCTCTGTCCACGGTGAGAAAAGCCCTCAAGGGCGAGGACGTGGAGTTCCCTCTATGAGCCAAGCGTCATCGGTTATGGGTGGAGCGCTGGGCGACGTCTTCTGGGACCTGCCGCCGTGGCTTTACTATACCCCGGGCTACGACCTCGGCCTTTCCGTCTATGTGGCCAATCCCACGGACGTCGACAAAGAGTATGCCCTCTTAGCCCGGCTGTCACGGGATGCAACCCAGATCAGCGAAGAAGCCCTGCCGGTCTTCGGTTACACCTGGTTCAAAGTCGAGCCGGGGGATGTCGCCAGGCTTAAAGGCGCTTTGCGCTTTTCCGAGACCAACGCGGTCCTGACGCTGCTTCTACACGAGAAAGACACTGGCGAGGTCATCGACTCGGTGGCCACCATGCTGGTATCTCCGGCCAGCTCAGTTCTGCCGCCAGCCTGGCCGGGAGCGCCGGTGAACACCGGCACGAATGGCTTCGATTGGACCTCGCTCCTTGGCTTCATGCTGCCGGTTATGATGCTCGGCATGGTTGCATCGGCGATGAAGCCCAAAAAGGATGAAACCAAACGCCTTGAGCCGGGAAGAGAGCCGGTGAAACAGTTGCCGCCAGGGAGGGGAAGCTGATGCCAGGCGAGTTCTACGTCGAGGACAGCAAAACAAAGGTCTCCCTGAAGGCCATAGAAGCGGCCGTTGCCAGCCTGGAAGCGAAACTGGAGGTGGTGAGAAACCAGACCGACAAGCTTGCCGGCGAGGTGCCTTACGTTGGTTTCGCCGTCGCCGACTGGCAAGCCGCCGAAAGCAACCTGATCGTTGTCGGTGCGCCCGGCGCGAAATACAAGCTGCACGACCTTTCGCTCGGCATCCAGAACCTCACCGGAACCCAGGTAACGGTCCGGCTGTACAAGAAGATAAACGGCGTGGAGCGAAGAGTTTACGAGCAGTCTTTCGATGCCGCCGCCGACGGGTCGGGACTGCCGATAGTGAACGGAAGTTGGGCGATCCACGACACACTAAGGGTGACCGTCCAGAGCAACGACCCGGCCGACAACGGCAAGGCGGTCGACTACGACTTTCTGCTGGAGGCGATGTAGGTGAGCCTTTTCGTAAGGGCGAAATCGGGAGTATCCAGGCTTTCCGAGATCGAGATCGATACCGACAAGGACTGGGGCGGCAAGCTCATCCGCAACCTCGGCGGAATCGGCACGTCGATGCAACCGGGCGACATTATTTATCGGGGTAACGCCGTATTCGAAAGACTGCCCCTGGAGTACGGCAACGGCTACAACGTCCTTAAAGCCTTGAATCACGGATCGGGACGGCCGGGCTGGCTCGACATCCAGGAGCTCATTATCTACATGACCGGCGCCGTGAACCGTGTCGCGTCCCTGCCACTCCTGGTCATGCCGAGACCGTCAATGGCTCTATTAACAGCCGAGGACCACTCCGGGGGCTCCTTTACGGCCGGGAAGGCGCTTTCTATTGCGGCGCCAGGTATCGCGGTGTCGCACGAAGCCAATGTCGATTTGGCTCAAAGCAGAGCCATGGCGCTCGTTGTCCCGGCGCCGAGCATCGGCGTGACAGCACAACTTGTTTAGGAGAAAAACGAAAATGAACGAACGATTCTACATTGAGGACCCAAAACTTGAAACCAAGTACCGCCGCTTTGAAAAGCTGGGCACCGAGCTCAAGCTGCCCGTTTTCAAGACCTTCCTCGAAATGGAGGTCCGGGACGGGGACGGCAAAACCATCCATGCCCACAAGCAGCGGAGCCATTCCTGGAACCGCAACGCCTATAACTTCCTCTTTTCCCAGATGGCCGCCTATGGCCTAACTGGGACCAACCTGTTCGAAGCCGGCGCGATATCCCTCAAGTGGACGAGCGGTAGTGTCTATCCCAATGGATCCGGCTGGGGCTTGAACCAGGTCGCTGGCTTGGATGAAGGCGTTAATGTTAATGACCGCTCGACCAATACCGGGTTTCTGGCCACGGCCGGCGCAACGGATAAAGGCATCATCGTCGGCACCAATAACTTTCCCGAATCGTTCGATGGATACGTCCTGGGGGCTCCGATCGCCAATGGCTCCGGGGCCGGGCAGATGGACTATGCCCAGTCGGACCTCCACTCGATTACTTATGATGCGCCAACCAAGACCCTCACCGATACCCTGATCCGTTACATCAATAACAACTCCGGCGCCGCCATCGATGTGAACGAGGTCGGACTGTACGGCAAGGTCAAGTTCGCCTCGGCCGGGACCGGCACTATCATGTTCTCCCGTGACCTCCTGGCATCCACGGTAAACGTGCCTAGCACCGGCCAGCTCAAGGTGACCTACACCATCCAGCTCGCCTATCCGGCGTAAGGAGATGACATGCGCTACGCTCTTGTTTCCAAAGGACTATCAATCGATCGGATCGAAGAAGAAGCCAGGAAGGCTGGCGCCCGGAACCTGAAAAAGGCGGAGGTCATCGGCCAGGTCTTCTGTGAATTGGACCAATCCCAGGCCGAGAAACTGGCCGCGGTCCCGGGTCTGGTGCTTAAGCCCCTCAAGGAATACGGCACCAGTCAGATGGCCGCCCAGGCGCCGCCGGCCGAAAGCATCTCGGACGTCTTCTATCTCCTGCGGAGCTATTTCGCTCCGCCGATCACCGGCACCGGCCTAACCGTGGCAGTTTTAGATAGCGGCGTCCGTAAGACCCACCGGTCGCTTCAGGACAAGGTGGTCTACGAGGCCAACTTCACCGATTCGCCGACTGCTGCCGATGTCTTCGGCCACGGCACCCAGGTGGCCTTCACCGTGGCCGGCGGAATGCACGCCCTGGGCGCGAATGCCGGTGTCTCACCCGGCGCCTCCATCATGAACATCAAGGTCATCGGCGACGAGGGTATCGCCTCGGACGAAGCCATCGTGCTCGGCATCGACCGGGTGTGCGACCTTGCCGAGCAGGCAAGGACATCCGGGCTTTTGCCGACCGATGAAATGTATCCCAATGTCGTCAACCTCTCGCTCGGTGGCGAGGACGACGGTGACCCCGATAATCCGGTCCGGGTGGCCTGCCGCATGGCAAGCGTCGAATACGGCCTGGACGTCATCGCCGCGGCAGGTAACACCGGCCCCAAGATGACGACGGTGATGCTGCCGGCCTGCGAGCCGGAGGTCATCGCTGTAGGCGCTGTGGAGACGTTAGGCGAGCTTCTTGTCTGGGAGAGATCCTCGCGCGGCCCGACTGTCCAGGGCGAGACCAAGCCGGATTTCGTCATCTGGGGCACCAACCTCGAAATGGCCTCCGATAAAAACGACGAGGGCTTCCTGGTGAAGTCGGGAACGAGCTTTGCGGCGCCGATGCTTTCAGGTCTCACTGGGCTTCTCTGGGAAAGCGGCCGCAGAGCCTACGGCGAGGGCTGGGGCTACCGCTGGACGGCGGCCAGGGAAGTGGCGCCGTATTTTTCGACCAAGCCGCAGGATGCGCCTCTCGGCAAGGACAATGCCTACGGCTACGGCCTGCCGGCCATGGGCGCCATGCTCGGCCAGGTGATGAGTAATGCTTCACCCAGCGCTCAGACAGCGGAAATGGTTCAAATGATGACCGCCATGATGATGATGGCCGGTGTAATGGGAGCGATATAGATGAACAAGGGAATGATTGCGGCTATCGTCATCGAGCTCGTGGGCATCGGCGCCACCGGCGTCGGTATCGGCATCGAGCTGGCCAGTTCCGTCGATTTCGGCCTGGTGGTGACCACCAGCGGCAGTTGCCTCATCGCCATGGGCGGTGTCATCTGGGGCAAGTTCATCTGCATCAACCGGAAGAAGGACTGACGCCGATGGAAAGATTGTATATCGCCCTGGCAGCCCTACTCGGCGGTGCTGTCGCCGCGGCCCTCGGCTGGCTGGAAAGCAAAGAGGCCTTCGACTTGCGGAAGTTCGGCAGCTCTATCTTCCGGTCGCTGATCGCCGGGATGGTGCTGGCGCTTAGTTCGAGCCTCGCCGGTCCGGTCGACGTCGCCGCGCTTTTGTATGCTTTCCTGGGCGGCGCCGGGGTCGACGTCATCGGCAACAGGCTCTCCGGCAACTTCGGCAACGGCAGTTTCCCGCTGGCTCGGGAAGCTCCGGAGGATTCCGAGGAGAGCTAAATGGCGCAGTACGCCGATATCATCTCCATCGATGCCCCGTCCGAAGCCGCCTCCAGCAGCCGGGTGGATCTCACCATCCGGGTGAAGAACACCTATTCAGCGCCGATCGGCATGAAGGTCGCGGCGACGCTGGAATATGACGCTCCGCCCTACCCGGGCGCCGTTATCCCGGTTGACTGGGTCAACGTCGATGCTCAGGCTACCTGGCCGTTTTCCGGCTATTTCTACATGCCCGGACAGAAGCTAACCGTTCGCGCTAAAAGCTTCTGGTACGGCGCCGACGGAGTGTGGTATGCCGATGACGAGATGACGAAGACCGTGAATCTCGCTTCGGTCGGTTCGCCGAATATTTCGGACTTTCGCATCGCCGATTTCGCTAAAGCATAGGAGGTTATCATGGCTCTCAAGAAACTGGAACTCGAACTGAAACCGTTTACCGCTCAGGGAGAAAGCGCAATTGCCCTCGCCGAAGATCCGGCATTGCCCGGCTGGTATGTCGATCCAGTAACCGGGCAGCGCGTCTTTTTCGATCCGGTGGCCGGCAAATTCTTCACCGTCGCGGGCGGCGTCTACATCCCCCTCGGCTACATGAACCCGGCGCCGAAGCAGGTGGCTGTCGCCCCTGGCGATCGGCTCATGGTTTCGATCTCGTTCAAGTACACCGGACCGGCAATCTCCGGCGTCACCGGCTACTACTGCATCGGGACGAACGGCATGTTCGGTTTTGACGAAAAGCTGGTGCAGCTGACGACCTTCAGCATCCCTCAGGTGACTTCTCCGCCGTCGTATCCCAACGTCACCAACTCTTTCACCTTCACCATCCCGTCAAACGTCGACACCAACTGGGACGACATCTATGTGAAGATCTTCGGCGGCACGCCGTCCATCGGCGGCCAGGCGACGACGAACTACCTTTTCGGCTATGAAAATGCTCTTTTGGTCGCCGGCATCCAGCCGACAATCTCGGAGTTCAAGATCTCGGACTTCGCCAAGGTGTAGGAGAGAGCCGTGGTTCTCGATATCGTCTTTGCGCCGATGGCGCTTTCGCCGACTACCTTCAATGCCGGGGACACTGTCCGGGTGACGGTGTCCTTCAAGTACGTCGTAGGCGTGACGAAGACGGTGAAGCTCCTGGCCGGTCCTTATTCGACTAATCTTTTTGGGAAACACATGGTGGATGCCTGTGTCGGTCAAGCCGACCTCTCCCTTCCGGCCAGCTCGACCCCGGCAGGAGGGACCGGCTCGGTCGACTTCCTGCTGGTGCCCAAGAGAAGCGGCGGCATCGACGACGGCACCTTCGGCCTTCGCGTTTGGATCGAAGACACCAACGCCGTAGCCGAGCAGGACGCCGTCATTATCGTCGCCGGCAATTCTTCGGGCGGCGACATGCTCTCCGGGATGATGCCGATGCTGATGATGCTTCTTATGATGGGCATGATCTTGTCTATGACACAAAATCTGGGTGAGGAGTCGGGATAGTGGGCAAGGCTTACCTGGAACCAGACGACGTGGCCAAGCTCGAAGACGCAGCGCAGTACCTCCGGGACCGGCTGCTCATCCGGCTCTTGTTTCACCTCGGCTGCCGCGTCTCCGAGGCCCTCGCCCTCCGGCTCAAGGATATCGACATCAGACGCGGCACGGCGACCATCGAGCACCTGAAGTCTCGGATCCTGTTGTCCTGCCCCGGCTGCAGCGCGCGCCTGGGCAAAGGCCATAGATTTTGTCCGGGGTGCGGGCAACATGTCGAGAAGGCGGTCGCCCAAGAGAAAGAGCATCACCGTTACCGGACGATTCCGGTGGACGAAATGACAATGTCTTTGCTCAAAGAATACATCGGCCGTGGCGGCGCTGTAGAGAGGAACGGTGAAACGCACCTTTTCGACCTGCGGCGTAACCGCGCCTGGCAGATCGTGAAAGAGTGCGCCGAGCGCGCCCGTCTCCCCCGACTGGTGAACGCCGAGAGCGGGAAGACCCACAACGTCTCTCCCCACCGGCTGCGGGATGCCTTCGCCGTTCACGCGGTCAAGGCGAACGATTCGGGCGACGGTCTCCGGCTGCTGCAGGAGCACCTGGGGCATCGGAGCATCGTCACCACCATGAAGTACCGGAAGGTGTCGGGCGAGGAACAGAAAGAATGGTATCAGAGGCTCTGGAGTTAGCGTGTGGAAGATGGATTCGAAGACGAGATGCTGGCTTTCATGATGAAGGCGATTATCGTGTCGGGCTGCGTTTTCGCTCTCTGGCCGGTGCTTTCAAAGTCATTTTCAGCGTCCAGGGCGGAAACGCCGCTATCCGGCCGGCTCTATCTTGACCCCGATACCGGGAATTACTGGGTTTATGTACCGGAGGAGGAAAAATCATGACCTGGAAGAAGATCCTGCTTGAGGGAGAAGTCGCTGTCCTCTCCGACACCGCGCCTGTGGACACCGATTTCGCCGCCGCTCTGGCCGGCGTGGCGGCGGCCGCATCGCGACAGGACCATAAGCATGACGTGCCGGAGGCCCTTGTAGGCGACCTCGCGGCGGTTGACGGCCAGGCAGCGGCAGTTGGCGTGGCCAACAAGTTCGTTAGAGCCGACCACCGGCATCCCCTGGGGCCTCTTCAGGCAAGTCTCAACTGCAACCAGAAAGAGCTCATCGGACCGGTGGTACATGTGGCGGCGGCTGCCCCTAACAGCGGCACTGAAGTCGAGGGCCAGATCTACTATAACTCCACAGCCGGAGATAAGCACCCCTATATCTGGGTGCCATAAGGAGGACAGATGAAAACCAAGGACCTGCTGGAACAGTTCGAAAAAACCTACCGAGACGAAAAGCTGAAAGAGGCGGAAGCCCTCCACAATGCCATCGCCGGGTTGCTCTCTGAGCACAAGGCTGAAATCCAGACGGTGCTGTATGTCCTCGACATGGTCCGGTTTGAACTCTTAGAGGAAAGGTACCGCAGCCTCTTTGCTGCCGATGCGAAACCGGGGGAAATGCGCGACGGTGCGCCGCAGTGAGCTGGAAGAAAATGCTCCTCGACGGCGATGCAGGCGGCGGCGCAGTCCTTGAGGGGACGGTCGATGTCAACCCGCCGAGCATCGCCAAAGCCTCGACGCTGAACATCGACGTCGCCGTCGCTGGGATAACTCCCGGGCACACGGTCTTTGCCCAGTGCCAGTCCGACCTGGAAACAGGCTTAAGCTGCATCGCCGTTTACTCTCCGGCTAACGACGTTCTCAGGATCAGGATCAGCAATTGGTCGTCGTCGGCCATCGACGGGGCGCAAAGGACTTGGGCTTACCAGGCTTATTCATGACTATGGCTTGGAAAATTGCCAGGCTGAAACCTGAAGTCGTGGAAGAGACGATGCTCCTTACGGGAGGCTGTACCCGTTGTTATCAGTGCTGCATTTGCTGGATATACGAGCTTCCCAACGGTAGCGCGGAGGCGCCGCCGAGAAAAGGCTGGTGCCCTCATTTAGACTTGGAAAAGAAAGCCTGCCGGATTTGGGGAGACCGTCCCGAGGGCTGTTGGAATTTTCCGACAGCCAGGGACTTCGAGCTCGGCTGCGTGCCCCAGAGTTGCGGCTTCAGATTAATTAAAGGAGGAAATCATGGGACGTTACGCCAACCATGAAGAGTTCGGGGTGAACGCTCCCGTAAACTACCGCGAGGACATGACAAGCGAGGTCTATCTCGAAGGTATGTCGGCGATCGCGCCGCCCGGCATGAGGCCTAAGAGGAGCCGCGGCGAGAAATTCGAGGAGAAGACCGACTTCAAGGCCTCGGCCCGGTGGCACCGAAACTTCGACCAGGCCATGTTCGGCGGATCGGATATCGGAGATGCCGACTTCGAGAGCCGGCAGATGGGTCTTGAGAGCAAGCGAAACGGCATCAAGCGGATCCCCGGGAGGCGCGGGTGAGCGGCCAGGTAAAGATAACCATCAAAGACAGGGAGTGGATCGCCGCTGTGGCGGCCGCCCCCTGGGAATTGAACCAGGGACTAGGCGGATCACCCGGGCTTGCGGTTGGGACCGGAATGTTTTTTGACCTGGGGTCTTCCCGGGCTATCGAAGTTACGACGGCGCCGATGCTGTTCCCGCTGGACATCGTCTTTCTCTCCGAGGACTTCACCATAACAGAGTTCTATCGTGATGTCTCGCCAGGCTACCTGGTCAGTTCGACTTCGCCAGCCCGATTCTTCATCGAGGTGAATGCCGGCGAGTTAGCGGGAATCGAGGTTGGCGACGAGGCCTCAGTGAGCTGGCTTCCGCTCCAGGAATTGCCGCCGGCAGCGCCGGATTGGTCAAGCACGATTGCTTTACTTGGCGGGTCCTTGGCGGCCGGGATATTTCTGATTGGCTTGTCCCGCCATCTCACTAATTCAGTTATCGGCTCATCCGGTTCTGTCCCGCAGTCTGCGGCTAGGCACTTTGATGCCAAATGCGAGATCGTCACCCCTCGAAGTTACGACTTGATGAGCTGGGTCGGCGCTCCGGTGCCGGATTACAGCTTTTCCATCGAGCCCGAGGCTAAAGAGCGCCGCATCGATGAGGTCCTGAAAAAGCTCAAGGACGGCGTCGACGGCATCCAGTCCAGCAGCCATTTCCGAAACTTCCTTCTCACGATGTCGAAATTCCACGACTATTCTATCGGCAATCTCATTCTCATTGCGTCACAGAACCCGAACGCCAGCCGGGTGGCTGGCTTTAACACCTGGAAGGACCTCGGCCGCTGGGTCAAGAAGGGCGAGAAGGGCATTGCCATCCTCGCGCCATGCCTGCCGCCGAAATCGTCTTTGAAAGCCGAGCATGTTGACGAACCCAAGGGCAAGAAAGATGACGAGGAAGAGGAGAAACAGGAATTTCTGCGGCCGATCTACTTCAAGGTGGTCTATGTCTTCGACCTCAGTCAGACCGAGGGCAAACCGCTGCCCGAATTCGAGGTGCCGGTGCTCACCGGCGAAGCCAATGAGGAACTTTTCGGTGACATTACGCACCTCGTCCGCAGTGAAGGCGTGCATGTCGGGTTTGACTCTAAGCCGTACCAGGATCCGGCCATCAAGGGCTTTTTCTCCGGCAAGGAAATCTGGGTCAGGCCCGAGGAATCGCGAGCCCAGCAGTTGAAGACGTTGATCCACGAGGTGGCTCACTACTATTCAGAAGGGGTCTTCCACATCCCGCGGCGTGATGCCGAAACCATCGCCGAAAGCGTTGCCTTCACCGTCGGCGCCCACTTCGGCTTCGACACCGGAACCAGGTCTTTCCCTTATGTCGCCCTCTGGGCGCAGGACAAGAAGGTCCTTGAGCGAAATCTGGCCTCGATCCGCCAGGTGACCACCAGAATCATCGAAGGGCTGGAGTCTCTCCCTAAAAAGCCGGCAGGAGTGTGCTAACGTATGCCTTCGGAGATGGAACTGAGACCGAGCAGGGGCGGTTTCCTCCGGCCTTTCGGCTGCGGCTGGTTTATACGGGAATACCTGCTGGGGAACGGACCGGAGGATTCGCCAAGAATCGACCCGGAGCGCGGCGCTCCGCAGGCGGACATCAACTACGAATATAAAGAGGCGCTGGCCAGGGCGACCGCCAGGGAGCGGGCGGAGAGGATCATCAGCAAGCAGGTGGTCCGCGGTGTGGATGTCACCGAGGAATATGCCGAGGAAATCTACCAGAGCCAGCTCAGGAAGGTGTCACGGAAGTTTACCCACATGCGCTACCACTCGTTCCTGATGTATTTCGGTGTGTTGAAGAGGTTAGGTTGGGTGGAGGCGACAGAGCGGCAAGAACCGTCTGCTATTCAGGACAATTACCCCGATGCCCCGAAGCGGACTTATTACCGGCTGACCCAAGAAGGGATCTCTGCTGATGACCGGTCTTGGGCGAATCCACTATTTACTTTGTATCCCGAAATCGGACCGAACCATCTGAAAAACAATTGAGCACAAAAAGTTATCTCGAACCGCAAGACATCGGCTGCTTAACTAGCGCCGCTGGCAATTTACGCGACAAGCTGCTGGCCACCACATTGTTCCATCTTGGCTGCCGGGTTTCGGAAGCGCTGGGTGTCACTGCCGATGACATTGACCTAAACAACAGAACTGTCAACATCAAGCACTTGAAATCCCGCATCAAGCTAAATGTCCTAAATGCGGTACAGCTCTCTGTCTGGCAACGGTCTTCTGCCCGAAATGTGGGGACAAGGTCGAGACAGCGGTCAAAGAGCTGAGAGAGCATCGCAGGCAGCATGTGCTACCGTTGGACGACGCACTTATCACCCTATTTAGGGAATATATCTCCCAAGCCCGGTCAGTCGAAACGGGAAACGCCTCCTTTTCAACAGGCATAGAGCCTGGCAAATTATTAAAACTCTCGCCGAGAAAGCTGGCTTGCCGAGGATCATCAACAACGAATCAGGCAAGGTTCATTACGTTTCACCGCATAAGCTCGGGGACGCTTTTGCGGTGCACGCAGTTAAACACAATGACACCGGCGACGGCCTGAGAATGCTTCAGGAGCATCTTGGTCACCAGAGCTTCAACACGACAGCCCAGTATCGCAAGGTTGCTGGTGAGGAACATCGGCGTTGGTACGATGATCTCTGGGAGAGCGGTGGCCCCGTTAATGCCTAAACGGGGCCACCGCCCACGACCATTTGGTTGGGGAGGCTGCACATTCGCAGACAACGTGACCATACACCAAAAGAGATTTTACTATCAGACGTTGAGATCGCGATTTTTAAGATAGAGAAAGTTGTCAAACCGATGAGAAAGGATATGCGCATTTCTCATTGTTCATAAGATATAACTGACTATCCTTGGTGGGCAGCCGAATGCCTGGGGGTTAGTGTTAGTCTGTCACTTAACCATTAATTCGGTCTATTGATTTTTCCAACGCCAATCTGCCCTCTGCAATGCAGTCATCGATGCTTTTAAAGTCAATCCATCCAATCTGATTGACTCGAGGTTTAATTACAATATCTGCATCGACAACGCTGTTTTTTAACGCCTGACAACCCACAAGGTTAATTGTTTGAAAGGCAATATTGAAGATATTAGGCGGTTTAGAATTTCCATCAAAGATCATATCCCCAAGCGCATTTTCCCTAGAAACGGTATCAACCGCGATCACCACATCAGCGCCCATGTCTTTCAAGGTGGCGACGGGGATCGGATTGGTAATTCCTCCGTCCACTAATAAGTGCCGTTTCAGGCGGACTGGTGGTAACAGGATCGGGATAGAAATGCTGGCCATGACGGCTTCCCAAACTGGCCCTTCGTCAATCACTACGGTTCTTCCTTGAGCCAAGTCTGTGGCCGAGCACGCAAAGGGTATATTTAATTCAGAGAAACGAATATCGCCAATGGCAGATCTTACCTCCTCAGCCATTTTTCGGCCACGGATTAAACTCGACCGTGGCAATACGGGGTCAAAGAGCAGCGAGAGCCTTTTCTGGCCCAAGTCACTTACAACACGTTTTATTCCTTCGACCTCTTCTCCACGAGCATACATGGCAGCAATAAACGCTCCCATGCTGGTACCCGTAATCATATCGATGTGGATGTCGTGGTCTTTGAGTCCTGCGAGAACTCCGATATGAGCCAAACCCCTAGCAGCGCCGCTACTTAGGGCTAAACCAACCTTCTTATGCATCAACTGCTTCTCTAGCTTGGAAAAGATATGGAAGTGGGAACGACCTTTAAAACATATGAACTACAATCTTGGTTATGTATGGACCCACCGTCATTTCACGCCCCATTAGACTCTGGGAAGGAACCGAGGCGGTGGTAATCCACCTTAAATGTAAGGTTCACTTGGATTAGTGCCTATTCCGTTTAAACATCAACCACTCGTTCTTAGGGCAACAGCCAGCGCCCCTGGGCCGCTGTGCACGCCGAGTACTGGGCCTATGCGGCTATTGGTGACGCCTATTTTATGGCCAGCCGCAATACGGGCTGCAAGATCGTTAGCTTCCTCTGGAAGAGTAGCGTACACAACGGCTACTTCCTCTACATCCGGCGTATTCTGGACGAATTCAAACAGCTTCTCTTTACCCTTGGTGCGGCTGTGAACCTGGGTTACAGGCACGAACTCGCCTTCCTTGACGGTTAGTAGTGGTTTGACATTTAATATCGAGCCCATTAAGGATTTCGCTTTACCGATGCGCCCTCCCTTGTACAGGTATTCTAGGGTGTCGAATAAAATTAGTAGTCTCGTGTTAACCACCATATTACGGACGGCAGTGGCGATTTCAGATAGCTCTTTGCCAGCATTGGCCATCTTGGCTGCGGCAATCACCATCAAGCCTAGAGCCATCGTCAGGTTCTTGCTATCGATAATCTCGATGGGACATTCAAAATTCCCGGACTTTTTGGCTTGTTCGGCAGAATTCAGGGTACCGCTTAACTTTGAAGATATGTGTATGGACAAAATGCCATCCGCGCTCTTGGCAAGCCAGCTGTAGGCAGCTACGAAATCCTGTGGAGTTGGCTGAGAGGTGGTGGGTAAAACTGGGCCTTGTAGTCTCTTATAGAACTCTTCAGTGGTCAAATCAACACCGCCGCGGTAGGACGCACTGCCGAAAATCACATACGACGGCACCACGGTGATACCAAGTTCGTCCACCAGATGGGGAGGAATGTCTGCGGTGTTATCAGTCACGATGCGAATCGTCATTGTTGCTCCTTTCCCTTTAATTTATCAGTCAAACGCCTAATCGTTCCCCCTTTTTAATTTCAAGGGCCGTGACCAACCCATCCGAAGCCAGGTTCTCACCTTCCAATCCCATAGGAGCACTATGAGGTCGGCAATTTTATTGAAAAACCATCGTAAACCATTTTTCACCTTGCCCTCCTTCTAATGAACCCGTGATTACCTGTAGCTTCAGAATCCTTTCTACTGGCCTAAGCCTAAAATTAAAAAGACAACGCCACTCACAACGATCCCGATAGTAAGCCCCGCTAATATCTGCTTTAGGGTGTGTTCCCCCAACTTGAAACGTGACAGGCCGATAATTGGCAACAGCGGGATAAAAACAAGCCCGATCGGTCCGTAAACAAATAACAGTGCCACCTGCATGGAAGTGATCATGGATATATGAAAACTGGCCCGGTATCTTAAGTTAACCAGCGCGGTAGCCAACATTACGGCGGTAAATCCAGTGAACATTATTGGTAAATCAGGTGCGCTATTCAGAACAAGGAGAATCAGTATAGCGGGGGCACCAAAAAGAAGAGTGAGAATTAGAAGTTGTCCTGGGTCGTCGCGAACCAGAGAACGGGAGACCTTCTGGTGGATTCCGCCATTAGACTGCGCTCGAGCTCTTAACAAGGTGTAAAAAAAAGGGAAGACAAACGCCGGAAGGAGCGCTAATACCGTCCACTTGGTACATTCAATAGGTTCTTTGTAGACGTGACACGCAGTCATCGCCGTCGTCGGTACCAGCATCGCCCAGGGGTGGAAAATGTTAGAAATCATCCGGGCGTATCGCGGCGCCATGGCCATTTTTATAGTCGAAACAGGCATTTCATTACTCATTTACCCAATATCCATGGTCATTATGCGAAGGAGGCCCGACCGGAACCACTGGGAAATGAACAGCCGTCTTGAGGTATGCTGCGAGGCGGTGAATATGATATGAATCCCAACACATTTCGTAACTATTTATCCTTAAGAAACCAAAATATTATCTAAAATTTTTAATTTACGGGTATTTTTATTACATGCCACGCGTCCCTGATAAAATGATGAAGTTTAATAACACTGTCCCTGCAAAGAATCTGTAGAGATGCCTCATACTTCTCGGCGATCTCCTGATATTTACGCATTAACCTGTGGGTCTTTTGGTCGGTATGGGCTAATCCTAGAACTATGCCAGGGAGGATACTCATGCGGTGTTTACTGGCTGGCGCCTCCAGTAAATTATCAATCAAGTAACGTTCGACCAATTCATGCCTGGTTTCTTTGAGCTTCAGAAACAGCGCCGCCATGACTTCGGCGCATTGAACAAGCGGTGAGCGCTTTCCTGAGACGGCAGTTAGCAACTCGTTTAGAGTGTTTTCACATTCGGCAGCCTTGCCGCGGCTCAAATTGTCTAAAATATGTACTTTCACGTCATTCCAGTTATCCCCTTCATGGAGATCGCCTGTTAAATATGAGAACAACTCAGCGGCATCGGCGGTAGGAACGAAGCGTATGTTTGAGCGCCCAGGGCCACCGCTTTCTTTTGGTGTATCATATCTCGAGGTTACCAGCCCCTTCTTCTCCAGAAGTCTTAACATGTCGTAAGCAGTTGAGGCGCTTATTCCCAACCTTTTAGCAATCACACTATAGTGTATAGGTTCTTGCATCTCTCGATAAACATCGAGTAACTTTTTAATAAAGGTTTGTTGCCGAAAAGTAAGCTGCATTATGATGTCTCACTAGGAAGCGTATTATCCAAAGAAACAAAAATATACTACCACCCCTCTCTTTAAGGTGTCAACCCAGCCTGCTCGTTCGGGTGACCTGTGATTGACCTTCCCCACGAAAACAGATGAACCCTGACTTGGAGTCCTCCAGCGTGATAAGATGCGCAACAAGGATTTACCTTGAAAGCCAAGCAGTACACCAAGGGGGGAGAGGTTATCGCCGTTCTAAAAGGAAACGAGGCCGATGCTGGGTCACCGAGCACTGGATGATTGGCTTATCGCTTTGGCGTGAAGCTGATTTTCATCCGGCTCGGAAACCGGTTGGAAATGTCTTGCAGAGAGTTTTGACGGGAACGAAGTGAAACCGAAGATATTGAAAAGGTTTGCCTCCCAAAGAATATGCTAAAATTGATATGGGATTCGATCCTAGGACGGGGCCACTCGTAAGGCAAGGAAGTCCTATTAAGTATCGAGAGACCCGTAATGTTAAATATTTGCCTTGGTCTGTTGATGTTGTTTTTATGCATGGGGAACCAAAGACGACTTTTTATTGCGAGGTGAATCATGTTTAAGACGGTTATCGTTCCTCTGGACGGATCACCGGTTTCTGAACAAGTGTTACCAAAGGTTGTAGAGTTGGCTAAATGTTTTTCTGATGCCAAATTTATTCTTTTACAGGTGATCCAACCCCTTAGTTCAAGTGTTACCGGCACCCTTGCCTTGTCAACGGTAGGCGAAATAATGACGCTAACACATGGAGAGGCAAGCGATTACCTCAGGGATATCGCCGCGAGAATCTTACCGGATAAAAATGTACGCACGATAGTCGAAGAGGGAGAACCCGCGGTAATGATCCTCCAGACAGCTAGAGAAATGAAAGCTGATTTAATTGCGATGGCAAGCCACGGGCGAAGTGGAATTGCAAGACTAGCCTTAGGGAGTGTCACAGACCGGGTAATCAGCCACGCTGAGATACCGGTGCTCGTTATTAAAGCAGTTTAATCCGTGGAACCTTTAATAGAAAACGACCTGCTTATGGTCGGTCGATCAACCAGATCCTCCCAATTTGGAAAGTTTCCGTTCTTTTCTTGTGTCTACGGCAACGATCACGGTCGGCAGTACAACAAGGCTGGACACCAGGGCAAAACCCACGTTGATCATCGTCACCGCTCCGAAGTCGGTCACAATGGGGAAATCACGTGCGAAGAGCAAAGCGCCAAACCCGCCGATGACCGTGAGACCGGACGTAATAACCGCTCTACCAATCTTGGTCATGGCAGTAGTCATCGCAGTTTTTGGATCTTCACCCTTGTTCCTTTCCTCGTTGTAGCGCATCATCATTAAGATGGTGAATTCAACACCAATACCGATGATTAGGGAGCCTAGCGTGGCGGTGAGGGCGGTGTATTTAATGCTTCCGAGGAACATCACAATGTTTGACCAACCGATAATCATGGCGATTGGCAAAGTGGCGATGAGGGCGCGCGGAAGGTTGAATCTGAAAAGCAGGAAGAGGCCAATAAACACCAGCCCCACTCCCAATAAGGTCATTTCGGTACGCCCGGTCGTGAGTGAATTCAAGATCTCAATACCTAGAATCCCTTGACCAGTAACTACGGCAGTTACTCCAACGGGCGGTGAAGCAACATACCCCTCAATAAGAGTTTTCAATTCCTGTAGTTTTGCGATGCTAACCTCAGGTCCGGTGCGCACGGTGATATTTGCCAATGCGTTGTCCGGAGTTAGTAGGTTCGCCTTTAGTAAAGAGGGTATGTAGTCCAGGGCCTGATCTACGGCAGCCTGAGTAGGCGGGATCTGACCTTGTCCTATCTGAGCGACGGTATCAGCAATACCACTGGCGCTGACTACCGGGACGGTTGACTGGTCTAAAATTTGACCCTCAATTTCCAACATCCACTTGAGTGTTTCCGGGCTTATGACATTGCTCCCTTTGACCAATATGTTAAATGCTGCTGATCCGCCGGATATTTGGGACAGTTCATTGAAATCCTTCATTATCGGCAGGTCTTGCGAGATGTATTTGAACTCGTCAGTTTCGGTTGGTATGCGGTTATCTAGAATTACACCGACTACCGCAAAAACCCCAGCAACGATAATAATAAGCAGCGGATTACGGATGACCCACGGCGCAAGTTTCTCCAGGCCGCGCTCAACTAGGCCGGTCTGGGTTGTGTTTTTGCCTAGTTTCGCAGTCGTTTTGGAGTTTTTGCGCCGGTCATGCATGTAAAGAACCGGCAATAAAATAAATAATGAAACAAGATAACAAGCTATAATTCCTAGCACGAGCATCAAGCCGAACTGCTGGATCATGGGTACGGGTGAAATAAACAGAGCAATAAAGCCTAAGGCGGCGGCTACTATCGCTATGGCGATTGCCGGCCCGATATGGGTAACAGAATCGATGATGGCCTCTGCGACAGTTTCTCCCCGTCTCGCCTCTTCATCGTAGCGGTTATGGAATTGTACCGCGTAGTCGACACCTAAACCTATTAGTATTGGCAAAATAGCCATACTGACCATCGTGACCGGCACCGACAGCCAGCCCATCATGCCAAAGACGTAGATGCTTCCGATTATCACGGCACCGAGCGGCAGCCAGCGCCAGGCAAAAAAACCACGAACCGAAAAGACTACAGCCAGAATTAGAAGCATCAACAGTATCGATATCCCGACCATAATGCCCATGCTTTTACTAAGCAAAGTCTCCATCTCGGAAAATATCACCGAAGTGCCGGTGACCGACCCTTCAACCCCAACAAATGAGGCCCGCTCTATCGCCGACTGTACCGAGGCTACCACGGCATCGATTTGTTCGGCAGCAACATCGCCCTTCAAAGTGATTATCACGATACTAAGCCCATCACTTGGGAAGAGGTTCTTCAAATCCGGCCGTAATACGCCGTTATCAAACAGGATTGAATCTAAAGTCATCTGATCCGGAGGCAAAATGGCTGCACCCGTTATTTGAGCCATAGCTTGTCTTAAAGCAAATCCTGGTCCGATAACAGAAAGGACGCCGGATTCGCTGCTCAGTTGCTGTTCAATGGTATCTAGCGCTGTGATATTTTGCAGGGATGTCAAGTCAGACAGACGCTCAGCCCGGGCGAGTACTATTATCGTTTCCGCGCCGAAATGTTCGTTAAATTCCAGGTAATCCTGATATACCTGAGAATCGGTGCTGACCATGGTTTCTATACCGGTTGCAAATGTTAAACGGGTTGCGCCATACAGCGAACCGACAAGAAACAGGACCCCGATGCCTATTATCAGAATACGTCTATTTTCAATAAACCGGCCAAGATGTCTAAAAAGAGTGTTCACTTAATCCTCGCTGGTAGTATCAGATTGAGTTGAAGGCTGTAAATGCCCCAGGTCCATAGCCCTCAACATCTCAGCCGCTCGAGTCAAAAATCCAGTGATATGCTCGGCTTTTACGATCATCAGTCCACCGGGGCTACCGAAAACAAGCAGCTTCGAAGAAGGGATAAGAGTAAAATCTTTTCGCGCTTCCGCTGGAATGACCATTTGCCCCCGCTCGCCAATGGTGGTTGAGCCATAAAATTTGGGCTTCCAAACGTCATCAAAATTCGTCTTAGCCATAAAAACCCCCACACAAGGATATGATATACATGATACATCATACTTATCTAATTGTAAAAGGAGCCATATGTCCATTCAAGACTTATGGTGGCTTGTAAGGTGCTTTGGCGTTAACGATTTCAAGTAATGGATGGCTAGATAAGCATAAACGTTTGCAAATAGCGGGGGCATTCAAGGATTCCCCTTATGTTATATAGGCCTATTGATTGCAGCCGCCGGTTGCTACTCTGGATTGATTCCTTCTATCACACTACGATCATGAAATTGAATAGACGGAGCTACCGAATGAACGATCGGAAGAAACAAAAAAAGGCGACCCGAACTCAAAGACGCGACCAATGAGAGCATTTTGTATTATCGTCTGCTCAAAGTGGCCGGTTTTGATCCGTCCCGGTGGCTTGAAATTTAGCTGTCCGATGATGGTAGAGGTGCAATCCGCGTTTTAGATAATTCAGGGGGGACTCTCGGATGAGTCCACCCTGAATTTTAACTTGATTATTGGGCGATAAAGCCACCATCCACGGGGAAAGCGACGCCGGTGATAAAGCAGGCCTCGTCCGATGCTAAAAATAGCACCGCCTGAGCAATCTCCTCGGGATTCCCCAAGCGGCCACACGGTTCAAGAGCCACAAATGACTGCCTAGCCTCTGCGCTGCCGCCGGTAAATCGGTCGATCATCGGGGTAGCAATAACACCGGGGCAGACGCAGTTTACTCTGATGTTTTGCTTGGCGTATTCCAGGGCCGCTGTCTTAGTCAGCTGAACGACACCTCCCTTGCTGGCACAGTAAGCGGGCATGTTAGTAAAACCGACGAGACCAGCGACCGATGCCGTGCTGACTATGATACCGCCTCCTTGTTTGAGCATCTGGGTTATACCATATTTCATACCCAGGTAGACACCTTTCAGATTGATGTCGATCACCCTATCCCAGTTTTCTTCAGTCGAATCGTGGGTCGGAGCCAAGGCACCTTCAATACCGGCATTGTTGTATAGAATGTCAAGCCGCCCGTATTTGTCGACCACACTTTTGACCGCCTTTTCGACGTCAACCGCTTTCGACACATCCACTTTGACGAACGCGGCTTCACCGCCTGAGGTTCTTATCATGTCAACCGTTTCCTGTCCGCCTGTCCCGGAAATATCAGCCACCATCACCCTGGCTCCTTCTTTGGCGAACAGCTGGGCAGTTGCACGACCAATTCCCGATCCAGCACCAGTTATTAGGGCTACCTTGCCAATTAACCTAGCCATAGATCCCCTCCATAATTTTATTCGGGCATATCCTCAATCCGGGTGGTTCGGTCAAATCACCCGAATATAATTTTAGGACGGGGATAAAAGGAATGAGGTCTTTTAGGATTTTTGGAGGGCTTAATTCTAGTTCCTTGGTACTAGTACTGTCAATAGCCGAAAAGAACTCCAGGCTCCCATTTTTCATTTTCTGACAATTAATTCGCCCCGGGGGGAAGGGTGAAAATCGTGCTAGTTCTTAAGGATGAACAATGTGACTTTTTGTTTGACAATGAAGCTGGAAAAACACGCAAACGCACCTTAACAACTGAGCACGAAAAGCCTTGACCTGAACGCTTGCCCGAAAGGGGGAAAGCGTGAGTTCAAGCGTAACAGCACTGGGGGAATACAACCGGCCTGGGGGCTTTTGTAGTCGGTGTCACAAGGTCTGGATGCTAAAAGAAAGGCAAGGCGTTTGCCGATGGTGCGGAAAGGTCGCCACCTGTCAGACCACTAAGACAAGCGCCTTGCGTAGCTTCAAGTCTAATCGAAGCTCAAGACCAAAGCAAGCCGATACATCCGGCAACGGCTATGACCACCTATCCGGCAACTGGCTTACCTTCTATACCATAGCCTCGAAGTTCAGCCACAAGGCCAAGCCGGATGAACAGGATGACCTTTTACACGACATCATCATTACCCTTGCCGACGTGGAGCGCAACAACGGCCACCATCCGTTTACCGAAGCGGCCATGTACCGCATCGCCAGCCGCGCCCAAGCCCTGTACTGGCGGAAGCGTTACCGGATGGACAACGGCCTTACCTGCGGGGACTGTAGCAAGGCACAGCGGCGGACGTGTAAAGAGGACTGGCTGTTTTCGGCGTGTCCCAAAGCGGTTAAGCTCGAAAGCCTGAATAAGCCGGTCACAGACGACGAAGGCAACATCACCGAACTCGGCGATCTAATTGCCGACGACAGGGCGTTGGACCTCGATGCCTGGCTGGATGCCAATACCTTCTTGCTTCAATGCCCCGACAGGCTAATCACTATCGCCGAAAAGCGGCGGGACGGGTTAGCCCTCGACAATGCCGAGATGATTTACCTTTGCCGCTTTCGGAAACGGGAACAAAAAAGCCTGTTTTCCGGTGAAAGGTTTCAGCCCCATTTCGCAACTAATACAGTGGGAGCTTCGGCTATGCCAGCGGTTTGCGGGTAGCCGGTAGCTTACTACTAGGCGAAGCCGATGGACTTGCCCGTCATCGGATAGCATTAAGGGGGTCGGACAATCGAACAACTGAATATCGAGGGCAAGCGTTCAGGTCAGGGCTTTTTAGCGCACAAGGCGGTACTGGTCAACGCCTTATCAAGAGCACTCGCCGAAAGGGCGATGCTTCTTGACCTCACTATCGGGCGGAAAGGCTTTCTCACCTACCTTAAGTCTTTAGGCGGGAGTAACATCGTCAAGATTGTCCCGTCTAACGGCGATGCCAGCGTATCGCGGGTCGCCGAAAAATGCCTCAAGGTGGTCTGCGGAAGTAGCACCAGCTACCTCGAACACATGGCCTGGGTCGGCGAAAAGACACCCCTTACCCTATGCGACATCAGGGTAAGCCCCTCGAACTCGGTCAGCCCCAACCTCGGCGCGACGGAGCTATCGGATGCCCTGTCAAGGGTACTGCCCTTCACCTCGGATGAGACGACACGCCCCATTCTCCAGTGCGTTCTCTTTCGGGTGAAAGACGGCAAGCTGTCCTTAGTGGCCGCCGACGGCTATCGCCTCGCCGTCCTTCGACTCCCCTTCGACGGGGATGAGGGACAGGTGCTTGTTAGCCGCGATGAGCTTAAGGGCGTCACCGGAGCGTTGAAACGGGCGAGACGGGTCAGGCTGTCGCTTGACAAGAACGGCGACAAAGACCCGATGAGCTTAGTCCTTGACACGGAGCTAATCCGCTACACGTGGCGGGGATGCGGCGGGAGTTTCCCGGACTATGAGAAGCTCATTCCCGCCGAAACCAACATCCGCGCCAGCTTCGACACCAACGAAGCGATAAAGGCGGTTAGCTCGCTCAAGGTCGTCGCCAACGTCAAAGCCTACGCCTTAGACCTTACCATCGGGGACGGCAAACTGGTCGTCTCAAACACCGATGACAAGGGGACGGCGGAGATACCTGCCGACACCACGGGCGAGCCGATCAAGGTAAGGCTTGACGGCGGATACCTCGCCGAAGCTCTAAGAGCTTCTGGCGGGATGGTCGAGCTAAGGGTCAAGGACGCAAGGTCGCCGATGCTCTTCACCGCGCCGGACTATGAGCTGGTGGTCATGCCGATGCTCCTGCCGGAAGCCAAGAAGCCGGCGGACACGTCCAAGACCGCTGAACCCGCGAAGGCCGAAACACCGCCGCCCGCCGAACCCGCCGAGCCGAAGGTCGAGACAGTCGAGGCCGTTACGCCGGAGCCGACAGCCGAGCCAGCACCCGCCGAGGAAGTCGCCCAAGCCGTCGCCGAGGCCGAGGCCATCACGAAACCCCCGACTGGATCGGGGGCGAAGGCCAAGAAGCACACGAAGGCGAAAGAACCAGTCGCCGTAGCCTGAAAAACCTGAAACTTGAACGCTTGAACTCGCAAAACAGCCGCACAGAAAGAGGTGTCAAAGCCTCTTTTTGTGCTTTCTTTTTGTAAGGGGATATTCCTGCCCCATGCGGCGGGAACATCCCCTTTCGTTTTGACTGAACGGGCAATCCAATCACGAAAAGAGAAAATAGGTAACGAAGGGGATGACAATTTGGACGCACTATTGGTAATCAATCCCACCGTCCCATTAGGCCAGGTGGCGGCCACACGGGGAGTTTTCGCTCTGGCTGGTGAGAAGCCCGAGTTTGCCGAATTCATGCGCCGTTCCTTGAACCGCCATGCTAAAGGTGACTGGGGCGAGCTCGATGAGGCTGATAAGCGGGAGAATGAGCTCAGCCTGAAACAGGGCTTCAGACTACTGTCCGCATATGAGGCAGAGGATCTACCCAAAATCTGGATCATCACGGAGGCCGACCGGTCGGCGACAACGATTCTGTTCCCGGATGAGTACTAACCCAGATGGTCCCTGTCCACCGGCACAGGGTTATCAGTGCCAGCAGATTAGAGGGGCTACTACGCCCAAATTGGAGGGAGAACTTTGCCAATCAAATGGAGTGCTCTCAAAGTGAGCGAGGCGATGGACATGGTCGAAGAATTCATCGACCAGTCCGCCGAACCGTTAGAACAGGCCAGACTTGTGGCAATCGCAGCCAGAGGTATTGCCGATATACCGCAATACATCGACGAGCGATTGGCTCATCTTACTGCCAGCATCGGACGAATCGACCACATTAAGGGTTCAATCAAGGCAGTCCGTGAGTCTTTGCCAGTCGGTGCCGCGGTTGAAGAGCGAAAAAGAATCGAAAGCGGCAACCAGCTCGTCCTGGTGGCCTAGACCAAGTCATCCCAGTATCCACAGGGATACCTGTGCCCAGAAACTGGAGGAAAGTAGTAACAAGCATGACAGGTCAGCTCAATCTGTTTCAGGGCGTTGAACTGGCCCAGCCGGAACCGAAAACGACGGTGAAGCTCGGCCGGAGGGCGGCCCAGATACCGTTGCGAAAGAAACAACAGGAAGCCGCAAAACGTCTGATGGAAATATTGAAAGAATTGGAGGGTAACGACATTTTCATCGGCTCATACAGTACTGGTGGCGGCCACTTCTGGATCGATAACTTGAAGCTTTCCAAGCTGAGAGTGGAATCGTTCAGGACAGAGCGTGACGAATCCGTCCCGCCACCGGTCATCGTTTTGTGGGGCAACAAAGGGGCTTGCATCAGGATATTCGCCGACTGTTTATTGGCCGTTCGAGAGCAGGAGTACCAAGATTACTACCACTATCTCCTGGATTTCTGGAATGGCTTCGGCCAAAGCCCGATCTATAGCTATCGATCGCACTACGCCTGTCTGGCCATCACCAGATTCAAGAACTAACCAATAGAAGAAAGCTCAATCGAAAGGGAGCCTGGGGATATCTCAGCTCCCTTTTTTCGTTTTTACTACTGGACTTGGGTGGCCCGATTTGGTCCGAAACGGTGGCCAGATTACTTCGGTGAGGTGGCCACACTGGTCCGAGACGGCGGCTGTTTCTTCCGATAATCCCCACACCAGAATATTCATATTTCAAGCGGCTCTGGCAAGCACTGTGGGGCTTAGTCCGACATACGCAGTTTGCGCTAATCACACAATCTTTGAATTGGTTTCATTATAAATAATGCCTTCGATTACCCATTCTTCGGTTTGTTCGCCCTTATCATTGGTCTGGAGATAAAACTCATATCCAACATCCTTTCCATCCAAAAGGAGTGGTGCAGCGCCACCTTCTGGTCCAAGAGGAAGAATTTTAATTTCGTGGATTCTTCCATCCTCAATTTTCTTGTATGCGCAGATGGAAGCTCCAATAATCAAACGCTCCGTAAGGTATTCAAGTTCCCTCATCATTAGCGCCGAAATGCCTGAATCACGGTTGCCGCAATGAAGAGCCTGTCCACGCAATTTCCCTAATCGCTGGATTAGCGCGACGTCACCGTTTTGTAATTGTACCCCTATACTCTTAGCGAATAACTCTAACTTGCGAGAAAGAGGCCAATCGCTCGCAAGTAACCTTCTCTGTAACATTTCCGGTGAAATGGTTAGTAACTCTTCAGCATTTTTGGGATATTGAATACTGGTGATCGCTTTTTCCAAAGTGTGCTTGACAGGCTTTCCGGTTCCGCTAAACACTGCGGGGTAGCTTATCGTATCTAGAACCGACTCTAGTGCAATCCAACAGCCCAAGAATTTATCGAGGATGCTAACTTCACTGGAGCCAATCGCATACCAATGGATTGCTCTTTGCAGTCCTGAAATCAGTTTATTCTCTGTTTTGGATAGGACGTGCTTTCCCGTTTGACAAGCCACGCCCCCTTCAGTAAATATTTTCTGGAATCGACGTATAAATATCAACAGTCGTTGTGAAATTGATTCTAAATCAAGCTGTTGTTTATCCGGTTGGATTTTGGGAATTCTTATCCAACCCTTAATGCTTTGGACTTCTCTGATGAAAATCCAATCAGTTAGTTTAATATTAGATTCGAGATATTCACAATTCCATCCAAGTAATTCGCTTTGTCGTCGGGTTTCTAGGTGACTCACTCCGGTCTTAAGTGCGAAATTGATTACGTCGATGGTTAACCTCGCTCGTTCCAATCCAAACTCCTCTGCCTCAAGGAGTGTTTTCGCCATAACAACTCCGAACACGTGTGGAGTACCCTTCCTCCATTCGGGATGTCTTTCGTCGATTTTTAACTTATTAACGATCGGGTACACCACATCATCCATTTCACCGCCGGAGATACCCATGTCAGTGATCCAGAGCATTCTTTTTTGGTCTTTCATCTCAAGGCCTTGAATGGGAACCGCATAAATGAACGGCCTTAATTGTTGGTCATGAATCAAATCAGGGACATTTGATCCTGGGAGTCCGGCCAGTAGTGGTATCCAATACATTAATTCCTTGTTTGATAGGCCGAAAGAATACAGCGTGATAGGTGTTCTAGTAAGTTCAAGGGAATGGTCATGGAATGACAGCTCCAACGGTTTTCCTGGCAAATAGTGTGCTGCCACACATGTGCCCCCGAACTTCCGCTCACTTTGATCTGTCGTCGTCACACTCGCACGGTAATCCCAACGGATTTGTTTGCATTTTTCCGGATTGACTTGGGCTGACGCAGTTAACCACCAATGGCTGCGCTTTTTGTGTTTGCACACGGTTAGTTTTTCGCAGTCACGTAAAACACCAGTCCCTATACTTAGTTCTTTGGAGGGAACAGCGTATTCTATGGGGCCTGGCCACGGGCCTTCGTCCAAATCGGCTATCAAGTCTTCAGGCTCTTTCGTTTTGGGCTCAGCCTTCTGGGTTTCCATAGTTCGTTCCCCTTCCTAGTGAGTATCGCCAATCATATAACATGCCCACAACACGTTGAAATATGGTGACCCTTGCAGAAAATATCACCCGGTCTTATCATAGCCTGAACCGAGCACGGTAAACAGTTAGGAGCCTAAGACGTGATACCACTCGAATTTGTCGCCAAGTGGGGGCGTACGAGGTTGAGGGAGCGGCAATCCTCTCAAGAGCACTTTTTAGACTTATGCCGTTTGCTTAAAGTCGCTACTCCTGCTGAAGCTGATCCGTTGGGGCTATTTTTCACGTTCGACCAGGGCTTAAAGAAAGAAGCCGGAGGTGACGGTTTCGCCGACGTCTGGCGTAAAGATCATTTTGCATGGGAATATAAAGGTCGGCACAAAGACTTAGTCGTCGCTTACAGCCAACTTCAGCTATATCGCGATGCTTTGGGCAATCCTCCACTTCTTGTTGTGTGCGATTTCGAGAATTTTGAAATACATACAAACTTCAACAATACCGTCAAGCGCATCTACAAATTTACTAACGATGATATTGCAGTCGAATCCCCGGTTAGCGGGTCACGTTTCTCGGCAATTGATATTTTACGGGCTTTATTCGAAGACCCAGAGAAGCTAAATCCAGGCAAAACGCCAGAAAAATTGACCGAAGAAGCGGCCAGGCTTTTAGGTGAATTGGCTGAGAATATGCGGCAGTATCGCAAGCTGACCGATATCACCGACCACGAAATCGCTCGCTTCATCATGCGAATGATTTTCTGCTTTTTTGCCAGCGATGTCGGCCTATTATCCAAGGAGTCGCTTACCAACATAATTCGCCTTAACAAAGGTAAACCCGCTTTTTTTCGTAAATATCTAGGCGAATTGTTTACAGCGATGAGAGATGGCGGTGAATTCTTAATGCACCGAGTGCCCCATTTTAATGGCGGGCTGTTTGACGATTCAATTGTTCCCGAAGTATTAGCCGACCAGATTGATGTTTTGGAACGTCTTGATCGGCTAGATTGGTCGGACATCGAACCATCAGTATTTGGAACTTTGTTTGAACGGATTTTAGACCCTGACACGCGGGCAGAATTAGGCGCGCACTATACCTCAAAAGAAGACATTCAAACTGTTGTTGAACCAGTGTTGATGTCTCCGCTCCGGGCACAATGGGCAGAAATAAAGTCGAAAGCTGAGCCGTTATTGTCTTGGCGTGAATCGGCGAATATAAGCCAGCAAAAGGAACTCTACACATCACTCTCCAAATTCCAAAAGCGATTAAGCAGCATACGAGTTCTTGATCCTGCCTGTGGCTCTGGGAATTTCTTGTACACAAGCCTTTCAATGTTGAAAGCACTGGAAAAAGAAGTATTAGCGTTTGCCGCTATGCATGGTATTCAAGGTTTGGCGCCCAAAGTTCACCCCAGACAATTGTTTGGGATCGAAATCAACGAATACGCACACCAGCTGAGTTCGGCGGTTGTTTGGATTGGCTACATTCAATGGAAATACCGAAATGCCATTGACCTCGAGAATGAAAACCCAATACTTCAATCACTCGAAAATATCCATCATATGGACGCCATACTAGATAGAACCGATCCAGCTAACCCAAGAGAACCGGAGTGGCCTGATGCCGATGTGATCGTGGGTAATCCCCCCTTTTTGGGAAGTGGCCTTTTACGCTCTCGTCTTGGGAACGAGTATGTAGACGCTCTATTTAGTTTGTACGGTGACCGTATACCCAATTCTAGTGATCTTTGTTGCTATTGGCTTGAAAAAGCACGTGCGATGATTGAATATCGGCATCTTAATAGAGCCGGTCTTCTTGCCACCCAAGGAATCCGGGGTATAACTAGTAGAAGAGTGTTAGAACGAATTAAGCAGACCGGGGACATCTTCTTTGCCTACGCTGATCGTCCATGGATACTAGATGGAGCTAACGTCCACATATCCATTATCGGATTTGATGAAGGTTCTGAGCATAACAAGACATTAGATGGTAATCCTGTCACTTCAATCAATGCTGATTTGACTGCCGGCGTCGATCTGACGAAGGCAAGGCGCCTAAAAGAAAATTTAAATATTTGTTACATGGGTCCTTCGGCGAAGGCACCCTTCGATATCAACACACCTTTGGCGAGGACATTTCTTAAAGCCCCCATCAACATCAATGGACGTCCTAACTCGGACGTTGTACGTCCTGTTGCAAGCGCAGTTGACCTCGTTCAAAGAACTAGGAATAAATGGACAATAGATTTTGGCTTGATGTCCGAAAAGGAAGCTGCGTATTACGAATTGCCGTTTGAATATGTTAAAAAGACAGTCTATCCGATTCGTTCTAAGAATCGCCGTTCAAGCTATGCTGCCAAATGGTGGCAATATGCCGAATCTCGGCCTGGAATGCGCGCAGCTTTGCATGGCAAGGAGCGTTATTTAGCTACTCCTGGCGTTTCTAAACACAGGATATTTGTCTGGGTGCCGCATGCAGTCCTTTGCAATCAAGGCACACTTGTTTTTGCAAGGGATGACGATTACACGTTTGGGATACTCCAATCTAAAGTTCACGAACTTTGGGCTCGCGCAATGGGGACCCAGCTTAGGGATGTAATAAGCGGATTTAGGTACACTCCGACGACGACGTTTGAAACATTTCCTTTCCCCAGTCCCACTCCCGAGCAGACGGAAGCCATCTCTATCACCGCCAAACGCCTAAACGAATTTCGCGAGCGGTGGTTGAATCCTTCGGACGGTGAATACAGTTCAAGTGAGCTAAGAAACAGAACCCTCACAAACCTATACAACTCTCGACCTACCTGGCTTGACCTAGCTCATTATGAATTAGATCAAGCCGTTTTTCAGGCTTACGGTTGGGCTGTTGACTTAACGCCGAACGATATTTTATCGCGTTTACTAACTTTAAACTTGGAACGCGACCAAGTGTAGGAGAAACGCAAGACTACACCAAAACGAATTTCAATCTTTTGGAAATAGTGGTGGATCGCGGCTTACGAATCGATGAATTATACCTTAAGCAAAAATCCATTCGTGATTAGGTATTCCCAGAATGAAGCGACGTTTGCTGCCACCTTGCCATGCACCAGGACCCCCATTTCGAGGTTGCCCGTTAGTCCAGGACTAGTAAGGTTTGCACTACCAATATATGCATGGGTGGAGTCAACGACAAATACTTTGGCATGTGATCCTAAAAGTTTTTCATCCTTAACGTTTGGCATTGGTCGGTATAGATTGACCCGGGTATTTCCCACAGAGGAAACCCACCCCGTTTTAAAGATGTTAATCCCAGGCAAAGTGGAGATGACATCAAGCCGAACGTTCCTGTTCAAAGCGTGCCTTAATGCGTCCGCTAAAGGACTGCCCGTTTGATTATCACTAGCCTGCACGAAGGGAGAAGCTATTAGTATATGCATCTTTGCTTGGGCAACCAGCTGTGTCAAAACCCCAATCGTCGTACGCGCACGAAACTGATGCGCTAGCTGTGCTCCGTAAGGTTCTGGAGGGGTGATGACCAACTCTAATTGATCGTAATTGTTTTCGGTGCTAATCATCTCATCTCAGTGTAGAATCGAGGTATCCGACGCTAATATTTCCAAGTTTTGGGTCCGGGCCACCAAAAAGTAGCGAACGACTCAGATTAAGATTAAAGAATCTGCAGCTCGTCTCGGGCAAGTGTGTGCACGCGTGGCAGCTGCTCTCGCGTTCGAAGCAAACCGGGTCGTACACGCAACGGCCAGCGTCATGAATCGCATTGAGCCATTCGTCAATGGATTGTTCAAAGAGAGCAGTCAAAGCTCCGATAGTAGCTCCAAACCGATGATTACTATAGAAGGCAAACATGAGCGCTGATGGTAAAACGTATTCAGACAGACTCGTCCGATCTAAGCCACATAGAAGGGCTGCTTGGCGGATTGAAATATGGCTCAGCGTATGAAGCAAGCCAAACACCATTCGGGCCTCTGGATTATCGGCACCCAAAGTTTCACGTAAAGGGATATTGTCGAATAATCTAACGAAATACGCCTTGCTCGAAAGGTCTTTGTCACCTCCGTTTGGTAATTTGGGGTTGAATCCGTTTCTTTCCAGCCACTTTAGAACACGGTTATGGTCCAGACTTAACATGAGAGCATCGGCTTGTACTTGGTCTACGAAAATGGGGAACTTACCGCCATGCTCACGGTCTTGCGGGAAGGGGTTGAGGCGGCATTGCTTAGGCGAGTACTCAGCTCGACTGTATCCGTAAGAGGCGTTAATGATAGGGAAATCCATAACTAATGTCAGACGAGATAATCCCAATCCTCGTGCGGTTTCGACAGTTGAAACGGCGGAGGCATTATCAAACAATTCCTGGGAACGCCCAGTTTCCTTTGGCATTATTGCGTCCAACATACCTTGACCCGCGCGCTCCCATACCTGCCTCTGCACACCCGTACGTTGTTCAAGAGCCATTATTATGCCACTTGGGGAAGAGGCTAAACCTTCTTGTTCACGCTGCCGGCGTAGAGCTTCCATCTCTTTTACGAATTGTTCCGGAGTAAGTTCACCGCTCGCTTGCCGCCTTAATAGGCCGTCCAAATCAGCTCCCGATAATCCAACACCTGTGTTTTCGTGACTGTGTGGCGAGACAGAGGAAAATTCATTAAGCGGTTTGTGCCCAACTTCCGGGAGACCAATAAATTTTCCCGCCACAATGGCAGGCCATTCAGGCAAATTAAAGAAAGGATCAAGCTGCCGATGAGGGATATTGAGGAGAACAACGGTGTGTGCGTAGAACGTCGGCCCAGCGCGGTGAACTAAAACGTCCATTCGCTTTAGATTTGGGTCAGTGTCGGGCCACTGACATTCTGGACACCATCCACCAAAAACCGGCACTGCGCTTCCGCATTGTCTGCATATCCATCGAAAACTTGATATTCGTTCGCTTCCTCGCGTGTCAAGAGCCATGTTATTTGAAGAATGGCACTGAGTGCAGGGAGGTGGCCGAAGTGCCTGCACGGCGCCGCAACGATGAATTTTTACCCAGCGTAATTGCATCAGTTCTCCACGCTTGCAAGTTGGACATAACTTTGGCAACGAATCTTTCCCAGTAAAATCGAACACTCGACCGCAAACACGATTTTGACACCAGAGCACTTTCGGGAAAATCTCTGACTGTACGCTCTGCGGATCAAGTAAAACAAATCTGGATGTGTCGCGCAGCACGTCATCTCTGAGCAAGGGCCTGAAATCCTGACGCCAAGCCCTCGCTTCGTCAGCAACATTACGAAGAAGAACTACTGCGTTGAGATCGGTCCGCTGCACCCCTCGAATGTTAGCCACTTTCGCGATTGTTGCAACTCGCTCAAAATCAAAGGTTTTTCCCGGAAGGTAATTGAACATTATCTGCTGTTTGCCGCGTTGCATCTTACGTCCCATAACTCTGTTCCTTTCTGAGATTTACCACTTGCGCATTTTATTAGTCCATTGGGTACCAACGTCGTCGAGATCTATCTCGATAGGATCGTCAACGTCTCTTAAGCTGCGCATAGGCCGGGGTATCAGCACATCCGAGACGAAAATCATTCCTGAACTCGAGCCGACAATTTGGTCCAAAAATTCTTGAACTCGTACATGAATCTCATCCCGAAATGTGTTTTCCCCTTTGCTGGCGGCCGCCTGTACTAGGTAGGCTTCCTCCAGGAAAGGTGTGAACATATCAGCTTTGATGGTTCCATCGCTTATCTTCTTTTTAACGAAGTCAAGCTTGTAGTATCTATCGGGGTTGGATTCAGTGGAATTGTTTGCGACGAGTTGCAACAATATCCCCATAAACAATCCGGGTAACGTCCGGTTAATGCTAAATTTCGACCATCGGTTAATAGCCACAGGTTCGACTAGTTGTCCGAGAAACTCATGAAATTTGTTGAAATATGAATAATGGCTTTGGTCTCTTTCACGGACTGGATGAAGACAGCACAATACAACCCCTATGTGCGTGCGTCCAATGCGGCTCGAAGCTTGGATATATTCTGCGTTTTGTCGAGGCATTCCATAGAAAATCATGGTATTGAAGCGGTCCACATCAACACCGTGGCTAATCATGCTCGTCGCAAGAATGGAAACCGGTTGTGGATTTGCTAGCGACATCTTTTCAGATTTCTCGAGTATAAGCGTGACATCGTCAGTGCTGGTGCTGCCGGTAAGCTCAGCAATTTCTAACCCTGATAGCCCATCACGCTCTAGATTAGGGTTCACATCTCCTTCCAGGTCGGTACGTATGGAATTTAACTCACGGTTAGCTGAGAAATAGGACAGGGATGTTATGTACGAGTCAAGTAATTCTCTGTATTCTTTGGTGCCTGGCGATAGATGTCCTCCATAGGGATTTGGCTGGTTCACGGATACCTGTTGCATGTTTTGGATCTCGCGGTGATAATACTCTATGATTTCGAGCATTGTATTGAAAATCGTTTTGTTGTGAGGGATTAATCCGATAAACAGGCGTTGTGGGTAGGTCAGAGTTTGCGCATAAAATGATTCCCCTAGAGTCGGCCCAAGTCCTGGAAACACGCGGGCTTGATTTTGGGCGCGACCATATAGGTGCTCCGTTTGTCTTGCGAACGATTCAATCGTCGCTGAAGACGCGATGATTTTGATGGAATTATTTTCACCGAATTCTCGCCTCAAACGCTGAACGAAGGTTTCATAATGCGAATCAAAGGTGCCTAGCCCCTCTTTTAGAAGATGTAGTTCATCTTGAACGAACAGAGTTGGTCCTGACACTCCCGAAGGGGCTCCGGGACGAAGTCGGCTTCGATCTGTACATTCCTTCTGGCAGCATTTCCCCTTGTAATAGCCATGCGCAACACAACGCCCGTCTACTTGGCCAAATATCTGTGATAACTTGCGTTGATTGCCTATGCCTGCGAGCTTATCGATGGTACCGACGATCACGCTTGGCAAATAGCGGTAAATCTCATTGTCAACAACGTAAACCGGAATCACGCCATCTTGAAAACTACAATCATGGTTTGTACATCGATGAATGATTCGAACACTTGACGCATCAAAATCAACCCTAATAGTCGAAGTACGACAAGAGGGACAACGAACCACTCTCTTCCAGTGTTGGCGAGCTACCGGATCGTTCGCTTGACTCCAAGGCGGGTCTGGTGGCTCGTTAGAAAACGGAGGAGTTATGTCATTAGGCGTTGCTTCCTTCCCAACGAAGTAGCCAACAGCAAATCCATCAACATTTGGACCTGAGAGCCGAGGGTCATTGTGACTTCGCCGAACCAAATCGGCTAGTCCAATAATATCTGCGACGCGTTGTGTTTGTTGTAATGTTAGTAGACGCAACGGGAACCGCGTCCATGCTGTCACGCCTGCCGTCTTTCCTCTTAAACGATCGAAGAAACAATGAAAGACGGTGGTTCCTAGGTATGCTTCGGTTTTGCCACCGCCTGTGGGGAAGTATATGATGTCAACCATTTCTCGTTCGGATTCGTAAGGACCATTGGCCATGGCAAGCGCCATGATCCCGGGTATCTGACTAACAATAAAGACAATTTGAAAAAGTCGCCATGCCGTTTTGTTAGGGTCGCCTCGAAGGAAAGTTTCATTCGTGAGTTGAAAAGCTAATCTTATATCATTGTTGCTTCGGATCAATTTGTAACCGCGCCGGAAAAGGTCTATTTCTGCCTCAAATTGTTGAAGGTCTTTACGAAACTCTGGTCCAAATTCAGTCTGCCATCCTGGGTCGTTATTTGCATATTGATTCTCTGCGCTTTCCCACACTTGTTTATATTCAGTCATTGCGTTCAGTATTGCTTCGAGCGTAGGAAAAGGATCTTGTGTGAGGTCAGCGAAGCGAGCAGAAGGGGAAATCCGGGTGACAAAGCGCATCTGTCTGTGAGTTGGTGTATGAGTCGTCGCCAAAACCTTTACCGAGCCGGAACTATCATATTCAGGCTCAACCGAGCAATTGAACCCTCGCCCCCATAATCTTCGGTCATTACGGAAGCTACGCGGAGCTAAATTCAATTCAAAGGGAAGCACGAGGCCACCAAGGAAACTGAAATCAGCCCTGGTATCGAACAAAAAGGCTTCTGTATTTGGGGCTTCATCTGGCATAGGAGAAGCGTTGACAAATTCCAACAGCAGGGTACACTCTGAAGGGTCATTGTATTGTCGGACGGTGGCATGCAATTCCCATCTCCATTCCGGGATCACGTCACTGGTAAGTGAACGAATAAAGCTAGCGTAGCTGGCTGCTGAGGTTAAGGAGGTTTCAGTAACCCGCACACGTTCCGTTTGAGCCCCTGAGGTTCTGATTCGGTCTGGATCGTTCATCGCAATTTGTTGTGCACGTATTGTTTCTGCCCGAAGAGCGTCACGTAATTCATGTGTGTCTATGACCCATTCATCTCCAATATGTCGAAGATAAATCCTTCCTTTTGCTAGGCAGGTTATTTTACGAAAGCGTTTCAGGAGTTCGTCTTTTTGTGCTTTTGGCCGCTTACGATCAGACGTGGACAGTGCTACCTCTGGTGAATCTTTTTCAATCCGCTCCGCGGCGGCCTCTTCTGAATCGTTCTCCAACTCATTCTCAGCTTCTTCATTGACCGGATTGGATTGAGGTCCATGCTGTGGGTTAGTCGATGGCTTTTCTGCAGTCAGGCTCTCAGTTGCTGACGTTGCTTGCTGGTAGAACGAGAGCTGTTGGTTCAACGTTGGGAAAATTCTGTAGTAGCAGGACCAGTTAACGCCAACATTAACGATTAGTTCAGGTTCCTCTGGCTTTAATCGGAACTCGGCACCGAACGCCATGGGAGACATCTTGCTGAGTAATTCCCGTAGCGACGTAGGCTGGTTGTCCTCGGAGACGTCACTTTTAGGTCTTAGGTTGCCTATGAAATAAACATCTCTAGGAAAGTTTCCTACGCATTCGTCTTCACTTCTTCCGAACGCCTTGAAACAGATTTGGTCAACGAGATGTTGTGTGAGTTTGATTTCTTCTTCCGAAGTCCAAGACATGCTAGCCACTCTAGTTGCTCCTTTCAATCCGTCCGAGGGTAGATTCGTAAAAAGGCCCGGATATCTCGGTTACTGACTCGACGTGCAAAAGTAATAGAGAGTCTCGAACATCGCTGAAGGTTAAGCCAGTAGCCTCATCTATTAGGTCGTCGGTAGCTTCGGCTGCCCCTGACTTTATCCAGCCGCTCAGTCTTAAAGAGAGGGATATATGTAAACCATGAATACGGTCGGCTGCAAGGTGAATTCTTACATAGTGTTCGCGAGTGAACGGTAGATTTAGTATCTCTGCGATGCGACGCATATCCTCCCGATCGCGTGGACGCAATGTGTAGCCCGACACCCAGAAGCGAAGTGCCATATCAGTTTCCAATTGAGTACCACGCTTAATCATTTCGTTGAAAAGTTTATTTAGAGAATGGCCTTGTTTGGTCCAATCAAGGTACCCTTGCCTGATTTCAGTTTGCCATTGCCGAATCAGTGCTAAATGAATTTCAATTGAAGGATGCCTGTGTACTCGTGAGAGAACCAATTCGTACAGGCTCTGGCGTCTCTGACCTGAAATATAGATAATTGTATCGCCGGGACGAAGAGATTTAGCATAACGTCTGTCCACTTTGGATCCGGCTGACGCGTTTGTGACCACATTTAGCAGCATGTTTTGGGCAAATAGCCCCGACCAACCTCCGGTGAACTTGACCTCAAGAGCTTTGTCGACCACAACTATTTGACCGTTATCAGAGTCAGGTTCTTCTTCAAAAACAATCCCCTCGTAATCAGTCTCCGAAGAGTCTGAATCGTCGTCTTTGAATAAGAAAGCGACTTCGTCGACCTCCGATTTGGGCTCCCATATCGATTTTGATGCTTGAGGCGCAAGCTTGGTGAGTTCTCCACCAAGGATAGTCTGAGCATCATCAACATCGCAGATGGGTGGCGAGTCGGGGATATCCTTCGGTAACGCCAATCCAGTTAGCCCCGAAAGGCTTTGTGCAAGGGCCACAGTATCACTCTTTAGGGCATCTCCCCATGCGCGAGCCAAGCGACTTAAAGCTGGCACCTGGTGCTGGTACAGAAGGAAATTGCATTTGCCATGCCAAAGGAACGGAGCCATCTTCTCCGATTGTTTTTGATTAGGTAGTCCAACGAGAATCACATCCCAAACGACATCCTCAGGCAAACGTTCACTGGTCATGTTCTCAGCTGAACTAGAGCCAAATTCCTCTTTTTCGTCTCTGGAAGTACTCTGTAATCTTGAGGCCGCATCCTTTAATGGCATAAGCCAGACGCGCATCTTGGCCAAATCTTTTTCTGAGGTCTTAGTCCGTGCCAAGAGAGCAAATGAGAACATCGACTTCGAGGCTGTGCTTGGGAAAATGATGACCCTTGCATGTCCCGCTGGTACGTCCACTAAGCAAAGATCAATAAGTGAATTCCAAAGAGGAGGGTCATTTTGTTGGAGCGTATTATAAACAATATCCAAATGGGTTTTTGCCAATTCCAATTGATTCCTGGTATTAACTGAAGATCCGAGATGAATGGCAGAGAGGAATTTTTCGCATGCGCTGCGCAGACGACCTATTGGTTTAACCCCCCAATATTGAACAGACTCTGATTCAAAAAGCCCGAGGGGAATGGCTAACCTTTCCAACGATCTCAAGTATCTCCAACTTACTGCTAGGGCATCTTGCCCCAGTCGTCCCGGTTTTTCCGCCATAACCGCGGCCAGCGCGTGATACGCCTTGCGAAGATTACCCGACAGGTTATCTGCGAAGTCACCACTTATGACTAGCGGAACAACCTTCGTTGCCGAAGGTGATTCTACAAACAAACGGAAAATGTCGGAACTAATTGCTCCTCTGTTATCAGGGATCCTGAATACATGGGCATCAATCGATTGGAAGTCGTGCCTGATAGAAGTCAGAGGATTAGATGACCACGCTATTGTGGGAATTCCCTTTTCATGAAGGAGTGGAAGTAATGAAGGCAGCCACCAAACTGAGGAAGTGTCTCCACAATCTATTGCTACCCAAAGAGGAGAATATTTGGATACTGAAGATGCCGGGTCGGAAGGAGAATAAATGCAAACGACAGTTGGTAGCGTCCCGATAACTCTTTGGGGCTTATCAGGGCCCCCTCGTTGGTAGGTCTGTCTAAAGACCTCGCCCATTGGAAGATTCCCTATTGATACATTTGAGAGGTCGGACTTTATGCCTGTTGTCACGCCAAAATATAAGACTCTTCTCCCTCGTTGTTTTGTTTGTATTGCATCAATTGAACTCATAATCAACCCTGTAGCCAGAAGCTCCGCCACCAGGCTTCGGTTTGAATCGGGCATAAGTAATAAAGTCTGTTGTTTTTCAGCTATAGTCGCGCACACTAGCCTAGCACATAGTTCTCCGAGCAAATCCTGTTTGACCAGGTTGGACTTATAACGAATCTTCCCGTCATGCCATAACTTATAAAAAAATGGGTCTTTCGATCTTGGCAGGGATTCAAAACTAATGCGTATCCACTTGGCAAATTCCTGGACTTCCATAGTATATTCCTGCCGCATGTTCTAATTTATTGGACTTGTTTTAGATCCCTGCCTTGTTCCCTCCGGGAGTCCCACCGAGCAGGGAATCGAAGTGTACTATCGTGAATAACGCTCTGCTTTGAGATCCCGAGCTTCTTTCGTTCAACGTCATCGTCAGCTCATCAACCGATAACGCGCCAACTTTTTGTGCATCCCTATCGGTAATTTGGCTTATCTCTTTATGCTCGACACTAGCGATTCTGACCCAAATGCTTTCAGCACCGCTTTCAACCAACAGAAGTTCGCACGCAAATTCTCTCTTACCAGCGCATATGGCTGCTGTTCCCCTTCCCTCGCGGATTGCTCCCATGAAGCTAGATGGAATTTTAACAGAAGGTATATGTCCGTTTCTCGCATGGCTGACCATCATGCGACAATATTCATTGCCTGGCATAATCGCGTGCTCCCAGGCACTTGTCAGTTGTATGACTATGTCAGGCTTGAGAGATTGGACGAAATGATCAGAGTGAGAAGCCCCCAGTATCACTGTAGCATCGACTTTCCTTGCAATGCGTTGAACATTGTGGCCGACTAAATTGGCAGTAATTGGATCAAGATTTGCGCAGAATTCATCTGCAACCCAAACATTGCGATCAGAGGCGAGCAGTCGCGCGAGCATTGCCCTATATTTCTGACCTGCGCTCAGTTCGCTAAACCTCTTGAGATACAAAAACGCTTCGGATAGCCCGGCCAGACCGAGTAAGTAAAGGCTAAGCTCGACATCTTTGGTGCCGAGAACTTCAACCAGCGCCTTTTCAGACCGTGTTGATGCAAAGCTTCCAATCTTGCTATTTCGAGGCATTATCACTTGCCCATCAATTTGCGCATCATGCCGCTTCGTAAAACTGCCGAGCAGCGCGTCCAATAACGTCGTTTTCCCTGACCCAGAGGGTCCAACGACTAGGGTTATTGTTCCTGGCGGTAGTTCGACGGATAGGTTACGGATCACCGCGGTTCTCAAATCATCGGGGGAGATGCCAAATGCTTGCTGCACGGCATGGGTCTTTTGGGTGCGACGAACGTGGGAGACATATGTTACTCCCAGTCTGTTAAGGCGGATCGAATCTGCGATCGGCTGAACGCTAACGGCTGGCGGTGTTTTGCCATTGTGCATTGAGGTCTCTGCTACCCGCTTTATTAGAAATTCCTGGGCTACTGGATGCAATCCCAGCATGTAATGCGGTTTCGGGAGAGTAACTACCTTATGGAATAAGGCAAAATCCTTCAACACCTTCTCTTTTGATAGGCTGCCTAACCTCTTAATAAGGTCTTCACGTGTCAGCTTTTCTTGCTCCATGATCTGTAACGCCGTCGTCATTCGGGAGACTTGCTGATCGCAGATCCCGCAGGTTTTCTCAAAATCTGCTTGCCCTTCATGATTTGTCCCGAAGCGTGAGATGAGATAATTCATATCTTTTGCCACGCGTTGCAGATTGCCTTGGGTATCACCAACGTAAATCATGCCCGCACGTTCAGCAAATGGAATGTATTTGATCATGTCGGCAGAGATTTCCAGGAAGTAAGGTTTTAAGCCTGAAACTTGCCATCGTGTTTTTGCAAATTCGGCTGCATGTTTGACAAGCATCTGGCCGGTCCCGAAACCTCTGAACTCTGGGTACACAACTACTCTGGCAATTCGTGCTATCAGGTGAATGTATTTACGGAGCGTAGGCATATCCCAACGCTGCCATTCGATAGAGTCGATGTTCAATGGCGCATCGAGGATTGTTGAGCGTGCCTTGTTCATGTAGAAAGGAGTCGCCAACTCGATGAAGCCTACGACTTTAGGATAAACTGGATCGAACGTTCGGATAACTAGACGGGACGTTCGGCCATGCACAACATGGCTGCGATAATGAAATTCTGATAGAGAAGAGTATGCCTTGAACTCGTCTGCCTCAGTAATTTCTTTCACGACTACTTCTAACCGGATGGCGCCCAAATGTAACGTCTCGCGAGCTATGTAAGGATTTAGTATTTGTGCCAAGCCATTCTTGCAAATCACCCACGAACCTGATGAGTTGGAAGTGATTTTGTCACCCTCGCTGACACAACTAGATAGGGGAAGATCAAACAGCTTTCCCCCTGGCTCTAATCGAATACGCTTTAAGTGACCTTTCCAGGAAACACTTTTGACAGAGAAGACATTAGGCTCATTTTCCATTCAGAATTCCTTTACTCTTGGCTGGATTAGCTGCCGGTTAGTGATGACGAATAAAGCCATCCTCAGTATATTGCAAGTCTCGAACCTGCTTACCAATGGTTTTTTCCCTTGGTAAAACTAGCTGCATAGTAAATTCGAGCTGGTCCGACTTGGCGGTACGTGACTTCGCCTCGCTCCTCTAATACTTTGAGTACGCCAGCCATAAACTGACGATTGGTGCCCAACTTTTCAGCGATTTCCTTTACGCTTAAACCTGGTTCCTTGGACAGAATTTCTTTTAGCTTGGGCGTAAAGTCCGTTTTGTCATTACCATTGGTAATCATTAACTTATTATCCTCGCATTAACGCTAGTGATTGCATTATACTCTTGACAAAAAGTGGATACAATGAGCAACTAAAATATGTTCTTATCCTTGGGAGAGAATGGATCCGAGACTGTTGGCTCCCATCCCGTGCATAAAGCATGCCTGAACGAACTTAGCGAAAGTATCGATTTGCGCACGAGAAGGTAGGAGTCGGCCATATTTTACGGGACCAAGCTGAAGGTTAAGTCGAAATCCCCCAACTGTTATCCATTGATACCCCCGCTCCAACGATTTAGGCAAGAAAGGATTCTGGCATTAGCGGCAGCTTTGCGGAGTAGGCCAAGTGAAGGCTATTGAAAAGACTCTTCCTATCCGAAGAGTTCTAGGTATCGTCCTCTTTGGTGGAGCTACACTCTGAGCCTGATACTGATACCTCTTTCACACATTAATAATCCGAATCGTCCGGTTAGGTTCTATGTCGTTTTGAACGGCCTTTCCAGAGCTTTATCTAAGGTCAATTAGAGTTGATGTCCAGTTTCCTCGTTGTTTTCGCAGGTCATGCTTTACCGCCGTAGGCTCATAATTAGTTATCATATATAGCAACATCTGTTATCATATAGGTATTGACTAGCTCGGACCAGGATGGTAAGATAATCCTAACGCGGGTAGGAGGGCAAAAAGCGATGGCTCCATTAAAATCGAGTCTGTACGTCTTCAATCCAGAGGGCATCTTGGGCGTCCGTAACCAACTAAGGTTAACCCAACAGCAATTCGCTGACAAACTCGGAGTTACCAAAGCGGCGATATCTCGATGGGAAAAAGGCACCGTCAAACCGGATGCAGATTCACTGGCAGGAATATACTCAATCGCTGTGGAGAACAGGGTTCAGCCAGAATTCTTCGTGAAAACTCAAGTAAAGGTCGAGCAGGGTCGTTCCAGGCTAATTGTCGCCTGGGATTTTCAGAACTTAGCCGTTTCACCCCAGGAATTTGGAAAACGGGATTCGTTCATACGAACCTACCTAAACCAACGATTCCCTACCATCACATATAGCCTTTTTAAGGTCTTCGCGAGTCCAATCCACGCGACAACGACCACCGAGATGGCAAAATTAGGGTGGCGCTTACAAGAGTTCGATCATGACGTTGACGAAGAACTCGATTCTCAGGTATGGAGTGACTGCAACCAGAATGCAGAGAATACGATTTTTGTCTTGATTACGCAGGATGGGGATTTTGCCGAATTGATAAATGACCTCAGACAGAAAGGTGTGCGGACCTACTTGATTGCCCCTGAGTGTAGCAGCCAAGGACTGAAGGATGCCGTAGGCAAAAAGGGCTGGATAGTTTGGCCTCGTTAAACGTTTTAATTACGCTCCACTTCTCCATTTGTGGGGACTCGAACTTTAGGCTTAAAGGCTCAGGCCAAAACTCACTTCGAAGTCCTGGCCGGTTCTACCTATTGATACTCCGGCTCCACCAAAACTTTTTTCCGCAGATTTCACTGCCATCTTTATGCCTGCCCCCGGCGCCGACTGCCGACGCCCCTTCTAACACCTTTTCGATGTTCATGACAGAACCTACCCGTATTTTGGACGTTCATCCGCCGCGGCTGCTGTTGTGAAACTGAATTCAACGCATTATAGCCTGATCACTCTGGCAGCCTGCCAAGCGCTAGCCATTGCCGTTTCATTACGCCAACAGGTCTTTATCGAGGAAGAGGGCATCATCCTGCCGGAAATCACCGCCGGGCCGCCTCTGGTATATTTTTCCCTCACAGTGGCTGTTTTGGGGTTGACGCTGGCTTTACTACCCCTGCGGTTCCTTAAGTACCTCATCAAGGGCATGTTCCTGCTGCTCTACGCCTGGGGCGTCTTCGTGGTGCTTGGGCTCACCCTGCCGGCGGCGGCCGCAGGGGTTATCGCCTTGACCGGGGCGCTGGCCTGGCTCAAGTGGCCACGGCTGTGGCTGCATAACCTCCTTCTGGGGGTTGCCCTGGCTGGCTACGGCTCGGTCTTTGGTTTCATCCTGTCACCAGGCTCGGTGCTGGTCATCATGGCGGTTATCTCAATTTACGACCTGGTCTCGGTTAAATCCGGGCATATGATGTGGATGGTCAAGAAACTCTCCGGCGTTGCCATCGTGCCGGCTTTCGTGTTCCCGCGCCGGGGCGCCGATTGGAGCATCGAGTTATCTGACCTCCGGCTGGAAAACGAGGCTGACGAGCGTATCGTATCCCTGCTTGGCGGCGGCGATGTCGGTTTCGCGCTCATACTCCTGGTTTCGGTGCTGGCAGCGGCGGGGATTGTCCCGGCTTTCCTGACCGCTGGCGCTTTGATGCTGGGACTGCTTTCGGTTTTTTGGGTGCAGCGGGCATTCTTCAAGGGCGGCCCAACGCCAGCCATGCCGCCTATCACCGCCGCCGCCGGCCTGGGTTACGGCCTGATGCTGCTCGCTGGCATCGTCTAGGCGGCCAGACTGACCGCGACCGCTGCCCGCTCGAAAGATTCGGCCTCAAGCAGCGGCAGGGGTTGAAAACCCAGCAGCCGGCCCAGAAGCGCATCCGGAAAAACCTCCAGCCGCGTCCGGAAAAAGGTTGCGATGGAGTTGTAGTAATCCCGGGCCAACGCCAGGCGCTCTTCTGTGTCCGTTAGCGCCAGCTGGAGCGCCAGGAACTGGCGGTCGGCTTTGAGTTCCGGGTATTTTTCGGCAACAGCCAGGAGCGCGCCTGACAAGCCGTGTGATTCGTCAACTCTGCCAGCGGCCGCCGCCTGGCTGCGAAGTTCGGCGGCCAGTTGCTGAAGCGAGCTTTCGTGGCGGCGGAAGCCCTCTACGACGGCAACCAGGTTAGGAATCAGGTCAGCCCGGCGCTTGAGTTCCACGTCAATCTGGGAGAATCCCTGCCGTACCCGCTGGCGCAGGTTTACCAGGCTGTTGTAAGCCGTCCACACCCAGGCTATCGCCGCTGCGCCAAGGTAGATGCCGACCGAGGAGAGAATCGCCGGGGCGTAGGAAGTCAGCCAGCCCTGCTGGAGGTATAACGCCGCGCCGCCGCCGGAGACGATTATTCCAAGCCCCAGCCAGAGCCAGAAGAAAAGCCGGAACCGGTCAGAGTGGTGTTTCTCCTCATGGGTGGAGATGATGAACATGGAGCCCTTGCGCGCCGCGATTTCCGCGGCTACCGCATCCTGCCGCTCCTTGGCCTGACCGATGACATAGATGACATCGTGCAGGGGCAGCGCCAGTTCGGTGAAGCGGCGCCGGTGGGTGGAGCCGCCGACCGCCTTCGCCGGCCCCTTGCCGTAGTAGAGCGGATCGTCGCGGCGGCAGGTTTTATCGAAGACTTTATCGGCGTGGACCTCGGCGCCTTCCGGCATGACGCGGAGGACGCCGGTATCATCTTTCAGGAAAATAGGCACATATCTGGTCTCCGAGGCCACGGTCTTCCAGCCGCTCTGGGTCTGGACGTGGCCTTTGGCGTTCACCGTGGTCCGCTGCCAGTGCTCCTCCACTTTATAGGAGTACCAGACGCAGCGGGCGGCGGCCAGGTAACTTTCCAGCGGCGTTTCCGACTCCGCGGTGCCTTTGACCTCCGCCAGGCCGATAAAGACGCCGCGGGTCTTCGATGTGGGGGTTTCATCAATCAGGCGGCGGCGCCGGTAGAAATGGAAGGCGCCCAGCAGGCAGCCAAGGGCCAGCGCTGCGGCGGCCAGGAGGATGAAGGGCGAGGCAGTTACCGGCATCGGGGGGAAGCCTCAAGACGTTCAGCGGTTTGGTTTTTGTTTTCCGCAGAATAATATAAATCGACGGAAACGATTCCTGCCTGCCACGTTCGATCCGGCCGGAGCCGGCGATCAATGCCCGGATCGGCAGAAAAAAGAATCGAATCCTTGCGCGCGCTGCGGCCGGCAGCCAGCGGGTTCCGGAAAGCCGGCTTCAAGCATGGAAGCCGGGAAAACAATTCATGGCCGCCGGCCGGCGTCAAAGCGGGAGTCAGGTTGTCCGTCAATAACACGGCAGGTATTATAGCACACCAGTTCACAATAGGTGTCAACCGACTTCTGTCGTATTTGGCGCGTTATTTTATTATGTCAAGTTTAGTAAAAAAGCCACAAGCTGAACAACGGCAGGGCGTGTAACTTATCGGTGTGAAATCCGCAAACCCGCGTCCCCAATCAACTCCTTCGTAACTGGGCGATGCCGCAACCAATGACGCTTAAAGCTAAAGGGAGAACGGCGGCCCCGGCCCACCGAGCAACCTTCAGGGCTTCGGGTTGGAAAACGGCGAGATCCGGTTCTCCATGTAAGCCACCAGGATAGCTAAAATGTATTGAGAACGTCCCGCCGACGGCGATTCCGCCAAACGCCAAAATGACAACCCCCAGAATTATCTGCAAAACTGCGAGTTTTTTCATGCCCTATCTCCGTTCGCGCCGAAGTAAATGGACTAACACTCACGCTTTTTTTGTTGAATTAGGGGCGCTTGCCATAATAGGTTACACAGACCACTGGCAGCCACAGCAATACCCAGTGCGGCAATCACATAGGTCACATTTATTGCCGAGTTGATCGCTGAATCTGGGAAAAGATACAAAACTTCAAGTGTCCCATCCAGTTGAGGCTTGACGACATCCGCCGGATAAGGAAGCACGGCGATATATAAGCAGAGCCCGCCAACGACCGACCCGACGACAAGCTGCACGGCGTCGGTTATGCTGGCCCATGCTTTTGGCCTGATTTCAGTCGCAGGGGACTGCCGAGCGGTAACGGAGGCGAACAGATTAACAAGACCAAAGACGGAGACAATGACGCCGAGCAAGCTTATGAGAAGAATGAATAATAGAGCATAGGTGACGGTGGTGTCCCAAAGCCAAGAAACGTGCAACACTGTTCCGTCGGCGGCGGCTACGGTTATGTCCGAGGGGAATCGGTGCTGGTGGACATAAACGCTAAGTACGGCGATAAGAATACCGGCAATCAGTTGAAACAAGGCTTTGGCGGCGGTCCGAATCTTCATATTTTCGGGCGCCTCAGCCGTATCAAATCCAGGGCTATTAGTGTCAAGATAACCATCATGCAGATTACGGCAAATAATTCCATCAAAGCGACGAAATCCCACGGCCACCATTGCTCGATGCTGCCTAAAGCCCAATACGGGCCGGGTAGCGACCACGGCGGCTCTTCACCGGTATAGTAGCTAACTGAAAAAGCCGGCCCGCCACCGATACGCAGGTATTGCCCGCTTTTAGCGACGACGGCACCTTCGGCGTCAAGAATTTCAACCCGACTTCCAACGCTTTGGCAGGAATAGCCATACGGCCAGATCACCAGATACGACAGGCCGGAACCTGTCTCCTCGAAACGCAACAAACCGTCTTCGAGGACGAGTTTGCCATAGTTGAGCAACAACATGCTGGGCCCCGGTTCATGACGGACAGGGAAATATGATACCGGCAAAACAGGCGTCTGTTGAAGGCAAGCTGGTAGAAAAGAGAAGCTAAGGATGAGCGCAAGGTGAAATAATTTACAGAGCTTCATCGGCTGCCTCTGCGCATCAAGAACCATAGCGCTAAAAGCAAGGCGGCCACAATCACCACCGAAACAATAACTAGCCCCAATAAACTCTTTTCCTCTGGTATTCCACCGAGGGTGATCCGAGGCAGAACACTCTTGGTAGCTTCAGGGGCGCCAGCGAACCCTGGTTCAGGAAACGCCAAAAGCAAGCCTGTAGCGATGATGAACACTAAAAGAACGCATTGTATGGAAGATACGGCTTTCATTGCCGGCGTCTTTCGGAAGCTCTATTGCAGCGGAACCGCCATATTACAAAGGCAGCGGCAGCGAAAAGAGCGAATGAAACACCAAGCAGTGCAGCAAACAATGCGTTTGAGGTATTTTGCGGAATCACCACCGTCACCGTCGGGGTAACGTGTGGTGGGATCGTCCCACTTGTGATCGTTGGCGGAGCGTCGCCGATACCCAGACCGGAAACATAGATGCTGACACCGGCGCTCAAACCAGCAATCACCAAAAGCAGGACCAGGTATGTGGCGATGCCTAAAACCAGCCTCCTAGCGTCAATATGCAGAGCCTCCAGCAGGTCTGAAAACCAGGTCGCCAACCGGGATTTCTTCACAGGCCGTTGCGAGACGACCGTCGCTTTTGATACTGCGGTCCGCCAGAAGTCCGGCGGCGGCAAGGCGGCGGCGGCTTCAGATTTGAAAAAAACCTCGAGTTCGTGTTCGAGCTTAGCCATCCAACATCACCTCAAACCCTCATAACCCAACTCTTTACCAAGATGCGCCAGATCGCGGTGCAGGCGGGACTTGACCGTACCCTGAGGCTGACCCGTGGTTCCCCCGATCTCCGGTACAGTCAGGCCGGAATAATAGCGCAGTACCACAGCCTCGCGCTGCTCCGGCGGCAGTTTCGAAAGCGCCCGCCGGATGGTCTGCCGCCTTTCCGCGGAGATGACCTTTTGTTCCGGCAAATCCGTCTCGTCCGGGATGTCGGCGGCGGCTTCGAGCGGGGCGACAGGCACATGTTTCATCCTGAATTGCTGCTTCACTTCATTGACCACGATGCGTATCAGCCAGGGTTTGACCTTTGAAGGGCCGCGGAGGGACGGCAGGCATCTCCAGACCTGAACGAGACCTCCCTGGACGGCATCTTCGGCGGCAGGCCGGTCATGAGTCATCAGAAAGGCGACGCCGAAGAGGGTGTTTCTGTACGCCTCGACAAGAATACGGAATGCCTCCGCGTCTCCAGCTTGGCAGCGGCGTACTAAGGCCGCTTCTTCCGGCTCATCCAACAGGAGCGCTCCTTTTGAATGATTCTCTAACAATAGGATGCAGGGACGGGCGAAATCGTTCCATTCTCGGACAGCGGATTTTCGTCACCCATTATAATGGCTGCGGGTAACTTGAGTTAATCCTGGCCAAAGGAAGGGCAAAGAGGCGGCACCCGGCTTGAGGGAACATTGCGCCGACCGGAATGGTTACACCCTGGTCAAATCGTCCAGGCCGGGCCTGTTGTTTTATCGCACGAATATATGCCAGCCCGAAGGCAGCTAGTAGGTATAAAGCACCGTGGTGCCGCGGATGATCAAGCGAACGAAGGAATGGTACACCTGGCCGCTTTCCGCCCTCTCCCTGCTGAACAATGTTAAATGAATCACCCGTTTAACCTCAGGCTGGTTGGTACGGAGGTTTTTAACTTCATAGAACGCAGAAGATCGGGCGACGGCCGCGGGGTCGAAGACAAAGCTGAACTTGCCGTTTTTCACCGGGATCACCCCCTGAGAGGTGATGGCGCCGGGCGTGACCGCCGCGTAGTGAACTTCATCCCCGGTACTTTGACCGTTGATGGTTAAAGTGCCGCTCTGGGAAAAAGTCGTCTGCTCTTTGATGACCAGTGAAAGCTCCGGGCTTTGCGGCAAACGCGACCTTTCAATGACGAAGATCTTGCCGCCCTCAGGCGGCATCCCCGGCATATGACCTTTATTGCCCTGCCAATCAGCTTCAATGGTATACAGGTAGACGCCGGGGACATCCAGCGTCCAGCGGTCTTTACCGGCAAAGGAACCGCCCGAATCGCCGGTGCCCTGGGCGGTGAATACGCGGCCGTCAGGATAAGTCAGCTTGAAGGTGACCACCGCCGGCAGCACCGGATCAATTTGAGCAACCGGTACGAAGGCAGCGCCGGTCTCGTAGGTCATGCCGGGCCGGATGCTCACCAGGAAAAGCCGGGCTTTAGTCCCGTCGGCGCCAAGCAGTTCCTCGGCGCCAGGGGCGATGACCCGGTTGTTGTTGGTTTTCCCGGACATGACAAAGCTCGACGCCAGATACCCGGCATAGGCGGGAGCCTGGTCTTTCTGAAATAAAGCCACGCCGCCAATCAGCCGGTAGATAGTGCCGGGCAGGTCGCCGTTGCTTGATGCGTTGATCTGCCCGCCGAAGGAGTTGGGGCTTACCGGCCAGTACGGCGCCTTGAGGCCGTCCGAGCCGACGATAAAACGGGACATAAAACCCGGCCGCGGCGCCCCGGCGTAAAAATATGCCCGGTCGGTGATGAATTCAGGGAACAGCTGGGGTGAATAGTTGTTCGATGTTTTGAAGCTAACATTGGTGACCCCGATGTTTTGCCAGCGGGCTTCATAAGCAAGCGGCGCCGCCTTGAAATCATAGGTCAAAACCGGCTCAATCTTGTTAGCCCCCTGCTGTTCGGACCCGATAAGCAGCACGTCGCCGTTGTTATAGGGGTAGTTGAGATGCGCCAGGTGATTTTCGCCCGAAGCATCGACATAACCCTCAAATTTGGTCTCGCCGCGGTCTACGTATTTGCCGCCGATGGTCAGCTTTTTCCCGTGGGCGACAATGGAAGAATCCGGCGGGTAGACGACGCCGGCATGGCGCACCGAACACAGCCATAAATGCCCATCCTGGTCTATATACCTGGCCTTAATGTGGGCAAAGTATTCGCCGGGTGAATCAAGCGCCAGCTGCATGGCGCCCTGCGCCGCGCCGAAGACGCCTGACGGCGAGGCGCGCCCGGAGAAGGTAAGCGTTTTTTTCTTGCCCGGATCCGAATCAGGATACAGGTCGGCCGCCACAAAAACGTCCGCCGGCACCGCCGGAGCGAACCCCAGGTCCCGGCCATATTTGCCCCCGACCTGAAACGCCGCTCCCTGGAAAGTGGCAGTAGCCAGAGTCATCCTTTTGGCGATGGCGAAACGGTAGCTGCCCCCGCCTTCGTAGCGGTTGCCCCAGATATCTTCCACGTAGCCGGCGACGTTGACCGTGTACTCCCCGTAAGCCGGAGGCTTCCAGGCGGTAACAGCCGGGTTCGAAGTGGTAGGCCAGCCGCCGCTTAAAGCTGTAAAAGGAAACCGGCCGAGGTCATCAGTATGGCCGTCAGGCCCGATAACCTTGACCGAGAGCTCACCACGGGTGTGGTCCAGCGGTATTGCGTTCCTGGCTTCGATGGTCTGGGTGAGAAAACGCGGCTCCAGCGAATACACCGCTTTAGTCTTGTTATCATCGGAGTATAACGGCAGGATGACGTCGTCAGGGATGATATTGCGGGGCGACAGGGCGAATGAGTCCTTGTCCTCCTCGGCGACCACTCCCGAGTAACCGTTGGATCCGTACCCCGAAAGAATGACCCAGGGCAGGCGGGGTTTAATGGCTGAAGCATCGATGAATCTGCCGTCCGGCCGGCGGCCGCTGACTTTGAAGGGACAGGAATAAAAATGGGATTCGGCGGGCATGGCGGAAGCCGCCGGCCGCTGGGCGAAAGCCAGGCCGGCCAGCGAGTAATTCTTGCCTTTGGCGACAACGCCGAAATCGAGACGCAGCCGGTAGATGCCCGGCGGCACCTCAGCCGGAACGGTCGGAAGCAGCTTGAAAACAATGCGCCGTTCGTCCGAGGCTGTCGGCGGCGCTTCAAGGGGTGCGGTCAGAAACTCGTCCAGCGGCGTCTGGTACCGGCCGCCGAAACGGCGGGTGACCGCCCCTTGAATTCCCCCTTCGACGGCGAGACCGGTGGGCGTAATATAGCTGGACATTCGTTCGTGAGACGGGAAGCGGTGAATCCCGTCGGCATCGAAAGCGCGCTCCGCGGTGACCAACAAGCAAACTTGTTCGACGATAATCTTGGGGGCCAGTTTTTGGACGATCGAGTTCGACAGGTAGAGCGAAACATCCAGGCAGATTTGGGCTCCCGGCTGCCAGGACAGCGCATCCACCGCCACTTCAGCGTCCCACTCTCCGGCCGAAGTTGTGCCGTAACCGAAGAAATGGAATAAGCCATCCTCAGGCTGGTCTACCCCCAGGTTCTGGGTGCAGGACTCCAGGCCGAAAACAGCCACGCCGGCGCCGGTAAGCGCAGCGCTTTTAATGAACCGCCGCCGGGAAATACCGCCGTCAAAACGCCCCATAAGCCACCTTCACATGCAACGCAATCATCCTACTCTTGCCGCACTCGAAATTCCAGAGGCGATACGGACAAATCAAAGCTTATTTTCATCCCGCTCCGATACCGGCGCGAAGCCGGGGTATTTTCTGGAGAAGTCGATGCAGTTTTAGAAAATGAGCGGATTTCTTGGATTAATTAGTATTAATCTTCATATTCAATACCCTGATTAATGAAAATAAATCAGCATAGTACTAGTACTTCAGGACGATGAAATGTTATCGGGATAGGGTTATAAGGGGTGAAGGTAGGCTAACAAATCATAACAAGAAGGAGGAAAAGGCGTGTCTATCTTTCACAGTACAGTCAGCCGCAGGGAATTTATGAAAGGCCTCGGCCTGGTCAGCGCCGGCGTCGGCGGCGCGATGGCCGCAGCCCCGGCGTTCCACGACCTGGACGAACTGATTCAGTCCAGCGTGTCATCCCGGAAGCGCGCCTGGTGGGTCAAGGAAGTCGATGAGCCGACGGTCGAGATCGACTGGTCACTGATGCAGCGCCATTACAACTACAGCACCCAGTCGGCCGCGGTTGTGGCGGCGTATCCCGGCCTGGAAAGGTACAACGCTGAGGTGGCGACCGGACCGAGCCCGGCGGACAGGATGAAGCAGAACCAGCCCGGCTACCGATTACGGGATCAGGCTCTGGCAACTGCCAATGGCATCGGCAACGGCGCCCTCGGGGATACCAACTCCAATCTTAAATTCGGCCAGAAACCAGTCCAGACACCGGAAGAGCGCGGAGTGCCGAAGTGGACGGGTTCGGCTGAAGAGGCGACTTTAATGCTGAGAGCGGCTATGGTGTTCTTCGGTTCAGCGGAAATCGGCACCGCGGCCATTGACGACCATCATCAAAAACTGATCGGTTTGACCGGCGAGAATCCAAGCATTTCATACTACGACAAGCAACCCCCGACCACGGTCACCAAGCCGATTGTGTTCTCCCAGACAGATTCGAGTTTCAGGTTTGACGATAAGACGAGAATCACATATCTGCCCAATGTGCCTCTATACAGCGTAACCTATCTGATTCCGCAGGACAGCGAGTTGAACCGGATGCGCCCCGGGACGCTGGGAGGTGTCGCCCAAACCCGCTATCGCCTGCGCGAAGTGCCGCGCGCCTGCACCCAGGGTTTCATCCAGGGCCTGGGCTACCAGAGCATGCTTGATGAACCGTATCGCGCCATTCCTTCCAACGCCGGCGCCGTATTGGGCGGTTTGAGCGAGAACGGCCGCCATTCCATCATGTCAATCAGCCCGGAATTCGGCGCTTTCGGCGGCTACTTCGACCTGCTGACAACCCTGCCGCTGGAGCACACCAAACCGATAGACGCCGGTATCTGGCGGTTCTGCCAGAGCTGCGGCTTATGCGCCGATCTCTGCCCGTCCAGTTCGATAGTAAAGAAAGGCGAAGGTGAACCAAGCTGGGAAGTCCGGACGAGCAATGAGCCAAAAGCGCATATTCTGCCCTGGGAAGGCATACGGACAGCGGGCGAGTTCCATAAACTCGGCCGCAAGACCTACTGGACCGATATGCCCCAGTGCCAGCTCTGGGTCAGACGGAATATGAATGGGGAAAGATGCAATGTCTGCTGGGGCAACTGCGTCTTCAACGGGGCCAACGGCGCCATGATCCATCAGGTGGTGAAGGCGACGGCTTCCATCACACCGATCTTCAACAGCTTCTTCTCTTCCATGCATCCCGCGATGGGCTACGGCATGAGGACCGGAGAGGAGATCGAGGAGTGGTGGCATATGTCTCTGCCGGCTTACGGCTTTGATTCCACCGTCTATGCCAAACACATGGGCTACTAGTATTTAGTTTGTGTGATAAACACGAGGCGGGCTCTCTGAGCCCGCCTCGTGTTTTAATTCGGCCTGCCTGTTAGGGTATTCTATAGTGTCATGATGTTTCGGCGCTGGGAGACGAGAATGAAGCCGGCAGTTAACCGAGGGCAATCCCTACTGTTACGAACGCCCTCTATCAATGTCTTAGCCAAAACAGCCTCGGTGGGATCCGGCGCGTGAAGGTCCTGCTGGTATTCCCGCCTCAGTGGACGCCGTTCCGGCCTTACCTCAGCCTGCCGTCCCTTTATGCATACCTGAAGGACAAGGGCGTTGACGTCATTCAAAAGGACTTCAATCTTGAAGCCTATGACTTGATACTTTCGGAAGGTTACCTCTCCGGGATCAGCCAGCAGCTGAGAAATCAATTCTCAGTCTGGGAATTAAAGGACCGGCTGGCGCCGGGCACGGAGCAAAAACAGTACAACGACCTGTTCATGGCAAAAACGCTGGCGCCGCTGCTGGCGGGAAAAATCGAGAGCGCTAAAAACGTCTACCGGGACCCTCAAAAATTCTACGATCCCGAGATCCTGGCCGACGCCCGGAACACCATCACCCAGGCGCTGCAGGCGGTATCACTGGCGTATTTCCCGACCAACATCGGCCTTTCGTCGTTCGAAATGCCGTCATTTAAGGGATCGTTTCAAGATTTGAAACAAGCGACGCAAAACCGGCTGGAGAATCCTTACATCCAACTGGGTGAGGAGTACCTGCTGCCGTTGGTGCGGGATGAAGCTCCAGGCGTCATCGGCATCACCATATCCGGCGAGAGCCAGCTCATTCCGGCGCTCACCATGGCGCGGCTCCTCAAGGCCGGAAACAAGAAAGCGCATATCGTTATCGGCGGCTACGTCGTGACCATGCTGGCCGATGTGATCGTCAAATACCCGGAACTTTTTGATATCTTCTTCGACAGCGCGGTTGTCAACGATGGAGAACTGCCGCTGCTGGAGCTCATCCGAAGCGTCGAGAAGGGTGGATCTTTATTCAACGTTCCGAATTTGATTTTCCGCGACGCCGCGGGCATCCATGTCACCGATAAAAAGCCGCCGGAAGACATCAATGCCCTGCCGCCTCCGAACTTCGACGGCCTGGCGCTGGAAAAATACCTCAGCCCGGAGCCGGTGCTGCCGGTATTGTCGTCCCGGGGCTGCTACTGGAGCCGGTGCGCTTTCTGTACCCACAGTCTGGCTTACGGTATGACGTACCAGGTGCGGGACCCGGTCAAATTCGTCGATGACATAGAGTTTTTAGTGAAAAAACACGGGGTCAAGCACATCGCCCTTTCGGATGAGGGGACTTCGCCGAATTCAGTCAATAGGATTGCCGATGAAATCTTGAGACGCGGCCTCGATGTGCGTTGCTCCACCAGCATCAGGCCGGAGAGGCAGTTTACCCCGGAGCTGTGCCGGAAAATGGCCGCCGCCGGCTTCCGGGAAGTATACATAGGCATTGAATCAAGCTGCGACCGAGTCCTCGGCCTGATAAACAAGGGCACCACGACGGCGGTGAATGAAGAGGTGCTGCGCAACATGTGCCAGGCCGGCATCTGGGACCACGTTTATATCATGTTCGGCTTTCCGGGCGAAACCATGGCGGAAGCCCGCCGGACGTTCAGTTTCATAGCGCAGAACAAAGACATCATCAGGTCGCTGGGAATAAGCAATTTCTCGGTTGGACGGAACTCCCGGGTGATGAAGAATCCTGGTGACTATGGCGTGACCTTGCCCCGGTCCACCGAAGATACCGACTTCAAATTATATCTGCCGTATCTGGTCTCAGGTGGACTGACCGATATACAGGGCTGGGAACTGACCGCGGAATGCCTGGCTACGGTGGCCACTCAACTGGCCGGTGACGCCTTCCTCGAAAAGATAGGCCATCATTACGATAAAGCCTGCATATTGCCCCAGTACCTCTCGCATTATGAGAAAACAGACCCACTGTTAGCGTCGATTGTTAAAATGAAAAAACCGGCCAGAAAAAAGACGCCCAAGAAACTTTCCGCCGCTTCAATGCCGGCCCTCAAGCCCGGCGTGGTGATGGAGCGGCTGCATTTTAATCTTCGGGCAGTCTGGGAAAACATTCAAAACAAACGCGCCGAGCCGGTTTATCCGGACGAAAGCTGGTCCCTGTTCGACATCGAGCGCAACCGGTTCAAACGAATTTCAGACAGCGGCGCGGAGATGCTCTCCGGCTGGAACGGCAAACGGCCGATCTCGGCGATCGCCCGTGATCTGGCCAGAAAATACCGGCTGCCGCTGCGTGAAGTCGAACGGGAGTGTTTAGACATGGCGCAGTCCCTTATCGATGAAGGCTACGCCCTCGCCCTTCCTTAACGCCGCGGCCAGGGACCATCCCAATGCCGAACAAGACGTCGTAACTCGCCCTTCAAGCCGAAAACTGGCTACACCCCCAGCAACTGGTCCAGGCCCGGGCTGCCGGATTTACCGGGGAACTTTTTAAGACGGGCGAGGGATTTTTTCATATCCGAGGCGACGCGGGCTTTTTCAGCGTGCCTGAGGCGGTATTTGAACAGCCAGTAAGTGAACTCCCGCATCTCAGCGAGTTTAAGCGAGCGCGAAGTCCGCTCGCCGCGCTCGCGCCGGAACATTTTCAGCAGTTCAGCGCGGGGCTGGTCGTAAATGCGCTTGAAGCTTTCATCGGCGGTATCGAACGATTTGATGACGATTGAACGTTCGTCCTTACGGGCTTCTTCCTGGACGGCCAGGATCAGGGCTTCCTCCGCGGTGATGCCGTAGAAATAATTGAGCATCTGGCGGTAGCGCGCCTCGCCCAGCAAGCCCTTCATTTCATCGTCGGAGACCTCTACCGGAGCCTTGGAATTGAAAAGCAGGGCAACGCGCTCAGCCTCCGGCACCAGGTCGCGGACGGTCTCGGTCAGGCGCTCGGCCAGCAGCAGGAAGTCAAAGGCCTCGCCGTCGATCAGATAGCGGTACAGCCGCCCCTCGAGGCACTCCTCATCCGTCTGCCAGGCGCCGACAGCTTCCAGCAGCGCCAGATACCAGTGCCGCCCCTGCCCGATGGCGGCGCGCAGGCGGCGGACGGCTCCGGCATCCGATTCAACGAGGCCGGCGGGCTGGCAGGCTTCTTCAACCATAGGCTAGGCTCCGCAGCATTTCTTGAATTTTTTTCCGCTGCCGCAGGGGCAGGGATCGTTGCGGCCGACCTTGTGACCTTCGGCGTCTTTGGCGGTTGGCGCCGCCGTCCTGGGGGCGGCGATCGCGGCCATGGGCGATGAGACCTCGGCTTTGGGCGAGGCGGGCGCCGCCCCGACCGCAAGGGGCGCGTGATGAGCCTGAACCCGCGGCGGCGCGGCGGCGCCGGGCGGCTGCTTGACCACCTGGACCTTGAAAATGGCGTGGACAACATCATGCTTGATGCCGTCCAGCAGGTCTTCGAAGGCGCGGAAGCCTTCGTTCTTATAAGCGTCAACCGCCTTGACCTGGCGCAGCGTCTGCCAGCCGGCCTCCAGCCGCAGGTGCTCGACGAAAGTCAGGTGCTCTATCCACAGCGTGTCCATCACCCGGAGCATCAGGTGGCGTTCGATCTGGCGCAGGATGGGCGCGCCGATGTCCTGCTCCTTCTTTTCGTAGATGGCTTCAGCGGCGCACTTCAGGCGTTCGGCCACCTCATCGGATGACAGGCGGGATATCTCCTCGGCGGTGAAACCCTCCGGCTGCGGCATGAAGGCGGACAGGTCGGCAAGCAGCCCGGCGATATCCCAGTCCTGATAGTCCAGGCCTGTCAGACGCTCGGCGACAATGCCGTCAATGGTCTCCTTGACCATGTTCAGGATGTTGGACTTCAGATCGGCGCCGGACAGGATCTTCTTGCGTTCGCCGTAGATGATCTCGCGGTGTTTGTTGACCACGTCATCGTATTCGACCAGATTCTTGCGGACGTCGAAGTTGTAGCCTTCGACCCGCTTCTGAGCGTTTTCCAGGGAACGGGAAATTAGAGAGTTCTCGATGGGAGTGTTCTCATCGAAGCCGAAGCGATCCATCAGGCCGCGCACCATCTCGCCGCCGAAGCGCCTCATGATGTCGTCATCCAGCGAGACGAAGAAGCGCGACGAGCCGGGGTCGCCCTGGCGCCCGGCCCGGCCGCGGAGCTGGTTGTCAATGCGGCGGGCTTCGTGGCGCTCGGTGCCGATGACGTGCAGGCCGCCGGCCTTGACCACTGCCACATAGCGCTCCAGCCACTCGTTGAAACGCTTGCGTTCTTTGTCGATCACCGTCTGGCAGCGGCCGGTGTCGATATTGCAGACCGTCTTTTTAGGACTTTCCGGCAGCTCGCGGGACATATCGGCGACCCAGCCGCCGTAGGCGGCAAGGTAACCCTCGGCGGTAGTTTTGAGCTTCTTTTCAAACGACTCGATTTCAGCCAGCTTGCCGCTTTTTCCGGCTGTGGAGGCATCGGTCTTGATTTCCTGGATATATTCCAGGCGCGCCGTATTAATCTGACCCTGAAGGCGGGCGATCTCAGTCTCCGCCCGGGCAATATCACGTTCGAATTCGGTCAGTTTATCCTTATCCAGCGGCGTTTTCGACAGTTCTTCGGCGAGATGAGCTTTCAGATCGGCCATCGGGTCGTAACCCTCGAGTTTGCCGCCAAGAATGATGTCCACGCCGCGGCCGGCCATGTTGGTGGCCACGGTGACGGCGCCGGGCTTGCCGGCCTCGGCGACGATGGCCGCCTCCCGTTCGTGCTTTTTAGCGTTCAGGACTTCGTGGGGGATGCCCTTCTTCTTGAGTATCTCCGAGATAAGATCCGAGTTTTCGATGGAAACGGTGCCCAGGAGTATCGGGCGGCCGGCGGCGCGCATCTCCTCGACCTCGCGGACGACGGCCTTGAACTTGGAGGGCACGTCTTTGTAGATCTGGTCGGTGTTGTCCTGCCTCACCATGGGGCGGTGGGTGGGAATGGCCACCACCTCCAGCTTGTAGATGCGGGAGAACTCCTCGGCCTCGGTCAGGGCGGTGCCGGTCATGCCGGAGAGCTTGTCATACATCCGGAAGTAGTTCTGGATGGTGATTGAGGCGTAGGTCTTGGTCTCCTCGCGGACCTTGAGGCCTTCTTTGGCCTCGATGGCCTGGTGCAGCCCTTCAGAATAGCGCCGGCCGACCATCTTGCGGCCGGTGAATTCATCCACGATTACAATACCGGCCTGGCCATCCGGGTCGCGGTCAACCACATACTGCCGGTCGCGGAGGTAAAACTCCTTGGCCGACAGGGCGTTGCGGAGGTGGCGCATCAACGAGGAATTCTGGGGGTCGTAGAGGTTCTCCGACTTGAGCAGCCCTTCGCGCTTCAACAGGCCCTCGACCTTGGTCCAGCCGTCCTCGGTAAGTTCGGCCAGGCGCTCCTTGATCTTGACCTCGTAGTCTTCCGCCGGTTTCAGCCGCAGCACCAGCTTGGCGAAGGACTGGTACAGCTTGCCGGCCTCGAAGTCCGGGGCGGAGATGATTAAAGGCGTCCGCGCCTCGTCAATGAGCAGGTTGTCCACCTCGTCGACGATGGCAAAGTAGGGGCCGTCGGGCCGCTGCACGCACTGCGACAGATCGATGACCATATTATCCCGCAGGTAGTCGAAGCCGAACTCGGCCGAAGTGCCGTAGGTGATATCGGCGGCGTAGGCTTCTTTGCGGGGCACCGGCCGGTAGTGCTGCCACGGGTCGTTGTCCTTGCCGGAGTTATACGACGGGTCGAAGAGGCGCGACGGCTGGTGCTCGTCGGGCGTCTGCATAGGGTAAATGGAAGCCACCGAGACCCCCAGGGCGTGATAGACCGGCCCCATCCAGTAGGCATCGCGCCGGGCCAGGTAATCGTTCTGAGTGATCAGGTGGGCGCCGCGGCCGAGAAGAGAATTCAGGTACAAAGACAGGGTGGCGACCAGGGTCTTGCCTTCGCCGGTCTTCATCTCGGCGATACGGCCGTCGTGAAGGACAGCGGCGCCCATAAGCTGCACGTCATAATGGCGCAAGCCCAGGGTGCGTCGGGCGGCCTCGCGCACCGTGGCGAAGGCGGCGGGCATGATCTCCTCGAAACAGGAGTTTTCCAGGGTGATGATCTTGTCTTTAAGCTTATTGCGGTCTTCAGGGCTGACGGTGACGGCTAGCTGAGCCCGCAGGTTTTCGATATCGCTTTTCAGGGATTCGTATTCGGCGGTGACTTTGGTTTTAAATTCGGCGGTTTTGGCTTTGAGTTCCTCATCGGAGAGGGCTATGAACTCAGGCTCCAGGGCGTTGACCGCCGAAACCAGCGGCTGCAACTTTTTGATCTCTTTATCGTTGGAATCAACCATTTTGCCAAGCCATTTGAACATCTGAAAAACCTCTTCCAAGCCCCGGCCGGGGCAGACTACAGACTATATAACGCATCAAAGCGGACTTAGTATTCTACCATACTTGAAAAACTGAGGATCGGCGGGCGCTGTTCAAACGACAAAACTGTCGGCTTTAAGCGCCGCCAGGACGCGAAGACAGTCCGCCTCGAGCTGCCAACTTGAAAGCCCGTACTTACGCGTCAATGAGCGAGAGATCTGGCGAATGGTATTCCGTCCGTTTGACGATCCCAAGATATCCCATGTTATGGCGTCAATCTGACGTAAACGACGGGTAGCAGGATTAAAAACCACCAGCCGCCGTTGACGAACGTTCGGCGCAGATGATTGCCCGCGCACAAAGGCGGGAAGGTCAAAGTGTACGACTGATCGGGTCACACCGTCTATCATGAGGGGCGTATAGTCTGAGGTCATTTCCAAAGACTCATTGACCAACCTATGATACCTGTCCCCGGATGCCGGAACAGCGGCGCTTAAGTTGGACAAGCCTGGGTCGGCACTCTCATTATGAGAGAGGTAGACCAGTAGATCCTCTTTCGAAAGCAATCGCATGATGTCATGGGTGGGATACGATAAGGCGAGGCGATCCCAGGTTTTCCGGCTTAAAGATTCAGCCTGGCTTCGGTTCAAGCCGGTTCTGGGTGAAAAATCGAACCCGACAGCAAGATAGCTGGCAGCATCTCCTTGAGGCAAATCTATACCGAATTCCTCCGGTGCGGCTAAGACAGCAGAGCCGCGCGTGAGGGAAAATTGGCCGATATTGAATGAACGAATCACTTCGCTGTTTTGTTCAATAAACCTGATTGTTTCTTCCGCTTCTGCCAGCGTTTCTCCCGGAAAACCGAGGAAGATGTAGAGGTGATCCCAAATGCCGGCGGCTACCAGGTTGCGGCATGCTGCCAGCGCCAGTTCCCGGGTAGTCCCTTTCCGCATTAAGCCCAGCACCCGGTCGCAGCCGGATTCGAGACCGATGTAAACCACACGAAAACCAGCCTGGTACATCTCTTGGCAAAGGCTGCCATCGAATTGAGCTTCCAGGCGGATATTCGTCGAAAACCGACAGTCAGCCTTACTCTCGAGAAACGTTCGGGTTAAGCCCGACATCAGAGACGGAGCGATGGCCTCATCACAAAAGGAGAAATGTCTGACGTGGTAACGGCGGGACAGGTGATCGATATCGGCGGCAACCTTTTCGGGTATTGAGGGACGGTATCTGTTCTCATAGGAAACGTTGTGGGAGCAAAAAGCGCACTTGCCCCAATAGCAGCCGCGTGAGGCCAGAACCGGCAGGACCGGTTCAGGCGATAAATACTTGCTGAGAACCAGGCCGTCAAAGTCCGGAGGCGGCAATTCAGCCATCGAAGCTGGCGGCACAGGGGAATTCTTCCGGACCGTTTTACCATCATACCAAATCAGATTCGGGACGTCCGCCAGGGTTTCGCGACGCTCTACCCTCTTGACCAACTCAAGCAATGGACGTTCGCCTTCGAGAATGACAAGCGAATCGAAATACCGGGTGAAAAAGCCCGGGTGATTGCTAAATACAGATGCCAGCAAGGTTGCCAGATAACCGCCGAGGACAATGTGGCATCCAGGAAAAGCTTTTTTTACCAGGCGAGCTAAAGTAAGCCCAGGTATCAACTGGGACTCGGCGGTAATTGAAATACCTACCAGGTCAGGACCCTGATTTTTCAGCCACGGAACAGTTTGTTCTTCAAAATACCTCAAATAAGGATTCTGATTACCGTCCGCGGTCAAGATTTCAGCGCTATCGAAACGGCCGTCAAATGACGGTATGGAAAACGACGTCAGCTGGAGACGGGAAGGGAAGTGGGCTGCCGAGACCACAGCCAGCGCGTCTTGCAGTGTTCGGCGGGCTTGGGATAGGGTGTTGGCATCGAAATACTGGCGATCATGGAAAACCGCTTTAGCTTCTTCGACGTTGGTGGAAATGGAGTCAATGGATGATTTTGCCAGAAAAAGATCGGCATACCGCTGCTGCTCTATTCCAGGCTCGAGACTGGCTTTAGTATCGAGGACATTGAATCGGTCTTCGATGCGACCCTTCAATGATTGTAAATAGCGTTGGGAAAGGAAATGTTCATATGATTCGATGCTAAGGTCTTTTTGAACGACATCGATGCCGTGACCTTTCAGGAAAGCAGACAGCGAAGGTATTCCAAGAGGAGGCTGATTTGGCAGCCATTGCGGGGGAAAGAGCAATACGACTTTCATTGAAGGTTATTTTAACATGAAAAAACTTGTGGGGGTTCTCACACCCCCACAAGTTTTGTTTAGCAGTTAAGGGTATCCTAGTATGTTTTGTGGTGGGCTGTGACCGATGTATCGAAACCAAGAGTGGGTTGAGCCAGATCCCACCAGCTTTCCTTATCCTCGCGCAAACCGTAGCCCCACCAGCTGTCAGCCTTCCACAGGAAGCTGTTGAGTGCAGGCGTGGTCGCCAGTGCGGCTTTGACATAGCTGTGGACGGCTGCCGCGCCGGTGTTGAAGGTGCAGGTGGCCATGCAGGTATGACAGCCGCCAAAGGTGGCTTTCAGGCTCCAGCAATCCACACCGTTAGTCCAGAACTGCTTCTTGCCGGGAACGTGTGTGTTGTCTTCCTTGCCGTAAATCTGCGGGATTTCCCACGAAGGCTCGTTGTCCTGAGAGATCGAATTTGTCGGGCAGGCATCGGCACATTTGTGGCAGGTATGGCAGAAACGCCAGATTCCGGCGTCGACGGGGGGCGTCGGCTCAACAGGAATATCCATAACTACGCTAAAAGCTCCAGTCACCGTGCCGTACTCCGGACTGATGCAGACACCATTGTTACGGCCTCCTTCAACCAAGCCAGTGAGAGTATTGGTAGCAATAGTCGGAATAGCCCCGCAGACCGGGGTGGTATAACCGTATATCTGGTAGCCCAGCATCCGAGCGAATTGCTGCAAACGGGGTTGAACTATCGACCACTGACTATAACGGATGGAGTTGCCGGCACTGGCGATATCGGAACTGGGGGTGGTGCGGAACATCTCCTTGGATAGCGGATGAAGAAAGGCCATATCGTACAGAGGTACCGCGGATGGAAAGACCAGTTTGTCTTTTGCTTCGTACCCTAACGGAACATCTTCGAAGACATACTTCTGGTGGGCGGCTGCCTTATCATATTCGCGAACGAGCTTGTCCTTGACCCGCTGATCAATCTCGGCAAAACCTACAGTGCCCATGCCGTAAAAACGGGCGGCGGCGCGCAGCATCTTGCTGTTTTCTTCCGGAGAGCCTTGCCACTTGGGCACGCCCATTTGTTCCGGTGTTTTGGCTGACTGCAAACCCATGAAACTGATGGAAGCCTGATAAAGGCCGCCGGAGAGGGCTCTATCACGAAGGTTCATCCCCGGTGTGCCGTTTTTGAGTGTCTCAGTGGAAAATGCTGATGCCTGAGCAGACCGCTTTTGACGTTCTTCATCACCTATAAAATACGTCTGGCATGAGCCGTCCTGACCGGTCCACTTACCGTCGGAACGGTACATTTGGCTCCAGTCCAATTCGACGGTAGGTTCATCAATTTCGCGGTTCTTGATCCACCAAGCGCGCTTGAACTGTGCGGACTGAGACCCAATCAATTCATCGAGGTCGTTGAAACTTGGAGCGACCAGAGCGGCAGCGCCCGTGGCGGTAAGCCCAAGTGCTTTCATGAACTCACGGCGACTGACAGTGCTGTGAAACTGAGTCATTGCTTTTCTCCTTTTCAAATGCAAAACTTGCAGTCTTTGCCGCTGTCATCCAGTCTCTCCCGGATGTCATTTTCCATCCTGTATCTCCTGTGTCATAACCTATTCTTCACTTTTCAGTATCATATGATAACCCAATATTCTACATAGAACATCCGCCAAATGACGTATTTTTAGTGATACTTTCATTACAAGACAATTAAAGTGGTTTAATAGCTCCGGTTGACAAGTTTGCTCGTCGTTTATCTGTCCTTATCATTTGTGATATCTCTTCTGGTCTATTAGAATCTGTTCGGCAATTCGGAAATTCTGGAAAAAATAATGCCGCAAAAAGTCATTTCTTACACCGACCCGACGCTGGATATCTGGGCGCGTTTCATGAGGACGCGGAATCTTCTATATAAGGTGTTCGCACGTGATTTAAGGGAACTGGGAATCAAGCCCGAGCAGCTCGGCATTTTGAATATTTTGAAGAAAATAGAAGGACCCGTTACGCCGGCGATGATTTCCAGGGTTTATAGACGTGAACCGCATACGGTGTCGGTCAACTTGAAACGGCTGGAGGGGCGGGGTTTGGTTAAACTGGTTAAAGACCTGGAGAAACGCAACATGATACGCGTGGAAATAACTGACGAAGGGATCGCGATCTGGGAACTTGGGAGAGCCAAAACAGCAGCAGTGAGCCAAGCGTTTAAGGTGTTATCACCGGACGACCTGTTTCAATTAAGCTTGATCATCGATAAGTTGTCCGATTCAGCGCAACAAGTGCTGAAATCCCATTCATAATGATATAATGCTGCGCATCTTCTGCTGACTTAAACGGAGAAATACCATCGATATTATCCCCGCCATAGATATCCGCGGCGGCCGCTGCGTGCGGCTGGTCCAGGGCGACTACAGTCGCGAAACCGTCTATTCCGACAACCCTGTTGAAATGGCATTGAAGTGGCAGTCCATGGGCGCACCGCGGCTGCACATCGTCGACCTGGACGGCGCGGCTTCCGGTGACATGGTCAACCTGGACGTCATTTCCCAGATCGTCACCGCCGTGTCAGTACCGGTACAGCTCGGCGGCGGCATCCGGGATCTCGAACGCATCAAAAAGCTGCTTTCAGCCGGCATCGACCGGGTCATCATCGGCACCGCGGCGGTGGAAAATCCGGCGCTGGTTAAGGAAGCCTGCGCCAAATACGCCGAGTCCGTCATCGTCAGCCTGGACGCCCGGGACGGCAAGATGGCGGTCAAGGGCTGGCAGGAAGACACCGGCTTGCCGGTACTGCAGTTCGCCCGGCAGATGATAGCCCTGGGGGTCCGCCGCTTCGTTTTCACCGACATCTCCCGTGACGGCATGCTGACCGAGCCAAACTTTACCGCCCTGTATGACCTAATCGATGCCCTCCGGATACCGGTGATCGCCTCCGGCGGCATCGCCTCAATCAGCCACCTGAAGATTTTAAAGCTTATCGGGGCTTCGGGCGCCATCCTGGGCAAGTCGCTCTATGCCGGGACCATCAACCTGCGGCAAGCCCTCTACGCCGCCGCCTGAATCGGCGCCCCAGGTCGGCCAACAAACTACCGAAACGAACCAAAGATAGCTAAAAAAAGAAGGAGTGTTCATGGCAATCAAGGGCAAGGGTCTTAAACTGGATGACAAGGGGCTGGTGGCGGCCATCGTGCAGGACGCCAAAACCGGCCAGGTGCTGATGCTGGGTTATATGAACAAGGAGTCCGCCAGGCTGACCCTGGAGACGGGCAGCGTCTGGTTCTACAGCCGCAGCCGACAGGAACTCTGGAACAAAGGCGCCACGTCAGGCAACAAGCTCATGGTCAAGGAAGTGTGGCTGGACTGCGATAACGACGCCATCCTGGTCAAGGCCGAGCCGATGGGCCCGACCTGCCACACCGGCGAGGTCAGCTGCTTCTATGAGCCGTTGACCATGGAGTGCGTGTCGCAGACGCAGGGCTAAACCGAAATCCCCCGAAAATCAAAAACTCGGCCTTGCCACGGGCGGCAAGGCCGAGTTCGTTTCTGAGGCGCGACGACTGTGAATCGGGTGTGAAAACGGAGGTCAATCGCCCCTCATCGAGGGCGAAGTAAGGCGGCGCAGGCTAGGTCAGGGCTTCAGGCCCGGCGGCGGGCGCCGGTTCGGCCGGGACTTCGACGGGGACCGTCGCCGGCGCAGGGTACAGCTCGGCCTCCAGCTCCGGATGGTCGTCGACCAGCGCCTTCTTTAAAGCGGCGATGCCGACCTCAATCTGGGCCAGTTCCGGCTGGCGAGTGGTCATCGCCTGAAGCCACAAGCCCGGCTTGGCCAGTGCCTGGACCAGGGCGTTTCCGCCGTGGCCGGCGGCGTAGCGGGTGAATTCATATGACAGCCCGGCGATAGCCGGCAGCAGCAGGATGCGAGAGGCCACCATCAGCCACAGCGCCGGCTTGCCCAGCAGGCTGAAGATCAGGATGGCGATTACCATCACCGCCAGCAGAAAAGCCGTGCCGCAGCGGGTGTGAGCGGTGGAGAACTCGCGGACAGCCAGGGGCTCCAGCTTCACCCCGTGCTCATAAGCGTTGATCGTCTGGTGCTCGGCGCCGTGGTAGGCAAAGACGCGCCGGATATCAGGCATGCGGCCGATGGCGGCCAGGTAAGCGATGAACAGCGCCAGGCGGATCAGTCCCTCAATCAGCGCGAACAAGAATCCCGAGCCGAGCAGATCGCCGAGGAGGCTGGCTAAAAATAACGGCGTCAGGAAAAAGATGGCCACCGACAGGGCCAGCGAGAAGCCGACCATGCCCCACATCACCCAGGGCGAAACCTCCTCGGTCTCTTCCTCCAGGGCGACGTCAGCCGAGCGCATCAGCGCCTGGACGCCGAGCAGCATCGCCTCCAGAAGGACGATAACGCCGCGGAAAAAGGGCAGCTGGCGCAGCCTGCCGGTGTAAATCTTCGGCAGCGGCCTGGCTTCAACCAGGATTTCTCCCTTGGGGCGGCGGACGGCAGTCACCAGCGACTTCTGGCCGCGGATCATGACGCCCTCGATGATCGCCTGGCCGCCGTAGTAGAATTTTTGCCTCATGCCGGAATCTTACTCCACAAAACCCGATCTAACAAAAAAGGGGCGGTTTATAGCCGCCCCTTTTGAATCGACAAAAGCAGTTTACTTATCCTTGAGGCCGTAGCGCTGCTTGAAGCGGTCGACGCGGCCGGCGGTGTCCACCATGCGCTTCTCGCCGGTGTAGAACGGGTGGCACTTGTTGCAAAGCTCCACTTTGATCTCCGGTTTGGTCGAGCCCAGCAGGAAGGTGTTGCCGCAGGAGCAGGTCACCTTGGATTCAGGGAAAAACTTGGGGTGCAGTTTCTCTTTCATGGTCACTCCTAGACAGTCTTGACGCTGGCCATCTTGCGTTTGTTGGCCGTGGGGGCGAACTCCACGATGCCGTCAGCCAGGGCGAAAAGGGTGTGGTCCCGGCCGATGCCGACGTTCTCGCCGGCTTTGATGGGCGTGCCGCGCTGGCGCACCAGGATGGTGCCGGCCAACACCCGCTCGCCGCCGTAGCGCTTGACGCCCAGCATCTTGGGTTTGGAATCTCGTCCGTTGCGGCTTGAACCGCCGCCTTTCTTATGAGCCATTTTTCAAATCTCCTATGTTACTTGGGGGCAACGATGCTTTCGATCTTCAGGCGGGTGAACACGGCGCGGCCGCCGACGCGGGTGTGGGCGCGGCTCTTGGCCTTGAAGCGCAGGCCGCGGACTTTTTCGCCCATGCCGGAGCCTTCAGCTTTGGCGACAACCTTGGCGCCTTCAACTACCGGTTTGCCGATCACGTCATTCTGCCCGTCAGAGAAGAACAGGACGCGATCCAGTTCAACGGTGGATCCGTCTTCCACGTTCAAATGATCAACATCGAGGGTCTGACCCTCGGTTACCTTATACTGCTTGCCGCCGGATTCAACTATAGCGTAAATGGCGCACCTCCAGATAAAAACAACTTGCCATTATACCAATCCGCAAGCGGCCGTGCAAGGGCAGGGAAGCTGTCCCTATCCAGGTGTTGAGCTTACTCGACGACGACGCCGGTGCCGTAGGCAATGCATTCGGCGGCCGAAGTCATGACCATCGAAGTGCCGAAGTTCATGCTGATAACGGCGTTGGCGCCTTTTTTTTCGGCGTCGGCGATCATGCGCTTCAGCGCTTCTTCGCGGGATTCGGCCATCATCTGAGTGTATTCGTTGATTTCTCCGCCGACCATGCCGCGGAAACCGGCCATAATGTCCTTGCCGATGTGCTTGGCGCGGATGGTGGAACCTCTGACCAGGCCGATGGTCTTGACGATGGTTTTACCGGGGATGGATGGCGAGGTTACGACGATCAATTGTCCACTCCTTTTAAGTATTGTTCATCCTTTTTAGCTTTCAGACGGTCGCGGATGGCCGCGGCCAGGAGGAGGATGGTGCCGGCGCCCAGCGAACCGCCGATGACCCAGGCCACCCCGGGGATTTCACCGGCATCCGCGGCCAGGGTCCAGATAAAAACGCCGACCATGGCCACCAGCGCAACGCCGAACAGCACAAAGCCCAGAGTTTTCACAGGCCTCTCCTATTGTTTTCCGGGACCGTTGCCGCGGTCCGGATCCGCCTTCCAGACGGTGTAAGAATAGATCATCAGAAAGACGATGGAAGCCATGAAGGCGCCCATCACGCCGATAAACAGCCACGGCTCGCCGACGATGCCGGCCAGGGCCATGAGCAAGCCGAAGACAACAAAGACTCTGCCGCCCAGCCGGTGGGTTTTAACCCAGGACAGTTCTGAAGTCAGCGTCCACGGGGTGCGGATGCCGACGAACCAGGTTGGCTTCAACTTGCCGAAGTAATTGCCGAGCACCGCCAGCATCAAGCCGACCATGACCATGACCGCTGTGCCGACATCGATCGGTACCTCATGTACCGCCGAAGCTACGATAACGCCGTGGAGGCCGAACATGAAGACCACCAGGAGCGTCCGAATGATGCGGTAAACGCCGCCGAACTTCTCGTAGTTGACGCGTTTGGGATCAAGGCGGGGCAGATAAAGGAGCAGCAGGTAGATTCCGGCGGCCATCAGCGGCAGGAAGAACAGACCTTCGAATTTGCCGCCGAAGCGGTCCGGCTGGCCGGTGATATCCCAGTGAACCGGAATGCGTTCCGGGGCTGATGACCAGCTCGCCGCCGAAATAATGAACATGGCGGCCAACAGTATCAGGTTAAGCGCTTCGCTGCGCCAGGTTATCTTCATGACAGCTCGGGTTCCTCCATCGAAGAAGACTTGCCGACCTTGAACAGATCCATCAGCGCCGCCATGGTCTCGTCAACGACTGAAAGGTTCAGCGAATAAACTATTGTGGCGCCGCGGCGCTCTTCCTGGATCAGGTCAGCATTTTTGAGAACCATGAAATGCCCGGAAAGGGTGGATTTTGCCAGGCTAAATTTCTCGGCGATCTCGCCGGCGGTCATCGGCCGCTCGCCCAGCAGTTTTAAAATTCTCCGCCGGGTAGCGTCGGCCAGGGCTTTATAAACGCTTTCACTCATATCAGTTCGGTATTTCGCCAACTACCGAAATAGTACGACGGGGAGGGAAAAATGTCAAGATCAGAGCCTTTTGCCCGGACAAAATCGGCGGGCGACGTCCTTCAACCTGGGGATCGCCCCCGCGGGGTCCAACCAATCCGCCCGGTCGATTCCCGCCTGCGCGGGAATGACAAGATTATTTTGGCTTGTACTCCCAGGTAGTTCCTGAGGGCGTGTCCTTCAAGCTGACGCCGATGCTCTCCAGTTTACCACGGAGGATGTCGGCTTTAGCGAAATCTTTGACTTTGCGCAGCTCAGCCCGCAGGGTGATGACATCCGCCATGGCCTTTCCGGCGTCGCCGCTCCAGTCCGGGACATCGCGGCCAAGTTCCCGGAAAATCTCGGCGCCGGCCTCGGCGATTTTCCCACCATCCGCGGCGGTTTTGGCCGCCATTAACCTCAGGCCGAGGACATCCGCCAGTTCCCGGAGCAGCGTTTTGGCTGCCGAGGCGTCGCCACCCTCGGCGTCGATGCGGTTCAGGTCGCGGGCTAAATCGAACAGCGCCGCCAGAGCCCGCGGCGTGTTGAAGTCATCGTCCATGGCCTCGACGAAGCGCTGGCGATAAGCCTCGCCGTCAAATGCGGCAACCTTGCCGCCGCCCGCCGCCTGGAGCGCCTGGGCCAGCCGCTGAGCGCCTTTCTCCGCGCCGTCGATAACCTCCGCCGAAAAGGTCAGCGGGCTGCGGTAATGCGAGCTCAAGACAAAAATGCGCAGGGCATCGGCTGAGTTCCTGGACAGGAAATCTTTGATGGTAATCAAGTTGCCGACGGACTTGCTCATTTTCTCGCCGCCGAGCTGCAGCAGGCCGTTGTGCAGCCAGTAGCGGACGAAGGGCTTCTTGCCGGTGACACTCTCAGACTGGGCGATCTCGTTCTCGTGGTGGGGGAAAATCAGGTCGGCGCCGCCGCCGTGGATGTCTATCGTCTCGCCGAGGTACTTGCGGCTCATGGCCGAGCACTCGATATGCCAGCCTGGCCGCCCCTTGCCCCAGGGCGAATCCCAGGACGGCTCGCCGGGCTTAGCCGCCTTCCACAGCACGAAGTCCATGGGGTGTTCTTTATCCTCCCCGACCTCGATCCGGGCGCCGGCCTGCATCTGGTCCAGGGTGCGGTGCGAAAGCTTGCCGTAATCGTCGAGTTTGGTTACCCGGAAATAGACCGAGCCTTTGGCCTCGTAGGCAAATCCTTTGTTAACCAGGCCCTGTACCAGTTCGATGATTGACGGGATCTCACGCGTCACTCTGGGGTAAGCGTCAGCGGGCATGATATTCAGGGCGGCCATATCGGCCTGGAAATCGGCGATGTTGCGGTCGGCCAGTTCCAGCGGGGTGATGCCCAGGGGCGCGGCCCTGGCGATGATTTTGTCATCGACATCGGTGAAATTCTGAACGTACTTTACCCGGTAGTCGCGGTACAGCAAATAGCGCCGGATGACGTCGAAGTTGATGTAGCTCATGGCGTGCCCGATATGGGCCGCGGACTGCGGCGTGATGCCGCAGACATACATCTTGACCGGGTCGCCCTCGGGAATGAATTCTTCCTTGCGACCGGTGAGAGTGTTCGAGATTTTCATAGCGGCGAGTATATCACGGCCACGGGGTTGTGGCGAAGCCTATTTTTCGATCAGCGCCGATGCCCAGGCGGCCATGCCTTCTTCCCGGCCGATGAAGCCCAACTCCTCGGAGGTGGAGGCCTTGATGTTCACATCGGTCGGATCGACACCCAGGGTTTTGGCGATATTGTGACACATGGCCGGTACATGGTCGCGAAGCTTGGGCTGCTCGGCGACCACGGTGACGTCGATATTGCCTACCTTCCAGCCGTAATTCGTGAGCATACCGCCGACTCGCTCCAGCAGTTTCAGGGAGGAGATGCCTTTATACTGGGGGTCGCCGGGGGGGAAATGGGCGCCGATGTCGCCCAGGCCGGCGGCGCCCAGGAGCGCGTCCATGACAGCGTGGAGCAGGACATCCGCGTCGCTCCAGCCGATCAGGCCGTGGCTCCAGGGAATCTCCACGCCGCCCAGGACAAGCCTTTGGCCGGGCGCCAGCCGGTGGACGTCATAACCCAGACCGGTACGAATTTTCATCTTATTCCCCGCTTCTGCGCCACAGCATTTCAGCGGTGGCCAGGCTTTCCGGTGTGGTTATCTTGATATTGCCGTAAGAGCCCTGAAAAATCTTAACCGCCGCGCCCAGGCGTTCCACTAATGAGGCGTCATCGGTGACCGAAGCGTCTTCGGCGGCCTCGTAAGCCCGGCGGATGAGGTCATAGCGGAAAACCTGAGGCGTCTGAACAGCCCACAGCCGCTCCCGCGGCAGAGTAGTTTCGATCATGCCGTCTTCCCTGGAGAGTTTGATCGTATCAGTCACCGGCACGGCGGAGACCGCGGCGCCGGATTCGGCGGCAGCCTCAATGCCGTCGTCAATCTGGTGCAGCCTCATCAGCGGCCGGGCGCCGTCATGGATGAAGACCCACCTGGCATCGCCTTCGAGCTTCTTCAGCGCGTTCATGACCGAGTCCTGGCGGCGCTCGCCCCCGGCAACGATGTCAGTGACCTTGCGCCATTTCTCATAGTCCGCCAGCCGCTTGCCCTCGCCCATCCGCTCGGCGTTGAGGACGATGACGATGCGGTCGATCATCGGGTGACATTCAAAAGGATATACAGTCCGGGCCAGCACCGGGCGGTTGCCGAGGAGAGTGAAGATCTTGTCCACACCCTGCATCCGCTCCGACCGGCCGGCGGCGGCGATAATGGCGGCGACGCGTTGTCCGTTAAACATAGCTGTAATTATAAGGCATCCGGGCGTTGAGGCGCTACGTACCAAAGGCTTAGTGCCGTGGATGCAGATTTTTCCGGATAGAAGTTTTGGGGGTGAAAACGATTCAAACGATTATCTCGGTAAAAATCTCTGGACTACGGCACAAGCGCGAAAATGAGTGGCCGCGCTCCCTGGGAAAATCGTTGCGATGTCTCCAAGAATCACGGCGGGTATTATAGCACACATGTTCATTAGGGCTGTCAAGCGACTTTTATCGTTTTTCGACCAAAATATTTTTGATTTGCAGCTAGCTTCCATCAAAATTAAGAGTTATATTCAGTGTAACGCCATAACGGAGGACTTATGAAGGCTCGATTGTTTACCCTCGCGGTCTGCTTTCTTCTTCTCCTTACGGTGGCAACCGGCTGTGCCGGAACCCCTGAAAAGCGGTTCCAGATCATCTTGACCGATACCGGTGAAACCGTGTTGTCCGAGAGTGACATTGCGGCGTATCTCGGCGACGGCACCCTGGAACTCAACCAGCGCGGCATCGATAAGTGGAATTCCTTCCTGACCCATAGGGACATCCCGGAATTGGCGAAAACCCTGCACAACCGAGAGTTCGTCATCAAGATCAATGACAAGGAAATCTGCCACGGCAAGTTCTGGTCAATGGTGTCCTCCGCCAGCGTCAACGGCGTGGTGATCCTCGATTCCCTGCTGAAGCTGGATGCCCAGAACGACACCCTCCAAATCCTTTCAACCTATCCGGCCCGCGACCCGCTGCAGCCGGCGATAGGCGCTGCGCTCGAGGAATTCTTCAAATAAGATCATCTATCGAAACTGTCTCGAAAATAATAAAAAGGGGGATGGCGCGCAGCGCGCCATCCCCCTTTCTCGTTCAAACGGTCTGTTATTGAGACGCCCTCTTTGCTTGGGTAGCGTCACCTAACCTCCGGAAATGACAGGTCAGGCGCGGCGGTGTAAAATCAACGCGAAATTCAACCCGAGGTTTTTTATGCGAATCATCGACCTGCGCAGCGATACCATCACCCACCCGACGCCGGAAATGCGCGACGCCATGTTCCGGGCTGAGGTCGGCGACGACGTTTTCTCCGAAGACCCGACGGTCAACCGGCTGGAAGCGATGGCCGCCGAGATGACCGGCAAAGAGGCCGCCGTCTTCACCCCCAGCGGCACCATGAGCAATTTAATCGCCGTCATGAGCCACACCCGCCACGGCGACGAGATCATCCTGGGCGAAAAGAGCCACATCTTCCTGAACGAGGCCGGCGGCGCCGCGGCGCTGGGCGGGGTCAGCTTGCGGACGCTGCCCAACAACCCGGACGGCACCATCGACATCGATAGGATCGAGGGGGCGGTGCGGGGCAAGAACCTCCACTGGCCGCCGTCGAGACTCTTATGCCTTGAAAATACCCACAACTTCTGCGGTGGCGCGGTGTTGGACGTGGAATACACCACCGAAGCCGCCGAAGCGGCCCGCCGCCATAATCTATTCGTACACCTCGACGGGGCCCGTCTTTTCAACGCTGCGGTAGCCCTGGGCGTGCCGGCCTCCGACCTGTGCCAGCCGGTTGATTCGGTATGTTTCTGCCTGTCGAAGGGGTTGTCCGCGCCGGTGGGTTCGGTACTGTGCGGCTCTGGGGAATTCATCGCCCGGACCAGGAAGCTGCGCAAGATGGTCGGCGGCGGCATGCGCCAGGCCGGGGTCATCGCCGCGGCGGGCATCGTCTGCCTGGAGACCTGCGTCGAGCGCCTGGCCGACGACCACAGGAACGCGAAAGCATTGGCTGAAGGGCTGCGGCAGATTCCGGGGCTCGAAGTCGAGAAACCCCAGACCAACATCGTAATGATCGGCACCGGCGAAATTCCCGCCGCCGATTTTGTAAACAAAGCGGGCGAAGCAGGGGTCAAGATGATCTCCGTAGGAACCAATCGGGTGCGGGCCGTGACTCACCGCATGGTGACGGCCGAGGATATTGACGAGGCGGTGCGGCGGCTGAAGAAGGCGATGGCGGTATGAAACCCACTGAAACTGAGATCGCCGCCCTGGTCCAGCAAGCACTAACCGATAAGGAAGCGTTGGCGGGCTTAATCGAAGGGCTCGCGTCCAAGAACCTCGAGACCAAACAGCGGAGCTTCCTTTCGCTCCAGAAGCTGGCCGACAGCAATCCTCAACGACTCTATAAGGATCACTGGGACAGTATCGCCGCCATGCTCGACGACCCCGGCGTCGATGCCAAATACATTGCCATTTACCTCCTGGCCGGTATGGCGGCAGCGGATACGGATGACCGGTTCGACGACATTTTCTACAAGTACTTCTCGCTGCTGGATGACAACACCCTCATCGCTCCGATGCATGTAGCCCTGAACGCCGCAGCGGTTTATAAGGCCAAACCGGAGCTTCGGGACGATATCGTTAAGCTGCTGGTGAGCATCGACCGGACGCACCATACGCCGTCGAGGAAGGCCCTAATCGCTGCCTACGCCATCGAGTCGCTGGATAAAGTTTTCGATGATGTCGAGGACAAGGCGGCGGTGCTCGAGTTCGTCCGCGGCTACGTCAAGGCGCCCAGCCCCAAGGCTCGCACCATGGCCAAGGCATTTCTCAAAAAGCGCGAAAAAACGGCGGCCTAGTGGCCGCAGCAGCTGCCGCCGCCGCCACCGCCGCAGGATGACACCTGGCTGCGGTCTTCGGCGCCGCAGCAGGTCTTGCCGCCGGGATTGCAGCGGTTGAGGACGACCGGGATGGAGCGCTGTTTTTCCAGGTCGGCGCCGCCGCAGGCGGCGCAGGCAAAGTTGGCGCATTTGCCGGTGTATGACACCAGGAGTTCGGTCACGGCGCCGCAGGCGCGGCATTTGAAGTCATAGATGGGCATTTTTTCCTCGATTCCTTAATGCAGTCGGTCCATAAGGTTCTCCAGCCGCCCTTCGATCATGGCTTTGACGACCTCGTCCGGGTCTTTGATATCCGTAAGCACCGGTTCAATATCCTTATCCACCATGCTGCGGTAGGCGCCGCCGCCCATGTGCCCGGCGACGATAACCTGGCAGTCCCCGGCGGCGGAAAGCATGGATTTATGCTTATTCTGCGACGCCGCGTCGGCGCCGTGCCCGCCGTGGCAGGAGTGCGGCTCGTTGCCGTGCTCATTGAGAAAAGTATGATGGCCGACCTTATCTCGCACCTCGCGGGCGGTGACCTTGTCGTTATCTATCGTGTAAACGATGTAGTACGGCGCCCGGCCGAAGTGCTGCGAGATATTCTTGCCATCATCTGAGGCGATGGCTATCTTCATAAGAGTCTCCTGGAAAAGAAAGTCGGTTAGCCAAGCATAACACCTGTAAGTTAGCCCGTCAACTAGTGGTTTTCGGACAAATAGAAGGGGAGGACTCTCATCCTCCCCTTCTATTCAGACAGCCGACAACTAATTAACGGTGATGTTGAGCGTCAGCGTCCAGGCATCTTGCTGGCCGCCCTGCCACGGCTGGGAGTATTCAAATTTGATCGTAGTCACGCCGGCCGCCAGGGTCTTGAATGTCCAGACATCCTTACCGGCGGCGCCGGGCATCATCAACGAAGGCTCAACGAACTGGCGGGAATACTGCGAAAGCAAAGCCCCATCACCGATGACCGCCTCTTCCCAGCTAAAGCCGGTGGAAGGATTGGAGCCCAAGGTGACGATGACCGACCCCGGCCTGGCGACGGTGACGTTCCTGACGATATGCTTCTGGCTTAATAATTCGTCGTAGGTCAGCTCAATCTGAACCGAGGTGGTGCGGTCGTCGAGAGGCGGCACGGCAGGCGGGTTGTTGTCGGTGATTTCAGGTTCGTTGGCCGCCTCGGCGTTGGGCGCGGCGCATCCTCCCAGGACCATAGTCAGGATCAATAGCGGCATCAAACCCCAGAGCAGGCTCTTGTTTTTGAGTGATTTTTCCATATCTTTCTCCTTTTGTTTTGGGTCGGCCATTCGTTTTACATCAGATACAACGAGATCGGCCCGCGGCGGATAGCCTCTCGCGGCGCCGGTTGTTAAAAACTCCCCTTAAGGTCAGGTATGGACTAGTCCTTGCGGCCGATGCCTTGCTTGCGCCGGCCGCCCCGTTGCGCTAAAGTCTGCCCATGCCTAAGTCCCGCGTCGTTTTCGTCTGCTCCGGCTGCGGCCAGGAGTCCCCAAAATGGCAGGGCAAGTGCCCCGGCTGCGGCGAGTGGAATAGCCTCTTCGAGCAGACCATCGCTGCCGTGAAAGCGACGTCCCTCCGCCGCGCCTCCACCAACGCGCCGCAGGCGCTGTCCGAAGTCGCCTCGACCGGCCACGAGCGCATCCCCCTTTCAATGGGCGAGGTCAGCCGGGTACTGGGCGGCGGCCTGGTACCGGGATCTTTGACCCTTTTCGGCGGCGAACCGGGCATCGGCAAGTCGACGCTGCTGCTTCAGGTAGCTGCGCAGACCGCCGAGTCGTTAAAATCGCCCGTGCTCTACGTTTCTGGTGAGGAAACGCGGCCGCAGATTAAGATAAGGGCTAAAAGAATAGGATTGAGGGGAGAAGGACTTTACCTCCTGAATGAAACCGACCTTGACCAGATCATGGCCGAGATGGACAAACTGTCCCCCGCTCTGGTGGTCATCGACTCCATCCAGACGATCTACACCAACGATATCGAGATGGCCCCCGGCGGCGTGTCCCAGGTGAGGGAGTGCGCGGCGCGACTGGTGACCTGGGCCAAGGCGTCCCAGACGCCGGTACTTATCGCCGGGCACGTCACCAAGGACGGCGCTATTGCCGGGCCGCGGCTCCTGGAGCACATCGTGGACACCGTCCTCTATCTGGAGGGCGAACCGTTCTCCAGCTACCGCATCCTGCGGTCGGTCAAGAATCGCTACGGCTCGGTCAACGAGGTCGGCATCTTCGAGATGAAAGAAGACGGCCTGCGGCAGGTGGACAACCCCTCCGAGGTCTTCTTATCGCGCGACCGCCAGAACACCGTCGGTTCGGCCGTGGTGCCGGTGCTGGAGGGCTCCCGCCCTCTCCTCGTCGAGATACAAGCCCTGACCAACATGACCAGCTTCGGCCAGCCGCGGCGGACGGCCAACGGCCTCGACTTCGGGCGGCTGCTTATCATCACCGCCGTGCTGTCGCGGCGGGCTTACTTGAAACTGGGGACGCAGGATGTCATCGCCTCGGCCACCGGCGGTCTACACGTGGCGGAGCCTGCCGCCGATCTGGCCGCCGCCCTGGCAATCGCATCCAGCTACAAGAACGCGCCGGTCGACCCGCAGCTTGTCGCCATCGGCGAGGTGGGTCTCTCCGGGGAGATCAGGAACGTGCCGCAGATCGAACGCCGGCTGGCCGAGGCTGACCGGCTGGGTTTCAGGAAAGCGCTCGTCCCGGCCAATGCCAGGGTCAAACCGCCGTCAACGGATTTCAAGCTCATCCCCGTCCGCGACATCAGGCAGGCGTTGCGGGAGGGCTTGACCGCAGCCGACCAGGAAGAACCTGAAGTCGAGACCGGGCAGGGTCTCTTCTGACGATGGCTGCTAACCGCGACCGGCAGATTTTCTGGATTAAAACGGCTCACTCCGTAGTCTTCTGGTTCATGCTTGTCTGTTTCTTTTACAACATCTACGCCGCGGCCGCGGGGGTTTTTACCTGGCTGCTGGCGGTAACCTACGGCACCCACCTGATCGAAGGCGTGGTGCTCATCTTCAACCGCTGGACCTGCCCGCTGCGAATCATGGCCGAAAAGGCCGGGGCGGAGAACGGCCAGGTTTCGGATATCTTCCTGCCCAGGTGGCTGGCCGATCATCTCTTCCAGGTAGGCATGGCTCTATTCGTGGTCGAGACTTTGTGGCTCGCGATAAGCTTCATCAACCGCTAGGAGAATTTCATGACAAATAAAAAGCTCACTGTGGAGATCCCCGAGGATTTGTTCAACCGGTTTTTCGCCTATCTAATCAGTCAGTCCGAGCCCAGGCGAAATCCTACCTTCCAGGAAGTGAACGCCGCCGCTGAAGAAGCCTTGACCCGCTGGCTGGATCAGGCGAAGAAGGCCGCTACGGAGAAAGACTGATGTCAGGCGCCCATATCGCCACCGGCAAATAGTGAGTCCATCGCGAGTTACATCGGCTCTAATCGTATCTGAAGCTGGAATGCTTTACGCCGCCTGCCTTTTGACCTATAATGGAAACGGTATCCCCATCATAAGAGGTCTGTCATGGCTAGCCGTTTCGACAAATTCTCCGAGCGGGCCCGCCGCGTTTTAACTTACGCGCAGGAAGAGGCCCAGCAGCTCAACCATAATTATATTGGCACCGAGCACATCCTCCTGGGTATGGTCCGCGAGGAAGACGGCGTCGCCGCCCGCGTCCTGATCAACCTGGACGTCAACCTGGCCAAACTCAGGAGCGCCGTGGAGTTCGTCATCGGCCGCGGCGAGAAACCCTCCGCCGGCGAAACCGGCCTGACCTCCCGCGCCAAAAAGGTCATTGAGCTGGCGATTGACGAAGCCCGCAGCCTGGGGCACAACTACATCGGCACCGAACACCTGCTGCTCGGTCTGCTGCGCGAGGGCGAAGGCGTCGCCGCCGGCGTCCTGGACAGCTTCGGCATCAACGTCGAACGCGTCCGTGCCGAAATCGCCAAGGTCCTGGCTCAGGGCGCCACCTCCCGCGGCCCGGCGCCGGTCAAGGCCGGCAAAGCCCCGGGGAAAACCCCCAACCTGGACTCGGTCTCGGTGGACCTGACCGCCGCCGCCCGGGCTGGCAAGCTGGACCCGGTGGTAGGCCGCGTCAAAGAGATTGAGCGGGTCATCCAGATTTTATCCCGCCGCACCAAGAATAATCCCGCCCTAATCGGAGAACCGGGCGTCGGCAAGACGGCTATCGTCGAAGGGCTGGCGCACCGCATCGTCGCCTCGGACGTGCCTGAGACGCTGGAAGGCAAACGGCTGGTGTCGCTGGACATCGCTTCGCTGGTCGCCGGCACCAAATACAGGGGTGAATTCGAAGAGAGGCTGAAAAAGATCATCGAGGAGCTCCGCTCCGTCGGCAATATCATAATTTTCATTGATGAGTTCCACACCATGGTCGGCGCCGGCGCCGCCGAGGGCGCGGTGGACGCGGCCAATATCCTGAAGCCGTCGCTGGCCCGCGGCGAGATCCAGGTCATCGGCGCTACCACCCTAGATGATTACCGCAAGCATGTCGAACGCGACGCCGCCCTGGAACGCCGCTTCCAGCCGGTGCTCGTCGAAGAACCGTCGCTCGAGGACACCATAGAAATCCTGCGCGGCATCAGAAGCCGCTACGAGGAGCACCACCGCTTGGAGATTACCGACGACGCCTTGCAGGCGGCGGCCAACCTCTCGGCGCGCTATATTTCCGACCGCTTCATGCCGGACAAGGCCATCGACATCATTGACGAGGCCGCCTCGCGCGTCCGGATCCGCCACCGCACCAAGCCCATGCCTCTTAAGGACCTCAAGAAGGCCGAAGACTCCTACCGCCGCGATAAAGAGGCGGCGCTGGCCACCCAGCAGTACGACTACGCCGCCGAACTGCGCGAACGCGAATACCAGATCGCCGAAAAGCGCCGCAAGATGGAAGAGGAGTGGCAGCAGGAGCAGGGCGCCACCAAGCCCAAGGTCAGCAAAGAGGACATCGCAGACGTTGTCTCGATGTGGACCGGCGTGCCTCTGCTGCAGCTCACCGGCGACGAGACCGAGCGGCTGCTCCATATGGAAGAAGCCCTCCATCAGCGCATCGTCGGCCAGGACGAGGCTATTGTCACCATCGCAAAAGCCGTCAGGCGCGCCCGGGCCGGACTCAAGGATCCGCGGCGCCCCATCGGCAATTTCGTGTTCCTCGGCCCTACCGGCGTCGGTAAAACCGAGCTGGCCAGAGCCCTCGCCCAGTTCATGTTTGGCTCTGAGGACAATTTGATCCGCATCGACATGTCGGAATTCATGGAAAAATTCGCCGTGTCCCGCCTGGTCGGCGCCCCGCCCGGCTATGTCGGTTTCGAGGAAGGCGGTCAGCTGACCGAAGCAGTACGACGCAAGGGCTACTCTCTGGTGCTGCTCGATGAAATCGAGAAGGCACATCCCGACGTGTTCAATATCCTGCTGCAGATTTTCGACGACGGCCACCTGACCGACGCCAAAGGCCGCCGCGTGGACTTCAGGAACACTATCATCATCATGACCAGTAACATCGGCGCCGATCTCATCAGGAAAGGCACTGGGGCCATCGGCTTTACCACCACTTCGGACGCCGCCAAAGCCGTAGATATCGGCTACGAACGGATGAAGGACAAGCTGCTGGCTGAGGTCAAGAAGAGTTTCCGGCCGGAGTTCTTGAACCGCATTGACTCGACAGTGGTCTTCCACTCCCTGACCCGCGACGAGATCCGGAAGATCGTCGACCTGCAGCTCGTCTCGGTAACCAAACAGCTCAAGGAAAAGGGCATCGCCATCGAGATTACCGAACCGGCCAAAGACGTCCTGGGCAAGAAGGGCTACGACGAGGTTTACGGCGCCCGCCCGCTGCGGCGCGTCATCCAGAACCTCATTGAGGACCGGCTGTCCGAGGACCTGCTGCGCGGCGTCTTCGCCTCCGGCGACACCATCACCATCGACGCCGCCGGCGAAGCTGAGGAACTGGCCTTCAGCGTCCGCCACCCGGAACTGCCGCCCCCGGCCGTTGAGGAGCAGCCAGCGCTGGCCGCCGGCGGCAACGGCGTTTAACCGAAGCTCAATCGCCTGTCAAGAGCCCTCTAGCTGAGGGCTCTTTTTTATGCCCCGAAAGCCCAGAGGGGGAGGTTTCACCCGCCGGCGGTGAACTCCTGTTAACCCTTTTCAAAATTCGTTATTAAACTATTATTAAAAATACGCATATCGGCGGATACCTAGAATCAACGTAGTCATTTATAATATTAATGTAATCTCGAGGCGCGGACAGTGTTCAGATGATGTTCAGCGCCCGTAAAAATGGAGGAATCTGAATGAACAAGTACCACAGCACCATGTCTCGCCGCGACTTTATGAAAGCACTCGGAGTCGCCGGCGGCGCCATGGCCGCGGCACCTGCCTTTGCCGATCTGGATGAAATGGCAGCCAAAGACGGCCTTTACACCAAGCGGCCGTGGTGGATCAAGACCCGCGAACACCTCGAAATGACCACCGAAGTCGATTGGGACGAGATGCAGCGCTACTCAGAGAACGACACCATGCGCGGCACTAAGGCCAGCGGGTACCGGTTGTCGCTCTATGACCAGGCTGAATGGGACCGCCGCTCCGCCCTGAAAAAGGAAGAGGAGACCAAGTTCCTCAAGGAAGACAAACCCGGCTTTACCCTGAAAGACCTGGCTTACTCATCCAACGTCGGCAGCAACCAGTCGGTCAGCCAGAGTTTCCTGGGCGCTCAGAAGGCTACCCTCCCGGAGGCCCGCGGTGTTTCAAAGTGGCAGGGCTCACCTGAGGAAGCCGCCTCTCTACTCCGCACCTTCATGCGCAGCGTCGGCGCCATGAGCATAGGTTTCATCGAACTGGAAGAGGGCAAAACCAAGAAACTGATCTATGATTTCGAAGGCGGCGGCAAGATCCGCAACGTCTGGGAGGATACCGACAAGGCGTCCATCCGCACCCTGGCCAACGGGTACCAGGACAACGTCATTCCCAACTCTTTCAAATATGCCATCGAAATCATCAACCAGGAGTCCATCAACCTCTTCAAGGTCAACCCGACGCTCCTGATGTCACAGATCCGCTACGGCCGCAACGCCAACACCCAAGCAGCCACCATGGAGTTCATCCGCAGCCTCGGCTACCAGGCCGTCGGCCAGTATTCAATCAACACCATCGGTATCGCCCCGGCGCTGGCCACCGTCTCCGGCCGCGGCGAGATGGGCCGCATGAACCGCCTTATCACCCCGGAGCACGGCCCCATCGTCGGCGCCTTCACCATGCTGACCAACCTGCCGCTGGCGCCGGACAAGCCTATCGACGCCGGCTATCTCAACTTCTGCAAGACCTGCATGAAATGCGCCGAGACCTGCGGCGAGGGCGCCATCTCCATCGAGAAGGAACCCTACTGGGAGACTATCGGCGGCTGGAACAACGCCGGCCACAAGGCCTGGTTCGAAGATTCCCGCAAGTGCGCCGCCTTCCGTGCCCTACCAAACGCCTGCACTTCAGGCAAATGCCTGGCAGTCTGCACCTTCTCCAAGGACCACCTGTCCGGTATTCACGAAGTGGTTCAGGCGACGCTGGCCAACACCTCGCTGTTCAACGGCTTCTTCAAGCAGATGGACGACGTCTTCTATCACGACGGCCTGCATGCCCCGGAGAAGTTCTGGGACATCGAGCTGCCGACCTACGCCATCGACTCGACGATCAACGGCCGCGACACCCACTCCTAAACTTTCCGGGAGACAATAATAAAAGGGGGCGCCCGGTCGGGCGCCCCCTTTTTTCACAGAACCAAGCGGTTTGGCTCCCTTCGCATCCCCGAGAGCTCCACACCGGAATCAACCGTCGCAGTCAGGTATTTCAACCATCACGAAACCGTCCTCGACCCTGGTACGGTATGTCCGGAGGTCAAGCGTGTCGATGGCTGCGACCATCCTGGTTTTGCCGGAAGCAGCAATAAACATATTTTCCAGGTTCCCCATCTGGGGCAGCTGGACACATTTGCCGCTGGTGATATCGTATCTGGCGCGGTGCAGCGGGCATTCAACGACTTTACCCTCAAGCCGTCCCATCGACAGCGAACCGTTCATATGGCCGCAGCGGTCGTCAGTAGCATAGAATTGGCCGCCGATGCCGGCAATCAGAATTTCCCTCTTGTTTATCTCGATCCGGGTCATCTTGCCAGCAGATAAATCTGCAGCCTTGAAAGTCTTGAAATACGCCATCGTTCGGAGCCCTCCTAATAATTCTACCACCACTCTCCCCCAGACCAGAATACGGCAGTCGGGAGGTGGATAAAACCAAAAAGCCCCGTCGTGATTCGACGAGGCTTCATGCGGCTAAAATATAAAAAGTCCCCTGGCGATGGCATATTTTCCACAAGGGGTCGCCCCCTCAGTATCGTCTGCGCTGACGCGTTTCACTGCCGTGTTCGGGATGGGAACGGGTGGGACCACGTCGCTCTTATCACCAAGAGACTTTTTAACGAAAGTAAGCTATTAAGTTTTTAATCTGAACCTGTAATCTGAATCCGCCATCATTTGGTTACCTCAACTCTGAAGCAAGTCAAGCCCTCGACCATTAGTACCACTCAGCTGAACACGTTACCGTGCGTACACCTGTGGCCTATCAAGCAGGTAGTCTACCTGCGGTCTTACCCTCTTGCGAGGGAGGGAGATCTAATCTTGGAGCCAGCTTCGCGCTTAGATGCTTTCAGCGCTTATCTGAACCGGACTTGGCTACTCAGCAATGCCCCTGGCGGAACAACTGATACACCATTGGTCCGTCCTTCCGGGTCCTCTCGTACTACGGAAAGCCCCCCTCAAATCTCCGGACGCCCACCACGGATAGAGACCGACCTGTCTCACGACGGTCTGAACCCAGCTCGCGTGCCGCTTTAACCGGCGAACAGCCGGACCCTTGGGACCGATTCCAGCCCCAGGATGCGACGAGCCGACATCGAGGTGCCAAACCTTGCCGTCGATGTGAACTCTTGGGCAAGATAAGCCTGTTATCCCCGGGGTAGCTTTTATCCGTTAAGCCACGGCCTTTCCACAAAGAGCCGTAGGATCACTTTGCCCGACTTTCGTCTCTGCTCGACTTGTAGGTCTCGCAGTCAAGCCTCCTTATGCCAATGCACTCTACGGGTGATTTCCATCCACCCTGAGGAGACCTTTGGGCGCCTCCGTTACTGTTTTGGAGGCGACCGCCCCAGTCAAACTACCCACCAGGCACTGTCCCCCGGCTTGCTCCGAGGTTAGAGGCTAGATCCATCAGGAGTGGTATTTCAACGTTGGCTCCACCAGGGCTAGCGCCCTGGCTTCACAGCCTCCCACCTATCCTACACGAGATGAACCCAGTCTCAGTGTCAAGTTGTAGTAAAGCTCCACGGGGTCTTTTTGTCCAGTGGCGGGAAACCCGCATCTTCACGGGTATTTCAATTTCGCCGAGTCCCTCGTTAAGACAGCGTCCAAGTTGTTATGCCGTTCGTGCGGGTCGGAACTTACCCGACAAGGGATTTCGCTACCTTAGGACCGTTATAGTTACGGCCGCCGTTCACTGGGGCTTCGGTTCAAAGCTTTGCTTGCGCTAACCTCTCTCCTTAACCTTCCAGCACTGGGCAGGCGTCAGCCCCTATACATCAGCTTACGCTTTAGCAGAGACCTGTGTTTTTGTTAAACAGTCACTCAGACCCCTTTATTGCAGCCCTGAAAAACAGGGCACCCCTTCTCCCGAAGTTACGGGGCTAAATTGCCGAGTTCCTTAACGAGGGTTATCTCGATCACCTTGGGACACTTACCCCCACCTACCAGAGTCGGTTTGCGGTACGGGCGCCTCTGCTTCAACGGCAACGAGGGTTTTCTAGACGGTATGGACTCAGCTAGATCGCCTTGGGTCTCCCCGCAGCTTCCTCCAGGTTTCAGCTTAAGATGGGAGTGGATTTACCTGCCCCCAAACGCCTTTGCCTGGCGACACACCATGTCCGATGGGTATGCCTAACTTATCCTGCCGTGTTGCCCCTTTGCCTCCACAGCGGCGGTGCTGGAATGATGACCAGCTGTCCATCGCTCTACGCCTTCCGGCCTCGGCTTAGGCCCGACTAACCCTACGCGGATTAACCTTGCGTAGGAAACCTTAGGTTTACGGTGGGTGTGTTTCTCACACACCTTGCGCTACTCATGCCGGCATTCTCTCTTCCCCACGCTCCACCATTGCTCACACAACAGCTTCACTGCGAGAGGAACGCTCCTCTACCATCCTTCCGAAGAAGGATCCATAGCTTCGGTGACAGACTTGAGCCCCGTTGGGTTGTCGGCGCAGAACCACTTAACCAGTGAGCTATTACGCACTCTTTAAAGGGTGGCTGCTTCTAAGCCAACCTCCTGGCTGTCTGGGTAGTCCAACTTCCTTTGCCACTTAGTCTGCACTTAGGGACCTTAGCTGATGGTCTGGGCTGTTTCCCTTTCGACTACGGAGCTTAGCCCCCATAGTCTCACTCCCGGACTTTGGCTTATGGCATTCATGGTTTGGTTGAATTCGGCAGGATCTCTCCCACCTAGTTCATCCAGTGCCTTACCTCCATAAGCGAACATCCGAGGCTGTACCTAGATACATTTCGAGGAGAACCAGCTATCCCTGGGTTCGGTTGGCATTTCACCTCTATCCACAGCTCATCCGATAGCTTTGCAACGCTAATCAGTTCGGGCCTCCACTCCGAGATTATCGGAGTTTCACCCTGGCCATGGATAGCTCACCCAGCTTCGGGTCTAATCCGTGCAACATATCGCCCTATTCAGACTCGCTTTCGCTACGGCTCCGCAACGTAATTGCTTAACCCGCTACACAGATTAACTCGCCGGCTAATTCTTCAATAGGCACGCCGTCAGTAGTCTTGCGACCACCTCCGACTGCTTGTAAGCACACGGTTTCAGATCTATTTCACTCCCCTCTCGGGGTGTTTTTCACCTTTCCCTCACGGTACTAGTCCACTATCGGTCATCAAGAGTATTTAGCCTTACCATGTGGTCATGGTTGATTCCCACAGGATTCCGCGTGTCCCGTGGTACTCAAGGTCAGATTAAGGAGCCTAGCTCTTTCGTTTACCGGACTATCACCTTCTATGGTGGCCCTTTCCAGAGACCTTCAACTAGAGTTCGGTTGGTAACTCCTTTGCCCGTCTAACGCCGGGCTTAATCCGCCTTACTACCCCCTAAAAGCTTAGGCCGTTAAACCACTGAGCTTAAAGGGTTTGGGCTGTTCCCGTTTCGCTCACCGCTACTTCGGGAATTTTGTCTTTTCCTCGGGGTACTGAGATGTTTCACTTCCCCCGGTTACCTCTTCTCAGCCTATGTGTTCGGCTGAGAGTGCCCAGGTTTTACCTGAGCGGGTTGCCCCATTCGGAAATCCCCGGTTAAGCTTGCTAGACAGCTAGCCGAGGCTTATCGCAGTCTTGCCACGTCCTTCATCGCCCCTTGATGCCAAGGCATCCACCGTGCGCTCTTTCCCGCTTGACTTGCTTCAGATTTGAGATAACCTATTATTTATGGCGGTATTCAGTTTTAAAGGTTCAGTACAATAAGAAACGGCCTGGCGTTTTCACCAAGCCGTCTTGGTTAACACCGCTATGTGCGCTTTATGCTGCTCTATTTAACATCATAATTTTCAAACGCGAAGGCAATAATAGCACAGGCTGTAAAGCCATGTCAAGCCCCAGTCTAGCTTTATTCCGACGGATGAAGTCCGTTTTTTATCGCAGTACGCCACCGACTTTTCCGCGGCCTTGACACCGGAACGGTCTTTGACCTATAAAGGTAGTCCGACGATATCCTGATAGTTAAGGGGGGCAGTCTTTCGTGAGAGCCGACAATGAGACAAGATCCATCATCAACGCCCTGCTGGAACAAACCAAAGCGGCTTTTGAAGCCAGAAACGCCGACGCGCTGATCAAATTGACCACCGACGATCCGAACATGCTGAACATCGGCATTGCCAAAGATGAATTGTCGGTCGGGCCGGGGCAGCTCAAAGAGCGGATGCAGAAGCATTTCGCCATGGCCGATACCATCACCCTGAAGTACGGCTACACTACCATCAAGTCCAACGGCAACGTCGCCTGGGTGTCCAGCCACCTCTGGGAAACCCTGGTGAAAGGCACGCGCAAGCTGCTCCTGGATATGCGCATGACCGCCGTCGCCGAGAAGATCAATGACAAATGGGGCTGGAGCGAAATGCACTGGTCAATGCCGGTCGAGGTCGCCATGCCGGAGCCCACGGCCGAGGAAAAAGCCGCCGAAGAAGCGGCTGCCAAAGCCGCCAAAGAGGCTGAGGAAGCCAAGAAGAAAGCCGAAGAAGAGAAGCGCAAAGCCGAACTCAAGGCCGATGAACCGCCGACCGACCAGTCATTCTTTGACTACTACTAGAGTGACCCGCCGTCCTTCCGACAAGGGGGCCGTAACGGTTCCCTTGTCTTTTTATATGGGCGAGCTTGCTGACGGTTGCCGCAAAATGATAGATTATAACCACTTGCTAGTTCTTTAGGACTAGTCCCTCCGAGGAGCGTCGTTGTTCCCCATCGTTGCCACTGAAGAGTTGGTGCCGCGGGTACGCCTGTACCGCATTCATGCGCCTCGGGTGGCCAGGAAGGCTGCCGCCGGGCAGTTCGTCATTCTGCGGGTCGACGCGCACGGCGAACGCATTCCGCTGACTATCGCCGATTGGGACGCCGCCGAAGGCACAGTTTCGGTAGTATTCATGGAGGTTGGCACCACAACCACCAGACTGGCTCGCCTGAAGCCCGGCGATGTCATTGCCGACCTCTGCGGTCCGCTGGGCAATCCTACCGAGGTAGAAAACTTCGGCACCGTCTGCCTGATGGCCGGAGGATTCGCCACCGCCACCATCATGCCCATCGCCCGGGCGATGAAAGCGGCCGGCAACCGGGTGATCATCGTCGTCGGCGCCCGCAACAAAGATCTCCTTTTCTGGCGCGAGCGGCTCGCTGAAAACTCGGATGAACTGATTATCACCACCGATGACGGTTCCGCCGGACGCAAGGGGGTGGTCACCGAACCGGTCAAGGAAAGATTGGAACGCGGCGAGCGGATCGACCGCGTCATTGCCATCGGTCCCAGCATCATGATGAAATTCTCCTCATTGACCACCAAACCCTTCGGCGTCAAGACCATCGTTTCCATGAACCCGATCATGGTGGACGGTACCGGCATGTGCGGCTGCTGCCGCGTTTCGGTTGCCGGGCAGACCAGGTTCGCCTGCGTCGACGGCCCGGAGTTCGACGCCCACGCCATCGACTGGGACAATTTCATGGCCCGTCAGCGAACCTATATCGATGAAGAGAAGCGGTCGCTGGAAATTTGCCGGTGCCCGACTGCCTGAGATACCGATGAGTCAAGAATCTGGCGGCAAAGCTAAAGCTAAAATCAACCTGAACCGGGTATCCATGCCCAAGCAGCCGGCCGATACCCGGCGGCAGACATTCGGCGAGGTCGCCCTGGGTTATTCAGCCGAGGACGCCGCCCGGGAAGCCGCCCGCTGCATCGAGTGCAAGGCCAGGAACTGCGTGGCCGGCTGCCCGGTGGCCATCGACATCCCCGAGTTCATCGCCGCCGTTAAATCCGGCGATCTAGCCGGTGCCTCGCGGGTGATCAAGCGCACCAACGCCCTGCCCGGTATATGCGGCCGCGTCTGCCCCCAGGAAAGCCAGTGCGAGGCCGTCTGCACCCTGGCCAAGAAGAAGGCGCCGGTGGCCATCGGCCGGCTGGAACGGTATGTCGCCGACTGGGAACTGGGGCATCATCCGGCGCCTGAGGCTTCGGCCTCGCCGCCGACGGGACGCAAAGTGGCCGTGGTTGGCTCCGGCCCGGCGGGACTGACCTGCGCCGCTGAACTTGCCCGGCTGGGGCATGCCGTCACCATCTTCGAGTCTCTCCATGTGGCTGGCGGCGTGCTGATGTACGGCATACCGGAATTCCGCCTGCCCAAAAGCATCGTCCAGGCTGAGATCAATTATGTCAAGAGCCTGGGAGTGATCATCGAACTGGATGCGGTTATCGGTAAAACACTGACGATTGATGAACTGCTGGCCGATGGCTTCAACGCCGTTTTCGTCGGCACCGGCGCCGGCCTGCCGCTGTTTTTAAATATCGAGAACGAAAACGCCTGCGGCGTCTATTCCGCCAACGAATTCCTGTCGCGGGTCAATTTGATGAAAGCTTACCGCTTCCCCGAGGTTGATACCCCCCTTAAGGTGGGCAAAGAGGTTGCGGTCATCGGCGGCGGCAATGTCGCCATGGACGCCGCCCGCTGCGCCGTTCGCCTGGGGGCAAGCGTCACTGTTGTTTACCGCCGCGGCCGGGAGGAAATGCCAGCCCGAATTGAGGAAATCGAGAACGCCGAAGAAGAGGGCGTCGCCTTCCTTTTTCTGACCAATCCCATCAAATTTGATATAAACGACCAGAAATGGGTTTCCGGCATGGTCTGCCAGAAGATGGTTCTGGGTGAACCCGACGCCTCCGGCCGCCGCCGGCCGGTGCCTGTCGAAAGTTCAGAATTCACCCTGGCTATCGATATGGCTATTGTCGCCCTGGGTACCCGGCCCAATCCCCTTATCGCCCGGTCCACGCCCGACCTGGCTTTTGCTTCCAGAGGCACTGTAGTGGCGGATGAAGCCACCGGCTTGACCCGGAAGAAGGCGGTATGGGCCGGAGGCGATATCGTCACCGGTTCGGCCACCGTCATCTCCGCCATGGGCGCCGGCAAAACCGCCGCCCGGGATATTGACCGCTACCTGGCCTCGCTGTAACTCTCCGTCTTGCCCGAGACAGACTCTAGCAGTAATATTCATTTTAGACAGGAGGCAGGCATGGGTATTCTGACGTTGGTGCTGACCGGACTTCTAATCTGGATTGTAGTCATGGCCAATCAGAAAGGGGATTCGTTCATCAAGGGCGGCGGATTCCAAGAAAAGACGCCGCTGGATATTGCCCGCGAACGATTCGCCAGTGGAGAGATATCGGCAGAGGAGTTCGACAAGATCAAAAAGAATCCCGCTTAGAACACCTTTATAAAAACTTGAAGGGGCTCCTTTCGGAGCCCCTTTTTTGTTTTGCGGAGGTTAAGGTGTTACTGGCTCTTGACCTGAGCGGTGAGAGTAGAGTCGATGCCGAATTGCGGCAGAGCGGCGTCCCACCACTGCTCCGGATCCTCGTATGCACCGTAGCCAAAAGTTCGGCCCATGTTGGCCAGGAAGCCGTTGAGGATCGGCACGTAGGAGATGGTTGATTTCAGCACGGCATGAACCATAGCCCCGCTGCCGGTGGAGAAGGTGCAGTGAGCGGCGCAGGCTGAACAACCGGAGCCAGGGATGAATTCGTTCACATAGTTCCGGCAGCCAGAGCCGTCATAGTAGAACCGCTTCAAACCGGAGATGTGCTGGGTGTCGGGTTTGCCATTGATGGGCGGCATATCGTAGCTGGGATCCCCGGCATCAAGCCCCTGGATGGAATTAGATGGGCAGGAATCGGCGCAGATGCCGCAGGTCTTACAGAAGCGCCACAGGCCGGCGTCGATCGGATGGGTCTCCGCCAGGGGCATATCGGTGATCTGGCAAAGATCAGTGCTCCGTGGGCCCCAGGTGGGAGAGATCACCCAGTTGCTCATGCGGGCACCCTCGGCTTTGCCGGTAAATACAGCTACGCCAGGGGTCTGGAAGCAGTCGGTGCCGTGGCCAGTGCCGCCGAACATGTTATAGCCCAGAGCTCTCATGAAGTTATAAGTGCTATAGAAGGCGATGTTGCGGGTGCCGGAGTTGGCCACCAGATTCGATTTCGAGATTCTGGAAGGATATGTCCGGTCGGTTTCCCTGGGCTCTGGACCGCCAAGGTAGAGTACGTTCAGGTCTTTATTCGCCGGGATGACCCATTTTTCTGTGGTGTAGTACGGTTGATCAACATTCTCGTAGACAATGGGTCTGGCGGCAGATGCCGGGACATTGGCGGGATCGGTGTCGATCCACTGGGAGCCGGTCGAACTGCCCTTTTCATTGAAGGCCACCAGCTTGGTCCGCCAGGTGCTGTCCAGGTTGTTGAAACCGGCCTCGGCCATGCCGAACAGCCTGATGGCGGCCACCACCAGCTTTGCGTTCTCTTCAGGAGAGGCTTGCCACTTGGGCACGCCCAGTGATTCCGGAGTAGCCGCAGTGATCTTGCCGCTGACTTCGGGGCCGAGGTATGACACAGACCACTTGTTGGACTGGCTGAGACCGGTCCTCAGGGCTTCCCATTTATGGCCGAAGCCGGGCACATTATCCTTCATCCTTTGCGCCTGGAGCGCACCAGATTCGGCGTCAATCTTTTCGACATACGCCTTGCCGTAATACTTGGCGCGGATGTTGGAGCATTGGCCCATGTAGCGGCGGTCATAGCGGTGGATCACGTTCCAGTCAATCTCCATCGTAGGATCCAGGCGCTCGCGCTCTTTAACATACCAGGGATGCTTCTGGAGATTGTCGCCGGAAGCGACGACTTCGTCCAGGTCATGAAAGTTCGGGGCGACCAGGGCGGCCGCGCCGGTGCCGGCGCCAGCCAGGCCGATGGCTTTCATGAACTGCCGGCGGCTCATTGTGCTGTGAAAAATGGACATAGGTTTTCCTTTCTTCCCAAATTTTTCTCCAGACTACAACCTGATGCGCTAAACGTAAATACGCATTTATGCCGATTTATGTTCGTTAATGCTCCTTTGGTAGCTAAGTATTAATTACAATTAATCTCGCCAGGGCAACTTTTTTTAACCTATGGGAAATGTGTTAGGGAGAATCATTTTAGTGAAGCGGTATCGGCGGATGTCGGTTTGTAGTTGCCCAAGCTGCAAAAACACGAGGTGGGCTCCATGCGGAGCCCACCTCGTAAATACTTGAATTAAGTTGCGTTCTACTGGCTCTTGACAGTGGAGGTGAGGGTAGAATCGATGCCGAACTGCGGCAGGGCGGCGTTCCACCACTGCTCCGGATCCTCGTAAGGACCGTAGCCGAAGGTCCGGCCCATGTTGGCCAGGAAGGTGTTGAAGATCGGGACATAGGAAATGGTGGTCTTCAATACGGAGTGAACCATAGCTCCGCTGCCGGTGGAGAAGGTGCAATGGGCGGCGCAGGCGGAACAGCCAGAGCCCGGGTAGTTCTCCTTAGTCCAGTTGTTGCAGGAAGAGCCGTTGAAGTAGTACATCTTGCGTCCGGTGGCATGCTGAGTATCCGCGACGCCGTTGATGTCCGGGATTTCAAAGGTCGGCTCGAAGCCTTTTTTCGGAATCGACTCGGAGGGGCAAGCGTCGGCGCAGATACCGCAGCTCTGGCAGAAGCGCCACAGACCAGCATCGATCGGATGAGTCTCGGCCAAAGGCATGTCGGTGATCTGAGCCAAATCAGTCGAGCGGGGACCCCAAGAAGGGGAAATCACCCAGTTGCTCATGCGGGCGTTTTCCGCTTTACCAGTCAGGACGGCCACGCCCGGCGTCTGGAAGCAGTCGGTACCGTGACCGGTGCCGCCGACCAAGTTGTAACCGAGAGCCCTGAAGAAATTGTAAGTGCTGTAGAAGGCGATATTGCGGGTACCAGAGTTGGCAACCAGGTTGGATTTACTGATGCGGGAAGGGAAGGTCCGATCGGTCTCGCGGGGTTCCGGGCCGCCCAGGTAAACCACCCACTGATCCTTGGTGGGAATTACCCACTTGGTGGTGGTGTAGTAAGGCTCAGCGACATCTTCGTAAACAATGGGGCGGGCGGCGGTGTCAGGAACGTTGGCCGGATCGGTGTCAATCCACTGCATGCCGGTGGAAGAGCCTTTCTCGTTCTTAGCCACGAGCTTGGTCCGCCAGGTGCTGTCAAGTTGGTTGAAGCCGGCTTCCGCCATGCCGAACAGCCTGATGGCGGCCACCACCAGTTTTGCGTTCTCTTCAGGGGTAGCCTGCCACTTGGGCACGCCCAGGGATTCCGGGGTGGCAGCGGTGATCTTGCCGCTGACTTCGGGGCCGAGGAAGGATACAGACCATTTGTTGGACTGGCTGAGACCGACGCGCAAGGCTTCCCACTTGTGACCGAAGCCCGGCAGGTTTTCAACCAGTTGCTTCTTGGCGAGAGCGCCGGAATTGGCGTCGGTATCGACAACCCGCTGCCGGCCGAGGTACTTGGAGCGGATGTTGGCGCACTGGCCCATGTAGCGCCGGTCGTAGCGCTGCATCAGGTCGAAGTCCAGCTCGACGGTGGGATCCAGGCGTTCGCGCTCCTTGACGTACCAGGGATGCTTCTGGAGATTGTCGCCGGAAGCGACGACCTCATCCAGGTCATGGAAATTGGGACCGACCAGGGCGGCCGCGCCGGTACCGGCGCCAGCCAAGCCGATGGCTTTCATGAACTGCCGGCGGCTCATGGTGCTGTGAAAAATGGACATATTTTTCCTTTCTTTCTTAATTTCCTTCATCCTACAGCCTGATTCCCTAAACGTAAATACGCATCTATGCTGATTTATATTTATTAATGCGCCAGGGATAGCCAAAGATAAAGAAACCTTAATGAGTGCTGGCAATATTGGTACTCGCGAAATCTTGTATGTTATTGAGACTTTATGAATTCCGTTAATAAAAAGGAGAGGGGCTTCCTGCAGGAAGCCCCTCTCCCGGGTAACCGTTGGCGTCAGGCTTAGTAGCCCATGTCGCGGGCGTAGACGGTGGAATCGAAGCCGTAGGCCGGCAGCGAGGAGTGCCACCACTTCTCGACCGCCTCGCCTTCCTTCAGGCCGTAGCCCATGATGTCGTGCATCGAGGCGAAGAAGGAGTTGAAGATGCCGGTGGTGGATGCCGTGGCTTTGACCACCTGGTGGATCATGGCGGAGTTGGCGCCGTTGAAGACGCAGTGGCCCCAGCAGACGTTGCAGGTGCCGACCGACCGCTGGTAGATCTGGCTGGAGGGCATGTCCGTCCAGAAGGTCTTGCGGCCCAGCTTGGCCCATTCGCCGCTGGTGCGGATGCCTTCCCACGGCAGTTGATAAACTTTCGGTCCGAGGGATGACGGTTTCGGGCCTTCCCAACTCGGCTGGCTTTCGCCCTTCTTCTCGATCGAGCCGGACGGGCAGTAGTCGGCGCACAGACCGCAGGACTGGCACATCCGCCAGATGCCGGCGTCAATGGGTTTGGTGTGGGCGATGGGCAGGGTGGTCAGGAAATCGAAGTAGCCGCCGAAAGCGCCGAACTCAGGGCTGATGGACATGATGGTGTGGCGGGAGTTTTCGGTCAGGCCACCCAGCACCGCGCCGGAGTTGGAAGGATTCCAGCGATAGGGCTCGTCATGCATGCTCTCATAGCCGAGACCGGTGATGAAAGCCTGGGTGCAGGCGCGGGGTACTTCGCGCAGGCGGTAGCGGGTCTGGGTCAGGCGGCCCAGCACCGTCGGGCGCATCCGGTTCAGGTCGTTGTCCTGCGGGATGAGATAGCAGACGTTGTAAAGCGGTTTGTTGGGCAGGTAGGTAATGCCCGTCTTTTCGTCCCAGCGGAAGGATTCGTCAGTCTTGGAGAAGACCACCGGCTTGGTGACCGTGGTCGGCGGCTGCTTGTCCCAGTAGGTGATGCCGGGATTCTCGCCGGTGATGCCCATCAGTTTCCGGTGATGATCGTCAAGTTCGGCGGTGGCGATATCGGCGGCACCGAAGAAGACCATGGCCGAGCGCAGCATGATGAGGCCTTCTTCCGGAGTGCCGGTCCACTTGGGCACGCCGCGGGCTTCAGGGGTAGTCACGTTCTTGATCTGGCCGAATTTTTCGGCGATGGTGGCGATGCGCAGGCCGCCGTTGGCGCCGGATAGGGCATGGTCTTTCAGCCGGTAGCCGGGTTCGTTATCCTTCAGCCGGTCGGCATCAGATTTTTCGGACTTCTTCATCGCGTTGTAGGCATCGACGCCCACGTACTGGGCCACCAGGGCGGCGGACTGGGTCTGATAGCTGTAGTGCGGTTTCATCAGGTCCCAGTCGATCTCGACAGTCGGTTCATCGACTTCCTTGACCCACCAGGCGCGCTTCCGGGTGGTGACGCCGGACTGCATCAGTTCGTCCAGGTCGTGGAAGGCCGGGGAAACGGCGGCGGCGCCGCCGAGGCCGGCGCTGACGAAGCCCAGACCTTTCATGAAGTCGCGGCGGGAGACGGTGCTGTGAAAAGCTGACATACCTAAACCCCTTTCAATTAATTTGCTTCGTGTAGAATCTACATCTGAATCGAAAGGGGAGTAAATACGCATTTATGCCGATTTATGTTTGTTAATCCGGCTGCCAAAGGTAAAGATTAATAACTTTTAATCACTTTAATAATATTAGTATTTAACCTTTGGATAACCGAACCCGCGATTAAACCGTGTTGCTCCAGGCATTTCACCATCCCGCGTATCGGTGGTAATATACCGGCATCGTTTGTGTTATGATTCATCATCCGCCGCCCCGAGGATAGAAATTGAACGTAGCGAAACCGGTTGACTTACTTTACCGCGCCGTCTTCGAGAATGCCGGCGACGCCATTATCATCTGGCGCCGCGCGAACGGCTCGGAAGTCTTAAAGATTATTGATGCCAACCCCGCCGCCTGCCGCCGCCTTGGCTACACTAGGGACGAAATGATCCGCCTGACCGATGCCGATCTTAACGCGCCGGACAGCCTGCGCCGCAGCCGGGAAATACTCGCCGCCCCTTCGGACAACGGGAAGCTGACCATGGAGGTGGCGCTCCGGACCAAAACCGGGCAGGAACTGCCATCGGAGGCGAATTGCCAGGTTTTCATTATGGATGGATGCCCGGCCATCGTCGCTGTTTATCGGGATATCGCCGAGCGCAAGGAACAGGAAGAACGCCGGCAGCGGGCGCTGGAGCACGAAACGTCGCTGCGGTCCAAGCTGGAAGCCGATACCGATATGCGCACCAACTACACCCGGGCGCTGGTGCACGAGCTCAAAACGCCGCTGACCTTGCTCATGGCTTCAAGCGATTTCCTGGTATCTCATATAAAGGAAGAACCGCTGCTGTCCTTCGCCAAGAATATCAGCTTCGGCGCCGCTTCGATCAACCGCCGCATCGATGAACTGCACGACCTGATGAAACTGGAGATGGGCTCGTTGCAGCTGGAGTTTTACCCGGTGCCCACCCGTCGGCTCCTCAGCGACATCGCCGCCTTCGCCCGGCCGGCGGCGGAACGCAGCGAACTGGCTTTCAACGTCGAACTGCCGGCGAGGCTGCCGACTGTTCTGGGAGACCGCGAGCGGCTGCAACAGGTGATCATGAACCTGCTGAACAACGCCTTCAAGTACACCCCCAAAGGCGGTTCGGTCTGGCTTAAAGCCTATACCCGGGCAAAGGAACTCATCATCGAGGTCAAGGACACCGGCTGCGGTATTCCTGAGGACGCCCAGCAGGCATTGTTCCAACCTTACCAGCGCCGGGATCCCAGCCACCAGCGTAAAGACGGCCTGGGACTGGGGCTGGCCATAACCAAAGCGATTGTAGAAAGATATAAAGGCCGCATCTGGGTGGAAAGCCGCCCGGGCTCCGGCAGCCGCTTTTTCGTGGCGTTACCGACAACCAGGAGGAACTTTAAAAATGAAAGCGCTGATTGTTGACGACGACGATGGCATCATCCAGCTTGTTTCACTATGTCTGATCCTGATCTGGCCTGACGTCAAGATCACCTGGACGCATCTTGGCGGCGAAGGCGCCGATCTGGTGCGCAGCGTGTCCCCAGACCTGGTGGTTTTGGATCTCGGGTTGCCGGACATGAGCGGCTTCGATGTCCTGAAGCGCATCCGCGCTTTTTCCAAAGTACCGCTCATTGTCCTCACCGTCAGGAACGACGAGGTGGATGTGGTACGGGCTTTCGAGCTCGGCGCCGATGACTATGTCACCAAACCGTTCCGCCAGTTCGAATTCCTGGCGCGGGTACGTTCAGCGGTGGCCCGTTTCGTGCCGGGACAGAGCAAAGGAGAGGAGGTCAGGGCGGCCTTCGGCGACTTCCGGTTCGATTCCTCCTTCAGGAAGCTGGAATACCGCAACAAGACCATCGACCTGACGTCTACTGAAAGCGTCACCTTGCGCTGCCTGCTGGAAAACGCCGGCAAGGTCGTCACCCACAAAGCCATCGCCCAGCAGATCTGGGGCCACCCGGTGCCGGACGCGGTCAAGATTATCCGGGTCTATATCCGGCACCTGCGGGAAAAGATCGAGGCCGACCCCAACAACCCGACGCTGATCGTCACCAAAGCCGGCGAAGGCTACCTGTTCACCCGGACGGTGTAGGATTAACCCTCTGGTTATCACGGGTGCCTAGCCTTGCCACTCGGGGCGTATCGGTATAAGATAGTATTTATTCTCCTTCAGTTTAAGAGGTGTAAATGTCTATTGAACTCGTCCACGTCGGCTTCGGCAACATTCTGGCGATGAACCGCCTGATTGCCATCGCCCCTCCCGGCTCCGCCCCTATCAAGCGTATTATCCAGGAGAGCCGCAACAAGGGTAATCTCATCGATATGACCAACGGCCGCAAGACCAAGGCGGTGATCTTCACCGATTCCGGCCACATTGTCCTGGCGGCTCTGGCGCCGGAGACCATAACCGGCCGGGTGACCGTAGGCCGCGGCGTCATGAAGACCGAAGTGGCCGAGGTACCGCTTGACGTTTAAGCCGCCTCTTCCGGCGCCGGTGCTCATCGTCCTGTCAGGCCCGTCCGGGGTCGGCAAAGACGCCGTACTGGAACGGATGAAGGAGCGGCAGTTGCCGGGCGTCAAATACGTCACCACGGTGACCACCCGCGCCCAGCGCCCGCGTGAAATTGAAGGCAGGGACTACCACTTCTTCAGCCAGCCCGAGTTTAAAAAGCTCATTGAAGCGAATGAACTCCTGGAATGGGCAGAGGTTTACGGCAATTTCTACGGCGTGCCCAAGGCGGCGGTGCGGGAAGCGCTGAAAGCCGGACACGATGTTGTCGTCAAGGTTGACGTCCAGGGCGCCGCTTCGATCAAAAAGATTACCCCCGGCGCCGTCTTCATCTTTCTGCTGCCGCCTTCGCTCAAGGACCTGGAAGCGCGCTTGTCACGCCGCCTCACCGAATCGCCGGCGGCGCTGAAACGCCGGTTGGAAACGGCGCCGCATGAACTGGAACAGCTGAGTATGTTTGATTATTTCGTGGTCAACCACGAAGGCCGGATTGATCAGGCCGTCGACTGCATCGCCGCCATCCTGGCCGCCGAAAAGGCCCGGGTCCACAAGCGGAATATTATTCTATAGGTTGGTCCAGCCAAAAACTAGAACAACCCCTTCAGGATTGTCGCCAGAATGAAGGCGATGACGCCGCAGATAGGGATGGTCAGCACCCAGGCGGCAAAGATGTGCCCGGCCACGCCCCAGCGCACCGCCGAAAGGCGCCGGGTGGCGCCGACGCCCATGATCGAGGCGGAAATAGTGTGCGTCGTCGACACCGGGATGCCTATGGAGGAAGCGATCTGGATGACCGTGGCCGCCGCCGTTTCGGCGGCGAAGCCGTTGACCGGTTTTAAGGCCGTCATCCTCACTCCAAGAGTCTTGACCACCCGCCAGCCGCCGATGGCCGTGCCAGCACTGATCGAACCGGCGGCGACCAGGATAATCCACACAGGTATCGAGTCCCACAGCGCCAGGTTGCCCGAATAGATGACCATGGCCATGGTGATGAGGCCGATGGGCATCTGGCCGTCGTTGCGGCCGTGGCTGAAAGCCATGTAGCTGGCGGAAAGTATCTGAGCGTTGGAGAAAATGCGGCCGACGCGATCCGGCCGTGACTTGCTGAACAGCCACATGATGGCCACCATCATCAAGTAGCCGCCGGCGAAACCGATTGCCGGGGCGATTATGATGGCCGCCACGACCTTGCCGAGCACCGCCCAGTTAACGGCGGCCGCTCCAGCCACGCCGACGCCGGCCATGGCCAGCGAGGAAACCATACCGTGGGTCAAGCTGACCGGCAATCCCCGCCAGGTGGCCAGCGAAGTCCAGGAGATCACGGCGATAAGGCCGGCGATGATAGTGGTATAAGTAATGGCTTCCGGTACAAGAATACCTTTGCCGATAGTTCGGGCCACCGCCACACCGGTGGTAGCGCCAACAAGGTTGGCGGCGGCCGCCATGAGCACCGCCTGCCGGGGTGACATCACCCGGGTGCCAACGACGGTGGCGATGGCGTTGGCGGTGTCGTTGGTGCCGTTGACGAAGGCGAAACCGATGGCCAGCAGGATTATAATGACTATGGGCAGCAGCGAGGCATCAGGCATTCTTGAGGGCGACTCCCTCGAAGACGTTGGCTACATCTTCGCAGCGGTCGGTGGCGCTTTCCATTGATTCGTAGATCTCGCGCCACTTGATAACATCGGCGATGTTGTGTTCTTCGAACAATTCAACCAGAGCGGCGCGGTAAGCCTGGTCAGCCTGATTTTCCAGACGGTTGATCTCGATACAATGCTCCAGCAGGCTCTTGAGACCGCTTTTCTTGCGCAACTTCGGCGCCGCCGCGACCACTTCCTTAGCCCCCAGCAGGATGATTTCCGCCAGTTCCCTGACCCGGTCGTTAGGCTTGCCGACCTTGTAAAGCATCATGTAGTCCGCGGCCGAGTGGATGAAATCGACAACATCATCCATCGAATGGGCCAGGAGAGCTATGTCCTCGCGGTCGAAAGGGGTGACGAACGAGCGGTGCAGCATGGCGATGATCTGATGGGTGACCGAATCCCCGGCGTGCTCCAGTTCAGTGATCTTATGGAATTTTTCCGGGATGTCCCGCCAGTCGTTGACCAATTCCTTCAAGGCTTCGGCGGTACGCACCATATTAGCCGCTCCGGCTTCGATGAGGTCAAAGAACTTTTCTTCCCTGGGCATGATTGATATCTTGGCCATCTTTCCTCCGGGGGCTGCTGGACAAGCCAGCGGTTCCTGATATGATAGTATGGCAGGGGTGAAAAAACAACCGATCCCGAGACTTGGGGATTGTAAATAATTTGCATCAGCACCGACATGCCCATACCGCCGCCGGCGCCCGCCTGACGCTGGGCATCATCCTTTCCAGCGTTATTTTCGTCGCCGAGGTGGCGGGTGGCCTCATCTCCAACTCTTTGGCTCTGCTGTCCGACGCCGGGCATGTCTTCGCGGATATCGTCGCCCTGTCGCTGTCGGCTTACGCCCTGCGCCAGGCGCAGAAACCTCCCAGCCACAGCATGACCTTCGGCTATCACCGGGTGGGCGTCGTCGTCGCCATCATCAATTCGGTGCTTATCTTCGGCATTGCTGGTTTCATCTTCTTTGAAGCGGCTCGGCGCTTCCAGGCGCCGCCGGAGGTGGACAGCCCGGTGATGCTGGGCGTGGCCGCTCTAGGACTGGCCGCCAACTTAATCGTCGCTTTCTGGCTGCGTGAAGCACAAAAGGAAAGTCTCAACATCAGGAGCGCTTTCTGGCATGTTCTGGGTGACGCCCTGGCTTCTGTCGGCGTCATCATCGGCGCGATTGCCATCATGCTCACCGGTTACTCCATCATCGACGCCGCCATCTCGGCCATTATCGGCCTCATCATCGCCGCCTCGGCCTGGGGCATTCTGGCCGAAGGGGTCAAGGTCATTCTGGAATCGGCACCAGCCCATGTAAAACTCGATGACCTGGCCGGCGACTTGCGGCGCATCGGTGGAGTTCAGGACGTTCATGACCTGCACGTCTGGAGCCTGACGCCGCAGCTGCACGCTCTTTCGTGCCACATCGTCATCGACGACCGTCTGACCTCGGAGACAGCCCATGTACGGGCGGAGGTCGAAACGATGCTGGCCGAAAAATACGAGATAACTCACACCACTTTACAGCTCGAGTGCCAGTCCTGTGCCCCGGGCGGCTTGCTGTGCACCCTGGAGCCCGGAGCCTGCCCCCTCACCCCTCATGCCCATCCCGGCGGGGAATCCTCGCCGGATGCCGGTCAGAATTCTTGAGAAACGTGCATCGAACCGGTTGACAACTTGAAGGTTTGGGCCTAAAATGCGGCTTCAGTTAGAGATGAAGACCGAACAGCCCAGAGCTGCCACCTGTGTCCGGCCCGGCGACCGGGTCATCCGGGTACACCGCCGCCCGCGCAATAGGATTCTCGCCTTTTTCGCCTCGCTGCCGTCCCTGTTCCGCTTCGGGGGCTCGCCGGGGGCGAGGTAGTGTATATCATCATCGCCGGCGGCGGCGTCGTTGGCTTCAATATCGCCTCTCTTCTTTCAGTCGAAAACCACGATGTGGTCATCATCGAGGAATCAGCCGTGGCCGTCGAGTCCATCCAGCGCCAGCTTGACGTCCGCACCATTACGGGCAACGCCGCCACACCTCGCGTTCTGCGGGAAGCCGAAGCCCACCGCGCCGACCTGATCCTGGCCGTCACCGACTCCGACGAAACCAACATGGTCGTCTGTTTCATCGCCAAGGAGATGGGCGCCTCTCGCACCGCCGCCCGCATCCGCAATCCGGACTATTCCGGTTATTTTCAGCTGCCGGCCAAAAACCCCGGCGCCACCCGCCGCATCGTCCGGCCTCAGAATCTGGGAGTGGACATCTTTATCAACCCGGAAGTCGAGATGGCCCGGGAAATTCTTTCCATACTGCGGGGCTTTTACTCTACCCCGGCCGAACAGTTCAGCGGCGGGGCGGTACAGCTCCGGGAGTTTAAGGTCGAGGATAAGAGCCTGTTTAACAAAAAGGTGTCCGACATCAAATCGGATATTCCTTTTTTCATCGTCGCTCTGGGTCACGAGGAGGGCGGCGCCATCGCCAGAGCCGACGAAATCATTCACGAGGGCGATTCTATATATGTGGTCGCGCCCGGTGACCAGGTCGAACGGCTCGGCCGGCTGTTCGCCGCGCCCAAACCCCCCGCCCAGAGCGTGGCTGTCATCGGCGGCGGGCGCATCGGCTACCTGGTAGCCGAGGGGCTGCTGCGCCAGGGCATCCGGGTCAAGATCCTGGAGCGGGACCAGTCCCGGGCTGAAGAGATTGCCGGCAAATTGGAACGCGCCCTGGTGCTCCAGGGTGAGCCGACCGACCGCGACTTCCTGGTGGAGCAGGGCATCGCCAGCGCCGACGCCGTGGTCGCCGCGACGGAAAACGACGAGCTCAACATCCTGGCAACCCTGCTGGCTAAAAACATCGGTGTCGGCCGTACCCTGACGGTCATCAACAAGCCGGATTATATCCCGCTGGCTGAGGCTGCCGGCATTGATGTCGCCGGTTCGCCGGCTATCATCGCCGCGCGTAAGATCGCCCATTACGTCCTGCGCGGTGGCGCCGTCGCCGCCGCGGTGATTGAAAAATCAACGCTGGAAGCCATCGAATTCGTCGTCTCGCCCGGCGCCAGGATAGCTGGTAAAGCGGCGACGGAGATTACGTTGCCTTCCGCCATCATCGGTGCCGTCGTCCGCGGCGGCCGGCCGGTCATCCCTCCGGACGATTCACCCATCGAACCCGGCGATCACGTCGTCGTCGTCTCCACCATTGCCGGCATCCCCGAGGTCGAAGAGTTCTTCAAGTAGCCGTCCATGAGCTACATTTCAATCGTCCATTACCTCGGCTTGCTGCTCTCCCTGGTAGGCGGCGTCATGGCGGTGCCTGCCATTTTCGGCCTGGTACAGCACGATGCCGCCGGCGGAGCCCTGACCGCCGCCGCCGAGATCACCATTATCTGCGGCGGATTGGCTTATTTCTTCACCCGCAAGGGGCGCCGCCCGGTGACCCAGCGGGAAGCTCTGGTCATCGTCGTCGCCGCCTGGTTTGCTGTTTCCGCCTTTGGCGCCCTGCCCTATTATTTTTCCGGAGCCCTGCCGACCTATCTCGACTCCGTGTTCGAGACGATGAGCGGCTTCACCACCACCGGGGCGACGGTGATGACCCACATCGGCGACCAGCCGGACAGCATCCTGCTGTGGCGCTCGCTGACCCAGTGGCTGGGCGGCATGGGCATCATCATGCTGTTCGTCGCCCTGTTCCCTTTGCTCGGCATCGGCGCCGCTCAAATGGCCGAGGCGGAAATGACCGGCGAGAAAGGCGAGCGGCTGACATCCCGCATCACCAGCACCGCCAAGGCGCTGTGGCTGATCTATTTCGGCTTCACCCTGCTGTGTTTCGGCGCTCTTTTGTGGGCGGGGCTGCCCCTGTTCGACAGCGTCAATATCTCATTGACCACTCTGCCTTCCGGCGGCTTTGCCCCGGTTGACCTGTCTATCGAGGAGTACGCTTCGGTGCCGGTGCAGCTTATCGTCAACTTCTTCATGTTCATCGCCGGCGTCAATTTCGCCCTGTTTTACTATGTCTTCATGAAAGGCCGCCCGGGCAAGCTCTTCCGCAACCCGGAATTCAAGCTTTATGCCGCCCTTCTGGCTGCCGCCTCAATCGTGCTGGCGCTTGACCTAACCTTTCACAACATCTACCCCATCGGCGACGCCTTGAGACAAGGCGCTTTCCAGGCGACTACCATAATGACCTCCACCGGCTATTCCAGCGCCAACTTTGATGAATGGCCCCACCTCAGCCGGGCGCTATTACTCATCCTGATGGTCATCGGCGGCTCGGCGGGTTCCACCGCCGGCGGCCTGAAGGTTATCCGTTCTTTGATTCTCTTCAAATACACCTACCGCCGCATCATTCTGGCTTATAATCCCAACGCCGTTATCCCCATCAAAGTCGGCGGGATTGTCCTGCCGGAAAAAACGATCTCCCGCACCGTCGGCATGACCGTAGCCTTCTTTGCCGCTATGTGGGGCGGCTTTCTGACAATGAGCGCCCTGGGGCTCAATTTCGAGACTGCCTTATCAAGCGTAGCAACGTGCCTGGGCAACGTCGGCCCCGGTCTGGCCGGTGTCGGGCCTTACCAAAACTTCGCCTGGATCCCTGGGTTAGGGAAAATCGTCCTGATCATTATGATGCTGGCCGGCCGCCTGGAATTGTTCACCCTTCTCATCCTGCTGACCCCGGCTTTCTGGCGCCGTTATTAAGCCAGCTCCGCGCTTCGTCGCGCCCCGACGACACGTTTTGTTGTCAAAACTCCCCCGCGGTGTCTATAATAGCCTGTTATCTATGGCCTTATGCCGTAATACTGTATGAAACAATTCCGGACTCTGCTTATCCCGGTGGCCGGCGGCCCAGAGGATGAAGAGGCGCTGGAGCTGGCCTGCCAGCTCTCCAGAGCCCTGGGCGGCATTAAGCTGGTGGTCACCAACATCATCTCCATCGACCGTTCATTGCCGCTGGATGCCGAGGTGGAATCCGAGATCGCCAAAGCCGAAGGTATCCTGGCCCGTTTTGAAAACCTTGGGAAAAAATATGGCTGCAGCCTGGAGACCAACCTGCTGCAGGCCCGGGCGGTCGCCCCGGCCATTGTCGACGAGGCTATCGAACAAAAAGCCGACGCCATCATCATCGGCTCGTCCTATAAAATGCGCTACGGCGAATTCAGCCTGGGCGAGGTGGTGCCCTATCTCCTGCAGCACTCACCATGCCGCGTCATCCTGAGCCACCACTCCCAGAATGAGTAAGGAGTCCCGGAGATGAAAGTGGTCATCATGGGCTGCGGGCGCGTCGGCGCCCAGTTGGCAACGATGCTGGACCAGGAAGGCCACAGCGTCACCGCCCTGGATTTGGACGCTTACAGCTTCCGCCGCCTGCCGCCCGATTTCAAGGGCAACGCCATCCTGGGCAACGGGCTGGACGAAGAAGTGCTGCGCCGCGCCGGCATCGAAGAGGCCGACGCCTTCGTGGCGGTGACCCAGGGCGACAATCGCAACGTCATGGCCGCCCAGATGGCGCAGAAAATCTTCAATGTTAAAAAAGTCGTGTGCCGTATCTACGACCCCCTCCGCCGCGATCTTTACACCATCCTCGGCCTGGAAGCCATCAGCCCCACCACCGTCTTCGCCGAAATGCTTAAAGAAAAGCTGGAGAGCTAGATGTATATCATTGTCGCCGGCGGCGGCCGCCTGGGATATTCTCTGACCAAAGCCTTGTTGAATGAAGGGCACGAGCTGTTGTTGATCGAGAAAAACGCCTCGGTCTGCGACAAGATCAACAAGGAACTGGGCAGCCTCTGCCTCCGTGGCGACGCCTGCGAGACGGCTATCCAGACCGAAGCCGGCACCGGCCGCGCCGATATGTTCATCGCCGTCACCGGAGAGGATGAGGATAACCTGGTAGCCTGTCAGGTAGCAAAATACCGCTTCAATGTGCCGCGTACCGTTGCCCGCGTCCGCGACCCGAAGAACGAAGACGTCTTCAAGAAGCTCGGCGTGGATGTCACCGTCAACTCCACCAACATCATCCTGGAACGCATCGAGCATGAAGTCCCCTCCCACCCCATGACCCATCTTTTCTGCATCAGCGGCGACAACCGGGATTTCGAACTGCTGGAACTCCGCGCCGCCGCCGGCGCCGCCGGACTGGGCCGGCCGATGAACGAACTGGACCTGCCGGCCAAAGCGGTGCTGGGGCTGGTCATCCGCGGCGGCGGAAAGCCTTTCGTGCCCCGCGGCGACACCGTCTTCATGCCCGGCGACCAGATCATCGCCGTCGCCCCGCCGGAGACCGAAGCCGACCTGCGGCAGCTTTTCGCCGGCAGGTAGCCCGATTCCCGCCGCGGCGGGGTCATGCTACAATAGGCTATCCCTGAACGTAAGGCGGAGGGCTGTTGCGCTATCTGCTGGCTGGTCCAGATGACTATTCGCTGAAACAGAAGCTGTCTGAAATCAAGCTGTCGCTCGGCGATACTGCGTTGCTGGCCGATGCCACCACCCTGTTCGAGGGCGCCCGGGTCAAAGCCGCAGAATTCAAGCTGACCGTTGACGCCCTGCCTTTCCTTACCCCCTGCCGGCTGGTAATCGTGACCGGATTGCTAAGCCGCTTCCAACCGGCTGGAGGTCAGGTGAATAAGGCATCCCGACTTGAGGAGGCCGATACTTTCTCCGCCGCCGTCCGGGCTGCGCCGCCGACCACCGCCATCATTCTCATTGAGCCAGAGCTCAACCGCAGGAACCCTCTCTTTGCTGGCCTTGCCGATATCCTTGAAGTCCATGAATTCCCCGTGCTTGACCGTTCAGGTTTGAAAGCCTGGATCGGCAGCCGGGTCAGTCTTTGCGGCGGCGCCATTGCCCCGGGCGCCATCAACCTGCTGGCTCAGTATGTCGGTGCCGACCTGTGGGCGCTTTCCGGAGAGATAGAAAAGCTCCGCCTCTTTGCAGGAAGCCGGCCGATCACCGAGGCTGATGTCAAAACTCTGGTGGGCTACACAGGGGAAGCCAGTATTTTCAACCTGGTAGACGCCGTCATCGAATGCCGATTGAAACCAGCTGTCGAATCTCTGGAGGCGCTTAAAGCCGGCGGCCTGCCGGCAGGCTACGCGTTGTCCATGATGTCGCGTCAGCTTCGGCTGATCATCCTTTATCTTGACTTAAAGAGCCGCGGCGAAAAGGAGATCGAAATCCGCCGCCGTCTCGGTTTAACGGCTGACTTTGTGTGGCGTAAAACGGCGGCGCAGGCTGCCCGTTTCAGTTTCAGCCGCGCCGCCGTCGCTTACCGCCGCCTGCTGGAGACTGACCTGGCGATCAAGACCGGCCGCATGGAAGAATCCGCGGCTGTTGACCTGCTGGTAGCCGAACTGGCTTCAGGGGCTGGTCTTGAGACTCGCGAACTCAGTTAGGAAAATGAAGAAGGGGCGCTTCCCGCCCCTTCTTAAGGTACAATTTCCATCTGGATTAAACGTCAAGGTTTTTAACATGCTGGGCATGGGCCTGGATAAAGGCTTTCCGCGGCGGCACCTCGTCACCCATGAGCAGGGCAAAGGTCGCGTCGGCGCGGGCGGCGTCGGCCACTTCCACCGTCAGCAAAGTGCGGGTAGCCGGATTCATCGTGGTGCTCCAGAGCTGCTCGGCGGACATTTCGCCCAGACCTTTGTAGCGCTGGATATCCACATTCTTGCCCTTGAACTCTTTGAGTGTCTCGGCTTTTTCGGTGTCGGAATAAACCCAGCGCTCGTTCTGACCTTGCTTGATGCGATACAGCGGGGGCTGGGCAATGTACAGCCCGCCGCCGGAGATCAGCTTGCTCATATGCCGGAAAAAGAAAGTCAGCAGCAGGGTGCGGATGTGGGCGCCGTCAACGTCGGCGTCGGTCATCAGTACTACGCGGTGATAGCGCAGTTTTTGGAACTCGAAATCGTCATCTATGCCCGCCCCCAGCGCAGTGATGAGAGCCCGGATTTCTTCATGGGACAGCATCTTGTCCGGCGCCGCTTTTTCCACGTTCAGGATTTTACCTCTTAGCGGCAGAATGGCCTGAAAACGGCGGTTGCGGCCCTGCTTGGCCGAGCCGCCGGCGGAGTCTCCTTCCACCAGGAATAATTCGCACAGTGAAGGTTCTTTCTCGGAGCAGTCGGCCAGCTTGCCGGGCAGCGTACCGCCGTCGAGCGAGTTTTTCTTGATGATCAGATCACGCGCCTTGCGGGCGGCGTCGCGAGCCCGGGCTGAGGTGAGTACTTTGTCGATGATGCGCCTGGCTTCGTCCGGGTGCTCCTCCAGATACAGGGCTAATTGTTCGCTGACAACCGAATCAACCAGGCCCTTCATCTCGGCATTGCCCAGTTTACCCTTGGTCTGGCCTTCAAACTGAGGCTCGGATAGCTTGACCGAGACGATGGACACCAGGCCCTCCCGGGCGTCTTCGCCGGAGATATTGAGATCGTCCTTGATCAGCTTGTTCTTATCGGCGTAATCGTTGATGACCTTGGTCAACGCCGAGCGGAAGCCGGTGAGGTGGGTGCCGCCATCCTGGGTATTAATGCAGTTGGCAAAGGAGAAATTGGTCTCGGTGTACCCGTCGTTGTACTGCAGCGCCACCTCGACGATGGAGGAATCGATCTTCTTGTAAATCGGTATCGGCAGTCTGTTGATGACATTGCGGTTGTGGTTCAGGTGCCGGACGAAGCCGGTGATGCCGCCCTCGAAGTAGTAAGTCTGCTCTTCGTCGCTGCGCCGGTCCAGTATTGAGATTTCCAACCCCTTATTCAGGTAGGCGATCTCGCGGATGCGTTCGGCCAGAGTCTTGTAGTCGTAGGTGGAGTCGCCGAAAATGACCGGGTCGAACTTGAAAGTAGTGATCGTGCCGGTGCCGCAGGCTTCGCCGACAACCGCCACCGGCGCCGCCGGAATGCCTTGCCGGTACTCCTGCCGGTAAAGCTTGCCCTCGTTTTTGACTTCGACTCGCACCCAATCCGACAGGGCATTGACCACCGAAGCGCCGACGCCGTGCAAGCCTCCGGAGACCTGGTAGGTTTTGCCGCCGAACTTGGCGCCGGCGTGCAGCACAGTCATGACAGTTTCCAGGGCGGAGACGCCGGTAGTCTTGTGGATGCCAACCGGGATGCCGCGGCCGTTGTCCTCAACGGTGATGGACTCATCCTCATTGAGGGTGACTTCGATCCTGTCGCAGAACCCGGCCATAGCTTCGTCAACGGAATTGTAGACAATCTCATAGACCAGGTGATGCAGGCCGCGGTAGTCGGTGGAGCCGATGTACATGCCGGGGCGCTTGCGGACAGCTTCGCGGCCGCCCAGTACCTGGATGTCTTCGGCGGTATAGGACGCCGATCCCCTGTTTTCGTCTTCGGGCAGAGTCTGTTCGACCATAATTATGCCTTAGCCTTGAATTCAGATAGATCAGCGCCGGAAGGGGGATTCTGAAAGAGGGTCTGCGTTTGTAAAATCATGCGCTTTTAGACAATTGATTATAGCATTTCAGCCCAGAGGGAGGCAACGAAAACAGCCTCCACTGTCAGTTCTCAACTGGAATAACGGGGTGATAAGCGGGGAATGCCACGGCTAGAAAAAGTAGAAGCCGAATGGCTCGCGGCGCAAACGGATGACCGGCATCCAGTAGAAGGCCAGGAGGAACACAATAGCAACAGACCAAAGATAATCACTGGTGCCAAAAAGTGATTTGAAGATACCCGGCGAAAAATAGCCCAACAAAGGGAGCGGCAAACGCCACCAGCGCAGACGGTCAGGTATCAAGGATACCAGGTACGCCAGCCCTACGAGTAAAGGCACAGCCAGCCAGAACACGAATTCTTTCCATTGGCCGGTGAATACGACGATCGCTCCGAGGATTGCGCTGGCAAAGAGGCTGGCCAGGATTTCCGACTGGTCGAGGCAGCGAACTCGTTTTAATGCTGAGGCCTGTGTCAATGCCTTTCCTTTTAACAATTTTCCTATTAGATCCCCAAATTCAGTATAAAATACTTGTCAATAAGCCATCCGATAGAGGCGCTCGATATCGTCAGCTTCCAGCGGCGTCGGATTATGTTTGATCCACGGCGAAGATACTTTTGCCAGCCGTGCCAGTTCCGGAATCGATTCCGGCTTCACACCGAGATTCTCCAGCCGTAGCCTCATACCGACGCTTCGGAGCCAGTCCTCGACTGCCTTTTGCCCATCACCCGTGCCAAAGACACGCTCGCCCAGAAGCCGGACCCGGTCGCTCCGCTCGCGTAATACATCCGCCAGCCAGGCGGGCAGCAGTGCCGCCAGGCCGTCGCCGTGGGCGATGTCGTACAACCCGGACAGCGGATGCTCAATGCCGTGGAGGGTCATCCAGCCGTCGCCGCCGCCCAGACTCGAAAAGGCGGAGCAGGCCATAGTCGAAGCCCAGGCCAGGGCGCGGCGGGCCTTCAGGTTACGGAGGTCCTCACGGACTTGCGGCAGAGACTCGACGACGGTGCGCATCATCGCCTCGCGCCAGCCGTCGTTCAAGGGTTCGGGATGATTGGCGGTGATATAGGGCTCAAGCGCATGGCAGAAGATATCAATGCCGCCGGCGAGCGTCGGCTGGAGTGGCAGCGACAAGGTCAGTTCGGGATCTACGATGGCGGCGACGGGTTGCAGCGACGGCCGGGAAAGGACGCGTTTCTGGTGGGACGCCCAGTCGGTGATGACGGCGCCGGAATTGACCTCGGAGCCGGAGGCGGACACGGTCGGTACCATGATAAGTGCCGGAATGGCGCCCCCCGGATTGTCTGGTGTCGTCAGGTAATGCCAGACGGGCTTGTGGCCGGCCGCGGCCAGTGCGATACCCTTGGCGGCGTCCATGGCCGAGCCGCCGCCTAGAGCGATGACCATATCGACGCCGGAGATGCGGGCCAGGGCGGCGCCTTCGTCAATTGTCGAAGCCCGGGGATTGGGCTCTACCTTGTCGAATAAAAAAGTTTGGACGCCGGCGCGCTCCAGAAGGTCGGCAGAGCGGTCGAGGAGTCCCAGACGGCGCATCGTCTTCTGGCCGGAGACGATCAAGGCGCGTTTCCCAATCGAGGCGGCCTCTTCGCCGAGCCGATCGAAGGCTCCTTCGCCGAAAATAACTCTGGTGGGAAGATTGAATACAGTGAGTGCCATGACAACTTCTCCCTGGTTTTTTCTCAATATAAGGTCATTACGACACAGGGTCAAACAATAAAGCCAAATAGGTTCGATTCACCCAATCAGTTCAAAACACTCAACCTGAAGGCTATTGCTTTTGATTAGGCCTCAGCCTAGAATTCAACAAAAGAGGCGGGGCGGATAATGAATGAAAAGAATAACCGGTTGAAGAGAACGGCTTGGATTCTTCGATTACTCGCTATTGTGTCCTTCGGCGTCATTGGAGCCGACATCGCCATTTCTGAGATATCGAATTTACGCTGATTAGCTTTTTGCAGCCCGCAAGGATTGTTGGGCTTGATGGTTCTCGGTATCGGAATGCTGGTTGCTTCTGCATGGGTGGCAAGTAAAGCAACCAAAGATTAATTGCCTTGCCCCAGGACGAGTCGCGCTTTCTTACGGCGGAGGTCGCCCGGTGTGCCCGGGAAGGAATGGATTAGTCCATGCTTGGAGAGCTCGAATTGCGGTCCTTCAGCCATTGCCGCTTCTGTGACAGCCGCACCGATTCATCAGTCGGTTTGTAGTCGGAGAGGAAGCTGCGGGCGAAATCGTCGTACCGCTCGTCCAGAATCGACTGGCGGATATCAGTCATCAGTCGCCGCATAAAGTACAGGTTGTGCAGGGTGGCCAGGCGGTAGGCCAGGAGCTCTTTAGCCCGGAACAGGTGGTGGACGTAGCCCGCCGAGAAATTCTGGCAGGCATAGCAGCCGCATTCGTTGTCGATGGGGCCTTTATCGCCTTCGTAGCGGGCGTTGGCGATATCGATGCGGCCGTAGCGGGTGAACAGGGCGCCGTTGCGGGCTACCCGCGTCGGCAGGGCGGAGTCGAACATGTCGATACCGGCGGCCACGCCGCGGACGATGTCTTCCGGAGAGCCGACGCCCATAAGATATCTCGGCTTGTCGATCGGCAGGATCTCTGTTGTGGCGGCGGTGATCTCCGCAGTCTGCTCCTTGCTCTCGCCGATAGCCAGACCCCCGATGGCATAACCGGGGAAGTCAGCCTCGATCAACCCTTCGGCAGAACGGCGTCGCAAGTCGGCATGAAGTCCACCCTGGACGATAGGAAAAAGGGACTGGTCGGTGCGGGTTCTGGCGGACTTACAGCGGAGGGCCCAGGCCTGGGTCCGTTCGACGGCCGCCTCGATTACCTCTCGCGAGGCCTCCACCGGCGGGCATTCGTCCAAAGCCATAATAATGTCGGCGCCGAAGACTTCCTGGTATTTGATCGCCAGTTCCGGGCTGAAGAAATGCTCCGAGCCGTCGATATGGGAGCGGAAGGTGACGCCATCGTCGCTCATTTTCCTGAGCGGCGATAGCGAAAAGACTTGGTAGCCGCCGGAGTCCGTCAACAAGGCGCCGTTCCAGCCCATGAATTTATGAATCCCGCCGTAGCTGCCGACGACCTGAGTACCCGGTCGCAGGTAGAGGTGATAGTTGTTGGCGAGGATCAGGTTATAGCCCAGGTCTTTCAGCTCATCCGGAGTGAGCGTCTTGACCGTAGCCTGTGAGCCGACCGGCATGAAGCAAGGGGTCTCGACGGCAGCGTGGGGCGTGTTGAGCACGCCTGCCCGGGCTGCTCCGGAGAGGGCTAATTCGAATGAAAAACCAGCGGTCTCCATCTCAGAACAGGTCCACCAGCCAGCGCCGCAGGCCCCGGTGGATAATGGATAATAATACAGCAAAAAGCACGACGAACAGGATCGTTGCCCAGCTCCAGCCGGCGGTTAGCAGCCCTATGGAAGTCGCGGCCGCCGGCGGGTGTTCCGTATTGGTAATCGACATTAGGAACATCGCCAGGGCGATAGCCAGGGCAAACGTCATGGCAGACAGCAACACCGGGTCATTGATTACCCCGGTGAATGAGCCGGTGAGAAAAAAATGTCCGGCGGTGCCTGCCAGCAGCCCGACGATATGTCCGCCGATGAGCCGCCGCGGCTGGGCGGTGATGGAATACGGCATGGAAAAGATGATGAAAGTACTGGCGCCCAATGCCGCCACGATGACCACCTGGGTTACTCTTTCAACAAATAGCAGGACGATGAAGAAGACGGCCAGCGCCACCAGGCTCTGTAAAATATAAGGTCGGGGATTTTTCTTGAAATGGGAATCGATGATTTCCACTCAGCCAACCTCCGCCCTCGGCCGGTTTTCGTCCAGCCAGTCCTGAAGGATGACCGCCGCCGCCACCGCGTCGTCACGCTCGGTGATGTAGCCTTTTTTCCTCTTGCGATTGGCCTTCATAATGTCCTTAGCGTCGGCGGTGGAAAAGCGCTCGTCCTGAAACAATACCGGTGCATCGGCTATGGCTGCGAGGCGGCGGGCAAAATGCTGCACCCGCTCCGCCTGGCTTCCGGCAACGCCGGTCAACAGCCGGGGCAAGCCCACGACCACTTTACCGGCGGCGTAGCGCCTGATAAGCTGTGCCACCGTTTCGGCGTCGGTCAGTTCGTCCTTGCGCTCAATAATCAACAGCGGCCTTGCGATGATGCCCATCGGGTCAGACAGGGCTACTCCCAGCCAACGATCGCCGACGTCGAGGCCAATGACGCGCTCAAGCATGGATGTAGAATACTACCAAGTTAAAAAATATCCAAACCTGCCAAGCCGGACAGGCGTCATTGTGAAGGAGTGCGGCGGCTCATTATCTGATGAACTCGTCAACCGCATCGAGAGCAGCGGAAAGCTTCGAGGCATCCCGCCCGCCACCCTGAGCCAGGTTGGGACGGCCCCCTCCGCCGCCGCCGGCGATTTCCGAAAGACGCTTAATGATGTTGCCGGCGTGATAGCCTTTAGCCACCAGGTCCTGGGTCACCGCGGCGACAAAAACCGGTTTTTCCCCGGCGACCGAGCCGAGAACGACAACTGCCGAGCCTAGCCTATCGCGCAGCAGGTCGGCCATTTCGCGGAGGGTCTCGATGCCTGCCTCGGCAACGGAGGCGACCAGGAGTTTGCCGCCGGGAATGGCTCTAGCTGAGGTCAAAAGCGCTAATGCGTCTTTTTTAGCCAGGTCCTTTTGCAGCGCGGCAATGGCGTTTTTCCCGGTCTCAATCTCGGTCTGGAATTTTTCGAGACGCTCGTGGAACGACCTGACCTGATCCCTGAAATAAACCGCCACGCCGCGGCCGGTGACCGCCTCGATACGGCGGAGGCCGGCGCCGACGGATGATTCGGAAACGACCTTAAAGAAGCCGATCTCGCCGGTGGCTTTGATGTGGGTACCGCCGCACAACTCGGCGGAAACTCGGGTGTCGGCGCCGATGGATAGGACGCGCACTTTCTCGCCGTATTTTTCGCCGAAGAGGGCGGTGACGCCGGACTTCAGCGCCTCCTGGTAACCGGTCTCGACGGCGGCCACGGGATGGTTTTCCCGAATGCGCTCGTTTACGATATCCTCGACGCGAGCGATCTCTTCGGAAGTGACGGCTTTAAGATGAGAAAAGTCGAACCGCAGCCGGTCCGGCCCGACCACCGAACCCCGCTGCTGAACGTGTCCACCTAAAACCTCCCGCAGGGCGGCCTGGAGTAGATGGGTGGTGGTGTGGTTGCGGGCGATGTCGCTGCGGCGCTGGACGTTGATCCGGGCGGAAACCTCTTCGCCGATGCCGATATGACCCCGGCTGACATAGCCCTGGTGCAGGAAAACGCCGGGCGACAAGGGTAAGGTATTGGTGACGATGAAAACGCTTTCGCCGGAAACCAGTTCGCCGGTGTCGCCGACCTGACCGCCCATCTCGGCGTAAAACGGCGTCGTGTCCAGGATGATGCCGCCTTCTTCACCCTCGTGAATGACATCGGCGCTGGAATTATTGATCAAGATGCCATCCACAGCCGCCTGTTGCACCAGGGTGTCATAGCCGGTGAAGCAGGTTTGTTTCCTCTTGATAACGATGATGGACTCCGAAATATTAATATTTTCATTCAGGGCAAACTTATGTGCGCCTCGGGCCTTTTCCCGTTGGCGCTCCATCTCAAAGTTAAAGCCCTCGGCGTCGACCTCGAAGCCGCTGCTGGAGGCGATCTCCGCAGTCAGGTCCAGTGGGAAGCCGTAGGTGTCGTAGAGCTTGAAAGCCTGGGTGCCGGTGATCTTCCGCTTGAGTCGTGCCTCCTCTGAGGCCATCATTTCATCGAGGATTTGCATGCCGGTAATCAGGGTCTCGGCGAAGCGCGTCTCCTCCCGGGCGACCAGTTCCGTAATGAAGCCTTTTCGGGCGGCCAGCTCCGGGTAGATCGGTGCCATCCGCTCGATGACCGTCTCGATGAGGGGCACCATGAACGGCTTTTCCAGGCCGAGCATCCGCCCGAAAAGGGCGGTGCGCCGCAGCAGCCGACGCAGCACATAGCCGCGGCCTTCATTGGACGGGATAACGCCGTCGGCAATCAGGAAGGTGATGCTCCGAGAGTGCTCGGCGACGATCCGCATCGCGCGGTCCGTTTCCTGATTGTCGCCGTAAGCTTTGCCCGAGACCTCGGCGACCTTCCGCAGCAGGTAGTCGAAACGGTCGGTCTGATAGACGCTAGCCTTGGACTGCATGATGGTCGTCAGGCGCTCCAATCCCATTCCGGTATCGATGCTGGGGTTCTTCAGCGGGATCCGGGCGCCGGATTTGTCCTGGTCGAACTGGACGAAGACCAAGTTCCAGATCTCGCAGAAGCGGCCGCATTTGCAGGCCGGGCCGCAGCCGGGTTCGCCGCAGCCTGCGTTTTCGCCGAAATCGTAGTGGATCTCGGAGCACGGGCCGCAGGGACCGGAGTCCCCGGCCGGGCCCCAGAAGTTATCTTTTTCACCGAGTCGGACGATGCGGTTGTCCGGCACGCCCTTGGCTTGCCAGAGCTTCACCGCCTCGTCGTCGTCGAGGTAGACGGTGGTCCACAGCCGCCCGGCCGGGATCTTCAATCGCTCGGTGACAAACTCCCAGGCGAAATCGATGGCTTCTTTCTTGAAATAGTCGCCGATGGAGAAATTGCCCAGCATTTCGAAGAAGGTCAGGTGCGAGGCGTCGCCGACCGAATCGATATCGGTGGTGCGGAAACACTTCTGGCAGGTGGTCAGCCGCGGCGCCGGAGGTTGTTCCTTGCCCAGAAAGTAGGGCTTAAATTGCACCATACCGGCGGTGGTCAGCAGCAGCGTGGGGTCGCCGTGAGGAATCAGGGACGAGGACGGCAGTATCTTGTGGGCTTTCTCGGCAAAATACTCGAGGTAAAGCGTTCGGAGCTGGTCACCGGTAAAGGACATAGAGGCTGTCACCTATCGAAAAACGTTCAGATTAAGATTGTATGTGAGGGGTGAGGGGATGTCAATTGAAGCTGAACAAATACACGAAGCACCCAGTTAGCGTTTGCCCCGCTTCGACGCCCAGGTGTTGTTGGCCTGGAGCCAGCCGCCTGGCTCGCCGGTGTCGTAGCGGGTACCCTCAAGCTCGCAGGCATACACCGGCCGGGTCTTCAAGAGCAGCCTCAAAGCGTCGGTAAGCTGTATCTCGCCGCCATGGCCCGGTGGTGTGGCGGCGATAGCGCCGAAGACATCCGGCTCCAGGATATATCGCCCGATGACCGCCAGGTTGGAAGGGGCTTCTTCAGCTTTCGGTTTTTCCACCAGCCCGCTTACCCGGTATATCCCCCGCCCTATGGTTTCTCCTTCAATCACTCCGTACCTGTGTACCTCGTCAGCACCGCATTTTTCGACCAGCAGAATGCTGCCCGGGTGGCGCCGGTAAACATCAAGCATCTGCTGGAGCGCCGGGGTTGTGGAATCGATAATATCGTCCGGCAGGATCACGGCGAAAGGCTCGTCGCCGACAGAGCTTCGGGCGGCGGCGATGGCGTGGCCAAGCCCGAGCGGGGCTGATTGATATACCCGGCTGAAACGGGCCATTTGCGGCAGGACTTTAATTTCTTCGAGGCGTGTCAGATCGCCCCTGGCTTCCAGCAGTGCCTCCAGTTCCGGGGCTGGTAAAAAATAATCGGCGATAACCTCTTTGCCCTTGGCAATAACGAATACAACTTCACTGATGCATGAAGCGGTTATCTCTTCAACGATGTATTGGATGAGCGGCCGGGACAGCAGCGGCAGCATTTCTTTGGGAATGGCTTTTGTAATAGGCAGGAAACGAGTACCGGCACCAGCGGCAACGATAACAGCCTTTTTCACCGCGGCGCTCATCTGCTTGCACCTCCCCGCGTGGGTACGCTGGACCGATTATAGGCTGGCCGGACTCCGGAGCGCAAAAAGTCGGTAACTCGTCTAAACAATTAACGCGGGTTACGGTATGTTTTTAAAAATATTAGTATTGATGATTAGTCCCGCTCCGGTCATTTACGTTTGGACCGCCGTAATTCGGGGTATTGACAAGCACGATACCGGGCTTTATAATAAGCCAAAAGTTAGGGAATAATTAGGAAATAATAAGGGAGGTATCTGGTCTATGTGGTTGGTAATCGGTCTTATCCTCGGCGCGCTCCTTATCTGGCTGGTCTCCTTCATGAAGGGCAAGGGCGTCACCATGCGCTGGTACGAGTGGATTCTCGGCCTCATTGGCTTGGCTCTGTTGCTCTTCACCGTCCAGAACTACTTCGGTTCTCAGGCTGAGTTGGAGCCCACCGCCGCCAACATGTTCCTTCTGGTCACCGGCCTGCCGGCCCTGATCCTGCTCGCCATCACCTGGCAGCTGGTCATTCGCCACAAGGAGAGCTAATATCCAGGACAACTTAATATCGCAAATCAAGAGGGAGCCAAAAGGCTCCCTCTTCTTGTTTGGCTCCCCGCAGGACCTCCTCTGCGTCCAGTCAGGACACTAAAGGTCTACGGGTAGCTCCTTCGGCATAAAGTGCGCGAATCCAACTGAATTAAACAGCCCTGCAGATGAACAACTCGTCATTGACCAGGCCGGCAAAAATGCGCGGCGGCCTCTTACGTTGCCTCCTCTTCCCCGTTCATGTTACCATAATACTTTGCCGCACTAACCGTTACGATTGAGGTGCAGTATGCCAAAGATATACATAATCGATGTCACCAACCGCGACGGCGTTCAGACAGCCAAGCTGGGTTTATCTAAACTGGAAAAGACCATGATCAATCTCTATCTCTCTGAGATGGGCGTTTTTCAGTCGGAGTTCGGCTTCCCCACCACTAGGCACGAGACCAACTACCTCCGCGCCAATCTGCGCCTCGCCGAGCTCGGAGTCATCAGCCCGCTGCGGCTGGAGGGCTGGCTGCGGGCGATCTCTTCTGATGTCGAGCTGGGCTTCAAGATGGTACCGGGCTTGAAGCATGTGAACTTATCCATTTCTACCTCGCGCCAGATGATTGACGGCAAATTCAAAGGCAAAAAGAGCCGCAGGGACATCATTAACGAGATGACCGCCGCGGTGGACACCGCCTACAGGCTCGGCGCGGAAACCGTCGGTGTCAACGCCGAGGACGCCTCCCGAACCGATATCGACTATCTAATCGAGTACGGACAGGCTGCCAAGGCGCACGGCGCGGTCCGCTTGCGCTACTGCGACACCTTGGGATATGACGACCCGTTTTCCATATATGAAGCCGGGCAGGTCCTGGCGAAAGGCGTTGCCTTGCCCATTGAGCTACACTGCCATGGAGACCTGGGGATGGCGGTAGCCAACTCCGTAGCAGGCGCCCGCGGTGTCATCGACGGCGGCCAGGATGCCTACATCAACACTACCCTGAACGGCATTGGCGAGCGCGCCGGCAATGCCGATCTGGTGGCCACGGTGCTGGCCCTCACCAAGAGTAAAAGCTTCGCCGGTAAATATGAGCTTGGGCAGCCTATTGATCTGACCAAAAGCTGGAAAATTGCTAAATTCGCCTCTTATGCGTTTGGGGTGCCGATCCCCATCAATCAGCCAGGCGTCGGCGCCAATGCCTTCGCCCACGAGTCCGGCATCCACGCCGACGGAGTGCTCAAAGATCCCCACAACTACGAGCTTTACGGCTTTGAGGAACTTGGCCGCGGCGACCCCGAGATGGTGGAAACCGGGCGGGAGATCTGTGCTGGGGAATATTCGGGCATCTCGGGCTTTTCCCATATCATGGGAGAGCGTATGTCCTGGCACTTCAAAGATAAAGAAGAAGCTCAGGAGATCCTGGAACTGGTTCGCTACGCCAACGTGCTGTCGCACAAACCGCTTGTGGAGGATGAATTACTGTTCATCGCCCGCTACCCTCACACAGCGAAACGTCTCCTCACCATGACGCCCTTGGGTTCCGCCGAACCGGATCCCATTTTAGGCACGGATTCCAGGCTCTAGTCGGAATCAAGCAATGACTTCTGCTGATGGCTCCCTCTGGAACGGGTGGGTCCTGAGCAGGAGGGAATAGAAATAGGGATAATGGTTCTTTAAATGCTCGGCATAGTTGAGCCACTCAACAATGAGCCGGTCATAAAATCTGTTAATGTCGCCCTCAAGATGCCTGCGGTCGGCATCGCTGATTTTAATCAAGTCTCCCCGGGCCTGAAGTTCCTCAGCCAGGTGGGTAATCGCCCAAAGTAGTTCGGTAAACGCTTCCCTCTCCAGCAAATTGGGGTTTTCCATCAGGGTGAGTAAGAACGCCCTCTGTTCCATTAAGAAGACCTTGATACCTTGAAGGTCAATTCTGCCGAAATCCACTCTCAGCCGGGTTTTCAGCGCCTGTTTTCTCGCCTGAAAGAAGTCATCCCGTGTCCATTCGGCGGTAATTCCGAAATCCCGGTAGAGTGTTTCCTGCTCGCGAAAATCAGTCAATAATTCCGCCATGAGCCGGTTGCCTACCGACATGAAAAAGGCGCCAACGACCATATTGAGTTTGGATTGCAGCGATTTACGTTCCTGTTGAGCGAGAAGGCGTTCAATCAGAATGATAACCAGGAAAACCTCAAGGGGCATGAACGCGAGGTCTCCGAGAAGATAGATGAAAATATGATGGGCATCCTGGAAGATAAAATAGTGTAGAACATACAAGGCTATGGAAGCGGCGATCGCCACAACCCCGGCAATGAGGATGAAAGATTTCTTGCCCACCTCGTCAATATACCACACGATGCAACGTCAAGCCTATCTATTTGGCCGATTGAGAGTTTCCCGCTATACTTCAACGGTCATGACACAATCCCACGACGATTCCATTATCTTCCTCGGTACCGGCGGCGCCCGCATCATGGTGGCTCACCAGATACTGGCTTCCGGCGGCCTGTGGCTTTCGCTTTCAGGCCAGAACGTGCTCGTTGATCCCGGTCCAGGCTGCATCGTCCAGGTCAACAAGCGTAAGCTACGGGCGGAAACCCTGGATGCGGTGCTCCTATCCCACCGCCACCTGGACCACTCCGGCGATGTCAATGTCATGATCGAGGCCATGACCGGCGGCGGCTTCCGCGGCAAGGGCAGGTTTTACGCCCCGGCCGACGCCTTCGGCCCGGAGCCGGTGATGTTCTCCTACCTCAAGAAGTATCTCGAGGAGGTCATCGTTCTCGAAGAGGGCGGCAAGTACGCTCTCGACGGTCTGAGGTTCGAGACGCCGCTTAAGCACCGTCACCCGGTGGAGACCTACGGCATCGTCTTTCATTCAGGCGGCAAATCGATAACCTACATCACCGACACCCGCTACTTCGACGGCCTGGCCGATGCCTACAAAGAGTCTGACCTCCTCATCATCAATGTGGTGCTGACCGAGCCGCGGCCGACTATTGATCACCTCACGCTGGCCGACGCCGAGAAAATCATCGATGGCATCAAGCCCAAGGCCGCCATCCTGACCCACTTCGGCATGAACGTCTGGCGCGCCCATCCCTGGGAGGCTGCCGCCGCTATCTCGGAGCGCACCGGTATCCGCGTCATCGCCGCTCGCGACGGTATGGTATTTCAGCTCTCCAATCTCGATACAGATGTAAAATAACCCGGTCTTTCATGGTAAAGCTAAGAACCTCAAATTCTACAGAGCAGCAGATCTGCAACCAGGAGTACAATTTGGCCTACCCCGATTCCATTCTTTACAAGGTCCAGAAGCCCGCTCGCTACACCGGCGGCGAGGTCAACGCCATCGTCAAGGATTTTGACGCGACGACGGTGCGCCTGGCACTGTGCTTCCCGGACGTCTACGAAGTTGGTATGTCCAACCTGTCCGTGCCTATCCTCTATGATATCGTCAACCGCCGCCCCGATGCCCTGGCCGAGCGTGCCTACGTCCCCTGGCCTGATATGGCCAAAGCGATCCGTGATAATGGGTTGAGCCTGTTATCCCTTGAGAACTTCCGCCCGATGAAGGACTTTGATGTCGTCGGCTTCTCGCTCGGAGCGGAACTCGCCTACACCACTATGTTGGAAATGCTGAACCTGGCACAAATACCCGCCTGGGCGGCGGACCGCGCTGAGGATTTTCCCCTTATTGTCGCTGGCGGCGCCTCCATGTTCAACCCGGAGCCCGTAGCTGACTTCATCGATGCCTTTTTCATCGGCGACGGCGAGGACTCTATCATCGAATTCATCGACGTTTATAGAGACTGGAAAAACGGCGGCAGAAAGGGCGGCAAGGTTGGGCTGCTCAAGCGGCTGGCCGCGATCCGGGGAATGTACGTCCCGTCGTTCTATGAGGTGAAGTATAAAGACGACGGAACAGTCGCCTCGGTAACCCAAACCAATGCCGTAGCGCCTGAGAAGATAGCCCGCCGCATCATCCAGACACTGCCGCCGCCGGTTACCAGCCCGCCGGTGCCTTATATGGAGGCGGTCCAAGATCGGGGCGTAATCGAGATTTCCCGGGGGTGCGTTCGCGGTTGCCGCTTCTGCCACGCCGGCGTCGTTTACCGCCCCGCCCGCAGCCGACCGCAGCAGGAGATCATCCAAGCCGCCGACGAGATCATCGAGAATTGCGGTTACGACGAAATTTCACTGTTGTCGCTCTCAACTTCCGATTACCCGGGGATCGATGATCTGGTGGGAAAACTGGCCGAGCGGCACCAGGGCAAGCACATCGCGATTTCACTGCCTTCGCTCCGAGTTACCCCCGGCTCTGTAGCCCTGGTCGAGAGTCTGCCGGAGAAGAGAAAATCCGGCCTGACCTTCGCCCCTGAGGCTGCTTCGCCGCGGTTGCAGAAAGTCATCAACAAGGTCATCTCAGATGAGGAACTGCTGGCCACCGCCCAGGCAGCCTTCGACCGCGGCTGGACCGGATTGAAGCTCTATTACATGCTCGGCCTGCCTACCGAAACTCTGGACGACCTGTCGACTATGGCTGACATGCTGCACCGGATCTACGGCCTGAGCCGCGGCGCTCCCGGACGCCGCCCGCAGCTCAGGGTGTCACTGTCCACTTTTGTGCCCAAAGCCCATACCCCGTTCCAGTGGGCGGCCCAGGATGATGAGGAGACGATCACCCAAAAACAGCGCCACCTGATTGAACGGGTCAGGGTCAAGGGCATCCGGCTGTCGTGGTCGGACGCCAAGATGAGCCTGCTCGAAGGCGCGTTATCCCGGGGCGACAGGCGGCTTTCGAAGGTGATATACGGGGCGTGGAAGCGCGGCAGCGTTCTCGATGGCTGGACCGAGCTTTTTTCGTGGCAGCGTTGGGCCGACGCCTTCACCGAGGCCGGCCTGGACCCGGCCTTCTACGCCAGGCGGACCCGGCCTTTTGCCGAGGTGTTTCCATGGTCGCATATCGAGAGCGGGGTCACCGAAGGATTCCTCATTCGGGAATACCGCCGCGCCCTGGCTGGAGAAGCCTCCGGGGACTGTCACGATGCCCCCTGCCAGGCCTGCGGCCTGCAAGAATTAATTGATGAATGCGCAGCGTCGCTAACTCATCGTATTTCGGCCGGCGCATCTAGCCAGCCGCCGCCGTCCGCAATATAATGATGTTGAGCTAATCGAGAGGTAAAAGACATGAAAAAGTCGTGGATCGTACTCGGTGCCATCCTCGGCGTGGTTCTGATTGTGGGCTTGTCGCTGGCTGGCGTCTATAACTCGCTGGTGGCTCGCAGCCAGGCGGTTGACGGTCAGTGGGCACAGGTGGAGACTCAGTACCAGCGGCGTTTCGACCTCATCCCCAATCTGGTGGAGTCAGTTAAGGGTATTATGGCCCAGGAGCAAACGGTTTTCCTGGCATTGGCTGAAGCCCGCACCCGCTACGCCGGGGCGGTTACCCCCCAGGAACAGACCGATGCCGCCAATGAGGTGGAAAGCGCCCTGGCAAGGCTCCTGGTCGTCATGGAAAATTATCCTCAACTCCGCAGTATTGAGGCGGTGACGACTTTGATGGATGAACTGGCCGGCACCGAAAACCGCATCGCCGTTGAGCGCGGCCGCTATAATACCGAAGTCCGGGATTATAATACCGCCATCAAGCGCTTTCCGGTGGTGATGGTCGCCGGCATGTTCGGTTTTGATGAACGCGAATACTTTGAGAGTTACCCCGGGACCGATGTGCCGCCCCGCGTCGATTTCAGCTAGTATGAGGCGCATCTTCTTCGCCGTCGCCACGGTAGGGGCGCTGCTCCTTTTCGGCGGCGCCGTCTGGGCGCAGACGTTCCCGCCGGCTCAGGGATTCGTGTCTGATTTCGCCGGTATCATAGACCCATTCGACCGCGATATTCTGGAATCCAGGCTGCAGGTGCTGGCCGATGAAAACGGCGCCGAGGTGGCGGTAGTGACCATCATCACCCTGGACGGGGACACCATCGAGAACTACGCCGTGCGCCTGTTCGAGGCTTGGGGGATCGGCCAGGCTGAAACGGACAACGGCGTCCTCTTCATCACCGCCATTGCTGAGAGAAAAGTGCGCATTGAAGTCGGCTACGGACTGGAGCCGGTCATCACCGACGGGCGCGCCGGGCGAATCCTGGATAATGAAGTTCTCCCCCACTTCAGGGATGGCGACTATTCGGCCGGAATAATGGCCGGCGCGGCTGCCATTGAGGAACTAATCCGTTCCGGCTCACCACCAAGCTTTATCGAGGACAATCCCCTCAGGAACATCTTTAAGGATAAGGAGACGCTCGGGATCGTTCTGGGTATTGCCAGCATCTACATGGCCGGGTGGATGTCCCGCACCAGGAGCGTCTGGCTTGGCGGGGTTTGGGGCGCGGCGGTCGGCGCTGTCCTCGGTTTAGGCCTGGGAAATCCGTGGGCGCTGATCGGTCTTACCCTCGGTCTTGGCCTTCTGGGACTGCTGCTGGATATCGTTTTGTCCCGGAATTATCAGTCTCGCACCTCCTCCGGGTTGCCGACTACCTGGTACTCCAGCGGCGGGGGCTTTCGAGGAGGATCGGGTGGTTCGGGCTTCGGAGGTTTTTCCGGCGGCGCCTCGGGCGGCGGCGGAGCCTCCCGCGGCTGGTAATTCACAATCGAGCTCTCAAACCTTCCCGATTTTACATCGCCCTACCTTCAGGGTATCATCAGGCGGTAATACAAGGAGCACTGCAGCATTATGGACTACCAGGCGCCGCGCGGTACTCAGGACATACTCCCGGAAGATCAATCATGCTGGAGATATGTCCGTGACAAAGCTGAAGCCATTGCGCAGCTGTACGGCTACGCCCGCATAGATACCCCTACATTTGAAGATGCCAGACTCTTTACCCGCACCGTCGGAGAGGAGACGGACATCGTCACCAAAGAGATGTACACCTTTGCCGACCGAGGCGGGTCGGACTTGACGCTTCGGCCGGAAGGTACCGCGCCGGTCTGCCGCGCCTATATCGAACACGGCATGGCATCGCGCGCCAAACCGGTGAAACTCTTCTATCTCGCCAGCATCTTCCGTTATGACCGGCCCCAGGCAGGCCGTTATCGGGAACACCACCAGTTCGGCTTCGAGTTGTTCGGCGAGGCCGACGCCCCCGCCGACGCCGAGGTGATAGAAATGGCTTGGCGGTTCTACAGGGAACTCGGGTTGACCACGCTCCCGGTGCAAGTCAATTCCATCGGCTGCCCCGAGTGCCGCCCCATGTTCGTCGCCGCTTTGAAAGAGTATTATACCAACCGTCTTGAAGGGTTGTGCACCGATTGTAAAGCTCGATATCAAAAAAACCCGCTGCGGCTGCTTGACTGTAAAAAACCTGAATGTCGAGCCGCCGCGCTGATGGCTCCCCATCCCGTAGATTCACTTTGCAGCGGATGCAGAGTCCATTTCGACAAACTGATGACGCTCTTGAACCATGTCGGCCTACCTTTTGAGGTCAATCACCATCTGGTACGCGGCCTGGACTATTATTCGCGCACGGTCTTCGAAATCCAGCCGGCTGAAGAAGGCGCCCAGAGCACCATCGGAGGTGGCGGCCGCTATGATGGCCTGATCGGTCAACTCGGTGGAGAGCATACCCCCGCCGTCGGCTTTGCCACCGGCATCGAGCGTATAATCATTAACCTCAAGCGGCAGAACGTGGCCGTGCCGATGATGCCGACGCCTCGCTTTTTCATTGCCTGGCTGGGCGATGCCGCCGGCCTGGCGGCTTTCTCGCTGACCGCCGTGTTGCGGCAAGCCGGCATAAACCTCGTTCAATCGCTGTCTGCCCGCAGCTTGAAAGCCCAACTGCGCCAGGCTTCCTCGCTCGGGGCGGAATACGCGTTGATCATCGGTGATTCCGAGATCAGCAAACAGGAAGTATTGTTGCGTGATCTGGTGAGATCCACCCAGCGTTCGCTGCCGCTGGAAGGGATAGTCGAATCCCTGAGGTCTATTTGAAGATCAGCCGCACTTAAAGAAGGGGCGGGTGACGGACCGGATACCCGGTGATTAACATCATCAACCAAGAGTGTTGCCAGATCAGTTTGCCCACCCCTTTTCAATCGGTTACAATCTCAGTCCAAAAGCTATCTTTAGGAGCCGGCAATGGTCTATAGTGACGAAGAACAGGCAAAGTTGAAAAAACAGAACACCCAGTCCGCTATTGACCTGGCCCTGGCTGGCCGTTGGAGAGAAGCGGTAACCGTTAATAAATCTATCGTGGAACTTTTTCCTGACGACACCGAGGCGCTCAATCGGCTGGGCAGGGCTTTTCTTGAGCTTGGCGAGTACGGTGAAGCCCGGGAAGCGTATCGGAAAGCGAAGGAACAGGATCCTTATAACACTATCGCTGACCGCAACTTACGTCGGCTGGAACTTCTAACCATCGCGGGCGCCAAACCCATTGCTGACACAGACGTACAGCGGGTGGAGCCGCAGGTATTCCTTGAGGAAACAGGAAAAGCCGGAGTATTCAACCTATCCCGCTTGGCGCCCCGGGAAGTTTTGGCCGGAGTGGTTGCCGGAGATAAGGTCAACTTACGAGCCAGTGGTGCCGTTCTGGTGATTGAAGGCATATCCGGCGAGCAACTGGGAATTATCGATCCCCGTTATGCTTTGAGATTGCTGAAGCTCATGAAAGGCGGTAACCGTTATTCAGCCAACGTTATCAGTTCCGCCGAAGACAAGCTCTCCGTCATTATCAGGGAAACATATCAGGATCCCTCTCAAATTGGGCAAATCTCTTTTCCGACGCGCCAAAGTCCAGCCACAGTAAGAAAACCCGAACTCGAAGTGTCTGGTGAGGAGTTAGAAAGCGCTGTTGAGGGCGAAGAAGCCGATGTGTCCCAGGAAGAGAGACTGGAAGACGAAACCTATCCCGATGACGGTGACGATGAAGAGGAGGACTTGGAAGTCTAATGGTCATAGGAAAAACCCGCCCTGTCAATATTGAGGAGGAGATGAAAAACTCCTACCTGAATTATGCCATGAGCGTAATAGTCTCCCGCGCTCTGCCTGATGTCCGCGATGGCCTGAAGCCGGTTCACCGGCGCATCCTTTACGCCATGAGCGAACTTGGGATGCGTTTTAACACCCCCTACAAGAAGAGCGCACGCATTGTCGGCGAAGTTTTGGGTAAATACCACCCGCACGGCGATACTTCGGTTTATGACGCCATGGTGCGGATGGCCCAGTCTTTCTCCATGCGGTACCCCCTGGTCGACGGTCAGGGCAACTTCGGTTCGGTTGATGCCGACCCGCCGGCGGCTATGCGTTATACCGAGGCACGCCTTACCCGTTTGGCAGAGGAAATGCTGGTAGATATCGATAAGGACACCGTCGATTTCATGCCGAATTTCGACGCGTCGCTGAGCGAACCGGTGGTGCTCCCATCCCGGCTGCCGAACCTCCTGATGAATGGCTCGGCAGGCATCGCGGTGGGCATGGCTACCAATATCCCGCCTCACAACTTGGGCGAGTTATGTGACGCAATCACCCATCTGATCGACAACCCGGACTGCTCTATGGACGACCTGTTGAATTTCGTCAAGGGTCCGGATTTTCCAACCGGAGGCATCATTCTGGGAAGGGATGGCATCAGAAGCGCCTATGCTTCCGGGCACGGCAAGGTAGTAATCCGCGCGCGCGCCCACATCGTGGACACCCAGGAAGCGGGGAGCAGGCGGCAGATCATCATTACCGAGTTGCCTTACCAGGTAAATAAGGCTGAATTGGTCGGCCGTATCGCAATGCTGGTCCGTGAAAAGAAAGTGACCGGCATAGCCGAAATCCGGGATGAATCTGACAGACAGGGTTTGCGCATTGCCATCGATCTTAAGAGAGACGGCCAGCCGCAGCAAATCCTGAACAATCTTCATAAACACACCAATCTCCAGGACAGTTTTTTCATTAATATGCTGGCATTGGTGGATGGAAAACCTCAAGTTATCAACCTGAAAGAGGCGTTAAAGCTTTATGTCGACTTCCGCCAGGTAGTCATTACCCGCCGGTCAAAATTCGAACTTAAGGCAGCAAAAGAGCGCGCCCATATTCTGGAAGGGCTAAAAATCGCCCTCGATAATCTGGATGCCATCATCAATCTCATCCGGAAAGCCGAGAATGCCGAAACAGCCCGGCGCGAACTGCAAAGCCGTTTCGGATTGTCGCAGATCCAGGCTCAAGCTATCCTGGACTTGCAGCTGCGCCGCCTGGCCGGCCTCGAAAGGCAGAAGATACTTGACGAATACGCCGAGGTCCTGAAACAGATCTCCTACCTGGAAGACCTGTTGGCCAATCCTCGCAAGATCCTGCTTCTGATCAAGTCCGATCTGGGCGAAATCAGGACCAGATACGGTGACGCTCGCCGCACCGAGATCCAGGCTCAGGGCGTCATCGAGTTCCGGGAAGAAGACTTGATTCCCCACCAGAGTATGGTGGTTACGATCACCGAACGCGGCTTCATCAAACGCGTGCCCACCGAGGTCTACCGCCTACAGCACCGCGCCGGCCGAGGTAAAAGCATCATCACCACCCGCGAGGAAGACGCTGTCCGCTTCGTGATGGTCGCCGATACCCATGACTCGGTGCTGCTCTTTACCAACCGTGGCCGGATCTTTTCCATCCGCTGCCATGAAGTCCCCTGTGATTTGTCGCGCACCGCCAAGGGACTAGCGATCATTAACCTGGTGCCGGTGGCCGAGAACGAGAAGATCACCGCTATGCTTTCGCTCTCGGAGTTCCGGGAGGATACCTCGTTGGTGATGGCTACCGGCGGCGGCGAGATCAAACGCACCTCGGTTTCGGACTTCGCCGCGGTGCGTTCCAGCGGCCTCCTGGCGATGGACCTGCCTAAAGGCGACGAACTGATCGGCGCGGTACTGGCCAAAGAAGAGGACAATATCATCCTTATTACCAACTGCGGCCAATCTATCCACTTCCCGGTGGCCGATATCCGCCTGTCCCAGCGAGCATCAGGCGGCGTCCGCGGCATCGCTTTCAAGGATAATGACCGGGTAGTCGGTTTGGACGTCACCCGCCCTGGCCATTTCGTCCTGGTGGTCACCGAAGGCGGCTATGGCAAGCTGACCAGGGTTGAGGAATACCCGCTGCAGCATCGCGGCGGCTCCGGTGTACTGACCTTCAAGGTAGTGGACAAGACCGGTCCGGTGGTCGCTGGACGCGTCGTTGACCGGGAACATCAGGTGATGATCGCCACCGCCGAGGGTGTGGTCATCCGCACCCCGGTAGGCACCGATGACGAGGAAAAGGGCATCGTGGTTATGGGCCGCAGCACCCAGGGGGTGATCGTCATCCGTCCCGATGAGAACGACCGGGTGGTGACTTTCGGCATGGTGGTATGATTTGACCTCCCGGGTGAGACACGGTATTGACATTATCGGTCGGATGAGCTAAAGTACTCCAAAGAACACTTGTTCAGGGGTGACCAGATGGCTAAAATGTCGGATACCCTTTCATCACGCCAGGAAAAGATTCTGGAATATATTCGGGGCTACATGCGGCATCACGGCATTCCGCCGAGCATCCGGGACATCGTTGCCGGGTGCGGCATCAGCTCCACCTCGGTAGCTGACTACAACTTGAAACACCTCGAACGGCTGGGCTTCATCCGCCGCCATCATGAGATTTCCCGCGGTATCGAACTGGTGAGTAAAGACGGCCGTCCCGGACCAGCCGCCGTCCCCTTGATGGGTCAGATTGCCGCCGGACGGCCGATACCGGTGCCGGACAGCGAGAGCTGGAGCGCCGCCGCCTCCGCCGAGATGATCGAGGTCCCGGAGTCGTTCATCGCTAACCGCAAGGATGTCTTCGCCCTTAAAGTCAAAGGCACCTCGATGATTGACGCCCTGATCAACGACGGTGACCTGGTGGTTATGCAGGCCGTTCAGTCGGTAGACAACGGCGACATGGCGGCGGTGTGGCTCAAGTCCGAGAAAGAGGCTACACTAAAACGCTTCTTTAAAGAGAAGGGCGACCGCATCCGCCTGCAGCCGGCCAACTCCCAGATGGCGCCTATCTACGCCGACGCTTCCAACGTTGCTGTCCAGGGCCGCGTCGTCGGCGTCATTCGCAAGCTCGTTTGAAAAAACCCTCCCGGTCAGCTACCATATGAAGGTCTCCCCGAGTACCTTAGAGGTAGGCTGACTCATGCTCAACACCGAGTTTAAAGAGGTTGGCAAAGCCCTATTCACCCGCGGCCTGGTATCGTCGCATTCCGGCAACCTGTCGGTGCGCCTGAACGAAGAGAAGATGCTCATCACCCGCCGCGGCAGCCAGCTGGGCGCGCTCCAGGATCAGGACCTCATCGAGACCGGCATCGACAAGAACGACCTGAAAACCCCTCTGGCCTCGGTGGAGCTACCGGTACACCGCGCCATACTGCAGCGCACGGCGGCCGGGGCAGTGGTTCATGCCCACCCGCCCCACGCCATCGCCCTGTCCATGAATGAAACGGAGATCCCCACCGAGCAGTTCGAAGCGTATGAACTGGGGACGGTGCCCGTTTTAGGCTGGAACCAGGATGTCCGTCCCGGCTGCCTGGGTGACGCCATCGCCGAGGCGCTGAAGACCCATAAAATCATCCTGGTCTACGGCCACGGCACCTTCGCCGTGGGTCAGATACTAGAGGAAGCTTACAAATACACCGCCGCCCTGGAAGAGGTCTGCCAGGTGCAGTGGCTGGTTAAAACCCTCCGCAAGTCCAGGTAGCCTTCTCGCCTAATCCATCCCATCCGCTCAATTCGCCCCGGCGCTCTTCGAAGCGGCCAGGGCAAACCGTTTCGTCGCGTCACCGGCAGAGCTCCGCCCATGCCGGAACTGACGTCATGACCGTTTCGGCTTGATCTCATCGGGGCCGAGCGCCCCAAACCCGCGGCGTTTAAAGTCAGCGATGGCGTCAGGAGCGTACTTCAGCGCGATGACGGCGTCCAGGCAGAGGGCCGCGAGTACCACCGCCGTCGAGTGGGAGGCCAGCCAGGCCAATCCCGGCAGGCAGAGCAGGGCCGCGGCGTTGCCCAGCACGAGGTTTCTGCCCAGCCGCCACACCGCCAGGATGATCCCGACGAAGGCAACGAAGACCCAGCCATAGCCGTAGATCAGTGAAGCGGCCAGCACGGCGCCGGCCGCGGCGGCCATGCCTTTGCCGCCTTTGAAGCCGAGCCAGACCATCCAGTTATGGCCGATGACGCAGCCTACCCCGGCAAAGAGCACCCAGCCCGCCGAGGCGTCCAGGGCGTATCGGGCGGTTAGCACCGCCGCCGCGCCTTTAGCCACATCCAGGAGGGCGACGGCAATGCCGGCCCCAAGACCCACGGAGCGGATGGTGTTCAGGGCGCCGACATTCCCGGCGAGCCGCTGGCCGGACAGCCTGGCGACGAGTCGGGCTGTCGGGATGGAGCCCCAGAGGTAGCCCGACAGCAGGGCTAACAGCGGCATATCTCAGCCCTCACCCTGTCCCCTCTCCCGCGAGGTCGCGTGCGAGGGGGCGATCGTTAGTAGACGGGCGTGCACCAGCCGGTGTACTTCGGCAGGTTGCCCTTGATGGCCTCGAAGTAGAGGTCCTTGAGTTTAGCGGTCACCGGGCCGATGCCGCCTTCGCCGAGGCGGCGCCGGTCTATCTCGCACACCGGGGTCAGGTGAGCCGCCGTGCCGGTCAAGAAGCATTCGTCGGCGGTGTAGAGTTCGTAGCGGTCAACCAGTCTTTCCTCGACTTCCAGGCCGAGTTCCTGCTTCGCCAGGGTGATGACGGTATCGCGGGTGATGCCGTTTAAGATGCTGGAGTAAGTGGCCGGGGTGACGAGCTTGCCTTTTTCGACCAGGAAGAGGTTCTCGCCGGAGCCCTCGGCGACGTGGCCGTCGGGGGTGAGCATGATGCCCTCGTCGAAGCCGTTCTCGATGGCCTCGGTCTTGGTCAGGGCGTTGTTGATGTAAAGCCCGGTGGCCTTGACGCTCGGCGGGAAGACATTGTCGTCAGGGCGGCGCCAGGTCGAGACGGCGCAGCGGCAGGTATCGACATCGATGTAGCGGCCCCAGGGGATGGCGAAGACCAGAAAGTCGCTCTTAAGATCATGCAGGCGGACGCCCAGGGCCTCGCTCGACTTGTAAGCCAGCGGGCGGACGTAGGTGTCCTCCTTGAAGCCGCACTTTTTGACCACATCGGCGGTGATGCGGGACAGGTCCTCGGCGGTGTGGGGGATATCGAGCCTAAGCACCTTGCAGCCGTCCTTCATCCGCTTCATGTGGTCCAGCAGCCGGAAGATGTAAAGCTGGCCGTGGGCGGCGTTCCAGTTGGCGCGGATGCCTTCGAACAGGCCGGTGCCGTAGTGCAGGGCATGGGTCATGACCGAGATTTTGGCGTCCTCCAGCGGGACGACGGCGCCTTTGAAATAACAGTAGCTCGGCATGGCCTTTCTCCTTTTTGATCCTTTCGCGCGGTGCAGGATTGCTCAGTATGGATATCGATTATAGACTCTCGGCGGCGGACGGGCAAGCTCATCAGCTGTCAGTTTTCAGTTCACAGGAAACGGATTTGTTTTTGTTTCCCGGCAAAAGAAGCGCTTTTCCTGGAAACGACCCCGAAATTCCGCGATGGGCCAATCGGGGGGAACGATAATCGTCGGGAACGGGAACGAAGAAGCTGTCAGCCATCAGCCTTCAGCTTTCATCGCCGGGGACGGACCGGGACGCAGGGCGGCGGCGAGGCGGCTGCGGAGCGAAGGGGTGAACGCCAGATCAAAGCAAAGCCGGAGAAAGTAGGCCGCCAGTTCATCGTCATGGCCGCGGCGGGGCAGGCGGTACTTGCGCCGCACCAGGGCGCACAGATGATTGAAAGAGCCGTCGCGGAGGCCGGCAGGGCCGGGCAAGCCGCCGCCCAGAAGGGCCGTCTGCCACAGGGCCAGGACGATGTCCAGGTCATATCCGGCGTAGCCGGAGTCCGAGAACACCCGGCGGAAGGCCTCGGCACGCTTTTTGGAGTAATAGCCGTGGCTGACGGCGTTGCGGTTGCCCGGCTGCGCGCCGCGGCGGCGGGGCAGGGCGGGCGGGGTTACTGGCACGTCTGTGCTAATATTCATGCCGGGGATTATAGCACTAGTGTTCCCCGTTCTGTCAAGCGAGTTTTGTCGTTTTTGGGCGGTTATTTTCGGCGACAGCGAGTGACGCGGATTGTGGGCCGGTGGGAAAGTGGGATGATCCCACTTTCCCACCGGGGAGGTGGCGGTGGGGGGTATCAGCGGCTAAGCGATGCTGGCTAATATTCATGACGGACATTACAGAACTGGTAATTCGTGTTCTAATTGAGTTTTGGCGTCTCTTGGCGGGTGGAGACCCGAGATATTAATCTTCGGGACGTCAATTGCCGGGGAACAGTTTGTTTTCTCGAGTTATTACCTTGGGATTATCATCATATTCCTGTAATTTTAGTCCCGCAACCACTTTTTGGCGAGCTTCTATCGGCCATGAATATAAGGACATATTAACCACCACGATTTGGAGCAGCAATTCCAATGCAAAATGGTTTTGTTCTAATTCTTTAGCCAATGCTAATATATAATCTACAGGGGGATACTTAGATTGTTCGATACGTATCGTCAAATTTATTAATTGTACTGATTGTAGGGGATTATTTTCATATATTGTTTGATATATTTTTGTTAATTCTGAAGCCCCGAGAGAATGGGATAGTGTTCTAATCACTGCCAATGCAACAAAAGCACTATAGTAGAATACCCTTTTCCCAAGTTCTTCAACGAGTTCATGTTCCAGTAACGGAGTTTTTACGTGTTGTTTAATCTCCTCAACAATTTCTTCACGTCCGTTCTCAATGGATTTTAGTAAAACAGAAAGAGTCCTTAACCCAACTTTATACGATTCCTCGGTTAAAGGTTGGATGCAGTCGATATCGGTTGTCCCCATGTAATTCCGAATGATTTCTCCGAATATATTAATACTTGCAAAAGCATATAATATCATTCCAACTAGTTCAAGTTCATTGAATTCTTCTACATCTGCCATATTATATACTATGTTTGCCTGGTCTTCTTCCTGGGCTTTTAATATTACGCCTCGTGTCTCCTCCACGGGTTTGCTACTAATTCGTACTGTTTTTATGTTTGCTTGCATATCGTTTATAAATCGAATGTCCTGGTGTAAATCACTTAACGGTACATCAGTAAAGATTTTATTTGCATTGTCTATTATTGTTTGGGCTATCAAAGGGTCTTTCGACATGAAATATAGAAACTCAATTATATTTAAATAGTGTTCTTTGTGAATATTGTTGCAGATCTTGATAACGTGCCTTTTAACTTCCTCGCGATACTTGGACTGTTGTATATTATTTGCCATAAACATTGCTGCGAAATATTGTGCATAATAAGAATATTGAAACTTGTAATAACCGTTTTCCAAACGCAATATTTGTCCTTCAACCAAATCCATGAGTATCTGATCGCAATTTACCAATAAACCAGACAACGCGAGATACTCGTTATTATTAAATAACAGCATATCTTCTGCAGATATTGAAGATAGTTGCCGTTTGAACATGTAATATGCTAATCGCGATAAATATCCAACTTTTATATCTATATCCTTATTGGACCGTTTAGTCTTGAGTATTGCATCATTGATAATCACTTGATAATAGTAGCCATTTGACCCGGATGCTGCGTTGAGATTGTATTTGTTTTCCGCTGCTTGAAGAATAATCATAATGTAGAAAGGCGTACGTGGAATACTCGGGCGATTAAGTGTATCATTAATAATGTTTTCAAGTTGTTTGTATTTTTCCGAGGAGTAGATGTCCGCACTGTCTGGATCACCGGCATTCAACCATTTCCCCAATAGTTTGGATCTCAAACGGTATCCATACTCGGCGATTGTAACTCTAGCGAACTCAGCCATATCGGTTCCGTATCTAGCATTGTTATCTAGAAATTCTTCAATATCAATGATATTGTTTCCACTAACTAAAATATAACCAAAATAACGTTTTAGCTCTTTAAGAAGAGCGATTTTCCCCTTTGGCTTTAAATTGGATTTGTGTAGGTCATCTATAACAACTGCTCTCTGTTGTAAAGGAAGTCGGTCGTAATCGTCAAACTTGTCTGTTCCATATTGTTCCTCATAAGAATGCCTAATATAAGATCTAATATTATCTTCATTGGGGAACGGCAACTTGGCACCATAAGCCCAAAGGGGTACGATATTGTTAGCTAACAAATCGCTGTATGTGCGCTTCAACAATACCGATTTCCCTGTCCTCAAACCTCCGATCAGAATAACGAAATTGTACTTGGTAATAACTTCAAGTAAGTTATCAATTCTTATATCACTGTTTTGCCCGGCAGTTTTGTCAACGATATGAAGGAAAATCTCTGGATCAACAAACACATCGTCGATAGTTAATTTATCTTTCCGCGGATGAGAGAATGTTAAACCTAAATCCTGTAGATACTCGGAGAACTTCGCGGTATTATAAAAGAGCGGTTTAAACACCTTGTCTGATAACGATTGCCAATCTTTTGAGGTTTTTTTCACGACGTAACTATTAATTTCCCAAGAGTATTCGTGCAGTTTAAAATTACAAAGGTCGGTATCAACAACGATTGCATTGAAGGAAGAGGAATCGCTTTTACCTTGCAGAATCCCGCCCTCAATATACTCACAGGATTTTCCTTCAATAGTTTTTGTTCCTGAGTAATACTGATCATGTTCATGTCCAGTTAGGACTAGGTCATAGTGGCTATCTAAAAACCTACGAAACTCGTGAAAAGCCTTCTCATTGAACCAACGCCCTGGGTGGTGAAAGACGCAAATCCGTATAGATTCACCTTTTTCGGAGGGAGTGAGAACCTCTGTGGGAAAGAACAGAGATCCATACGTTTCTTTGATACTTGACATCCAAGCCGTATTTAATACCACAAACACAAACGTGTGTTTGCCCGATGGGAATCTCGCTTCATACCAAAGTCTATTCTCTTTAAAAGCAGCTTGGTTATGAAGTGAGGCAAACTTGAAGAAGCTGTTTTGAACCTGTGTAACTTGCTCTACGAGTTTAGGTGAAATAGAGCGAGACGATGAAGAACTCACAATTCCGGTAAGCAATGTTTCCCTAATTTCATCATTTAGAGAAAAATCGCAATCATGGTTACCTGGAGCTAAAATAAATACAATATTATTTATATTTGTGACCTGTTCAAGTGCTTGTTTCAACATTCTAAGAAATTCTTCGGCTTGTTGGTATTCATCATTTTTCCCACTGAAAGCAATGTCTCCCGATAAGACGCAATAACAGTCATCTACTTCGCGCGCAACTAAGTTCAAGGATGACGCAAGGTTACTAATTCTATTTAAAATGATGTTGCTAGACTGTTGTAAATGTATATCACTCAGGTGTAATAAAAGCGTTTTCATTTGTCCTCCATAAATAGTCAATCCTACATATAATACTATCAGCCAGCACGGAGTGAAAGACTTATATCCCTACTATCCATAACGAAAAACCAGTCAGGAACGGGTGCCTACGGTGAGGCGGTGATCCGAATCAGGTTGTTGGGCGCTTCGCGCCTCGCAATGCCAGAACCGATTGCGGGGTTTTTGGTATCCGCCAGCCATCAAAGCTATAATAGGCGTCCTGTGCCCGGTAACATTTGAGAGGTTCTGATGAAGCGGATATCGTTGTTCTTAAAGCTAACACGGCGGCGGCGGCGCTGGGCTGCCTGGCGGCGGCCTGCACGCCGGAGACGGTATCGCCGACCGGCCTGGCCGATGCCGGGCTGATCTTCTCCAATGACTGCGCCTCCTGCCACGCGTCGGACCGGACGGGAGACCACGGGCCGGATATCAGGCCGGCGTCTTTGACGGACTACAGCCAGACCAGCCTGGCGGCGTTCCTCGGCGACCATAAAACGGCGAAGAAACTTACGGCGGAGCAGCGGGCAATACTGGCGGAGTGGCTCAAGAGGTAGCGGGTTCACCCTTAGGCGGGCTCAGAGCGAACGGGGGTGATTCGGAGCAGATTGCCGCGTCGCTGCGCTCCTCGCAATGACAGAATGGGATGGCCCTTCGACAGGCTCCGGGCGAACGTTGGGTGGTGGGGCGGCTAAGCAAAAAGGGCGGCGATAAGGTCTTCCTTTTCCATTTCCAGGTACCCGGCGACCTCAGTCAGAATAGAATTCAATGTGCCGAGGCGCAGCGGTTTGTGTACGGGGATGGTGACGTGGTGGTCACGGCCGGTACGGCTGGAGGTCAACCTCAGGTGGCTGCCGGTCTGCCTGACAATGAGATAGCCGAATCTGGACAGGCGGAGGGCGAGGTCTTCTCCGCCGACATCCCGCGGCAGCCTCAAGCCGGGATGACCTCTTCTTTGACCTGGTGGAGGCGGATGACGGGAGGAGAGGTTTCATCGCCGAAGTGGCAGCGGACGGCGTCCCGGATCTGGGACTTGAGTTCCTTGATGGTATCGGCTTCGGTGAAAATGGCATGGCCGAGGGCCCGGGCGGTAAAGCCGCCTTCCGGCGCTTCTTCAACCAAAAAGATAATCTCTTTCATGAATTTCAGACTAATCTCTGACGGGGAAATTGTCAAGGAAACACGGGCTGCGGGCGCCGGGGCGGAGGACGGCGGCTGCCCTTCGGAGCGGATTGCCGCGTCGCACTCCCTCACCCTGGACCCTCTCCCACAAAGGGGGAGGGAATTAAAAGGAAAGGCCGTTTGCAGCTCCTCGCGATGACAGGATTGGTTGGCCCTTCGACAGGCTCAGGGCGAACGGGGGGATGGGGCTTTGCCCGACTCGGATGGCTAAGTGCTGAGACACCCTCACCCTACCCTCTCCCGCGCGCCCTCACTCCAGACTCTCTCCCAGAGGGAGAGAGAGTAAAGTGGAAGAAGCTGTTCGGCGGGCGAGGGGATTCCAGGCAAGGGGTTATTTGATCTCGATCTCGGCGTAGCCGCGGCCGCCGGCGGGATGGGCGCCGGAATCAGTGGGGTTGAAGCCGACAGCCCACATGATGCGGTTCAGGCCGATCTCCAGCTTCTGGTCTTTGCTGTCGCCGGTGTCCAGCTTGCGGCAGAACTCGATGATGGTGGTGTTGCCGGTCACCGAGCCGGAAAGCTGCTCGACATCGTTGCGGTCATCGGCGGGGTGGGGGGTGAGCTTGTCGATGGACATGGCGTCGGTGGCGTAGGCCACGCCGCCGGCGACGAAGCCGATGATCATATCCGAGCCGGTCTTTTTCATTTCGGCGGTCCAGTCCGCGGGCGTGAAGCCCAGGGCGACGTAGCCGGGGGAATAGGGCGAGGTGCCCTCCATGGCGACGTAGATGTACTTGCCGTCCGAGTTCCAGTTGAGGGTGAAGAACTCCGACAGCACCAGATGGTTTTCATATTCGCCGGGTGTGACCCGGCCGTCGGAAGTCCAGGCGACGCCCTGGGGCGATTGGAAGGTGGCGGCGGTCTTGTCCGAACAGCCGGAGGCGGCGGCCAGTATCAGCAGGACGGCGCCGACGCTTAAAAGACCCAGGGCTTTCTTGCTCACCGCATCACCTCAGTAACTCCGCGAACGTTAAGACAGGACAACTTACAGGCGGATTTAAATATAATTTCGTTATTATAGCTTACAAAAGCCGGTTTTTAAAGAGCGTGGCGGCGGCGCGGCGGCGCGGGTATAATGCATCATCCCCTCTTGAGAGGTACGGAATTGGCGGATTCTTCGGCAGGCTCAGGGCAGGCGGGCGAACACTTCCAGAGGCTGGTGGATGTCATTGACCGGCTGCGGGGGCCGGACGGCTGCCCGTGGGACCGGGAGCAGACCCACCGCTCCGTCCGCGACTCGCTCCTTGAGGAATGCTACGAGGTGCTGGAGGCTATCGACGCCGGCGACGGCGCGGAGCTTAAGACGGAACTCGGCGACCTCTTGATGCAGGTGGTGTTCCATGCCCGGATCGCGTCGGAGGCGGGCGGATTCAATATCGGCGACGTTATCGGCGGCATAACCGCCAAGCTCATCCGGCGCCATCCGCACATCTTCGGCCAGGCTCAGGCGGCGGATTCGGGGGAGGTGCTGCGGCGGTGGGAGGACATTAAAGCGGCGGAGCGGCCGGCAGCGGCTTCGATGCTGGACGGGGTGCCCCGGGCGATGCCGGCGCTGGCCTACAGCCAGGAGGTCCAGGGCCGGGCGGCGCGGGTGGGCTTCGACTGGCGGGACGACCAGGGCGTCATCGACAAGCTGGCCGAGGAAGTATCGGAGCTAAAGGAGTCGGCGTCGGCGGCGGAGAAAGAGGCCGAGTTCGGCGACATCCTGTTCACCCTGGTCAACTGGGCGCGGCGCCAGGGGATAGACGCCGAGAGCGCCCTCCGGGGCGCCGGGCGGAAGTTCGCCGGGCGTTTCAAGGCGATGGAGGCCTGCTGCGCCGGGCGGGGGGTATCATTCAGGGAGCTGACCTTCGACCAGCAGAACGAGCTGTGGGAACAGGTCAAGGACGGCGGCGGTGACTCGGGCGGCTAATCGTGCTATCATGAGAGTAGCGGTGGCCGGGACCGGGGCATCGTAAAAGACGGCTGAAGAGCCCGCGGCGCGGCGGATAGAGGAAAGAATGGTCGGGGCGAGAAGATTTGAACTTCCGGCCTCAGCGTCCCGAACGCTGCGCGCTAACCAGGCTGCGCTACGCCCCGCCAGAATGGTTATTATAGCCTTACCCCCGCCGCATTAGCAAACAGGAAGGCGTTATGAAATACGTGGTGCTCATCATCGACGGGGCTTCCGGGTGGCCGGCGGAGGGGCTGGGCGGCAAGACCAGCCTGGAGGCGGCTAAAACCCCGAATCTCGACCAGATGGCGCGGCGGGCGACGGTGGGCCTGGCCGGCACGGTGCCGGTGGGCATGGAGCCTTCTTCCGCCTGCGCCTGCATGTCGGTGCTGGGCTACAACCCGAAGGTATTTTACAAGGGCCGCGCCGCCATTGAGGCAAGGTCTCTGGAGATCCCCATCGCCGCGGACGAGACGGTCTTCCGGGCTAACCTGGTGACCATCGAGAACGGCAGGATGGCGGACTATTCCGCCGGGCATATCGGTTCAAACGAGTCCGCCGAGCTAATACGTTTCCTGGATGAAAAGCTGGGGACGCCGGAATTGTCGCTCCACCCTGGCGTCGGCTACCGCCATATTTTGAAGCTTAAAGGGCGGCCGGAGACGCTGAAAGCCGCCTGCACGCCGCCGCACGACATTCCGGGGCAGCCGGTCGAGGATTATCTGCCGCGGGGCGAGGGCTCGGACATCCTGCGCAACATCATGGCCGCCTCGGCGGAACTGCTGAAAGACCACCCGGTCAACCGGGACAGAATAGCCCGGGGCGAAAAACCGGCGACGAGCCTGTGGCTGTTCTGGGGCAGCGGCCAGCTGCCGAACATGCCGTCCTTCAAAGACCGCTACGGGCTATCCGCGGCCATCACCTCAGGCGTCGATCTGCTGCGGGGCCTGGGCCAGATGCAGGGCATGGACGTGCTGTGCATCCAGGGAGTGACCGACAACGCGGACAACGATTACGCCTTCCAGATGGAGCAGGCGCTTGGAGCCCTGGAGACTTATGACATGGTGGTCGTCCACGTCGAAGCGCCGGACGAGGCAGGTCACGCCGGCGACGCCGAAGGCAAAGTCAAGGCGATCGAGATGATCGACCGCGACATGGTGGGGCGGCTGCGCGAATACAGCAGGGACAAACTGCGGGCGCTCATCATGCCCGACCACCCCACGCCGCTAAAGATACGCACCCATGCCGCCGAACCGGTGCCGTTCATGATCTGGGGCTCCGGGGTGCGCACCTCCGGCGCCCGCCGCTTCACCGAGGCCGATGCCAAAGGCACCGGAGTCACGGTGGCCGAAGCGCACAACATCATGAGCATGGTGGTGAGGGGATAAATCCGAAATTCGAATATCGAAATACGAAAAATAAGCGCTTCGTGTTTGGCAGCAATGTGTCCTAGAGAAGACGAAACGTATCGCTCAACCCGCTACGGCGGCCATCCGCCGGCCTGCACCTGCGTGGCCTGCTGCGAGAAGCGGCGGGCGGGTATATCCACAGGTTACAAATCCCCCAGAGAGGGCGGCGGCACGCCGGCCTGGTTCTGGGCGGTCATCGGCATCGTGGTTGTTGCCCTGGTGCTGACGCTGGTGTTACGTTAAACCCGAAATCCGAAATTCGAAATCCGAGACAATCTCAAGAACCTGATGACTAAAATGGACACACGGTCGGGCAAATGGGCATTGGCGCCGCCGGCGGTCTTCGTCGTGGCAGCGGCGATGCTGCTGGCCGGCTGCTCGTTCAATCTGGCCATTCCCGGCGTCAACCAGCCGCCGCCGGCGACCCTGTCGGCGCCGGATATCAACGCCGGGTGGAACTCTATCGCCGGGGCGCTGTCCTATGACGGGCGGCAGCCGCCGTACCGGCTCTACCCCGACGGGCCGCTGGTGAAGCTCATAAATAACGCCGCGGCCAGGGACGTCAGCTGGGCGGAGCTCATGGCCTTCGTCAGGAGCGACGCCACCGATTTGAACGCCTACCTGCCCGACCGCTACATGTGCGGCGGTTTCGCCCTCGACCTGCACAACGCCGCCGAGGCGGCCGGCATCCGGGCGGCCTGGGTGGCCATCGATTTTATCGGTGAGAGCGTGGGGCATGCGGCGACGGCCTTCCAGACGACCGACCGGGGGCTGGTGGTCATCGACGACACCTCTTCATATTCCAGCGGTGGCCAAGCGCTGGGCGAGGGCGAAAACCACAGCTATGACAAGGTGGCTTATATCATCATCGGCCGGGACTACGGCGTCATCCCGCTTGAGGCGGCCGGCTCGCCGCTTTATAATGACTATCTGGCTTACCTGGAGCAGTTCCGGGTGTTCGACGAAAAACGCCAGGCTTATGAGCGCGAGGCCGCGGCCTACGAGGCGGAACTGGCCGGCCGCACCAGGCTCAAAGAGCCGGAATACAGCTATTTCATGAGCTGGCACAAGCGGCTTCAGGCGATGAAGGAAGAGCTGAACGAACTGGGCGAGTCCCTGGGCAGCTACTACTGGGAGAGCCTGGGGGTGGTGTCCGAGGTCAAGATCTACTGGTAGGCCTGATAACTCCAGGAATCGGAAGACGATGGATTCCCCGCAAGCGCGGGGAATGACGATATAAGGGGCATTTGCGAGGCAGCATGGCAATCATCGTTCAGAAATACGGCGGCACGTCGGTGGCCAACGCCGAGCGCATCCGCGCCGTGGCCCGGCGGATCATCGCCACCAAAGAGAAGGGCAACCAGGTGGTGGTGGTCGTTTCGGCTATGGGCGACGCCACCGACGACCTGATCGAGCTGGCGCGGGAGCTTTCCGAGCACCCCGACCCTCGGGAACTGGACGTCCTCATGTCCACCGGCGAGATCGTATCCTCGACGCTGCTGGCCATGGCTTTGAAGCAGATGGGCCACGAGGCCATCTCCCTGTCCGGCGCCCAGGCCGGCATCAAGACCGACGCCTCCCACTCGCGGGCGCGCATCACCGGCATCGAGCCGGAACGCATCCACCGCGAGCTGCACAAGGGGCGCATCGTCATTGTCGCCGGCTTCCAGGGCATCACCGACAGCATGGAGGTGACCACCCTCGGCCGCGGCGGTTCCGACACCTCGGCGGTAGCCCTGGCCGCTATCCTGGGGGCGGAGATCTGCGAGCGATTCACCGACGTCGACGGCGTCTATACCGCCGACCCGAGGGTGGTGCCCGAAGCGCGGCGCTTGAAGGAGATCTCCTACGAGGAGATGCTGGAGCTGGCGACCTACGGCGCCAAGATCATGCACCCCCGCGCCGTCGAACTGGGCCAGCTTTATAACATACCCATTCTGGTCGCTTCGAGCTTTAACGACAATCCCGGCACGCTGATTCACGGAGGAAAAATGGAAATCCGCAATAAAGTGAGCGGCATCGCTCATGACCTGGACGTGGCCAAGATCACCCTGGTGGGCATCCCTGACAAGCCGGGCATCGCCGCTTCGCTGTTCGAACCGCTGGCCAAGGCCGGCGTGTCGGTGGACACCATCGTCCAGAACGCCTCGGTGGCCCGCATCACCGACATCACCTTCACCCTGGCCGAATCCGACCTGAAAAAAGCCATGGACGTGGTTAAACCGATCGCCGAAAAGCTGGGGGCGACCAGCATCGCCGCCGACGCCAACATCGGCAAGATTTCCATCGTCGGCACCGGCATCCAGAACACGCCGGGCTACGCCGCCAAGATGTTCCGGGCGCTGTATGACGCCGGCATCAACATTGACCTCATCTCCACTTCCGAGATCCGCATCACCGTGATTATCGAGGAAGGCAAGGTCAAAGAGGCGGTCAAAGCGCTGCACAAGGCCTTCGAACTGGAAACGGAAGAGTAATCCCCCCGATCTTCCGTTCCCGGATTTACGGGCGGACAAACGGCCGGCGCCGGGGCCGCTGATTTCCTATTTTTTTCTCTCTGATTTATACTGGAAAAATCATGGACTGGGGCAATATCTTCGAATCTGTTTCCAACTGGATAGGGGCCCACGGGCTGCAACTACTTCTGATCATCAGCCTGAGCTTTCTATTCTACCAGCTGGTCAAAATGGCCATCAGCCGCGGCCTGGCGCGCTACGTGGAGTTCCGGCATTCCCACCACCAGGTAACCCGCGAGGAACGCATCAAGCGCGCCAAAACGCTCTCAGGCGTCCTGACCGGCGCCATCGGCATCTTCATGTTCGGCCTGACGGTATTCATGATCCTGGCCGAGCTGGATATCGACATCGCGCCGCTGCTGGCCTCAGCCGGCGTGCTGGGCATCGCCATCGGCTTCGGCGCCCAGAGCATCATCAAGGACACGCTGAACGGCCTGTTCATCCTGCTGGAAGGGCAGTTCAACACCGGCGACGTGGTCAAGATCGCCGGGGTGTCCGGCGGCGTGGAGGACCTCAACCTGAGGCGCACCATCCTCCGGGACCTGGACGGCATCGTCCACATCATTCCCAACGGCCAGATCACCACCGTATCCAACTACACTCACGAATGGGCACGGGTGAATCTGAACGTGCCGGTGGCCTATTCGACCGATCTCGACAAGGCGGCGGCGGTCATCAACCGGGTGGGCCGGGAGCTGGCTGGCGACCCGGAGTTTTCCCCGATGATCATCTCGGCGCCGCAGGTGCTCCGGGTCGATAAATTCGCCGATTCGGCCATCGAGATCAAGGTGCTGGGCGACGTCCACCCGATGAAGCAGTGGCCGGTGACCGGCGAACTGCGCCGCCGGCTGAAGAAGGCTTTCGACGAAGCCGGAATCGAGATCCCGTTCCCTCATACCAAGCTCTTCTTTGACAACGCCCAGCTTAAGGATATTTCGCAGCTGTCACTATTGGCCGAGGCAAGCCGGCGCCCTGCCGAACCGCCGGAGCGGCCGGTTAAGGCCGCCAAAGGCGACCTGCCTCCGGATTCAGGGGAAACGGTACCGTACTAAATTGGGAGTCATTGTCCAAAACAAACCAGGAGGCAATATGCTCGCTCAAGCCAAGGGTCTCAACGGTAGCTTGGAACTCCACCCCAAAATGTTAGTTATCCGTCGAAGTGGGTTCAATGCTTTAGTATCTCAAGGTGTAAAGGGCGATAAAGAGATTGCCATAAGCCAAATTTCCGCCGTTCAATTCAAAGTTCCAGGGACATTTACGAACGGTTATATCCAGTTTTCATTTATCGGTGGCCAAGAAAGCAAGTCGGGGATATTTGACGCCGTAAAAGATGAGAACTCCGTCGTTTTCACAAAAAAGCAATTGTCAGAGTTCGAAAACTTAAAATCTGAGCTTAACGAACTCCGGTACCAATGAGAAAGAGAGAGCCAGCCTTTTACTCCAATCTAATGGTATATCGATACAAATCCGTGGTAGTTTTTTAGTAAAGGAAGTTTCATGGCTTTATCCATTGGCATCATCGGCCTGCCCATGAGCGGCCGCACCACCGTTTTCGAAGCGGCCGCCGGCGGTCTCAAAGCCGCGGCGCCGAAGCCTGAGGCGGTCCACGTCGGCATCGCCAAGGTGCCGGACGAGCGCATCGACCGGCTGTCCGAAATGTTCAAACCGCAGAAGACGACCTACGCCGAGGTGAAATACCTCGACCTGGGGGCTTCGGTCAAGAATATTTCCGGCGAGGCGCTGCGCGAGCTTTCGGCGATGGACGAACTGGTCAGCGTTGTCCGCGCTTTCAAAGACGACGCGGTGCCCCACCCGCAGGAGACCGTTGACGCCGAGCGGGACATCGAGGCGATGAACCTGGAGCTGACTTTCTCCGACCTGGCCATCATCGAGCGGCGGCTGGGTAAAATCGAGCAGTCAATGAAAGCCGCCAAAGCAACCGACCGCCCCAAGATTTTAGCCGAACAGGAACTGCTGCTCCGCCTCAAGGCTGAGCTGGAGAAAGACATCCCGCTGCGCGACGTGGAGCTATCCGCCGAGGAGGAGAAAAGCCTCTCCGGCTACCAGTTCCTGTCAGCCAAGCCTTTACTGACCGTGGTCAACATCGGCGAGGAAGACCTGCCGAGCGCCGCAAGAATAGAGGACGAATTTTCGAAACGGTTCGCCGGCCGGAAGCGCAAGCTGATCGCCCTGTGCGGCAAGCTGGAAGCCGAACTGGCCGGTATGGACGAGGCATCCGCCGCCGAGTTCCGCGCTGATTACGGACTCAAGGAGACCGGCCTGGCGCGCACCATCCGCGCTTCCTACGCCCTGCTCGACCTGATCTCATTCTTCACTGTCGGACCCGATGAAGTCCGCGCCTGGAGCATCACCGCCGGCATGAACGCCCAGGCCGCGGCGGGCAAGATCCACTCCGATATCGAGCGCGGCTTTATCCGCGCCGAGGTTGTCCACTACGACGATCTGATGCGCACCGGGACGATGGCGGAGGCCAAGAAAGCCGGGGTGCTGCGGCTCGAGGGCAAGACCTACACCGTCAAGGACGGCGACATCGCCCACTTCCTGTTCAACGTCTGAGGCATGAACGGGGCGCCTGAACTTCTGTACGAGGACACGCCGCCGTCGGCCGCCGGCCTGGTGGCCGCCGTGCTGATATTCCTGGTGTCGGCCGACCTGCTGCTAGGGTTTCTCATCCCGGAAATCCTGGGGATTATGGCCGCTACCGCGGTGCTGGAGGCGGCGCTGTTCTATTTCATTGTCCCGCGCAAATACCAGATCATGAGCGACCGCCTGCGCATCCGCCTCGGCGGCCCGGTTAAGGTGGACATACCCCTGGCGACCATCCGGGAGGCGCGCCCGGGTCGAGGCGCCGAGGCCTGGGTCTACTGGGGCTTGCGGCTGGCCACTTCCAGCCGGGGCATCGTCGAGATCGTCCGCCGCGGCGGGCTTGACGTCGTCATCTCGCCGCGCGACCGGGAGACCTTCCTGGAACAGCTCAACCTGGCAGCGGCAGCCGCCGGCGGCGGGTCGAAGACAGCCACAATCCGCCTGAACTGACCCGGCGCCAAACTTGACGCCGCCGCCGCCCCGGGTATAGCCTAAGCCGATTTTATACCTGCGGGGGCGAGCGATGGACACACGTTTACGGCGGTTCGGAGTCATGGCGATATTCTTTGCCGTTGGCGGGCTTTCAGCCTGCGCCGACCCGAACACGGTCGAACTCTACACCCCCACCGCCCAGCCGCCGCCGTTTGCCAGCGTTGCCATCGAGGGTTCCGTCACCCTGCCCGGCGTCTATCCCCTGAAAGCAGGCGACACCATCGAAAACCTGCTCCAGGCGGCGGGCGGCGCGAGCGGCGGCTCGGTGATCAAGCTGGTGGTCAGCGGCTCGGTTCCGGCGCCCCAGAAAGTAAACCTCAATACCGCCGAGCCGTGGCTGCTCACCGCCCTGCCCGGCATCGGCGACTCCAAAGCCGCCGCCATCGTCGCTTACCGGACCGAGCATGGCCCGTTCGTCAACATCATGGAACTGGTCAAGGTGCCGGGTTTCGGCCAGGCGACCTTCGATTCACTCAAAGACCTGATCACGGTGTCGGAGTAAGCCGTGGTTCTCGTCATACTGTCGCTGGCGTGGGTTACCGGTATCTGGCTGGGATCCCGGATCGAACCCTCTCCCGCGTGGTTTCTGGCCGCCGCCGTGCCGCTGGTTGTGGCCGGAGCGCGGCGGCGGCGGGGCCGGGCGGCGCTGGCCTGCCTTGCGATCATCCTGTTAACCGGCGGCGCCTTCTGCTACCAGGCGGCCACCATCGACGCGGGCGGGAACCAAGTCAGCCGCTATATCGACGGTAAGGCCTATACCATCGAAGGCACCGTCAGCCGCGATCCCGAAGCGAAAGAAAAATCCCAGGCGCTGCGGCTGGACGGCATCGCCATCGGGACGGACGGCGGCCGGATCCTGCCTGCCGGCGCGGTGATGGTCTACCTCCCGCCGTTCCCGGAATATCATTACGGCGACCGCATCGCGGTGACCGGCAAGCTGCTCGAACCGCCGGTCTTCGACGCCTTCGATTGGCGCGCTCACCTGGCCCGCGACGAGGTATTTGCCACCGTCCTGTACCCCGAAGTAGTCTCTGTCGAGCCTGGACACGGCCACCCGGCGCTTTCGCTGATCTATGACTGGCGGCACAAACTGGCCGCAGGCATCGCCGCCACTATTCCGGAACCCCACGCTTCACTGGCGCAAGGCCTGGCCCTGGGCATTCGTTCGGGCATCGGTGAAGATGTCGAGAAGGCTTTCTCGGTGTCGGGCACGGCCCACCTGCTGGCCGTCTCGGGACAGAATCTGGCCATCATCGCCGGTGTCGTCCTGCTGGCTACCCGGGGCATCCTCGGGCGGCGCGGCTACTGGTACGTGTGGTTGTCAATGGCGGCGGTCTGGGGTTTCGCCGTCCTTACCGGCCTGGCGCCGCCGGTGGTGCGCGCCGCCGTCATGGCTTCGATCTTTCTGCTGGCCGAGTTATTTGGGCGTCAGAAATCGGCGGCGCCGGCGCTGTGCCTGGCGGCAGCGCTGATGACAGCTGCCAATCCGCAACTCCTGTGGTCGGCGTCATTCCAGATGAGTTTCGGGGCGATGGCCGGGCTGATCCTGCTGCTGCCGCCGTTCTCGTCGCTGGCCCGGCGCCTGGCCGACAAATTTCCCGGCCGGAAATCGAAGCTCTACGGCGCGGTTTACGCCGCCGGCCAGGGGCTGGCGGTTTCCGCCGCGGCTATGTCAGGCGTCCTGCCGCTGACCGCCTATTACTTCGGCCTGGTAGCCCTGGCCGGCGGCGCGGCCACCCTGGCCGCCGCCCCGGCACTGCCGCTGATCATCTTCTCCGCCCTGCTGGCCGGGGGCGCCGCCATGATTCACCCGGCCGCCGCCGTCCCTTTCGCCGCGGCGGGGTGGTTCGGGTTAAGTTATCTTCTCGGAACGGTGAAGCTGTTCGCCCTTATCCCGGCGCTGGAGACCGGGCCAGTAAGCGGGGCGGTAATAGCCGGCTGGTATCTGGCTTCAGGCGCCGCCGCACTGGCGCTGGCGCGCTGGCTGCGGCGCCAGGATGAGCCGGAGCCGGGACCTCCGGTCAGCTTCGGCCGGCTGGCGCGCTTCGGCGTGCCCGTGTTGATTATCATCGGCGCGCTCGGCTCGACGCTGCCCTGGCATAACGGAGAAGGCCGCCTGGAAGTCAGTTTCCTGGATGTCGGCCAGGGCGACGCCATCTACATCCGCACTCCGGCCGGGCAGGACATCCTGGTAGACGGCGGCCCTTCGCCGCAGCGGCTGGTTCAGGAGCTGGGCAAAAAAATGCCGTTCTGGAACCGGACGATCGAGCTGGTAATATCGACCCACGCCGACGCCGACCACCTGACCGGGCTGCTCGAAGTCCTGGGACGTTACAAGGTCGGGCAAATAGTCCATACCGGTGTTGAAGGAAACACCGACCTCTACCGGGAATGGCAGAGCCTGGTGGAGCGGAAGAAAGTCCCGGCGGCGACGGCGGCGGCCGGCGACCGCATCCGGCTGGCAGGCGGCCTGGAAATAGCGGTTTTGAACCCCTACGGCCAGGCCGCTGCGGACTCCAACGAGGCTTCACTGGCGCTCAGCCTGAAATACGGCGATATTTCATTCCTGCTGGCCGCCGATATACCCTCGGCGACGGAACTCGAGCTGATCTACCGCCGACTGCTGCCCGATATCACGGTGCTCAAGGCGGCGCACCACGGCTCAGGCGGTTCGACCGGCGCGGCCTTCCTGGCGGTCACCCGCCCGGAAGCGGCGGTCATCCAGGTGGGCCGCAACAGCTACGGACATCCCGCCGGCGAAGTCCTGGCAGCGCTCGGGGCGCAGTGCGTCGAGGGCGGCGTACTGCGTACCGACGAAGACGGCACCGTCACCTTGCTGACCGACGGCCGCACCCTGTGGCTCCAGGAATAGCGGCGGAGCCCTAGCGGGCGGCGGGCTGGCGCACCGTGATGGCGCCGGTGGGGCACTGGAACTCGCAGCCGCCCAAAAGATCGCACTTACTCTGGTCGGTGACCCGGCAGACGCCGGTCTCCGCGTCGATGTCCAGTATCTGGCGGGGGCACATGGCCACGCAGACGCCGCAGCCGGTGCACAGGTCCGTGTCTATCTTAACTCTGTCTTCCATCTCTTTTCCTTCAGTTCCTGATTTTGAGCAGGTCAACGCCGCCGCCGAGGGCGGCGGCGCGGTTCTCGACGGTCAAATTCAATCCATGAACCAGTTTCAATAGCCCGCCGCCGGACTGGTAGTCCTTGAAGTTAGCGTAATGCTCGCCGCCCACCAGGCTCTCAATGAAGCTGAAGAACCGGCGCGCCGGTACGCCGAAATCAGCCAGGACGATGACCCCGCCGGGCTTGACCACCCGCCTCATTTCGGAGACGACTTTCAGGCGCGTGTCGAACGTTTTTTCATGCAGCGCCAGCGAGATGGCGGCGGCGTCGAACAAAGCGGCGCCGAAAGGTAAAGCCGCGGCATCGGCCAGTTGAAAGCGGAGGGTGTCCCGGTCGAAGCGCCGCCGACGGGCCTCGGCGACGGCGATCATCGCCGGGTCCAGGTCAATGCCGTCCACCTCGGCGCCCAGCCGTGCCAGGTGCACCGCCTGGTCGCCGGTGCCGCAGCAGACATCCAGCACCCTCTGCCCCGGCCGTATTTCGGCGAGCTCCGGCAGGGCGTGCCGCAGGCCGCGGAGCGCCCGGTCAATGACAGCGGCGTAAAAAGAGGACATCACCGCGGCCCTTTACAGGTGTCAAGGTTATGAATCATATTTCTAATAATTGTATCATCAATCACTCATCTTACCAACTTTTTCGAAGGAACCATCCGCCCCGGCTAACCAAAGGCGCCGGTGCGCCGTTATATTATTCAAAATCCGGAAGGAGGTGAATCATGCGACGCATTTTCAATGCCTGGGACCGGGTATTCTATGAAATATGGCCGCTGCTGGCGCCCAGGCCGCGCTACGCCGTGGTCCGCCTCCGCAGCAGCCGAAGATGATCAATCGAATAGCGCGCCGGCTTCAACGAAAATAGAAACCCGGATGGCTAGCGCCACCCGGGTTTTTGTTTATCGTAGGAGCAAATATTTCAGGTATTAGCCCCGGCGGCGATGCCTGCGGCCGGCCGCCGGCCGTAAGCCCTGAACCGGCTTTCGTCAGGCGGAGGGCAGAGATACAGGCCGCAGGCGGCGCAGGCTCGAAGCGCCTGGAGGGGAGCGGCATTATTGCCGAGGCGCTCCCCCGCATCACCCCGCCAATCACCGCCGAGAGGATGCTTACAGCGGGGGCAGGCATAAGTTCCTTCAAACATCGTTTCACCTCCCGGCAGATCTTTTTTTCATTATCGTCCCGGAGATCGGCGGCGTACATCCCCCGATAGTGCCCCCGGGAGCAGAAATTAGTAAGGGAGATGACTCCGGGGGGGGGGCGGGAGTACTAATGTTCTTCTTAAAGAGTACTATTTGGCTCTTGCGGAGCGGCTGGCGCGGGAGTAGATTCTAAACGGCAACCTGGAGAAGATGATGGCGCAACCGGTCAAGAAGGATATCATCATCGTGGCGTCTCACGAAGAGGCGGCGCGCCAGCAAATTTCGGCCAAACTGATCATGGCCGGCCTGCGGTGCCTGACCGCGTCCAGCAGCGCCGAAACAATAGAGTTCATCTACCACCGGGACGTAGCCCTGGTGCTGCTCGAGGCGGCCATGCCCGGCCGGTCAGGGCTCCAGGTCCTCCAGGAGATCACCGCGGTCAGCCCGGACACGGCGGTGGTGGTGATGCTCGACGGGCGGGACCGGGAGGCGGCCGTCCGCTGCCTGGACCTTGGCGCCGCCGACTACCTGGTCAAACCGGCGAATCTGGAAGAGACGCTACTGAAAACCCGGCGCATCCTGGATTGGCGACAGCTGGTGATGCAGCACCGCGAATACAAGACGACGCTGGAGCAGCGGGTGAGCGAGCGCACCCGGGACCTGATCCAGACGGTAGCCAAGATGAAATCCGCGGCCGTCGATACCCTGGTGCGGCTGGCCCGGGCCGCCGAGTACAAGGACGAAGATACCGGCAGCCACATCCAGCGCATGAGCCGCTATACGGCGCTGGTAGCCGAAAGGATGGGGCTGGCCGACGATTATGTGGAGTCACTGCTGTATGCCGCCACCATGCACGACATCGGCAAGATCGGCATCCCCGACAGCATCCTGCTTAAACCCGGCAAACTGACCGACGAGGAGTGGTCGGTAATGAAGCAGCACACCGTCATCGGGGCGCGCATCCTCGACGGCGCCGAGGCCGAAATCGTGAAGCTGGGGGCGGCCATCGCCATCAGCCACCATGAAAAATGGAACGGCAGCGGCTACCCCTTCGGCTTCAAAGGCGAGGAAATCCCGCTGCCCGGGCGCATCGCCGCCATCGCCGACGTTTTCGACTCACTGACTTCCAAACGTGCTTACCGCAAGGACGATTTCACCGCCGACGAGACGTTCAAGATTATTGAACAGAGCGTCGGCGTCCAGTTCGATCCGGCGGTCTTCGCCGCGTTCAAGGCCGCCTGGCCGGATATCAGGGTGGAACACCAGCGGTTCCGCACCCTGGAGGCCAGCCGGGCATCGTCCCAAATTGACACCGCTGTGCTTTCGTGATAATTTTGAAGGTACGGCGGCGCCCCGAGGCGCGCCAATTGAAGGGAGCTTCCCGCATGCTGGAAAAGGTCAAGACAGTCCTGGACAAGATCCGCCCGTCCCTGCAGGCTGACGGCGGCGACGTTCAACTGGTCGAGGTTAAAGAAAAAGAAGGCATCGTCAAGGTCAAACTCACCGGCGCCTGCGCCGGCTGCCCGATGTCCCAGATGACCCTTAAAAACGGCATCGAGCGCATTCTGAAGCGCGAAGTTCCGGAAGTCAAAGAGGTGGTGGCCGCCTGAACCGGCCTGAATTACCGATCACGCGAAAGCCCGCTTTAAAAAGCGGGCTTTTTGCTGCCGCTCAGGCCGACGGCCGGGATTTGGAATCATCGCCCAGGCGGTTGATTGAGGTGACGCCCTTGACGCCTTCCATCTTGGAGATGAGCCGCGCCAGCTGGGTCAGGCCTTTGGTTTCAATGTCCAGGGTGATGGAGGTCACCCGGTCCGGGCTTTCAGCCACCGTCATGTTGGAAATGTTGACTTTCTCATCCGCGATGAGCGTTGAGATGTCCCGCACCAGGCCGACCCTGTCCCAGGCCAGCACCTGCAGCCTGGTGGGATAGAACTGGTCCTGGCGGCCCCACTCCACCCGGATCAGCCGCTCCGGTTCTTCCTCTTTCAGCACGTTATGGCAGTCGGCGCGGTGGATGGTCACCCCCTGGGAGCGGGTGACATAGCCGATGATGTCTTCGCCGGGCAGCGGCCGGCAGCAGCCGGCGATCTTGGTCAGCACGTCGCCGATGCCCATAACCGACACGCCTGAACTGTCAGCCCTGGCCGGCGCGGCCGGCGCGGCGGCTTCAACCGGGTGCGGCGCCTCGGCGGCGGCCACCTGCGACAGGGCGATGGAGTGCGCCGACAGCCCGCCGTAGCCGACGGCGGCTAAAAATTCATCGATGTTCTCGCAGTTGTTCTGGTGAGCCAGGGTTTTGAAATCGGGGATCTTAAGTCCCAGGTGGCGGAACTCTTTCTCCAGCAGTTCCCGGCCTTTTTCAATATTTTCGGTCCGCTCCTGTTTCTTGAACCACTGGCGGATTTTGGTGATGGCGTGGCTGGTTTTGACATAGCCCAGATTGGGATTGAGCCAGTCACGCGACGGCCCTTTGTCCTTCTTGGTGGTGACGATCTCCACCACCTCGCCGTTGCGGAGCCGGTAGTCCAGGCCGACCAGTTTGCCGTTAACCTTGGCGCCGACGCAGCGGTGGCCCAGCTCGGTATGGACGCGGTAGGCGAAATCCAGCGGCGTCGCCCCCTTGGGCAGGTCTTTAATTTCGCCGCCGGGAGTAAAGACGAAAACCTGGTCATTGAAAATGTCGGTCTTGACCGACTCTAAAAACTCCTCGGCGCCGGCCAGGTCGCGGTGCCAGTCGGCCAGCTGGCGCAGCCAGGAGATGCGGTCTTCCGATTTGGGGGCGGCCTTGTCGCCCTCCTTATAGCGCCAGTGGGCGGCCACGCCGTACTCCGCCAGCCGGTGCATTTCATAGGTCCGGATCTGGATCTCCAGCGGGGTGGCGGACATGGACAGCACGGCGGTGTGCAGCGACTGGTAGCCGTTAGGCTTGGGATTGGCGATATAATCGTCGAAAGAGCCGGGGATGGGGTGCCACAGGTTGTGGACGGCGCCCAGGGCGGTATAGCATTCGTTTACCGAGACAACCAGCACGCGGATAGCCAGCAGGTCATAAATCTCATCGAAATGACGCCCCTGAACGGCGTATTTTTCAGCCTTCTGGTGCAGGGAGTAGATATGTTTGGCCCGGCCGGTGATCTCTGCCTTGATGCCGACTTTTTCGAATTCCGACCGCAGCACGTCAATGACCTTGCCGATAAACTCTTCGCGCTGGGCGCGCTTGGAGGCCAGCAGCCGCGCCAGGCTCTTGTAATGCTGCGGCTCCAGGAAGCGGAAGGCCAGGTCCTCCAGCTGCCACTTGATCTCCCAGATGCCCAGGCGGTGGGCCAGCGGGGCATAGATTTCCAGGGTTTCCCGGGCGGTGTCCTTCTGCTTCTCAGGCGGCATGGCGTCCAGGGTGCGCATGTTGTGCAGCCGGTCGGCCAGCTTGATAAAGACGACCCTGAGGTCCTCGGCCATGGCTACCAGCATCTTACGGAGGTTTTCCGCCTGGCGCTCATAGGTGGTGTTGCCGGAGAATCTGGTCTCGCCGGGGGCGGCCAGCGACAGCTTGGCCAGCTTGGTGACGCCGTCCACCAGTTTGCCGACGTCCTTGCCGAAAAGCTCCTCGATCTTCGTGAGCGGGATGGCCGAGTCCTCCGGGACATCATGGAGCAGGGCGGCTTTGACGGCGGTGGCGTCGAGCTGAAGTTCGGCCAGGATCAGAGCGACGGACAGGGGGTGTTCGATGAACGGTTCGCCGCTTTTCCGGGTCTGGCCCTCGTGGGCCTTAGCCGCGAAGTCATAGGCCGATCTTATTTGCTCGACCTTCTCCCACGGCAGGTAGCGGGCGGTAGCCTCTAAAAGAGCGGTTACTTCCACTTGTTTACCATAATACGGCCAGTGGCCAAGTATAGCGTAAAAAGCCATCAGCTGTCAGCATTCGGTAACCCGGCGGTATTGCGGCGGGTGTTATAATTTCCAGCGAAGCGATGGAAATGCAAAATAATATCCTCAAGTTTGCGTTATTCGGAGCGGCGGGTTTCGGGCTGGGGGGATTATTGTACGGGATAAGCATTCAAACGCCTTTACCCGGGACCAGCTTTTATGTTCTTTTAACACTATTTGGATTTGCGGCGCAGGCCGGAGTAGGTGGATTGGCTTTGGCTATGGCCTTAGGAGTAAATCCGCCACGGGCATTAAAAATGGTTTTGTTCTGTATCTTCGGTTTCCTCGCGGCCAGGTATCTTCTACTGCTTCCGCTCTTCTTTGTGATCGGGGATCGTTTCAGTGGAAATCCACCCGAGTCGTACGTGTTAAACCTGCTCCTTGGATTTATAAGCGGCGTTGGGGCAGGTATTGGAATATGGCTAAGTTCCGGACTCAGAAGAAGTGTGGGTCTTTTAATACTGTCCGGTGGAATTGGGTTCGGATTCGGATTGTTAATCACCACTCCGCTCTACTATGGACTATCGCCTCAGCATTGGTTAGGGTATACGGTTGCAGGAACTATCGGGGGCGGGGTGCTGGGGGCGGCGATGGGGAGCATGCAAACAGCGGCGGTAGGACATGAAAAAAACTCATAGAATAATCCTGGCCGCGGCGGGTGGGATAATTATCCTCGCGCTGGTGTGGCCGGTGCTGGGCTACGGCATCTATTTCACAGACCCACTCAACTCTATAATGGGCGCTCTGACGATATTTTTATTCCTTGTCGGCGCGCTGCTCGTTAGCTACGCAGCGCGGGAGATCCATCCGGCGCTTGCGCCATCCATGTGGGGCATCTTGTTTCTGACTTTTCTGGTTAGATTCCTGGCCGGCAACAGCGACGGACCGATGGAGGACCTCGGGATAATCCTGATGGCGGGGATACCAGGGGCTGTGCTGTTGTTCATCGGGCTGAAGATATATTTACGCGACAGGCGGCGAGCGGGATGAAGAAGAGGCGCCTTCACGAAGACAGGCTGTTAGAACGGCGCGGCTCCACTCTGGTTGTCCGCGGGCTGGATGCCATTGACGGCACGCCGGTGCTGGACATCAAGCCCTTCATTCCAGGCTACGACTCACCGCTGGAAGGAGTATTTGCCCCGGAATGGGCGACGCGTCATCAGCGGAAAAGCTGAAAGCGGTTTACCGCTTGCTGCTGGAATGCTACGGGCCTCAGCGGTGGTGGCCGGCGGAAACGCCTTTCGAGGTCATGACCGGAGCAGTGCTTACCCAATCCTCCGCCTGGGTTAACGTCGAGAAAGCCATTGGCAACCTGAAAGCGGCCGGCAAACTCTCAGCCGCGGCGCTCAGAGACATGCCTGCCGCCGACCTGGCCGCGTTGATCTACCCGTCCGGCTACTACAACGCCAAAGCCAGGAAGCTGAAAGCCATGGTGGAGTGGCTGGGGACCTACGGCGACGACCTGTCGAGGCTGGACAGGCGGGATTTCGAAGATTTGAGAGAGGAATTACTCGGGGTTCACGGCATCGGGCCGGAGACGGCGGACTCCATCCTGCTCTACGCCCTGGGGCGGCCAATCTTCGTTATCGACGCCTATACCCGGCGCCTGTATCCTCGCCTGGGCATCAAGCCTGACAGGGACACTTACGACGCCTGGCAGCGGTTGTTCATGGCTAACCTGCCGCGCGAGGCGGCCACATTCAACGAATACCACGCCTTGATCGTCCGGCACGGCAAGGAGAGCTGCCGAAAGAAACCGCGGTGCCGCGGCTGCTGCCTTTCCGGAGCGTGCCCGGCGTTCAGCCCGTAATCAGTTCAGCCAATTCCATGAGGCCGAGGTATTCACCGGACGGGCTGCGGACCGCCAGGTAGCGTATGCGGATCCGGCGCCCGTCGCTCTTTTCCACCAGGTGCTCCTCCGAGTCGCGGCTGCCGGACTTGAAGTCCGCCACCATTCTATCTATGGCCGCCCAACTCGACGGCTGATGGCACTCCCTGACGTTCCTGCCGATGATGTCCGGTGGCCGGTTGAAGATGCGGTGAGCCGAAAACCACACGATGCGGTCAGCGGCGTCCATGAAAGTCAGGTCCAGCGGCAGTGTCTTAAGCAGCGCAATCAGAGTTGAAGCGTTAACCGTTTGCAGCATATTTCCCCCTGTCGACGGCGAGATAATAGCAAGGCGGCCGCCCTGACGTAAAGCGGAAGCCCGGCCAGTTCACCGTCGCTTGGCAGCCAGTGCTATAATTTCCACAGAAGTAGCGAGAGGTGGCATATGGCACGAAAAGAATACGATTTCTCCGGGTTTACCGAGGTCGAGGCGCGCAACGCCTTAAAAGTAGAGATCAGGCGCGCGGATACTTATTCGATTGCTGTGGAAGCGGATGAAGAGGTTCTGAACGATATTAAATTGACCGTCGCCGCGGGCCGGCTGACCGCCAGGCTGGAAGCCCGCTGGGGGCACCTGGGACTGCTGTTCAAGGGGTCGCCAACCCCCAAAGTCCTGATCGCCATGCCGTCGCTTCAAGCCGTTGAGTTCGCCGCCGCCAGCCGCGGCGAAATTACCGGTTTTGCCGGCGGCGGGCTGTTCAAGGTCGAGCTGGCCGGCGCCTCCAAGCTGTCCGGGGATGTTGCCTGCGGCACTCTGGAAATCATGGCCGGGGCGGCATCTCATGTCGAACTTACCGGCAAAGCGGATTCGGCGGCCGTCGAACTGTCCGGGGCTTCCAACGCCAACCTGGAAAAGATGAGCCTCGGCGATGCTAAAGTCAAACTCGGCGGCGCTTCCACAGCTACCCTCAATTTGACCGGGAAACTTGATGCCGACGTTACGGGAGCTTCCAGCCTGCGCTGGCTCGGCACGCCAGAGATGGGTAATATCAAGATTACCGGCGCTTCCTCCTTCAGCCGGAAATAAGGCGCCGGGTTTCAACTCAATGGATAACCGCGATCAGCCTGACCGAAAGTTGAGTCAAAAAACTCCCCTTGATTCCGATGCGCCGGGCCCGGATCCGGTTTATACTGGAACCGGAGGCTAAGAAAATGAAAAAAATGTTGACCCTGCTGTTGACCGCGTCTTTAGCGGTGACCGCCGCTGGCTGCTTCCCGTTCGGCAGCATCATCGGCCGGGGCCCGGTGGAGACGAAAGCTTTTAATTTATCGGGTTTCAGCCGGGTGGAAGTGTCTTCCACCTTTGAAGCGGAGATCAGCCGCGGCAGCGCTTTCTCCGTGACGGTGACCACCAACGAGAATATTTTCGAGTATCTCGACCTTGAAGTTAACGGCGATACCCTGCAGGTGCGCCTGAAAAGCGGCAGTTATACAGTGGCCAACCTGGAAGCCAGCATCACCATGCCCGATCTGAACGCCCTCGAGGTATCCAGCGCCTCCGAAGCATCGGTCAGCGGTTTTAATTTCAACCATGACCTTGATCTCAAGGTTTCCGGAGCCAGCAGCATCACCCTGGCTGATTTCAGGAGCGGCAACGTTTATATTGAAGCTTCAGGCGCGTCGCGGGTCAAAGGCAGCCTGGAATGCGTCGACGCCCGCCTCAATATAAGCGGCGCTTCCAACGCCGATTTGTCCGGCCTCGGCAGGAACCTGGAGGTTACCGCCTCAGGCGCCTCCCATGTCACGCTGCGGGATTTCACCGGCACCGACGTCAAAGTCAATTTCTCCGGCGCCTCATCCGGCACGGTGAACGCCTCCGGCAGGCTGGATGTCCAGCTCTCCGGCGCCTCCTCGCTGCGGTATTTCGGCAACCCGGCCATCGGCGACGTCAATGTCACCGGCGGCTCGTCCTTCAGCAAGGGCTAACCCCCCGATAATCTGATACCGGTAATCCGGAGAGGAGGGTTTCTCCAAGCCTCCGGATTACTGGTATTATTGAATCATGCGACCCGAATACCACGCCGCTCTGCTCTGGCTTTACGGTTTCGTCGATTATGAAGCCGTCCCGCGGCCGCGCGACGACGCCCGCTATGACCTGCGCCGGGTGCGGCTGCTGCTGGAGCGGCTCGGGGAGCCTCACCTTAAAGCCAGAACGGTCCACATCGCCGGCAGTAAAGGCAAGGGTTCCACGGCGGCCATGATCTTTGCGGTGCTCAGGGAAGCCGGCTACCAGACAGGGCTGTATACCTCTCCCCACCTCATCGAAACTTACGAACGTTTTAAGATCAACGACAGGTTCATCGGCGAGGACGAACTGATCGCCGGGATCGAACGGCTGAAGCCAATAGTCGAGGCCATCAACGCCGAAGCCCGCTACGGCGCGCTGACCACCTTCGAGATCATGACGGCGCTGGCTTTCGATTTTTTCGCCGCGCACAACGTAGATTGGCAGGTCATCGAGGTCGGCCTGGGCGGCCGGCTGGACGCCACCAACGTCGCCCGTCCCGACCTGTGCGTCATCACCACCATCGCCCTGGAGCATACCGAGGTGCTGGGCGACACCCTGGGACAGATCGCTTCCGAGAAGGCGGGCATCATCAAATCCGGCGTTCCGGTCATCATGGCGCCCCAGGCTCCGGAGGCGAGAAGGGTTATCGAGGATGTCTGCCGGCAAAGGGGCGCCCACCTGGTCAGGGTTGATCCGGAACAGGCCGCGCCGTCAGAGTACCGCGGCGGGCGGCAGGCGTTTTCTCTGGCAGGCCGGCTCGGCCGCTACGACATCAGCCTGCCGCTTCTGGGCACCTTCCAGCGGGTCAACTGCGCGGCGGCGGTAGCGGCGCTGGAAACGCTGGCCGGACTGGGCGTGGCTGGCCTCGATAAAACAGCCATCGAGCTCGGGCTGGCAAAGACCGTTTGGCCGGGGCGGTTTCAGGTCCTGGACAAAAGCCCGCTCATCATCGCCGACGGCGCCCACAATCCGGCGGCGGCGGCGGAACTCGCCGCCTCGCTCGATGCCTATTTCGGCGGCCGGGATCTCCTGCCGCACCCGGCGGTACTGGTCATCGGGGCATCCGCCGACAAAAACGTCGGCGGCATGGCGGAAGTGCTGGCACCGTTGTTCGAAGAGGTCATCGTCACCCGCACCCGCCACCCGCGCGCCATGGAGCCGCGGATACTGGGCCGGGCTTTTGAGGCGTTGGGCAAAAGGGTCAACCATACCTCAACCACCGCCGAGGCTCTGGTGCTGGGCGTTCAAATGGCCGGCGCCGGCGGCCTGGTATGCGTCACCGGCTCTCTTTTCGCCGTCGGGGAAACGCTGGAACTCTGGCAGGCCGGAGAAGCAAAGGCCTGACCGTTCCAGATGCCCGACAGGTACAATTTACGCCGGGAAGTTCGTCACCCGGGACTCCTCAGAAAGCATCGGGCCCAGGACTTTTTCCAGCGCCATGGTATGGGAACAGCGGCCCCAGGTGGTGAAAAAGTCGCAATTACAGTGCCACTGGCCGTTTTTAAGTTCGGTTATATGGGTTTCGTTTTCGCCGCGGAACTTGACGCTCATGTCGGTAAAGGTGATGCGGTCTTTTTCCTGGGCGTAGCGGTTGGCTTTCTCGATCTTACCGATGAGGCTGGAATACATTTCTGACCCTCCTCTTGCTGGTTCTCGATACGAACGGCTGGTCTAGATAACTAAAAAGCACCGCCGCGCCAGGCGCGACAGTGCTTCAGCACCCAACTTCCCGGGGGCTGACTACTCGCACGGCGGGCAAAACCTCAGAATGAGCTTCACGGCATCATTGTACCCCCGCCGGAGGCCTTCCGTCTAGGGGTCAATTTTTTATGTTGTGTTTCATTACCCGCCAGCGCCCACGTTCGCCGCGGCGGCCCCCAAGTCCGAAATCCGAATATCGAAATCTGAAACAAACTCGAAAGTCACAGACTTTAAAAATTATACTGGCAGGGTCCCCGCCCGATAGCTTAGAATAGCGGGCGTGAAAGTGCTCATCCAGCGGGTTTCCAGGGCCAGGGTCAGCGTCGGCGGTGAGGTCGCCGGAGAAATTTCCGGCGGCCTGCTGGCTTTCATCGGGGTGGCGGCGGGCGACCAAAAGGCCGACACCGACTACCTGGTGAACAAAATGGTCAATCTGAGAATCTTCGCCGACGCCGATTCAAAGTTCAACCTTTCGCTCCTCGACGTTAAAGGCGAGCTGCTGCTGGTCAGCCAGTTCACCCTGATCGCCGATACCAGAAAAGGCCGCCGCCCCAGCTTTACCGACGCCGCACCGCCGGACGTGGCCGAATTCATGTTCAACGAGTTCGCAGCCGAGGCCAGGAAGACCGGCGTCAAAGTCGAAACGGGCAAATTCCAGGCGCACATGCACGTAGAGCTGGTCAACGACGGCCCGGTGACGATCATGATAGATTCCGGCGAGCGGCTGCGGGCGCGGGGGTGACCATGGAAGATTTCGAACTTAAAGACGACCTGATCAGCCTTTGGCCGAATCGGCGGATCCAGGCCGCGGCGGTCTACGCCGCAGTTATCGAATCGATGCCCGAGCTCAGCCGGTGGATGCCGTGGGCCCACCCCGGATACAGCGTGGGCGACAGCCAGAACTGGTTGAAAATGAGCGCCGAATGCTGGCGCGATGAAACAGCTTATGAATTTGCCATCATCGATAACCGCGATGGGTCCTACATCGGCGGCGCCGGGCTGAACCACCTTGACAGGCTCAATAAAGTGGCCAACTTGGGCTACTGGATACGCAGTAGCCGCTGCAAACAGGGCATCGCCACCCGCGCCGCCAGGCTTCTGGTGAGGTTCGGGCTCGATACTCTGAAATTCAACCGCATCGAGATTCTGGCGGCGGTGGAGAACCGCGGCAGCCAACGGGTGGCGGAGAAGGTGGGGGCGGTGCGCGAGGGTATTTTGAGGAACCAGTTGTCGCTTCCCGACGGCATCCACGACGCCGTCATTTTTTCGATAATCCCATCGGATTCGCGCTAGTTTTTAAACTCCCGGACCTCATCCCCGTTGAGGCGGCGGCCGTAATCTGGTATACTTCGGTTGTTCCTCGTTATGTAATGGAGGTTTGGAATGGAACTGTGGTTAATCCTTTTCATACCCCCGCTGCTGTTCATGCTTTACGCCCAGTGGCGGGTGTCTTCAACTTTCGGCAAGTATTCCAAAATTCCCAATGACCGCAACATGACCGGTCTCAATGCCGCCCGATGGCTCCTGGACCAAAACAATCTGCAGAACGTGCAGGTCGAGCTGTCCAAGGGCAAGTTGTCCGACCATTATGACCCCCGGGTCCGCGTCCTGCGGCTCTCGCCCGATGTAGCCAACAAGGCCTCGGTGGCCGCCCTGGGCATCGTCGCCCATGAGGTCGGCCATGCCGTTCAGCACGCCACGGCATACGCCCCGCTCCAGGTCAGAAACGCCCTGGCCCCGGTGGCCGGCCTCGGTTCCAACCTCGGGGGCATCCTGGTGTTTGTCGGCATTATTCTTTACGCCATGGGCACCGGCTTCGGGCTCGATATAGCCTGGATCGGCGTCGCCCTGTTCGGCGCCGCGGTGGTTTTCACCATGATCACTCTGCCGGTCGAGTTCGACGCTTCCGCCCGCGCCAGGTCAATGCTCCGCAATACCGGGCTGGCATCTGTCACCGAGTCCAGCGGCGCCAGCGCCGTATTATCGGCGGCGGCCCTGACTTATGTGGCGGCGCTGCTGGCGGCGGTAGGCCAGCTACTGTATTACGTCCTGATCCTAACCGGCGGCAGGCGCGACTAGACGTTCCGGCGGTTTTCCGCTGACCGTCGCCGTCAAGGAGGCAAAATGTGCCGCAGCATCAGGCCGCTTTTCAACTATGAGCCGCCGTCCAGCGACGCCGAAATCCGGGCGGCCGCCCGGCAATACGTCAGGAAAGTCTCCGGCTTCACTGAACCTTCAGCCGCCAACCAGGCTGCCTTCGACCAGGCGGTCGGCGAGGTTGCCGAAACCACGGCACGGCTGCTGGGTTCTCTGACGACCAAAGCCCCGCCCCGCGACCGGGCGGCGGAAGCGAGGCGGGCCCGGGTCCGGGCAGCTCTCCGGTTCCCCTCGCGTTAGATAAACCCTTGGCGGGACGGCTGCACCCGGTCTTCAAGGTTTTTCCTGAAAGTCATCGCGGCGCTATTTTCGATAACTTCAGCGAAATTTCGATGGAACTCTCGGCAAGTGTTAGATAACTTGCCGCTTTATTAGATACCCGGCGGCGGCTCTAACGATTGAAGCAGTTGTAAATCTGGCGAAAGATAAGCCGGTTGTTAGCATCCCTATTATTACAACTGTTAAACACTTCTTATTTTGATATACTGAATCTGAATATGTTGTTTGTTAGATAAGGATAGAAATTGATAGATCAGGCGGAAATAGAAATCAAGAGCGGTAACGGCGGCAGAGGCGCCGTCAGTTTCCGACGCGAGAAGTTCGTGCCCCGCGGCGGTCCCGACGGGGGTGACGGCGGCAGGGGCGGCGATGTCATTCTTGAAGCCGATAAAGATATCGGCAGCCTGATGAAATACCGCCACCAGCGCCACTATGCGGCGGCCGACGGCGGCCGCGGCGCCGGGCAGAGGAAATCAGGTAAAAGCGGCGCCGACGTGATTGTCAAACTGCCGATAGGCACTGTAATCCGCGACAGGGATACCGGCGACGTACTGGCGGATCTTTCGCAACACGGAGAACGCATTGTCGCCGCCCACGGCGGCAAGGGCGGCCTGGGCAATTCCCACTTTGCCTCCTCGACCAACCAGGCGCCCCGCCTGGCGCAGGCCGGAGCGCCTGGCGAGACAAAGGTGTTATCGCTCGAACTGAAATTGATCGCTGATGCCGGCATCATCGGTTTGCCGAACGCCGGTAAATCTTCGCTGCTGGCGGCAATCTCCGCGGCCCGCCCCAAGGTGGCCGACTACCCCTTTACCACACTCGAACCTTCGCTCGGTGTCATCGACGCCGGCGGCCGGCGCTGGGTGGTCGCCGACGTGCCCGGGCTCATCGAGGGAGCTCATCTGGGCAAGGGCCTGGGGCACCAGTTCCTGCGGCATGTAGCCCGCACCCGCGTGCTGGTTCACCTGTTGGACGGTTCGTCGCCGGAACCGGTCAACGATATGGTCAAGATCAACACCGAACTGCTGCTTTTCGACCCGCTGCTGGTCAGGAAAGCCCAACTTGTTGCCGTCAACAAAATAGATCTGCCGGCGGTCAAGGCACGGCTACCGGCGTTGAAAGAACTGTTCAAGGCCGCCGGGCACAGGGCGATATTCGTCTCGGCTCAATCCGGGGAAGGCATCGAAGGTCTTCTGGCCGAACTCGACGCGATGCTGCAGCAGCCCGTTTCAGCCGACGCCGCCGAAGCGCCGATCAAAGTCTTCCGCCCGGCGCCGCAGCGGGAAAAAGTTACGGTCACACGGGACGCCGACGGCTATCGGGTCGAATCTGATGAATTTGAACGGCTGGTAGCCGGATCTGACACCAACGACCCAGAGGTCCGGCGGCAGGTCCTGGCCGAGCTCTGGCGCTGGGGCGTGGGCCGCGCCGTTCGCGCCGCCAAGATCAAGCCGGGTGAAAAACTGATCATCGGCAAGCTGGAGTTGTACTGGTGAGAAGGGGCCTTCTGGGCGGCACCTTCGACCCGCCGCACCTGGGGCACCTTGTTCTGGCTGAGGCGGCGCGGCGGATACTTGACCTTGACGAGGTGATATTCATACCTGCCGGACAGCCCTGGGTGAAAGCGGCGATGAAGGTCACCCCCGCCCGCCACCGGCTGGCGATGACCCGGCTGGCGGCCGCCGATGTGCCGTATGCCGGGGTCAGCGATATTGAAATCAAACGCCCGGGTCCTTCTTATACCTGGCAAACACTGGAAGAACTCAGGCGACTGTATCCTAAAGATGAATTGTATTTTATCCTGGGCTGGGATAATCTGATTTCCCTGCCGTCATGGCATCACCCCGACCGTATTATCAAATCCGCATGTCTGGCCGCGGCGCCGAGGATAGGGTCCCCGAGACCGGACCTGAATGCTCTGGATAAAGCCGTACCCGGTCTGGCGGCCAGGACCGTGGTCATGACCGAACCCGAGATAGATATATCCGCCACATCCATCCGGGAGAGGGTGAGGCGGGACCAGGCGATATCCGCGCTGGTGGCGGCGCCGGTTGCCGCATATATCGCCGATCACGGCCTTTACCGGGATTAATCGGAGCCGCCGGATTCCGGGAATAAAAAAGAGGAGGGCTGTCCTCCTCTTTCTGTTAACGGCCGAACGGCGGCTGTTATTTTGCGGCGGCGTTGGCTTTTTTGGTCAGGCGGCTCTTTTTGCGGGCGGCGGCGTTGGGGTGAATGATGCCTTTTTTAGCGGCGATATCGAGGGCGCTCTGGCCGGCGGTTACCGCTTCTTTCATGGCCGGGTCTTTGGCGGCGATAGACTTCTCAGTTTTACGCACCGCGGTCTTCAGGGCGCTGGTGGCGGCTTTGTTGCGTTCCGCTTTTTTAGCGGAAGTGATGATGTCTTTTTTAGAACTCTTGATATTGGCCAAGGGACGCCTCCTGTTAATTTGCTGGCAACAAGCTGTAGATTATACGCCAAGCCGCATCCGGGCGCAACCTGAGGTTTCCAATGGCTGAATCGGCGGCGGGACAGCATCCTCGCCCGCAGCCTTCTTGCCAGCCTCCGGGCATCCTGTTACCATGATGCGGTGAATTGTCTTACCAAGCTCAACGGAGCCGCCCGGCACAACCGCAGCTGCCTTTGCATCGGCCTGGACCCGGAACCTGAGAAACTGCCGGCCGGCGCCTCGGTGACTGATTTCTGCCGGGAGATCATCGGCGCGACCTATGACCTGGTATGCGCCTACAAGCCCAACATCGCTTTCTTCGAAGCTCTCGGTTCGAGCGGGTGGAGCGTCCTGAAGGACGTCATAGAAGCGGTCCCGCGCAATATCCCGGTTATCCTGGATGCCAAGCGCGGCGATATCGGCAACACCGCCAGGGCTTATGCCCGCGCCGCTTTCGATGAACTGGGCGCCGACGCCGTCACCGTCAATCCTTATCTCGGCCGCGATTCGATTGAGCCATTCTTCGAGTACCGTGACAAAGCGGTCTTCGTCCTGTGCCGCACCAGCAATCCCGGCGCCGCCGATTTCCAGTCGATCGAATCTAACGGCAAGCCCCTGTACCAGATCGTCGCCGATAAGGTCGAAACCTGGAACAGGTACGGCAACCTCGGCCTGGTGGCCGGGGCTACCCAACCGTCGGAGCTCAAGGCTATCCGGGACGCCCATCCGACCCTGCCGCTGCTGATACCGGGCGTGGGCGCTCAGGGAGGTTCGCTGGAACTGGCGGTCAAGTACGGTTCCAGCGGCGGCGGTTTGGCGGTCATCAGCGTATCCCGGCAGGTCATCTACGCTTCTTCAGGAACGGACTACTCCCAGGCGGCGCGCGCCGCCGCCCTCCTTCTCCGCGACGAGATAAACCAGTACCTGGCAGCCTAGCTCTACCAGCCGGCTGCCCTTTTGTAAGGCTGTTTGATGGTCGATTTCAAGCTCAACGACATCCTGCGCCTGAGGAAAGCCCACCCCTGCGGCGGCTACGAGTGGAAGGTTTACCGTATCGGGGCGGACATCGGCATCGTCTGCCTCACCTGCGACCGCCGCCTTCTCATCCCCCGGTCCGACCTCGAAAAACGGCTCAAAAATTTCATCTCCAGGGGCGAGTGATGGCTCAGCCGCCCGTCGAAAAGCCGCGGCGCATCATGCACATCGACCTGGACGCCTTCTTCGTTTCGGTGGAACAGGTTTTCGACCCGTCGCTGCGCGGCAAGCCGGTAGCTGTCGGCGGCGTCCCGGGCAAAGGCCGGGGCGTGGTCACCGCCGCTTCATACGAGGCGCGGCGTTACGGCATCCATGCCGGCATGCCGCTATCGCAGGCGCACCGCCTCTGCCCGAACTGTCTCTTTGTTCCCGGCCGCTGGGAACGCTACGGCGAGGCGTCGAAAAGGTTCATGGCCATTCTGGCTGATTTCTCGCCTTTTCTGGAGCCCGGCGGCCTCGATGAGGCCTGGCTCGACGTCACCGGGTTCGAGAGCCTGCACGGCTCTCTCGCCGGGATGGGCACGAAGATCCGGCGGCGCATCCGGGATGAGATCGGCATCGCCGCTTCTATCGGCATCGCCGGCAGCAAGATCGCCGCCAAGGTAGCTTCCAAGACCGCCAAGCCCGACGGTCTGGTGGAAGTGCCGCCGGGCGGCGAGGCGGCCTTCATGGCCCCGCTGCCAATCGGCCGCATGCCCGGCGTCGGCGAGAAGACCGAAAAGGTGTTGAACGCCCTAGGTATCAGGACGCTCGGGGAACTGGCCAGTATACCCCTCGATTCGCTTACTTCGCGATTCGGCGCCTACGGCGAGATGTTGAAGCTTCATGCTCAGGGGATAGACCGCAGCCGCGTCCAACCTCCGGCCGAAGCCAGGTCCATTTCGGCCGAGCGTACCTTCGACGCCGATTCCCGCGACCGGCAGTTCCTGGAAGCCACCCTCCGCTACCTTTCGGAGCAAATCGGGGCGCGCCTGCGGCGCTACGGCCAGAAGGCTTCAGTAGTCCACATCCGGGTCCGATGGGCTGATTTCTCGGCTATCACCCGCCAACGGACGCTCGGATTCGGCACCGACTCAAACGAAGTCATTTTCGGTGAGGCGCTCAAGCTGCTGGGCGCGGCGCTGGCCGGGAGCCGCCAGCCGGTGAGGCTATTGGGCGTCGGCCTGGCTAAGCTGTCCGGCGGCGAAGGCCAGATGCCGCTCGACAACGGCGGCGCGGCGCGCCTATCGTCTATCGACCGCGCCCTGGACCGCATTCGGAAGAAGTACGGTTTCGGGGCTATCCAGACAGGGCGGACGCTGGCTTTAGGGCGCCGGGCTGAGCCGCCCGCGGCCGGCGATTCCTGAACCATTTCCCTTCTGCCGCTTTTCCCCGTTTTACCCTTTGAAAGTCTAGTACTTATGTGCTATGATAGGCGCGGCTCAAGGATCCCGGCCGATCTGCGGCAGCCGGTTGGCCGAGTTCACTTACTGACATTGAGTTAGAACATATGCTACAATGAAAGGCAGAACATGGCGAACATTGACTTAGAGAAGCAAAGAGCACTGGAAGCAGCCGTTGGGCTGATCGAGAAGCAGTTCGGCAAGGGCGCCATCATGAAGCTGTCGGAGGCGGCTTCCACCGTGGCGGTGGAAGTTATCCCCACCGGCTCGCTGTCGCTGGACCTGGCCCTGGGCGTGGGGGGCATTCCCCGCGGCCGGGTGACCGAGATCTTCGGTCCCGAAGGGTCAGGCAAGACGACTCTGGCGCAGCACATCATCGCTCAGTGTCAGAGGCAGGGCGGCAAGGCTTTCTACATCGACGTGGAGCATGCCTTCGACCCCAAGTACGCCAAGACCTGCGGCATCAATCTTGACGAACTCTACATCGCCCAGCCCGACACCGGGGAAGAAGCCCTCGATATCTGCGAAAAGCTGGTCCGCTCCGGCGGCGCCGACCTTGTGGTCATCGATTCGGTGGCCGCCCTGGTGCCCAAAGCCGAACTTGAAGGCGATATGGGTGATTCCCACGTCGGCCTGCAGGCCCGGCTGATGAGCCAGGCGCTCAGGAAACTGACCGCCTCCATCGGCAACACCGGAACCGCGGTGATCTTTATCAACCAGCTTCGGGAAAAAGTGGGCATCGTCTTCGGCAATCCGGAAGTCACTCCCGGCGGCCGGGCGCTCAAGTTCTACTCCTCGGTTAGGCTGGATGTGCGGCGGGTGGAGACACTGAAATCCGGCAACTCCGCCATCGGCACCCACGTCAAGGTCAAGGTGGTTAAGAACAAAGTAGCGCCGCCGTTCAGGAGCGCCGAATTCGACATCCTGTTCGATTCCGGCATCTCCCGCGAGGGCAATCTTATCGACCTCGGCGTCGAATCCGGGGTCATTAAGAAATCCGGCGCTTTCTTCTCTTATGGTGATGTTCGCCTGGGGCAGGGACGGGAGGCGGTCAGGACGTTTCTGGCCGCGCACCCGGAGACGGCCGATGCCGTCGAATCGGATGTCCGCGCCGCAGCGAGCGCCAACGCCAGCTTTATCGACACCGAGTAATCTTCTGGAGATTAACTTCGGCGCCGGCAAGCCCCTTGGGCCGCATCGGGCGTGGGCAGTTGTCCCGCCCGATACGTCTTTTGAAAGGGGTTCAGGGTGCCAGATTTCCGGCGCGCCGGTAAAATCGTCCGGGCTGAGGCTGAAAGCGCCGCCAGCCCCGGGTTGTCTCCGGCGGAAGCCTGCTACCAGGCGGCTTTGAAGCTTTTAGCGTACCGCGCCCGCAGCGAGGCCGAGATGCGCCAGCGCTTGAGCCGCCGCGGCTTCAGCGAAACGGAAATTGAAGCCGTTATGAACCTCCTCAAAGCCGCCGGCCTGGTTGATGACAGCGCCTTTGCCCGCGCCTGGAGCGAACACCGCGCCTCCGGCAGCCCGCGTTCGGCGTATATGATCAAGCGGGAATTACTGTCCCGGGGCGTCGATCCGGAGACCGCCGGGAACGCCCTGGCGGATGCCGATGACGCCGGGGCGGCCTACCGGGCGGCACTGCCGCGCCTGTCCCGCCTGAAGGCGCTGCCCGCTGATGAATCCCGGCGGAAACTGGCGGATTTCCTGCGGCGGCGCGGCTTCGGCTGGGCGGTCATCGAAACGACGCTGGCGCGGCTGGAAGAAGAAGGCCTGACAAGCAGGGTTGACACTATTTGAAGCAGACTTTAGTATTAGCCGTTGTCCCCCAGCCGACGGCTGCCGACCAAAATCACGAATCGGGGGTTAAGATATGAATGAGTTCGCCAATCCACTGACGGTACTATTCGCCTTTCTCATCGGCACGGCCGCCGGTTCTGTCTTCATCTACTTGTCCCGGCAGCTGGTCTACAGCCGCAAGCTGAGAGTCGCCCAGCGCAAGGCGGCGCATACCGTCGCCGAAGCCCAGACCGAGGCTAAAAGCATCGTCCAGTCAGCCCGGGAAGAGGCCGAAAAAATGCGCATGGCCAACGAGAACGAGCTCCGCGAGCGGCGCACCGAACTGGCCAAACAGGAAAACCGGGTCACCCAGAAAGTGGAAACGCTGGAGCGCAAGCTGGAAAACCTGGATACCCGGGAGCGCGACCTGCTGAAGAAAGAGAAGTCCATCGACGAGGAAATGGAGAAGGTTGAGGCTCTGCGCGGCCAGGAGCAGCTCAAGCTGGAAGAGGTGGCCGGCCTGACCACCCAGCAAGCCAAAGACCAGCTCATCGAGATGGTCGAATCCGAGATGCAGGTTGAGACCGCCCGCCGCATCCGGCAATGGGAGCAGCGCATCAAGGAAGAGGCGGACGAAAAGGCCCGCAACATCATTATCCACGCCATCCAGCGCACCGCCTCAGACATCGTCGCCGAGACGACGGTATCGGTGGTGCCCATACCCTCGGACGAGATGAAGGGCCGCCTTATCGGGCGCGAGGGGCGCAATATCCGCGCCCTGGAGCAGGCCACCGGCGTCGACCTCATCATCGACGATACGCCGGAGGCGGTAACCATCTCCAGCTTCGACCCGGTGCGCCGGGAAATTGCCCGGCTGGTGCTCAGTAAACTGGTCCTTGACGGGCGCATCCACCCGGCGCGCATCGAGGAAGTGGTGACCAAAGCTAAAGAAGAGGTTGACGCCGCCATCCAGTCGGCCGGCGAACAGGCGGCCTACGCCGCCGGCGTCCACGGCCTGCGGCCGGAACTGGTCAAGATCATGGGCCGCCTCAAGTACCGCACCAGCTACGGCCAGAACGTGCTGCAGCATTCCGTCGAAGTCGCCCAGCTGGCCGGGATGATGGCCGCCGACCTGGGCATCAACGTCAACGTCGCCCGCCGCGCCGGCTTCCTGCACGATATCGGCAAGGCCGTCGACCGCGAGGTGGAAGGCACCCACGCCGCCATCGGCGCCGATCTGGTCAAGCAGTGGGACAAGAACCCGGACGTGGTCAAGGGCGTCGCCGAGCACCATTTCGACCAGACGGAGACCTCCATCTGGGGCTTCCTGGTATCCGCCGCCGACGCCATCTCAAGCGCCCGGCCCGGCGCCCGCCGCGAATCGCTGGAAAATTACATTAAACGCCTGAAGGCGCTCGAAGAGATCGCCAACAGCTTCAAGGGCGTCGACCGCTCCTATGCCATCCAGGCCGGCCGCGAGGTCAGGATCCTGGTCAAGCCCGAGGAGGTGGACGACCTGGGCTCGATGCGCCTGGCCCGCGACATCGTCAAGAAGATCGAAGAAGGGCTGGAATACCCCGGCCAGATCAAGGTCACCGTCCTCCGCGAAACCCGGGCGACGGACTACGCCAGGTAGAACGAAATCCGAAATCCGAATATCGAAATCCGAGACAGAGGCGGTTTTCAAAGGAGGGGCGAAAGCTCCTCCTTTTTTATGGCCTGAGGCGGCGGATGGTTTTTGTTTTCCTGTAAACTCTCCTATTTCGAAGGCGGCGGCAGCTTTGACCCGAACGTGGATATTCGTTTCGTTATCGAATGCCGCCAAAGCTTTGGTTATGGCGGCGGCGGGTGAAAACCAATAGCTGGAAGTCATAAACGAATTCCTTCACCGGTCGCCGACAGGAGCGGATCTCCGCTCCACCGGGTCGTAGCCCATAAGCCGCTTGACTTTGGTTCTCAAACGAAGTTCCGGGTTGTCACCCAGCTTCTCGTTGACCCTTCTTCTCCATCTCCAGCAGCTTCTGCTTGGTCTCGACGCCGCCGGAAAAGCCGCCCCCCCATCCGCTACCACCTGATGGCAGAGGATTATAGTCAGGTCAATTAAACCTAACCCCAGCGTACGGTGAAAGCAATCCAGGAAATTAATATATACGTCACCGGCAGCAGAAGGACCGCCAGGACGACTGAAAACGTTTTCCGGTTTTTTGGTAAATCAGCCTTCATAATCCCGCTGATAAGTACTCCTAAGGCAGCGATAACTAACGGCAGATAGAATAAAAAGGCTATTCCGCCCTGGTCCTCAGCATCAATCGTCGCCCACAGAAGCCAGGCGGAGGACAGGACGTACGAAACGGCTCCTATCCATATTAACGTCCTTGCGGATTTGATAACCTGAGACAGGATCACCAACGCGATAATCGGGATAGCCCAAACAACCAAAAACAACATTATGATCTCCCGGGCTCGGATTTATCGACCCAGTAATGTTCGTGCGCGAGCCCTAATTTAGTGTTTTGTTTATCCGGTATCTTCAATATTTGTCACCTTGATGAGTGGAATTAATGTTACAGCCTCCTGTGATTCAACGGCTGGAGATTGAAGCGATAACCGGCAGGTGGTCCGATGCCGGAGTGAAGGGCACCGACACTTCGGTTACTTTCAGGTCGGGCGAAATCCAGATATAGTCCAACCGCCGCTGGTCAACGGTGGTGGTGGCGGGAGAGGCTGATACAAAGGCGGCGCAATCGATAAACCCGGCCTGCCTCAACAACTCCATCTCCGGATCTTCCGGGTCGGCGTTAAGGTCTCCCAGGAAGACTGTCCGGGGAGCGTGGTTCCAAACCTGGATGATATTTTCCACCTGTTCCAGGCGGATTGCCGAGTCCTCGTTAATCTGGTGGAGGTGGGTGGTAATGACATCAAGCCGCTGGTTGCCGCCAATGTCGATGGTTGCCCTTGTGAACCCCCGGAGCAGATTGAGAGTGCGCGGCTGCAGGTCGTAATTGGCATAACTGATGATAGGGTATTTGCTCAATATGGCGTTGCCCCACAACGGCATTGTCGGTCCCGAAACGTAAGGCATATCCAGACGCTGAGAAAGCCAGGTCAGCATATCAACCCGCCCGCTGATCAGCCAGCCGCGGGACACCTCCTGGAGGGCGACGATGTCGGCATGGCTTTCCTCGATTACCAAGGCTATATTCTCCAGGTTAAGGTCGCCGCCGCGGCTGAAGCCGGAGGCCAGATTGTAGTTCATGATTTTGATCGGGAAACCGTGTCCCTCCGCCGGGGACGGGGTTTGCCAGGCGGCGACTGAAACCAAAGGGATAGTTAACAACACAGCCAGAGCGGCAGGGACTCTCCAGATCGAAGGGGAAGACTTTGGCATACTGACAATGGAAAGTGAAGAAGCCAGAGCGCCTGCTCCGATCATCATAGCCGCAGCCGGGCCTAACAGCTCATTTGGATACGGCAGGCTCATGTCGAAGGTGGCGTAGAAGCCGAAGAAGAGAGCCACAAACAGAATCATGCCGACTCCGTTGGCTATCCCGATGCCTGCGCGGTTGCGGGTGATGCCGGCAACGGCCAGGGCAAACAGGAAATTAAGGATGATTTGGCCGAAGAAAAACAACAGTCCGTAAGCGACTGCCGGAAACGAAGCACTGTCACGCAGCAGCAGCCAGGAGATGACGGCAAGCAGCAGGCTTGAGGCAGCGGCCAGCGGCCACCGCAAGGAGATGGCGAATCGCATGACGAAAAGGATTAACGCAATGGCCAGGACCTGGCTTATGGCTGAGATCAAAAATGCGTTCGGCAAAGGCCAACCGGAAGCAGCGGCAATCCGGGGCACATTCTGGAATATTTCCAGCTGCAGAAAGAGAAAGGGACCGACAGCGATCCAGCCGAGGCCGCCGGGCCAGGAAGCCTCATCGTTTGTCCGTATATACCGAAACTGATGGATTACCGCGGCAGACAGTAAACCCAGCAGCAGCGCCAGCAGCGCCAACGACATCAGAACCGGGCCGACGCTCAATTGCCAAGCGATATCGTATGACAGGAAAACACCGCTAATAAGAGTATCCAGAAGAAAACCCGAGAGCACCCCGATGACGAAAATGCGCGGCGCGGATTCGAAACGGAGGTGAAGGTAACCGAATGCGACGGGGAGAAAGGTCACGAACAGAGCCGAACCTGCGATAGAAAATACCAAATTGAGTGAAGGCTCATCCCATAGTTGCATCAAAACCCGGGTGACGCCGATACTGGCCGCCACGGCGGCCAGTATCGGCAGACGGTTCTTGGCGCGCAGCAACGGAACGGCGGCGAAGGCCAGGATAAAAGTTGCCAGCCCAATCAAACCTGATTCGATGGAACTGCGGTGCAGGTGGTTGCCGACGTACCAGATCAGCGTTGGCAAGAGTACCCGGATCGCCTGGAGACCGAATACAACGGAGAGCATTATAATACCGCCGAAAATCAGCGGTTGAGGGTCCCTTAATGCGGCGGAATCGTTAGAAACCGAAACCCGGTCAGTCGAACTATTTCTCACGTTTGCCTCCTGCGCCTACCGTTCGGAACTAGACCCCCATTTTCTTCGCACAGTAGTGAGCATGCACAATATGCGTTATTGACAAAACGAGTGCGCTTAAGGCGGAATAGGGCCCATTGGGGATTACGAACCAGATAATCAAAGAGGCGCCCAGCCATAGAAGGCCATAGACAGTTTTGCCGAGGTACAGATGGCCGAGTCCCCAGATGGAAATGGTGCTGGGCAGAATGGCTAAAAGCATCGTGGTGAACATACTTTTGAAGTGAGCTTTGCGGTATATTGCCGGCATGTCCGAGTCCATTGCCATGCGCAGACCGACGTTTTGATTAATTATCGCCGCGGCCTGGGTCATCTGGGGTACTTTCAGGTTCTCATTGATGACGGTCGTTTTGCCACTGAATTCAGTGAGCGACAAAGTTTTCTTTGCGGTTGTATGTTTCATGACCTGGGGGATTACGGTAAGAAACGCCCCGGTCAGGAAGCCGATTACCGGGGCATACCCCCAGGGTGTGAGTTCAGTCAAGGATTGACCTGAATCGGATGAGGCGACGGAATACATCATCGCCATAAGGATGAAAACGAAAAAACTGGCGGCGAGGAGAAAAACACCGGCCGCGGTCAACCTGTCGTAAGTGCGGCTGGTGGTTATCCTAGCGTTCTTGACCGAAGCCCAATCAAACGACTCAGGACCGATGCGTATGCGTTCGTCGGTGATTTTCAATCCAGCGCCGGAGTCATAAAGTACCTTTTCTTCGGTCATGGTTCCCCTACCTCTTTTCGGGAGTGGGTCGCGGCGCGATTGCCGAAGTGTGGCTGGTTGCGCTGGGGCGGGATCGGCGCACATACCGGAGATTGGTACGCTAAGATTATTGATACAAGGGATTAACATTATCAATAGGCGCTTGCGCGATATTTTTTATGTTGTGCAGCGTTGTTGTTTATTAACTCGATTCATGATTATTCCTCCATATAAATAGTTGAAGAGCCCGGCGACAACCGGGCTCTTCAACAGAAAGTTACACCAAGCCGGTGATGGAGCCTACTTCTTGCCCTTCTTCTCCATCTCCAGCAGCTGCTGCTTGGTCTCGACGCCGCCGGAAAAGCCGCCCAGCCCGCCATCCGCCGCCACCACCCGGTGGCAGGGGATGAGGATGGGCAGCGGGTTGGCCCCCAGCGCCTGGCCGACGGCGCGGGCGGCGCCCGGTTTGCCGATGGCCGCCGCCAGTTCGCCGTAGCTCTTTGTCTCGCCGAAGGGGATGCCGCAGGCGGCGCGGTAGACCTGCTGCTGGAACTCGGTGGCTCCGGTCAGGTCGAGGCCTTCCTTGAACACCACCGGTTCGCCCATGAAGAAGTGCTTCAGCCGGTCAGCCAGGCCGCCGCCGCCGGATTCAAGCGTCAGGTCCTTTTCCTCGACGCCCAGTTCAGCCAGAGCCGCCTGGCGGCCTTCGGCCGGCAGCGTCAGCCGCTTGACGCCTTTTTCGGTGACCTCGATGCCGACCCAGCCGGCGCCGGTCTCGACCAGGCCGTATTTGCGATGGTGTGAGGTTGGTTTCATCAGATTCTCCCGCGATCGCCCGGTCAGCCGGTTTCGATCTCGATCAATTTCAGGCCGCCTTCTTCGCGCCGGAGCAGCAGATTGACGCCGCCGCCGGGATTGCGGAACAGCAGGAAGTCGTCCTTGGTGTCGTTGATGCTGTCAACAGCCTGCGACAGGCTCATCGGCTCCGGCCTGACGCGCTCGGCGTCGATGGCGACGCCGTTTGGGGCTGGCGGCGGTGGCGGCCTGGTGCCGGGGTGCCCGGCCGGGGCGAAGCGCTGGCTCTCCCGGTCGAAACCCTGGTTCTTATTCTTGAAATCCTGGGCCTGGCGCTCCATGACGCCTACCAGCTGGTCAACGGCGGTAATCAGGTTGGCGGCGCGGCATTCCGAGGTCATGACCGGCCCCAGCACGTCCAGAAAGCCGCGGGCGACAAAGCGGTCTTTAGCCGCTTTGGTGGATTCTTCGAACAGGTCAAGGCGCAGCTCCCGCGCCTGCGGCAGGTGCCGGCCGATCTTGCTGAACTTGCGCTCGATCTGCTTGCGGGCGGCCTCATCAAGGGTCAGATTCTTGGCGGTGATGATCGTTTCCATAGGCGTCACCTCGAACCTTTCGTTAAATTTCCCGGGCCAGGGTCAGCGCCCTCACCTCGGCGGCGCCGGCGGCGGCGGCGGCCGCGGCGCAGGCGGAAAGGGTCGCCCCCGATGTCGCCACGTCGTCAATGAGGATGACGCGGCGGCCTTTGAGCGTATTATAACACCGGAAGGCGTCAACCACCGCACGGCGGCGCTCTTCTATGGAGGCGCTGTCAGCCTGCGGCGGCGTGGGGCGGATCTTCTTTAAAGCGTCGACAAAAACCGGCAGGCCGGTCAGGCGGTGGACGGCCACGGCCAGCAGTTCGGACTGGTTGTAGCCGCGCTCCCGGAGGCGGGACCGGTGCAATGGCACCGGCACCAGGGCGTCGCCGGCGATCGAATTGGACTTGAGGAAATCGGCCATGAAGGCGCCAAGCACCCCGGCGATGTCCCGGAGGTTGTTGTACTTGAGCTGGTGAACCGCCTTTTTGAGCGGCCCTTCGAACCGGAAGACCGACCGCAGTTCCCGGAGTTCGGGAGCCAGCAGGTCGCAGTCAGGGTGATGGTCCAGGCTCTTGCCGCAGGCGGGGCAGAAGGGCGCCGCCTGGAAAGGCAGCGTCTCCCGGCAGCGGGCGCAAAAATAGGCGCCTTCCCGGCCGCAGCCGAGACAGTAGCGCGGGAAGAACACGTCCAGCAGCCGGTCGCGGCTGCCCAGAAGACGGCCGAACATCGGGAGCCCGGTTAAAAGTTGGCCGGATTGCGCTGGCGGTGGTTATTGACGCCGCTGCCGATGGGTTCGTTGATATAGACGTCGCCGTTGCGGATCTTTAAGTTGTAGCCGCATTCGGGATTGGTGCAGACCCAGGCCTTGTAATGGATCGGGGCGCCCTGGTTGCCGAAGTCCGACAGGGGCACCAGGTCACCGGTTTTGCATGCCTGGCATTTGGGGAAAGTCGAACCGTCCACAGAAGCTACCTCCCAACCATAAACCTTAACGGTGAAGAAGTATAACCCAACCTCGGCGCCATATCAAGCAAAATCGGCAATAAAGTCTGCAAAATGGCAGAAAAAAAGAAGCCCTCCCGCCGGGAGGGCTTGGTGACTGGCTCGAAGGGACTAGGAGAACGGCTTGAGCGTCTCGATGATGATGTCCGAGGATTCCTCGAAGTCCATCAGCGGCTTGACCTGCCACTGGGTCATCGGCGCCAGGGGAAAGGTCAGCATCAGGCGCATCAGGTCAGCATGACTTGACGCGTTCATGATAAACATGCCGCCGCCGTCGGAAAAGCTGAAGGCGGCTTCCAGAAGGCCGTCATCCTGATGGCGTTTGACCCAGGCTTTGGCGGCGCGGAGATAATTGACCTGATCCGAGTGGCCGGCGCCGGGGATGACCTGGTGGCCGGTGACGAGATATTTCATGGGCGCCTCCTCCTCAGGACTTCGTTATTTTGAGTTCCAGCCGATAGTCGCCCTGTTTAAGTTCAACCGTCGAAACGGGGTAAGGCGTCAGCCTGAACTCTATATGGTAGTTCTTATAATCTACCACGTTAAGACCTGAAGTCAAGCCCTCCTCCACCATCGTCAGCGTCGCGTTTTGACCGGCCTGGGTGGCGGTGACCCTGATGACCGCCTCGCCGGCGCGGACGCAGACAACATCCGAAGGACAGCGCGAGTCCGATTCCACGGCATCGAAGCGGATTTTCAGGTCTTCCCCTTCGATGACCGCCGATTGGCCGGCCTTGAGGGTGAATTTCTCACCCAGGGCAGGGCTGAGGCCGCCGCAGCCGGCGGCGACCGCCACCACCAGCAGGGCAGGAATAACCACTTTCAACCAGGATTTCATAACGCCTCCCATGGAAACAGAATATTCATGATTATTATAACGCTCAGCCGCCGAAGCAGTTACCTCCGGGGGCCGAACTTCAGCCGCCGGGCGTTCACCGCCACGATGACCGTCGATGCCGACCAGGCCAGGGCGGGCGGAAGCCGGTAATAAAAAAGCGGCCTCGACAAGAGGCCGCTTTGAGTGGCAGTGAACCCTTTCGAACTAATGGCAGGAGCCGCAGGAGGAAGAAGAACAGCTGGAGCAGCCGCCGCCGCCGCCGATACTCTGGCCGCCGGAGCCTTTAGCCATGAAGGTGGAGGCGATGCGCCTGGCCTGGCCTTTGCAGGTGGGGCATTCGGCGGGTTCTGTCGACTGGCTCATCGGGCGGAGCAGGTCAAACTTCTTGCGGCAGTCCATACAGCGGTATTCGTAGATAGGCATTGTTCACTTTCCCTCTTCAAGGATATTATGTATTCTAACCCCAAATCGGCCGCGGCGTCAATTTCAAACGTTCCGGACGCGCCCGGTTGTTGATTCCTGCCCGCGATATGATACTATACAATTTGTTGCCGGGAAAGTCGCAGAAAGCGGGGTAAAAGAGATGATTTTCGTTCTTTTCTTCTTCATCATGGTCGCCGGATACGCTTTCCTGGAGTATTACTTCCGGAAACACGGCGCCCGGGTCACCATGTACGACCGGTTCGTGGGCGGCGTCGGCGGCATCCTGCTGCTGACCGGCCTGTGGGTGGTGCTGGATCAGCGCGACCAGCTTGACCCGCCGGCGTCTTATGTCTTCATCACCATCACCATGCTGCCGGCCATCGCGTTGGGCGCCGCCGCCTGGCTGGCCATCACCCGCCGGCACTAAACCGGCATCGCCCCCGGCCTCGCCGCTCCCCGCGGGCGTGGCTCAGGCGAATCATGATATAGGTGATAATCTTACACTTGTTTGCCAGTCCAGGCGATATTCTGTTATATTGACGCGTATTTTTGTAAGCGTGGCGGCTACTTGAACTGGGCACAGATTCTATTTAATTCGGCGGTTACCGGCAGCCTGTACCTCATCTCAGCCGTAGCGCTGACGCTGGTGTACGGCCTGGCCAAGTTTCCAAACTTCGCTCACGCCGAGATCATGTCGCTGGGCGGCTTTATCGGCTTCTGGGTGACGGAACAGCTCGGCGCGCCGCTGCCAGTGGCTTTCGCGGCGGCCTTTCTGGTCGCGGGCATCGTCGGCTACCTGTCCTACCGCGGCATTTTCAAGCCGCTGACCGACCGGGGCGCCAGCCTGATCCACCTGATGGTGGCTTCCATGGCTTTAGGCTTTATCCTGCGCCACACCATCGGCGAGATCTGGGGCTTTTCGCCGCTGACCCTGTCCATCGTCTGGCCGGCATATGATATCGGCCCGCTCCGGGTAACCCTGAACTGGATTATCCTGATCATCACCGCCGTCGCCGTCGGTATCGGGCTGCATTTCATGCTGACCCGCACCCGCATCGGCAAAGCCATCCGCGCCACCGCCTCCAACCCCCGCCTGGCCTTATCGTCAGGTATCAACACCACCCGTGTCCTCGTAATCACCTGGTTCGTCTCCGCCGGCCTGGCCGGAGTGGCCGGGCTGTTCCGCGGCGTGGAGACGAGGCTGTCGCCGTACCTCGGCTGGGACATCCTGCTGCCGACTTTCGCTGTGGCCATGCTCGGCGGCATCGGCAGTTTTTACGGCGCCATGGCGGCGGCTCTCATCATCGGCCTGGCGGAGAACGTCGGCGTGGTGCTGCTGGCCGAGGCCGGACTATCCACCGAATACCGCATGGCCATCCCGTTCATCATTCTGATCGCCGTCCTTATTTTCAGGCCTCAGGGCCTGGCCAAGGCTTTCAAGGGCAATTAGCATGGATCCGATACTGATATACGGCCTGAACGCGCTGGTTTACATCGGCATTTTTGCCATCGTCGCCCTGTCGCTCAACGCTGAATACGGCTACACCGGGCTGGCCAGCTTCGGCAAGGTGGCGTATTTCATGATCGGCGCCTACAGCTTCGCCCTGCTGGTCCAGGCCGGAGTGCCCTGGCCGCTGGCGATGCTGCTGTCCGCCGGCATCGCCTCACTCTTCGGCCTGCTGGTGTCCCTGCCGGCTATCCGCCTCCGCGAAGACTACCTGGCTATCGTCACCCTCACCTTCGGCGAGATCCTGCGCATTTTCATCAAGGCCGAAGACTGGCTGGCCAACGGCGTCTGGGGGATGAACATCGCGCCGTCCTTCGCCGCGGGCAATTTCTCGCTCGGGCTGCTGCTCAACCTGGCCCTGGTCGCGGGGATTTTAGCGGCGTGCTTCTTCTTCATGCAGCTGCTGGCCAACTCGCCCTTCGGGCGCATTATGCGCGCCCTCCGGGAGGACGAGATCGCCGCCGACGCCATCGGCAAGAACCGCATCAAATACAAGGCCCAGGTGTTCATGATCGGCTCGGCCATGGCCGGCCTGGGCGGGGCGCTGTTCGCCAATTTCGTCGGCTATATCTCGCCGGAGTCCTTCCTGCCGATCATCACCTTCACCATCTGGATGATGGTCATTCTGGGCGGCCCCGGTTCCAATATCGGCGTCATCGTCGGGGCGGCGGCGGTGCAGCTTTTCGAGCGGGGCACCATCATCCTGAAGGACTATGTCGACCTGCCGGTCGACCCCACCAATCTGCAAAACATCCTGTTTGGCTTGATTATCATCGTCATCCTGATGTACCGCCCCAGCGGTTTGTTCAAGGAGAGCAAGATCAATACGCTCGGCACGAGGAGGGCCATGCGGTGGCTGAACCCCTCTTCAAAATAAAATCCGAAATCCGAATATCGAAATCCGAAACTAATGCGGATGACCCGAACTCGACGCCCGTTTCGAATTTGGCGCCTGGCGCGGCGGGTTTGGGACGCGGAGGCCGGCGTGGCTGAACCGCTTCTCAAAGTTGAGAACCTGGTTAAAAACTACGGCGGGTTGTGCGCCGTGGACGGGGCCTCGCTGGAGGTCGGCCGAGGCCGGTTCGTCGGTCTGGTCGGCCCCAACGGCTGCGGCAAGACGACGCTCCTGTCCTCGATTTACGGCCTGCGGCCTTCGGACGGCGGGCGCGTCACTTTCGCCGGCCGCCATATCGAAAAAATGGCGCCCCACCAGATATTCGACCTGGGGATGGGCAACGCTTTCCAGTTCCCCAGGCTGTTCCCGAAGATGACGGTTCTGGACAATATGATCATCGCCGCCCGCAACCAGCCGGGCGACCACCTGTGGAACTCGCTCCTCCGGCGGGGCAAGTGGCACCAGGACGAGGAACGGCTGGCCATCCGCGCCATGCAGCTTTTAGAGCTACTAAACCTGTCGCACCTGACTTTCGCCAAGGCCGGGGAAATGTCCGGCGGCCAGCAAAAACTGCTGGAGATCGGCCGGTCGCTCATGGCCGAGCCGGAGCTGCTGCTGCTGGACGAACCGGCGGCCGGCGTCAATCCGGTGCTGGGCAGGCAGATCTTTGCCGAGCTGGACAAGCTTAAGCGTGAAAAGGACATGAGTTTCCTCATCATCGAGCACCGGCTGGAGCTGCTCATCTCCTATACCGACTGGGTTTACGTTATGGACCGCGGCAAAATCGTCCTCCAGGGCGAGCCGGAGAAGGTCATCAACGACCCCATCTTCTTTGAGGTCTATATCGGCGCCTCAGCCGCCGGAGGCGCCAGATGAACGACATCCTGACCGCGTCCGGGATCGTCGCCGGCTACGGCGATGTCCATATCGTCAACGGGGTATCGCTTCGTCTCGAGAACGGCGGCAACGTCGCCATCATCGGACCCAACGGCTCGGGCAAATCGACGCTGCTGAAAAGCCTGCTCGGCTTTGCCCGCCTGTTCGAAGGTCGCATCGTTTTCGACAGCCTGGATATTACCGGCCTGTCGTCCGACCGCACCATCACCATGGGCCTGGGCTACGTGCCGCAGACCGACAACGTCTTCCGCAACCTGACCGTGCAGGAGAACCTGGAGATGGGCGCCTTCGTCCGCCGCGACGGCGGCATCAAGTCAGACATCGCCCGGATGTACCAGCTTTTCCCGGAACTGGAGCGGCGCAAGAAATTCTACGCCGGTTCGCTTTCCGGCGGCGAGCGGCAGATGCTGGCTATCGCCCGGGCGATGATGGCCAATCCGCGGGTGCTGCTGCTGGACGAACCGCTGGCCTCGCTGTCCCATAAAGCGGCGGAGGGCATTCTGGAGAAGCTGCGCTTGATCAACGAACAGGGTACGGCGCTGATCACCATCGAGCAGGACACCCGCCGCATCCTGGGCTTCGCCCGGCGCGCCTACGTTCTGGTCGGCGGGCGCCTGGCTCTGGAAGGCGAAGCGGCGACCATCCTGGAGAACGAGGAGGCGCGCAAGCGCTACCTGGGCTTGAGCGGCTGAACGGTGGCCGGGGTTGAATCCGTTAGACATTAATTAGCATTCTTGACACTACGCGATGCCAGCGTGTATCATCAAACGTCACTATTCTAATTTTGAAAGGGGGATTTCATGCTCAAAAGGTTACTCGTCCTGGTCCTGTCGCTGGTGATGGTATTCACCTTCGCCGCCTGCGGCGATGACAGCACCACCAATCCCACCGGCACCACCTCCAAACCGGATGTCAATCTGGGGGCGGTCATGGACCTGACCGGCGCGCTGTCCGGCATCGGCTCCTCACTGGCCGACGGCATCCGCCTGGCGGTCAAACAGGCTAACGCCGCCGGAGGCATCGACGGCGCCAGGATCAATCTCATCGTTGAAGACGGCAAGACCGATCCCACCGCCGGATTCGAAGCGGTCAAGAAATTGGGCACGGTCAACGGCTGCAAGGTCATCATCGGCCCCATGATCTCCGGCGCGGTGCTGGCCTCCGGCGAATGGGCTGCCCAGAACAAGGTCCTCCTGATCTCGCCCTCGGCCACCTCACCGGCCATCACCAATCAGGCCTGGCGCCAGTACTTCATCCGCACCGCCCCTTCCGACACCCTCCAGGGCAAAGCCATGGCCCAGCTGGTGATTGACGCCGGCTACAAGAACGTGGCCATCGTCGTCCAGAACACCCAGTACGGCGTCGGCATCGCCGATACAGTTACCGGCCTGCTGGCGGGCAAAGCGACGGTCGTCAGCACCGTCAAATATGACCCGACCAAACTGGATTACCTCTCCGACCTCCAGGCGGTGAAATCCAAGAACCCGGACGTGGTCATCCACGCCGGCTACGAGGATGACGCCGTCATCATCTTCAAGCAGGCCGCTCAGGTCGGCCTGGATTCCGCCAAGTGGATCACCTCCGAAGGCGTCAAGGTCGATAAAACCATCGCCGACGCCCAGGCCGCGGCCTTCATGGCCAAGGTGGTCACCGGCACCAACCCGGTAGCTCCGGCCGGCCTGGCCCTGGCCGCCACCTACGCCGCCCAGTACAAGGCGGAATACAACCGCGACCCCGGCACCTACAACGACACCGTGTATGACGCCACCAAACTGGCCATCGCCGCCATGCAGAACGTCGGCACGACCGATGCCGCCAAGATCTCCGCCGAGATCCTGCGGCTGGGCAAGAACTACGCCGGCGTCTCCGGCACCATCACCTTCGACCAGTACGGCGACCGCACCACCGCGACCTTTGAACAGTGGAAGGTCGTCCAGAGCGGCGCCACCTATAAGTACGAGCAGATCAAGCTGATCAACCAGTAAGTCACCGCTCGCGAATCAAAAGGGCGTCCTTCAGGCGAAGGACGCCCTTTTTTTACGCCGGCGCCGGCCTTCCGATTGCTGCCGGTTGACGGCGTTATGCTATAATGCCGCTTTAGTCGGAGGCGGAAAGGCTCTGGTGGGCCTCGCGGTCTTCAAAACCGTAGGCGGCGGCGCAAACCGCCGCGGGGGGTTCGATTCCCTTCCCCTCCGCCACAAGTAAAAATCCGAAATTCGAATATCGAAATACGAAACAAATACGAATGACCTGATTGAAAATGGAGAAGAAATATGATCTCGAGCAAAGGACTGAAGCTTTTGCCGCCGCTGTGATCGAAACTTCTCGCAAATTGCCTCAAGACCCCGCGGTCACAGAATTGGTACGGCAGGTGGTCAGGTCGGCTGGTTCGGTTGGAGCGAACTACATCGAAGCCAACGAGTCTCTGAGTAAAAAGGATTTCGCGCTTCGAGTTTCACGGCAAACCGCGGGTTGCCGGCCGAAAGGGGGTGGGACGCATGGCTAAACGCCTGACCGAATACTCCGCGTACTCCGGCTGAGCGGCCAAGATAGGTCCGGGTGACCTAGCTAAAGCGCTGTGCGGCTTGCCGCTCAAGTCCTACCCTGAGGTGCTGGTGGGCCTGGAATCTCCAGACGATGCCGGGGTCTATCGGCTCACGCCTGATATCGCCATCGTCCAGACGATAGACGTCATCACTCCGGTGGTGGATGACCCCTTTGCCTTCGGGCAGGTGGCGGCCGCCAACTCGCTGTCCGACGTCTACGCCATGGGCGGCAGGCCGGTGACGGCCATGAGTTTCGTCGGCTTTCCCACCGGCAAGATAGAGATCGAGACACTGCGCTTGATCCTCGAAGGCGCGGTGTCAAAGCTCGATGAGGCCGGATGCGCCCTGGTCGGCGGCCATTCGGTCAAGGACGACGAGATCAAATTCGGCCTTTCCGTCACCGGCGTTATCGATCCCAAAAGGGTGCTGACCAAGGGCGGAGCCAAGCCGGGGGATAAACTGATTCTCACCAAGCCGCTGGGTACCGGCATCCTGCTCACCGCCCTCAAGGGCGGGCGACTCGACGAGGCGGCGACGACCGCGGTTATCGCTCAGATGTCCACCCTGAACAAGGCCGCCGCCGAGGCGGTGAATGAACTGGGCGCCAATGCCGCCACCGACATCACCGGTTTTGGGCTCCTGGGTCATGCCGCGGAGATGGTGACCCAGGGCGGAATCGGGTATAAAATGAACTGGAAAGCGATTCCGCTGATGCCCGGCGTCGAGGGCTGGGCCAAAGCCGGGCTGGTGCCCGGGGGGGCTTACTCCAACCGGGAATACCGCCAGGGACTGCTTGACATTCAATTTCCGGCGGAGGAATGGATGCTGGACGTATTGTTCGACCCGCAGACCTCGGGCGGACTGCTGATCGCCGCGCCTGCGGGCATCGCTGATGAGATGGTTAATAACATCAAAGCCAGAGGTTTCCCGGCCGCCGCCATCATCGGCGAGGTCGTCGCCGAACCCAAAGGGCGAATAATCGTCGCAGAATAGAGGCAGAAAATGCCCAACGAAAATCAGAGCGAACTGCGGAAAATCCCTTCGGTCGAGAAGGTTCTTTCCGACCCGGCGCTGGCGCCGGCTATCGGGCGCTATTCCCATCCGGTGGTCGCGGCCACGGTCCGGGATGTCGTCGACCGCATCAGGCAGCACGCCGCCGCCGGCGGCGCGGTGCCGCCTTTTGAGGCTGTCGTCGAGATGGTAAGTTATCACCTGGCTGCCGCATGGCCCGGCTTACTGGAGCCGGTAATCAATGCCACCGGCATCATTCTACATACCAATCTCGGCCGCGCCCCGCTGCCCCCGGCAGCCGTCGAGGCGCTCTCGAAGCTGCTGGGCGGCTACTGCGCCCTTGAACTCGATCTGGCGACGGGCGAACGAGGTGTGCGCGCCCAATCCATGGAAAAGCTGCTGGAAATGGCCACCGGCGCCGAGAGCGCCCTGGTGGTCAACAACAACGCCGCGGCGGTTTTACTCGTCCTGTCCACCCTGGCCAGGGGCCGGGAGGTCATCGTTTCCCGCGGCGAACTGGTGCAGATCGGGGGCGGCTTCCGGGTGCCGGAGGTTATGGCCGCCTCAGGCGCCGTCCTGCGCGAGGTGGGCACCACCAACCAGACCTTCATCCGGGACTTCGAAGCGGCGGTTTCCGATCAAACAGCCATGCTCCTTGCCGTCCACCGCTCCAACTTTGCTATCCGCGGCTTTTCCCACGACGCCGCGCTGCCGGAACTTAAAGAGCTGGCCAGGCAGTTCGACCTGCCGCTGGTCTACGACCTGGGCAGCGGCGCCCTGGCCGATACCGCGGCCTTCGGGATGAGTCACGAGCCGACCGTCGCTGAGGCTCTGGCCGCCGGCTGTGACATCGTCTGCGTCTCAGGCGATAAGCTGCTGGGCGGACCCCAGTCCGGCATCATCCTGGGCAAAAAGGCGTATATCGACCGCCTGCGCAAGAATCCCCTGCTGAGAGCCCTCAGGATCGACAAATACGCCGCCATAGCCCTTACGGCGACCATTCTCCAGTACCTCAAGGGGCAGACCGCCGAACTGCCGGTCTACCGCATGATGGCCGAGACGCTGGAAAGCCTGGCCCGCCGCGGCGATGACCTGGTCGAAAAACTGGCCGGGGCCGGTTTCTCCGCCGAGGTCGTCGACGGCGAGAGCCTGGCCGGCGGCGGATCGCTGCCGGACGAGACCCTGCCGACGCGCCTTGTCGCCGTCGAGGTCAAAGGCTCGATGGACGATTTCTGCCGCCGGCTGCGGCTGGGCTCGCCGCCGGTGCTGGGCAGAGTCCACGAAGGCAGATTCGTCATCGACCTGCGGACGGTTTTCCCGGCGCAGGATGATGAACTGGTTATGGCGATGGCGGCGGCGGGAAATTCTAAAACCTGTTCTTGATGATTTATGGGGAACAAAGCCCGCACTGAGGACGGTTGATTGCTCACCTTAGGCACCGCCGGCCATATCGACCACGGCAAGTCGAGCATCGTCAAGGCGCTGACCTCCATCGACCCTGACCGGCTGCCGGAGGAAAAAGAGCGCGGCATGACCATTGACCTTGGCTTCGCCTGGTTCGCTTTACCGTCCGGCGAGAAGGTGGGCCTGGTGGATGTTCCCGGCCACCAGCACTTCGTCCGCAACGTCATCCCCGGCCTTACCGGCATCGACGCCGTCATGCTCATCGTGGCCGCGGACGACGGCTGGATGCCTCAAACGGAAGAGCATCTTCAAATCATCGATTTACTGGGAATCAATCGAGGCCTGGTCGTCCTGAACAAGATGGACCTGGCCGAGGCCGACTGGCGGGATATGGTCAAGGCCGATATTGCCAGCCATCTTGGCGGCACCTCCCTGGAACAAGCCCCCATAATCGAGGTTTCGGCCAGGACCGGCGCCGGCATCGACAGCCTCAAAGCGGCGATCGAAAACCTCGCCCGCTATGTCAGACAGGAAGACGCCGGCAAGCCGCGCCTGCCCATCGACCGGGTGTTCAACATCAAAGGCTCCGGCACGGTCATCACCGGCACCCTCCACGGCGGGCATCTTTCGGTCGGCGACGCGCTGACTATCCTGCCCAGGGGGCTTTCCGCCCACGTCCGCGGCATCGAGAGCTACAAGGAACATCTCCAGCGGGCGGCCCCGGGCTCCCGCGTCGCTTTGAACCTGTCTGGAGTTAAAAAAGACGAGCTGGAACGCGGCGATATCATCGTCCGGCAGGGTCAGGAGACGCCGCTGTCGCGCTACCTTGATGCCGACCTGACGCTGCTGCCAACGGTGAAGCAGCCCCTTAAGACCGGCGCCGAAGTATCGCTTTTCTTCGAGACGGCGGAGCTGCCGGCGCGGGTCATCGCCCTGGAAGGTAGGGAGGTAATTCCCGGCGCCCCGGCGCTGGTGCAACTCAGGCTCGACCGCGAAGCCGCGGCCACCATCGGCGAGCGCTTCATCCTGAGGAAAAGCTCCCCGGCTGAAACCATCGGCGGCGGCAGGATCCTTGATCCCGCGGCGGAGCGCTACCAGCTTAAAAATGCGGCCGACCGGCTGGCGCGCCTGGCCGCCCGCCGGAGGCTCGATGCCGATTCCATCATCCGCACCGAGCTTTCCAAGACTCATTTTGCTTTACGGCGGGGCTTTTTAAGAGCGGCCGCCCTGAATGAGGCGGCTCTAGGCCGAACGATCGAGGCAATAACCAAGAAAGGCGATATCCTGCTGAAAGGCGAATACCTTATCGGCGGGGCCTTCTGGCAGGAACAGCAAAAACGGTTGATCAGCAGCCTGGCCGCGGTACATCAGGCTGAGCCTTTGAAAAAAGGCCTGCCGCAGGCCGAGGCGGCGGCCAAACTGCCGCTGCCGCCGGAACTGTTCGCCGCCCTGGTTGACGAACTCGCCAGCCAGAAGAAGATCATCCGCGCCGGCGACGTGCTGGCTCTTTCGACCCACAAGCCGGCGCTGTCCGGCAGCCAGGAAGAGATGGAAAAGCGCATCCTGGCGGCGGCGGACAAGGACCCGGCCGCGCCGCCGACCCGGACCGAGCTGCTGCAATCGGTGCCGGAGGCCTCTCCGGTGCTGCGCTATATGCTGGAGCAGGGCAGGGTGGTCGAACTGCCGGAGGGCATCCTGATGACGGCCGCCCAGTACCGCGCCACCCGGCAAAAGGTCATCGACGTCCTCAAGTCAAAAGGCCAGATCGCCATCCAGGACATGGCCGCCCTCACCGGTTTTTCCCGGAAATACTCCATCCCTTTTCTGACCAGGCTGGACCAGGAAGGCATCACCAGGCGCCAGGAGAACGTCCGGGTGCCGGCGCGCAAGCTGGAGTAGCAGACCGGCGAGATCAATCAACCTAAAGAACAAGATGATTAAAAATCGACTGGCGGCACTGTTACGCCTGGCGTGGTCGTTGGGGGAGGCGTCGTCGGCGGGTTAGTGCTGGCTGGCGGCGGAGTGGACACCGGCGGCGCGGTCGTCGTCGCCGGAGGCGGGGTGGTGGTGGGAGGCCGGGTGGTTGTAGCCGGGGGGCGGGTAGTCGTTGGAGTCGGCGGTGAGAAGGTAGCGGTCGGTTCAGGATTTAAAGCCACGCTGACGCTGAACACCAGGCTGATGACAGCGGCGCCTATTATCGGGGAGGTTACTAACAGGCTTTTAATTAAAGTGCTGTCTGCCATGGCCACTTCCCCCTTTTAATTCAGGACGCGGCTGCCCTGGCCAGGTTATAGAAACCGCTGGTAAAATGTCTCTTCATGTTTTTATCGATCAGCAGCGCCTGAACTCCCGGCAGTTTTTCAAACAGCGCCAGCGAGTCGGAAACGCCGAGCACCATGGCGGCGGTGGCCATAGCATCGGCGTAGGTTGTGTCAGGCCCGATGACCGTGGCCGAGGCCACCTCTCTGGGTGAGTGCCCGATCCGGGGATCTATAATATGATGCCAGGAATAATCAGGGGTGAAGGCGTTTTCATAATCCCCGGATGTCGCCAGGCAGTCGTTGGAGGTCGAAAAAACCTCATAGTAGCCGGCCATAGCCCTGGGATGGGTCAGGCCGATCTTCCAGGGCTGGCCGTCCTCCCTCATGCCCCGGAGGGCCATATCGCCGCCGGCCTCAACCAGTACCTGGGTCAAGCCGCGGGCGCGCAGCAGGGCGGCAGCCTGGTCGACGACAAAGCCCTTGGCGATGCCGTCAAGGGTGATGCCCATGCCCGGCGCCGCCAGCGATACGCGGCGGCCGTTAATCTCTATCAAAGAGTACCCCACCTTCTCTCTGGCTGCCTGAATGTCGCGCTCGACGGGCGGGCCGCCGCCGTCGGCGAAACTCATGGCGTACAGATCGAGCAGGGGCAGCACGGAGACATCGAAGGCTCCGCCGGTGATTTCGGCGAAGGTGCCTGCTTTCTGCACCACGCCCAGCAGTTCCGGAGAGGCCGATTCGATGAATCCGGCGCGGTTGAGGATTGAAAGCTCGCTGGCCGGGTCATGGCGCGACAGGATGGCCGAGAGCCGTTCGATTTCGGCGAAAGCATCGGAGATGGCCGCTTTGGCCGGAGCCTCTTCGGTTTCGATGATTTTTATGCTGATGAAGGTGCCCAGGAGAGCCCTGGTTTCGCTGACCTCCCGGGCGGCGCCGGCTTGAATCAGTTCCCTGACGCCGAGACCGCCCAGGGCGATCACCCCGGCGCCGACGGCGCTGAGGCGTATAAAATCCCGTCGGGAAAGCGGCTTGTTCATATTTGTTCCTTTGACATCGGCTGACTACTCAAACGCCTTGAGCAACACCACGGCGGCGATCAGCACCGCTCCGGCGGCAACCAGTATAGTAAGCACATACGCCAGGGGTCTGCGGCGGGCAGCCTGTTCTTTGGTTTCGGCTTCTTCGGCGCGTTTCCTGGTTGAGGCATAGCCGCCGCCGGGTACGATGGCATTCCACATGCAGCTCTCGATGCAGCGGCCGCAGAAAACGCAGGCGCGGGCATCCAGCTGGTAATCGCTCAGATCGTAGCAGAGGTCGCATTTCAAGCAGCGGGCGGCATCTGCCATTGCCGGCCCGGCGGTCAATGTCTGTTCCGAGGCGGCCAGCGAACCGTCGGCAATGCGCACGTGCTTGACTTCAACCGGTGACGGCTGTCGCCTTTTCACCTCCCGGATCGGGGTTAGCGCCCTTGGAGATTCCGGCGGAGCCAGCGACTGGTCCAGGTTGCCGTCGCCGCCCAGGTATTTATCCGCCATGGATGCCGCCCAGCGGCCGGCGGCGATTGATTCTATCACTGAGCGCTGCTCGTTCACGGCGTCGCCGATGGCAAAAACGCCGTTCCGGCAGACCTCAAGGTCGCCGGCAGGCCGGTCGCCGGTTTTGCCCAGGGCCGAGATCACTTTGTCAGCCGGGTAATGCTCTTCGGTGCCCGGCAGCGGGTCCCAGTGGAGCTGGCCGTCCCGGTCGTATCCGAAAGCCCGGATCTTCTGGCCCGTCACGCCGGTGACTTTGCCATTTTCACTGGTGACACGATAAAACAGCGACGAGGAATGGACGACGACGCCTTCGGCCAGCGCCTCATCGACTTCCCACGAATCGGCTTCCCGGTCGCCGATATGCTCCTGGCCGAATATATGGACTTCTTTGGCGCCGGCGCGGGCCGCGGCCAGCGCAATTCGGAAAGCCAGGCTGCCGCCGCCGAGGATGTTTATGCGCCGGGCTAATTTGGCGGGTCTGCCGATCTCCAGAATCTGCGGCAAATCGGCGTCCATTATACCTTCGCCATCAATGACGCCTTCGTCGCCGGAGCCAGGAATGGGCAGTTTCAAAGACTTGCCCCAGCCGAGGACGCCGATGGCCAGCACCGCGGTGTCGAAGCCCTGCTTGAAGAGGTTTTCAACCGAATCGACGCGGCTTCCGGTGCGGATGTCCACGCCGAGGCTTTCGATAATCTCGATTTCCTGGCGCATCACCGTCTTGGGCAGCTGGTATTCGGGAATGCTGGAAAGCATCTTGCCGCCCTTGTCCGGCAGGGCTTCAAAGACGGTGACTTTATGACCGAGCAGCGTCAGAAAATAGGCGGCTGACAGGCCGGCCGGGCCGGAGCCGATGACCGCGGCCTGTTTACCGGTTGGCGGGGCGATTTTCAGGTTTTTCCGCCACAGGCCTTTATCGTTTTCAGCGGCGATGCGCTTCAAGGCCCGGATCTGGAGGGAGCCTTCATATTCGTCGCGCTGGCATCTGGACTCGCATGGGCGTTTGCAGATATGCCCCAGCACGTAAGGGAACGGCGCCCGCTCCCGAATCACCGCCGCGGCTTCATCATACTTGCCTTCGGCGATGAAACGGACGTACCGGGAGACGTCGAGGCCGGCGGGGCACGCCTGGGAGCAGGGAGCGGCGCGCAGACGCTTTTTAAGAGTGTCGGTACGGCTGACGGTGATGGCCTCCACCGGGCAGGCGCGGCTGCAGCGGGCGCAGGCGGTGCACTTGACCTCGGACCACTTGAACTCTTCGTTGGCGCCGAAGTTTTTGAGCCTGCGTCCAACAGCCTCAGCCGGGACTACCGGGACGTTTTTTCTGTCATTTTTAGCCAATTTTACTCCGTCCTCCCCGGGATCAGCGGGCGGTGAACCGTCCGATGGCGTTGACCGTCCAGGTGCGGATTTTAAGCACGATATCCATGGTGGCGCCTACCGGGCACAGGAAATGACACCAGAAGTCATAGATAAACAGGCTGACGCCCAGGGTGGCGATCACCAGCAGCCACTGCGACAGATTGCCTTCCAGGCTGAAAACGGTATTCCAGGGTTCGATGACCGAAATCTGCGGCTGGCGGGAGATGAAAACAAACATCACCAGCGCCCAGAGAATGATGTAACGGGTATTGCGTAAAAGCAGCTGGCGCCGGGAGATCGGCCGCACCTGGCTGCCGCCCAGGAAATGGGCGCCTTCCTGCAGGGCGCAGTACGGGCAGACCCAGAAGCACCAGAAATTCTTGCCGAATATGGCGGCCAGACCCAAGATGCCGAAGACCATGACGTACAGCAGCGGGTTGGTGGCCGGCGAAGGGGCGAACCCGATGGGGAAGACGAGGAAGTTAATCAGCGACAGCATCGCCGAGAGCCAGATGCCGAAAAACACCAACCCGTAAACCAGCATGACATAGCGCGGCCAGCGTTTTTGCCGCAGCCCCGGCACCATCCTGAAGATGACCACCAGTGCCAGTCCCAGCAGCAGGACGATCTCAGGGGCGCCGAGTTGGATTGGCTGCTTGGGGCCGACAAACGGCTGGCCGAGGTGTTCCGCCAGCAGCAGGCGGCCTTCATAAACGCCCTCGGCGACGCCGTGGGAGGAGCGGGTGGCCCCGGAGGCGGCGTTGATGTCCTCGTCGAGTGTGAACGGGTCAAGAAACTCCCGCCCGATATATTGAGTAAAATACTGGGCGGTGTAAAGGCGGTTGTACCAGGCCGGGGTTTCCTCATGCTGGGGAACCTGGATATTGGTGATTTTACCATCCAGAGTCCAAGCAACCAGAACGATGATCGGCCCGCCGTAGCCCTGCCCTTCTCCGGCGGTGACGTAGCCGATTGGACCGGCGCCGTTAGCAGCCGAGTACAGGTACTGCCCGTCAGCGGCTTTGCTGGTGATGAGCTCAAAGCTGGCGGCTTCCGGCATCACCTCCGGCAGATAGCTGTCAACATCGGTCTTGATGTTAAGCTGGCCGAAAGTCCAGGCTCCCAGCAGACTGACGACGGCACCGATAATAAGGACTTTTTTACCGTGGAGCTGCCAGAAACTGCCCTGTGTCAATTCGGCCCTCGCTTCCTTGCCCAGCCGCCACCGCCCATAGTTAAGGTTATTATTTCTAATGCAAAATCTTGTGTCGGCAGATTATAAATCCGGCGGGATGCGGTGTCAACACCTCGAAGAATAAAGATGAATGATTAGTACCAGTTGGATATTCAAACACTGGAATATTTAGGGCGGTACCCACAATTCTTAATGAAAAATACGCATAAATGCTTACTGGTACTAATACCAAGGTACGATGTTTTTTAAAGAATTATTAGTCATACTGGTGGAAGTTAACAACCTATAACCGGAGGTTAGGAATAATTGCTAAGGGAGGTAAGAACCGAAGAAGAAAAGAATGGGAACTCGAAGGTGACCTCAAATTAGTGGATTGATACAAAATACACAAAAGGAGTAAGAATGAGCAAGTTCCATGGTACCCTGAGTCGCCGCGAATTCATGAAGGGTCTCGGCATTGCCGGCGCCGGGCTGGGAGCCGCCAGTCTGGCAGCGCCTGCGTTCAACGATTTAGATGAATTGATTGCATCAAAACCGGGACCTATCCACAATTTCCCTTGGTGGGTCAAGGAGCGTGCACAATATGACATGACCGCAGATCACGACTATAGCAAACTGACTCGGACTGACCAACGTCATATGATTCAATGCTCCTGGCAAGGAACCCCCGAGGTTAAAGCATGGTTAGATGATCGTGATGGCGCTGGAACGGCCGACCGGTTCGCAAAAGAGAAAGCCGAATATGATAAACAGGGGTTAACGCAGCCTAAAGGCTGGGGTGGTATCCGGAATATGGCTTACCGGGGCACTTTTGGCTATGCCAGTTCGCAAGATTCACCCAATGGATTCCTGCCCCCTGTAGTAACGACTCCTGATAAAAGGGGTATTCCACGTTGGGAGGGCACACCTGAAGAAAACGCCCAGATGATTAAAGCCGGTTTACTTCTGAATGGAGCATGTGACGTCGCATTTCACGAGCTTGACGACACAATGAGCAAGTTTATCTTCTCCCACGACTTCCATGATGGCAAACCGTATCTCTGGGAAGATGTACCTGTCGGTTATGAGACAGGCGAGACCGGGACTTCTAAGTCGCCCCGCGCAGGGAAGAGGGTATTACCTAACAAAGCCAAATGGGCGATTAACTATACTCTCCAAATGAGCAATGACTCTATCAACAACAACTTCTCCGACCGACGTTATGGGCATGGTAGGATTATTCAGCGGCAACTTCAGGGTTGGATATCTGGATTGGGTTATTTGGCGCATGGCCCTCTTGACTACACCAACAACTTCTCCGAAAACGTCGCCTTTGCTGTCTTGGGTGGTATTAGTGAGGTTGGTCGTTGGTACTCCTCCATCTCGCCTGTGTTCGGGTCCTCACTTGGAGTTGCGGCTACAATCGTTACCGATCTACCGCTAGCACCGACCAATCCTATTGAAGCGGGTATTCACAAATTCTGTTTTGATTGTATGAAATGCGCCGAGATGTGTCCCGGCAGCGCCATCAGCCGCATGGGTGATCCCACTGGCCCCATCGTTAGAGACCCAACTTGGGAAGCTATCGGGCCTTGGAACCGGTGGATGGGGCGGTCAGCTTTCGATGCGAAACACCCGGAACTAGCGAAAGTGAACAAAAACGAATATCAGAGTATTAATGAACCTGGCTTCATGAAGCACTGGTGGTTCTCCCCTGCCGACTGTAATCTATCTGTGGCTATCAATAAATGCGGCTCCTTCGCCTGTGGTTCCCGCTGTGTTTTCGCAAATGGAACTGAGTCCGTCATTCATGAAGTAATCAAGACCACTGTCGCGAATACCTCACTGTTCAATGGTTTCTTCAAGGACATGGATGGTGTCTTCGGGTATCCTAAATTTGATTATGGTATCGACGGCCCAGATGTTCAAGAAAACTTGGATGCTTTCTGGAGTAATCAATCGAAAACTCCGATTTATGGTATTAATACTTTGCGAGGTGGCGGTCGCAAGATTTAGAACCAGTTAGCTCTTTTTATTGGAGGACCTGCCCAGTGGGCAGGTCCTCTGTTCTAACAGCCTTTTATCGAAACAATTCGGCCTACACGAGCTCGCGTCCTACTCCAGCGCCGCCAGCTTGCTGAAAATCACCGCCAGCGCCATCAGCGCGCCGATGAAAACCATAACGGTTACGAAGGCGTCGGCGCGTTTTTGAGATCTTCCCTTTTGATCCGTCCCGGCCATAGTCCGATGATCCCCTTGCGAATTTTTATCACCAGTTCCAGAACCGCCCCCACCGGGCACAGGTAATGACACCAGAAGTTGTAGATAAACACCGCCGAAACCAGGGCCAAAACCATCAGTACCCACTGGTCGGGGGTGCCCTTGAAGCTGAAAAGGACATTCCACGGTTCAAACACCGAAACCGACGGGTTGCGCATAGCCAGCACCAGGAACAGCGCCACGAACAGCAGCGCGAACCGGGTATTTTTGAGCCGTTTGAATAAGCCCGGATTGGGACGAACTTTGCCCCGGAACGTCAGATGGATCAGTTCCTGGACGGCGACGTAGGGGCAAAGCCAGAAGCAGTAGTAGTTTTTACCGAATAGAGCCGCCAGGCCGATGAAGCCGAAAACGACGATATAAATGACGAAGAACGTTTGCAGGTGCGGCGAGTAGCCGATCAGCCAGGCGGCGATATTGGTCAGCGACAGCGGGATAGACAACCAGACACCGAGCACGGCGAAGCCGTACATCAACGTGAAAACCCTCGGCCAGTTGTGGCGGCGGATGCCCGGCAGCGTCCGGACGGCCACTACTCCCAGCAAGCCCGCGCCGACCAGGATTTCCGGCCAGCCGATGCGGATGGGATCCGGCGGCCCGTCGTAAGGCTGGCCCAGGTATTCCGCCAGCGCCAGCCGCCCGGTGCGCACGCCGATGGAGACGCCGTTGCAGGATACGGTCGAACCCGTCATGGCGTCGATGTCTTCGAACAACTGAATGGGTTCGGTAAAGCTGCGCCCGACGTACTGGCCGAAGAAATCCCTCTTTACCAGGACGTTCCACCACGGCAGGTCTTCATGATGGTCCGGGACACTAACCGCGGTAATCACGCCGTCGGTGGTCCAGGCGACCAGGACATGCATCGGGCCGCCGTAGCCGGGCCCTTCGGCGGCGGTGATGTAACCGGTGGCGGTCCCTGAAGCGTCGGCGGTCTGGTAAACCACGGTGGTGCCGGAAGACCGGACGATGTTGAAAGCAGCGGCCTCCGGCGCCAGTTCCGGGAGGAAATTTTCATACCCGGCAAGACCCTGGCTGGCCCGACCGTAAGCGGCGGCGCCCAAAAGCAGCGCCAAAGCTAAACCGAAGATGATCCGGGAACGGTGCCGCCGGAAGAAATTATCCGGCACCATGACTCCAGGCGGCCCTGCCGGCCGGCATCATCCGGCGGCGCCCGGATTCAATTGAAGAGGGAGACATAATTCATTCATCAGTAACAGGCGCTTACCCTAAAGAACGGGCATCATTATATGCCTGCCGACGAAGGGCGGCAACTCAGGCGACGGCCGGTACCGATGACGGTTTGCGCCGGCCGATGAGCCTGGTCAGCCAGATGCTGATTTCGTAGAGGACAATCAGCGGCGCGGCGATGAGCGACTGGGTGATGGGGTCCAGCGTCGGGGTGATGAAGGCGGAGATGACGAAGGCCAGTACAAACCAGATCTTGCGTTTGCCGGCCAGCCACTTCGAGGTGACGATGCCGGCAACAGACAGGGCGCCCAGGATGACCGGCATTTCGAAGGCCAGGCCGATGGCCACCAGCAGCCGCAGCACCAGGTCGATGTAGGTGCTGATGCGGGGGGCGACATTAACCACGTCGCTGCCGAACTCGAAGAGGAATTGAATGGTGATAGGCAGGGCCAGGAAGTAAGCGAAGGCTACCCCGGCCAGGAACAGGCCGACGATGAATGGAAAGCCAACGAGAATAGCCCGCTTCTCACGCGGGGTGAAGGCGGGCATCAGGAAGGCGAAAAATTGGTACAGCAGCCAGGGCATGGACAGCACCAGGCCGGCGGTCAAGGCCGTCCGGAAATAAACGCTCAAGTACTCCAGCGTGTCAATGGCCTGCACATTGGGCCGGAGGGTGTCGGGGACGGGGGCCAGCAGGATTTCGATAATTTGATCGCCGAAGAACATGGCGATGAGAGTGCCGGCGACGATGCCCAGGATGGAGCGGAGGAAGCGCTGCCGCATCTCGGTGAAGTGTTCGGTGATGGGCAGGCGTTTTTCGTTAGCGTTGATCATGCGGTCTCAGTAAAATCCTCGGCGAAGACTATTTTTTGGTCGGCGGTTTGGTCGGCGAGCTGTCGATGGCCTTGGTGAACTCCTTGGTCATCTCGCCGGTGATTTTACGGAAGCTGCGCAGGAATTCGCCGGCTTTGCGGGCGAATTCAGGTATCTTGTTAGGCCCGAAAATGAGGGTGGCAATCACGAGGATCGTGATGATCTCGAAAGTGCCCATGCCGAAGAAATTCATTCAGCCACCTTGCTTGTCAGAGTATTGTAAGTACTGGCTCGCCGCATCCGGGTCAACCGGATTTGGCGGAACTTTTTTGTTCGGCAACCCGCCGCTTGACCTCCACGGCCGTCGCGCCGTCCGACAGGGTTTTTATCACTTTGGTCTTCTTGTCATCCCCGCCGACCGCCTGGCGCAGTTGTTTGACGCCTTTGCCCAGGTTCCGGCCCAGTGACGGCGCGAACGCCGCTCCGGTAATGATTAAAACAATGGCGATGATGATAATGATTTCCAGTGGTCCGAATCTCATATGATTGCCTTTACACTACCTTTGCCGCGGCGGGCCCGTGGCGCCTATTTGGCTTTGGAAGCAGTCTTGCCTGACTGTTCAGCCTGCCACTTCTTGAAGGCTTCCAGATCTTCCTCGCTGACTTTGGCCGGCTCGTCCATAGCGCCGGTTTCAGACTTGGGCGCCTCGGCGGCGCTTTGTTCCGCTTTAGGCTCGGTCTTATTCTCTTCTTTTTCCTTGGCGGCTTCTTCACTGTCTTCGGAGACGCCCTGCTTGAAAGACTTTAGACCTTCGCCGAGCGATTTGCCGATCTGCGGCAGCTTGCCGACACCGAAGATCAGAAGCACGATCACCAGAATGATTACCAGTTCCAACGGGCCGAGTCTGAAGGGCATGGCTACCTCCTTGAACTAAAAAAGGTTAAAAAGACACATGTAAATAGATGATACTCCGAGGTTGCGGAGTTGTCAATTGCTACTAGACATAAAGTGTCAAGAAATTAGCAAACTATTACTCCGAGTGCTAATTTGGAGTTCAAAACGCCTCGTCCCGGCCGATCGCTTGCCCGCGGTCAGCCGCATGGCTATCATTATGAGGTGAGCTTCAACATTCCGCTGGCGCAGCCTACCCGCATCGGCAGCCGGACGTTCCGCTGGGGGCGCCGCACCTATGTCATGGGCATCCTGAACGTCACCCCGGACTCATTCTCCGGCGACGGCCTGGGCGGCGACATCGGGGCCGCCATCGCTCAGGCTGAGCGCATGGCGGCCGAGGGCGCCGACATCATCGACGTCGGCGGCGAGTCCACCCGCCCCGGGGCTCCGGAGGTCTCCGCCGCCGAAGAAATCTCGCGGGTCGTCCCGGTCATCGAGCGCCTGAAGGCGGCGATCGACCTCCCCGTCAGTATCGACAGCTATAAAGCCGAGGTCGCCGAGGCGGCGGTCACGGCCGGCGCCTCGCTCCTCAACGACGTCTGGGGCCTGAAGCGCGATGCCCGCCTGGCCGATGTCGCCGCCCGCCGCGGGCTGCCCATCGTGATTTCGAGTTCGCAGCGCGATGCTCCCGCCGCTGACATTATGACCGCCGTCCTCGACAGCCTGCGCTGGGCTATCGGCCGGGCCGCTGAAGCCGGCGTCGCCCGCGAGAACATCATTCTCGATCCGGGCTTCGGCTTCGGCAAGACGGTCGAACAGAACGTCGAGGCGCTGCGGCGCCTGGATGAACTCAGGGCGTTCGGCAGACCGGTACTCCTCGGCACGTCACGCAAATCCACCATCGGCAAGGTGCTGGGCGACGCGCCGCCTCAAGAACGGCTTTTCGGCACGGTGGCGACGACGGCCATCGGAATAATGAACGGCGCCGACATCGTCCGCGTCCACGATGTCAAAGAGAACGTTCAGGCGGCCAGGATGGCCGACGCCGTGGCCCGGGGCGTTACCGTCTATCTCGGTCTCGGATCCAATTTGGGCGACAGGAAGCGGAATCTGGCGCTTGCCGCAGAAGCTGTCAGCCGGGATCTGCATGTCAATCAGCTTTCGCCGGTTTATGAGACCGAGCCGTGGAATGTGGCGCCGCAGCCGAGGTTTCTGAATATGGCGATAGAAGCGCAGACAACGCTCTCGCCATCCGATCTGCTAGATTATGTAAAGAATCTCGAGCGTATGCTCGGCCGCGCCGCCGCCGGTCCCGGCCAGCCGCGGGTTATCGACATCGACATCCTGCTGTACGGCGATCAGGTCCTGGATACCCCGGCGCTTACCCTTCCCCATCCCCGCCTGGCGCAGCGGGCGTTCAACCTGGTGCCTCTTAACGACCTGGATCCTGAATTAAAACACCCGGCGACCGGGCGGACCGCGGCCGAGATGCTGTCTGCTCTGGGTCAGATTCGGGGCGTGGCGCCATACCCGGAAAATACTCCGGATTGACCCGGAGAAAGCCGAGGCCTGAATATGTATATTGTCGCCGTCGAAAGCCACTTTGACGCCGCCCACTACCTCCGGGGCTACCAGGGCAAATGCGAAAACCTCCACGGCCACCGGTACCGGGTGGCGGTGAAGCTGTCGTCGAAGGAATTGGACTCCGTCGGCTTAGCCTGCGACTTCGGCGACGTCAAGTCGGCTTTAAAGCCGATACTCGCCCGCTACGACCACAGCCTGCTGAACGATGTGCCGCCGTTTAACAAGATCAATCCCTCGGCGGAGAACATCGCCCGGACGATCTATGAGGAAATCAAGCCCGAGATCGGCGGCGCGTCGCTGAAGGCGGTTACCGTCTGGGAGTCGCCGGAGTCTTCCGCCGAGTACACCGAGGACTAACAGGAGCCGTTCGCGGCGAGCCTGTCATTCCGTTCACCCCTTCGGCAGGCTCAGGGTGAACGGGCCGAATTTTGAGAATTTTTACTCGACGAGCCTAAACGCCGGGTAGGCCGCGTCTCCGGCGGAATACTTGTCGCCTTTGAAAATGCCGTGCCCCACGGTCACCGGCTGGCCGATGATGCTCATGGTGAGCTTATCCGGGCAGGCTGTTTCAATCCGGCCGACAAGATACGGCCCTTCATCAAGGGCGACCAGCGCCAGGGCGTAGGGCAGTTCCTGGTCACGGCCTTCAGCCGCCACGAAGAGGGTGGTATAGCTGGCGATCTTCCCCTTGCCCGAAAGCTGGATGACCTCGAGGTCGGTGCTGGCGCAGCGCGGGCAAACGCCCCGCGGTGGGCAGAGGATGCCCCCGCAGCCGCATTTAAGTCCCATCAGCTTCCCTTCACGGAGAGCGGCGTCGAAATCGCTGTTTGTTAACTTTATTGTCATCTCACCAGCCCCTCTTGAAGATCAGGCTGACCATGGTGCCGCCGTCGCCGCCCAGAGTATCGGTCATGCCGATTCTGGCCTCCGGCACCTGCCGCTCCGGCTCGACCTCGCCCCTGAGCTGGCGGACGACCTCATAAACCTGGGCGGCCCCGGTGGCGCCGATGGGGTGGCCTTTGCTCTTGAGGCCGCCGGACGGGTTGATGGCCACCTTGCCGCCGATGTCCGCCTCGCCCTTGAGCCACGCCTCGCCGGCTTTACCCTGCTCGAAAAAGCCCAGGCCTTCGGCGGCGATGATGCCGGCGATGGAGAAGCAGTCGTGCAGCTCGCAGACGTCGATATCGGCCGGAGTTATGCCGGCCATCGCATAAGCCTGCCGGGCCGACAGTTCCCGCGCCTTGAGCCTGGGGAGATAGGCTCCCTGCGAAGCCAGCGGACCCGAGGACGCCTGTCCGGCGCCGGCGATGAAGACCGGCCGCGGCGACAGTGTCTTCGCCGCCTCTTCCGAGGCAACGACAACGGCCGCCGCGCCGTCGGAGAAAGGGCAGCAGTCATGGAGCTGGATGGGCGTGGCCACAGTGAAGCTTTTCAGCACGTCGGGGATGGTGACCGATTTCTTGAGGTGGGCCTTCGGATTGAACATCCCATGGTTGTAAGACTGCACCGACACCTGCGCCATCTGCTCTTTCAGCTTTTCGATCGGCAAGCCGTAGACCGCGGCGTAGCGGTGGGCCAAAAGGGCGAAAACGCCGGGAAAGGTCATCCCGGCCGGGAACTCGTACCTGGAGTCCGAGAACATGGCGAAGGTGCGGGTGGCCAGTGGGGTACCCAAGCTGGCAGCCCTTTCGACGCCGCCGGCGATGACGATGTCGTAGACGCCGGCGGCCACCAGCAGGAAGGCGTCGCGGATGGCCACCGATGCCGAGGCGCAGGCGCCGTCGTAGCGGTTGGCGGGCACGTTCCAGGCGCCGATGTAGTCGGCGATGAAGGCCGGGGTCATTCCCTGGCCTTCGGCGAAGTCGCCCAGGGCGTTGCCGACGAACAGCGCCTGGACGGATTTCGATTCAATATGGGCGTCGGCCAGCGCCTCGAAGGCGGCTTCGGCGAACAACTCGGACAGGCTTTTTCCCTGGGCGCCGGAGAACCTGGTCTGCCCGACGCCGATGACGGCTACTTTACGCATACTACCCCGTCGCTGATTCTATTTTCGGGTTTTCTAACTGAAAGCCTTCCCGGCATTCTCCGTCCTTGACAGCCACAGCTTGCGGTTGCGGATGTCCCGGTCGAAGACCAGGCGGTTCAACAGGACTTCGCTCATCGAAAGGTCCTTGGCCAGATCGCTGCGGCCGCCGGCCAGCAGACGGCGGATATAAGCCAGCAGAGTGAGGGCGCAAAAGCCCGCAGCCATCGTCCCGGGCTCGGTAATGTCGAAGAAATCGGCCAGGTAGTAGGCCAGGAAAGGCAGCAGCAGCAAGCCGATGAATACGCCGAGTGAAAGCTGCTTGAACGGGGCGAACGAAAAAGCGATGACCGCTGCCGCCAGCCCCAGCAGCGGCGAGAAAGCCAGGATGACGCCCAGGCTGGTCAGGATGCCCCGCCCGCCGCGAAAGCCCAGGAAGACCGGCCAGTTGTGTCCGGCCACCGCAGCCAGGCCAACGGCGAACTGGTAGGGGATGTCCAGGCCGGACCAGCGGGCTATCAGCACCGCCAGAATGCCCTTGCCCAGGTCGAAAATGAGCACTGGTATCGTCCAGCGCTTGGAGGTGGCGGCCAGCACGTTGGAACTGCCGACGTTGCCGGAGCCGTGCTTTCTCAAATCAACGCCGCGGGCCCATTTTGCCACCAGGTAGGCCAACGGTATGCTGCCGACCAGGTAAGCCCCTATCAGAAGCAGAATAAACATTAGCTCAATCTCCCTGACGATACGCCGACGGTCACCCGGCCTGCCGCCGCGAGATCAGGCCCTCGACCGCCGCCAGCGGCACCGGCTGGCCGCCGATCATCGTTTCGGTGGCCGGGTCCAGGCCGTGATAGTCGGTGCCTCCGGTAGCCACCAGTCCCAGGCGGTCGGCCAGCATTTTCAACCGCTCAACTTCCCAGTCCTTGAAGCTGGAGTAGAAAACCTCGATGCCGGCCAGTCCCGCCGGGATCAGTTCCTCGATGAGTTTCTCATAGCCGGGCAGGGTCAGCGGGTGGGCCATCACCGGCACGCCGCCGACGGAGCGGATTAGGGCGACCGCTTCGGCCGGGGCCAGCTTGATGCGTTCAACATAACCCGGCCCGCCGCGTGAGATGTATTTGTCGAAGGCCTCGCCGATATAGCTGATGTAACCCTTCTCTACCATGGCCTGGGCGATGTGCGGCCGGCCGATGACGGCCTCGCCGGCGATCTCCTTGACCCTTTCCCAGTCCAGCGGCATGCCCAGCTCTCCCAGCCTTTCGACGATGGCCTGGCCGCGGTCCTCGCGAGAGGCTCTCATAATGGTCAGCCGGCGCTTGAGCTCCGGGTTCTGCCAGTCGATGAAATAACCGAGAATATGGACGTCGCCGGCGGCTACATCGGTGGACATTTCCACCCCGGGGATGACGGTCAGCCCGGGGAAATTCTCCGCCTCGGCCAGGGCTTCGGCGATGCCGTCGATGGAATCATGGTCGGTCAGGGCCATATACTTTAGCTTCAAATAGCCCGCCTTGCGCACCACCTGGGCGGGGGTGAGGACGCCGTCGGAGGCTGTCGAATGGAGGTGCAGGTCGACGCGGCTAACCACTCTTCCTCCAACCTTCCTCTCCTTCGACGGGAGAGGGAATGAAGGTGAGGGCGCAATCCCGACACGGCCTCGCGAGGTTGCTTTGAACGTCAATCATATCGCTGCTTCCCGGTCGACTCTCTCGATGGCGATGGCCCTGCCGTTTGAATCGGTGGTGATGAGCACCGAATTGAAGGTGATTCGCGCCCCTTTGGCCACCGACAGCCGCTGGTGCAGGCCGGTCAGGAAGCGGGACAGCACTTCGTCCTTGTCATCGCCGATGATGGAGTGCCACGGCCCGACCATACCGATATCGGAGACGCAGGCGGTGCCGCCGGGCAGGACGCGGGCGTCGACGGTGCCGACGTGGGTGTGGGTGCCGACCACGGCGGACACTTTGCCGTCCAGGTGCCAGCCCATGGCCTGCTTCTCCGAGGTGGCCTCGGCGTGGAAGTCAACGATGATGTGGCCCGGCTTCCTGTCAAGGCTTGACAGGAGGGCATCCATGGCGCGGAAGGGGCAGTCAATGGTATTGATAAAGGTCCGGCCCATCAGGCTGACCACCATCACCCCCTTGACGGTGACGAATCCCTTGCCCGGCACTCCCGGCGGGTAGTTCAATGGCCGCAGCACCGGGGCGGAGCCTTCCAGCATCGGGTAAATCTCCTGCTGCGCCCAGATATGGTTGCCGGAGGTGATGACGTCGACGCCGCAGGAAAATAGTTCCTCGGCGGTCTCCGGGGTCAGCCCCTTGCCGCCGGCGGCGTTCTCGCCGTTGGCGATGACGAAGTCTATCCCCAGCCCCAGCTTCAAGGCCGGCAGCAGTTCTTTGACCGCCCGCCGCCCGGGCTTGCCGATGATATCGCCGATGGCCAGAATCTTCATGAGTCCTTAAAAACGCCCTCTACGGATAGTATCCGAAAACGCTCTATTATGCCACTCATTGGGCAAGCGTTCAATTATTCGGCCCCTCTCCCCCTGTTACAAAGGAGGAGGCAGTTACCGCCGACCCCGCAGCCCCTGGAACTCCGCAACATAGCGGTCGAAAATGCCTTCGGCGGCCATGCTGTAGTGCTTGTCGCCGCCGACGATGATGTGGTCCAACGCGCGGATGCCCACCGCCGAGGCCGCCAGCACCAGGTCGCGGGTGATGTCACGGTCCTGAGGGCTGGGGGTCGTCGACCCTGACGGGTGGTTGTGGACGAAGATCATAGCCGCCGCCTGCCGCTTGAGCGCCCCCTCGATGACCTCCCGCACCCACACCGCGGAAGCGTTGACCGTGCCGTGGAACATGTCGGCCGCCTCGATGACGCGGTTCTGGTTGTCCAGGTAGATGACCTTGAAGACCTCTTTTTTAAGGCCGCCCATCGAGGCGTTCAGGTAGTCCAGCACCTGCTCCGGCGCGCCGACGCAGGGCTCGCCGACGGCTTTCTCTTTCAGTAATTCCCGAGAGACCTCGGCGATGAGGCGGATGGCGACGCAGTTATTGGGCCCGATGCCCGGGACCTGCTGTAATTCCTCGGGCGATGCCTCAAGGACGCCCCGGAGTGTCTTGAAACGCTTGAGGGCTTCCTTGGCGGCTGGTTTGCAGTCGCTGCGGGGCTGGCCGAGGGTCAGCAGCAGTTCAACGGCCTCGTAGTCGGCCAGGGCGGATAGGCCGCCCTTTTTGAACCGTTCCCGCAGCCGGCCGCGGTGGCCGTCGCCGCGGCTGTTTTTATCGTCGCCCATAGCTGCGGAACTTATACCACTTTTTGTACGCGGCAACAAAATTTTTAGACCGCGGAAGCTGGAGATCTGCCCGTCGGGCGGGACGCGTCCCGCCGCCGATGGTATAATGGGCGCCGAGTTTCCGATGTTTACCCACCTTCACGTTCATACCGAATTCAGCCTGCTGGACGGCATGTGCCGCGTCAAGGATCTGGTGGCGCGGGCCAAAGAGCTGGGCATGACCGCCCTCGGGATCACCGACCACGGCGCCATGTACGGCGCCTTGAAGTTCTATAAAGAGTGCAAAGCCCAGGGCATCAAGCCCATCATCGGCTGCGAGATCTATGTCGCCCCCGGTTCCCGGCTGGATAAAACAGCGGCGGACAAGAACCACCGCCACCTGGTGCTGCTGGCCAGGAACAAGGCCGGCTACCAGAACCTGCTGCAGCTGGTGTCCATCGCCAACACCGAAGGCTACTATTACAAGCCGCGGGTGGACAAAGAAGTTTTAGCCAGATACCGCGAGGGGCTCATCGCCCTGTCCGCCTGTCCCTCAGGCGAGGTGCCGCGGCTCATCCTGGAGAACCGCATCGACGAAGCCCGGAAGGCGGCCGCCTGGTACCGCGACAACTTCAGCGGGGATTTTTACTTCGAGATCCAGCGGCATCCCATGCCGGAGTTCGACCGGATCAATTCAGCTCTCCTGAAGCTTTCGAAAGAGCTCGGCATCCCGGTTGTCGCCACCGGCGATATCCACTATCTCAACCGCGAGGACGCCGTAACCCACGATCTGCTGCTGTGCATCGGCACCAGCACCACGGTGCAGGATACCTCCCGGATGAGGATGCAGGCTGACTCTTTTTATCTTAAAACCGAAGCCGAGATGGCCGAACTGTACCGGGATTTACCGGAAGCCCTGTCCAACACGCAGAAGATCGCCGACGCCTGCGACCTGTCGCTCGACTTCGGCCGGCTGCACCTGCCGCAGATAGACCGCCCGGCGGGGATGTCGTCCTTCGAATACCTGACCGATCTTTGCCGGAAGGCCCTGCCGAAGTATTATCCCAATCCATCGGCGGCGGTCCAGGACAGGCTCGCCTATGAGCTGGAGGTCATCGACAAGACCCAGTTCGCCGATTACTTCCTGGTGGTCTGGGATATCATCCGCTTCGTCAAGGAGCGGAATATCTACTACGGCGTTCGGGGCTCGGCCGCCGCCTCCATCGTCCTCCGCTGTCTCGGCATCACCGAGGTCGACCCGCTGGAGTATTCCCTGGTCTTCGAGCGCTTCCTGAACATCGAGCGCAAGGAGATGCCGGATATCGACATGGATTTCCAGGACGATCGGCGCGAGGAGGTCATCGAATACGTTTCAGCCAAGTACGGGCCGGACCACGTGGCCCAGATCATCACCTTCGGCACGCTGGGCGCCCGGGCGGCCATCCGCGACGTCGGCCGCGCCCTGGGCATGAATCTCCCCGATGTCGACCGGGTAGCCCGCATGGTGCCCTTCGGCCCCAACATGACCCTGGAAAAGGCCCTCGACGAGACCGCTGAACTGCGCGAAGCCGTTCAGAGCGATGGTGCGGTGCAGAAGCTCATCGATACTGCCAGGCAGGTTTCCGGGCTGTCCCGCCACGCCAGCACCCACGCCGCCGGGGTGGTCATCTCCAAGGAGCCGCTGGCGCTCCACGCCCCGCTGCAGCGCCTCAACCGCGAGGGCGCCGGCGGCGGCAAGGTCGAGCTGGTGATGACCCAGTATCCCATGGAGGACATCGCGCTCATCGGCCTGCTGAAGATGGACTTCCTGGGCCTGGCCAATCTGACTATCCTGTCGCGGGCCCAGGACATCATCAGGGAGCGGCGCGGCGTGCCGCTGGACGTGCACCGGATCCCGCTCGATGATAAGAAAACCTTCAGCCTGCTGGCCGCCGGCGAGACGATGGGCGTTTTCCAGCTTGAAGGCGTCGGCATGCGGCGCTATATCCGTGACCTGAAACCCTCCCACTTCACCGATATCGCCGCCATGGTAGCCCTGTACCGCCCCGGCCCGATGGAGCAGATACCCCGCTTCATCAGAAGCAAACACGGCCTGGAACCGATCAGCTACCCGCACCCGGACCTCGAGCCGATCCTCAGAGAAACCTACGGCGTCATCGTCTACCAGGAGCAGGTGCTGTTCATCGCCCAAAAATTCTCCGGCTATTCGCTGGGCCAGGCCGATATCCTCAGGAAGGCCATGGGCAAGAAGAACGCCGAGGTGATGCAGAAGCAGAAGCAGAACTTCATCACCGGCGCGGTCAAGAACGGCTACACCGAGGCTGTGGCCGAGGAGATTTTCGCCCTCATCGAACCTTTCGCCGGGTACGCCTTCAACAAGGCCCACGCCGTATCCTATGCCCTCATCGCCTACCAGACGGCTTATCTCAAGGCCAATTACCCGGTGGAGTACATGACCGCCTTCCTGGCGACCCAGCGGGACGATGCCGAAAAAGTGGCGGCGGCCGCCGCCGAGAGCCGCCGCCTGGGCATCGAGCTTCGCGGCCCGGACGTCAACGCCTCAGAGGTCAATTTCACCATCGAATCGGGCGATGGCGGAGACGCCATCCGCTTCGGCCTGGCGGCGGTCAAGAATGTCGGCGAAGCGGCCGTCATCCCCATCGTCGAGGAGCGCCGCCGCAACGGCCCCTTCCGCTCGCTCGAGGATTTTTGCCGCCGCGCCGACGCCGCCTGCATGAACCGGCGGGTGATGGAGAGCCTGATCAAGGTCGGCGCCTTCGACCCCCTGGGCAGCCGGGCGACCCTCCTCCACAACGTCGGGCGCATTATCGATTTCGCCGCCCGCGAACTCCGGATCCGCCAATCGGGCCAGGGCACCCTGTTCGACCTCTTCGGCGGCGTCGCCGAGATGCCGGCGGCGCCCCTGGAGATGGAAGCCTCGGCGGTGTCCCAGAAGGAATTGATGGCCTGGGAGAAGGACCTGCTGGGCGTCTACCTGTCGGCCCATCCGTTCAGCCAGTTTGCCGGCAGCATCGGGCGGGACACCACCGCCCTGTGCGGCGAGATTTCCGACGAGCTTGACGGCCAGCTGGTAACCCTGGCCGGCATGGTAGCGGCGGCCAGGACATCGGTCACCCGGGACGGCAACACCTTCGCCACGGTGGAGTTGGAAGACCTCAACGGCCGGACCGAGATCGTCGCCTGGCCGAAGCTGTACGCCCAGACCAAAGAATTCTGGCAGGAGGGCAATGTCCTCCTTGTGGAGGGCAAGGTTTCTTTCCGCGGCGACCGCGGCTCGGTGCACGCCGACGCGGTGCGGCTGTATCAGCCAAACGCCGAAGGCGATTCAGTTGAAGCCGGCCAGATGGTGCGGGTGAAGCCGCCCGGCGGCAACGGTTTCCACGGCCGCCCGGGCTTTCCGCCCAAGGCAGGGCCGCCCTTCCACCCGCCGCCTAAAGCGGCGGCCCGGCCGGCAGCAGCCGCCGCCCCCGAGGCCGAGACCAAAAAAGTAATCGAGAAGGATAAACCGCCTATTATGCCCCGCCGCCTGATCGTTAACCTGACCCAGACCGAAAACGCCGATGCCGACCTGGGCCTTTTCAACCGGCTGATGGATATCCTGGCCGTCTATCCCGGCCCGGAAAGCATCAGCCTGCAGATCGCCTGCCCCGACCGGCTGTATCACCTGAAGCTGTCCAACCTGAAGGTAACCTGCAATAACGACCTGATGGCCGAGATCGAGACCCTGCTGGGACCCGGTTCGGCCAGGTGCGAAAACAATGGACATTAAATGGGCCGCCGCGGCTTCGGCGCCCAATGAATTCGCCGCTACCCTGTGGCGGGATATCCTGATCGATGCCGGCATACCGGCTTTCGTCCGGGAGTCGGAAGCGGCGACTTTTCTGGTCGCCTCGGCCATCCTGCCGGCCAGCGTCATGGTGCCGGAAGACCGCTTGGAAGAGGCCAAAAGGCTGCTGGAAGAGATCGAGCCGGCCGACGAGCAGCCTGAAAATCCGGATGAATAAACTCGGCCGGCTGGCTCTCAGGGCGGCGGCCTGGGGCCTGGTGCCGGCGGTGCCGCTGTTAATCACCGGCGCCGTCATCGCCTTCGCCGTCAATTTCCAGCCGCTGTACGAGTACGGCTTCGACCGCTACGACGTCGGCCGGACTACGGGGTTATCAGAAGCCGAACTATCGAAGGCGGCCCGGGGCCTCATCGATTACTTCAACTCCGGCGCCGAGTTCATCGACCTCACCGTCGAAAAAGACGGCCGCCCGTTCGCCCTGTTCAACGACCGGGAGATCGTCCACCTCTATGACGTCAAAGGACTGATCCGGCTCGATTACTGGGTTTTAGCTTTGAGCCTGGCTTATGCCGCAGCCGTGTCGGCCATCATGGTCCGGCGCCGCGAGCCGCAGCGGCTGGCGGCGCCGCTTTTCTGGGGCGGAATGCTGGCGCTCGGGATCGTCATCTCCAGGGCGGTCATCGCCATCGTCGATTTCGACGCCTTCTTCGTCCAGTTCCACATGGTCAGCTTCGTCAACGACTTCTGGCTGTTGAATCCGGCCACTGACTATCTGATCATGCTGTTTCCCGGCGGCTTCTGGCGCGACGCCATGGTCTTCGTCGATGTCATCATCCTGTCGCTGACCGCGGCGGTCACCGTCGTTGCCTGGCGCCATGTCAGGGTCGGTTCCGTCAGAAGCTAAGCCTGCGCCGCGCGGAACAGGAAAATGAGACGGCAGTTAAGCTCCAGGTCCTCTTTCGGGCGCCCGGTGTAGCTTACGGCCGCGGCCGGTTTGGACAGGCGGCTGTCATATCCCGCCTGCGGGCATTCCGACCGCAGCAGTTCGGCTGTTTTCCGCAGGTTGACCGTCGAAGACCCGGCAATGCCGCCGCCGAGGAAAGCGAAGCTTTTTAACGCGTCCCGGCTGACGGCAACCGGCGGCGCCCGGGGCGAAGCCTCGTAAAGGCGGATGAAGGGCTCGGCGGTGACCGACTCGGAACTTGAGGTCTCGGTCCGGGTGCGCCAGATCGGGATGCCCCCGGCGAGAATCGTCGCGCCCGGGGAAAACCGGGTTTTCTGGACCGCGGTCTCGACTCTTTCGGCGCGGCGGCCGACGCCTTCGATAATGAGAAACACCTTCTCTTTTTCCATCACCCGCCGCAGCCCGGCGTCCCCGGTAAAAACCAGTTCCCCGGCGGTAAAATCAATCTCCCTGGCCATGAAAACCGGCTGTTGGCATTTGAGCGACAGGTCATCAAATGCCAGCGCCGTCAAGCCGGCGGCGCGGAGATGCCCGGCGACGGCCTCCGCCCGGGTAAAATTGTCGAAATGGGCGATGAGCTTCGGGACTCTGCCGGCCAGCAGCAGCCGGGCGTCACAGGGCGCCCGGTCCAGGACCGCCGCCGCCCGGGCGATGAGTTCCGGATTCAAATCCGGCGGCGGCTCAATAGCGACGTGCCCCGAACCGGCTGCCGCGGAGGTATTCATTGCCCCCGCCGCTTGCCGGGCCCGGCCAGGGGGAAAGAGGCCAGCCGGCGGTATTCGGCGCCCCGGGGCAGCAGGGTACTCTGCATCAGGCTGACCTCAACGACGGGGATCTTCAAGCCTGGCTCGAATGTCGTGGCGGCCAGCTTTTTGGCCAGCGCCAGCCGCGCTTCCGGGGCAACGTCATCGCGCAGGCGGGCCAGGGTAAGGTGGGGTGAAAAAGCCCTGTTTTCAGCCGGGAAATCCAGCACCGACACTCTGGCTTCAACTGCCCGCTGCAGCTCGGCCAGACGATCCAGGCCGCCGGACAGGCCGCACCAGACGACGTTCATCCGCCGCAGGTTGGGGAAAGCGCCAAGCCCGGAAAGCCCCAGTTCGAAGGCGGGGACCGCCTCGACAGCCGCGGCCAGCGCCGCCCCAACGGCTTCGATCTTGCCCGGCGCCGCCTGACCCAGGAATTTGAGCGTCAGGTGAATGCCGCCGGGGGACACCCATTTGATACCCGCCGCCGGCTCCACGGCCAGGCCGCGCTGCAGAGCCGCGAGTTCCTGTTTAACCGCTTCCGGCAGCTCGATGGCGATGAAGGCGCGGATTGAAAGCGCTTCAGTCATTCCAGCCCCAGCAGGGCGGCGGCATTGCCGCCCAGGATGGCGTTGAGCGTCTGGGTCGACAGATTAAGCGCCTTCAACTCATCCAGGCAGCGACGCTGGCCCAAGAGCGGCCAGTCCGAGCCGAAAAGGATTCTGTTCTCCCCGACCAGATCGGCGGCGCGTTCGTATACCTCCGGCCGGTAAAGGTAGGGCGTGGCGGCGCTGTCGAACCAGGTGTTTTTGAGCGCCGCCCCGACCTCCGGCATCAGGGCGTAGAACGGTAAGCCGCCGCCCCAGTGGGCCAGCGCCAGCTTCAAGTCCGGGTTGGCGGCGATGAAGGGGTAGAGCACGCCGGGCGTCACGGCGCCCTTGCCGGGATAGGCGTAGCCGGCCGGCTCGTCGGCGTGCAGCAGCAGCACCAGGTTATTCCCGGCCACGGTTTCGACGAAGGGTTTGATGACTCGATCATCGCCGAGACCGAAACCCTGGACATCCGGCCGCAATTCGCCGACACCGCGGGCGCCCGCGGCGGCGCAGCGCTCGATCTCACCGAGGGCTTTCGTCCCGGCCAGCGGCTGGACGGCGATGAAGGGGATGAGCCGGGCGGGGAATCTGGCGGCCGCTTCCAGCAGGTAGTCGTTGGTGCGGACGCACAGGTCATGAGAAGCCCAGCCGATGTTCTGGATGACGGCTTTATTGACGCCGGATGCGTCCATTTCGGAGATAAGATCATCGGCGGCGGCCAGGCGGGCTTTGTGACTGGAGTACAGCAGCCGGAAGCAGGGATCGGACAGGTATTTATCCCGCGCGGCAATAAGCGGCGGCGGGAAGATGTGGCTGTGGAAATCAATGATCACGCCTGGATTGTAACAACCGCCGGCCGGTGCCGCAACGGCAACCGGGCCCGGCCGGAGGATTACTTCTCCCTGGCGACCATGACATCGGTGGACTTGACGATGGCGGTCACCGCGGCGCCGAACTATAAATCCATCGAGGCGGCGGAGGTGCGGGAGATCAAGCTGACGATCTCCATGCCATTTACATCGATGATGACCTCAGCCATGACCGCGCCCAGTTTGAGGCTCTTGATTTTGCCTTCGAATTGGTTGCGCGCGCTGATCATCGATGGCTCACCCCCCGGATAATATTTGTGCTGTCCGGCACAGCTGAACCCCAAGTCTCAGTCCCGGCGGCCGAAGGACAGCGCCGCCAGACTGATGAAGACCAAACCGATGCCGGCGATGATCACCAGGTCCTGACTGAAGCTGAGGCTCCTGCCGAACAGGCGGACGCCGAAGGCGGCGGCGGCCTCGCTGCCCAGCAGCAGGTGGCGGACGGCATCTACGCCGTAGGTCAGGGGGTTGATTTTGGCCAGGGCGGCCAGCCAGCCCGGCACGTTGTTGAGCGGGAAGAACGCCCCGGAGGCGAACATGGTGGGGAAGACCACCAGTTGGGTGGCCATCTGGAAGCCCGACATGCTGCGCATGCCGGAAGCGATGAGCAGCCCCAGCCCGGAGATCGACAGCGAAATGAGTATCAGCACCGGCATCAGCTGCGCCACGGCGCCGAGGCTCAGCTCCACGCCGACTATCGGCGCCAGGATGAGCAGGATCATGCCCTGGAACAGCGCGATGACCGCCGTCCCCAGCGCCTTGCCGAAGACGATGCCGTGGCGGGGCAGCGGCGCCACCAGCACCTCCTTCAGGAAGCCGAACTCGCGGTCCCAGACAATGGAGAGGCCGCTCTGGAGGGATGTCTGGAAGGCGATCAGGGCGACGATGCCGGGGTACATGAACTGCAGGAAATCGACGCCGGGCATCAGCGCGCCGATGGTGCGCGAGAAGCCCGAACCGAGGACGAACAGGAACAGCACCGGCATGGCGAAGGAGGAGAAAACGCGCGCCCCGTCCGAATAGAAGCGGATGAGCTCCCGGTAGGCGGTGACCCAAACGGCGCGGAACAGCCCGGCCATCTAGCGCCGCCTCGACGACGCCCAGGCGTTATGCCGCAGGCGCATGTTGTCCATCGAGTTCAATTCTTCCGCCCGGATCTCCCGGCCGGTGTATTTCAGGAAGACGTCGTCCAGCGTCGGCCGGCGCAGCGACACCCCCTGGATCTGGCCGGAGAAATTTTTGATCAGTTCCGGCAGGAAAGCCTCGCCGTTAGCCACCGAAAAGTGGACATGCCCGTCCTGGACGTGGCCTTCGATGCCGTGCTTCTGCCTGATTTCCTCAATGGCGGCGGCGTTGTCGGTCGTCCGAAGGGTGACGACGTCGCCGCCGACGGCGTCCTTGAGGCGCCGCGGCGTATCCAGGGCGATGATTTTGCCGTGATCGATGATGCCGATGCGGTCGCAGTTGAGGTCGGCTTCGTCCATGTAGTGGGTGGTCATGAAGATGGTGATGCCGATCTGCCGGCGCAGCTGGTGAATATAGCTCCAGATCTTGTTGCGGGTCTGCGGGTCGAGGCCGATGGTCGGCTCGTCGAGGAACAGCACCCTGGGGTGGTGCAGCAGCCCCCGGGCGATCTCCAGGCGGCGGCGCATGCCCCCGGAATAGGTGCGGGTGCGGTCTCTGCGCCTAGGCCAGAGTTCCACCATCTCCATGAGCGACTGCAGGCGCTCTTCACGCACCGCGGCCGGGACGCCGTAGGCGTAGGCGTGAAAGCGCAGGTTCTGTTCGGCGCTCATATAGTCGTCCAGGGTGGTGTCCTGGAATACCAGCCCGATGGAGGAGCGCACCTGGTCGGTCTGGCCGGCGACGTCGTAGCCGTTGACCGCCGCCCGGCCGGAGGTGGGTTTCAGCAGGGTACACAGCATGTTGATGGTGGTGGTCTTGCCGGCGCCGTTGGGGCCGAGGAAGCCGAAAACCTCGCCCTGCCTCACCTCGAAGGACACGCGGTCCACGGCGGTCAGGTTCTTGAATTTCCGGGTGAGTTCCTTGACTTCGATGATGTTGCCGGTGTTTTCAGGCATGGTCAAAGGATATTATGCCTTTTCGGCGGCAGTTTTGCTAACCAGTTGGGCCAGGTAATTCTCCGCCGCCTTCTCTCCCCTGGCGATAGCCTCGCCGGCAAGTCCGAAGTCCTCCAGATGTATGCCGGTCATATCCGGTTCGATGACGGCGTCGGCGTCCCGGGCGCCGGCTTCGGCCAGGTGGGCCGAGGCGATGTATATCACCTGCTCGGCCACGCGGAACATGTTGGGCGGGACCCGCCGTTTGGACGCCGCCCGCCGGGGCGGCAGTATGCCTAAATTTTTCAGGACGTTCACCGCCAGAACCCTGTCGGCTCCCAGACGGCGCGCCGGTCCGACCGGCAGCGGATCGCACAGGCCGCCGTCCACCAGGTAGCGGCGGCCCAGCCGCGGCACCCGGAACACCAGCGGCAGGGACATGCTGGCCAGCACCGCGTCCAGGACTCTGCCCCGGGTGAAAACCACTTCTTCGCCGGAAATCAGATCGGTGGCGACGCAGGCAAACGGCCGCTTCAGCTCTGAAAAATCCAGGTCGCCGATAATCTCTTTCAATTTGTCCCGGATGCGGCGGGTGCCGGAGAGACCGCTGGTCTTGAACGGGTTGAAATCGAACAGGCGCACCAGCTTGGGCCAGGTCAGGTCCAGGGCGTAGGCTTTGAGTTCCGCCGCCGAGGCGCCGCGGGCATAGGCGGCGCCGACGATGGCGCCCATGGACGTCCCGGCCAGCATATCAACCTGGATGCCTTCGCGCTCCAGCACTCCGATGACGCCGACGTGGGCCAGGCCGCGGGCGGCGCCTCCGGACAGGGCCAGCCCCAGTTTCACGCCGCCGTCCCCGGCGGCTCGACGTGGGGCGTCAGCCTGATGGAAACCGGCTCGAAGCGGGACCGGCACCATTCCTCGGAAAGCAGGGTCATGAAGTAAGTGTCCTGCCACCGGCCGTATTTGAAGACGTCGCGCCGCAGCTGCCCGTCGACGATGAAGCCGTTCTTCTCCAGCGCCCGGCGGGAGGCCATATTGTCGGTAAAGACGGTCGAGGACACCCGGACGCAGTCCAGGCAGGTGAAAGCGAAGTAGCAGGCCAGGCCGATAGCCTCGGTCATATAGCCCCGGTTCCAGAAGGGGATGCCCAGCCAGTAGCCCAGGTCGGCCGAATTGGGGTAGTACGGCAGCTTGACGCTGATGCTGCCGGCGAACTCCGGGCCGGCCAGCGGTTCGATGGCGAAGCGGTAGCTCCTGCCCTGCCGCATGTCTTCCGGAAAATCCTCGGCGTAGCGGCGGGCGAATTCGGTTTTGTCGGTCGGGCCGTCCCACAGCAGCCATTTCAGGATTTCCCGGTTATCGTGAACCAGGTCCCAGGCGGCATCGGCGTCAGCCGGGGTCATCGGCCGCAGTTTTATATTGGTGCCGACGATTTCGATGTCATCGAAACCCAGGTTGCGGACGGGTAGCGGCGGGCTGGTCATGGCGACATACCCCTTACCTGGTTATTCTTTTGGTCGAATCGGAATGTAATCAATGCTCCGATTATAAAAACGGCGCTAGAAAGCGTGCCGAGAGTGCCGTAATACCACGGTGATTCGCTCGAGAATAGAAAGGGGATCGAAGACAGAAGTAAAATAATACCTACGCCGAAGGCATAATTAATTCCTGCTTGCCATTTCCAACTCGCCAAGCCCGTCAACAGAAACGCCCCGCCAGCTATCCCGGCAAGCCAATTCCAGCTAACGAGCGATGTTACGAGGATAGCCGCTGCCGTCAGCAGCATCACCGCTATCCCAACATTTCGGGCCATAACCCTCTCCGGATGAAATTCCTAATCTCCACCCGTTGTCGACGGAGGCTATTTGCTACGTCCAAAGGTCCTCGATTTCCCGGTCGGTCACCTTGGCCGCCTGCTCGCCCCAGTCGCCGTAGCTCTGGCCGTATTCCCGCGGCACGAAAGCCACGGGCATGGGCACGGCGTGGCCGAAGATAAGCGCCTGCTGCCGCGCCGAGAGTTTGGCCAGGACATTCTTGAGCTCCCCTTTGCCGGAGACGCCGGACAGCACGGCGTCAATGTCGCGTTCGGAATCGAGCAGGCAGGTGATCTTGGTGCCCATCTGGGACATGATCTCCTCGTCGATGCCCGACGGCCGCTGGTCGATGATTAACAGCGTCACCGAGTACTTGCGCATCTCCCGGGCGATGGTGCCGAAGATCGTTTGCGAGGCGACGGCCGGGTTCAGGAACTTGTGCGCCTCCTCGATGGTGATGACCAGGGGCGTGGGGTAGCCGGAGTCCGCGGCGATGGCTTTCTCCGTCCGGTCGCGGTAGCGGGCGTAGATGCGCCGGGTCAGCATGTTGGCCACCAGGATGTAGGCGGTGATGTCGGTGTAGCGGCCGAACTCCAGCACGACGTGCTTGCCGGATTCGAGATAAGCCAGGATGCGCTCGACGACGTCGCCCGGGGCATTCGATGAAATGAACGGCAGCCTTTGAATGGTGTTGAGGCCGCGGCGCAGGTTCTGGAAGGTGCTCTCGTGGATTTTCAGCTCTTCCAGGGTCTCGGAATCCTCTATCTTCTGGGCGGCCGCGATCCAGCCCCGGCCGTAATGCCGCCGCAGCTGATAAACGGCCTCCACCGCCTGGTCGGTCAGGTTCAGGGTCTGCCGCAGCAGGGAGATATCCTCAGGCTCTATCTCCTCGAAGCCGATCTGCACCACGTAGTCGGTGGAAACGCCGCGGGCGCGGGAGTTCTGCTCGTCCAGGGTGAAGACAGCCACTCTGGACGGGAATAATTGCTTCAGCGCCTTGACCTGGCGCTTCTTTTCGCTCGTCCCGGCCCAGCCGTACTCGGAGTGCATGTCAAAAACCAGGTTGACCGCCGCCGACTTCTGCAGCAGGCCGATGAGCAGCATCCGGGTGAGGAAGGTTTTGCCCGTGCCGCTCTTGCCGAAGATGCCGTTGGACCTTTTGGCCAGAGTCGGCAGGTCCAGGCACAGCTTCACCTCCATATCCAGGGGGTTGCCGATCCAGAACTTCTCCTTGTCCTCCTTGCCGAAGACCGACTCGATATCCTCGGCCGAGGCCTCTTTGACGACCGAAAAATGGCTCGGAATCGTCTTGACCGGTTGAGCGCCCTCGACGATTGATTTGGCATCGCCGCCGATGGTGAGGTAGGGCGCCACGTGCAGCGAGCCGTACGCCGAAGTCCCTGACAGCACCTCGGACAGGAAATCATCGCCCGACGGCGGCGACACGGTCAGGTTGAGGTCGGTGACGCCCAAAGAGACGTCGGTGATCATGCCGAAGAAGCGGCGTTTCCGGCCCTCGATGGTGACGTAGCGGCCGACGGCCATGTCCTCGATTGAGGCGGCGCCGTCGAGCTTGACCTCGATGCCTTTGTTGAGCGACCCGGCGGTGACGATGCCCAGTTTCTCGGTCATGCGGCCAGCCTTTCCAGGATGGATTTCAGCCGATTATAGTCGGCTGAAAGGAGCTGCGCCAGCGCCTTGCCGGCCGTCACCAGGAACTGCCGCCGCCCGTCGCCTTCGTAACTGGCGCTCATCCGGCGAATGACCGCGGCGGTCATCTCCTCGGCCGAGACATCTGTCTGGGCCGCGAGCAGCAGGCTGATGAACCCCGTTTTTTGCGAGAAAGCCCTGACCTCGGCGTCGTCGCAGGCGTGGACAAAGCCGTGGAGGCGGGCGGGCCGCGGCGGCAGGTAGTGTTTCACCTCGCCGTCGAGCTGGTGCCCGACGATAATCGCGGCGACCTCGCACCGCAGTAGCTTTTCGAGTTGGGGATTCGCCTGGAAAATGGCTTCCTCAGTCTCGATATCCTTGCCGCGGGCCACCGGCTTTCGCCCCGGTTCCAGAGACGTGGTCGAGACATAGGCTACGACGGCGTAAACGGTCATTCCATCAAGCGACGTTTTCACCAGCGACCCCAGCGCCGGGGCGGCGTTCAGGTCGTAGCACTGGGCGGTGAAGCCGGTTGATGAGGTTTCGATGACCTCGGCGAGTTTTGAGTATATCAGTTCAGGCAAACTAGTCCTCCTTGATTTTGGACCTCGAGAGAGACTTTGTTAATGATTTGTCCACCAATACCGTTAACGAAATCCAGGTGAGTAAAAAAAACAATGTGCCGCTGGTTTCTGCCCACAAAAATCCAGCAATTCCACTTTGAGATGCTGGAAGTACCACATAAACATGATACCCTACAATACTGGCAGCTAAACCGATTATTGAAAATATTTTTGGAGGCATCCCCCCATAGTCGTCTGGGATTATTCGCTGTTCTTTCGGTTTGACCTTTAAAACAAACCAAGAGGGCTTTTTGCCCCCGCGATGTATATGTTCAAAAACCCTGCCTCTAATCCAAAACCAAGCCAATATTATCCCGAAAAAAATGCCAACCGCGCTGAACGAGAGCCAATTACTTGTTGAGATTTCCCATGATGTATTCAATCTACTATTCCAGTTTGGCCTGCCTCGAGGCCGCGCTTTTCATCATCGGGTTGGCCTCAACGAAGGCCGCGGGATAGAACATCGTTTTGGTGCCGGTGTGGGAATAGACGTAGCGGTCGTCCACCGGGTTGGCGGCGTCGACCAGCATCTTTTTGAGCGTCCACTGCGCCCTGCCGCCCTCAATAGGCTGAAGTTTTTTCTTGATGATCAGCTCCCGCAGGTAATCATTGAAATCGGCATAGGTCACAAAGCCGCGTTTGGCCGCCGCTTCACGGGCTACGGCCAGGACCCTCGCTTTATCCAGTTCGCGCATCGTTGTTTGCTCCTTTCACCGGAGAGGAAACTAGATCCACCTCGCTTTTTTGGAGAAGCTCTTGGCTGACACGGCGGAGGCCAGGCCGCGGTCGGCCAGATAGGCGTCTATCACCTCGTAGAAGACTTCCCGGTCGGCGCCGGTGACCACCGCCTGCTCGTGGGCTTCGGAGAGGGCCACCGGGTAGCCGTGGCCTTTTTTCACCTGTTCGAGGACCAAGGTATGGATGAGGCCGACGCGGTCCGGGTCGGTTGCCAGCCACACCGGCAGCTCGACCCGGGCTATCTCATCTTCGAGTCTCAGGTAGAAAAAGCAGATGCGGTGCTCGCCGTAGTACTGGCCGATAACCTTCGAGGTGCTTTCGAATATGGCCGACCGTTCGCCGGCGGCCAGGAACCTCCCGAAAAGCTCGGCGTCCGATACGCCGGAGACCGGGTCGCACGGCCTTTCGCCGTACCCCAGCCTGCCGCAGCAGCGGTCGCAGTTGGCCGGTTCATAAGGGCACAGCGTCAGCCGCAGGGTATTGACCACTTCCTCGCCGCCGGGGGATGAAATGTACGATGCCACCCCGAGGGGCCGTTGGGCGCACAGGCTGTGGAACGCCGACAGGCATTTCAGGTATCCCTCGTCGAGCAGCTCCCGGATGACATAAGGTTCGTAGTTCTGGGTCGTCAGATTCCAGCGGATGAGCGTGCCGTCGGCCAGCGCCAGGGCCGGCCTCTCCGGCGGCAGGGCCGCCGCCAGCGCCGCCAGGGCGGCGCACTCCTCGACATCCCGCTTGATGCCCAGGAGCGGGCCCTTGACCGGGACCCGCCCGGCGCCGCCCGGCTCGGCGATGACCAGGTCGGATTCATCGGAGAGGAGCCGCGGCCGGCTGTCGAGCCAGGCGCCGGCCTCGGCGCCGTAGTCCAGGCGCACCGTGCCGATGTTGATCAGCGAACAGGGCGTGGAGTAATTGCGGTCGACGTCTATATGCGAGCCGTCGGCGGCTATAACGGAATAAGCCGCCGGGGGGCCGGCGGGGCAGTGCCGTTCGTCCAGGGTTGTCAAGGGGGCAGCCAGGAGGAAACTGGTCCGGCTGAGGCGCACCTTGTCGCGCAGGGCGGCCGGGTCGCCGGCGCTGCCCAGCCGTTCGGCGGCGGCCGCCAGGCGGGCGCGGTGCTGGGCGCCGTTTTCGGCCAGCTTTTCGGCCATGGCGTTTATCTGGGCGGCGACCCTGGTGATGTCCAGCGACACGTTTAAGTCCCCCGGCCCGATTATTCGGACTTAGTATAGTTTATGCGGTAATGAGGGACAACCCCAATATGCAAATCCGAAATACGAACATCGAAATCCGAAACCAATCCGGGCTTCGAAATCTGACGTCAAAACGCCTCGCGCGGCAGGCGGGAGATCATGTCCCGCAGCTTGGCGCCGGCGTTGCCGATGACCGGCGGGCCGTGGCCGCCGAACAGGGCGTAGAAATCCAGGCCGGCGATCTTTCGCATCGAATCGGTCGCCTGCCGCAGGTTCAGGGCGGTGGGCCTTGACGGCGGCAGCAGCCTGTCATGGGCGTGGGTGCGCAGGGCGTCGCCGGTGAAGATAAGTTTCCGCGGTTCGTAGAGGCAGATGCTGCCGGGGGTATGGCCGGGTACATGGACCACCTCGTAGGCGCCGATGACATCGCCCTCGTTCAGCAGCTGGTCAGGCTCGAACCGGGCGCAGCGGCTCATCTTGGGGAAGACGCCGCCCAGCCAGCGCAGGGCGCCGGGCAGGTTGGATTTTTCCGCCATGAACGGCACCTCCGCGGTATGAACGGCGATGGCGGCGCCGGTCAGCTTCTTCAACTCCGCCGCCGAGCCGGCGTGGTCGATGTCGGCATGGGTCAGGACGATATATTTGAGTTTATCGCCCACGCCCAGGTTCTGAGCGCAGCGGAGGATGTGGTGGGCGTTGCCGGGCGAACCGGTGTCGATGACAAAAGCGTATCCGGTCTCCATCACCAGCCAGGAGTTGCCGCCGATGACGCCTTTCAGCCAGTGGATGCCGGGGAAGATCTCCATACGCCGCCCATAATAGTCTTTCGCCCGGCGGCGGGCAAGGGGCAAAGGCTGGGTATTCATGCTACAATATTCGCCATCGCTTCAAGGAGGCTTAGACATGCCGTCGGTAGATGTGGTCAGCGCCGTGGATCTGCAGGCGCTGGACAACGCCATCAACAACGTCAAGCGGGATATCACCACCCGCTACGATTTCCGCAACATCAAGTCCGAGATTTCTTTGAACCGCAAGGAGAAGACCATCCACCTGGAGTCCGCCGACGACCTCAAGGTCAAGGCCATGACCGAGATGCTCATCGGCCAGGTCATCCGCTTCGGCCTGGACGCCAAGTGCCTGGACTTCGGCAAAATGGAGTCCACCGCCCAGGGCGGCGCCGAAATGACGGTCAAGATCAAAGAGGGCATCCCGCGGGAGCTTGCCCAGAAGATGGTGAAATTCATCAAAGGCCTGAAGGTCAAGGTGGAGCCGGCCATTCAGGAAGACCAGCTCCGGATCACCGGCAAGCAGATTGACGACCTCCAGTCCGTCATGGCTCAGCTCAGGGCCCAGGACTATGATATCCCGCTTCAGTTCGTGAATATGAAGCGGTAGGCCGCGATGCTGGCGCTTCTGGCCTCTGTCTTCGTCATTTCGCTGTCCGGCGCCCTGATGCCCGGGCCGATGTTCGCCACGGTGCTGGCTAAAAGCTACAAGTCGCCGTGGGCCGGCGCCCAGGCCTCAATGGGGCACGCCGTCGTCGAGGTGCCGCTGATCCTTCTCATCTACTTCGGCGCCGCCGCGTTTTTCGACCAGGCCGCGGTCAGGTTCATCCTCGGCGTCGCCGGCGGCGGCATGGTGGTGTGGATGGGCGTCGGCATGTTCCGCGCCCGCAAATCCCTATCCTCCGGGCAGAAAGATACCCGCTACAACGCCTTTACCGCCGGCATCATGCTTTCGGCGGGCAATCCGTTCTTCATTCTGTGGTGGGCGACCGTTGGAGCCCTCCTGGTACTGCAGGCGGCTGAATTCGGCTCAGGCGGCCTCTGGGCGCTAATCCTGACCCACTGGTCAACAGATTTGGTCTGGCTTTCGATTGTCTCCGGGCTGGTTTACAAAACCCACCGGCTGTGGGCTCCCGCTTTCCAGACGGCGGTGTTCACCCTGTGCTCGCTGCTCCTCATCGGCTTCGGCGGCTGGTTCATCGTTTCCGGCTTGCAGGCGGTTATTTGATCGTTTCCTTGTCATTGCGAGGCCGCACGGCGGCCGCGGCAATCTTCCCGAATAGACCTATCCCTGGTTCGACAAGCTGACCGCGAACGGATTAATATGGTATTGACCCAAAGGAACCCGGGGAGGCGCATATGAACGTCCGCGACATTTACAATAAAAAAGGCATCGTCTTCAGCTTCGAGCTATTCCCGCCCAAGACCGAAGAAGCCGCCGAGGAACTGTTCACCACCATTAAAGACCTCAAGCCGCTGGAGCTTTCCTGCGTCTCCGTGACCTACGGCGCCGGCGGCTCGACGCGGGAACTGACCCATGACCTCCTCGTCCGCATCCACAAGGAGACCGATCTTACCGTCATCTCCCACCTGACCTGCGTCGGCTCGACGCGGGCTGAGATCTGCCAGATTTTGGAAAAATACCGCGCATCAGGCATAGAGAACATCCTGGCCCTCCGTGGCGACCCGCCCAAGGGGCAGACCAGCTTCGTTCCGGAGGTCGGCGGCTTCAGCTACGCCATCGAGCTGGTGCGGTTCATCAAGGACAACTTCCCGGAGATGGGCGTCGGCGTGGCCGGCTACCCGGAAGGCCACCCCCAGACCCCCAACCGCCTCACCGAGATCCAGTACCTGAAAGCCAAGGTGGACGCCGGGGCGGACTACATCTGCACCCAGCTTTTCTTCGACAACCGCGACTTCTATGATTTCCGCGAGCGCTGCGCCCTGGCCGGCATAAATGTGCCCATCGTCGCCGGCATCTCGCCCATTACCTCGGTCAAGATGATGAAAAGAATGGCCGACCTGGCTGCCGGCACCCATTTCCCGGCGCCGCTTTTACGCGCCATCGAACGGGCGGAGAATGAGGAGTGCGTCAGGGACGTGGGCGTCCACTGGGCGGCGGAGCAGGTGCGGGACCTGGTGGACAAGGGCGTTGACGGCATCCACTTCTACACCCTGAACAAGTCCGACGCCACCCTTCAGATCTACAAATCGCTGGGGGTTACCAGTTCCAAGAAACTGGCGTAGGCTATCATCACTCAAGGGGTGCTTGCGCCAGCATTTCCACCGTATTCTTCACCCTTCTCGCCCGGGTCTCCGGCTTCTTGGCCTCGGTGATATGCTCGACGTATTCCTTCTGGTGGCTGTAGGGCAGCTTGTTGAAATAGTCGCGGGCGGCGGGCTGGCTGTCCAGGGCTGTCGACAGGTCGGCGGGGACCTCCACGGCCCGTTCTTCGGTGTCCCTTTCCATCGTGACGTGAATCGTGTCGCCGGTGGTCTTGCCCAGCGCTTTTCTCATTCCGGCGCTCAGGCCTATGACATGGCCGCCTGTCATGGGCTGGATGGTGCCCCGGTACTCCCGGCCGTCAAACGCGCCTTTAACGGCGACCCCGGCCCTGGTGCCGAAGGCGGCTTTAACGTCGAACGGCACGCGGATAAACGCGGCGCGGGGAGCGTCGGGCGGGCTCTGGATTACGGCGTTGAACTCAGGCATCGGGGCTGTGGCCTCGGCCATACCATACCCTAACACTTTCCGGCATTCAAGCCGCCTCATCGAATTGTCATTCCCGCGCAGGCGGGAATCCATGGTGGTCGAATCGAGGGCTCGCGGGGGGGGGGGCGACTCATACCTTGCCCGTTTTCAATGCGATCGACATAAAAAATATGCGTCGAAAAACGACAAAAGTCCCTTGACGGAACGCTGAACCGGGGTGCTATAATACCCGCCCGATGTACAGAACAAATGCTCTATCAGACACCGGGCGCTTGACCGCGACCAGCGGCGGCCGTCAGCCCCGGCCCGGATCGGCGCGCTTTATTTTTTCCCGTTGGGAGTGACTCGTTCTTGAAAACGAACTTTGCGTTCAAACCGAATACGACCGGCGATGATTCGTTCCGCAAAAAGAATTATGTTATTGGAATAAACAAACCGCTGTTCACCGGCAGCCCGGGAAATGAGTCGTTTCAGTCGTTTTTTTGCCGGGGAGGCGCGGGCGCCGGCTATGCCTGCCGCAGCATGCGCACGATTTCGCCAAGCTTCGGCGTCTTGCCGTACATCAGGAGGAAGGCGCGGAAGACCTTGGCGGACAGAAGCAGCAGGCCGATGGTGGTAGCCGCCATGAGCCCCATGCTGGCGGCGATCTGCCACAACGGAACCTCTGTAGCGCCAATGCGGATGATGGTGGCGATAGGCGCGGTGAACGGAAAGAGCGTCAGGAACACCGCCGCCGGGTGGTCCGGGTTCTCCACCAGAAAGACCAGCCCCCACAGCGGCGATACCGCCAACAGGCTGAAGATGGTGGCCAGCTGCTGGCTTTCCCGCACGGTGGAAGTAATGGAGCCGACGGCGGCCATGATAATGGCATACAGCAGGTACCCCATGATGAAATACGCCAGGGCGACAGTGACAAAGTAGACCGAAACCTCCAGCGCCCCCAGAACATCGGCAAAATTCTGGGAAGCCATATCGGCCAGGAACCGGGCGGACAGCAGCCAAACCGCCATCTGCGCCAGCCCGGCGGCGCCCAGCCCCAGCACTTTGCCGGTGATAAGCTCCCTGGCGGATACCGACGACAGCAGCACCTCCATGACCCGGTTCTCCTTCTCCTCGGCCAGGCCTTGCAGCAGGTAGCCGGAGGAGGTGAAGATAGCCATGACCAGGAGGATGCTGAAGAGGTACGGCAGCACCAGCGCCGCGAAGCCGCCCTGGTCCTCGGACGGCAGGCCGGTGGCCGGGTCAACGCGGATGCTGGAAAGGTTCACCGGCGCTTTAGCGCGGTCCAGCAGATCCGGGGAGACGGCCGGGCCGAGGAGATTGTCCAGCAGGAAGTCGCGGATGGCAACGAAGCGGTCGCCGGGCACTTCCAGTTCGCGGGAGGGCGTGAAGCGGGCAACGGCGCCGCTGTCAAGGTAGTCGGGGTCGATGACGATATATTCGGCGATGTCGCCGGCGACGAGATTGCTGTTGGCGGCTTCGATCGACTCGAAGCGGATGAACTTGATGAAGCCCTGCTCCTCGTGGCCGGAGATGACCGATGAAGGGTCCACGTAACCGATTTCCACGGTATCGGCCGGTCCCGGTTCGCCGCCGGTGATGGCGGACAGGATTTCGCCGCCGGCGATGAAGACCAGGGCGAGCAGGGGGATAGCGACGGTCATGATGATGAAGCCGGTGCGCCGGATGAGGGTCAGGAATTCGTGCTTGAAGATGATGGCGGTCTTGTTCACTGCTTCTTTACCACCCGGACGAAGATTTCGTCGAGCGATGGCAGGGCCACCTCGAACCGCTCCAACGGGATGCCGTCCCGTACCAGAAGCTCTAAGACGGCCTGCGGTTCGGTGGCTTCATCCAGTTCAAGCTCAAAGCCCGGCCCGGCTGCCCTCCGCCCGACGACGCCCGGCAGCGTCTCAGGCAGCGGCGAAGGACTCTCGACGATGACGGCATGACTCTTATACTGGCGGCGGATATCTGCCAGCGCGCCGTAAAGGACCTGCCGCCCTTTGTTGATCATGAACAGCCGGTCGCACATCTCCTGAACCTCGTTCATGCGGTGGGTTGATAGAATAATAGCCTTGCCTTCGGCGCGGAGCTCTTTGATGGTGTTCTTGAGCAGGCGGGAGTTGACCGGATCCAGCCCGGCGAAAGGCTCGTCCAGGATGACCAGTCCCGGGTTGTGGGCCACGGTGACGACGAACTGGATGAGCTGGCCCATGCCCTTGGACAGCTCCTCGATCTTCTTGTGCCGGTGGTCGTAAAGATCAAATTTCTTGAGCAGCGCCTCGGCGCGGCCGGCGGCGGCGGCGCGGTCGGCGCCCTTGAGCGAGGCCAGGTAGGCGATGGTATCCATGATGCGGAGCTTGCGGTAAAGGCCGCGTTCCTCCGGCAGGTAGCCGATGCAGTTTTTGGATTTCTCGGAAAGATGTTCGCCCATGATGAGGATATCGCCGGAGTCCGGTTTGATGATATCCATCATCATGCGGATAGATGTGGATTTGCCGGCGCCGTTGGGACCGATCAAGGCGAAGATCTCGCCGGGATTGACCTCGAAAGAGACCCCGTCAACGACCCTTTTCTCGCCGTACGTCTTGGTGACGCCGGATAGTTTTACTGCCTGCATGGTACCTCTGGGACTTTCAGCTCGGGAGCGGATATGGGACAAATGATAATTGAATTGGACCCGGGCGACAACCGCCGAAGGGCCGGGGAAAGCTGTCTTTAGACCAGCAGCCGGGTCATCCCCGGCTGCTGTGAGTATTGCAGACGCTTGGAACTACTCTTTCTTGGCTTCGGCGCCTTCGGCGGACGCAGCCGCTTCAGTTCCGGCCGGGGCGCCCTCAGCGGTCGGGGCGACCACCTCAGCCTCTTCGGCCTTGACCGAAATCTCGGAAACCTTGGCCACCAGCTGATCGCCGTCGGTCAGTATGGTGACCGCAGGATCGACGACCAGGTCGCGGACGTGGATGGCGTCGTCAAGGGTTTCCAGCGTGGACAGGTTGACGCTGATAGTGGCCGGCAGTTTGGCCGGCAGGCTTTCGACCTCGATATGACCCATCGGGTGGACCAGGATGCGCCCTTTGGTCTTGAGAGCCGGGGCTTCGCCGGTCAGGTGCAGCGGGATCTCGGCTTTGATCGGCTCATCCATATTTACCTGGTAAAAATCAACGTGCAGCAGGTCGCCGCCGACGGGGGTCCGCTGGATTTCGCGGACGAAAGCCATGCGCGTCTTCTTGCCGCCGGCTTCCAGGGCTACCAGGCGGGTGGTGCCGGCCACGGCGATGACGCGCTCCAGTTCGCTGGTGGCGGCCTGAAGGGATTCCGAAGCCAGGTTGTGGCCGAAAAGATGGCATGGCGTGACGCCGGAGCGGCGCAGGAAACGGGTCTTCTTGCCGGTAGTTACTCGCGGTGAGAGCTTAACAGCGATCTTATCCATGAAAAGTAGACCTCCCTTAATTCAACAAACAAATGGTAATTAAAACAGAACCGGGTCGTTCCAGTCAACTGGACATATTATGTTAATTACCCTGGTGGTAAAGGGTGGGCGCCCCCGCTATAATAATCCCTCTGCGGAGGTGTCATATCGTCGCCAACAGATCCGAGCGTTTTGCTTTCTACTCCCATTTGGGCGGCGCGGCCGCTTTTGTTATCGGTTTGCTGGTGCTGCTCGCCCTGACCTGGGGCCGCTGGGACTACCTGGCGGTGATCGCCGTCTACGGCGTGGCGGCCTCAATCCTGTTTTCCTTCAGCGCCGTTTATCATGCCCTTAAACGAAGGGATAATGAGACCTCCATCTGGCGCAAACTGGATCATATAGCTATCTTCATCATGATCGCCGGCAGCTATACGCCGCTGGTTTATATCTATCTCGACGGCGTCTGGCGGTGGAGCATGATCGTCATTCCCTGGTCTTTAGTAGCCCTCGGCGTCTTTTTCAAATTGTTCTGGATCCGGGCGCCGCGGGTGATTTCGCCGATTATGTACCTGGGCATGGGCTGGCTGGCGCTGGTGCCCCTCAGGGAATTGTGGCTCTCGATGCCGCCCCCGGCTTTCTGGGGCCTCGTCGCCGGGGGCGTCGCCTACAGCATCGGCGCCGTTATTTACGCCCTGAAACGCCCCAACCCTTTTCCGGGCGTCTTCGGCTTTCACGACATCTTCCACCTGTGGATCATCATCGGGGCGCTCATCCACTTCGGCGTCGTCCTGGGCGCGGTGCTCTAAGCAGTAAAAGCCCTCGAAATTACTCAAGCTTATGCTATAATCTCTGGCGGCGCCGGGATGGCGGAACTGGCAGACGCAGCGGACTTAAAATCCGCCGACTTCGGTCGTGTGGGTTCGATCCCCTCTCCCGGCACCAACTTGTATCGGTCTTTGAGAGGCAACCGATGAAGAAGCGAACTCTGCTGATCCTTGTTTGTCTAGCGCTGGCGCTGCTGGCAGCCGGCTGCGCCGCCGGCGCCAACCTGGCCGAGGACGTGCCGGTGAGCGGCGGCACCCTGGACGGTTTCTGGTCAGGGCTGTGGCACGGCTTCATCTCGCCGTTCACCTTCATCATCTCGCTGTTTTCTGATTCCGTGAACATCTACGAGGTGCATAACAACGGCGGCTGGTATAATTTCGGGTTTGTTTTCGGCTGCAGCATCATCTTCGGCGGCCCGGCCCGGGCTTCGAAGTCAAAAAGGAACTAGCGAAAGATTCTCGTCGGCGCTCTCAAAAAGGGTGCCGGGCGGGTTCAGAAGATGGTTTCTACCTGTTCCGGCGGCGGACCGGCGGCTGATTTCTCTGCTTTCGGCTTACCCGAGAACCGCGCCTTTAGCCCCGCATACCACCTTTGCCACCAGGGGGTCCGGGGCGGTCTGCCGTCGGTGACCTGTTTCAACTGGCTTTCAAGTTGACGGATGCGCTCGGTCGCCGCTCCGAGCTGGGCGGCCAGCGCCAGGTTCTTCTCCTGCAGGTCGCGAAGCACTGCCACGGCTTCCGAAGATGCGCCGGCGAAGGGATCATGCCTGTCGAGGGCAGTGAAATTATCTGGGGTTTCAAGTTTTTTTAGATCGTCCGGCAGTTCTCGGATGCGGTATTCCTCGCCGAAGGGGCCGTTGACCAGATCAGCCCGCAGTTTGCCCGCCTTGATATAGCGGCGGATGGTGCGCGTCGAAACGCCCAACTTGGCGGCGGCCTGGGGAATGGTGAAGCTGGGCATACTGTTCATCGGCGTGGCATAGTGTATCCGGCCTGACAAGGGGGTGTCAAGGGGTTCAGCCGAATTGTTGCCAGCCAGTTTGAGCGTATAAGGCCGCAGCGACGGCGATGAGGCTCACCAGAAGAAAGATGATAACCATCCTGTGGTCGGTCAGCGAGCTCCAGCCGAGCGAGTTAACACCGGCGTAGATTAATGCCCCAGAGGCTAAAAACACCAGCGCCCTTGCCTGAGGAAAACCGTGGAACACGATGACTGCGCCAGCGGCCAGGCACAAGCCGGCGGTAACAAGCTCGGCAAGGATGTGAAAAACGATATAGCTGCCGTTGACTATGGTGCGAAAGCCCAGGGGCAGCCGACCCGAAGCCCAGTAATTCAACCAGTACGCCGGAATGCCGGCGCCGATTATGACCATCAGGATGGCGAGGATAAAGTCCATCGTCCCCGGCTCGATCTTTCCTCGATGGAGGAGTCAATGCTCCGTGTTATAATGGGGCACTAAACAAGGAGATGTCAATGGTTCAACCGATAGAAAAACGCACTGTTAAAAGTTTTTTCTGGCTGACTTTAGCCGGGGCGTTCGGGGGCTTTATGACCGCTGTTCCCGGCATACTCATCGGTTCGAGGGTCCTTGCCGATAACAGCCTCGGCGGTTTTGAAGACCTGGTTGGCGCCTTGATGGGTATGGTCATCGGGTATCCCATCGGCGTAGTGCTGGGCATTCTGGTTTTCAGCAAGGTTTATAAATACCAGGGCACGATCTGGCTGGCGGTGTTAGGCGCAATAATCGGGCCGCTGATCATCCTCGGGTTAGCGGAGCCACTCAACCTCAACGTCAATCCGGACGTCCTGCTGGGGAGCTATTTTCTGGTTACCGCGTTGCTGTCTTCAGCCGGATTCCATCTGAGAAAAGGGTGACTGAACAAATCAGTGTTCTTGAGCGCGAGAAATAACTGGAGGCGACGACCGGATTCGAACCGGTGAATAGGGGTTTTGCAGACCCCCGCCTTGCCACTTGGCTACGTCGCCGTATCGAATCAGCCCGGTAAAGCTGAATATTTGAAAAGATGGAGCGGAAGACGAGGCTCGAACTCGCGACCTCCTCCTTGGCAAGGAGGCGTTCTACCACTGAACTACTTCCGCCCGGTGACCGTTTTTTTTACACAGGTTGGTGCCGAGAGGGAGATTTGAACTCCCACGAGCTCATCACTCACTAGCCCCTCAAGCTAGCGTGTCTACCATTCCACCATCTCGGCCGCTGGCAGGAGTGGAAGGATTCGAACCCTCGACCGGTGGTTTTGGAGACCACTGCTCTACCAACTGAGCTACACTCCTACAACCACGATGTAGGCGCGGGTAATTAGCATAGCGTAAGCTCTTCGCCGTTGTCAACGGCCGGCGGCCGGCCCGGTTGAAGCTTTTCCTCTTTTATCGCCGCGGTAGAACTGCGGGATGACCAGCAGCGCCGCGATGGAGGAAAAGACCATCGCCACCCACATGACCGCCGCTGCCTGGATATGAATCAGCAGGGGCGAGAAAAAGAGCACCGATAGCCCCAGGGAAAGCCCGAAGGCGTTGGCGAGCACCGGCCGCGATACCGAACCGATGGCTGAGGCGACGGCCTGGTTTTCCGACAATCCGGATCGGCGGAAATAGTAAATACCGGAAATCAGGTGTATGGAATAATCCACGCCGACTCCGATGACGATAGCGGACAGGTTGGCGGTCAGAATGTTCAGATTGAAGCCGCTGATGACCAGGAAGGTCAGCACCACTCCGATGGTTAGGACGATGGGCAGCATGCCGACCAGGGCGGCCTTCAGGCTGCGCAGGCTGATTACCAGCATCACAAAGACCAGCGCCAGCGCCAGTCCCAGGCTGCTGATCTGGCTGTTGACCACGATGCGGTTGAATTCATCAAAAAGCATCGGCATCCCGGTCAGAGCCTGGACCGCGGGCTCGCCGGCAGTCCAGGTCTTAATATTCTTGATCTCATCAGTTTCAAGCCCGACCGGACGGACCAGCAGGCGAAAACCATTCTGGTTTACCCAGGCTTTCATGCCATCTTCGCCAAGTTGGCCGATAAAAGCCTGAACCACCGCGGGGTTCTGAGGATAACTCGCGGTGCCGGTAGTCATTCGGTTGAATCCGACGGCCAGATCGAACACCGATATCACGCTTTTAATGCCCGGTTGGGCTTCCAGCTGCCGTTCAACTGCCAGCAAACGGGCAGCCTCCGCCGGGTTAAACAAAGCCGCCGAACCGTCTGGAGAGACCATCTGCCCTATTAACGGTTGGGCGCTGCCGAAAGTGGCTTCAATACGCGCCGAAGCCTGGCGGATCTCGGAACTCTCTTTAAAAAACATCAACTGGTCGGACACGACCTCAAGCTTCGGGATAAACACCGCCGACGCGATTATTACGGCGACGCAGCCCAGGATGATAGGTACCCGATGGGTTGAGGCCTGATTTATCGTTTGCCCGAGCCTTCGGGATTCCTCCGGCGGATGGATGACTGATAGCTTCAGGTGGGAGATGAGCGCCGGCAGGAAGAAGATGGCCAGCAGACCCGCGTATCCGATGCCCAGGGTAACGAAAATACCCATCTGGCGCATGGGTATTGCTTCGCTCCAGATGAGGGAGGCAAAACCGGCCATGGTCGTCAGGGTGGCCAAAATAATCGGCAAGCCGACCATTTTCATAGTCAGATGGGTAGCTTCCAGGCTGTTCCCGGATTTGGCGAGGTTTTCCTGAAAATGGCTGACATAGTGCAGGCCGTAAGCCGATCCCATGACTATGATGAAAATCGGACTTATGACAGTCACCAGCGACAACTCGTGTCCGCTGTAGAAGATAGTCCCGAAGGTCCAGAGGGCGCCGAAAGCCGCGGGCAGCATGGCCAGGGGTGTCAACCGTTTGTGTCTCAAAATGAAATAGAAGACCAGCAGGATCAAGCCGATGGCAAAAGGCAGCAGGATAAACAGAATATTGGCCAGGTAGCCGACAACCGTATCTTTAATCACCGGGTTGCCGGCTATCGACAACCGAAGTCCCGGATAATCATCTATGGCCTGCCTTAAGGCATCGACCGCCGGGCCCGAATCCGCCCCGACATCCAGGCTCACCACCACCACGGCGCTTTTACGGTCTCCGGAGAGAAATTGATCGGTTAAAAAATAACGCTGGTCAACAAATTGGCCCAGGGCTTCGGCGTTGGATTGGATGAACTCGGCATTGACCGGCAAGAGGAGGGAGCCGGACAGCATCTGGGCAGGGATGTAGCTCTGGACCTGCTGCACGCCAGGAATCCGGCTGCTTTGGGACTGAAAGTCAAATACCGCCAGCAGATTGGCCCGCTCAAGGAGGCTATTATCGCTTTCCACCAGCACGGTCACCGCCTCGCCGGTGCCGTATTCCAGATTAAGCTGATGGTACGCCGCCACTTCCTCGTTGTCCGGGTCGAAGAAGTTGAGGAATTCGGTGTCCAGGCTGAAGCGGAAGAAGGACAGCAGCGCCGCCAGGTTGGTCAGGGCAACAATGGCGATGATGATTTTAGGGCGTCGGGTCACAAATCCGGCGATTTTATCCATAAGCGTTGCCCCTTTCTAACTCGCGGCGGTGTTATGTCCGAAGATCTCAGGAATGTCAGGCCGCAGGCCGGCCATAAGATTGTCGATGAATTCATCTATAAATTGGTGCCCGGTTAATGTCTGCAGCGGAAAAACGTTTTCGCTGAACCGCAGCATGACGATGGTGGTGCTCAGGGCGCGAACGGTGACCTCGGTATTGTGCGGCCGCAGCCTGCCCATGAGCACCTGCCGCAGAAAATAACCCTGGATAATCGGCAGTCCCCGCTGGATCATGCCGCGCCAGGCATCGGCGACGGATCCGTTGGAAGTGCCTTCCCGCAGAAAGATGCGCACCAGATCCAGGCGCTCGCCGAGGAGGTCGTAGAAATGCCTGGCGAGTTTTCTAATGAAGTCGGCAGCCGGCAAGGCTTCGTATTGTTCGATAAAACGGCGGACATCGCCGATCGGCCCGAAACGCTCTACTACAGCGTTGAGCAGGTCTTCTTTACTCGGGAAATAATGGTACAGCAGGGCCGGCGAAACGCCGGCGGCGGCGCCGATATCCTTGATGGTCGCTCGTGAAAAGCCGAGTTCGGCGAATACCTTCAACGCGGCGCTGACCAACCGCTGCCGGGTGGCCTCGCCCTTTGTAATCCTGCCATCGGTCTTGCTGGCGCTCATAACTGACTGAGTAATCAATTAATTATGCCACCAGATCAAAGGTAAAACAAGACCTTAAGGATAAAAAATATATGTAAACGGGGATTCAGCCGGCCGGCGCGGCGATTCCGCTCAGTGTGTTATCCACTAAATGGGAGATGAACTCATCGGCGCGTGTCCGGTGGGGGAACGCAGTGGCGGTGCCCCGGAGAAGGACAATGGTATAGGCCAGGGTCCGGGCGGAAACATCGGTGTTGTGAGGCCGCAGTTCGCCCAGTTTGACCCGTTCGTCAAGGTAATTCTGGAACAAGGAGATGCCCTCGTTCATAATGCCCCGCCATATTCTTGGCACGATGGGGTGGCTTTGCGTCTCGTGGAAAAATATGTTCATCAGGCTCTCTTTTTGGCCTAACAGCTCGAAGAACTGTTTCCCCACCACCTTAAGAACTTTCGGGGCCGGCTCGTCGTGGAGAGTGCTGAGAAGGGTTTTAAGCTGAGGCATGAAGCTGTGGCGTTCCACTACCGCTTCCAGCAATTTATCCTTGCTCTTGAAGTAGTGGTACATGAGCCCTTGAGCGACGCCGGCGGCAGCGGCCAGTTCGCGAACCGAGGTTTTGTCAAACCCTTTACGGGCGAAGACCTGAAGGGCGGTATCGATGAGTTGCTGGCGGCGTTCTTCAGCCTTTTCGTCGCGCCAGGTTGCGCGACGGTGGGGTTCAGGTTTCATTGAATGTTCACTCATCGGCCGGATTATATTAGGGGGTGGTCAGGGTGTCAAGGCTCGGCGCTTAAGTAACTGCGAATAAAAAAGCCGAGCGTCTCAACGCTCGGCTTTTTGAATGCTCGTTCTAGGCTTGTTAGGCTTTGCCGATTTTGAACATCTTGGTGCCGCAGACGGGGCAAACCCCTTGAGTAGCGGGCCGGCCGTTCTTCATGGTGATGGCCTTGGCGCCCTTCATCACTCTCTTGGTGCGGCATTTCATGCAATAACCTTCCATTAAATAGCCTCCTTCGCAGATTTGAATATACGATAGCCCAAGCTAACACGATTGTCAAGACGTTTGAGGGAAATATTTTTATAGCTGGGGTCGAGGCATTTTTCTGCGCTCAGGCGGCGGCTGGAAGAACGCCGATCAATTCCAGACCCTTGATGACCATGTTCACCGCCAGAGCCGCCAGGAGAAGGCTGAAAACGCGGGAGACAGCGCGCAACCCGCCCCGGCCCATGACCCGCATGAAGAAGCCGGCGGCGACAAATGTGGCCCAGGCGATAAATATATTTAACCCGAAAGAGATAAGTACGATATAAAGGTCGAATTGGGTTGACAGCAGCAGGAGGGTGGTGATTGTCGCCGGGCCGACCGTTAGAGGCGTGCCTATCGGGACGACGGCCACCATTTCTTCTTTGATAGCTTCGACCATGTGCCCGGTGGTCATATAACGGACGGCGAAGATCATCAGGATTATCCCGCCGGAAATGGCGAAGGCGCCGACAGAGATGTCCATGGCACTCAGGATGAATCGGCCCAGAAACAGGAAAATCAGCCCGACGCCGGCAGCGGTAACGGTAGCCAGGTTGATAATCCGGCGGCGTTCTTCCCGGGTGGAATCTTCGGTCAGCGCAATGACAAATGGCAGGTTGCCGATGGCATCGATGACGATGAAAAGGGGGACGAAGGTTAGGAGGAAGGGCTGCCAGAAATCGGCCATCAGATAGACGTAAAATCCTTCCGGGCGGAATCGATTCCATTATATTCCGGTTCGCGGAGGCTTTACAACCGAATTAAAAACGGGGCTCAATAGTGCCGCGGGTGACATTCGACAGGGGCAGCATTATAGTCCTGCCAGGTTTGCGGTTTAGATAACTCTTGGTGTACTCGCTGGGGAAAGAATAGACGACCTGAACCCTGGGATGTTCAAGCCAGAAGACGAAGATGCCGACTGTTTGCGGTTTGGTGCCGAACGGCCCGATGATCATGTTGGCGGTAGTCTTGAACTCCTCGTATATCGATTCAAGCGTGTTCCTGATGTGGTATGGCGAGTCTGCGGCCACCTGCCGGATTTCCACATTGGGCTGGGCCAGTAAAACCTCGTTGTTTTTTTCGGCGTAGCGCACGTATTCGTCGTTGCCATCCCTGGGCGTAGTGATCAGGCAAATCGTGCGTACGGGGTTGAATTGCTTCCAAACGGACAGTGAACGTTCAGCCTCGAAGCCCAAAAACAGCACCAACACAGTTTCTTTTTCTATCGAGAAGGACCCGAAGAAATTGGCGATGGTGGTGATCTGGTGGACGCCTTGCGTGAGACGCGACGGGGCGTAAGTTTGAGTGGTATGAATGATCCGGGGCAATCCCATATTCAGCTCAGCCACCAGGTAATGCAGCAGGCCGAGCAGGTAAACCTTGGAGAATCCGGAGATATCGAGGGTGATGAACGGCTCTTCGATATCCTTGGGACGGCAGCGTTTCCAAATGGCCTTGAGCTGATTTATGCCTTCAACCGGATCTTCACGCTGGCATCGGATAACAAAAACACCTTCGGACGTTTTACGTGAGAGTACGGACTGGATTTTCAACAGATTGGCGTCTATCGCCGGCTGGTACCGGGATTCTTCAATGACGAAGATGATGGAGTAACGCACCCTGAAGTTCCCGGAAAGGCGTTCCACCGCCGAAATGCTCCGATCTTCGAAGGAGGCGCAGCAGATCAAAAGGTCGTCCGCGCCGTACTCGTTCAGCCGGCCCAAACTTTCGACGACAATGGGTTCATCGGCAGTCCGCATGCGGCGTCCACCCGTTCCGGAAAATCATCGCCAATATAAGACGCTCAAAATTAAAAGTCAACCTGACCAATCGTTGCGCCTGCCTCGTTTAAGTACGAGGCTAAGTTTGTTGCTATAATACACCTATGTTGTTTTTCGCCTACGGCGCCGCCCTGTCCCGCCGATACATGGCTGAACGTTGTCCCGGATGCAAGCCAAAGGTATCAGCCGCCCTGCCGCACTATCAATTATCCTTCACCGGATGGTCCAGGGTTTTCCGCGGCGGCACGGCGTCGCTCAAGCCGCTGCGGGGATCGCAGGTCAAAGGCGGCATCTACGAGGTTCCCGAGGCATGGCTGAAAAAGCTGGATGCCGCCGAAGGCTTCCCGGCGCAGAACGCTAAAATTAACCTCGTGGTCAACACCGAGACCGGTGAATCGATAAGTTGTTTCACCTATGTACCGGCGCATCAGACCGCCGAGAGCAAGCCGGCCCCGGAATACCTGGCAATATTACAGCAGGGCTATCGGGACTGGGGGCTGGTGTAGGCTGAAACCGGAATTCACTTGCGCAATCTGAAGCGAATCTGAAAATAATTGCCGCCGCAAGTTATTCCTGAGGCATCACCCCGGAAATTCACCCGGCTACGCGGCTGCGATCATATCCTTCAACGGCTGCTCATCAACCACCGGACCAACCACCGACAGACGGAGCTTTTCCGTTTGAATGAGGTCGCCGGCCAGGTTCCTCAGATCGTCAAGGGTGACCGCATCGATTTTGCGAATGACGTCCTCCGGGGTCAATACCTCGCCGGTCAGTATCTCCTGGCCGCCCAGCCAGGAAGCAACATGCCGGGAGTCTTCAAGCCTTAAAGCCAGCCTGCCCTTGGACAACTCCTTAGCCTTTGACAATTCATGGGGCGTTAAAGTTGTTTTCAACAAATCGAGTTCCCTGATGACGGCGCTGACAGCCTTCCTCAGGTTGGACGGATCCACGCTGGCAGCTACCGTCAGGGCGCCGGTATCCTGCAGGAAATCGGTGTAGCTGTGAATGGCATAAGCCAGTCCCATCCTGTCGCGGATCTCGGTAAACAGGCGGCTGCTCATACCTTCGCCCAGTATCACGTTCAGCAGGCTCTCGACATAACGCCGGGGATCCGCGATGGACAGCGCCGGCAGGGCAAGCAGGAAATGGTCCTGTTCGATATCGCGCTTCTCCACTACCAGGCGGCGGCCGTTGGCCGATACGAACGGCGTGAAGACCGGTGCCGCCGCAACAGGCTGCCAGGCGCCCAATTTGTCATCGACTGCGGCGATAACGTCCTGATGGCTGACACCGCCGGCTATGGCAACCACGGTGTTGCCCGGAAGATAATGGCGGCCCATATAGTCCAGCAGATCAACCCGGGAGACAGCGTTGACAGTGGCCTCGGTGCCGGCGATATCCCGGCCCAGCGGATGATTCGGCCAGAGCACGGTGTCGACCAGTTGACAGGCTTTCTGGTCCGGCTGATCCTCCGACATGTGGATTTCTTCCACAATGACCTGGCGTTCTTTTTCGATGTCGCCGTCGTCGAAGCGTGAATGGAGCAGGATATCGCACAGAGTGTCAAGGGTGGACGCGAAGTGGTCACAGGAGGCTTTGGCCCAGTATACCGTGGTCTCTCGGTCGGTGCCGCCGTTAAGGATGCCGCCGACGCCCTCAACGGATTCAGAGATATCCCGCGAAGTCGGCCGTTTCTCGGTGCCGCGGAAGAGGACGTGTTCAATGAAATGAGAAATTCCGGCCTGTTTGTCGGTCTCGTAGCGGGACCCTGTGCCGACAAAGATGCAGATGCACGCCGAGCGGGTGTTGGGCATTTCCTGGGTCAGCAGCCTGAGGCCGGATGGGAGCACTGTCTTCTGGAACATTATTGAACCTCTAAGGAGATTTTACCTTGTTAACCTCTAGTAACCAAATCGGATAGATTGAGTATCGGCCTGGGCGGTTGATGTTGCGCGGAATAATATTTGTCGAAGGCAACCTAATTGGGGGAGATTGAAGCAAACGGCAGACTGGGATAAACGTCAAGATCCAGTCCCGACCGCTCCCCTTTTGCCAGGTGAAAGCAGCCGCAGCCGGCGATGATGGCGGCGTTATCGGTGCAAAGTCTTAAGGGGGGGATAAGCACCGGCAGCGGTGAATCGGCGAGAAATTTCTGCCGCAGGCGGGAGTTGGCGGCTACACCGCCCGCCACAAGAATCTGGCGCACGCCCAGTTCCTCGGCCGCGGCGATCGTCCTTTTGACCAGGATTCCCACCACGGCTTCCTGAAAGCTGGCGGCGGCATCGTTTGGCGAATCAATCTGGCCCGTTTCGGCCAGACGGTAGAGGGCTGTTTTAAGCCCGGAAAAGCTGAAATCGAAACTGCCGCGGATGATACTGCGGGGCAGCCTGAGGGTCGGTTTCCCCAGGCCGGCGGCTTTTTCGACCGCCGGACCGCCGGGGTAACCAAGGTTCAAGAGTCGGGCGGCTTTGTCGAAGGCTTCGCCGGCGGCATCGTCCCGGGTGCGGCCGACCAGCCGGTAGTCGCCGTGGCCTCTCATCAACACCAGGTCGGTGTGGCCGCCGGAAACGATGAGCGCCAGCGCCGGGAACTCCGGAACGCTGCCCGTCAGCCAATTGGCGTAAATGTGCCCCTCAAGGTGGTTGATGCCAATCAAGGGTTTATCCAAAGCCATAGCGAGAGCTTTGGCGAAATTGACGCCTACCAGAAGCGACCCGGCCAGTCCCGGGCCGCAGGTTACCGCCACGGCGTCGATTTCGGCCAGTTTCATCGCGGCGCCGTCCAGGCATTTAGCCACCACCGGCGCCACCGACAGCAGGTGCTGGCGCGAGGCGACTTCGGGCACCACGCCGCCGTACCGGGCGTGGATATCCACCTGGGAAGCCACTTCGCTCGCGATTACACTGATCCCGTCTTCGACGATGGCGGCCGCCGTTTCGTCACAGGAACTTTCGATGCCTAATACGCGCATGGGCGTATTATAGCAGACCAGATACCTGTCAGACCCGCAGTATAAACAGCTATAGCATACATGATATATTAGTATTCAGCGAGAAAAGGCGAAAATACTTACGAAAAGGCATTAGGAATCCCTGAGAACAGGTATAAATCGTTGCCGAATGCCACAGAATGGGTTGCCGTCGTCGGAGACATAGGATATTATTGGTGATGTTAGCAGTCTCGGGCTGAGACTGCTAAAAAATTGAGTAAAAAGAGAGAAAAGAAGGAGGCATTCATGGCAATCAACGTGCAACCGCTGCAGAACTTCATCCTGGTTAAACCCGGCAAAAAGGAAGAGATGCGCAGCGGCATCGTCATCCCGGACACCGCTCAGGAAAAAGCTCAGGAAGGGCAGGTCGTCGCCGCCGGCCCCGGCCGTCTTGGCAAGGACAACACCCGCGAGGTAATGGATGTAAAAGTCGGCGACTATGTGATCTATCCCAAATTCGGCGGCACCGAGATCAAAGTCGAAGGCGTAGAAATGATCATCATGCCGGAAAATCAAGTTCTGGCCAAGAAAATCTACTAAACGGCAACGAGAAAGAGGATAAGGAGAAAAAATGGCGAAACAGATCATTTTTGGCGATCAGGTTAGGAAATCCCTGCTCAAAGGTATCAATACCCTGAGCGACACCGTGCGAGTGACCCTCGGCCCCAAAGGCCATCCGGTTGCCCTGGCTAAGGCCTGGGGCGCCCCCACCGTCATCGACGACGGCGTGACCATCGCCCGCGACATCGACCTGCCGGATCCGTTTGAGAACATGGGCTGCCAGATCGTCAAGGAAGCGGCTTCCAAGACCAACGATGCCGCCGGCGACGGCACCACCACCTCCATCATGCTTGCCCAGGCTATTATCAACGAGGCGTTCAAGAACATTACCGCCGGCTCCGAGCCGATCGCCCTGAAGCGCGGCATCGAGAAAGCAACTGAAGTAGTTGCCAAAGAGCTCAAGAAGATGTCCACGCCTATCCGCGGCCGGGAGCAGATCGTTCAGGTCGCCACTATCACGGCTAAGGATCCTGAAATCGGTGAGCTTATCGCCGATGTCATGGAGAAGGTCGGCAAAGACGGCGTTATTACCATCGAGGAATCCAAAGGCCTCAAGTACCAGACCGACTACGTCGAAGGCCTGCAGTTTGATCGCGGTTATATTTCCGCCTACTTCGTAACCGATACCGGCCGTATGGAAGCCAGTCTCGACGAGCCGATGATCCTTATCACCGACCGCAAGATCGAGACCATGGGCGACCTGCTGCCTGCCCTGGAGAAAATTCTTCAGTGGACCAAGACCCTGGTTATCATTGCCGAGAATGTTGAGGGCGAAGCCCTGGCCACCCTGGTGGTCAACAAGATGCGCGGCAACCTGAACGTCCTGGCTGTCAAAGCCCCCGGTTTCGGCGATCGCCAGAAGCAGATGCTTGAAGACATCGCCGTCCTGACCGGCGGCCGCGTCATTTCCAAAGAAGCCGGGCGCAAACTCGAATCGGTCACCGAAGAAGATATGGGCCGCGCGCACCGCGTGACCACCAACAAAGACAAAACGGTCATCATTGACGGCGCCGGCAACCCCGAGGCCATCAAAGACCGCATCAAGCACATCAAAGCCCAGATCGACGAGGTCGAGAGCGCTTTTGACCGCGAGAAGCTGCAGGAGCGGCAAGCCGCTCTGGCCGGCGGCGTGGCCGTCATCGCCGTTGGCGCCGCCACCGAGACCGAGATGAAAGAGCGCAAAGCCCGCGTCGAGGACGCCCTGGCTGCCACCCGCGCCGCTCTCGAAGAGGGTATTCTGCCCGGCGGCGGCGTCGGTTTGATCAACGCCCTGCCCGCCCTCGACAAGTTGAAGCTGCAGGATGACGAAGCGACCGGCGTTCTGATCGTAAAGCGCGCCTTGCCGACCCCGGTTCGCTGGATCGCCAACAATGCCGGCCGCGACGGTTCGGTCATCATCGAAAAAGTCCGCACCTCACCGCCCGGCGTCGGCTACAACGCAGAGACCGACGAGTTCGGCAATATGGTGGAGATGGGCATTATCGATCCCACCATGGTTGTCCGGTCTGCCCTGGAGAACGCCGCCTCGGTGGCCAATATGGTCATCATCACCAACTCCCTGGTGGCGGATATCCCGGAGAAAAAGGTTGAGGCTCCGCCCCCGTCCGAGTACTAAAAAATAAAGACTCCTTTCAGAAGAGAGCCGCCCCTTAAGGCGGCTCTCTTCTTTGCCCCGAAAAAGGGAATCAGCGATTACGACAGCCGATTCCGATCCGCTGAACCGGGGCAATGACGGTGTGACGATTGTCCGGTCGTTAAGATCGCGATATAATTATAAGTTGTACTTAAGTATTAGGACTGTGAATGCACGAACTGGCGGTGACCCAGAGCCTTCTTGATATCGTTCTCAAAGAAGCCGGAAAAGCCGGCGCTAAAAGGGTGAACACTGTTACCCTGGTCATCGGCGAACTTTCCGGCTTGGTCGACGACTCCATCCAGTTCTATTTCGACTTTATGACAAAAGGCACCATCGCCGAGGGATCCATGCTTCATTTCAAACGCATCCCCGCCAGAATGAAATGCCGCGCTTGCGGTGAAGAGTTCATCACCTCACCCAACGAGTGGATTTGTCCCAAATGCGGTCTGTGGCAGGCGGAGGTCATCGCCGGCAAAGAATTTTATGTCGATTCGATCGAGGTGGACGATGCAGATAAAAGTGCTTAAGGACATAATGGCCGCTAATACGGCCACCGCTGAAGCCAACCGCGCCCGCCTCGATAACCATGGCATTCTGGGAGTCAATATCATGGCTTCGCCCGGCGCCGGCAAGACCACGTTTATCCTGGCTACGATCGACGGATTTCGGCCTGATGCTCGCGTCGGCGTTATCGAAGGCGACATCGCCTCCCAGATAGACTCCGAGAAGGTTGCCCAGAAAGGCGCGCCGGTGGTTCAGATCAACACCGGCGGCGGCTGCCATCTGGACGCCGGGCAGGTCTCCGCCGGCCTGGACAACCTGCCGCTGGAAAATATTGATGTATTATTCATCGAGAACGTCGGCAATTTGGTCTGCCCGTCGGAATTCAAACTCGGCGAGCACCTTCGGGTAGTCCTGCTTTCCGTACCGGAGGGCGATGACAAACCATTCAAGTACCCCGGCATGTTCGCGTCGGCCGACGCGGTGATCGTTACCAAGACCGATATCCTGCCCTATTTTGATTTCGACCTCGGCAAGTTCACCCGGTCGGTTGAAGGTCTGAAACCAGGTATCCGCGTCTTTCCCCTGTCCGCCCGAACGGGGCATGGCTTCAGCGACTGGATCGCCTTCCTGAAGTCACAGATACCAGGACGAGGCAGTTAACGTGCCTCCGGCTAAAACCTCCCAGCGCCTGGCTATTTCTGTCAAAGGTGTTGTCCAGGGGGTGGGCTTCCGGCCTTTCGTTTACCAGATGGCGCGCCGCTTCGGCCTGACCGGCTGGGTGACCAACACCTCCGGAGAAGTCCGCATCGAGGTCGAAGGTTCATCTGAGGCGGTTCAAGCCTTTCGCCGGAGTTTAGAGGCCGAGGCGCCTCCCCAGTCGCGCATTACAAGTATTATGTCAACATGGTTGGCTCCGGCTGGATATGACCGATTCGAAATCCGCGACAGCCTGATTGAAGCCGGTAGATACCAGCTTATCTCCCCGGACCTGGCCACCTGCTCGGACTGCCGCCGGGAGATTTACGATCCAGAGGACCGGCGCTTCCACTACCCGTTTACCAATTGTACCAACTGCGGGCCGCGCTTCACCATCATTGAAGACATTCCGTACGACCGGCCGTTAACCACGATGAAGGTCTTCCCGATATGCCCGGAATGCCGCCGCGAATATGAAGACCCGCTGGACCGGCGTTTCCACGCCCAGCCTAACGCATGTCCGGTGTGCGGACCGAAACTCTGGCTGGTGGACAGCTCCGGGCGGCGAGTTGAGGCTGCCGACGTTATCGAAAAGGCTGCCGAACTGTTGCGGCAGGGTAAGATTCTGGCTGTCCGTGGCCTGGGCGGTTTCCTGCTCGCCAGTGACGCTACCAGTCAAACTGTGGTTGAAGAATTGAGACGGCGCAAGCGGCGGCCGGCCAAACCATTCGCCGTGATGCTGTCCAGCCTGGACGAGATAGAGCCCCGCTGCGAATTGTCGGTGGAGGAAAGGCGGCTTTTGATCTCGGCGGCGGCGCCTATCGTCCTTCTCAGATTGAACGAAGGTACAGACATCGCCTCGGCAGTTGCCCCCGGACTGAAGTACCTGGGCGTCATGCTGCCTTATACCCCGCTTCATCACTTGATTATGACTGGAGCCGGCCGGCCGCTGGTGATGACTTCAGGGAATCTTTCGGAAGAACCAATTGCCAGGGACAATGACGAAGCTTTGTCCCGCCTTGGCGGCATCGCCGATTATTTTATCCTCCACAATCGCGAGATATTTTCGCGCTACGACGACTCGGTGGTCATGCATGAAGCTTGCGAAAAGCGGGTGCTGCGGCGGGCCCGCGGCTTTGCTCCCTACCCGGTGAGGTTAACTTCCGCGGTGCCGCAAATCTTGGGTGTTGGAGCGCAAGAAAAGAATACCTTTTGCCTGACCCGCGACGACAATGCCTTCGTCTCGCAGCACATCGGCGATATGGAGAATCTCGAAACAATCGAGCATTTCGAACAAACGTTAAGCCTGTACAAAAGAATGTTCCGCATCGAGCCGCAGACCATTACCTGCGACCTGCATCCTGATTATGCCACCTCCAAATGGGCAGCCGAGGAATCGGCCCGGCTTGATATTCCGCTGGTTAAAGTCCAGCATCATCATGCCCATATTGCTTCCTGTCTGGCCGAAAACGGCGTTTCCGGCAAAGTCATTGGCGTGGCTCTGGACGGAACCGGCTACGGATCCGATGGGAAAATCTGGGGCGGCGAGTTTTCAGTTGCCGACGCCGCAGGGATTGATCGAATCGCCCACCTGGAGTATCTCCCGCTGCCCGGGGGAGAGGCGGCGGTCAAAAAGCCATACCGCACCGCCGCCGGATATTTTTACCGTCTTTTCGGCGCAGAAGGATTGACACAGGCAGCCGCCTGTCTAAGGTGTGTCGATGGGTCGGAACTCGACCTGATCAAGCTCCAGGTCGACCGCGGCTTGAATACGCCGGAGACCTCGAGCGCCGGCCGGCTGTTCGATGCCGTATCCGCGCTGCTAGGGGTGAGACGAGAAATCCAATACGACGCTCAGGCGGCGGTTGAGCTGGAGATGGCCGCCGACGGAGTGGAGACCGGCGGCAGCTACCCCTTTGACATCGCGGCGGAGGGTGGGCACCGGGTCATCCGGCTGCGTCGACTATTCGAGGGTCTCCTTGACGATATCCATGGAGGAGTCAGGGTGCCCGAAATGGCGGCACGCTTCCACAACGCTGTCGTTGACATAATCGTAAAAGTGTGTGAGATTATTAGAGGCGACACCGGGTTGGGCTCGGTGGCTTTGTCCGGGGGCTGTTTTATGAACCGGCGGCTGCTGAGACGCAGTATTGAGCGCCTTGGGCAAGCCGGTTTCCGGGTTTACGCCCATCGGGAAGTACCGACTAATGACGGCGGCATTTCTTTAGGACAGGTCGCCGTCGCCGCGCATTATGTAAAGAACATCTAGTTTGGAGGTTGGATATGTGTTTGGCTGTCCCGGCTCAAATCGTGAAGATTGACGGCGTCATCGCCGAAGTGGATATGGCGGGCACCACCGTTCGCGCCAGTCTGGTGATGGTGCCGGAGGCCAAGATCGGCGATTACGTTCTGCTGCACACCGGTTTTGCAATTCAGGTGCTGGATGAGCACGAGGCGCTTGAGACGTTGAAACTTTTCAAAGAGATGGAGATGATCCCGGAGGCCTCATGAAGTTCGCCACCGAGTTCCGCGATTCGGCGCTGGCCAAGAAGCTCCTCGACGGCATTCGCCGGAAATCCACCAGACCGGCCAACATCATGGAGTTCTGCGGCGGGCACACCGTGGCCATCTTCCGCTACGGCCTGCGTGATTTGCTTCCTCCGCATTTGAAACTGCTGTCCGGGCCGGGCTGCCCGGTATGCGTGACCTCGACGGCCGATCTCGACAAGGTGATGGCTCTGGCGCGAATTCCGGGCGTGACCATCACAACCTTCGGCGACCTGATCAAGGTGCCGGCCAGCTACGGATCCCTCGATCGCGCCCGTGCCGCCGGCGCCGATGTCCGCACGGTATATTCCACCCTGGACGCCCTGGACATCGCCCGTAATAACCCGGGCAAAAAAGTGGTCTTCGTCGGGATAGGTTTCGAGACGACCGCGCCGACAGTGGCCGCCGCCATCCTCCAGGCAGATGCCGAAAAACTGCAAAACTTCTCAGTCATTTCCCTGCATAAGGTGACGCCGCCGGTTACCCGGGCCCTTCTTGATGCCGGCGAGGTAAAGATCCAGGGCATCATCTGCCCCGGGCACGTTTCAGCTATCATCGGCGCCGACGCGTGGTATTTCATCCCCGGCCGGTACGGCATCGCTTGCGCTGTCTCCGGTTTTGAACCGCTGGATATTCTCCATTGCGTTGATATGATTATCGACCAGATAGAGTCCGGCGCTCCCCGAGTCCAGACAGCTTACAGCCGGGCCGTCAGGGCTGAAGGCAATCCCCAGGCACTGGCGATGCTCGACCGCGTATTCGAAGTCGCCCCTGCCGACTGGCGGGGTGTCGGCAGTATTCCGGAGAGCGGTTTAGCAATACGGGAAGAGTTCGCGGCTCATGACGCCGAAAAGGTTTTCGAGATAAAGCTCGAACGGGAACCGCGGGAGCCGGCCGGCTGCCTCTGCGGCGAGGTTATCCGGGCGGTCAAGACTCCCGAGGACTGTAAACTGTTCCGTAAAGCCTGCACCCCGGAAAATCCGGTCGGTCCCTGCATGGTTTCCAGCGAAGGTTCCTGCGCTGCTTATTATCATTTCGCCGAAGCCATCGGCTAATATCGGATCACGGAGTTAACATTTGGACGCGAGTAAAACAGTGCTGCTGGCCCATGGTTCCGGCGGCAAACTATCGCAGGACCTGGTGCGGAAGATGTTCGTCGGTGAACTGGCCAACGAAACATTGTCCAGGCTGGACGACGCCGCCTGTTTCAGTCTTAACGGGGGAAGGCTAGCTTTTACCACCGACAGCTATGTGGTCAGCCCGATATTTTTCCCCGGCGGCGATATCGGCAAGCTCGCGGTTTGCGGCACGGTTAACGATCTGGCCACAGCCGGGGCGGCTCCGAAGTTCCTCAGCCTCGCATTCATTATCGAAGAAGGATTGCCTCTGGAAGACCTGGCAAGGGTAGTCAACAGTATCAAAGCCGCTTCCTCAGAGGCCGGCGTCTGCATCGTTACCGGAGATACCAAGGTGGTCAACCGGGGTAAAGCCGACAGACTGTTCATCAACACCTCCGGCGTCGGGATCGTGCCGGACGGGATTAACATTTCGGGATGCAACGCTAAGCCGGGAGATATAGTTATGTTAAGCGGCAGCATCGGCGACCACGGCATGGCAATCATGGCTCAACGGGAAGGTTTCAACTTCAAGGTGCCGGTGGAAAGCGACTGCGCTCCCCTGAACGGCATGGTTACAACGATGCTTGAGGCGTCTAAAAATATTCATGTACTGCGTGACCCCACTCGCGGCGGGCTGGCCACCACTCTGAACGAGATCGCCGCCCAGTCGAATGTCGGCATCGACATCGACGAAACGAAAATACCGGTGAAGGACGCCGTTGGCGCCGCCTGCGAGCTTTTAGGCTTCGACCCGCTTTATGTGGCTAACGAAGGTAAAATGATCGCCATTGTCGCTCCCGAAGATGCCGATAAAGTCCTGGAGGCGATGCGGCGCAACTCCTACGGCAGCAAGGCATCAATTATCGGTGAAGTGGTAAGCGGACATCCTGGCCGAGTGGTGTTAAAGACCGCGTTAGGCGCCCGGCGCATCGTGGACATGCTCTCCGGGGAACTGCTGCCGCGGATCTGTTGACTTCTCCAGGAACACGATTGACCAGGGTGACTAGACAGCCAAACAAGTGCAACCTTTCGGTAAAAGTGTTATTATCAGGCGAAATTAGCTCTGATTCTGGCCGGCGCGTCGCTTCTTAATGGAAAATACCTATTTAATTCTGCTCGTAATCTGCCTGCTTCTGTCCGCTTTTTTCTCCAGCTCGGAAACGGCTTTTATCTCCCTTTCCAAGTTTCGCCTGCAAACGATGCTTGACGAAAAGGTGAAAGGCGCTGACATTGTCGCCCGCCTGGTGGAAAAACCGGAAAGACTGTTGTCCACCGTCTTGTTGGGCAACAACTTTGTCAACATTGCCGCGTCTGCTTTAGCTACGGTAATCGCCATCGATGCGCTCGGTGAGGAATACGGGGTACTGGTTGCCACCATCGCCTTAACCGTTGTCATTCTAATTTTCGCAGAGGTGACGCCCAAGACGGTGGCAACACGGCATTCTGAGAAGGTCACCCTGGCCTTTGCCCGTCCGATCAGCTTCATCGCCTGGTTGTTTGCACCCGGAGTCGCCTTTTTGTCATGGATTGCATCGGGCTTCATGCGCCTGTTTGGCGGCGGCAAGGCTTACCACCGCTCTCTCTTCAACGAGGAAGAAATCCGCTCGATGATCGATGTCGGCCACAAAGAAGGGACGGTGGAGATGGCTGAGGCCGAGATGCTGCATGCCGTCTTCGATTTCCGCGACCGGCCGGTATCTGAGGTGCTGGTGCCTCGGCCGGAGGTGGTGGCGGTAGAAAAAGGCAGCTCGATGAAGGAGTTCTTCGATATTTACGAAAAATCCCCGATGTCGCGGTTTCCGGTCTACGAGGAGAACATGGACAATGTTGTCGGCATCCTGTCGATTAAAGACGTGCTGATGGCGCAGGCGCGGGGTGAGGTCAAACCGGATGATTTGGTCGACGGCTTGATGCGCCCCGCCTATTTTGCCCCGGAATCCAAACCAATAGGCGAGCTGTTCAATGAGATGCGCGACAAGAATTTCCGTATGTGCGTGGTCATTGATGAGCACGGCGGGACCGCGGGGGTTGTCTCCCTGTCCCGGCTGATGGAAGAGATCGTAGGTCCGGTCGGCGATGAACTGTCCCGCGCCGAAAAGGACTATGAGTCCATCAATGAATACACCTTCCAGGTGGACGGCGGCATGCGGGTCAATGACTTGAACGAAGAACTGGAGCTAAACTTGCCCGAAGGCGAAGACTATGAGACGGTAGCCGGATTCATCATGAAAAAGTTAGGCCAGATACCCCGGCAGGGACAGGTGCTGCGGCATGACGGCTTGAAGCTGGTAGTTACCCGCATGCGCGGCAAAAAGATCGAGGACGTGCTGATTACCAAGGAAAAAAAGCCTGAACAGACAGCGGCGACGTCCCCCGTCCAGCCTGTCGCCGGCACTCCGCCGCAGACCGCAGGTAAATAATCGCCATCCCGCCGTTCATCTCGGTTTAAGAAGGTTCGAAATTGATCAACACCCGCCGTTTCCGTCTGCTTTTCGCCCGCGGCGAATGCCTGAAATTCATCTCGCACCTGGATATGATGCGGCTGTGGCCGCGGCTGTTCCGCCGCGCCGGACTCGGCATTGCCTATTCCGAGGGCTTCAACGCCCACCCCCGGCTGGCGGTTGCCTCGCCGCTGGCGGTAGGTTGGACCGGCGAGGCCGAACTGATGGAGGTCTGGCTGGAGAACCCGCCGGCGGTCCAGACGGCGCTGGGGCTGCTGTCAGCCGTGCTTCCGGAGGGGCTGACCATCGATCAGGGGATTTTTCTGCCGCTGGAGGGGCCGTCGCTGCAGTCAATGATGCGTTTTGCCGAGTACCGGGTGACGCTGCCGCTGGACCGGCCGGCAGAGGTAATTAATAAAGCCGTCGGCGACCTGCTTGGCCAGGCCACCCTCGAATGGAGCCATAAGCGTGACGATGAAACCCGGCATTACGACCTGCGCACCCAGATCGACGACATCACCGTCGAGGCTTTCGGCCGGGATAGTGTGAACCTGTCCATGCGGCTTAAGAACGACCCTTCCGGTTCCGGCCGCCCTGAACAGGTGGCATTAGCCCTGGGTTTCGCCCAGCACCCCATGGCAATTCACCGGGTGCGATTAGTGCTGGCTCAAGACAATTAGGATGAGTCAGCTGGTTGAGGACAGGGAAATCAGAAACAAATTTCAAGTGGCATAACTGGTAATGACACGAATCTTTATTGCCCGTCACGCCGAGACCGAATGGAACCGCCTGAAGCGCATCCAGGGCGGAGGATCTGACACGCCACTGAACGAGACCGGTCTTAAGCAGGTCAAGTGCCTGGCGGGACGTCTGGCAAACGAGAAGCTATCCGCTATTGTATCCAGTCCACTGGGCCGCGCCCGGGCAACGGCCGAAGCTATCGCCCGGGAGCACGGTCAGATGGCAGTCGAACTCGAGCACGGATTGCGAGAAATTGATGCCGGAGACCTGGAGGGACGTTCCGTGACCGAGATCGGCGGCAGCCTAGGAAAACTGTTGACCGCCGCCACTGCCGAAGGCCTGCCGAAGCTGCCCGGAGGCGAATCCCTGGCCGATGTCAGGGCACGCGCCTGGGACGTCGTAGAGACTCTGGTACGGCGTTTCCCGGATGGCGAGGCACTCATCGTAACCCACTATTTCGTAGTTCTGTCTCTGGTTTGTCGGGTACTGGGTTTAGCTGAAGGCGACATCCGGAAATTTCGCCTGAACACCGGCAGCCTGTCAGTTATTGAGGTCGACCCCGAGCTAAACGCCAAATTGGTCGTCTTCAACGAGTCATGCTTCCAGGTAGACAGCCAGCCCTGGTAGGCAGACTGCCGCCGCTTCCTCTAACTGCTATAATCTTATCAATGGACTTGATTGACAAAAGAGTTCTTGACATCCTCCGCGGTCACAGCCTGGTGTCCAGGGGTGACAGGGTGGTGGCAGCGGTCTCCGGCGGTGCCGATTCGGTCACCTTGTTGCACATATTACATAAAGTCAAAAGCGAACTCGGAATTGAGCTGCATGTTGCTCACCTGGACCACGGGCTGAGGCCGGAATCCGCCGCCGACGCCGATTACGTCGCCGCCTTAGCCCAGGACCTCGGCCTGCCATTCACCATCGACCGGAGGGATGTTCAGAGTTACCGAAAGAAGCACCGGCTCTCGCCGGAGGAAGCCGCGCGCGACGTCCGCTACCAGTTTCTGGAAGAAACGGCCCGACGAACCGGCGCCGCCTCTGTGGCCGTAGCGCATACCAAAAATGACCACGTGGAAACAGTGCTGCTGCACTTGCTCCGGGGCACCGGACTGACAGGCCTGGTGGGGCTGAAAGCTGCCAGCGAATTCCACTCTAGGGATGTTAATCCGCTGCGTATCATCCGGCCGCTGCTTTGCCTGTCGCGTGAAGAAGTTGAACTCTATTGCCGCGAACACGACCTGTCATTCCGCGCTGACTTCACTAATGAATCGCTAACCCCGACACGCAACCGCATCAGGCTTGAACTATTGCCCATGATCCGTGAACACTTCAATCCGGCCGTTGACGAGGCAATATCTCGTTTGTCGAGACTTGCCGCCGATGAGGTTGATTTCATCGAAACGGCAGCCGCGAACGCCATTGAAAGCCTGGTAAAGAAGAACGGCCCGGTCGTGGCTATCGACAAGTCCGGCCTGGGCGGCCTTCACCCCGCCCTGCGGCGCGCCGTACTGCGGCGGCTGCTGGTGGCGGCGCTGGGGAGTCCTAAAGACATCGAGGCGGTCCACATCGAAGACATGCTGGAGATCGCCAGCGGCGGTGCCGGCCGCAGCATAGATCTTCCCGGGGGTCTGGCGTTCTCCGCCGGCTATTCGGAAGTGTTGCTCGGCCGCGATTTGAATGCTTTGACCCTGCTGCCGACGATTGAAGGCGCGCATCCGCTGAATATTCCCGGGGTGACGGATATTGACGGTTGGCGGGTTGTCGCGAGCATTAAAGACTCGGTCACCGAAAACCCGCCGGAAAAAGAGGCGAGTCCATACGCCCAGTCATTGGATTTCGGCGCTGCCGGCGGCGAACTGATGGTACGCGCCCGACGGCCGGGGGACTGTTTCGTGCCGCTGGGTATGGGCGCTGAAAAGAAGCTCAAGGACTTCTTCATCGACGCCAAAATTCCACAAGACCGGCGATCCCGCGTTCCCATCGTTGTCAACCCTAGACAGATCGTCTGGGTGGCGGGCTGCCGCCTCGACGAACGGGTCAAAGTCTCACCGGCGACGGCGAGAATTTTAAGGCTGGAATTTGAGCGCCGTTCCGCCTAAGAAGCCGGCTTCACCGCCGAAACCTTAATGCTCATAATAGTCTCGGAGATGTGCTGGATCTTTGCCTCGGTCAAGCCGAGCGACTCAGCTTCCAGCATCAAGCCGGGGGCCATCTCGATGAAATCAAGGTCGAAGCATGTCTCGCCGATGATTTGAACCTTTTCGAAACCCGCGTCCCGGATAGCGGCAAGGTACTCCTCCTTCAAAACCGCACCGGCCACGCAAGCGGTGTAGGCGGCCACGGAGTCGCGGATATACTCCGGGAGGGGTTCGGTCAACACAATATCCGACACCGCGATGCGGCCGCAAGGCTTCAACACCCGGAAAGCCTCGGCAAACACTTTGGGTTTGTCCGGCGACAGGTTGATGACGCAGTTTGAGATGATGGTATCCACCGTTCCTGAAGCCACCGGCAGGTTTTCGATCTCGCCCTGTCTGAATTCCACATTGGTGATGTCCCCTTTTCGGGCGTTCTCTCGAGCCCTGGACACCATATCCGGGGTCATGTCTACACCGATAACCTTGCCGGCCGGGCCTACCTGCCGAGCCGCCAGGAAGGCATCGAAGCCGGCACCGGACCCCAGATCCAGCACCGTCTCCCCAGGTTTCAAAGCGGCGATGGCGGTGGGATTGCCGCAACCCAAGCCGAGGTTGGCACCTTCGGGCACCGCCGACAGATCCTCGTCGGAATACCCGATCGCCCGGGAAATGAGGTCCGGGGAAGGGTCGCCGCAACAACCTGTCCCACAGCCGCAGCCGCCGCCGCTGCGGGCGATGCCGCCGTAGCGTTCTTTGACGTAATTCTTGATCTCGGTGTCTTTCATCAAAGGCTCCTTTTCAAATCTCATTTATTATCGGACTTAAGAATTCACGAGCGCCTCTAGCCAGCCGGTCGGCTTTCATTACCATCAGGCAGCATGGCCTGCCTTCCCGGGCTAGAGTCACCAGAGCTAATTTGTCCCCGGCGGCCAGCCCAAGCCCGTCGCGGATTCCCTTGGGCAAGACCACCTGGCCGCGCCCATCGATTGAAACAACGGCCTCAACACTGTAACATTCGCCGGTCTCGCAACAGCTTCTTTTTAAAGCTTTTGTCATCTCCAACTCCAGTTATCAACAATCAGTATAATCAGAAGAATCAGAAAAGTCAAAGAATATTTTAGTCCGCCGGAGCAAACTCGACATTCCCTGTATAATATTCCTGTGCCGAACATCGAACCTCTGGTGTTTGCCGATGCCGCTGGATGGAAATCATGGCTGGCCGCCAACCATGATAAGGCTGGAGAAGCCTGGGTGGTCCATTACAAGGTTAAGAGTCCGCTCCCCGGGCTCCGATATGGTGAAGCCCTTAGAGCAGCCATCGCCTACGGTTGGATCGATGGCAAAATGAAGAGCCTGGGCGACGACCGTTTCATGCTGCGCTATACTCCAAGAAAGTTAAACAGTGTTTGGTCTCAAAGAAACAAAGACATCGCCAGCGGCCTGATCAGGCAGGGCAAGATGGCGCAGGCGGGGATGGCCGCAGTCGAAACAGCCAGGGCCAATGGAAATTGGGACAGCGCTTATTCCAACCGGGCGGTTCTGGTTATCCCTGAAGATCTTCGACAAGCCCTGGAATCAGACAAGACCGCGGCCCTCAATTTCTTGAGCTTACCAAACAATTCCCGCAATATGTATATCCGCTGGGTCGAAAATGCCCGGACCGAGGGTACCAGGCGCTTGAGGATTACCCAGGTCGTTAGCCGGGCGCAGGACAATGTCAAACCCGGTTGAGCTTCGGGCCAGGCGAGTTTACATAACACGTTGCAGGCGTGGATTCTCGGTGATCCCAGGTATCCTGCCGCGTTTGGCAATGGGTTTTCCGTCAACCTCATGCAGGTCAGCGGTATAGTCAATGGGTTTTGCCCCGGAAATATAGCTGCCGATACCGAAACCAGCCACCGGTGCCCCGCCCTCGACAAAATACCTGATGCGGTCCGGGGTGATTCCGCCGCTGACAAAGACGTCGACGTGAGAATGTCCAGCCTGGTCAAGCCGGGCGCGGACCTCCTTAACCAGTTCAGCGGTGACCCGGCCGCGCTCGACCGGCGTGTCGAGACGCACCGCCTTGAGTTTATTGCCCAGGGCTGCCGCCACCCGCAGGCTCTCCTCGGCTTCATCCTTGAATGTATCGACCAGCGACACCCTGGACACGCCCGAGTCGATGTGCTTATCGAAAGCCAGCGTGGCTTTGACCGTGTCGCCCATGACGATGATTAAGGCGTGGGGCATGGTTCCGGATGGTTCGATATCAGCCAGGCGCGCCCCCTCGACGCTGGAGCAGCCCTTACAGCCGCCAACCATCGCCGCGTAGTCCATGCGCCCGGAAACGAACGGGTGGACGTGCCGCGCCCCGAAGCTGATACAGGGGATTTCTCCGGCGGCCTGGGCGCACTCCCGGGCCGCCGTTGCCCAACCGGTCGATGCTGCCAGAATGCCGCAAATGGCCGTTTCGTATAGTCCGAACCTGAGGTAAGGCGCTTTGATACGCAGAGCGACCTCTTTCGAGATCACGGCGTTTCCGTCCTGGAGGGCCCAGACTTCACGGTTATTCGCGGGCAGCACCCGATCAAGCAAAGCCAGCGCCTCGTCCATGCCGCAGATAATGCCGCCGCCGTTGGGAAAGACCTCCATGACGGAAATAGGGTTGAGACCTTCTTTTTCCAGGATGTGGATGGTGCGATGGAAGTAGACATCGGCTGAATCGCCCCGCAGGACGGCTTCAGACGGGCGGAATTTCGACCAAGCCGAGTTTTGGATCTCCCTGATATCAGCCATCGGTGCCGCCTTCCGCCGCCCAGAATATTAGCCTGGTCCGGTCATACGAGCCCGTATCGTAGTTTAATGCAGGAAATGTCTGACGCCGGTGACGACCATCGCGATGCCGTTCTCATCCGCCGCTTTGATGGAGTCCTCGTCACGGATAGAACCGCCGGGCTGGACGATGGCAGCAATACCGGCCGCCGCAGCCTGGAGCACCGAATCGTTGAAAGGGAACATGGCGTCGGAGGCCATGACGCTGCCCTTAGCCTTCTCGCCGGCCCGCTTGACAGCGATGTCCACGCTGGTCACCCGGTTGGGCTGTCCGGCGCCCATGCCCAAAAGCATTTTATCCTTAACCAGGACGATAGCGTTGGACTTGATGTGCTTCACTGCCCTGAAGGCAAAGCGCAGGTCCTCGTATTCTTCTTTAGTCGGTTGGCGCCTGGTCACCGGCTTCAGGGTAATCTGGTCTTCCGGCAGGGCGTCAGCCTGCTGTACCAGCAATCCACCCTTAACATGGCGGTAATTGAGCGCCGGCTGCGTCTCTGCCGCCGGCAGCCTTGCCTTCAAGATGCGCAGGTCTTTGCGTTTCCTGAGGATTACCAGCGCCGCTTCTTCGTAATCCGGGGCGATCGAGATTTCGTAGAAGGTGCCGCGCATTGCCTCGGCCATCCCGGCGGTAAGTGTCCGGTTGACTGCCACAATGCCGCCATAGGCTGATACCGGGTCGCCTTCAAAAGCTCGCTGATAAGCCTCGGCAACGTCATCCCGGCTGGCCAGGCCGCAGGGGTTGGTATGTTTGACAATGGCCACTGTCGGCGCTTCGAAATCGGTGGCCGTCGCCCAGGCGGCGTCGGCGTCCAGGATGTTGTTGAATGATAATTCCTTGCCCCACAGCTGCTCCGCCCAGGTGATGCCGGAATTCTGCCCGGCGCCGACGCGATGCTCGGCGTAGAAAGCGGCAGCCTGGTGAGGGTTCTCGCCGTAGCGCAGGTTATAGCGCTTTTTAAGGGCTAAAGTCATGTTGTCCGGGAAGCCTGCGCTGCCCTGCCACAGGTACTGGGCGATGGCAGTATCGTACATCGCGGTATGCTGGAAAGCTTTCTGGGCAAGGCGCTTCCGCTCATCCGGGGATAAGCCGCCGCCCCGCAATTTCTCGATGAGGAGCGGGTAGTCGGCGGGATCGGTGACGATGATGACACCCGGGTAATTCTTGGCCGATGCCCGGATCATAGCGGGTCCGCCGATGTCGATGTTCTCCAGAGCCTCCTCCAGCGACACGCCCGCCCTGGACACGGTCTGGACAAAGGGATAAAGGTTGACTACCACCATATCGATCGGGGTTATCTTGTTCTCCGACAGTTGAGACATATGGTCTGCCTTGTCGCGGCGGGCCAGGATGCCGCCGTGGACCATGGGATGCAGCGTCTTGACCCGGCCGTCGAGGATTTCCGGGAAGCCGGTGATGTCCGAGATTGCGTGTACCGGCACTCCGGCCTGGGTTAAGGATTTCTTGGTGCCGCCGGTGGAGAAAATCTCCCAACCCAGTTTGCCCAGTTCAACAGCGAAAGCCTCAAGGCCGGTTTTATCGGAAACGGAGAGGATTGCCCGCATCTGTGTCCTCCTGGATATTATTCTGTGCTTGTCGAGGCAATAATGACCTGGCTATTCGAGGATGACCCGGCCGCCGCCGGTGTCGGCGGCGACTTCGCCGATAATCTTAGCCTCCGGCATGGACTGCATAAGCGCGGCAACCTTCGACGGGTCGGCGAAGACGACCATGCCGATGCCCATGTTGAACACCCGGTACATCTCGGCTTCGGCCACGCCGCCGATCTTCTGTATGAGTTCAAAAATCGGCAGCACTTCCCAGGCGCCCTTGCTAATACGGACGGCGGTGCCCGGCGGCAGGGTGCGGGGGATGTTGTCGGTAAAGCCGCCGCCGGTAATGTGGGCTAACCCCTTGACATCCCCAAGCACCGGCTTCAAATCAGCCAGGTAAGAGCGGTGGGGCTTGAGCAGCGCCTCGCCGACCGGGGTGTCCAGAGTGGAGTAGCGGGCAGCCATCGCCGAAGGTGATTCACCCAGGACGTTCCTGGCCAGAGAATAGCCGTTGGTATGCAGCCCCGTTGACGGCAAACCCAGGACGGCATCGCCGGGTCTGATCGAGCGGCCGTGAAGGATGCGGTCCTTCTCGACGATGCCGACGATGAAGCCGGCCAGGTCGTAGTCGTTGCCGTGGTACAGCCCGGGCATTTCAGCCGTCTCGCCGCCGACGAGGGCGCAGGAAACCTCTTGACATGCCATGGACAGGCCTTTGACAACGTCGGCCACTATCACCGGGTCGAGCTTGCCCATGGCGATATAGTCGAGGAAAAACAGCGGCTCGGCGCCGCAGGTCAGGATATCGTCGACGCTGTGGTTGACGATATCGATACCCACCGTGTCATGTTTGCCCATCGCCGCGGCGATCTTCAGCTTGGTGCCGACGCCATCGCAACTGGAGACAAGCACCGGTTTATTAAAGCCTGACGGCAATTCGAACATACCGCCGAAAAACCCCGGGCCACCCAACACCCCCGGGGTGAAGGTGGCCTTAGCCAGTTCCTTGATCCGTTCTTTGGCCTGGACCGCGGCGTCGATGGATACGCCGGCGGCGGCGTAAGCGTCCTGTTTGATGGAATTTCTCCTTGGAATGATGCCGAAATGATAGCATCAACAGCCACAGGCCGCAATTCACAAACTGGCGGCCAAGACGGCAGACCTTCCGCGCCTGGCGATGCCGGCGGCTTTGAGTTCCCGGATAAGTTGCTGATAGAAAATGGTGACTCTTGTCCGAGAAGACCTAATTGATAAATGAGTATTAAGAAAGATGATACCTGCTGGACAAAAAAGCTAGACTGCTGGTACAATGAATCATTGATAATCGTTGAAAAGAGGGCTTATGGCCGCTAAAGACTATTACGGCACCCTCGGCATCGGGCGGGCAGCCACCGCCGACGAGATAAAAAAAGCCTTTCGCAAGCTGGCCCGAAAATATCATCCGGACGTAAATCCGGGCGATAAAGCCGCTGAAGCCAAGTTCAAAGAGATCAACGAGGCTCACGAGGTATTATCGGACAAAGAAAAACGCGCGAAGTATGATAAATACGGTGAGAACTGGCAGCATGCCGAAGCTTATGAGAAGGCCAGCGCCGGCTTTCACCAGTACGAGGGAACCCAAAATCCGTTCGGGGGGTTTGAATATCGTACTTCAGGCGGCCCGTTCACCGGCTCTTATCCCGGCGACGATGTCGGGGATATTTTTGAGCAGATTCTCCGGGGCGGGGGCGGCCGCCGCCGGCCGCGCCGGGGCGAAGACGTTGATTACGAGGTTGAGGTAACGCTGGAAGAAGCCTACCACGGCACCCAGCGTACTCTGGCGATGCAGGGGGCCAAAGCCGAGAAGCTGGAAATTAAAATTCCAGCCGGCGTAACCACCGGCTCTAAAGTGCGTCTGGCCGGAAAAGGCGGAGAGGGTTCCGGGGGCGGGCCCCGGGGCGATTTGTATTTAGTGGTTAAGGTGACGCCGCACAGCCGATTCGAGCGCAAGGAAGATGACCTTCACGTCACTGTTGATCTTCCGCTCTATACCGCGATACTGGGCGGCGAGATCCACGTGCCCACCATAAAAGGAAAAAATCTGGCTTTGAAGATTCCGCCCGGGACTCAAAATGGCCGGACAATTAAGCTTGCCGGGCAGGGTATGCCGCATCTTGGCCGGACAGGCTACGGCGACCTGATCGCCCGGGTAAATGTTGTTCTGCCTACAAATTTGACAGGCCGAGAAAAAGAACTATTCACTGAACTGTCGAAATTAAGCGCCTCTGACTGATCCGGGGGAGGAAAAGATTGAACGAAGAAAGATACCGCCCGCGCTACGTCATTCACGTCGCCGCCGAACTTATCGGCGTTAAGACTCATACACTACGCTACTATGAGCGCTCCGGGCTGGTGAAGCCGCAGCGTTCATCCGGCAACATCCGCCTCTACTCCGAGAGCGATATTGAGACCCTGCGCCGGGTACGGAGTTTAATGGAAGACCTTGGCGTGAACCTGGCCGGAGTAGAAGTGATCACCAACATGCTGTTGAAAATGAACGATCTGATCAAGGAAAACGAGAAGCTGCGCGCCCAACTCACTCGGCTTCAAGAAGGGAATTTATAATGCGACAGGAAAAATTCACCGAACAGGCGCAGGAGGCAGTCGCTTCCTCGCAACAGCTGGTTCGCCAGTACCAGCATAACCAGTGGGATGTCGAACATCTGCTGCTGGCGTTGCTCGGGCAGGAGAAAGGCCTGGTCGGAGAGATAATCAAAGAACTCGGCGCCGATGCTGACGCCATAAAAACCGAGGTTGATGCCGTGCTGTCCAAGGTTCCCAAACTGGGCTACGACGCCCAGCAGATCTATCCCACGCCGCGGATCCAGCAGGTTGGGCTGGAGGCTTCTCAGGAGGCACAGCGACTGAAGGATGAATTCATTGGGACCGAGCATATATTCATCGCTATCGCCAGCGAGGCGAAAGGCGTTTCGGCGGCTATTCTGAGAAGCTTCGGCATCGATAAAGAGAAGGTTTATATCGCGCTGCAGAAGATTCGCGGCAGCCACCGGGTGACCGACGCCCGGGCCGAGAGTAAATACCGTTCGTTGGCTAAATATTCGCGTGATCTGAATGAGATGGCCGAACAGGGCAGGCTGGATCCCGTGATCGGCCGGGAGGCGGAAATCAGGCGGGTGATGCAGATCATCACCCGGCGGACCAAAAATAATCCTGTCATCGTCGGTGAAGCCGGCGTCGGTAAAACCGCGATAGCCGAGGGCGTTGCCCTGAAAATCGTCTCCGGAGACGTTCCCTCGTCGTTGAAAGGGCGCAGGGTTGTCGCCCTTGATATGGGCGCGCTATTGGCCGGAGCCAAATTCCGGGGTGAATTTGAAGAACGGCTGAAGGCGGTGATGGACGAAGCCCGCTCATCTCAGGGTGAGATTATCCTCTTCATCGATGAGATACACACCCTGGTCGGCGCCGGGGCGACTGAGGGGGCCCTCGATGCCAGCAATATGCTGAAACCGGCGCTGGCCCGGGGCGAGCTGCAGGTTATCGGCGCTACCACCTCGGATGATTACCGCAAATATATTGAAAAAGACAAAGCTCTGGAGCGGCGCCTGCAGCCGGTGTTCGTTGACGAACCCGGCATCGAAGACGCTATCGAAATTCTCAAAGGTTTGAGGCCCCGGTACGAAGCTCACCATAAAATCAAAATCTCCGACGAAGCGCTGGATGCCGCGGTCCGTTTATCCCAGCGTTATGTCACCGACCGGCATCTGCCTGACAAGGCCATAGACCTGATTGATGAAGCTGCCTCCAAGCTGCGATTGGATCTGGAGAGCACCCCTCCGGCTATCCGCGAACTGGAGAACAAAGTGCAGCAGCTGCAGTCAGAGGAAGAAGCCGCCTCCCAGCGTAATGATTACCCCGCCGCCGCCAATGCCCGGAGCGAGCGGCTTCGCCTTGACGACGAATATAAAAAAGAACGAGAAGCCTGGGTCGCCAGAGAAAAGATATCCGGGGAAGTCAGCGCCGAACATATCGCCGGCCTTATCGCCGCCGCCACCGGCATCCCGGTGTCCCAGATGCTGGAGGCGGAAGCCCAGAAGCTGGTGCACATGGAAGACCGCATTCACGAAAGGTTCGTTGACCAGAACGAAGCCGTGGTCGCCATCTCCGAGGCCATCCGCCGCTCCCGGGCTGGCCTCAAAGATCCGCGCCGCCCCATCGGCAGTTTCCTTTTCCTGGGGCCGACCGGCGTCGGCAAGACCGAACTGGCGCGTTCGCTGGCCTGGTTCCTGTTCGGTGACGACACGGCCATGGTCCGCATCGACATGTCGGAATACCAGGAGCGGCATACCGTGTCGCGCATGATCGGCGCCCCGCCCGGCTATATCGGCTTCGAAGAGGGCGGCCAGCTTACCGAGGCGGTTAGAAAGCGGCCTTACCGGGTCATCCTGCTGGATGAAATTGAGAAAGCCCACCCGGAAGTCTTCAACGCCCTGCTGCAGCTGCTGGACGACGGCCGCCTGACCGACGGCCACGGCCGAACGGTTGACTTTAAGAACACCGTGGTGATCATGACGAGCAACGCCGGCGTTGAAACTATCCGGCGGGAATCTAAACTCGGCTTTGTCACCGCCGCCGGCGGCGACGGCAGAGAAAACTATGACCGCATGCGTGACAAGGTCATGGCCGAAGTGCGCAAGGCGTTCAGGCCGGAGTTTTTGAACCGGGTCGATGAGATCATCGTCTTCCACGAACTTGGCCAGGAGCAGTTGCGGCATATCGTTGACCTGATGGCCCGGGAAGTCGAACAGAGGCTGGAAGACCTGGAAATCGGGCTGGAGATCACCGAGTCGGCAAAAGGATGGCTGGCGAAAGTGGGGTACGACCCGGTTTACGGCGCCCGGCCGCTGCGCCGCGCCATTGAAAAACATGTCGAGAACCCGCTGGCGACGCGCATTCTGAAGGGCGACTTCAAAGAAGGTTCCACCGTCATCGTCGACGTTGAAGCCGACGGCCTGACCTTCAAACCCAAGAGCGATGAAGCTCCCCCGGTTAAAGTCAGCCCCAAAAAGCGCCGCAACGCTAAAGCTGACCCGGCCGGGTAAGGCGTTGTCAGTATTGAGAGCCGGCAGCCCTGGGAAGCGGCTGCCGGCTAAGTTTTTCTAAGCAGGCATGACCGCTTCCGCAAAGGTGTTGACAACCCAAATCCCTGAATCTATAATACGGCACGGGCTTGAACGAGTCCGCCCCGCAGCTATTCCGCATGACACACCAAATCCCATTCATAAATTCGAGCATGCTTTTGGATGACTAAATACATCTTTGTTACCGGCGGCGTGGTCAGCTCGGTCGGCAAGGGCATCACCGTCGCCAGCATCGGCACCGTTCTTAAGAGCCGCGGTATTTCCGTCTCCGTCCAGAAGCTGGATCCATACTTAAACGTCGACCCCGGCACCATGTCCCCCTACCAGCACGGCGAGGTTTTTGTCACCGGCGACGGCGCGGAAACCGATCTCGATCTGGGCAACTATGAACGGTTCATCGATATTGACCTGACCGCGGAATCCAACACCACCTCAGGCCAGGTGTACTCAGCCGTCATCGCCAAAGAACGGCGCGGCGATTTTCTGGGCGGCACCATCCAGGTGGTGCCCCATTTGACCGGCGAGATCAAAGACCGCTTCCGCAAACTGGCGGATAAATCCAAAGCTGACGTACTCCTTATCGAGGTCGGCGGAACCGTCGGCGATATCGAAGGCCAGCCCTTCCTTGAGGCGATCCGCCAGATGCGCAAGGACGTCGGCCGCGACAACGTGCTGTACGTCCATGTGACCCTTCTTCCTTATATAGGACCTACCCAGGAGCTCAAGACCAAACCGACCCAGCACAGCGTCAACGAACTGCGGCGCATCGGCATTCAGCCGGACGTTATCGTCTGCCGCTCTGATATTTCCATCCCCGAAGCCATCCGCGACAAAATCTCGCTCTTCTGCGACGTTGACCGCGAAGCGGTCATCTTCTGCCCGACGGTCAATTCCATCTATGAAGTACCCCTGGTGCTGGAATCCGAAGGCCTGGGCGACTTCATGGTCCGCAAATTGGATCTGAAAGCCCACCCGCCGCAGCTCGACTCGTGGCGGGAAATGGTATCCTGCTTCAGCGGCGCCTGCGACACCGTCCGCATCGCCCTGGTCGGCAAATACGTCGAACTGAAAGACGCCTATTACTCGGTGCGGGAAGCGCTCACCCACGCCGCCATGCATCACGGCCGCAAGCTCCAGATTGACTGGGTGCAGTCGGAAGACCTGGAGCGCCCCGGCGGCGAAAAGCTGCTGGAGCATGCCCAGGGCATTATCGTCCCCGGCGGCTTCGGCGACCGCGGCATCGAAGGCATGATCAAGGCCGCCAAGTACGCCCGCGTTCATAAAGTGCCCTACTTCGGCCTGTGCCTGGGCCTGCAGATCATGGTCATCGAGTTCGGCCGCCACGTGCTGTCGGCCGCCCGAGCCAACTCCACCGAGTTCGACGCCGGTACCGCTCACCCGGTCATCGACATCATGCCGGAACAGAAGGTGGTTTGCGGCAAGGGCGGCACCATGAGACTCGGCAACTGGCCGTGCCAGGTAGTGCCCGGTACTAAAGCCGCCGCGGCCTACGGCAAAGAGCTCGTCTATGAACGTCACCGCCACCGCTTCGAGTTCAACAACCGCTACCTCGACAGCTACCGCGCCGCCGGCATGGTCTTCTCCGGCCTGTCGCCGGACCGCAAGCTGGTGGAAGTTTGCGAACTGGCCGATCACCCGTGGATGGTGGCCTGCCAGTTCCACCCGGAGTTCACCTCGCGGCCCGGCAAGCCGCAGCCGCTGTTCCGGGACTTCATCGGCGCCGCCAAAGACGTGCTGCGGGAGGGGTCGCAGGCGGCGCTGCCGCTTGCAGCCGAATAGAAATTTAGACCGCGCCGTATTACTTTTTAATTTCAGCAGGAGTTTTCAATGAAGCTGTTCCTCGATACCGCCAACATCGCCGAAATCAGAAAAGGCGCCGCCATGGGTGTGGTGCACGGCGTGACCACCAACCCGTCGCTCGTTGCCAAAGAAGGCCACAAGGATTACCAGTCGGTGGTGCGCCAGATCGCCGCGATCATCCCCGCCGGCGCTCCCATCTCCGTCGAAGTGGTCAGCGACACCGCCGCCCAGATGGCGGCCGATGGCAAACGCTTTTTCAAGTGGGCGCCGGAGAACGTGGTGGTCAAACTGCCGACCTCGGCGGAAGGCCTCCAGGCGACGCGTGAACTGGCTGACAGCGGCATTCGGGTCAATATGACGCTGTGCTTCTCCGCCAACCAGGCGCTGCTGGCCGCCCACGCCGGCGCCGCCTTCGTCAGCCCGTTCGTCGGCCGGTTGGACGACATCGGCCATGACGGCATGGCGCTGGTCAAGGATATCCTCGATATTTACAGCAACTATGAGTTTAAAACCGAGGTCATCGCCGCCTCCATCCGCCACCCGCTGCACTGCGTCCAGGCGGCCAGGATGGGCGCCCATATCGCCACCATACCTTATAAAGTACTTGAACAGATGCTGAAGCACCCGCTGACCGATATCGGCATCGAACGGTTTTTAGCCGACTGGAAAACAAGCGGCGCTTCGAACCAGTAATTTTAGGAGAGTTCCATGTCCGAAATCGATCCCATCAACAGCATCGAACCGGTGGAAGTCCGCCCGGAGCCCCCCGCCCCGCCGCCGCCGCCTCCGCCGCTGGGCCTGTCCACCCTGGAGACGATGAGCCGGGAAGACCTGCTGGAGCTGGCCAAGCGGATGAAGCTCACCGGCGTCACCGGCGCCAAAAAGCAGGAGATCGTGCTGCGGCTGCTGCAGGCCTCCACCGAGCAGCAGGGCAACATCTTCTGCTCCGGCATCCTGGAGATCATGCCGGACGGCTACGGCTTCCTGCGCCAGGCTTCTCTCCTGCCGTCAAACTCGGACATTTACATCTCCCAGTCCCAGATCCGCCGCTTCGGCCTGCGGACCGGCGATATGATCATCGGCCAGTCGCGGCACGCCAAGCCGGGTGAAAAGTACTATTCGCTGCTCCGGGTCGAGGCCATCAACGATCTCAACCCGGACGTCGCCAAGCAGCGGCCGCACTTCGGCTCCTTGACGCCGACCTTCCCGGACAAGATGATCAACCTGGAGATCGAACCCCTCCAGCTTTCGACCCGCCTCATCAATCTCATCGCCCCCATCGGCCGCGGCCAGCGCGGCATGATCGTCTCCCCGCCTAAAGCCGGCAAGACGATGCTCCTCAAAAACATCGCCAACGCCGCCACCGGCAACTATAACGATATCCACCTGATGGTCGTCCTCATCGGCGAGCGGCCGGAAGAGGTCACCGATATGCGCCGCTCCGTGAAGGGCGAGGTCATGGCCGCCACCTTCGACGAGGCGGTGGAGAACCAGACCCGCGTCGCCGAGCTGGCCCTTGAGCGCGCCAAGCGCATGGTGGAGTCCGGCAAGGATGTGCTCATCCTCCTTGACGGCATCACCCGCCTCACCCGCGCCTACAACCTGGCCATGCCGCCGTCAGGCCGCACTCTGTCCGGCGGCCTCGACCCGGTCGCCCTGCACCCGGCCAAGAAGTTCTTCGGCGCCGCGCGCAACACCGCCGAGGGCGGTTCGCTGACCATCATCGCCACCTGCCTGGTGGACACCGGCTCGCGCATGGACGATCTTATATATGAAGAATTCAAGGGCACCGGCAACATGGAGCTCCACCTCGACCGCCGCCTGGCCGAGCGCAGGATTTTCCCCGCCTTCGACATTCCCCGCTCCGGCACCCGCCGCGAGGAGCTTTTGATGTCGGACACCACCTTCCGCCAGGTGCAGCTGCTGCGCCGTATGGTCGCCCTCATCGCCGATGACGCCACCCACTTCGCCGAGGTCACCGAGCGCGTCCTGGACAAGCTCAAGAAATCCCGCAACAACGTGGAGTTCCTGGATAACCTCCAGCGCGGCAAAGAGTAGGCAACTCCTCTCCCGCGGCCTCGCGGGAGAGGGTAGGGTGAGGGCACCACCCGGCGTCTTTCTAGCCTGTCTTTGCGAGGACTTGCCTTGAAGGGCAAGTCCGTGGCAATCCGATCCGACCTGTATCTGATTGTTTATCAGCGTCTGACTGTACTGCCAATCACTCTACATAATATCTTCGTCCCTAACACTCCGCCCCGCCGCCCGTTATATTACCTGAAGATGGCTACCGCAAATCGGTACCATCGTACCCCCATGAAGCTGGTCTAAACCTATTGACACGCGTGGTATCATTGATACTAGTGCAGGTATAAGTCCGTGCACTGCTTGGCTTTACGCATATTTGTTAGATTAATTAAGAAAGGCAGGTGATGGGATTAGAAAGATGAGCCGCAAGGCAAAAACAGCAACCATTGCCACCCCATAGTCTAAGGGAAATAACCAAAACCGATAGACAATAACCATAAAATATATTGAAAGGTTAACCGAAAGGTCGAAATGAAAAAGTTAAACAAAATCTTTAGCGTCGTGTTGACAGTAGCCATCGCGGCCAGCATGCTGATCGCGGCTGTTCCTGTCAGCGCTGCTGACAACGCCTGGAGCGCGGTCTCCGTACCGGCTCACACCGGCGAAGTCATGCCCAACGACTATCTCCAGACCGGTTTCATGACCATGGGCATTGACGGCACCCTTTACGCTTATGCTCAGGTCAATCACTCCAGCAATCAGTACAAACTGATTAAGTCCACCAACGGCGGCCGCTCCTGGACCATGGCCAACCTGCCGGACCAGACCCAGGCCGCCACCGCCGTCTTCTGCTCCCCCAACGAGGCGAACGTTGTTTACGTCGCCCAGGGAGCCACCCTGTACAAGTCCACCGATAGCGGCGCCACCTTCGCCAACCGCGGCACTGCCGCTGGCACTATCACCGCCATCGGCGCCGCCCTCGCCGGCGGCAGCTACAAGGTGTTCATTGGTACTGGCAACGGCGTCTTCTACCAGAACGAAGGCGAACTCTTCCCCGTCTTCGACGCCACCGCCTTCCTGAACACCGCTGGCTTTAATGTCCAAGCCCTCAAGCTTTCCCCCAACTTCGCCACTGACCTGGGCATTATCGTCATCAAAAAGGCTGCTGGTGCAGCCCCCATCGCTAGCTTCTCCGTTAATGGCTTCGGCTTCAACACCACTCTTAAAGATGTTCAGATTGTTGCTGCCACCGACAACACTGTCGTTTCCATTGATTTCCCGTCTGACTTCAACATGTCCACCGCTCCGTTCTTCTATGCCGGCCTTAACGGCACCAACGGCGGCGTCTACCGCGTGATGGGCAATGCCTCCACCCCGTCCATCCTGCAGCTGCCCTTCTTCGGTACTGCCCAGCCGGTTGTCAGCATTGATGTTCTTGGCACCTTCTCCGGCGCCACCATCTTTGCCGGCACTTCCAATGGCAAGGCTTTCCTCAGCACTGACGGCGGCGCCAACTTCACCGCTGCCAAGAAGCTGACCCCCTTCGCTGGCATGACCATGGTCGCCCTCAAGAGCGACTTCGCCACCTCTGGTGTTGCCTACGCTCTCCAGGGCGGCATGGGCTTGGCCCAGAACGACCAGTCCGGTTTCAGCCTGAGCGTTGACCAGGCCAAGAACTTCAGCGCCGTTAGCCTGCTGAATGATTCATTCTCGGCCATCAACGACATGGCTGCCACTTCCACCGTCACCTGGCTGGCCACCAGCCGCGCGACTGCCGGCGTCGGTTCTTCTCCCGCCGGTTCTTTCACCGCTACTGGTAATACCACTAGTACCGCTATCGCGGCTGACAAGCTGACCATTACTAATGGTCATGCGACCGATGGTTTAACTGCTACCTTCAATGTTGCTACCGGTTCGGTTAGTGCCGCTATTAATGCCGGCTCTAGCGCTGGTGCAGCCATTGTAGGCAACGTCATCTTCCTTGGCGCCGGTGATTCAGCTACCCTGACCGCTACAGCCGCTGGAACCAGTGGCTCGATTGATATTCAGGGTTTGGGCGCCGGTTCCGTTGTGTTAGCTGTTGTTGAGGATCTTCTCGGCACCGCTAACGCTATCGTTGTTCCCCCGGCTGTTCTGCCCGGTGTTGGCTCTTTCAGCCTGCCCGATGCCGCTAGCGCTACCCCGGGTGTCGTGGCTGGTTCTATCGCCATCACCCTGACCGCTGGCGCCGTCACCGTCACTGGTGCGGCCACTGGTAACGGCACCTACACTTTCGGTGTCGATGCCTTCCCGGTTAACGTCACCATGGACACCGCTAATCCCACCGCCACCATCACCCAGACCGGCGCTGTGGCCGCTGCTGGCACCTTTGCCCTGACCACTGCTACCGCCTCGACCACCTCACCCATCAGCCTGGCAGCCGCGGTTACTGCCGGCACCACCGTTTATGCCAACAGCCTGTGGCGCAAGACCGGCGACAACTGGGAGCGCGTTTACTTCAGCGGCACTGATGCCGCCGCCATCAACATGCTCCGCCTGTCGCCCAACTACGCCACCGACCAGACTGTTGTCTTCACCACCAAGGGCACCAACAACAAGATCATGGTCTCCAACAACAACGGTACCCTCTTCACCGCTCAACTCGTCGCTCCCGGTGGAGCCACCCCGGTTGTTGCCAACACCCTGATCGTCCTTGACAAGAATGTTTACGTCGTCGGCGGCAACTCCGGCGTCGTGACCAAGACCCTTGACAACGGCTTCACCTGGACCAACGTTACCATCGCTGCCCCCACCGGCGGCACCACTGGTAACATCACCTCCATGGCCCGCTCGTCCGACGGCACCGCTCTGGTAGTCGGCACCGATCAGGGCCGCCTGTCCAAGTCCACCGACCTCGGCGCCACCTGGACAACCTCGACTGCCGCCCTCACCGGCGCCACCAGCCTGATGGTTGCTTTCCGGACCGGCTCCAATGATGTCGTTTGGGCTACTGAAGCCACCGGTGGTCTATTCTCCTATGACTTCGCCGCCACCACCCCGGCCTGGTCTTCCCGCCAGGACGACGGCGTCGCTCTGTTCGACTCCGCCGCCGGCAACCTGCTGACCGCTCCGGTCGGCCTGGCCTCCGGCACCGCCGCCGGCACAGCCTGGGTCACCTACGGCTTGAACGCCAATGGCTCGGTTGTCCGCCTGCTGTCTTCTGCCTCCAAAGCCGGCTTGATCGCCCCCAGCAGCGACTTCTCCTCCGCTTCCGCCCTGTTCGCTAACGGCAATACGCTGACCGTCGTCTCCGGCGCCAAGATGTTCACCTACACCGACACTCTTGCCGTCGCCGTCGCCGGCGTTACCGTTGGCGCCTTCACCACCAGCCAGGCCACCGTCAGCTGGACCGCTCTGACCGGCGTCGATCGCTTCGCCGTCGCTATAGTCCAGAGCAGCACCGCTGCCCGCGACCTGTACAGCGCTACCCTGGCCACCTCCAGCCAGTCCGGCACCTCCTACACCATCACCGGCCTCGCTGCCAACACCACCTACACCGTCAGAGTCTGGGGCGTTCGCACCTCTGACGATGCTCACCTGGCTACCGCCACCTTCGCCGGGACCTTCACCTTCTCCACCCAGCCCAACGTCCCGACCACTCCGTCCAACCTGGCCCCGGCCGCCGGCGCTTCCAACGTGCCGACCATGCCGACCTTCCAGTGGGCGGCTGTGACTGGCGCCACCAGCTACGAGCTTGAGGTCTCCACCGCTTCATCCTTCAGCCCGCTGACCGGCACCAAGATCACCACCTCCATCCCGGCGGCCGCCTGGACCGGCACCGCCCTGGCCAACAACACCACCTACTACTGGCGCGTTCGGGCCATCACCGGCACCGGCACCTCCGACTGGGTCATCAGCGTCTTCACGACCGCTGCTGCCACCCCGACCTCTCCTCCGGTGACCATCCCGACCTCCCCGGTAGTCACCCCGACCGTGACCGTGGTCATCCCCGACACTGAGACCCCGACCTACATCTGGGCCATCATCGGCGTCGGCGCTCTGCTCACCGTCCTGGTCATCGTCCTGATCGTCCGCACCCGCCGCGTCGTCTAAACTGAACACTTAGACAAATCGGTTGGATAAAAGGGAGCCCCCGGCAACGGGGGCTCCCTTTTATAATCCCTCTCCCGCGGCCTCGCGGGAGAGGGTAGGGTGAGGGCGACACCGGCGTGGTGTAAAATGACGCTCAAGCTATGCCATACCTGAATAAAAAACTTGCCCGGGATCTCAGAAAGAGCCAGACAGAAGCCGAAAAGCTGCTGTGGTCAAAAATCAACAGCCGGCAATTAGATGGCATTAAATTCCGGCACCAGCGTTTGATCGGAGATTACATCGTTGATTTCGTCTCGCTTACGCATCGGCTTATCATCGAACTTGACGGCGAGCATCATAATGCCCTCGCGGATATTGACAGCGACAACCGGCGGACAGAGCAGCTCCAGAGAATGGGATACAGCGTAATCCGGTTCTGGAATAACGATGTGTTAAAGAACTGCGACGGCGTCGTCCATGTGATTCAAGACGAGCTTTCCCGTATCACTCATTCTGAAGATGTCAAGATTACACCCTCACCCTGCCCTCTCCCGTCAGGCGACGGGAGAGGGGATTCCTTGCCCGCTTTGCCAGAGAGCATATGAACACCGGCTACGTTTTCCATCCCTCATACCTGGACCATGACACCGGCGCCGGCCACCCGGAGACCGCCGCCCGGCTGGAAGCCGTTATGTCCCGCCTGAAATCCGATGGCCTGCTTGAGCGGCTGGTCCCCGTCGAGGCGCGGCGGGCGGCGGAGGCGGAACTTGCCGCTGTCCACAGCCGCGGCTATATCTCCAGAGTCAGGGAAATTTGCGCCGCGGGCGGCGGCTGGCTGGACGCCGACACGCCGGTCTCAAAAAAGTCCTGCGAGGCCGCGGAATATGCCGCCGGAGGCGCTGTGGCGGCCGTAGAGGCGGTCATGGGCGGCGGTGAGAGGATTTCCTCGTGCTTCGCCCTGGTCAGGCCGCCGGGGCACCACGCCTTCGCCGGGGCGGGCGGCGGCTTCTGTCTTTATAACAACATCGCCATAGCCGCGCGGTACGCCCAGTCCCGTTACGGTTTGAGGCGGCTGGCCATCATCGACTTCGATGTCCACTTCGGCAACGGCACCGCCGCTGTCTTTGAAGGCGACCCTGGCGTGCTGTTCATCTCAACGCACCAGTTTCCGCACTACCCCGGCGGCGGCGATGTTGACGACACCGGCAGCGGCAGCCGGATCAGCATACCGCTGCCCGAGGGCTGCGGCGACGATGAATATTTGTCCATCTTTGACGACATAATCCTCCCGGCGGTCAGGCGTTTCAGGCCGGAACTGCTGCTGGTTTCAGCCGGCTTTGATGCCCACCGGGACGACCCGCTGGCGGAGATGAAGGTCTCGACCGAAGGCTACTCCGGCATCGCCGGCAGGATCAAGCGGCTGGCTGAGGAAATCTGCGGCGGGCGGCTGGTCTTATGCCTGGAAGGCGGCTACAACCTGGAGGCGCTGGCGGCTTCCGTGGCGGCCACTTTCAGAGCGCTCCTCGGAGGCGCCCCGGATCTGTCGCCGCGCCCGGTGCCGCGGCGCGTCGCCGGCCTGGCCGCCGCATTGAAACAGCGGAACCGCCTGGACTAAGATTCCCGGCGCTCCGGGCAGGCGGCGGCGGGGCAGTTCGGGCAGTCTTCATCGCACGGCTCCACGTGAAGCGCCACCTCAAGCCGCGGCAGGCGCGCCCGCAGGTCGGCTTCGAGGTGGTCGCACATGCGGTGGGACTCCTCGACGGTGATGCCGCGGGGCATCACCAGATGCAGTTCCAGGAAGCGCTGGGCGCCGGCTTTGCGCGTCCGGATTTCATGAAAGCCCGCCAGGGCGCCGCGGTGCTCGTTCAGGATGTCGGCGATGAGCCGCTGCTCGGCGGGCGGCAGGCCGGCGTCGATGATGCCGCCGAAGGATTTATGCAGGATGTCCCAGGCCGCCCTGACGATGATCAGGGCTACGGCGATAGCGATAATGGGATCGAGAATGGTCAGGCCGGTCAACTGCACCGCCAGAAGGCCCAGGAGCACGCCCAGGGAAGTGATGACATCGGTGCGCAGGTGCTGGGCGTCGGCTTCCAGGGCCAACGAGTCATGCTCCCTGGCTGATTTGAAAAGGTAGCGGCTGACCAGGGTGTTGGCGGCGGCGGAGACGGCCATGACGGCGATGCCCCAGCCGAGCATTTCAACCTCGGCGCCGCCGATGATCCTCTTGACCGCCTCGTAGATGATCCACACCGCGGCGATGAAAATCAGTACCGCCTCGATGCTGCCGGAAACGTTTTCCCACTTGCCGTGGCCGAAGGGGTGTTCCCGGTCGGCCGGTTTGCCGGCCGCCCTGAGACCGAAGAAAGCGATGACCGCCGCCAGCAGGTCGAGGGCGGAATGGATGGCCTCGGCCAGGATGCTGACGGCGCCGGTGAGCAAGCCCACCGTCACCTTGAGGAAGATGAGCAGTGAATTGGAAGCCACCGAAACGGCGGCGGCGCGGCTGGGGCCGCCCACGGTTCTAGGCTCCGGCCCGGGAAGCCCTGGGCGCCAGGCGGCTCTTGTCGTAGTTGTCCCAGATGACCAGGATGGCCGGGGCGACGAACAGCGAATCATAGGTGCCGACGACGATGCCGATGAACATCACCAGCGCCAGGTTCTGGATGGTGGCGCCGACGAACAGCATCAGAGCCAGCACCACGATGATGGTGGTGAACGAAGTGTTCAGGGAGCGGATGAAAGTCTCGACGACGCTTCGGTTGACGATGCTTTCAAAGCTGCCGCCGCCGCGCAGGGTATTCTCGCGGATGCGGTCGTAGACGACCACGGTGTTGTTGACGCTGTAGCCGATGACCGCCAGGATGCCGATGATGAACACCAGGTTGATCTCCAGGCCTAATAACGCCGCCAGCGCGGCGAAGATGCCCAGCACCGCCAGGACGTCATGGAGCACCGCGGCGACGGCGCCGACGCCGTAATGCAGCGGCTTGGGCATGCGGCGGAAGGCGTAGGTCAGGTAAGCCAGGATGCCGATCGAAGCCAGGCCGACGGCGATCATGGCCGTTCTGGAGGTCTGGCTGGCGATAATCGGGTCAACCATCTCGAAGCCGCGCTCGGTCAGCGGCCCGAACGCCGCTTCCAGGCCGTCTTCAAGGCTATTCTTCTCGGCGTCGGAGAGGACGCCCAGCCGGATGATGAAATCCTCGCTGCCGGTCTCCTGGACGATGGCGTTGCCGTGACCCAGCGCCCCCAGTTCGCTCTTCAGGTCGGCCAGGGAGGGCGTGGTGTCGAAGGCGACGGTCAGGAGCGACCCGGCGGAGAAATCGATGCCGGACTTGAGGCCGAAAACCGCCAGAGACAAAAGCGATAAGGCGATGAGCGCCCCGGAGATGCTTAAAAACAGCTTGCGCTTGCCGATGATGTTAGGCATTCTGGTCACCTGCTTCGGTAGTGAATAGAGATAACTTCCGCGCGGTTTGGCTGCCGATGAGCATCCGCAGGAATGTCCGGGTAACGAACATGGCAGTGAACATGCTGGAGAGTACGCCCACGCCAAGGGTCAGGGCGAAGCCCTGCACCGGCGCCCCGGCGGCGACGCTGCCGCCGACCCAGACCAGGATGGCGCAGACGATGAGGGTGGTGACGTTGGAATCCCAGATGGCGGTCCAGGCCCGGGAGAAACCGGCTTCAATGGCGGCGCCGACGGTGCGCCTGGCCCGGAGCTCCTCTTTCATCCGCTCGAAGATGAGCACGTTGGCGTCCACCGCCATGCCGATGGACAGGATGAAGCCGCCGATGCCGGCCAGTGTCAGGGTGACCGGCACCAGCTTGTATATCGCCAGGACAATGGCAATGTATACCATTAACGCCAGGCTGGACAGAAAGCCCGGCAGGCGGTAGAAGGCGGTCATGAAAATCATAACCAGGATGACGCCGACGGCGCCGGCCAGTACCGACCGGTCGACGAAATCGGCGCCCAGCACCGGCGACACGGTATTTTCATAGATAATCTCCAGCGGTACCGGCAGGCGGCCGGCATTGAGCTGGCGGGACAGGATTTCGGCTTCGTTGAACGACAGGCCGGTAATGACGCCGCTGGTGGAGATGATGCCTTCGACGACCGGGGCGATCGGCTGGCCGTTATCGCCGAGGAGGGCGGTGTCGCCCTCAAAGATACCCATCCTTTTACCGAGGATGCGGGTAGTGACCGCCTCGCTGATCTTGGCGCCCTCTTCGTTCCATTCGAACCGAAGCTCGATTCGGCCGGTGGTCTGGTCGCTGGTTAAAAAGGTGTTGTCTTTAAAATAGCTGGAATCAAGCTCCTTGACCGCGCCGTCGATTTCGGCGGTAGCCGGCTTCCAGCGCCCCAGTTCATTCTCCCACCGGGCTTCCTCGCCTTCGGCGGCCAGTTCGGCGAAGACCAGAAGCGCCGTGGAGCCGATGCGCTGCTTCTGGGCGTCGGTCAGCGCCGTTCCCGGCAGCTGCACCACAACGCGGTTATCGCCCTGTTTCTCGATATTGGGTTCGCTGACGCCCAGCGGGTTGACCCGGTTACTGATGACGTCAACAACGCCGTTCAGGATGCTGTCCCGATCGGCCTCGGCTACTCCGGACAGGTCGGCTTCATATACCAGGTGCAGGCCGCCTTGAAGGTCTAAACCGAGTTCGATAGCCCGGCCGCCGATGACGCCTTTGCCCACCGGCAGCACCACCAGCGCCGAAAGGATGAACAAGACCAGGATGGTTATCAACCCGAATCGGTATTTTTTCATTCTTCAGTCCGCATCAGTAATTCCTGCCATGCCGCGCCGCTGCGCCTATTCTCCCCGGCAGCCCCGCCGCCGGTTCTTTGTTTCGTCAGCCGGAGGCTCCCGGATCAGCCGCTCGGCCAGTGTCAAAGCCTCTTCTTTAGAAGCGATTTCTCCGGTGGCCCGCGCCTCGGCGACTGCCTCCAGAACCCGGCCCATCGCCGGACCCGGTTTCATCCCGAAGCGCGCCTGAAGCTCGTTGCCGTCAACCAGCCGCCCGGACGGCTTGGCCAGCTGCCGGCCGCGTTCGGCCAAAACATAGCCCACTATTGTAACATGTTGGCGGAAGTTATCAAGGTCGAGGTCCGGGCCGCGGGCCGCCAGGTGGTCGGCCAGGCTCAGGTACAGCGTGGCGACGGCGGCGTCGCCGGTGTCCCGCAGGAAGCGGTAAACGGCTCTCGGCGTAGGAGGGATGGCTTCCGGACCGAGTTGGGTCGGCCTCAGGTGGGCTTCAACGATGGCGGTGACGAACCCTGCTTCCCGCTGGGAAAAACGCAGCCGCTTCATAATCGCGTCAGCTTTCTCGGCGCCCTTGCGGGCGTGGCCGTAGAACCGCAGGCGGCCGTTGGCGGCCAGAGTCCTGGTTTCCGGCTTGGCCACGTCGTGGATCAGAGCCGCCAGCCTGGTCAGCGCCAGGCGCGTGGCGCCGCCGCCGATCTTTCCCAGAAAATAAGCCTCTGATTCGCCGTCCCAGGGGATGAGCTGACGTGCCTTGGCGCTGGCATGCGGCCACATGCCCCGTCGCAACACCCAGTCCAAAGCACCGACCGTCTTCAGTTGATGGCCGAGCACGTCCCAGGCGTGTTCAGGCGGCTGCTCGACGCCGCGGCAGGTTTCGAGTTCCGGAAACAATGCCGCCAGCAAGCCCAGCCGGTCGAGATACTCGACGGTCTGACCGATCGAAGGCAGCGAAAGAATCTTGACCAGGTCTTCCCGGGTCCTTTCGCCGGCCACGCTGGCGGCCAGAGAGGCGGCGGCGGCTATCAGGCTTTCGGTGCCCGGCTCGATGGCAAAGCCCAGTTCGGCGGCCAGGCGCACGCCCCGGAGCAGGCGGGCCGGGTCGTCTCTGAACACGCCCGGCGAGACAGCCCTGAGTACTTTTCGTTCAAGGTCGGCCAGGCCGCCCGCCTCGTCGGTAATGACCAGTCGCTCCGGTAAAGGGTACGGGACAGCGGCTGCCAGCGCGTCGACGGTGAAATCGCGCCGGGCGAGGTCGTCCCGGATGGCGCCGGCGGCGGAGCTGATGTCAATCTCCTCGAAAACCGCCTGCTTGAGCGGGATACGGTACATTCCGGCGGCGGCATCGAGAGCGAAAAACTCCGTGCCCAGCGCTGCCGCCAGGGCGGCGGCCATTTTCCCGGCATCCCCTTCGACGACCAGGTCCAGATCATTTGCCGGACGGCCCAGGAGGGTGTCACGGAGATATCCGCCGACGACATACGCCGGCATGTCCAGGGCCGACGCCGTTTCGGCGGCGGCTTCGATAATGCCCCGGCGGCCGGGGTTGCTGACGGGGAGGAAAGGCTTGCGCGGTTGGGTCATAATCGGGTTCTAACTATACAGCCATCCGGGATATCCGGCAATTGCCGGGCGCGAATCAGTCGAGACCAACCGGATCGACGTTCAGCTGTATCCCGGCCGGCAAATCGGCTTGTTCCAGAAATTCGGCGATATGACGGCCTTTGACGGTCACCTGCCACCGGTAAAGACCTCTCCGCCGGGGCACGAAGGCGGGCGCCGGCCCGATAAACTCAATGCCGGGAATGCCGGCGGCGTCGCGGGACAGTTCCAACCTTTTTTTCAGGTTTTGAGCCAGTTTCAGGCCTTCCCCTTCGACAGTGTGACCGACGGTGGCTACCGCCAGTTCGCCGAAAGGCGGGTAGCCCAGCATCCTGCGGTATTCAATTTCTTTCTCGTAAAATGCCGGATAGTCGTGGTTGACGGCGGCCGCCACGGCGTAGTGTCCCGGCTGGTAGCTCTGAACGACGACCCTGCCCGGAAATTCACCCCGCCCGGCCCGGCCGGCTACCTGAAGCAGCAGCTGAAAAGTGCGCTCGCCGGCACGGAAATCCGGCAGGTTCAAAGCGGTATCGGCGTTTATTACGCCGACCAGGCCGACTCTGGGAAGATCAAGCCCCCGGGCCACCACCTGGGTGCCGACCAGAATATCGGCCTTGCCGGAGCGGAAATCGTCGAAGATGCCGTATCCGGCTTCTTTGCCGCGGGCGGCGTCGGAATCCCAGCGCAGGATTCTGGCTTCGGGGAATTCTTTCCTGGTCTCATCCTCCAGCTTCTGCGTCCCCAGGCCCAGGTATTTGATCCGCCTGCCGCCGCAGACCGGACAGGTATCCGGCACCCGGTAGGCGGTGTTGCAGTGATGGCAGATCAGGCGGTTTTCCACCGGGTGAAAGCCCAGCGGCAGGCGGCAGTTCCGGCACTGGAGGACTTCGCCGCAGTCGCGGCACTGGATGAAGGTAGCCCCGCCGCGGCGGTTGTAGAAAAGGATGATCTGCTCGCCGTTTGACAGCGCCGCCCGCATCTCGGCCGCCAGCTTGCGGCTGAATATGGACAGGTTGCCCTGTTTCAGTTCGCTGCGCATGTCTACCAGCCAGACCGGCGGCAGCGGGGCGGCCGGCCGGGGAGTCAGCCGGTGAGGCAGTTCCAGCAGGGTGTACTCGCCGGCGGCAGCCTGGAAGCGGGTCTCGATATCGGGTGTCGCCGAACCCAGCAGCAGCGCCGCGCCGGTTTCCCGGGCTAATCGTCGGGCGGCGGCGCGGGCGTGGTACAAAGGGGGCGTCTCCTGTTGCTTGTAAGCCCACTCATGCTCTTCGTCGATGACGATCAGCCCGGGGCTGCCGAACGGGGCGAACAGGGCGCCTCTGGGCCCGATGACGATATCATAGTGACCTTCGTCCATGCCCCGCCACTGATCGTAGCGTTCTCCCAGCGGCAGCCGGCTGTGAAGCACGGCCACCCTGCCGGGGAAACGGGCGGTGAAACGCTCGATGATCTGATGGGTCAGCGATATTTCAGGCACCAGCACGATGACCTGTCTGCCCGCCCCGAGAGCGTGAGCCGCGGCTTTGAGATACACCTCGGTTTTGCCGGAGCCGGTGACGCCGTGGAGCAGGAATGCCCGGCCTTCGCGCCTGTCAATGGCTCCGGCGACGGCGTTCACCGCCGCGGCCTGGCCGGACGTCAGTTCGGGTACGATCGGCAGCTCGACAGCCGCGGGCAAGTTCGGAGCGCGCCGGCTTTCTTCGGCGGCAACCCTGACCAGCCCCCTGGCGGCCAGAGCGGCGACGGCGGATGCGGAGTTACCGCCCAGGGCTTTTCCAAGTTCGGCCGCCGCCAGCCGGCCCCCGGCTTCAAGGAGCCTTCTCAGAGCGGCGGCCTGTTTCGGGGCTTTTTTCCGGAGAGTCCCGGCGGCGGTTTCGGCCGCCCCGGGTTCCACCGCTAACAAGATTACCCGTTCAAGCCTGGGTTTGACCCTGACCGGCTGCAGCCTGAACCGCCGTTCGATGAGGTTGGCTTCCAGCAGGCGGCGCAGCGCCTTGCGCGCTTCCGTCTTGCCGAAAAGCTTCTCCAGCCTTTTTTGCTCCTCGGGCTGTTCGTCATCGAGGCTGGACAGAACGGCCGCTTCGATCTCCGAGAGGGGGAGGTCGGCCGCCGCTGGACGGCGGGTGAAGATTGGTTCGGCTTGCCTCTCGAACCCCGGGGGCAGCCACAGCGCCAAAGAGGGGAACAGCGGCGCCAGATAGTGCCTGGAGATCCAGAGGCTGACCGCTAATTGGGCCGGGGTGAGGCACAGGGGCGGCTCGATAATGCCTGATAAAAGGCGGGTTTGGGCGAAACGCGGCCTATCGGCCACCTCGATCACAATGCCCTGGAGGACTTTGGGGCCGAATGGCGCCAGCACCGCCTGTCCCGGCCGGACGGCAAGCCCCGGCGGTAGCTGGTAGCTGAAAGCGTTCCGGCCGGCGGCCGGAGAGTTGACGCTGACCTCGGCGTAAGCCAAAGCGCTCTCCGCTCCGTTAAATTGACCGAGGCTCTCCGCAATCGGAGAGCCTCATGTCGCAGGCATCGGGCGGCGGCTTAAGCCGCCGTTTCTTTTTCTTCCTTGATGCGGGCAGCCTTGCCGGATAAGCCTCGCAGGTAGTACAGCTTGGCGCGGCGGACGCGGCCGCGGCGGGTGACTTCAATCTTGGCGATGAGCGGCGAAGCGAAGGGGAAGATGCGTTCCACGCCGACGCCGTAGGACAGGCGGCGCACCGTGAAATTGCCGCCGTCAGTGCCGGAGCGCTTGCGCAGCACCACGCCCTGGAAGACCTGGATGCGCTCTTTGTCGCCTTCGATGATCCGGACATGCACCTTGACCGTATCGCCGGGGTTGACTTCCGGAAAGTCGGCCTTCACCGCCGGGGGTACCAGTTCAGAGATTCTCATTTACAGGGACTCCTTTATTTGCCGCGCCGGTCTGAACCGGCGGTGGTATCAGGTCACAGACCAAATAGTAAATCATAAACCGGGGTCCGATAGCAAGCCCCGGCGCCGGCGCCGTCTATTTTGACTCAGGCGCATCTGTATTATATTATATTAATAGGAATAATTACTATTAAGAATTGAAATATATGCGTTGCACCAGGCAAAAAGAGAAGATTTTAGAGTACCTACAAGCCACCACCGTCCACCCGACGGCTGAGCAGGTATATGAGAGCGTCAGGAGCAGCCTGCCGCGCATCAGCCGGGGGACGGTCTACCGTAATCTTGAAAAACTCTGCCGCAAGGGTGAAGCCATCGAGCTGTATATCGGCGGCCGGGTGAGCCGCTACGATGCCCGGACCGGCGGTCACGGCCATCTTTGCTGCCGGAGCTGCGGCCTGGTCGCCGACGTCGATGTTCCTTTCGATCATACCTTTCATCAGGAAGTGGTCGAGCGGACCGGCTTCAAGGTCAACGGCAGCGCCGTGCAGTTCAACGGGGTATGTCCGGCCTGCCAGAAAAAAGAACAGAAAGTTAAAAAGGAGGCAACGCAATGATTGGTTTCTTCGGTCCCATCGAAAAGCAGACTCTGAAAAACGGCAATTTCAGGCAGGTGTTGTTCACCGGCAAACACGCCCAGCTGGTGGTCATGAGCCTCAAGCCCGGAGAAGAGATCGGCAATGAAGTCCACCATCACGTTGACCAGTTCTTCCGGGTTGAGCAGGGGGAAGCCACTTTTACCCTCGGCGATGAAAAGCACGTCGCCCGCGACGGCGATGCCGTTATCGTCCCGGCCGGAACCTACCATAATGTGGTCAACACTTCCAAAACGGAGACGATGAAGCTGTACACCATTTATTCTCCGCCGAACCACCCTGACGGCACGGTCCATAAAACCAAGGCTGACGCCGAAAGGGCTGAAGCTGAGGAACATCACTAGCCGGCTTTGCCGCGGCGGCGGTTGGTTGACACTCCCCGGCGGGGCAACATGTGAGGTGATATGGAAATCGGTCAGTGGGTCGCAGTCTATGTGGCGTCTTTAGCAGCGTTTCTGGCAATTGACCTGGTCTGGCTGGGCAAAATCGCCAGGGGATTTTACCGGCGGCAGCTGGCCGACCTGATGCTGGAGAAGCTGAAATGGCAGCCGGCGCTGGGCTTTTATCTGCTTTATGTTTTCGGCCTCCTGGTGCTCGTTGTGGCGCCGGCGGTCGAAGCCGGTTCGGCGCTTAAGGCCGGCGGCCTGGGCGCGCTGCTGGGCTGCGTCAGCTATGCCACCTATGACCTGTCCAATTTGGCCACCCTGAAAAAGTGGCCGGGCGCCGTGGTCGCCGCCGATATCGTCTGGGGCTCCTTGCTGACCGGCGCCGTTTCCCTTATCTCCTATGCCGCGGCCCGGGCGGTCGCCGGATAGATGAGCCGTCAAATAATTTGAAGGAGTAATATGGAGTACGAACCGCAGTTCAAACGCCTCAGGGTTTACAACGCTTTCATGGGACTCCTGCATCTTATCCAGGCGGCGGCGGTGCTGGTTCTCAGCAACGATTTCAAGCTGCCGGTGACCACCTCGTTCCTGTCCTTTGATGAAACCATCGGCCGGCTGTGGCCGGTGACCGATGTCTGGATCAATGTGCCGCTCGGGGCCATGGTCGCCGTGTTCCTGCTGCTGTCGGCGGCCGCGCATTTCATCATCGCCTCGCCGCCGGTATTCGGCTGGTATGTCAGAAACCTCAAGACGGGCATCAACTACGCCCGGTGGTATGAATACTCCTTCAGCGCTTCGCTCATGATCGTGCTGATCGCCATGCTGTGCGGCGTGTATGATCTGGGCGCCCTGCTGATGGCCTTTGCTCTGACCGCAGTAATGAACCTGTGCGGGCTGGTGATGGAAGTCCACAATCAAACCACCCAGCGGACCAACTGGATTTCCTATACCGTCGGCTGCATCGCCGGCGTGGCGCCGTGGGTAGCCATCGCCATCTATTTCTTCGGCTCGCTGTCCCAGGCTGATGGCGGCGTCCCCACCTTTGTCTACGTCATCCTGCCCACCCTGTTCGTCTTCTTCTTCAGCTTTGCTTTAAACATGGTGCTGCAGTACCGCAAAGTCGGCCCCTGGCGCGACTACCTGTTCGGCGAGCGCGTCTACATCCTGCTCAGCCTGATAGCCAAGTCCGCGCTGGCGTGGCAGGTCTTTGCCGGCACCCTCAGGCCGGTGTAAATTATGGCTGTTAAAGTTGTCACCGACAGCACCTGCGACCTGCCGCCGGAGGTCGCCCGCGATCTGGGCATTACCATCATCCCGATTTATGTCCGTTTCGGCGCGGCGGTCTATCGCGACGGCGTGGACATAACACCAGGCGAGCTCTATCCGAGGCTGGTTGCCTCGGAAGAGCACCCGGCCACCTCCCAGCCCAACCCGGAGGACTTTGCCGCCGTTTACCAGGAAGTCTCCAGGGATGCCGACGCCATTGTCTCGATCCATATCTCATCCAAGATCAGCGGCACTTATAATTCGGCTGTCATGGCTGTCAGGGCGGCGGATTACGGCTGCCCGGTGGAAGTGGTGGATTCGGCTTACAATTCGGCAGGCCTCGGGCTGGTGGCCCTTGCCGCCGCCCGGGCTGCCAAATCCGGGGCCGGTCTGGCGGAGGTGCTCGCCGCAGCCAGAGCGGCTGTCTCTCAGGTCAGGATGTTCGGCATGTTCCGCACCATGAAATACCTGGCCCGGAGCGGCCGCATCAACAGAGCCGTGGCTGCGGCCTCCAGCGTGCTCAACGTCATGCCCTTATTGACCTTCCATGACGGTGAGATCGCCCGCGCCGGCCTGGTGCGCACGATCGGCAGGGGGATGGAAAAAATCATCGAATTCGTCAGAAAACACGCCCCGGTGACTGAAATCACCGTTGTCCACAGCCGCGCCGCGGAGGAAGCGGAAAAACTGAGAGGCTGGTTGGCGGAGTTCCTGAATCCGGAGAAAATCCTGGTCTCGGAGTTGGGGGCGGGGCTCGGGGTTCACGGCGGGCCGGGGGTGCTCCTGGTCGGCCTCAGGCGGGCGGGGTGAGATGCCGATGACCCGCTTTGCCCCGGCTCAGAAAATCCTGTTCGCGATTAACGCCGCCGGCGGCATCGCCGTTCTCGGCAGCTACGCCGTCGGATTGGGTTCCGGCGCCGACGCCCTTTGGGGCGGCGTCCCGGCCGCCATCCGCCCCCTGTACGCGGTATCGATGCTGGTATCAGCCCTGGGCTATTTCGCTTTCATCTACTATCTGCTTTTCAAGATCCGGCCGGAATCGGTCAGCATTGGCTCGGGCGGGAAGTTCCAGCTCTTTTACTGGATCTTTATCGGCATCCTGCTGCCTTCAGCGCTGTGGATGCCCCTGACCAATCTGTATATCGGTTCGCCTTCCGAAGCTTTATGGCTGGCTATCAGGGCGGTGCTTGCCCTGGTCGGGTTGGCTTCGATCGCGCTGTCGGCTGCCCTGGTACAGTTGCGGGGCAACGCCCGCGGCGCCTCCTACCGCCTGGCCGTCGCCGGCAGCCTTTATTTTGCCTTTCATACCGCCGTGCTGGACGCCCTGGTCTGGGCGGCGTTGTTCAGGTAGCGAGGGAAGCAGGCCATGAACGCTGATTTATTCACCGCCGCCGCCCTGGTTATTTTCAGCTACATGACATTCCTCTTCGTGATCGCGGCGTTTACCCGGAACAACAGCGTCGCCGATACCGGCTGGGGCATCGGATTCATCGCCGTGACGCTGACGACCCTGGTTATCGCCGGCGAAGTCTCCGGGGTCAAGCTGCTGACCGCCGCCCTGGTCACCGTTTGGGGGATGCGCCTGGCGGTGCGCATTTTCCTGCGCAACCGCGGCCGGGGCGAGGATTTCAGGTATCGGAAAATGAGGCAGGGGTGGGGCCGGGCCTGGCTGCTGAACAGCTACTTACGGGTGTTCATCGTCCAGGGCGTTTTGATGTTGCTGGTCGCCGTGCCGATCGTCCTGATCAACCGGGCTGCCGCGCCCCCGTTCGGTCTATTAACCGCGGTCGGCGCCGTAATCTGGCTGGCCGGCTTTGTTATCGAAGCGACGGCGGATTATCAGCTGGACCGGTTTATCGCCGGTCCCCAGAACAGAGGCAAAGTGCTTCAGGCCGGGCTGTGGCGCTATTCGCGGCACCCTAACTATTTCGGCGAAGTGGTCCAGTGGTGGGGCATATTTGCCATGGCCCTCGGCGTGGAGTATGGTTGGGCAGGCATTATCAGCCCGGTCACGATTACGTTCCTGATTCTGAAGGTCTCCGGGATTCCGATGCTGGAAAAAACGTTGTCCCAAAATCCGGAATATGTTGACTATCAGCACCGCACCAGCAGTTTTATCCCGCTGCCGCCGAAGAAAGGGTGATCCGACATGCCGAGCCTGAAAGCCTTTTTCACCAACTGGTGGGCGCCGATGCCGCTGCGCCGCAAGATTTATCTAGCCTTCAGAAACAACTGGATAAAAATCAGCCGGCGGCAGAGCTGCTGCGGCCATCCGGGCGAGCCCGGCTGCTGAGAATCCGCCAGGCCCTCGGTCGAGGGTCAGACAAATAACCCAGCCCAGTAGAGGAGCCGATGTCCAGATATGACTACGACCTGATCATTCTAGGCGGCGGCATCGCCGGTTTCTCCGCCGCCGGCATGGCCGCCGGGCTGGGCAAGAAAGTTCTTCTGGTTGAGAAGGGCCGCCTCGGCGGCAACTGCTCGCTGCGGACCTGCATTCCCACCAAAGCCCTTATCCGCGCCGGCGAAGCCTTCGGCAACCTGGAAGCGGCGTCTGAATTCGGGCTGGAGTGCCAGCTTTCTTCAATCGACACCTCGCTGGTCAACAAATACGTCCGGCGCGTCATCGAGGAAGTCGGCGCCATCGACAATCCCGAAAGCTTCAAACAGATGGGCATCGACATCGAGTTCGGCGCCCCCTCGTTCGTGGACCGGCACCGCATCAAGCTTGGCAGCCGGATTATTTCCGGTAACAAATTTATCATCGCCACCGGCAGCAGCCCGGCGCGTCTCAACGTCGAAGGCGCCGCCGAAACGCCGTATTTCACCACCGAAAACATTTTCGGCGAGGACAAGCTTCCGGCCTCGATCATCATCCTCGGCGGCGGGCCCGCCGGCATTGAATACGCCACCGCCTACTGCATGCTGGGGCTTAAGGTGACGGTGGTGGAACTGGCCGAAACCATCCTAGCCCGCGAAGACCGGGAGATGACCAAACTGGTGGCGGACCGGATGCGCCAGAACGGGGTGGCGCTGCTGACCGGCTGGCAGACGGTCAGGCTCTACCGCTCCGGCAAAGAGGTGTCAGCCGAAATCAAGAACGCCTCCGGCGAAACCAGGGTATTGACCGCGGAAGCCCTGCTGATGACTATCGGCCGCGTCCCCAACATAGAAGGATTGTCGCTGGATAAGGCCGGGGTGGCCGTCACCCCGCGCGGCATCAAAACCGACCTGGGGATGCGCACCACGGCGGATAACATCTATGCCGCCGGCGATGTCGTCGGCCCGTTCCAGACCGGCGCGGTGGCCGAGTACCAGGCGCTTATCGCCGCCAACAACGCGCTGATCCCGCTAATCAAAAAACGGGCTGATTACCGGACTATCCTGTGGATCACCTACACCAGCCCGCCGCTGGCCCATGTCGGTCTGACAGAAGAAGAAGCCCGGAAACGGTACGGCGACAAGGTCAAGATTTATCACTATGAATACAGCCGAATGCGGCGGGCCCGGGTGGACCGGCAGGATTTCGGCGTCGCCAAGTTCATCACCGACGCCGGGGGCAAGCCGCTGGGCATCCATATCCTGGGACTGCATGCCGAAGAAATGGCTCATGAAGCCGAACTGCTGCGGGTGTACCGCAAGCCGCTTCATACCCTGCATTTCGTCAACCACGCCTATCCGACCTATTCGGAGGCCATCTTTAAGCGCATGGGCGATATCAGCTACCTGGACAGGATGGCCGCCAATCCCATTATCCGGCTCGGCCTGGAGCTGATGCCGGGCTTTGTCAACAACCTGGAAAAACTGAAGAAAAAGCTTTAGCCAGGGTCCGGCGGCTGTTCGGAGCGTATCTCTTCAATCGTTTTTTGGTCGGTCTTGGACAGCTCCGCGCCGCTGAGGAGCTCAGGCCGCCGCGTCAGTGTCCGCCGGATCGATTCCTGCCGGCGCCATCTGGCGATGGCGGCATGGTTGCCGGAAAGCAGGATATCCGGCACCTTAAGCCCCCGGAACTCCGGCGGGCGGGTGTAGTGGGGGTATTCCAGCAGTCCTTCGGCTGAAGGGCTGTGAGACTCCTCAAGGTGAGACTCGCCGCAGCCCAGCACTCCGGGTATCAGCCGGGCCACGGCATCGGCCACCACCATGGCCGGCAGTTCGCCGCCGGACAGCACGTAGTCGCCGATGGAAAGCTCATCGTCTACATAATTCCGGATGCGCTCATCGAACCCCTCGTAGTGCCCGGCGACGAGGATCAGCCGGGGTATTATCGACAGTTCGGCGGCAAGCGCCTGATTGAACAGCCGGCCGCCCGGCGACAGCAGGACGACCCTCGCCTCGGCATCGTCCAACGACCTGACCGCCTCGATAGCTGCCACCACCGGCTCCGGCTTCATCACCATGCCGGCGCCGCCGCCGTAGGGGGAATCGTCAACCACCCGGTGTTTATCGTGCGCCCAGTCCCGGATGTTGTGCAGCCGGATATCCAGCAGGCCGCGGTCAGCCGCCCGTTTTAAAATACTGGCGGCGAAAGGCCCCTGGAACATTTCCGGGAACAGCGTCAGGATGTCGATGCGCACGGATTAATTCTAGCATATCCGTCTGTCTCCGATGGCGGCGGCCGGCGGCATTGTCGAATCATGTTTGCGGCATAAAATCGAACCTTTAGGGAGCTAGAGAGAGCGGTAGAGTGATCGGACATCGCAGACTGGCATGGCAATCAGCCTGAATCGCCTCTATTCACTGCTGTCTCCCTTTGACCAAAACCTGGTTTGGGAGTACATTAGAAATGTGGGTACCGGGCGGTACCCGCAGGCCAAATAAGCGAAAGGAGGTAGGATGGTAGAGAGACAAGCCGTTCTTGGGATTTGGCTGTTTCCCTGGAAACACTCCTCGCTTGGAGGTGGCGAATCCTAGGTTCCGTGTCCGAGGCGAGGAGTCTGGAAGAAGGCTCTTGAGCTTTTCATAAATGGATTGAAACCCATCTGGTCTTTTTGATCAGGCTGGAGAAGTAAAGAGCGAAGCCGGGGGAAACCCCAAGCAACGAAAACAGAATAATTTCCAGAGGAGCCAAACAACCAACAAAAGGTTAACAGGTTTCAAACGGAGTTACCGGGCGGGCGATTAAGCGGACTAGCTAGTCGCCCGCCCTGATTTTAATCGTGTCGCCGATCCTGGTCCCGGTCAGCGCCGCCGCGCTGCCGCCCCTGACGGCGATTTCCAGATAGCCGGAGGATCCGATAAGGGCGGCCAGCCCGCCGCCCTCGGCATAAGTCTTCACCAGGCCTTCGATGGCGTGCCGGCCGATTTCCACCCGCGGCGTTCTGGTTTGGGGCAGGTCGGAGGCTTTGATGTCGGTGATGATGTTGCCGAAGCCGTCGAAATACACCGCGTGCCCCGTCACGTTTCCGTCAGGGCCTGTTTCCGGCCGCGGCAGATCCAGCATATGGATCAGGTTTATGGCCTGGCCGAAGGCCGGCGCCTGGAATCCCTGGGCCAGCATCGCCGCCGCCGGCGCCATGATATCCCGGCCGTTGAAGGTCGGCGAGACCGGCTGTCTGAAGAAGCGGGGGTTTGTGATTTCAAAGGCGTGGGCATCGCCGGACAGGGCCATGCGTTTCAAACCTGATACCGTCTCTCCGGGACCGCTGACGTAATCACGCGCCACATAGGAGAAGATGCCGTTGTCCGGACCGACAAAAGTGCCTTCCGGCGTGCGCAGGATGATGATTTTACGGCTGGTGCCGACCCCGGGATCGACAACAGCCAGGTGAACGGTCGAACGGGGAAAGCAGCGGTATACCGTGGACAGCAGGAAAGCCGCCTCGAAGACGTTTTGCGGCTGGATTTTGTGGCTGATATCCACGATCTGTGCATCCGGCGCTATGCCTAGGATGACGCCCTTCAGGGCGGCGGTGTAACCGCCGGCTTCGCCGAAGTCTGTGGTCAGGGTGATGATGGCGGCCACCGCGACCCTCCACGAATCAAAGGCGCGGCTTGCCGCGCCCCGGCGTCAGATGATTAAGAGGACCCAGATTGAGATGAGCACCAGCAGGACGACCAGGACAATGGTCATCTGGAAGAGGGTTTTTTCAACGCCTCGCTTGGTGCGGAAGACGGTATCGGCCTGGCCGAAGATGCCCCCCAGCCCGCCGCCTTTGACCTGCAGCAGGGTCGACAGGCCGAGGGTTACCGCCACGACGATTTGCGCAATCAATAAAAAGGTCAGCATTTCTTATCCTTCTTTGAGTTTCGTAAGAATTATATCAGAAGCGGCAGCCGGATTGGCGCGCCCCTTGGACAGCTTCATCAACTGGCCGACCAGGAATTTCAGCGACTGCTCCTTGCCGGCTTTGTAGTCGGCGACGGCGGTCGGGTTATCGGCGATGATTTGAGCCGCCATGGCCGCGATGGCGGCGTCGTCGGAGATCTGAGCCAGGCCTTTCTCGGCGATGATCGCCTCGGCGCCTTTGCCCGTTCGCCACATCTCGTCGAGGACGGTCTTGGCGGTGGCGGTGTTAACCGTACCCCTGCCCGTCGCGGTGATCAGCCCGGCCAGCGCCGCGGCCGGCACCTTTTCGGCAAAAGCGGCGATGTCGATACCGGCGGCGTTGATGATGCGGGAAACCTCGCCCGCTACCCAGTTGGCGGCGTCCTTGGGGGAGAGCTTCATATCGGCGGACAGGACGCTCTCGAAATAGTCGGCGATGTCGCGGGCGGCGGTCAGCAGCGAGGCATCGTATTCGGAAAGCTGGTAGTCGGTCATGAACCGGGCTTGCCGCGCCTCGGGCAGCTCCGGCAGGCTGGCGCGGATCCTGGCGATCCATTTATCGTCGAACTCCAGCGGCGGCAAATCCGGCTCCGGGAAGTAGCGGTAGTCGTGGGCGAACTCCTTGCTCCGCTGCGAGACGGTTTCGTCTTTATCGTCAACCCAGCCCCGGGTCTCCTGCCTGATGCGGACGCCCGCGTCATAGTCCCTGGCCTGCCGTTTTTCCTCGTATTCCAGCGCCCGGAACACGGCGCGGAAGGAGTTCATGTTTTTGACTTCCACCTTGGGGTTGAACCCGGTCTCGCCGCGCGGCCGCAGCGAGATGTTGGCGTCGCAGCGGAAAGAGCCCTCCTCCATGTTGGCCACTGACACGCCGAGGTAACGGAGGATCGAACGTAATTTTTGAAGGTACTGCCGCGCTTCTTCCGGGGTGCGCATGTCAGGCTCCGAGACGATCTCCATCAGCGGCACGCCGGAGCGGTTGACGTCAACCAGGGAATAGCCCGGCCCGCCGATCTCGTCGCGGTGGAGCAGCTTGGCCACGTCCTCCTCGAGGTGGACGCGGGTGATGCCGATGCGCCGGGTCCGCCCGTCGGCGGTAACGTCTACCCAGCCCTGGCGGCCGATGGGCTCGTCGTACTGGGAAATCTGATAGCCCTTCATCAGGTCCGGGTAGGGATAGTTCTTGCGGTCGAACTTTGAATGCGGCGCGATGGTGCAGTTCAAAGCCAGCGCCGTCAGCATGGTGAACTCCACGGCCTTTTTGTTTATCACCGGCAGGACGCCGGGAGCGCCGAGGCACACCGGGCAGACGCGGCTGTTCGGCGGGGCGTCGGCATAGTCGGAGGCGCAGCGGCAGTACATCTTGCTGGCCGTGGCCAGCTGCGCGTGGACCTCCAGCCCGATGACCGTCTCGTATTTGTTGGTTGTGGCGTTCGTCATGAAATTAACCTTGTAAGTATAGCAGGGGCAGATGGGGCGGGCAACGGCCGTTACTAACGGGGTAAAGAGGTAAAGAAGTATTGCCATATTGAGACTCGAGTGTTATCATCCGGGAACAACGTTAGCAATAATAACCGGAGGCGATGATGCGAATCGGGTTTGTAGAAATACTGATTATGGCTATAGTTGTCGCGCTGATGATTTTTCCGATTGTGTTAGCTGGACTGTTTATTCGTAGAAAAAACCTTTTAAACCGGCAAGCGCGGGAAAACCAGGAATTGCAGACCGAGATTGACGCACTCAAGCGGCAGGTGGCGGAATTGGAAAGCAGGAAGGAGAGCATGCAATAAGTTCTGGAAATCTCCCCAACCTGACCGGCGTCAGAATGCGAGGCCGCTTTTTGTCTTCCGATCAAAGCGGCAAGGTTGAGATTGCACTAATTATCCCTACAATAAGGTCCACTACATAATTCCTTCATCATTTTGAGGCATAATAAAAAGGTGCTACCGTAATAAGGTCGGGTTATGCCCCGTAGCCCTGAAAGGATGCTCGCATGGAAACGGTGCCCTCCGCCCCTCAGGATAGTTACTACCGGCCGGGGCCTTCCGGCGTTGCGGCGCCGCCGAAAAAATCAGGCGGCGGCTGGCTTGTCTCGCTGCTGCTGGCCATTCTCCTTATCGGCACCGGTGTCAACGGCGCCCTCTGGCTGCAGGAACAAGACAGCCTGGACCAGGCCGGCGCCGACCTCTCGGCGCTGAACACCCAGAACGCCGCCCTGCAGACATCCCTCAGCCAGGCGCAGGCCGGGGCCTCGTCGCTTCAGGCTGACCTGGCGGCCTTGCAGCAGACAGTCGCCGGCCTGGGCACGACGGCGCCGCCCCCGGCTTCCTCTACCGATTTCACCGCCGCGGCCAGGAAAATTGAGCCCTACACCGTTTATATCGAAGCCTCCGGGCGCACCGGCGCCGGCACCGGCTCCGGCACCATCATCAGACCCAACGGCTTCGTGCTGACCAACCAGCACGTCATCAGCGGCGCCACCTCCATCCGGGTCACTTTGAAAACCGGCGAATCCTTCAGCGCCACCCTGATCAACTCGAACGCCGACCTGGATGCCGCGGTGCTCCGGCTGAACACCACCCGTACCGACTTTCCCTTCGCCGCCCTCGGCTCGTCGGCCGGGGTGGTCATCGGCCAGCAGGTGCTAACCTGCGGCTTCCCGCTGGGGTCTGACCTGTTCGGCAACGCCCAGTTCGGCCCGGCGTCCTTCACCGCCGGCATCGTTTCAGCCATTCGCAACCTGCCTTCCGCCAATACCGATAATCCCAATGTCAGGCTTGATTACATTCAAATGGACGCCGATATAAATCCGGGCAACTCCGGCGGCGGCCTGTTCAATTTGAACGGGGAGCTCATCGGCATTCCGGCCTACGGATTCGCCACCGGAATTAACGCCTCCATCCCCATCGACGCGGTCAAAGCGCTGATCCAGAGCGCCGTGGGTTAGCGGGCAGTAAGATATGAAAAACGCCGTCGCCGCCGCCATCATCGCCGTCGTAATCCTGGCTAACGGGGGCATCGCCCTGTTGCGGGCCGATGCCGGCAGCCAGCTTCAGGCCGACCAGTCGCAAATCGCTTCGCTGGTGACCGCCAACGATGCGGTCAAAACCCAGATTGACGCCCTGACCGCGGCGCAGGCTCAAAGCGCGGCGTCGCTGCTGTCGCTTCGGGCGGCCGTCAATCAGTTGGCGCAGGGTTCCGGAGCGGCTCAGGCTGAATTCAACACCGTGATGCAGGCCATCAAGCCTTCGGTGGTCAAGCTCAATGCCACCGGCCCCGGCCTCAGGGGCTACGGTTCCGGGGTGATCGTCAGGTCCAGCGGCTACGTCCTGACCGTCCTGCACGCCGTCAGCGGCGCCGGTTCGATCACCGTCACCCTGAGCACCGGGGAGCAGTTCCAGGCAACGATCGTTGCCTCAAACACCGCCGCCAATCTGGCTTTGCTGAAAATGACGACGACCCGGACCGATTTCCCGGCGGCGCCTGTTGGTTCGATCAATACCCTGTCCGTCGCCCAGACGGTAATCGCCGCCGGCTTCCCGCTGAGCCCGGAACTGGACGGTCCCGCCACTTTCACCGTCGGCATCGTTTCGGCGCTGCGCACCGCCGCTGACTACTATTTCGTTCAAAGCGATGCTGACATCGGCCCCGGCAGCGGCGGCGGCGGTCTGTTCACCCTGGACGGCCGGCTGGTGGCCGTCGCCTCGCTGGCGCAGGCGGATGGCATTTACCTCTACATTCCCGTTGACGCCGCGGCTTCGCTGCTGGCCGGGATCGGCTGACACCTGCTGGTCGTCTCGAAATAGAGTATTGACAACCGCTCATCGCGGGCATAAAGTAGAGCCAAGCCGATATCAGGAGCGCCGAATTGAAGCGCCTGGCTCCAATATTGCTGGTTGCGTTATTTATCCTCGCCCTTTTTTCAGTTCTTCCCGTTTCGCTTTCCGCCGCTGACTACGAACTCCACGATGTCATGAACGGGGCCGTCCCCGGACTGAGCGTAGTCGTCAACGGTTCCGGTCAGGGCTACTACGGCCAGTCGATTCGCGCCACCTTTTCCAACAGCACCGGCGCCCCGCTTACTGTGAAGGTCCCCATCGGCCTGGCGCTGCTGCCGCAGAATGCCGGCGTTCAGACGATGTATACCGCCGGCGCCGAGACAATTTCAGTTCCCCCCGGCAGCAGCCAGAGTCTCATCATCGCCTTTTGCGGCGAACAGCACGACTCCGGCCCGCGGAGTTCCGATGTCTTCACCGCCGGCGGTTTCGCCACCGGCAGCCTGCTGCAGACGCTGAGGAATATCAATCGGGCGGAGAGTTTCGGTTCGGACGCCCAGGCCGCGGTTTGGCATCATACCGACGGCAACGATATTTCCAGTAACGATCTCGCCCAGGACCTCGCCGGGGGCTTCGGCGCGGCCGGCGCGGCGGCCGCCGCCGGGCTGGCCGGTTCGGCGCTGGCCGGCGGGACGGCGCTCCTTCTGAACCGGATCGAACGCGGCGGCGGTTCCGCCGAAACAGAACCGGCGCCGTGGCCGGAAGAAAATGAAGAGTCCATGATCGCATCGCCGGAGGCCATTGACGATCGTATTGTGCCGGACTACGTCCCGGAAACGCTGCCGCCGGAACTCCGCCCGCCGATCGAGATCGCCGAAATCCCGCCGCCGGAAGACCCGGCTGACGGCGTCATGGTAGCCGGCGGCAATCTTCAGGATGTGATCGACGACATCAAGCGGGCATGGGATAAATACCGGGAACTCCGGGATGCCAACAGGGCAGAGCCGCCGACGACGCGGCCCCAGATTTTTGAATCGCTGACCAATAAAGACCCCTGGGACAAACGCCTCAGCGACTGGTGGGAAAACGTCAAACGCCACGCTCCCTGGGGTGAGGGCGATCCCCCGGAACAGGTCAGGCGGCAGACAGAGTTGGAACAGGAGGGCGGCCGCCGGATACGGCAGGGCGTGTTCGGCAGCGGCGCCGAGTTGACCCGGGCCCTAGGCCAGACCCCAGAGCAGTTGATCCAGCAGGTGGAGCGGGAAGTCGTCGCTGACAACGGCAAAGCAGCTATAAGATTTGTCCGCCAGGCCAACCAGCTTATTACGCCGGCGGTAGAAAATGTTAAAGGTTTGCCCGGTAATGTTACCCGCGACCTGTCCGGAGCCCCGCTGGCCGTTTTCGACAACCGGACCCCCGATGCCGGTGCCGCGGCGGAGCTGCTGGCTGGCGTCAAGAAAGACGACGCTGCCCATCAGGCCTATGCCGAATTCTTCCAGAAACATGACGGGCCGCCGGACAGGAGCAATCCGGCTCAGGTCAACGAGTTTATGGATATGTACAACAGGATCAAGAGCAGGTAGGCCATGGCGCAGACGGATTCCAGAATCCCTGAACCGCCGTCACTCCATCCGCTGGAGGCGTTCGAGCTTTTCTATTTTTTCTGCGCCGTCCATCGTGAAGGCCGGATAACCTTCCGCCAGTTCACTGAAGGCATGAAAGCCTTCCGGTTTTACGATGAACGCCAGCGGGTCTGGACCATCGGCGCCCGCACCGGCCGCTGGTACCGGCTGGACGGCGGCCGGTGGCTGGCCGGCGAGCCGGACAGCAGGCTGACCCCTACCGCATTAAAAGGCTGGCACGATTATTTTCAGCGGATCGGACAGCCGCAGGGCTGCGCCCGCTGCGGCGTAAAGGTGCCCGCCGGATCCAAATTCTGCCTGAACTGCGGCGCTCCGGTCGCCGCCGCTTCGGCTTTACCAGCCGATGGCTCCAGGATCGTCTACTGCCGCCGCTGCGGGCAGCCTGTGGCTGCGGCGGCTAAATTCTGCAACGCCTGCGGGACCGGGAGGCAATAGGTGCTCGATACCGTTCTTATGATTGCAGGCTATATCTCGGTGCCGCTGGTGCTGCTGTCGGTCTTCGCCATGGTCCGCACCATCGGCAAGCCGCGGCCTCTCGTGGCCTTGGGTCTGCTTCTCCAGGTTGTCTTCTCCGCCGCATTCCTGGTGCTGTACCGGTTCCTGCTCGATATTGGCGAGCCGACCACGCTTTCGCTGGCGCTGCTCGCTGCCGGCCTGGCCGGGGGCGCCTTCCAGGGCTTCACCACCAAACTTGATGTCTCCGGCGACAGGGTGACGGCAAAAAGGTCCGTTTTCTATCTGTTGATCTGGGGGCTGTCCTTCAGCGCGACCCAGCTTCTGGCAATGCTCGGCCAGGACACTATCGCCGCTTACGGGTTATCCTCCGTTTACCTGGCCACCGGTATCGCCGTCGGCATGAACGGCACCCTGCTGGCGAGGCGGATGATGGTTTCAGCGTCCGGTCATCCGGCTGGTATCAGGGCGGCTTCGGCCTGTCCGGCCTGCGGCTCGGCCAACGCGCCCGGGCGAAAATTCTGCGGCGCCTGCGGCCGATCACTGGCGGCGGCGGCCGCCGGAACCGCCTGCCCGGCCTGCGGCAACACGGCTTCACCCGGTCAGAGCTTCTGCAACCGGTGCGGCCGTTCGTTACGCTGAGTAGTATGAATCGGGGGGTTCTAGAGATGCGGTGTCCCAAATGCGGCGGCGCCAATGAAGCAGGGTCCCGCTTTTGCGGCGTCTGCGGAGCTTCTTTGGCCGTAGCCCGTCCGGTAACTCCGGCGGCGCCTGCTCCAGTTCGGGTCTATTGCCAGCGCTGCGGCACGCCTAATCCGGCCGGCAGTAAATTCTGCGAGGGCTGCGGTTCTGCCATGGGGGCGCCTGCGGCTCAGCCCGCCACCCCGGCGGGCGCGGTGCCGGCTAAACCCGCGGCAGGCAAACCGCCGGGCGCCCTATGGGTACTGCCGGTCCTTTTCGGCTGGCTGGGCGGTATCATCGCCTGGGCAGCGGCTACCGGGACCAATCCTTCGACGGCGCGCAAAATGCTGGCGCTGGGTTTTTTGGTTACCCTGATATGGGTCGGCGTGGTAATCGTCCTGGATATGGCCGAATCCGGCTTTTCGTTCTCCGATTTCAGTTTTGAGTAACATCACCGGAATACTTCAGCTAAATCACGAACAGCAACTCCGCCCGTAGGCGCGGGTGGGATAATCCCACTGGTGGGAACATCCCACCTGGGTTATCAGTTAAATCACGAACTCCCCGTTTTTATACAGCAATTTCCCGTCCACCGTGATCTGCCCGCCTTGCCGCAGGTCGCAGACCATGTCCCAGTGGATGGCGCTCTCGTTCTTGGACCCGGTCTCCGGTATGCCGGCGCCTAAGGCCATGTGGAAGCTGCCGCCGATCTTTTCATCGAAGAGAATCTCGCGGGTGAAAGACTTGATGCCTTTATTGGTGCCGATGGCCAGTTCTCCCAGGCAGCGCGCCCCGGCGTCGGTGTCGAGGATTTTATTGAGGTAGTCCTCGTTTTTTTCGGCTGTCGCCCGGACGCACTTGCCCTTTTCGAACCACAGCCGGACACCGGTGATCTCGTGTCCCTGGTGAATGGCCGGGTAGGAGAAGTAGACGCGCCCCTCGGCGGAGTCCTCCACCGGCCCGGTGAAGACCTCTCCGTCGGGCATGTTCCGCTTGCCGTCGCAGTTGACCCAGGACCGGTCTTCGATGCTGAATTTGATGTCGGTTTCCGGGGCGGTGATATGCACCGTTTTCTTGCCTTTCAACCAGTCGACGACCCGCTGCTGGTCGGCCGAGAATTTTTTCCAGTAGCCGACCGGGTCCGACAGGTCGGGCATGCAGGCGCCGAACAGAAAATCGGCGTAGTCCGAAAGGCTCATGTCGGCGTCCTGGGCCATGGCGTTGGTCGGGTAGGGCGCGACCGTCCAGCGGAATTCTCCGGCGGCGGACCGCTGCATCATCGTCTTCACCAGGTGTCGGCGCGCTGCGGAGTGCCAGGTCATCTTCTGCGGGTCGACGCGGGAAAGGTGGCGGGTGTTCTCCTCCGCCAGCACCGAGATGCGGACGTCGTATTTTTCAGTGATGTGCGCCATCGGTTCATGGACATACTCGATCTGCTCTCTAGTCCCGTATTTGAAGAGCAGTTCCGCCGTTTGCGCCGGCCAGGCCATGGCGATGGGAAAGCCGCCGGCCTTCAGGGTTTCGACGAATAGGGCATCGGCCAGTGGCCGGGCGGCGTCAGGGGCGAAAATCGCCACTCGGTCGCCCTTTTTCACGGCAACGGAGTAGTTGACCAGCAGGTCAGCCAGTTTTTCAACGCGGGGGTCTTGCATGTGGACTCTCCTTTTTAACACTATCGCCGAGATTATAGCACTGCAGCCAAACGTCTTTGCGAGTCACCGGCGGCGCCGGGACGAAGCAATCTCAAATCCGCGCTTCAGGTACTCAACATAATAAAATATGCCGCCAAAAACGACAAAACTCGCTTGACCTCGGCTCTGAACACATGTGCTATAATGCCTGTCATGCGCTCAGACTATGTACCTGGCTGCCAGGGGAAGAATTTTGTCCTCGGAAGCCGATCGGGGTTGTTTCAAAGCGATCGATAAACGACTCCCAATCGAGCCGCCAACGCGGCAAAGAGCAATCGTTTCCGGAAAAGAAGAATATTTAGGGGTAAATCAAATGACAGTCCGGCTAGGCCGCGAACACCACCACGTAGTAATAAACCAGCATGACGGCAAACACCACCGAGTCCATTCTGTCCAGGAAGCCGCCGTGGCCGGGGATGGCGTTGCCGGAGTCCTTGATGGCCATATTGCGCTTGAACAGGGACTCCACCAGGTCTCCGGCCTGTCCGACGGCGGAAGCCAGGAGCCCCAGCAGGCCCAGGGTGAGATAATCCGGCGTCAGCCCGAGGACCGGTTTCAAGATGACGGCGGTTATCACCGCGGCGATAGCTCCGGCGAAGGCGCCTTCCCAACTCTTGCCCGGGCTGATCGACGGCGCCATTTTGTGGCGGCCTGTCGCCCGCCCGATAAAATAGGCGAAGGTATCCGAGGCCACCGTAACGCCGATGGCGAAGAGCAACCATTCCCGGCCGCTCTCAAGCAGCCGCAGCGCCGGCAGGAAGGAAAGCAGCCAGCCGACGTAAATCACCCCGGCCAGAGTCCAGGCCCAGCGGACGAAGCTTTGAGACCGGTCGCCGGGTTTCAACAGGTACAGCAGCGACAGCGCGGTAAAGCCGGCCAGCAGCGGCGCCAGGCTGCCCTCGACATGCGGCGAGGCAATAAACAGCACCACGCCGATAGTCCCGATGGCGGCGAAAGGCGGCGCCTTGACCTGGGACACGACGCGGTTGAATTCGGCGATGGCCATGACGCCCCAGATTGCCGCGCCGATGGTCAGCCAGGGCAGCGGTTCGTCGAACCAGATAGCCGCCAGGGCGATAATGCCTAACAAGACACCTGAGACAAGTCGTTTCTTAAGCAAGTCTTAAAGACCCCCGAAGCGGCGCTGTCGTTTGGCGTATTCCGCCAGCGCTTTGCTGGCTTCCTCGCGGCCGAAATCAGGCCACAGGGTATCGGTAAAATACAGCTCGGCGTAGGCAGACTGCCACAGCAGGAAGTTGGAGAGGCGTTTCTCGCCTCCGGTGCGCACCAGCAGGTCGACATCGGGCAGTCCGGAGGTATGAAGGTATTTCCCGAAGACCGTCTCATCGATCGAATGGGCATCGATCTTGTCAGTTACCACCCGGCGCGCCGCCTCGACGATCTCAGCCCGGCCGCCGTAGTCGAAGGCGAAGGAGGCAACGGCGCCGGTGTTGGCCGCGGTCCGCGTCACGACCCGTTCGACGCCCTGGCGCAGCGGCAAGGCCAGCCGGTCGAGCCGTCCAAGATGGCGGATGGAAACATTACGGTCGTCCAACTCGCCGGCGGTGCGTTCCAGCGCTTCGGCCAGCAGCTTCAGTATGCCGGCGACCTCGTCCCTGGGGCGCTTCCAGTTTTCAGTTGAAAAAGAGAAGAGAGTTACAAACTCAACGCCGGCCTCGGCCATGCCCAGCACTACCTCAGACACTTTTTCCAGCCCGGCCCGGTGGCCTTCCAGACGCCGCAGGCCGCGGGCAGTAGCCCAGCGGCCGTTGCCGTCCATAATCAGGGCGACATGGCGTGGGACAGACCCCGGGAACTCAGGCGAGGGTATCATCAAGGCGTTATTGTAAGCGTATGAGCTTCTATCAGCAAGGTTATCGCATTCGTTGAGAAAAATTACACTCTCTGTTAAGCTTTGCCGATGAACCTGCCAAGACTGCGGCCGGTGATCAAGCTGCCGGACTATTTCAAAATAACCGTGCTTAGCTTGGGATTGGCCGCCCTTTCACAGAGCTCACACGCAATCCTTCTGCCGCTCCGGGTACTGGATTTTGCCGGAGAAGCCGGCAAGAATACCGCCCTGGCTGCGGTTACCTTCACAGGGTTGGTCCTGGCTATGCTGTCTCAACCGGTTGCCGCCGCGTTTTCGGATTCAACCTCGTCCCGCTGGGGCCGGCGGAAACCTTACGTCATGGCTGGCGGAGTTGCGGTCATGGTGCTTTTACCGGGGATCGGCTTGGCTGGGAGCTTTGCCGGACTTTTCCTTTTCTACTGCCTGATCCAATTAGCGGCTAACACTGCCCAAGGCCCATATCAGGCATACCTTCCGGAACTAGTGCCGCTCGACCGGCGCGGTCGCGCCTCCTCCTTCAAAGCCTTGATGGAGCTTTTAGGCGGCGCATTTGGCATCTTCATTATCGGCCGTCTAATGTCAGGCTATACCACGGCCAATCAGAGCGGCTTATGGGACTCGCTGGCGGTTTTGTCACTTATTATCGCCGCAATATTGGGGTATTTATGGTTGAGACTCAAGGAAACGCCCACGGCTGGCTCGTTGGCGCCATTCCGGAATCCGCTTCTGTCATATCGTTTCAGCCCGAAGGACAATCCGTCGTTCGGCTGGTTTCTTGGATCCCGGCTTTTTGTGTTCATGGCGTCGGCCACCTTGCAGACCTTCGCCCTTTTCTACCTCAGGGACGTTATCGGAGTTGAAAATCCGGCCGGTTCAGCCGCAGCTTTCATTATCGTTGCCGGTATCTCGATGGGACTGGCGATCTTTCCGGCTGGTTATCTGGCTGACCGATACGGGAAGATCTGGCTGTCGCAAGCCGCAGTGGTTCTCGGCGCCGGGGGAGTAATCCTGTTGCTGCTGTCGCCTTCATCGACCACAGTTATGATCGCTGCCGGTATGACAGGCTATGCTATCGGCACTTTCAGCGTCGCCAATTGGGCATTAGCAACGGACCTGGTTTTGAAAGGGGAGGAAGCCCGCTATCTGGCGATCGCTAATATGGCTACGGCGGGGGGCGCCGCCCTGGCTCGATTAATCGGTCCGGCTATTGACCACTTCAACCGGGTGGAGGTCAATCTCGGCTACCAGATTATGCTTGGAGCCTGTCTCGTATATTTTATCCTGGGCGGCCTGTTGATTAAAAAGACTAGGACGCCAGCCAGTCGATGACCTGTTCCCAGCCTAATGCCCCTGCCCAGGCCAGCATGATATATAGCAGGCTGCGGCCGAGAAAGCAGGCGACAAAGAATTTTGGCGCCGGGAAACGCATAACCCCGGCAGCCAGCCCGGCCACGTCAAATAAAAGCGGGGCCGCTGACAGCCCGAAAATAGCTAACATGCCGTAGCGGTCCAGCCAGTTACGGATACGAGCGTACCAGCGGCTATTCTGCGGCACTACAGCGCGGCCGGAGTAACCAGCCAGATAGCCCGTCATCTCACCCACCGCAGCACCCAGGGAGGCAGCCAGGCCGACCAGGGTTGGTGCCGGCAGTGCAGCCCCCAGCGCTGCCAATACCAGGAAATTACCTGCCGGCAGTACCACGGTAGCGTTAAGAATCATGCTGATAAGGAAAGCACCGAGGTAGCCATATTCCTCCAGATTTTCAATGAATTCGGGATTGGTGCGATAAATATAGAGGACTGTCCCGACAATGGTTATCACGGCAGCAAGAGACAGAACCGGCAGCAGGCGGCGCTTGACCCAGCTGCCGCGAGCAGGTTCCAGTTCCGGGGGCGGCGTAAGGTCGGTATTATCGGCCATCAGGCTGACATTGTAGCATAGTGGCTGTCAGGCGCTTTAGTAATGTTGCCAACAGGTGTCTGATAGGCTACACTAAACAGTACCGGCGTTTGCGGTTTGTATTAGCGTACCTCGCAGCCGGGATTCCAAAAATTGTCCGGAAGCGGCGCGCAGCCGCAGTCAAGTGTTATCTGGAGGGATTTCCGTAAGGGGTTTTTACGATGGCGACAGAGAATAAAGAATATAACTTCGACAACCTTAGGACGAGGCTGAAAGGTGAATACCAGCGGCTCTCGGACCAGTTGGAGGCACTGCGGGCTACCAGGCCGCAGGAAGATCGCCGCGAAGGCTCACCGTTTGGCAAGCGTGAGGAGGAGGCTACCGAAACCGCTGATCTGGAGAACCGGCTGGCACTGGAGAAGCGCGTCCTTGACCAGATGGCCGAGGTCGACTATGCCCTTGGCAAGCTTGAAAAAGGCGTCTTCGGCCGTTGCGAGAACTGCGGCCAAGTTATCGACCCGGCGCGCATGGAGATCCTGCCATATGCCAAGTACTGTGTCGTCTGTAAGGGCAAACTCAACCGGTCGGCTTAACCGATTGCCCATCATTGTGCCACTGGTGGCGTTTGTAACAGTAGCGCTGGATCAGCTAACTAAGCATCTGGTTCGCTCAAATATCGCGCTGTACGACTCCATTCCGGACGCGGGTTTTTTCCGGTTAGTTCATACCCAGAACACCGGCGCTGCATTCGGGATATTTGAAAACGCCACTCCCTATCTCGCGGTGTTCAGTTCAATTGCCCTCGCTGTGATCGTCTGGGTGGTGGTGTCTAAACGTTTCTTTTTTCTTGAGAATACCTGGGGCAGTCTGGCGCTGGGCCTTGCCGCCGGTGGTACGCTTGGCAACCTGATCGACAGGGTATACTATGGCTTCGTGACCGATTTCCTAAAAGCAGGTCCGTGGCCGGCATTCAATATCGCCGACGCTTCCATGGTCACCGGCATGTTGCTAATCACATTCCTCTACATTCGTTCAGAATCCACCCCAGGGGGCCGGTAGGATTTGGACCGCCATCTGGAATTAGTCGCAGAGACCGGCGGTCTCCGGTTGGACAAATTCGTCTCTGAAAAAGACCCGGAGCTTCCCCGTGTTCGGGTACGCGCGCTTATTGAAGGTGGGCAGATCACTTTAAATGGCAGACAGGTCAAGCCGTCCCACCTGGTTAAAACGGGGGACTGTATTGAGGTAACCATTCCGCCGCCGCCGCCCAGCGACATCATCCCTGAAGCTATCCCGCTTCGAATAATCTATGAGGATAATGACCTGGCGGTCATCATCAAGCCAGCCGGCTTGACAACCCACCCGGCTCCGGGTCACCCAGGCGGGACCCTCTTGAACGCCATTGTCTCTCTGTATCCGGAACTGAGTGAGGCCGAAGGCGACCGACCAGGCATCGTTCATCGGTTGGACAAGGACACCTCCGGGCTGATGGTCATAGCCCGTTCGCGCCGCGCTCAGGCTGCCCTCTCCGATCAGTTCAAGAGGAGGGAAGTAACTAAGGTCTACCTAGTGCTGGTCAAGGGACGCGTCGAACCAACAGCCGGGATTATTGACGCCGCCATCGGCCGCCATCCTGGCACTCGCAATAAGATGGCGGTCACCGAGTCCGGCCGGGAAGCCCGAAGCCAGTATCTCGTCGCGAAATATTTCAGGCATTATACCTTGCTCGAAGTGCGCATCTTTACCGGCCGAACCCATCAAATACGGGTGCATTTTTCAGCCATTGGTTACCCGGTTGTCGGCGATGAAACCTACGGCGTCCGGTCGGAGATTTTCCCGCGCCAGTTCGTCCACGCCCACCGGCTTAAATTCAAGCAGCCCTCGACCGGGGCGATTCTGGAGTTCACCTCGGAATTACCGCCGGACCTGGCCGCCCCGCTGTCCCGCCTAGTATAGCTATCGTTCGCCGTGCGTTGTATAATACCATGTCACCCTTCGAGTTCCGGAGGCTGTCTACCCCGATGTCTGAAGTTAAAACCAAGGGCGCTATTGCGCTCGAATACGCGGGATTTTGGCGCCGATTCGGCGCTTACATCGTGGACGCCTTTGTTATCGCCGCCTTCTCAGCCTTCTTTGAGCCGCTGCTGTGGCCCGATTTCGGGCGGGTTTTCGAAATCCACACTTCGTTCGACGCTACTATCTGGGCTGCCCAGGCCAACGCCCTGGCCAATGTAATGTCGGCCATCCTAAGTGGAGCATACTTCGCTGCCTTTTGGGTTTGGCGCGGCCAGACTCTGGGAATGATGCTTTTAGGTATGAAAGTTATCCGCTCCGACGGCACCGCCGTCGATGCCGGTCATGCCGTGATCCGCTATCTCGGCTATATCGTTTCGATCATACCTTTATTCCTCGGCTTCGTCTGGATTGCCTTCGATTCCCGCAAGCAGGGCTGGCATGATAAGATCGCCGATACCGTCGTAATCAAACTGCCGCCCGTCGCCGAGGTCAATCACGCCGCCCCGCCGACGGCAGCAGCATAGTAAAATACGAAATCCGAAACATACTCGAATGACCGAATATTCAATATGTATTGATCTTTGTGCGAGGTTGAATTGGGATTTGTTTCGGTTTCCGGAGTACGCGCTTCAGAATTGGATCGAGGAATAAATGACCGATACAGTCCGAGTCCGTTATGCCCCTTCACCCACTGGCTACCCACATGTGGGCAACATCCGCACCGCCCTGTTCAACTGGTTATTCGCCCGTCACCACAGCGGTAAGTTTATTGTCCGGATTGAGGACACCGACCAGGCGCGCTACGTCCCTGGCGCCGTGGAAGCCATACTGGACGGCCTGTGCTGGCTGGGCATGGACTGGGACGAAGGGCCGGAGAGGGACGGCGTTTACGGACCTTATTTCCAGTCGCAGCGCCTGGAAAAGTACAGGGCGGCGGCGGAGAAGCTCATCGAGAGTGGCCACGCTTACCGCTGTTACTGCTCCTTGGAGCGACTTGAGGATGTACGGGCGGCCCAGACGGCGGCCAAGCAACCGACCGGCTATGACCGTAAATGCCGCGACAGGTGCGATATCAGCCCCGCGGGCGTCACCCCGGTGGTGCGCTTCAAGGTACCGCTGACGGGGACGACCACCTTCTACGACGTCATCCGCGGCGAGGTGACTTTCGACAATTCACTGCTCGACGACTTTGTTCTCTTAAAGAGCGATGGCTTTCCGACGTACCACCTGGCCAATATTGTCGACGACCACGAGATGAAGATCTCCCATGTCATGCGCGCCGAGGAATGGCTGTCCAGCACGCCCAAACATATCCAACTATATAAGGCCATGGGCTACGAGCCGCCAGTCTATGCCCATCTGCCGATGATTTTAGGCCCGGACCGCTCGAAGCTGTCCAAGCGCCACGGCGCCGTATCTATTATCGAATACAAGGACCAGGGCTACCTGCCGGAGACGATGGTCAACTTTTTATCTCTCCTCGGCTGGTCGCTGGACGCCACCACCGAGATTATGAACGTTAAAACGGTGATAGATAATTTCTCGCTGGAACGCATTTCCAAGACGGCGGCCATCTTCAACATCGAGAAGCTGGACTGGATGAACGGCTCCTACATCAGAGCGCTGCCACTGGATGAATTCACCGACCGGGCGCAGCCTTTTTTGGAGGCTGGGGTGCCGGAGGCGGCAGCATATGATAGGGAATATCTTAAGGGCGTCCTGGCCCTTATCCAGGAGCGGGTGAAGAAGCTGGGCGAACTGCGTGATCAGCCCGAACTGACCCGGTTCTTTTTCTACGAGAACCTGGAATATCATGCTGTCGACCTGGTTGGCAAAGGATTCACCACCATATCGACGCGGCAGGCTCTCGAATCGTCCCTCGAGCGTCTGTTGACACTCGACAGCTTTACTATCGACGCTATGGAGAACTCGCTCAGAGCTCTGGCCGAGGAACTGAGGCTCAAACCTGGACAGCTCTTCGGTTGCCTGCGGGTGGCAGTCACCGGGCAAACGGTATCACCGCCGCTTTTCCAGACCATGGCGGTGCTGGGGCGGGAGCGGACAACCAAACGTCTGAAATCAGCCATCGCCAAGACCTACGAGTTGCCGGAGTAACCTCGGAAGCGCAGGTATTCAAACGGATTCCCGCAGTCGGCGCCTGTGGCCTGGATTGCGGACTGTGTTCCCGTTACCATACCGATGGTCCGTCGCGATGCCCCGCTGTGCCGCCGAGGCCTTGTCGACCCGGGCTGCTCTGTGCAGCGGTGCTGTGTTAAGGAACACCGTATGGAGTGTTGCGCCGAATGTTCCGAGACCCAGGGCTGTGCCAGGCTTGACCGGGTATTCAAAGCCGCAGCCACCGCTGATTCGTTTATCTCATACCTGCCGGTGCCAGCCAACCATCGTCGCATCCGTGAAGCGGGCATTAGTAAGTTTGCCCGGCTGCAAGAGGAGCGGGCGGCTTTCCTCGCCGAGTTGCTGGCAACATACAAAGATGGCCGAAGCAAGGGATTTTTCTGCCTGGCGGTACAACTGCTGCCGCTTGACGAACTTCAGGCAGTTTTCGGGAACCTATCGGAGGATCTTTCGAGGATCTCTGAAATGAAGGGCAGAACAGCGCTCCTGAGGCAAACTTTCAGCCAACTTGCGTCCCAAAAGGGTTTGACGCTAAAGTTAAGGCGACGGGTTTAAGGAGGCTGATCTGTTATGAGCACGGCTCTGTCACGTCAAGATGCGTTAAACTGGCTCGTAAAATACGGCATTATCCCTTATTGGGATTCTATCGATAATAAGGTGCTCTTCAGGAAAGCCGATGTAAAAAAGGGGTCGGTGTTATCCGTACCCCGCAACGTTGAAGAAGAGGTCTGGCCCGGCCTGATAAAAATTCTAGCCTTAAAAAATGAGTCGGACTGCGCTCTGGTGCGGAAGAACGTGGAGCATCTGCTCAAGGAACAGGGCAAGCTCCTTTATTGACTCGCGGTGCAGCGCAGCGCCGACCTTCACCCCAGCAGCGGGTTAGAAGACCGCAACGGGTACTCCTCGGTGAGGTTTTGCCTTGACTGATCCCGGCTATATCCAACTCTATGAGTCCGGCGAGCTTGAACAGAGGGTCCAACGGCTTGAGGCTCGTCTTGAACACTGCGATATCTGCCCCCGCCGCTGCGGCGCAAACCGGCTGAATGGAGAGATCGGTTCCTGCAACGCCGGCAAACTGGTGGCTGTCGCTGCAGTCTGTGCTCACCGCGGGGAGGAGCCGGCCATCTCGGGCAGCCGCGGCTCCGGTACCGTCTTCTTCGGCAATTGTAATCTTCGCTGTGTCTACTGCCAAAATTATCAGATTTCCCAGGACCCGGAGCGGCAGCGCCCAAACCAAATAACACCCTCGCGCCTTTCCAACCGGATGCTGTATATTCAGAACGACCTGGACTGTCATAATATCAATCTGGTCAGTCCCACTCAATATGTGCCGCAGATCATGCGCGCCATTTATGAGGCCGTACCGCGCGGCTTGAATCTTCCAATTGTCTACAACACGAACGCTTATGACGCCGTGGATACGCTGCGGGAATTGGAAGGCGTGGTGGATATCTACCTGCCGGATCTTAAATACGCTTCCAACAGCATCGCCGCTAAACTGTCAGATGTCGCTCACTATGTACCAACCGCCCGGGCGGCAATAACCGAAATGTACCGTCAGGTCGGCAACCTGGTGGTTGACAGCGACGATATCGCGGTGCGCGGCTTGATTGTCCGTCACCTGATCCTGCCTAATGAGTTGGCCGGGAGCGAAGAATCGATGCGTTGGATCGCTTCTGAACTGTCGCCTTCGGTAACGGTCAGCTTGATGGCCCAATACTACCCGCGGCACAAGGCGATGGAAGTACCGCCTATCGCCCGCAGCATCACCACCGCAGAATACCGCCGCGTGGTTAACCTGCTGGACGTCCTTGGTTTGGAGAACGGTTGGCTTCAGGGCGAGGGCTCCAGGGACTATTACCTGCCGGATTTCAACTTCGAAGGTCACCCCTTCGAGCGGGGGTAGTCCGGCGCCGCCGTTATTTCAGTGCGGCAATCCATGAACACTGCTGTCCTCTAACAAACGCCAAAAAGCTCGACCGTGTCGAGCTTGAAAGGGATTGTTCAAAGTCTACCGCCCGCGGCAAGCGGGATTATCCGCCTTTGCGTTTGCGGTTGCAGAAAGCGAATTTAATCTTGAGGCCGGAGACCTCGTCTTTCTTATTGACGCCCTGGGTGAATTCCGATAAAGGGACCTGTCGTTTTTCAGAGGCTGGAATTTTTTTAGCCATTGTAATTATAAACTCCGAAAATTTGAGACTAACCAGGAATTATAACACAGCATTGTTCGGGAAATCCACCTGAAAAATACTGCTCGTATTATGCAGCTTTGTCCTCAACCGCTAACCGGGTGCTGCCGCGAATCTCTTCCATCGTCCGCGGTTTAAATTCCGGCTTCTGGAGGAGCTTGACCAATTCAACGCGTTCGGCGCCCCAGTTGAACCAGATGGGGACATTTTTCTGTTTGAAGTGGGCTAGTGAGCGGCGGGTGAAATCCTCGAATGCGTCGCAATAGAAACCACGCCGCTCGGTCTCCTGCCGGAGGTAGGGCAGCAGACGGTACCAGCATCGGATGGCGGTGGGTCCGGCCAGCGTCTCGATGGCCAAGTTCTCATTGATCTCCTTATTGCGGGTGACGGCGCCGAGCAGATTCAGCCAGTCCACCAGGTGGTCGATCCGAACCCGCTGGTAGTCGGCCAGAGTAGCCCATTGCTCCGGCTTTACGGAATAGATGCTGCGGATTACGGCTTTGAACTCGTCGCTGCGGAAGTCGCGGAACAGGTCGATGGCCAGCTTGGCGTCATCGCGGCGGCGGAATTGCAAATACTTAACGATGCCGACCAGGAAGCCAATGGTCAGGACAGCCACTGATAAAGCTGTAACCGCTTGCCAGAATGTATTATCCAACGCTGCTCCTCGTTCGGATGTCGGGACTATATTCTAAAAGTTTTTGAGTTCATTTAAAAGGGCGGTGAAGAACTCCGGCTCGGCTACCACGCGGACCTTTTCGCCGCGGCGGAATAAAATTCCCTGACCCTTGCCGCAGGCGATGCCGACATCGGCGTCCCGCGCCTCGCCGGGACCATTGACGGCGCAGCCCATGACGGCCACCCTGATGGGTTTGTCGATGACCAGGAGGGCATCTCCGACCCGCTCGGCCAGACCGACAATGTCCACCTCCGTACGAGAGCAAGACGGGCAGCTAACCAGGACAGCCCCCCGCTGGCGAAGGTCAAGGCTTTTCAGTATTTCGTAACCGGCGACGATCTCCTCGCGCGGGTTTGCCGAGAGCGATACACGGATGGTGTCACCGATGCCTTCGGCCAAGAGCGCCCCGATGCCAACTGCTGAGCGGATGATACCGGTGCGCGGCGTTCCGGCTTCGGTCATGCCCAGGTGCAAAGGGTAATCGACCATCGAAGAAATCATTCGGTAGGCCGCCACCGTCTCAGGCACGTCGAAGGCTTTGAGTGAAATCTTGATCAGGTCGAAGTTCAGGCTCTCAAGGAGCCTCACTTGCTCCATCGCCGAGTCAACCATCCTCTGGTGCAGAGGTTTCATCGGCTCGAAGTCCGGCGGCAGGCTCCCGCCATTGACTCCGATGCGGATCGGTACCTGTCTTTCTTTCGCCGCGACCACCACCTGCTTCACCCGTTCCGCATCGCCGATGTTGCCCGGGTTGATCCGCAAACCATCAACGCCCGAGGCGATGGCTGTCAGAGCCAACCGGTAATCGAAGTGGATGTCGGCGATGACTGGAATCGGGCTCTGACTCTTGATTTGCCGCAGTGCCTCGGCAGCCTCCATGTCCGGCACGCCGCAGCGGATGATCTCACAGCCGGCCGCGGCTAACTCTTTGATCTGGGCAACAGTCTCCGAAACTTTGCGTGTGTCGGTCTTGGTCATCGACTGAACAGACACAGGCGCTTCGCCGCCGACAATAACGCCGCCGATGTTAATGACTTTGCTTTTCCGCCGCCTGGTAATACTCTGGTATTCAGTCATGGGATTATACTTCGTATTTCGGATTTATCCGCCGACAATTCTGAGGATATCCTGAAACGTTACCATGATGATCAGGCCGATGAGGATAACGAAGCCGATGAAGTGGATCTTGCCCTCGGTCTGCGGGTCGATGCGCTTGCCTCTTCGCGCCCACTCAACAACGACGAAGGCGATACGGCCGCCATCCAGCGCCGGTATCGGCAGCAGATTCAGGATGGCCAGGTTGAGCGACAGGAAAGCGGTGAACTCCAACAGCGGGGAAATTCCGGCTCGAGCTACCTCGCCGGTCATCTGGGCAATGCCGACCGGGCCGGCGATCTGGGCGTCGGCGCCGAAAACCATCATCAAAATAGAGTTCTTAAAAAGCACCATGGTCTCGCCGGCTTCACGCAACCCCTGGTCGATTGCCCGGAAAAAGGGCACAGTTGTTTCTTCGATGACCACATCGGCAGTCCGGGTGCGTATGCCTACCGCGCCCTGTCCCTCGGGCGGGTTCCATCGAGGCGTCACGGACACCGTCTGCGTTGTACCATCTGCCTTAACTATTTCCATGGGGATCGCTTCACCCAGATTCAGGATAATAACTCTGCCCAGCTCATTGTTGTTGATAAGGTCACGACCATCCAGCCTGGTGATGACATCGCCGGGAACGATGCCAGCCGTTGAGGCCGGCGAGTCGGGCGATACCTCGACCACCTCGATCCGCCCCGAAGCTACGTCGTGTGGCAGGATCATTGCGGCGGTGAAAAAAATTATAGGCAGCAGAGCGTTTACGGCCGCGCCGGAGGCCAGCACGGTGATACGTTTGGCGTGACTTTTTGAGGCCAGCGAGCCCGGTGCCGTCGGGTCTTCCTCGCCGGACAGCTTGACGAAGCCGCCCAGCGGCAGCAGGTTGACCGAATACTCGGTTTCGCCCTTCTTGACAGCGAATAACCGCGGCGGGTAGCCGATACCGAATTCATTGACCTTTACCCCGAAGGCTTTGGCCGTGAAGAAATGGCCGGCTTCGTGAGACAGCACCACTACCGCTAGAACGAGTAAAAAGACGATTATGGTGAACAACTAAAGACTCCTTGCCAGCTCTAAGACTTTCTGCCGCGCCCACACTTCGGCCGCGGCTATGTTTTCTAACGAAGGTTCGCCCTCTGGGTTATGCCCATCGAGCGCTCCGGCTACCAGCAGGGCGATGTCGGTAAAGGCAATTCTGCGCGCGAGGAAGAGGTTAACTGCCGCCTCGTCCGCAGCAGACAGCACCGCAGGAAAAGTGCTCTCCCGCTTACCAGCCTCAATTGCCAGTCTCAAGCAAGGGAATTTGCTGAAGTCCGGCTCTGAAAAATCAAGGCGGGAGATTTTTGCCCAGTCCGCCCTTGGCAGGTCGGCATTGTCCCAGCGCTCAGGGTAGGAAAGAGCATATTGTATCGGAAGCCGCATATCCGGCGGTGAAAGCTGAGCTTTAATCGCGCCGTCGGCGAACTCGACCATCGAGTGGATGATTGACTGCGGGTGGATGACCACTTCGATGCGCTCGTAAGGCAAGCCGTAGAGCCGGTGCGCCTCGATGACCTCGAGGCCTTTGTTCATCAGCGTCGCTGAGTCGATAGTCACCTTTTTGCCCATCTTCCACGAAGGGTGGGCCAGCGCCTGCTCCGGTGTCACCGCCGCTATTCTTTCGGCCGGGTATTCGCGGAACGGCCCTCCGGAGGCTGTCAAAAGGAGCTTTTCCGGTTGGCTGGGTTCGCCGGTGAGGCATTGCCAGATGGCCGAATGTTCCGAGTCAACCGGGCGGACCTGGGCGCCGTGCTTTCGGGCTTCAGCGAGCAATATCTCGCCGGCAGCGACGAGGCATTCCTTATTGGCCAGAGCGATTATCTTGCCCGCCCGCGCCGCTGCGAGGGCCGGACCCAGTCCGGCGCCCCCAGGCAGAGCGACGATGACGATATCGACATCGGGATGCGTCGCCATGGTCTCCAGCGGCAAGCACACTGAGTTGCCGCAAGTTAGCTGCTTGGCGGCGCAGGATATGAAACGGGGCTGGAATTCGTCGGCCTGCTTTTGCGCCAGGGTGAAATTTTCGCCGGCAGCCAAACCAACGACCGAAACCTTTGATGGATGCCGGCGGGCTACGTCCAGTGCCTGCTGTCCGATGCTGCCGGTCGAACCCAGGACGGCCAGGTTTTTCGGTGTCATTACATAAATATAATACCGTAAACGAGGGGGTCTTGTCTTTTATAGCCGATGCCCTATAATTCAAATATGACTGAATTCAACCTCGTTTCCGATTTTGGACTGATGGGCGACCAACCACAGGCGGTGTCCGGCTTGACCCAGGGTTTGGCTGACGGCCTCAAGGACCAGACACTGCTCGGCGTCACCGGTTCGGGCAAGACCTTCACCATGGCCAACATTATCGCCCGCTGCGGCCGGCCGGCGCTGATCATCTCTCATAACAAGACCCTGGCTGCCCAGCTCTACGCCGAATTCCGGGAGTTTTTCCCCAATAACGCCGTGGAGTATTTCGTCAGCTACTACGACTATTACCAGCCCGAGGCTTATGTCCCCTCCAAGGATATGTACATCGAAAAGGACGCCGACATCAACGACGAGATCGACAAGCTGCGGCACGCCGCCACCCGTTCGCTGCTATCCCGGCGGGATGTCATTATCGTCGCCTCGGTGTCCTGCATCTACGGCCTGGGCGAGCCGGAAGAGTACATGAAGTTCATCCTGAATCTTGAGAAGGGGGCGAGGTACAATCGGAGCGACATTTTACACCGCCTGGTAGACATGCAGTACGAGCGCAATGACCTTGATTTCTCCCGAGGGAAATTCCGCCTGCGCGGCGATACCCTGGAATTACAGCCGGCCTACGAGGAAACCGCCATCCGGGTGGAGTTCTTCGGCGATGAGATCGAGCGCATGCTCCGCATTGATCCGCTGACCGGAGAGTACCTGGAAGAACTCAAATTAGTGGACATCTACCCGGCCAAGCACTTCGTTACCTCGCCGGAGAAGCTCGTCAAGGCAATTCAGGCTATTCGAGAGGAGTTGGTTCAACGAGTCGGCGAACTCAAGAAGCAAGGCAAGCTGCTTGAAGCTGCGCGGCTGGAACAGCGCACCAACTACGACCTGGAGATGCTTGAACAGGCCGGGTACTGCAACGGCGTTGAGAACTATGCCCGCCACCTGGCGGGGCGGCCGGCGGGCTCCTCGCCGTGGACGCTGCTTGATTATTTCCCTAAGGACTACATTCTCTTCGTTGATGAGTCACACATGTCGCTGCCGCAAATACGCGGCATGTATAACGGCGACCGGGCACGTAAGGAAATCCTGGTGGACTATGGCTTCCGCCTGCCCTCAGCCCTGGACAACCGCCCTCTGAACTTCTCGGAATTCCGGCAGCGTTTTTCCCAGGTAATATACGTTTCGGCGACCCCGGGGCTTTATGAAAAAGAGCATTCCCAGAACACTGTCGAGCAGCTTGTCCGACCGACTGGTTTGTTAGAGCCGGTGATAGAAGTCAAACCCACTGAAGGTCAGGTTGACGACCTGATTCACCAGATAAAACTCCGCGTCGAAAAGGGCGAGCGCTGCCTGGTGACGACCCTCACCAAGAAACTTGCTGAGAAACTGTCAGAATACCTCAGCGAATCCGGCGTCAAGACCCAGTATCTCCACTCCGAGGTGGAGACTTTTGAAAGGGTAGAGATACTGCGCGACCTTCGGCTCGGTGTCTACGATGTTGTCGTCGGCATCAACCTGTTGCGCGAAGGCCTCGACCTGCCGGAAGTCTCACTGGTCGCCATCCTTGACGCCGACAAGGAAGGCTTCCTGCGTTCGGAGTGGGCGCTCATCCAGACCATGGGCCGCGCCGCCCGTCATGTGGACGGCAAAGTCATCATGTACGCCGACACGGTCACCGGTTCCATGGACCGCGCTATCACCGAGATCAAGCGGCGGCGGGCTGTCCAGGAGGCCTACAACGCCGAGCATGGAATCACACCGCAGGGCATTCGGAAAGCCATCAAAGACATCACCGAGCGCATCCGCACCGCTGAGGCAGTGGTGGCCGATTCACAGGCCGCGGCCTACAGGGTTACGCCGCTGACGAAGGAAGACATGGCGCGCCTCGTCCGGGAGCTGGAGACACAGATGAAGCGTTCCGCCAAGCTGATGGACTTTGAGCGCGCTGCCCTTCTACGTGATCGCATTGTGGAGCTGAAGCGGGAATTGATCGAGCCCGAGGCCAGACCCCGTGGCAAATAACGAAGAAATAGATTGCGGCACCCGCCAGGAGCGTCGTGAAATGCGGCGGACAGCCAAGCGCTCCAAGATGACCCATCACGGCAAGTCAATCGCTTTGATATACAGGCAAAGCGTTGAGCGGCGGGCCGGGGAAAAGAAATCTAACAGATGACCAATAATCATTTCGAGACCGGCAATGCCGCCCGCCTGGACAACCCAGGCCGCATCGCCGAGCTGAGGATTCCTGAACTTCTCCGCAAGGCCGGCGGGGTGAAAGCCGGGACGGTCTGCGTCGACCTGGGCTGCGGTACAGGGACGTTTGCCTTACCTATGGCGGAGATCGTCGGAACGGTGGGCTATGTCTACGCCGTCGATGACTCTGACGCCATGCTCGATATCCTGAAATCCCGCAAGCCGCCAAAAAATGTCCTGCCGGTCAAATCAGACTTCACCAAAACCGGCCTGGATGACGGTATCGCCGAATTCTGTCTGGCGGCATTTATCCTGCACGAGACCAAAGAGCCGCAGAAGGCACTCGATGAGGCTTACCGGTTATTAAAGTCGGGCGGCAGGCTGCTGGCGATGGAGTGGCGGGCGGAATTCGACAGCCCCGGCCCGCCGCAGAAGATAAGAATATCAGCCGAAAAAATCGAAGCCATGTTCCGTCGGGCGGGCTTTAAAGACTTCCGGTGCGATAACTGGACGGAGAAGCATTATTACAGTCTCGGCCTGAAATAACCAAGACAGCCGGGTTCAACCTCCGGGCGGGTGGACGACGAGAACCGGCAGTGTCCCATACTGCATGATCTTCTCAGTGACGGAACCGAAGACCCAGCGAGTAATGCCGGACAGGCCGTGGGTGGACATAGCGATCAGATCGACCTTGTTTTCCGATGCATATTTCAGGATGAGGTCCGCGGCTGAGCCGGTCTTGACCACTGTTGACACCTTGATACCCTTCTGCTGCAGTACTTCGGCACGCCGAGCCAGGAAGATACTCGCCTCTTTTTCGATCTCGGCGTCGTCAATGGGCAACGTATAGGCGCCCAAGCCGTCGACGCTGGGCATATAGCGCACTGGCTCAACTACCTGGATTAGTACCACCTCGGCGCCGAAAGCCGGGGCCAGTTCAGCAACCAGGTCTAGCGCGGCCTGGCCGATGCCGGAACCGTCCAGCGGTACCAGGATCTTGCTGAACAATGGCGAGCCCTCCGGCGGCGGGGTCTGAACAAGAATCGCGGGTTTGATGATACCGGACAATATCTTAGCCGCCGTTTTGCCCAAAAGCACCGCACCGCGACCGGAGGAGCCATGGGCGGATAGGATGACCAGGTCGGCATTTTTTTCGGCGATGAATTTGTTGATCTCATCGGGTGCCTTGCCGCTGCGGAGGTAAGTCTGCCAGGCTGGCGCACCCGGGTATTTAGACTTGAGTCGTTCGTCGAGGTGCTGATGGTAGCTGCGGAACAGGTTGGTTGTGTCGGCGCCTCCGCTTTCGTCCACAGAGACGAGTTCCAGGGCGGCCTGGAAGTGCTGCGCCAGGGCTAGGCCATACGGCAGGGTGATTTCGGCCTCGGCCGATCCGTCCAGCGGTATCACCACCTGCTTGATCTGGGGCATGGAAGCCCTCGCTTTCAGTCAACGCCTGCGTTAACTTAAGTATACCCGCCGCAAACCGCGACGGCAAACGCAGGTGACATCTACAGCTGATTCGGCTATAATTCGTGCAACAGACATAAAACATTTCTGAGCCTGAGGCCGTGACTCACGCCTTGGGCTTTCGCTTTATGAGGTGATAATTTGGCACTTCAGGTACAAAATGAAGCCGAAACCGAACCAGCTTTCCGGTGTTTCTGCTGCGGCGTCTGTTGTTCCAAATACCAGGTGCAGATGACAATCGGAGAGGCTCACCGTATCGCCGAAAAGCTGAGGATTGAATGGGACACCTTCGAGTCGGGCTATCTTGACAATGCTTGGCCAGACGTTAAAACGGTGCTCTTGCGCCACAGCGGCGGCCACTGTGTGTTTTTGGAACCTCAACCCGGCGGGAGAATCTTCTTTTGCCGCATCCAGAAGTTCAAGCCGGCTTCATGTGTCGAATGGAACGCCGACGCGGATAAAAAAGACTGCCGTGATGGGCTGGCAAGGTGCTGGAATCTAAAGGTTGATGAAGCTGGTCATTTTGTCGGCGAAGCGGCAGACGTGGCCTCGCTGCAAGCCTTTATCGTTTCGCTGGAACAAACCTAAATTCGGCGTCAGGATTCTTTCGGCGCCGCTACGCCTTTTTTGGCAGGCTGCTTCTTTACGGTCTCTTCAAAAGGATGTAGCGTCGTGCCAAGGTACTTCTTCACCTCGTTGGAATCGTTGCAGTGGGCAAAAAGCGCCTTCAGGCTTATTTTGCCGTTTTTATAAAGTTCAGCCAGTGCTTCGTCCATCGTCACCATACCGTTCTCCCGACTGGTGGTGATGACATTGTGCAGCTGATAAACCTTACCATCCCGGATTAGGGCGCGTGCGGCCGGCGTGGCAATCATCAACTCAACCGCGGCGATGCGTCCGGAACTGTCGGCACGGGGTACCAGCGTCTGGCAAACCACCGCAACCAATAGCGAGGCAAGTCGGGTCTCTGCGAGATGCCGCTCTTGCGGCGGGAACAGATCTATGATGCGTTCAACCGCTTGGGGCGCTGAAGGTGCGTGGCTGGTGGAGAGCACCAGGTGCCCGGTTTCAGCCACGGCTAACGCGGCGGCGGCTGTTTCCGGGTCGCGGATTTCGCCCAGCATGATGACGTCCGGGTTCTGTCTCAGGATGTGGCGCAACGCTGAAGGGTAAGAGGTGGTGTCGTCTCCAAGCTGGCGCTGGGTGATAGCGCATTTGATCCGGCGGTGAACATATTCGATCGGATCTTCGATGGTGATGATATGGTGACCACCGGTCTGGTTCAGGTGGTGGATCATCGCCGCCAGAGTGGTGCTCTTACCGGAGCCGGTCGGGCCGGTGACCAGCAGCAAACCACGGGGTTGCTGCACCAGTTCCTTCAGAATCTGAGGCAGCTCAAGTTCGTCGATAGTCGGTACTTTCGGCGGCAGAAGCCGGATAGCCAAGCTCAAACCGTTCATCTGCCTGGCCACGTTACACCGCAGCCGGCCCAGGTCTTGCATCGAATATGCGAAATCCAGTTCTTTGGTGTTCAGGAAAACCTGACGCTGATCTTCATCGGTAAGCTGAACCAGAGCGACATCAATATCGTGCGGCGTCAGATCCCCGAACCCTTCAACCGCCTGGAGTTCGCCGTCGATTCTAAGGAGCGGCGGGCTGTCAATCACCAATTGTAAATCCGATGCTTTCAGGTCAACTGCTTTGCGTACCAATTCTAATACGTCCATGAGTCCAGTTTATATCTGGTAATGAATAAAATACAAGAGGTTTTAAAGAAATATTTTTCGTATTGATTAAACGAACGTGAAAGTGGCAATAATACCGTCGACAAGATCGGGATGAATGCATATTCTATCTTACGATAGTTAATATTATTAGCCATAATTGAACATATAGGACTTGACCAGGAAACGAGTTGACAGCTACCGAATCTTCAATGTGCTTGTTCTACTGAACTCAATTAGCTTAGCAGTGGAACAACTTAAATAATAATTCAACGCATTAAAAAATAACGATTGACAACAATTGACCCGCTAGGTAGGATATTGCATTGTCAGGTGAAAGTGTTGAAATGATTTCGTCGTTGCGGCGATTATCCTTTATTTTGATCGCCTTTGTTTTAATCCTGCCGTCAGCCTCGTGTGCTCCTGTTGAGCAGCAGACCAGAGTGCTTAATGTCGGTCTGTTGCTGGGCAGCGGCGGTCTGGGTGATCGGTCTTTTAACGACTCTGCCTATGCCGGGCTGCTCGAAGCCCAAACGAAATACAACATCCGGTTTGAAACCATCGCCTCCGGCAGCAAAGAAGCAAATATTGACGCCCTGCGCCTTTTTGCCCGCAGCGGATATGATCTTATCATTGCCGTGGCGTTTGAAAACCTGGAGTCTTTGAAGATTGTGGCAGCGGAATTCCCAAGCGTCAAATTCGCCGGAATTGATTTTGAACTGACCGCGCCGAATGTGTCTTCAATCGTCTACCGGGAGCAGGAAGCCGACTTTTTAATGGGAGCTTTAGCGGCGATGCTCACCCAAACCAAAAAAATCTGTGTCATTGGCGGCACAGATATCCCAGCCATTCGCCGCATCATGTCAGGTTTTACTCAAGGGGCTGCCCATCAGGACCCTTCAGTCACAGTGATAACCGACTTTGCCGGCACTTTCGCCGATCCGCAGGTCGGCCTGGCTCTGGCGCTAAAACGCTATAGCGAGGGTGTGGATATAATCCACAATGCCGCCTCACGCACCGGCTTGGGGATCATCCAGGCTGCCCAGCAGACCGGTAAGCTGACAACTGGCACCAGCGGCGACCAGCGCTATCTGGCTCCGGGCAATGTCGTCGGCAACCGCCCAAAACGGGTGGATACGGCGGTGCTGCTGCTCGTTGAGGAAGTCAAGAATGAAAAATTCACTCCCGGCACCCGGTCGCTTGGTCTGAAAGAGAATGGCTTTTCCCTTGGCCCATTCGATACCGATCTGGTTACACCCCAGATGCTGGCGCGCCTCGACGAGTTGAAGCAGCAGATCACCGGCGGCCTGTTAACGATACTGACCGAATGACTTTGGAAGAAAAAACTTCGTTACTGCCCAAGAACGGCTGGGTCAAGTTCAGCCTCAAGCGGCAACTGGTCACTTCCAGCGTAATCTTCTGGATTGTGGCGGTGAGCGTAGTCAGCCTGGCTTTTCTTGGTTTCGGTCAGAGTTATATGCTTCAGGAGACCAGCCAGCGCAACACTCAGATTGCCTCGATCATTGGCCGTGACTTGAACGCCCAGGTGGCGGAGATCCTGGCCGACGCCCGAAACTTTACCCGGCACCTGGAACTGCTTAATCCGGATCTATCCGGACAAGTCGGCGCCGCGGTGTCGCTCCGGTTGTCGGCGCCCCAACGATACCGAAGCATCTATTTTTATGACTCCCAGGGCGTTTTGCGATTTTATATCAACGATAGCGTAGACAATCTATTCAGGCTGACCAGCGCCGAAATCCTGGCGCGACCGGCAGTGCCGGTCAACGACTCAGTCCTGGATGCCTACCGATCATCCCGGACACAGGGCACCTTCCTGTCTGAGGTGGCCTTCAGCCCGATTGAAAATATCCCGGTAATGCATCTGGGTTTACCGCTCAACCCGGCGTTAGGGACGGTAGTGCTGGAAATTGATCTTCAGGGCATCTGGGGGGGTATCCAGCAGATAACGTTCGGCCAAACCGGTTTCGTGTATCTGGTATCGAGGAGCGGCGAGATCATCGCTCACCGGGAACCAGCCATGATAGGCCGTCCGCTGCCGGAGGAAATATCGGTCTTGATCGCCGGCAATGAGGGTTTCGTAGAATATACCGAAGCTGAAAGCGGACAGGTTGTGCTTTCGGCCTTCAGCCCGGTCGGCGGCTTGACCGGCTGGGGCGTTATTGTCCAGCAATCTGAGGCGGATGCGCATGCGCCGATTGACCGCATGGCAGCTACTATCGTCGCTCTCTGGGTAGCCATGGGCGTCATCGGCACCGCCGCCATTTTCCGGGCGGTGTCCAATCTGACCAGCCCCATTGTCAAGCTGACCGAGGCTACCAACAGCATCGCCGCTACGGGCAAATTGGCTCGCATCTCAGCTTCGGACCGAACGGACGAGCTTGGGCAATTATCCCGCTCCTTCGACCGAATGATAGAGCGCCTCCAGGCTACCGAAGGCAAGCTGGAACACGCTGCGGCTGAAGAGCGCAACCGCCTGGCGAGAGACCTGCACGACGCGGTCAGCCAAACGCTTTTTTCTACCTGTATTATCGCGGAAGTCCTACCCAAGCTGTGGGCTAAGAATCCGGAAGAAGGACGCCGGCGGCTAGATGAGATCCAGCGCCTGACCCGGGGCGCCCTGGCTGAGATGCGCACCCTGCTCTTCGAACTGCGGCCGCAGGTGCTGGCGGACGCTGATATGAGCTACCTGCTGCGCCAACTGGTGGAATCGTTCAACACCCGCCAACCCACTCCGGTGGATCTTCAAGTGTCCGAAGAGTGTCAGATGACTCCGGAGGTTAAGGTGGCTTTTTACCGCGTCGCCCAGGAAGCGCTCAACAATATCGCCAAGCACGCTCAAGCTAATCATATTATAATACAGATGCGCTGCGAAGGCGGCTCCGCCGTACTCAGCGTCGGTGACGACGGTTTGGGATTTGATCGTTCAGCAACCAGGCCTGAAAGCCTTGGCCTGGGCATCATGCGAGACCGCGCCCGCGATATCGGGGCTGATCTTGAAGTAAAGAGTGAAATTGGCCGCGGCACCGTGGTGAATTTAAAATGGCGCCTGCCGGCCGGGGAGGAAATTCATGGCGGAGACTAAACCGATCCGGGTTCTGCTGGTTGATGACCATAGCGTGGTGCGCAGCGGGTTGAGCGCCATGTTAGCCGCTGAGGACGACCTTGAGCTAGTCGGCGAAGCTGCCGACGGGTCGGAAGGCGTCCGTCAGTGCGAAAGGTTGAAACCGGACGTTGTGCTGATGGATTTGCTGATGCCGGTGATGGACGGCGTTGCGGCAACCAAACTGATCCACGAGCGCTGCCCCGCGGCCAGAGTGATTATCCTGACCTCGTTCAAGGAACGGGAACAGGTGGACGGGGCGCTCAAGGCCGGCGCTATGAGTTACCTGCTTAAGACAGTCTCGGCAGCTGAACTGGTAGCCGCGATCCGCGGCGCCATGGCCGGCCAGTCCAAGTTGTCATCAGAAGCCACCCAGGTATTGATTGAAGAAATGCGGCATCCTTCAGCCCGGGATTATGACCTCACGGAACGGGAGAAGGAGATCCTGACGCTGATGGTGGATGGCCTGCCTAACTCGGAAATCGCCGATCAACTTGGCGTCTCCGCCTCAACCGCCAAGTTCCACGTATCCAACATTCTCTCCAAGCTCGGTGTCACATCACGAACCGAAGCGGTGTCGATGGCGCTTAAGCAAAAACTGATCAAATAGCATCTTAAGGGGACGACGCAGCTGCTCGGAATTCCTGAGACAATAGCTGCGGAGCGGTTGTTTGACTACCGTTGGTCTATCCTCTCGAAAACACTGCTCGGGGCGTGGTATTCGAGCAGTTCCCCAGCGTGGAGGTCGAAGTACCAGCCATGGAGCGACAGCCTGCCGACAGCCATTTTGGCGGTGATGAAAGGGAAGGTATGCAGGTTTTCCAGGGACAGCAATATCGAAGCCATCTCCACCGCCCGCCGCTGTAATTCAGGGCTTTTGCCGGGCAGATCTGACAGCACCAGGTCCCGAGCCGCCGACGCAATATCCATCCATTTGGTCAGAAAGCCCATGTAATTTTCACCGCGAGCGCCGGCCATCAGGGCGTTTATCCCGCCGCATCCGGAATGTCCCAGTACCACGATATGTTCAACCTCAAGCTGGCAAACGGCGAATTCAAGGGCAGCGCTGACGCCGTGGTGTCCGCCGCCGTCTTCGCAGGGCGGTACCAGGTTCGCCACGTTGCGCACGATGAAAATATCGCCGGGTCCGGCGCCGGTGAGCATAGCCGGGTCGACTCTGGAATCGGAGCAGCCGATGATCATCGTCCGGGGGCGCTGGCTGTTCTTCAGGGCGTCGAAACGGGAGCCTCCAGCGCCGAAATAGTCTTCGCGGAAAGCCCTGAAACCAGCGATGAACCGCTCGATATCTTTCACCACCTTATTTGCTCATAAATAGTCGGAGGATGCAACTCGTAGCCTGCAATGCTATAATCCTCCAATTATGGAATTGACGCGTGAAGAAGTCCTTCACATAGCCCGGCTGGCTCGGCTCGGTATCGATGATGCTGAAGTAGATCGACTGCAAAGCCAACTCTCGGACATCCTCGGCCATTTTGCCGTATTGTCACAGGTGGACACCGACGGCGTGCCGCCTACCGCCCACACTGTAGCCCAGTGCAACATTCTAGGCTACGACGAACCTATTTCATCGCTGCCGATTGACGCCGTGCTATCGAATGCCCCGGAGCGAGAGGGCGACTTCTTCCGTATCCGAGCTGTACTCGAATAAACCATGACCATCGACGTTTGTGCATTCACCATAGCCGAGGCAGGGAGACTTTTCAGGGCTAAAGAGCTGTCCTCAATCGAGCTAACCCGCGCCTACCTTGATCGTATCGAAGCCGTCGATTCAAAAATTCAGGCGCTCATGACCGTCACCGGAGGTGTCGCCCTCAATCAGGCCAAGAAAGCCGACGCGATCCTTGCCCGCGGCGAGGGTCATCCTTTGACCGGTATACCCATCATTCTGAAGGATGTCCTGTGCACCAAAGGCATCCGCACTACCTGTTCGTCAAAGATGCTTCAGAATTTCATTCCGCCCTATGACGCTGCCGTCGTAGAGCGCCTGCACGCCTGCGGCGCCGTCATCATAGGCAAATCCAACATGGACGAGTTTGCCATGGGCTCATCGACGGAAAACTCAGCTTATTTTACGACTAGGAATCCGTGGGACACATCGCGGGTCCCTGGCGGCTCCAGCGGCGGCTCGGCGGCGGCGGTGGCCGCCGGCCTGGCCACGGCCGCCCTGGGCTCCGACACTGGCGGCAGCATCCGCCAGCCGGCGGCTTTCTGCTCTGTGGTCGGCCTGAAGCCGACCTACGGGTTAGTGTCGCGCTATGGGCTTATTGCCTTCGCTTCATCGCTGGACCAGATCGGTCCGTTCACCAAAGACGTCGCCGACACCGCCCTCATGCTGAACGCCATCGCCGGGTACGACCCGCGCGATTCCACCTCGGTGCCGCAGCCCGAGACCGACTACCACGGCTGTCTTGGCGGCAGCGTAAAGGGCATGAGGATCGGGGTACCTAAGGAGTACCTGGCCCAAGGGGTCACCCCGGAGGTGAAGGCCGCCGTCGACGCCGCACTCAAGGTCTATGAGGATCTGGGCTGCAGCATCGAGGAGTGTTCCCTGCCGACCACCGACGCCGCCCTGGCCGTTTATTACATCATCGCCCCGTCGGAAGCCTCGGCCAATCTGGCCCGCTACGACGGCGTCAAATACGGCTTCTCCTATAAAGAGACCGACAGCATGTGGCAGGCCATGGAAAAGACCCGGGCTATGGGCTTCGGGCCGGAGGTCAAGCGGCGCATTATGCTGGGCACCTACGCCCTGTCCGCCGGCTATTACGACGCCTGGTACGTCAAGGCGCAGAAGGTGCGCACCGTCATCCGCCGTGAGTTCGATGCTGCTTTCGAGAGGTACGATGCCCTGATCACGCCGACCGCACCGACGGTTCCGTTCAAGATCGGCGAGAAAGCCGCCGACCCGTTCTCGATGTACCTGTCCGACATCTGCACCATTCCGGTCAACATCGCCGGGCTTCCGGGCATCTCCATCCAAGGCGGCTTCCACAACAATCTGCCAATCGGGCTGCAGATCATCGGTAAGCCCTTCGCCGAGAAGACGATATTAAAGCTCGGCCACGCGTTCCAGCAGGTCACCGACTGGCATCTGCGGCAGCCACAGCTCTAGGCAAGCCCTAAAAGACCGTCGCGATGAGCATGTGGAACGGAAGCTCTTTTTTGGTCAGGATCCCTCTCTCTCATACAATCCTTTGGCCTTATTCTGCTGCACAATCTTATAAAACTCCGCGTTGACATCGGCGCCGTTCTCCTTCAGCACCCGCTCGGTCATTTCCACGGCGTGCGACAGATCAAGAAACTCGTGCAGCCATTTGCCATGGTCGGCGGGGTTTTTCTTGTAGGCTGCGGCGAACTCGGCGTATTCCTCGGCGATCTTGTTGAACTGGTGCTCCGGGGTGAACTGGCCGCGGACGCGGGGGAATTTGAAGACCTCTTTGACGGCGCCGAAATGGCGCTGGAAAATGTATTTATCCACATACCAGAAGACTGAGGCTAAAATAAGCTGGTTCAGCAGGAAGGCCGGGAATGTGGGTACGCCGAATTTATCGGCGATGATGACCTGCATGATAGCCCCGGCGATGCCGGACAGCAGGATCCAGCGCCCGAAGACGTAAACGAACCATTCGCGGGAAAACATATCTCTTTACCTCTCCTTTTATCCTAAAACAAAAACCGCCTGAGCCAAATAGCCCAGGCGGTCGGCAGTCACTAACATCGCGCTCCGTGTGGTGCACTCCACTTCCGCCAGTCGCGCGATGAATTATTCGATTGTAATTACTATAAGTTCAGACACGGCGGGCTGTCAACCAGCGTTGCCGGGACGAACATCGAAGTTTTTTGACACAACACCCCCCTTAAGGGACAATTGGAACGTAGTCCAGATGATTGTTCATAAAGCCTTTGAAGGAGAAAAACATGGCTCGTGTCAAAGTTCCCGGCAAGAACAAGGGCGATATCCTGTTATTTGCCCTGTCCACCTGCGTCTGGTGCGGTAAGGCCAAGAAACTATTAGACGATTTGGGGGTTGCCTATACATATGAATACGTTGATCTGTTGACCGGCGCAGAACGGGATGCGGCTGTTCGAGAATTGAGCAAATGGAATCCGTCCAAGTCTTTCCCGACCCTTGTTTTCGATAATGACAAGACCATTGTCGGCTTCCGGGAGGCGGAGATCAAAGAGGCGTTGAAATGACAACGATGCCAGACACCGGAGCGGTTGATCGGCTGTATGAGGAGCTTGACGCGGATGCGCGGCAAGGCGGTTATAACCTGAACCCTGACGCTGAATTCACCCGTTCGCTGGTCGAAGGCTTATTAACCAACACCGCCCGTTACGGTTATCAGGCCTGCCCTTGCCGGCTGGCCGCGGGGGAACGCACCAAAGACCTGGATATAATCTGTCCTTGTGACTATCGGGATCCTGATTTGAGCGAACACGGCGCGTGTTTCTGTGCCCTGTATGTCTCCGCCGAGGTGCTCCAGGGCAAGCGGAAGCTTGGGCCGGTGCCTGAAAGGAGGGGAAAAGTGGCCGATAAAAAGGCGAAAACGCCAGCCGTCGGAGCGGTCATCAAGCTTTCTCAACCGGTATGGCGCTGTAAAGTTTGCGGCTATCTCTGCGGGCGAGAAGAGCCGCCGGAGGTCTGTCCCATCTGTAAGGCTTCAAAAGACCGGTTCGAGCATTTCGTGTAATTAATTTGGCTCGACATGATTGGGGTTGTAAGTCAATTTTGGGGTCTGGATTCTTTCCGCAGCCGGGCTGCTTCCTTTTCGATTTCTCTCCGTTCCCAATCGGTTTTGCGGTCGAAAACCCAGACGCCCAAGAAATGGAAGACCAGGCCGATGCCCCAGCCGAACAACGGCCAGATAAACCAGGGATAGCCGCCAGGATCGGTCATCAACCAGATGATCACCAGGGCAGAATTTACGACGATGTAGGTCAGCAGATGGACGAAAAAGCCCTTTTTCTCTTCGACCCGCTTCCTTGCTTGCTCATAGATTTCCCTCTCGGAAGTGTCTTCAGACATAACAGCCCCTCCCGATGCTCCGATAGATGTATTTTAACACTCCGCCGGCGGGTTTCAAGTCCTGTGCGCTAACTTTTCACCTTACATGAGGTTGTATATGGTATGAGGGACAAAGCCAGCACCGTACTGATCGTCCTTCTCCTGGTGGCGATAGCGGGGAGTCTATTTCCCGGCTGTGACCTGGTTATTGAGCCGCTCCAGCGGGACCTTAACGGTGCCAAGGCGAAGTGGGGCGCCACCGGCATCACTGATTACGAATATCATTTGCGCGTCGCTTGCTTCTGCCCGCCGGATATCGTTTCCCCGGTGGTTGTGAAAGTGGCGAACGGCGTCAACATCGGCGTGGCGTACTCTAAGGAACCGAAAGAGGTAACCAATGATTTCTTTAAGCCTTTCGATACCATCGATAAACTCTTTGTCATCATCCAAAAGGCGTTAGATGACAAGGTTGCCAGCCTTGACGTTAAATACCATCCTGCGTACGGTTATCCTGTTTCGATCTCCATAGACCGCATCGAGAATGCCATTGATGACGAGATCGCATATTTTGTTGATACGTTTAACCCGGCCCCGTAATTTTATTTTGGTTATATTGCCGCAATAACGTAATCGAGGTATCGCTATCGAACAGCGCTCCAATCCGGATTCAATCGAAGCTCGTGTTGAGGCTCTCCGCCTCGACCTGTCCCTCAAAAACCAGAAGCGCCTGCGTTTGGACATGGTGGTGCGCATTGACCGGCGGCTGGGTGGCCTGGCTAATGCTTGCACTGACTGCCCCGGCCACCACGCCGCAGTCGGTTCACTGCTGGAGAAAATTGAATCTGTTGATTCATGGTCTATTGACGAGTGGAAGGTCTATTATCGGTCTCTTGATGCGATAATTACGCATCTTAAAAGGGCGCACCGCTTGGCTGAAGAAGGCGACGGTCTAGGGGCGGGTATGGTGGTTGGTGCTGGAATCGGCACGGTGGCGGGGTTGGTATTCGGTAATATTGGTGTTGGATTAGCCTTAGGCAGCGCCATCGGCTTGTTCCTAGGCGCTATAGGCGACGCTATCGCCCACAAGCAGGGTCGAGTCATCTGATCCAAGACCGCGGCCCTTTGGCCGGTGAATTGCCTTTACACCCTTCACCTGTATGCGTATAATGGCGTTTAATCACTTCGTCAACGGTACAAAGAGGTTGACCATGCTGAAGCACGAAGTCCTTAAAATCCTCGAAAGCGACGCGCGTACCACTCCGGAACAGATTGCCCGCATGACCGGCGGCTTGCTCGACGAGGTCAAGCAAATCATCAGAGATGCTGAGTTGGACCGGACCATCGTCCGCTACAAAACAGTCGTCAATTGGGAAAAAGTCTCCAATGACCGTGTCGAAGCCATCATCGAGGTCAAGGTAACCCCCCAGCGCGATACCGGTTTTGATGCTATAGCCAAGCATATCTATAACTTCCCGGAAGCCCGCACGGTATATCTCATGTCCGGTACCTATGACTTGGCGGTTCTGGTTACAGGTAAAACGATGCACCAGGTGGCCGATTTCGTCTCCCAGAAACTGGCCCAGATTGAAGGCGTCCAGGGTACCACACTCATTTCATGCTCAAGCGCTATAAAGAAGATGGTGAAGTACTAGCCGGCGCCGAGGAGATCCAGCGCCAGCAGGTAGTCCTTTAATACCTACTCTGCGGGGACACTCAAATCTTTAGCCCGCTAAACCGAACAAAAAATACTATGACTATTGAATCCAAAGCCGACCGTTCATTGACCTCACGGCGGGTTAAAGCCATCAAGCCCTCTGGCATCCGGAAGTTCTTTGACCTTCTAGCAGGGATGGAGGGCGCCATTTCCCTGGGTGTTGGCGAACCTGATTTCGCCACTCCGTGGCACATCCGCGAGGCCGCCATCTATGCCCTGGAGCACGGCCGGACTATGTACACTTCCAATTCAGGCACGCCTGAACTGCGGAGGGAGATCGCTTCTTATCTGAGCCGTACCCACAATCTTGATTACGACCCGTTGTCTGAAGTTGTCGTTACCGTCGGTGTCTCAGAAGCCCTTGACCTGGCGGCCCGGGCTATTCTCGATCCCGGCGACGAGGTTTTACTTCCCGATCCCTGCTATGTTTCATACCCGTCATGCGTCACCCTGGCCGGCGGAGTGCCGGTCCCGGTGCCCACCTACGAGAGTCAATCCTTTGAACTGAACCCCACCGACGTCGCCCGTGCCATCACGCCCCGGACCCGTGCCATTCTTCTCGGATATCCGGCCAATCCCACCGGCGCCGTCATGCCAGCCGACAAACTGGCGGAGATCGCCATACTTGCCGAGCGCTATAACCTCATCGTCATCTCTGATGAGATTTATAACCGCTTGACCTACGGCGTCACTGTGCCGTCTTTCGCAAGCCTGCCCGGTATGAAGGAGCGCACCGTCGTCCTCAACGGCGTGTCGAAATGTTATTCCATGACCGGCTGGCGCATAGGTTACGCCGCCGGACCCAAGGAAATCGTCGCCGGGATGACCAAGATTCACCAGTACACCATGCTGTGCGCTTCCTCGATGGGCCAGGCCGCTGCCGTCGAGGCGTTAAAAAACGGCGAGGACGATATCACCGCTATGGTCGACGACTATAACCGCCGCCGTATGGTCATGGTCTCCGGCTTCAACTCGCTGGGCCTATCCTGCTTCGATCCACGCGGCGCTTTTTATGCCTTCCCCTCGGTTAAGTCTACCGGCCTGTCCTCCGATGAGTTCGCCGAACGGCTTTTGAAAGAGGAAAAGGTAGCTGTGGTTCCCGGCACAGCCTTCGGAGAGCAGGGCGAGGGTTATCTTCGCTGCTGCTACGCAACTGCCATGTCCCAAATCGAGGAAGCCCTGGAACGTATTCAGCGCTTTCTCAACCGGTTGTAACCGCTCGGTCTGCCGCGGGGCTGTTGGGTGAAAGGCCAGACCATAGCTGTCGCTATTTCGGTTAGGCTGCTCTCCTGCCATCGGATAACAATAGATAGAATCGGTGCTGCGTAAGACCGTTCAGTTTTTTCAAGAGAATAGCCTCTCCCGCCACGCTAAAAACTGCGAAACACATCCCAACCCCTGCCTGGGTGCTTAGACCGGGCGAGTCGAGTGGGGGTGCAGCAGCACCGAGCCTACGATGCCGGACAATCCCAGGGCTCCCATGCCGATGCTGAACAGGAGGAACGGCCGAAGGGCGTTCTCGATGACTCCGGGCAGCCAAAACTCAACCGCTGACGGTATGCCGGAGGTTATTACCGAACCCGGGTTGAGCATCGAGTTGGTCACCATTACACCGACAAAGCCAACCAGTCCGAAGATGAAAAATACGGTGCCGGCAAAGTGAAGGGTTTTGTAGGCCTTCCGGTAAATCAGGAAGGCCAACCCCACCAGTATGATGATAAACAACCCGAGGCTGTAAAAAGCCAGCCAGTAATAAACCAGATTTTGTTTAGCCCGGTCAATTTCAACTTTGATTTCCGCCAGACCGTCGGTCAGGCTCTGCGGCGCCCCTTCGAAAAAAGTGTTGTCGATCTCAATAGCCGCCGGCAGATTCGGGATCAATTCAAAGAAGAAAAAATTGTTAAATTCAGCCAGACGCTCTTCGGGGGTTGCTCCGGCCAGTTCCGGAGGCGGGAATCGGGTATATATATCGTAGAGGGTATTGTACATGACAATCGCCGGTTCCAGGAGAGGCACCGATACCTGAAGAGTTGGGCTCAGTTGGAGAAGGTAGTCGTGTACCGGCGGCACCACTCTGCGGAGCGTTTGCTTGAACCAGGGATCGAGTTCCAGCATGGCATCGTCGACGTAATCGGCAAGATAGCTTAAAGTCGGATTGAGTTCGGTCCCGATCTTGCGCTTAACCAGTTCTTCGGCCAGATCCGGCCAGTCGATCTTGTCGGCCAGGGAATAAAACAACTCCGGGTCGAGAATGGTCTCGCCGATGACAACATTAAGGTCAAGGGTGTCGGTACGGCCGAGAATATAATCGTAAAGCCGGTCGACCGCTTCGGCGATGGCGGCCTTGAGCTCTACCGAATAATTCGGCAGTTCACCGTCCAAAAATTCCCGCAGCGCATCCGGAACATCGTTGCCGGCTGAAATCTCCAGGATAGAGTCCTTGATGATGGCGGCGACGTCCAGGTCATCGATCTGACGGTTAACGAAGGTAGGACTCAAGGCGGTGAAATTGAAGGTCAATCCGGCGCCGAACAGCATGATAGATAAAAATAATAGTATACCGATCAGTGTCAGGGCGAGGCCTTTGAGGAAGCCCATGATGCTCCAATGCCGGTTATTAGACTTAATTATCAGGGGCGCGCTTGTTATAAGTCAAGCACCGGAAGCCAGATCTAGCCCCGGTCGGTCAGGCGATAGAGTGCCTGGTAAGAGACGCCGAAGTCCGGGTTTGCCGTTTCCAATTTCGACTTCAAAGCGGCCATGCGCCTGGCAAACTCATCGCGGCGGCCGTCTTTGACCAGGCTTGCCCAGTACTCGGCCTTATCGGCAAAAAGGCTTTCTATCTCCGGCAGGTGCGGCAGGTTGAGCTGCAGCGAAGCATACAGCGCCGGGTCTTCCGACAGGACACTTTCCACCAGGGTCAGCAGCGCCTTGTAGGTGATGCCGGAGGCGCCGGACATTTCGGTGAGCCTGTCCAGGCTGACCAGGGCGTCTGCGGTGACGATGGCGATGAAGTGGGCCAGGCCGAGCGAGATGGCCATCAACCGGTCGTGTTCCTCCGGGGAGGTGAGGCGCACCCGGGCGCCGCGGCCGGTCAACCAATGCGATAACTTCCGCGCCAACTCGTTTTCGGCATCGCTGGTCGGGGTGAGGATGAAGTTCTGACCGGCAAGCCCTTTGGCGCCGGGGCCGAAGACGGGGTGGGCGCCGAGGATGAGCGAATGCGGGAAATGGCGGTGCATCGCCGTCACCGGCCCGGTCTTGACCGAAGTCAGGTCAAAAACCTTCTGGATGGGCTTGACGTGAGGCGCCAGGCCGCTGCAGACGAAATCGAATGAATCGATAGGTACCGAGATGATGACAATATCGGCCGCGGTGACCGCGTCAACGCGGTCCGCGGCCTCGACGCCGAGTTGGGCGGCGGTTGTGGCCAGCCTGTGCTTATCGCGACCGATAAGAGTAACCTGGTGGCCTTCGCTTTTCAGCAGGCGGGCGAACCAGGCGCCCATTTTACCGCAGCCGCCGACGATAGCGATGTTCTTGGGTCCGATATCAACCATCGACTATTTTCCTTCAGCCCGAGCCCTGGGGTAGGATCCCAGAATCTTGATGAACAGCGTCTGATCCTCCAGCGCCGGCAGGGCGGCCTTGAAGCTCTCGTCCTCCCGGTGGCCATCGAAGTCCAGGTAGAAGTTGTACTCCCAGGCCTTTTTGCGGGTGGGGCGGCTCTCGATCTTGGTCAGGTTGATCTTTCGCTCGGCCAGAATGCGCAGGAACTCGTACAGAGCGCCGGGCCGGTGCTTCACGGCGAAAACGACCGAGGTCTTGTCGTTGCCCGATGGCGGGGCGTCGCACCTGGCCAGGGCGAAGAAGCGGGTGAAGTTCTGGGGGTTATCCATGATGTCTCGGGCCAGGATTTTCATGCCGTAGATAGCCGCCGCCCGTTCCGAAGCCACCGCGGCGGCGTCGCAAACGCCCTGCTCCTTGATGAGTTTGACCGCGCCGGCGGTGTCGTAGGTAGGCTGAAGCTCGAATTTGAGCTGGCGCAGGAAGTGGCCGCATTGGCCCAGCGCCTGCGGGTGCGAATAGACGCGCCGGATACCGTCAAGAGTGGCGCCGGGGTTGCCGATGAGGCAATGGTTGACCCTCAGGTGATGTTCGCCGGAAACCATCAGGCTGTGCTCCAGCATCAGGTCATAGGAGCGGGAGATGCTGCCCTCGATGGAATTTTCGATGGGGATCATGCCGTATTGAACCCGGCCGCTTTCGACTTCGGCGAAGACTGCCTCAAGCGACTCGCAAGAGCGGGTCACCGCCCGAGGACCGAAAAAGGCCAGAGCGGCAGCCTCCGAATAAGCGCCTGGCTCACCCTGAAAGGCGGCGGACACCGACTGGCGCTCACGGGCCAGCTTGATGATGCGCTCGTAGATCTCGGCAGCCTCAGCTGCGGTCATGCCGGCATCAGCAGCCAGGCTTATTGCCCGATCAATGACCTGACGCTCGCGTCCGGCGTCCAGGGTCGGCGCGGCGCCGGCGGCCTTTTCCCGGCCGATGGCTTCGGCGGTGGACAACCGTTCAGCCAGAAGTTTGATGATGTTTTCGTCAAGTTCATCAACGCGTTTTCTCAGGTCATCCAGGCTCATCTTAAAACCCTCTCGATCTTCCCGTGACGGAGGGCGAAATCAGCCAATACCACCGCGGTCATAGCCTCCGCCACCGCCACCGCCCGCGGGACGATACAGGTGTCGTGGCGGCCGCCGACGGCTACCGTCGTCGGTTCCAGGCTGTCCAGGTCAACGCTGCGCTGGAGTTTGCCGATGGAAGGCGTCGGTTTGACCGCCAGGCGGGCTACCAGCGGCATGCCGGAGGAAATGCCGCCCAGAATGCCACCGTGATTGTTGGTTGTTGTGATCACCCTGCCGCTCTTCACGTCGAAGGCGTCGTTATCTTCAGAGCCCTTGAGCCGAGCCGCGGCGAAGCCGGCGCCGAATTCGACGCCCTTGACCGCGGGAATAGCCAAATAGGCTTTGGCCAGGCAGCCTTCAATGGTGTCGAAGACCGGTTCGCCCAGACCGACAGGCAGCCCCTCTGCCCGTGCCTCGATAATACCGCCGAGGGAATCGCCGTCCCGGCTGGCAGCTTTGATGGCTTCGATCATTTTTACCGCCGCGGCCGGGTCGGCGCAGGAGACCTCATTGCCCGCCATCCTCTCCCGAATGGACTCGACATCCTGGGGCGGAGCGGCCTTTATTCCGCCGATCTCGACAGCGTGGGCTGTCACCTCGATGCCGATGGTGGACAGCAGCTTTTTAGCCACCGCTCCCGCCATGACGAAGCCGGCGGTGATGCGGCCGGAGAACCTGCCGGAGCCGCGCCAATCGTTGAAACCGCCGTATTTCTCATACGCGGTGAAGTCGGCATGGCCGGGGCGGAGGACGTTTTTAATCTTCTCGTAGGCGGATGAATCGATATCGCGGTTCCAGATGGCCAGGCAGATGGGCGCGCCGGTGGTGAAGCCGTTGAAGACGCCGGAGAAAACCTCCACCTTGTCGGTCTCGCGGCGGCCGGTGGCCAGCGGCCGGCCGCGGGAACTCTTGCGTTTATCCACTTCGCGCTGGATGTCCTCGACGCCGATCGGCAGCCCGGCCGGGCAGCCGTCCACGACGATGCCGATGCAGTCGCCGTGGCTTTCGCCGAAGGAAGTGATGCGGAACATTTCGCCCAGAGAGTTATTCAATGATCATCGCCTCGATTCTATTATAGCAGTCAGCTATCAGCCGTCAGCTGCCCTTCCTCCCTTTTACTATAGCGGCCAGCGTTCAGCTTTCAGCCGCCACACCATCATTCGGGTATTTCGCCGGCATAAAAAACGACTGGAACGACTGGGCCGGTCGATGGCGCCGGTTTCCGTGAATCAGGATTTGTTTTTCGTCTTTCATATAATAAGAAATTTGCGGTAACGATTCTGGTTCATTACGTATGAACTAAACGCGGGATTCGTTTTCCCAACGGGACTCGTTTTTGCCGCGCAGCCGGGATCTCAATCGCCGGAATCAACCTCATACCCAGGCCGGGCAGGCGGCGGTCGCGTTGAGTCCTGCCTTTGCCTGTTATCTACTTGCCCTCCGGCAGGGGAAGAATCAAGCAGTTATTATAGCACACCAGTTCATAATGATTGTCAAGCGACTTTTGTCGTTTTTCCAGCCATATTTCAGGCCCAACCGGTGTACGGCACTGGCTATTTTATTTGGAGATCCACCTTTCCCCCGGCTTTCCTGAAATCCTCCCAGAAGCCGGGATAGGTTTTGTTGACGCATTCGGCGCCGAGGATGACCATATCCCCGCAAGCGGCGCCGAGCATGGCGAAGGCCATGGCGACGCGGTGATCGTCGCAGCTGTCGACGACGGCGCCATGCGGCAAGCCGCCGGTGATGGTCATGCAGTCTGTCCCTTCGACGACGGCGATGCCCGTTCGCTTCAAATTTTCGGTCACGGCACTGATCCGGTCCGACTCCTTGAGTCGGGCACGCCCCAGCCCGGTAATGACGCTGGTCCCTTCAGCCGCGGCGGCCAGGCAGGCAACGGTGGGCAGCAGATCAATGGCCTCGTTCAGGTCAACGTCGATGGCTTTGAGGCGCGCCCGGCTGACGGTTATTGTCTCGCAATCCGTGGATATGGCCGCCCCCATGCGGCGCAGGCAGCGCAGTATGAAACGGTCGGCCTGGAGGCTGGCCTCGCTCAGACCTGAGACGTTTACCCGTCCGGCCAGGGCGCCCAGCCCAAGGAAGTATGAGGCGCTGGACCAGTCGCCTTCGACGGTGTATTCCGCCGGGCGGTACTGCTGCCGGGAAACGCGGAACCCGGTCAATTCGGCGCCTGGTGTCACCTCGATGCCGAAGCACCTCAGGCAGTCGAGGGTCATGCACAGATAATCCTTCGATTCGGCCGGCGACGTCAGCCTGATCTCCAGACCTGCCTCGGCCAGCGGTGCCGCCAGCAGCAGACCGGAGACGAACTGGGAACTGACGTTGCCGGGCAGCGAGACGGCGTTTGATTTAAACCTGCCGCCAGTACCATGAACGGTGAAATAGTTGCCGGCCAACTCTGAGGCGACGCCGAGCTGTGAGAAGGCTTCGAAAAGGGGTGCCATCGGCCGGCGCGCCAAACCGGGAGCGAAGGTGATGCGGCTGACGCCTTCGAGGGCGGCGCAGACCGGCGCCAGGAAGCGCAGGGTAGCGGCAGACTGGCGGCAGTCCAGCTTCTGATGAGGCGGTTCAAGGTTGCCGCCGGCGACCGTCCAGGTATTTGCCCCGCGTTCGATGCCGGCGCCGAGACGGGTCAGGACATCCGCCGCCGCTTCAGAATCGTCGGCCGCCAGGGGATTCCTGATCACGCTTCGGCCTTCGGCCAGGGCCGCGGCGAACAGGGCGCGGATGGTGTAACTCTTGGACGGCGGGGCGGCGACGGCACCGCCGGCACAGCCTTTACCGATTACGGCTTTCATCGATTACCAATTTCTCAATAATCTCGTTGATGACGGCGGCGAAAGGGCGGCGTCCGGTTCGGACGGTGATGTCGGCAGCTGTTTCGTACACTGAGCGCCGCGCCTCGTGAAGTTCCTCGATGATGCGGTCGCGGTCGGGGCGGTCGAGGAGCGGCCGCTTGCGGCTCCGGGCGAGCCGGTCCTGGAGGACTTCGACCTCGGTTTCCATATAAACGAGCGTGGCTGACGCTTTCAAACGTTCGACATTGACCGGACGAAGTACGGCGCCGCCGCCCAGGGCGATGACCGCATTCTTCGCCGACCGGCTGACCTCCTCGATGACCGCTTCTTCCAGGTCGCGGAAGCCTGACTCTCCCCTCTCTTTGAATATTTCCGGAATCGTGTCCCCGGCGCGCTGCTCGATTAGCCGGTCGAGTTCGATGAACTCGCGGCCCAGCCGTCGGGCTAATCTCTGGCCGGCGGTCGATTTGCCGGAACCCATAAAGCCGATAAGAGCAATGTTGGTTTTCATGCCAGCGCCCCGGCCGCCGCCCCGCTCATGACATCGCGCGGCGCGGGTTGCCCTGCCCACAATTCGAAAGCCAGCGCCCCCTGCTCAACCAGCATTTCCAGTCCGCCGATGGTCTGGCAGCCTGCGGCTTCAGCGTCCCGCAGCAGACGCGTCTGCTGCGGGCGGTAGACAATGTCGAAGACGACAAGCCCCTGCCGCAGGAACTTAGCCGGCAGCGGGGTAGCCTCAATATCCGGCGACAGGCCGATAGATGTGGCGTTGACCACCAGAGAGGCGCCGGCCAGGGCTTCCGAAAAACCAGCATCGGTCATCGGCAAAGCGGCGGCGCCGGTATCGGCCGCCAGCGAAGCCGCGGTCTCCCGCGTCCGGTTGACGATTGCGACCGACGCACCGGCGCCCCGCAGAGCGAAGACGACGGCGCGGGCGGCACCGCCGGCTCCGATGACCACGGCCTTTTTGCCGCTCGGCTCAAAGCCGCTGCATTTCAGAGCAGCGAGGAAACCCGGGGCATCGGTGTTGCAGCCGGTCAGCCTGCCGCCGTCATTTAAGATGACATTGACCGCGCCGATACGGCGGGCCTGGTCATCGATTCTATCGAGGAACGGCATCACCGCCGTTTTGTGGGGTATGGTGATGTTGGCGCCGCGAATTCCCAGGCCCCGCAGCCCGGCGACGGCGCCGCTGACGGCCGCGGCGGGCACCGGGAAGGCCAGGTAGACGAAGTTCAAACCGGCAGCCGCGAAAGCGGCGTTCTGCATTGCCGGTGATACCGAATGAGCCACCGGGTCGCCGAGGAGGGCGATCAGCCTGGTGTTTGAGTCAATCATATCTGCAGCAGCCGATAAATTTCGTCGAACCGGGCGGCGGAGAGCTGTCCCGGGGCCGACTCCTTGCCATCAAGCAGGGAAGCGTAGGCGAACTCCGCGCCGGCAAGCGGCGCCAGAACCCGGCTCAAGACCCCGGCCAGCCCCATGGCGAAAGCGACTATTTTCCGGCCAGGAAACTTTGCGTATAATTTCAGCAATTTAAAATTATCATCCAACGAAGCTGCCGCGGTGACGACTTTGCAGATGTCGGCTCCCGCGGCAATCTGCCGCTCGATAATCTTCTCAAGTTCCTCAAGCGGCGGCGTGGCAGCGAAATCATGGTGGGACACCAGGCACCGGGCTTTCTTCTTGACCGCGCCGACAAGGATGTCGAGGCCCGGCGCGGCGAGTTCTACGTCCACGATGGCGGCGCCCAGGCTGAGCGCCTTTAGAAGCTCCGACTGCCTGTCGGTCTCGCCGCCATTCCAGCGGCCGCCCTCGGCGCGGGGACGGTTGGTGGCGATCCAGGGTTTGGTCAGGTTGCGGGCGACCGCCGGCCAGGTTTGGCCAACAAGATCGATCCGCAGTTCGAAGAGGTCAACCAGCGGCTCGGCCGCGGCGATCGCCCGGGGCTCGTCTTCGGCAATGACGCCGCAGATTTGGGGCCTCATGCGGAGAGCGCCTCAACGGCCATCCTGGGATCGATATCGTCTCTAATCACGGTACTGCCGATGCCGTCCGGCAGGACAAACTTGAGTTTACCGTTCGAGATTTTCTTATCATGGAGCATCGCCGCAATCAGCGCTTCAGGTTGTTTGACGGGCATGGTGACGGGCAGGCCGGCGGCGGCAATGAGACTGGTAATCCGAATGACATGAGGTTCGGCGAGGAGTCCAATCCGGTTAGCCACTTTAGCCGCAGCCGCCATACCCAGGGCAACGGCGGTGCCGTGTTTGACCCGGAAATTGGAGACGGCTTCTATGGCGTGGCCGAGAGTGTGCCCAAAATTAAGGATCTGCCGCTCGCCGTAATCATGCTCATCCCGCTCAACCACCGCCGCTTTCACCCGGGCTGCCCGGCCGGCGATATGGGTAAGCGTTCCGATATTTTTGGCTAATACTTCAGGTATATTGTGCTCCAGATAGGCGAATAGCTCCGGGTCTTTGATCACGGCGCATTTAATGACTTCGGCCAGGCCGTTTTGGATTTCAGCCAGCGGCAAGGTTTGAAGCAGCCGGGTGTCGGCGGCCACCAGCCTGGGCTGGTAGAAGACGCCAGCCATGTTCTTGAGTTTGCCGACGTTGACCGCCACCTTGCCGCCGATGCTGCTGTCCACCTGTGCCAGAAGCGTCGTCGGCACCTGAACGAAAGGTACGCCGCGCTGGTAGGTGGCGGCGACGAAGCCGGTCAGGTCGCCGATCACCCCGCCGCCGAAAGCCAGCAGCGGCGTGCCGCGCTCGGCATGGCGTCGGGCCAGGCTCTCGTAGAGCTTGCCCGCGGTGGCCAGCGACTTGGTGCCTTCGCCGTCCGGAATGACAATGAGATCCAGTTCCAGCCCGGCTGAGCGCAGGGTCTCGGACAGGAGCCCGCCGTGCAGGCCGGCTACGACCCGGTTGGTCACCGCCATCAGCCGGCCGCCCAGGCTCAGGCTTTGCATCAGAGCCGGCAGTTCGGTTAACAGCCCTTCCCCGATGCGGATGGGGTAACTTCGGCCGGTCAGGTTGACGTCAATCTGCGTTTTCATGGCCTTATTTTAAAGCAATCGTCCTCAACTGTCGCGCGGCGGCGATAATTTCTTTAAGCTCCGACGGCTGGATCATTTGCGACGCATCGCACCGGGCGTCCTCCGGCCGGTCGTGGACCTCAATCATCAGCCCCGCGGCGCCGGCGGCGATCGAGGCCAGGCTCATCGAACGGATGAGGTCGCGGCGGCCGGTGGCGTGGCTGGGGTCGACGATAATCGGCAGGAAGGTTTCTTTCTGCACCACCGGTACCGCCGCCAGGTCGAGCATGTAACGGGTGTAATTCTTACCCTTGCCCATCGGCACGATGCCGCGTTCGCACAGGATGATGTCCTTGTTGCCCTCGGCGGCGATATACTCGGCGAAGCATAAAAACTCCTCGACCGAGGCGCCGAAGTGGCGCTTGAACATCACCGGCAGCTTTTTGCGGGCGGCGGTTTGCAGCAGGTCCTGGTCGTACATGTTGCGGGCGCCGATCTGGATGATATCGACGAATTCGGCGACCAGGTCCACCTGCGCCTCGCCGCGGACCTCGGTGACCACCGGCATACCGAACGTCCTGCCGGCCTCCCGCAGCCAGGTAAGCGCCTCTATGGCCTCGTCATGCCCGGCCGAACCCAGACCCTGGAAGGAATGGACTGAGGAACGGGGTTTGAAGACGCCGCCGCGCAAAATGTGGGCCCCGGCGGCTTTGCACTGCTCGGCGATGCGGAACAGGTCGTCCCGGTTTTCGACGGCGCAGGGTCCGGCGATGAACACCGGCTCCGGCGCGCCGAACTGGACGTCGCCGACCTTGACGATGCGGGTGCCGGTCTCGCCGTAGGCGCTGGAATATTCGCGGTTGATCAGTTTATAGGGCGCCTGGATCATCCTGGCCTCCTTCACTCCGGGCAAGGCTGCCAGGTGGGTAAAGTCGACCCTGGTCTCATCGCCGATAAGGCCGATGATGGTCAGGTACTGGCCGCGGGAGACATCGGTGCGCAGGCCGGCTCTAGCCACTTCGTCAACGGCATGCTGAATCTGCTGCTCCGTGGCGTCCTTTTTCATAATGATCATGGTTTACTTTGCTCCCTTCTATTGACCCCTTAAACTAAAAAATCCTCCGTTGGGAGGATTTGCTGCCTGGACTATGCGGTCTAAGTGCTCTTATGCAGAAACGCCGAACCTCCCCGACGTGCCCTGCAGGCACCAGGTAAAGTAATAGGCGTAATAAAAACGAACCATCGGCAAGAACGATAACATCCTGAAGGCGGCTTGTCAAGAAACGACGAAGGGAGCTTTTACGGCTCCCTTCGTCGGACGGCGCGCGCTGCACCGGCTTGCCGCAGACAGATGAGGCCTGCCGGCGGCGGGAAAGCCGGTTTAATAAGCTCAGGTTATACTTCGGTGCGGGTGGACAGGAAAATCTGAAGGCCCATCTGTGAGATCTGGTCCTGCACCCCCTCTATTTCGTCAAGGTGACCGTCTTCATCATTAAGGATAGCCTGGAGGATATCGCGAGTCGCGAAGTCGCCGAGGTCCCCGGCCTGTTTGACGGCGGCGTTGTATGACTTGACGGCGCCGACTTCAGCCATGCGGTCGTTCTCGAACATCTTGGGCACGTCGGCGCCGATATAGACTTTGCGGTAATCCGAGACGATGGGGATGCCCTCGAGGAACAGGATGCGGCCGATAAGCTTCTCGGCGTGTTTCATCTCGACGATGGCGCGCTTCTCGATGGATTTGTGGAGTTTGCCGTAATTCCAATTGTCGCACATCTCCGAATGGACCATGTACTGGTTGATGGCGGTCAGCTCGTCAGCCAGCAGGGAATTGAGGGTCGCAATGATCTGGGGATCGCCTTTCATAAAAACCTCCTGTATTTTCGAATGCTATTTTATCTTATCAGAGAACCGGCCGGTTCCCCAACACCATCGGCGCTCCGGGTTTGAAAATGGGGATACCCCATTTCTTCACCCTCTTGCTTATCGCCGCAATACGCCGTTGTTGAGGGGTCAGGATTGGCTTATTGACATCCAATATCGGGGGTGATAATATAACCGATTGTCTGTGGCTTTTAGAGTCGCAGGCGGCAGATGATGTCTTAAAACAGTCTGCCAGCGGGCTTCCCGGGTGAAGGATGAGCTCGTCTCGTCCTTTAACATTGTCCGGGGGTATAGAGGAGCGCGATATGCCGACAGTGAATCAGTTAATCAGAAAAGGGCGCCATAAGCTGGCCAAAAAAGCCAAGACTCCGGCGCTGCATTATAATTTCAATTCGCTCAAGAACCGCACGTCGTACGGCGCCGGTTCGCCGCAGAAGCGCGGCGTATGTCTTCAGGTGAAGACGACAACCCCCAAGAAACCGAACTCCGCGCTGCGGAAGATCGCCCGCGTCCGTTTATCGAACCACATGGAAGTAACGGCTTACATCCCGGGCGAGGGGCACAATCTCCAGGAGCACTCCGTCGTTTTGATCCGCGGCGGCCGGGTACCCGATTTACCGGGCGTCCGCTACCATATCGTCAGGGGTACTCTGGATACCGCCGGCGTGGCCAACCGCAAGCAAGGCCGCTCCAAGTACGGCGCCAAAGTAGCCAAAGCCGCAGCAAAAAAATAGGGATACCCTCAGGGAGGCATTTAAAAAACAATGGGACGACGCAGTTCAGGTATCAGGCACCCGGCACTTCCCGATGCCAAGTATAACAGTGTCATCGTATCCAAATTCATCAACCGCATCATGTATGCCGGCAAACAGAGCACTGCCGAACGGGTGATTTATGATGCCATGGAGATCATGGCAGCCCAGGACGGCAAGGATGCGGTGACGCTGGTGGAACAGGCGGTAAAAAATGCCACCCCGATGGTAGAAGTCAAAGCCCGCCGGGTGGGCGGCGCGAACTACCAGGTGCCGGTTGAGGTCCGCCCTGACCGCGCTTTCTCACTGGCCTTGCGCTGGTTGACCAAAGCCGCCCGCAGCCGGTCCGGCAAATCTATGGCCGAGAAGCTGTCAGCCGAATTGTCCGACGCCGCCAAGGGTTTAGGCGCCGCAGTCAAAAAGAGAGAAGAAACGCACAAAATGGCCGAGGCGAACCGCGCTTTTGCCCATTACCGCTGGTAGATCTCAGAGATTACCGCCGGCTTAACTAAATTCTTATGAATCAACAAGATCGAAACCTGGAACTGAATAAAACCCGCAATATCGGCATCATCGCTCATATCGATGCCGGCAAAACGACCACCACCGAACGGGTGCTGTATTTCACCGGCCGTACCTACAAAATAGGCAATGTCGATGACGGCAATACGGTCATGGACTGGATGCAGCAGGAGCGCGAGCGGGGTATCACCATTACCTCCGCCGCTACGGCGTGCCATTGGCGCGATTACCGTATCAATATCATTGATACTCCCGGCCACGTAGATTTCACCGCCGAAGTTGAGCGGTCGCTCCGCGTCCTGGACGGCGGAGTGGTTGTCTTTGACGGTGTGGCCGGCGTGGAAGCCCAATCCGAGACGGTATGGCGGCAGGCTAACCGTTACGGCGTGCCCCGTATCTGTTTTATCAATAAGATGGACCGCACCGGCGCCGATTTCAACCGGTGCCTCAAGATGATTGAAGACCGGCTCAAAGCCCGGCACATCGCCGTCACGCTGCCGATCGGCAGCGGCGACAGTTTCGGCGGCGTCATCGATCTGATCAAACTCAAAGCCTACAGCGCCGATGGGGATCAAAATACTCCCGAGCCGATCGAAATCCCGATCCCGACGTCCGAAAAGGAGCGCGTTGAGGCCGCCCGCCACCAGATGATTGAGAAGCTGGCCGAACTTGACGACGAGGTGATGTGCGCCTATCTGGACGGCAGTGACCTCTCGACCGACCAAATTATCGCCGGTTTAAGGCGGGTGACCCTGGGCAACAAAGGGATCCCCGTGTTATGCGGCTCATCCTTCCGCCAAAAAGGCGTCAAGCTGCTGCTGGACGCGGTGGTCAACTTCCTACCTTCCCCGTTGGATACGCCTCCGGTTGTGGGCATCGATACCCGGACTCAGGCTGAAGTCTCCAGGCCGGTCAGTGATGACGCGCCTTTTGCCGCCCTGGCTTTCAAGGTCGTTTCCGATCCTTTTGTCGGCCGCCTGGTGTATCTGAGAGTGTATTCAGGCACGGTGGACGCCGGCGCCGGGGTAATGAACACCACCCGGGACCAAAAAGAACGCATCGGCCGGTTGCTGGTGATGCACGCCAACGCCCGGGAAGAAATCACCAAAGCCGAAACCGGCAGTATTATCGCTTCACTGGGTCTCAAGAGCACCTTCACCGGCGATACCCTGTGCGACCCGGCTCATCCGGTGCTGCTTGAAAATATCAAATTCCCTGAACCGGTGGTGTCCATTTCCATCGAGCCCAAGACCCGCGCCGACCAGGATAAAATGGTGGACGCGCTGCAGAAGCTGGCTGATGAAGACCCGACCTTCAAGGTCACTTATAACGAAGAAACCGGTCAAAATATCATTGCCGGCATGGGTGAACTTCATCTGGACGTGTTAGTCAGCCGCATGTTCACCGAACACAAGGTGGCGGCTAAAGTGGGGCAGCCGCGGGTTGCTTACCGCGAGACGATCACCGCGCCGGCCCGGGCCGACGGCCGGTTTGTCCGGCAATCGGGCGGCCGCGGCCAGTACGGCCATGTCAAAATCGATATTGAACCCAACACCGAGTCGACCGCCGTTGAGGTCGTTGATGACATCCGCGGCGGCACGGTGCCCAAGAACTTTGTCAAGGCGGCGGCCGAGGGTATTAAAGAAGCCGCGGCCACCGGCGTTTTCGCCGGTTACCCGATGGTCGGGGTCAAGGTATCCATTTTTGACGGCAGCTATCATGACGTCGACTCCAACGAAATGGCCTTCAAGACGGCCGGTTCCATGGCGCTCAAAGCCGCGGCTGCCAAAGCCAATCCGGTGTTGCTTGAGCCCATCATGAAGATGGAAGTCATGACGCCCGAGGAATACATGGGCGATATTATCGGCGACCTGAACTCCCGGCGCGGCCATATCGTTTCCATTGAGCCAAGGGGGGAGACGACGATGATTCATGCTTACGTGCCGCTGGCGGAAACGTTTGGTTATACCACCACTATCCGGGGCATCTCAAAGGGTCGCGCCACCTCGTCGATGGAATTCTATAAATATCAGGAACTGCCGGCCAACATCGCCAAGACGGTGATGGAGTCAGCGGCCGTCGCGAAATAGGGGATTTGAGGACTATGGGTAAACAAAAAATCCGCATCAAGCTAAAGGGTTTCGATCACAAGGTGCTCGATCAGTCGGCACAGCAGATCGTAGAAGCCCTGGAACGCACCGGGGCAGTTATTTCCGGCCCCGTGCCGCTGCCGACCCAGATAAAAAAATACTCGGTTATCCGGGCGTCCTTCATCGATAAGGATTCGCAGGAGCAGTTCGAGGTTCGCACCCATAAACGCCTGATTGACATCGTGGAGACTACCTCGAAGACTATCGACTCCCTGACCAGTCTCAATATGCCGGCCGGGGTCAGCATCGACATCAAGCTATAAATCGGTCACAGCGATTACGCTTTAGGAACGCGAAATGATAAATGGAATTATCGGCAAAAAATTAGGCATGACTCAGGTCTACAGCGCCAGCGGCAAAGTAGAACCGGTGACGGTTCTCGAGGTCGGCCCGTGTACTGTAACCCAGGTCAAGACCCTGGAAAATGACGGCTATGTCGCCGCCCAGCTTGGTTTCGGCACCGCTAAGAGGCTTGCCAAAGCAGAGAAGGGCCATACCAAAGACACCGGCGAGTTTCGCCACCTGAGGGAGTTCCGCCTGGAAGATGTATCCGGCGTCGAAGTCGGCAGTAAGGTAGACGCCAGTTTATTTTCCGACGGCGAACTGATTGACGTCACCGGCATTTCCAAAGGCCACGGGTTTGCGGGCGGCGTCAAGCGGCATGGTTTTCACGGCGGCCCGAAAACCCACGGCCAGTCAGACCGCCATCGCGCGCCGGGCTCTATCGGCTCGACCACCACGCCGGGCCGGGTTTACAAGGGCACCCGAATGGCCGGCCACATGGGACACGATCAAGTCACGGTGCGCTGTCTTAAGGTGGTCAAGGCGGATACCGAGAAGAACCTGCTTCTGGTACGCGGCGCCGTTCCCGGCGGTAAGAACGGCTTGATAATCGTAAAAAAATCTAAGAAGAGTAGCTAAATGGAAATACCCGTCTATAGTATGCAGGGCAAGGTAGTTAAAAACCTTTCGGTCAGCGAGTCGGTGTTCGGCGTGCCGATGAACGACGCGGTAGTGCATCAGGCGCTGGTGGCGCTGCAGGCCAACGCACGTCAGGGTACTTCATCGACCAAGACCCGGTCCGAAGTCGCGGGTTCAACCAAGAAATTATTCCGCCAGAAGGGCACCGGCGAAGCTCGTGCCGGCTCGGCTAAAAGCAACCTGCGGCCAGGCGGCGGCATCGTTTTCGGCCCCAAGCCGCGCGACTATTCAAAAGGGCTGCCGAAAAAGGTCAGGCAGCTGGCTATACGCTGCCTGCTGTCGGATAAAGCGGCCAGCGGCGGACTTAAAGTAATCGATGCCATTTCCCTTGATCCACCGAAGACGCGCGACATGGCCAGCGCCCTGGCGGCTCTTGAGTGCACCACCTCCACCATGGTAGCCACCGCCGGCGTCGATAATAACGTTATCTTATCGGCGCGCAATCTCGCCGGGGTCAAGACGACACCCGCCGATTTGCTGAATGTCGTAGATTTGCTGAAATACGATAAACTCGTGCTCACTGAAGAGGCTCTTCAGGTTGTTGAAAAGATCTGGGGCGACCGGTCCAGCTAAGGAGAAACCACAATGCAGATATTCGATGTTTTACGCAAACCCCTGATTACCGAGAAAAACGCCCGCCTGCAGGCAACCGGCAAATACGCCTTTGAAGTTGCGGCGGAAGCGACCAAACCGCAGATAAAAACAGCGGTTGAAGCGGCCTACAAGGTTACGGTGACAGGAGTCAATGTCATCATGGTTAAGGGCAAAATGAAGCGGATGGGCCGGGGATTGTTCCGGACTCCGGACTGGAAAAAAGCCCTGGTTACATTGAAAGCCGGCGATAAGATCGAGCTCTTTGAAGGGGTCTAATTATGGCACTTAAATCATACCAACCAACCTCCGCCGGGCGGCGCCACCAGACTGGTTATACTTTTGAGGAAATAACCAAGAGCCGGCCGGAGAAATCGCTGACAAAATGCGTCAAGCAGGATGCCGGACGCAATAATCAGGGCAAACTTTCGGTAAGACACCGCGGCGGCGGCGCGCGCAAGATCATCCGCATCCTTGATTTCAAACGCGATAAGATTGGGATTCCGGGTAAAATAGCCGCTATCGAGTATGACCCGCACCGCTCGGCGCGCATTGCCCTGGTGTTTTATATCGACGGTGAAAAACGCTACATCCTGGCCCCCCAGGGCTTGAAAGTGGGCGAGACCATTCTCACCGCTCCCGAAGCAGAACTCAAGCCAGGCAACTGCCTGCCGCTGCGCTCCATGCCCTCCGGCACGCTGGTCCATAATCTTGAACTTGAGCCCGGCCGCGGCGGCAAACTGGTGCGTTCCGCCGGGGCGGCAGCCCAACTCATGGCCAAAGAAGGCGATTACGCCTTAATCCGCCTGCCGTCCGGCGAGATGCGGCGGATCCGTATCGACTGCTACGCCACTGTGGGTGCCGTCGGTAACGAAGAGCACCAGACTTTATCAATCGGCAAGGCTGGTCGCCGGCGCAATATGGGCTGGCGGCCTCAGGTACGCGGCTCGGCGATGACGCCCAGGGACCATCCCCACGGCGGCGGTGAAGGCCGGACTCCCATCGGCATGCCGGGACCGAAGACCCCCTGGGGCAAACCCGCCCTGGGCTTCAAGACGCGCCAGTCTAAGCCCTCGGACAAGCTCATCGTTAAAAGGCGTAAATAATTATCGCGCGCGCTGAGCGCGCCTCAGGCAGCGGAGGAATTAATCGATGTCTCGATCAGTTAAAAAAGGGCCGGCAGTACACCCTAAATTAATGAAAAAAGTTGAAGCGGCCAATCGCTCCGGGAAAAAGGTTCTTATTAAGACCTGGGCGCGCTGGTCGACGATCCTGCCCGACATGGTGGGCATGAACATCGGCGTTCATGACGGCCGGCGACACGTGCCGGTGTTCGTGACCGAGAACATGGTCGGTCACAAGCTGGGTGAGTTTGCTCCTACCCGGACTTTCCGCGGCCACGGCGGCGGCAAGGCCGAGGCGGCTGCCAAAAAATAAGGAACTGGTGAAACATGCAGGTTAAAGCAGTGTCAAAAAACACCGGGGTACCAGCCAGCAAGGTCAGGCTGTATCTTGACCTAGTGCGCGGCAAGAAAGTGGCCGAAGCTCTGGCGATATTGCGTTTTGCTTTGTCTCCGGCGGCGGTTCATGTCGCCAAGACCGTCAAATCAGCCGCCGCTTCAGCCGAAAACAACTTTCAGATGGAACCGGACGCACTTAAAATCGTCAAGATATTTGCCGACGGAGCGCCAATGATGAAACGCCATAAAGCGCGCTCCCGCGGCAGAGTCTCGCCGATACTGAAAAGATCGAGCCACATCACCGTCATCGTCGGTGACCAGGAGGTTTAATGGGACGCAAGGTACATCCGTACGCTTTCCGTATTGGGGCGATCAAAGGCTGGAACGCCAAATGGTTCGCTGAAAAAGATTTTTCGGCCAGCCTGTTGGAAGATTTGAAACTGCGTAAAGGCATCAAACAGAAATATACGGACGCCGGCATCTCAAATATTGAGATCGAACGCCAGGCCAATAAGGTGGCGGTAACGGTCGCCACTTCGCGCCCTGGCATCGTGATCGGCCGCGGCGGCCAGCGCGTTGATGAGATGCGGAAATTTCTGGAAGAACTGGCCGGCAAGCGGATCCAACTCAATATTCATGAGATCGGGCAACCGGAACTGGATGCTTTTCTGGTAGCCCGCTCCGTGGCTGACCAAATGGAAAAGCGTATTGCTTACCGGCGCGCCATGAAGCAGGCGATGTTCCGCACCCGCCAGGCAGGCGCCCGCGGCATCAAGATTGCTTGCGCCGGCCGGTTGGGCGGGGTTGAAATCGCCAGGCGCGAGGTCATGCATGACGGACGGGTACCCCTGCATACCATCCGGGCGGACATTGACTACGGATTTGCTGAAGCCAGAACCGCTCTTGGGCGCATCGGCGTCAAGGTTTGGATCTACCGCGGCGATATTTTGCCCGAGACCAAGCCAGAGAACGAGGACTTAAGCGCAGCAGAGATGACACCACCGGCGACTGAAGCTGCGGCTGCTGTTACAGAAGCCGCCAAGCCGGTTGAACAGGTCAAGCCGCGCACCCGGAAGAAAGCGGACGAAACAGTCGCCCCGGCCGCTGCCACCTCGACCGCAGCGGTCACCGAAGACAAACCAAAGCGGACTACCGCCCGCCGCGCTCAAACGAACACTGAAGAGACCTAGTCCCCCGACTTTGTACTAGAGGAAGACCATGCAGCAACCTAAACGAGTAAAATACCGAAAAGCCCATAAAGGGCACCGCCACGGCGAAGCTCAGGCCGGCAACCGCGTCGATTTCGGCGACTATGGATTGCAGGCGACATCTACCGCCTGGGTTACGGCAAGGCAGATCGAAGCCGCCCGGCGCGCCATGACGCGATATATCAAGCGCGGCGGCAAAGTGTGGATCAGGATTTTCCCCGACCATCCGGTAACCGCCAAACCGGCTGAAACCCGCATGGGTTCAGGGAAGGGGGCGCCGGATCACTGGATAGCCGTGGTTAAACGCGGCCGCATGCTGTTTGAAATGGGCGGCGTCGATGAGACAGTCGCCCGCGAGGCGATGCGGCTTGCAGCCTACAAATTGCCGCTGCAAAGCAAGTTCGTGCTCAAAGAAGGCGCCGCAACGGTTTCGGCCGCCGAGGAGAAGGCGTAGATATGAAAATCGATGAGATAAGGGCTTTTTCAGCCGAAGAGATCAGAAAGCAGCTTGTTGCCGCTAACCGCGAGTTCATGGAACTGCGCTTCAAGCTGGCAACGAAGCAGCTGGTCAACCACAGGCAGATTCCGGCAGTCAAAAAGAAAGCGGCCCGTTTGCAGACGGTTTTACGCGAACGAACCCTGGGCATAAGGTAGGTTATATGGAAAAAGTAAAATCATCAAAAACGATGATCGGACGCGTGGTGTCCGATAAACCCAGCAAGACGGTAGTGGTGGCGGTAGAAAGCCGGCGCGAGCATCCTATTTATAAAAAGTCTTACAAGGTGGTCAAGAAATATCAGGTTCACGATGAAAACGGCGCCGCCCATTACGGCGATATCGTTGAAATGATTCCCACCCGGCCGTTATCACGCACCAAGAATTTCCGCCTGCTTCGGGTCGTTACCAAGGGCGAGGTGGCCGAGTCTGCCGAACTCAAGGAGATCACGTAGATGATACAGGCTTATACTCGTCTCAAGGTGGCCGATAATACCGGCGCCAAATCCATCATGTGCGTCAATGTTCTGGGCGGCAGCCGTAAGCTGCGGGGTCGCATCGGTGATGTGATCGTCGCTTCGGTTAAGCGCGCTGCGCCGGACTCAGCGGTTAAAGAGGGCAGCGTGGTTAAGGCGGTGATCGTCAGGCAGGTTTCACCGCTGCGCCGGGCTGACGGCTCCTACATCAAATTTGATGAAAATGCCGCTGTCCTGCTGAATGATAAGAATGAACCCCGGGGCACGCGTATTTTCGGTCCGGTGGCGCGCGAACTGCGCGATAAAAAATTCCTGAAAATCCTGTCGCTGGCTCCTGAGGTTCTTTAGAGGCTGAGATGAAGATAAAGAAAGACGACAATGTGCTGGTTATCTCCGGCAAGGACCGGGGTAAAAGCGGCAAGGTAAGAATGGTCTACACCGCCAGCGCCCGGGTGCTGGTTGACGGCGTCAATATGACCAAAAAGCATTCCAAGGCGCGCGGCGCGGTGCGCCAGGCCGGGATTATCGAACGAGAGTCGCCGGTCCATGCCAGCAATGTGATGCTGCTCTGTGCCAAGTGCGGCAAACCTGCCCGATTGGGCAGCAAGGCGTTAGCTGACGGCAAACGGGTACGCGTCTGTAAATCATGCGGCGAGGTAATCGACTAGATGGGCGGACTCAAAGAAAAATACGTCAAAGAAGCGGTGCCGCGGCTCAAAGAGGCCTACGGCTACGCCAATGTTATGGAGATACCCCGCCTGACTAAAGTGGTGTTAAACGTCGGAGTGGGCAAAGAAGCCTCCAGCAATCCTAAAGCCGTGGAAACCGCTCAGGCTGACCTGGCGACTATCGCCGGACAGCATCCGGTAGTCACCCGCAGCAAGCACTCTATTGCCAACTTCAAACTCAGGGCGGGAATGCCTGTCGGGCTCAAGGTTACGCTTAGAGGCCAGCGGATGTATAACTTCCTCGACAAGCTGATCAGCGTCGTCCTGCCCCGGCTCCGCGATTTTCAGGGCGTGCCGGCTGACGCCTTCGACGGACGCGGCTCTTACGCTTTGGGCCTAAAAGAGCAAACAGTCTTCCCAGAGATTGATTTTTCCAAGGTCGACAAAATGCGCGGACTCGAGATTTGCATCGTGACCAGCGCTAAAACTGACGCTGAGAGCCGGACCCTGTTAGAAGGTATCGGCATGCCGTTTGCCAAGGAGTAGCGAGGAATTATGGCTAAGACATCCAAAATCGTCAAATCAAAACGCACGCCGAAATTCGCGGTGCAACAGCACAACCGCTGCCTGAAATGCGGGCGGCCGCGCGGTTATATCCGGCAGTTCGGCCTTTGCCGCATTTGCTTCAGGGAGCTTGCCCTTCAGGGGCAGATCCCGGGAGTCAGGAAATCGAGCTGGTAAATGATAAAGAGTAGTGTACTAACACCAGGGGGCTGCAATGACTGATCCGATTTCTGATATGCTCACCCGAATCCGCAATGCCGCGATGGCCGGGCACGAGACGACGCTGGTACCGGCTTCGCGAATCAAGCAGAATATTGCCAAGTTGCTCAAACAGGAAGGCTTTATTTCCGGGTTTGAGCTTACCGGCGCCAAGCCGCAGCGGCAAATAAAGGTGACACTGCGCTACGACGAAAAGGGAACGCCGGCGGTTACCGGCCTCGAGCGAGTCTCCAAACCAGGTCTAAGGGTGTATGTCGAGAGGGGAGAAATCCCCCGGGTGTACGGCGGCCTGGGCGTAGCGGTGCTTTCAACTTCCCGCGGCGTGATGACCGGCTATCAGGCATGGAAGTCTGGTGTCGGCGGAGAGCTGCTTCTCAAAGTTTGGTAATCTAGAGGGATATTAAAATGTCACGTATCGGCAAATTACCGGTGGTTGTCCCCAAAGGGGTTAAAGTTACGATAGAAGGCAGCAAAGTGACCGTTACCGGTCCCAAAGGCGAATTATATCGTGAGTTCTCCCCAGATATGGGGATCTCCTTTGAAAACGACAAAATAGTGGTGCGGCGGCCGTCCGATGCCCAGAATCACCGATCACTTCACGGTTTATCGCGCACTCTGTTAGTCAATATGATTGACGGGGTAAGCAAGGGCTTTGAAAAAGGGCTCGAAATCGTCGGCGTGGGTTTCAGGGCTGAGAAAACCGGCGACAATTTGGTGCTAAGGGTGGGTTATTCACATCCGGTCGAGTTTAAACCCAAGCAGGGGATAAGCTTCGCTCTTGAGACGCCGACTAAACTAAAAGTTATGGGCATCGACAAAGAGCAGGTCGGACAGGTAGCCGCCGAAATTCGTTCGGTAAGGAAGCCGGATTCCTACAAGGGCAAAGGTATTCGGTATGCCGGCGAGAAGATCAAACTTAAGCCGGGTAAAGCGGTCGGAAAGGCGGCTAAGTAATGGCTAAAATGACATCACTGGCGGCGCGGAAGCAACGCCACGAACGATTGCGCAAAACCCTGAGCGGGACGGCTGAACGGCCTCGTCTCTGTGTATACCGGTCGCTCACTCATATATACGCCCAGGTTATCGACGACCGGCGCGGCGCCACCCTGGCCCAGGCATCGACGCTGGACGCGGAGATTAAAGCACCCGCCGCGGACCATGAGAAGATGGCCCAGGCCGAGCTTGTGGGGAAAACCATCGCCAGGCGAGCCCAGGATGCCGGTATTAAAGAAGTTGTTTTTGACCGGGGCGGGTACAAGTATCATGGCCGCGTTAAAGCGCTCGCCGATGCCGCCCGCGCCGCCGGACTATCGTTTTAGGAGCTGATATGGTAAAAGCGGTTATTTCCAAGATCGATGCGCAGGAGCTGTCGCTGAACGACAAGCTCATATTCATCAACCGGGTGACCAAAGTGGTCAAGGGCGGCAAGAGGATGGCCTTTTCCGCTCTCGTCGTTACCGGCGACGGCGCCGGTCATGTCGGCGTGGGCATGGGGAAGGCCAAAGAAGTTCCGGTAGCTATCGCCAAGGCTTCCGCGATCGCCAAGAAAAACCTGATCAAAGTTGATATGAAAGGCACCACCATCCATCATGAAATCCGGATAAAATACGGCGCTGCCGAGGTATTTTTAAAGCCAGCCGCTCCGGGAACCGGCATCATCGCCGGCGGCAGCGTCCGGGCGGTGCTGGAGACGGCCGGGATTAAAGATATTTTAACCAAATCCATGGGCAGTCCCAACAAGGTCAACGTTGCCAGGGCGACCATAGCCGCTTTAGCGGCGGTTAAAAACCCCGCAGACACTCTGGCCAAGCGGCGCGCCGGCACTTCCGCCGAGGAGGTTGTCGGTGGCTAAGATCGCAATTACCTGGGTTAAAAGCGGCATAAAATACAAGTTCGACCAGAAGGACACCCTGGAGTCCCTGGGCCTTAAAAGAATGAACCAGACAGTTATCCAGGAAGATAACCAGGCTATCCGGGGCATGATTCAGAAAGTCAGGCATCTGGTGGCTGTCTCGGAGGCGGAATAATGAAAGAACACGAGCTATTTCCTTCGCCCGGAGCCTCAAAAAACCGCAAACGGGTCGGCAGAGGTGATGCCTCGGGACACGGGAACTATTCCGGGCGCGGCTACAAAGGCCAGAAGGCTAGAGCCGGCGGGCGGGTCCGCCCCGGCTTTGAAGGCGGCCAGAACCCGCTGATCAAGAAACTGCCGCAGAAGCGGGGTTTCCACAATCCATTCCGTGTTGAATACGATGTAGTTAATATCGGCGACCTGAAAGTATTTGACAGCGGCGCAGTTGTCGACGCCGACAGCCTGGTTAGCGCGCGGTTGCTTAAATCGGCCAGCCGGCCGTTCAAAATTCTTGGCGGCGGTGAACTGGATAGGGCTTTGACGGTGAAGGCCGTTGCTTTCAGCGCCGAGGCCAAAGCCAAGATTGAAGCCGCCGGTGGTAAAACAGAGGTAGCGTAAATGCCGGAGAAATCAAGCCGCCCCAAGTTGCTCCAGGCGATGGTTGACGCTTTCAGCCTGCCGGATCTCCGGAGGCGTATCCTTATTACCATAGGTATTCTGGCGGCGTTCCGAGTAATTGCCCACGTGCCGATGCCGGGCGTTGATTCCCAGGCGCTGGCCGAGTTGATGGAAGGAAATGCCGTCCTCGGCATGCTCGACATCTTTTCCGGCGGCGCGCTCAGAAACTTCAGTCTGGTAGCCCTGGGCGTTTATCCATATATCACTGCCAGCATCGTGATGACGCTGATGACGCCGATCATACCGTTCCTGCAGCGGCTGTCACAGGAAGGCGAAGCCGGGCGCAACAAGATCAACCTGATTACTCACTGGATGACAGTGCCGCTGGCGGCGCTGGGTGGCTGGGGGCAGCTGGTTCTTCTGCAGCGCGAAGGCGTGGTGGCGGCTTCCGACCCCCTGGTGACAGTATCCATCATTATTTCGCTGACCGCGGGCACACTGTTCCTGGTCTGGCTGGGCGAACAGATTACCCAGTACGGCATCGGTAACGGCGTGTCCATAATCATCTTCGCCGGCATCGTCGCCGGGCTGCCGCAGCTTATCGGTCAAGGTTTCCTGGCCCGCGAGCAGTTCCTGGGCCTGGGGGTCTATCTGCTCATCGCCCTAGCGACTACCATCCTCATCGTTATCTTTACCGAAGCTCATCGACGGATTCCGGTGCAGTACGCCAAAACCGTCATCAAGAGCGGCCGAATGTACCGCCAGAGCGGCGCTTCCCATATTCCGCTCCGGGTTAACACCGCTGGTATGATTCCCTTGATCTTCGCTTCGGCGCTGGTCATTTTCCCGGGCACCATCGCCAGCTACTTCATGAACCCGGCCGGGAGCGATCCCAATTTTTGGAACACTATCTACACCTGGTTCAATCCCAATACCGAACTGCCGATCGGGGCATTTTACTGGGTGATGTTCTTCCTGTTGACCATAGCGTTCGCCTTTTTCTACACCATGGTCGTTTTCGAACAGCAAGACCTGCCGGGCACTCTGCAGAAGCAGGGCGGCTTTATCCCCGGCATCCGTCCCGGCAAACAGACGGCGACCTACCTGAACTCGGTGATCCGCAATATCACCTGGGGAGGCGCCCTGTTCCTGGCAACGGTGGCCATCATGCCCTTCCTGGCCCGGGAGATCACCAGCGTCCAGACGCTGCAGCTGTCAAGCTTCGGCATGCTTATCGTTGTCGGCGTGGTACTGGACACCATGAAGCAGCTTGAAGCCCAGCTGGTAATGAGGCGGTACGAAGGCTTTATAAAATAGGCCGAAATAATGTATAATGCAATTTTTCTGGGCGCGCCGGGCGCCGGCAAAGGGACCCAGGCCGCGGTGGTGGCCGAGAGAATGGGTTTTGCTCACCTGGCTACAGGAGACCTGTTCCGCAAGCATATCGCGGCCGGAGACGAGCTGGGGCGGCGGGTTAAATCGTACCTTGACAAGGGGCAGTTGGTGCCCGATGAAGTTACCGTTGCGATGGTGCTTGGCCGCATGGGTCAGCTGGCCGACAAGGGCGGAGTCATCCTTGACGGCTTCCCCCGGACGCTGTCACAGGCCGAGGCCCTCGACCGGGCGCTGGCGGCCACCGGCGGGGCAGTCAGCCGGGTGGTTTACCTGGCGGTGCCTGAAGCGGAGCTGGTAAAAAGGTTGTCCGACCGCTGGATTTGCCGCGGCTGTCAGGCTCCGTACACCGCCGCCGATAAAGCGGCGTCCAACGCTTGCCGCAGGTGCGGCGGCGAATTGTACCAGCGCACCGACGACACGCCGGAAACAGTCAAAAAGAGGCTTGAAGTATATTTTAAGGAGACTTCTCCGCTCGTCGAATACTATCGGCAGGCCGGGATCCTGGCCGAAGTCGATGGTACCGGCGACGTATCGGAGGTAACCGGCCGCATTGCAGCAGCCTTATCTTAATGGGAATAATTATAAAATCGGATAGAGAGATCGCCATCATGCGGCGCGCCGGCAGGATCATCGGCACGACCCTTGAGGAGTTGAGGAATAGATTAAAGCCGGGTATGAAAACGGCCGAGTTGGATAAGATAGCAGAAGAGATGCTGCGAAAGATGGGCGCCGCGCCCTCGTTCAAGGGCTATCACGGCTTCCCTGCGTCGTTATGCGTGTCCGTGAATGAAGAAATCGTTCACGGCATTCCCGGTGATCGGATTCTCAAGGAGGGCGACCTGGTGTCACTCGATTTGGGAGCGGTGGTTGAAGGCTTTCAGGCTGACGCCGCCATTTCCGCCGGTGTCGGGCAAGTGTCGGCTGATGTGGAAGACCTGATCAAAGCCACCGCCGATTCACTGGCCGAAGGGCTTGCCGCGGCGCGGGACGGCAATCACCTGGGCGATATCGGTGAAGCGGTAGAGGATTGCGCCAAACGGCACGGTTTTAATGTCGTTAAAAACTACGGTGGTCACGGCATCGGGCGCTCGATGCATGAGGACCCGCATATTCCGAATTTCGGAAGATCCGGCAGCGGGCCGAAGCTCAGAAAAGGGATGACTCTGGCTGTCGAACCGATGCTGAGCGCCGGCAGCTGCGAAAATAAAGTCGGCGCCGATGCCTGGACGGTGGTCACCGCCGATGGGAAACTGGCAGCTCACGCAGAACACACCATCGCGATAACCGAGGGTGAAGCCGAGGTTCTGACCCTCGCCCGGTAACGAGTGTAGTATTTATGCCGAAGAAAGATGCTATTGAAGTTGAAGGGACAGTGCTGGAAGCGCTGCCTAACGCCAGTTTTCGGGTGGAACTGGCTAACGGGCACGAAGTGCTGGCCCATATCTCGGGAAAAATGAGGGTCCATTATATCAGAATACTGCCCGGCGATAGGGTATTAGTCGAATTATCGCCGTATGATTTAACCCGCGGCAGGGTTACCTACCGCTTCAAGTCGTAATTAAAGGAGAACCAGTGAAAGTCAAAGCTTCAGTTAAGCCCCGTTGTGAAAAGTGCAAGATCGTACGGCGCGAAGGCGTGGTCAGGAATATCTGCACCAACGTCAAGCATAAGCAGCGCCAGGGTTAGGAGGAAATATGGCACGTATCGCCGGTGTAGATATTCCGCAAAACAAGCAGGTGTTGTTTTCCCTGCCGTACATTTACGGCATCGGGCCAACCCTTGCCGGACAGATCCTCGAGCGGTTGAAGATCGACCCGACCGTTAAAGTGTCGGCGCTGACCGAGGAAGAACTCAACCGGATCCGCGAAGTTGTCGATAAGGAATTCCGTGTCGAGGGCGACCTGCGCAAAGAAATATCATTGAATGTAAAGCGTTTGATAGATATCGGCTCCTACCGCGGGCTGCGGCATCGCCGCAGTTTGCCGGTCAATGGCCAGCGCACCCGAACCAACGCGCGCACCCGCCGCGGGCCTCGGAAGACCGTAGCCGGTCGCGGCCAGAAGCGCGGCGCCGCCAAGAAGTAACCCCAGCAAATATTAGGAGGCATTAAGTGGCAACCAAAAAACGCGTTGGCGTTAAGAAGAAAGAAAAGCGGCTGATACCGGTCGGCAAAGCCTACATCCAGGCGACGTTCAATAACACCATCGTCACCCTGGCCGACCCGCAGGGTAATGTGCTGGCGACCACCAGTTCCGGGAACGCCGGCTTTAAAGGGTCGCGGAAAGGCACTCCCTATGCCGCCCAGATGGCCGCCCAGAACTGCGCCAAAAAGGCGATGGAAAGCGGCTTGCGCCAGATTGAGGTGTTCGTTAAGGGGCCTGGTTCAGGGCGAGAAGCGGCCATCCGGTCGCTGCAGGCTTCCGGGCTGATTGTCACCGGCATCCGCGACGTCACCCCGATTCCGCATAACGGTTGCCGTCCTCCTAAGAGAAGGAGGGTGTAAGAGGTAAATATGGCGAGATACTATTTGGCAGTATGCCGGCAGTGCCGGCGCAGCGGCGAAAAACTGATGCTCAAAGGCAATAAGTGTTTCAGCAAATGCACCTTTGACAAGCGGCCCAAGCCGCCCGGGCCGCAGCCGGCTCGGCCGCGGCGTCTTTCGGATCGCGGTACCCAGCTTCGGGAGAAGCAGAAGATACGCTATTCTTTCGGTATGCTCGAACGCGAATTCCGGCGATTTTTTGCCGAAGCCGAACGTCAGCCCGGTGTTACCGGCGACTCCTTGATGCTCCTGCTGGAACGCCGGTTGGACAACGTCGTCTACCGGTCAGGCCTGGCTGATTCCCGGGCTCAAGCGCGGCAGGTGGTACGGCACGGTCATATAAACGTCGGCGGTAAGAATGTTGACATCCCGTCCTACCTGGTAAAAGAATCTGACGTCATCACTTTTAAAGAACAGAGCACCAAGACCGGGTATTACCAGAAAGTGCTCGAGGTTATCGGGTCCAAGATGACTCCCGGCTGGTTGGCGATTGATAAAAAGACTCTCGCCTGCAAAGTGGTTTCTTTACCGACACCTGGCGATCTCGACATGAAGCTCGACGCTCAGGCCGCGGTGGAGTACTACTCCCGTTAATATACCCCGGCGGATATAAGCAATCGGTAATCCGCCAATGAGACTAAGGAGGTAAGGCTGGTGTCAGAAATCGCTCAGCCGGTAATTGAAATAAAAAGCGCTCACGGCAGTGACTTTGCCCATTTTGTGGTCGAACCGCTGGACAAAGGCTTCGGCACCACGCTGGGTAATGCCCTGCGGCGGGTGCTCCTGTCGTCGCTGCCCGGCGCCGCCGTCACGCAGGTTCGTATTGAAGGCGTTCAGCATGAATTTTCACCGCTGCCCAAGGCCAAGGAAGATACCATCGATTTCCTGCTCAATCTTAAGGGTTTGCGCCTTAAAGCTGTTTCCGGACGCCCGGGGCGGCTCATCCTCGATGTCAAAGGAAAGCGTAAAGTCACTGCCGGTGATATTGAACCATCGTCAGATTTCACTGTGGCTAACCCGGATTTATACCTGCTGACGATGGACGACAAAGACGCTCATTTTTACGTCGAGATGGATGTGGAGATTGATCGGGGTTATCGCCTGGCCGATTCAAAGGAAAATCCGACAGTCGGCACGATCCCGCAGGATGCCATCTTCAGCCCGGTGGAAAAGGTTAATTACACCACTGAGCCGGTACACCTGGGTCAGGAAACAAGCTACGAACGGCTGCATCTTCAGGTGTGGACCGACGGTACCGTCAGTCCCTCTGAAGCGGTAGTGCAATCCGCAAACATTTTGCTCAAGCAATTCGCGCCGTTCGCCAGCCTCGGGGGGATGCCGTTCCCCATCAGCGAGAAGCGGGTTGAAAAACTGACCATCCCTGAAGAGAAGTTCAATATGCCGATCGAGCAGCTTGACCTGTCGGTACGGTCGTTGAATTGTCTGAGGCACGCCGGGATTACTACTGTCGGCGAAGTCATGACCAAGGGAATCGACGAGTTAATGGGGTTGAGAAATTTCGGTTTGAAGAGCCTGAACGAACTTGAGGAAAGACTGCAAGTATTCGGGCTGTCACTCAATCAGCCTGGCGAAAGCGCCGTCGCGCCGGTTGAAGAAGAAGAAAAGAAGCCAAAGCGCAAACGCGCTCAAGCGGCGGCAGAGTGAGGTCTGGATAAATGCGACACGGATTAGTTACCAAACGGTTTGACCGCGACAAGGGCCAACGTGAAGCCCTGTTTCGCGGCCTGGTGACCGACCTGTTAAAATACGAGAAAATCACCACCACCGAATCTCGGGCCAAGGAAATCCGCAAGGTTGCTGAAAAAATGGTTACCTTAGGTAAAAAAGGCAACCTCTCCGCCAGGCGGCAGGCCGCGGCTTACATATATGATGAAGCGGCGGTTGACAGGCTTTTCGGCGAGATGGCCAAACGCTACGCTGAACGCTCAGGCGGCTATACTCGTGTTGTTAAGATCGGACCACGGGCAGGCGACGGCGCCGCCGAAGCGATCGTCGAGTTCGTCAAATAGGACGGCGTTGACCGGCGAGATTAAAACCAAAGTAGCTTTAATAATTGAATATGACGGCACGCGGTTCTCTGGTTCTCAGTGCCAGCCGAGAGCGGCCACCGTACAATCTGAGGTAGAGTCAGCAATTGAGAAGCTGACCGGCGAAAAGCTGCGGGTAATGCTTTCAAGCCGTACCGACACCGGCGTTTCGGCTCTGGGTCAGGTTGCCAGTTTCCGAACCGGATCGACGCTGGCGCCGGAACGGATTATCGGGGGACTGAACCACTACCTGCCGCAGGACATCGCTATAAAGGCCGCTTATCGGATTCCGGACGACCTGGACGTACGGCGGGCGGCAGTCAGCCGGGAATACCTCTATCGTATCTGGAACGAACCGGAGCGATCGCCGCTTAACGAGCGGTTTCGCCACCGGGTGGCGCCGAGGCTCGATGAGAGAGCGATGGACGCGGCAGCCAGGCTTCTGGTCGGGACCCACGACTTGAAAGCTTTCGGCAGTGCCGACAAGGGGCCGGAGCGGAGTGCGGTACGCACCGTCTACGAAGCCAGTGTCAGCCGTAACGGGGCTGAAGTGACTTTCAGGATCGTAGCCAACTCCTTTCTGACCCATCAGGTCAGGAACACAGTAGGCGCCCTGATTAAGGTCGGGACGGGTGATCTGACCGTTGAGGAGTTTAAAGGACTGTTATTGATTAATGCACCAGGCAAGGCTGGGCCGGCAGTGCCGGGCAAAGGGCTTTGCCTTATTAAGATCAACTACCGGAAAGATTTGGGAGATTACAATGAAAACACTTAGCGTTAAAGCGGGGGACATCACCCGCGAATGGCATGTTATCGATGCCGAGGGTAAAGTTCTGGGGCAGGTGGCGGCTCAAGCTGCCAAGCTGTTAATGGGGAAGCACAAGCCGATTTTCTGCCGGCACCTGGACTGCGGCGACGGTGTTATTATTATCAACGCCGGCAAGATAATCTTCACCGGCAAAAAAGGCACCGACAAGTTCTACTACCGCCACTCCGGCTATCCGGGCGGTTTCCGCCAGGAGAGCTTGAATCAGATGCTTGAAAAAAAGCCGACCTTCCCGTTGGAACACGCCATCCGCGGCATGCTGCCGCGCAACCGGCTGGGTTCAGCTATGTTCAGGAAGCTGCGCGTTTACGCCGGCGCCGAGCACCCGCACCTGGCTCAGGTGTCAGCCGCCGCCGAGGCCAAATAGAAAGCCGATTCAACAGACTATCAGATATTGCGGCGGTGGAATTGCCAACCGCGCGAAGGGGAAAATGAATGGAAAAGAAGAACTACTTTCAGGGCACCGGCCGTCGTAAGTCGGCGGTAGCCCAGGTGCGCCTTACTCCGGGCAAAGGCGCCATCGTCGTCGACGGTAAACCGTTCGAGGAGATCTTCAACCGGCCGGAATACGTCAGGACGGTGATGAAGCCTCTCGAGGTTACAGAGACAATCAATAAATTCTCGGTCATGGTTAAGCTGTCCGGCGGCGGTATTTCCGGGCAGAGCGATGCCATTGCCATGGGTCTGTCACGCGCGTTAATAGCAGTTGACGATAAAAACAAAGCCGTGCTGCGTCAGAACGGCCTGCTGACCCGGGACCCGCGGACCAAAGAGCGGAAGAAAGCCGGCCTCAAGCGAGCCCGCAAGGCGCCTCAGTACACCAAGCGTTAATAATCCCCTGCGAGCTAATAAAGACGATTCCCGCCTATCTGGCGGGAATCGTTTTTTAAAGGGGCTGACTAATGAAGGTCTTGATGGGTTCCATGGAGCCGTTCTGTCAACCAGTGTCAGCGAGCTGCTCTTTCAGGTATGTGATGGTATCGACCGGCGTAGGATCGGTACGGTTCAATATCGCCAGGTAGTAGCTCACGTAGTCGCCAAGCAGGATCAGGCTCATCATCTGAGCCAGCGGGGAAATGCCTCGACCGTCGGCGAAGGTAATCCGCGCCCCTGCCCGGGTCAGCAGCTCTGCCGTAATCTGGTAACGCTTGAGATTGCGCCTGTAAATTTGGTTGGACCGCAGCATGACCACCTGAATTTTGTGGAGCAGATCGGCGGGGAACTGGTAGCCGACGACGGCGTTGTGGTTGAGCTCCGGAAGCGTCTGGGAGAAAGCCCACTGCTTTGAGTTCTCGTTGATCTGGGTCTGCCAGCGGTAAGCCACCTCGGCGGCGACGTCGGCGCCGTAGATTACGGCGATACGACCATTTAACTTGTAAGCCAGGTCCTTGGCCAGGTTGTGGGACAGGAGTTTGCTCGGTTCGATCTTGCGAGCGAACTGTTCGGTGACCATGGCGGCTTCAGCCACCTCGGCGGCCTTGTCCGGCACCAGCCCCAGGCGGACCAGGAAATTCAGTAATGGGAAAATACCCCAGGCTATTGCCGCCCGCGGCTGAGCTGAGTAGCTGAAGACGAAGGCCGGGACGTCGTTTTGGCGAGCGGTATCCAGAAGATTCCCGCCGGTGGTTATGACCAGTTTTTTGGCCGGTGTCTTGAGCGACTGGTCGAAGGCGGAGAGTGTTTCCTCGGTGTTGCCGGAGTAGGACGAAGCGATGACCAGCGTTCGTCCATCCACCCAGGCAGGCAAATTATATTCCCTGAACACCGAAACCTGGGCTTTTGACTCATTGGCGATGACGCGCTTCACCAGGTCGCCGCCAATAGCTGAGCCGCCCATGCCCAGCACTACCACTTTATCGACAGCGGCGTAGTCATCGGGCAGGGGAAATTCCCCTGCCAGTTTCCAGGCGTCCAGGATTTGCTCCGGCAGTTCGCGGATCCGCTGACCCATACCGGCTGGATCGTATTGCGGGTAGGCGGACAGCTCGTCGAGCATGATCTCGTTCATCTGAATCTCCTATCGAATGGCAGGTTCGTCACCGATATGGCGAATGGATTCCCGCCTTCGCGGGAATGACAATATTCTAGACTCCAGCCATCTGCCGACCAATTTTAAGCAGCCGATCAACGCGTTCCGGGCTGTCGGCTTCGGCGTAGATGCGCAGCAGCGGTTCGGTGCCGGAAGCCCGGAACAACAGCCAGGCGCCGTCAGGGAAGGTAAAACGGAAGCCATCGACGGTGTCACGCGTAACTTTACGCCCATCGATTTCAGCTGGATTGGCCGCCTCGAGACGGGCGATGACGGCGGTGCGTTCCTCGCCGTCGAACTGGACGTCGATGCGGTGGTAGTCGTGTTTGCCTACTTTGGAATAGAGCCACTGTAAAAGTTCGGCGGGGTTCTTGCCGGTGTGGGCCATGAAATCCAGAAAATAGAGCCCGGCGGCCATGGCATCACGTTCAAGGACATGGTTTCGAAAGCCGTAGCCGCCGGACTCCTCGCCGCCCAGCACAGCGTTCTCCCGTTCCATAATCGGGGCGATGTATTTGAAACCAACCGGGGTTTCGAAAACCGGCACGCCGTACAGTTTCCCCAGGTCGTTCAACATGCTGGAGGTGGTAATGGTCTTGACCAAGGCACCGCGTTCGGCGCGGGTGTCCAGGAAGTAAAGCGCCAAAAGCGACATTACCTGGAGTTGGGTTACGAAGACGCCGTTTTCGTCGACGATGCCGATGCGGTCGGCGTCCCCGTCGGTGGCAATGCCGACATCTGCGCCTTCAGCCACCACCCTAGCCTCAAGCTCCTTGAGATTGATATCTATCGGTTCCGGCTGATGCATGCCGGGGAAGGCTGGGTTAGGCTCGCCCTTGATCTCGATAAGGTCATAACCATCGCCGAGGAGGTCGCGGAATAGCCCGGCGCCGGCGCCGTGCATGGAGTCGACGACGATCTTGAATTTAGTTTTTTGGAGGGCATTCAGGTTGACCAGCTTGCCGAGGTGTTCAAGGTATGGCGGCACCAGATCGGCGACCACCAGCAATCCGGCTTTTCCGGCGTCGTCCTCGGTCATCTTCTTCGGCGTTTCTGCGCTGTCGATGAATGCTTTAAGGTGTTTTTCAACCCGGGTGATGGTCTCGGTCGGGGCGCTCGATCCGGTCTCCGACTTGATCTTAAAGCCGTTCCAGATGCCGGGGTTGTGGGAGGCCGTAATGACCACGCCGCCGCCGGCCTTGGCGTTCAAGACGGACCAGGAAACAATCGGCGTCGGCACGGCGCGGCAGGACAGGGTTACCTTGATACCGGCAGCGCAGATGACGAGCGCCGCCTCTTTAGCGAAGGCTTCCGACAGGAAGCGGGTATCGTAACCGATAACGATGCCGCGTTTACCAAATCCGGATTCCTTCAAGTAGCGGGCGTAGGCCGAAGCGCAGATGGCCACGTTGTCAAACGTAAAGTCCCGGGCGATGAGGCCGCGCCAGCCGTCAGTGCCGAATTTGATGGCGGCAGCCGGGTTGTTGGTCATTCAGGCTCCTCTCGTTGAGGGTTTCTTCACATCAGCCAAAGGGATTTTAGACCTTTGTTCGAAACGCATCGGCATGCCAAGATTTATACCTGCGCGGTTAAAACCGGCGGCGATTCCCGATATCCACTTTTCCGGGTCGGCCGTAGTTCGGCACCGCCTATGCCTGGGCGCAGACCGCCAAGGCGGCTTTCAGGGCTGCCACCTTGTCCAGGCGCTCCCAGGGGAGATCAATATCAGTGCGGCCGAAGTGACCGTAGGCTGCGGTCTGGCGGTAGATGGGACGGCGCAGTCCCAGGTTCTCGATGATAGCCTCCGGCCGCAGGTCGAAATGATCATGGACGAACTGCATCAACTGCTCCTGGCTGACCCGGCAGGTGCCGTAGGTCTCCAGCGACACCGACAGCGGCTGGGCGCGGCCGATGGTGTAAGACACCTGCATCTCCACTTGATCGGCGATGCCGGCGGCGACGATGTTCTTGGTAACGTAGCGAGCCATGTAGGCTGCCGAACGGTCAACCTTGGTGGGATCTTTGCCCGAAAAGGCGCCGCCGCCATGGCGGGCGATGCCGCCGTAGGTGTCCACCAGGATTTTACGGCCGGTGAAACCGGTGTCGGAGGCGGGGCCGCCGATGATAAAGCGGCCGGTAGTGTTGACATAAAAGTTGGTCTTGTCATCCAGGAGTTCGGCCGGGATGGTTGGCTTAATGACCTCGCGGACAACATCCTCGTAGATCTTCGCCTGGGGAACGTCGTCGTGCTGGGCGGCGATGACCACGGTTTCGATGCGCTTGGGCTTGCCCAGGTGGTATTCCACGGTGACCTGGCTCTTGCCGTCCGGCCGCAGGTAGGGCAGGACGCCCTGCTTCCTGACGTTTGCCAACTGACGGGTCAGGCGGTGAGACAGGGCGATCGGCAGCGGCATCAGTTCCGGGGTGTCGGTGCAGGCATAGCCAACCATCATACCCTGGTCGCCGGCGCCGACGGCATCCATCGGATCGGTGGAACCAGCCTTGGCTTCCATCGATTTGCCAACGCCAAAGGCAATGTCCGGCGACTGTTTGTTGATGGAAACCATGACGCCGCAGGACTGGTAGTCAAAACCGTACTCCGGCTTGGTATAACCGATTTCGCGTACTGTCCGGCGCACGATATCAGGGATTTCCACGTAGGTTTTAGTGGTGATCTCGCCGAGGACGAAGACCAGCCCGTTGGTCACTGCGGTCTCGCAGGCGACGCGGCCGTAGGGATCGTGGGTCAGGATGGCATCCAGAACGGCGTCGGAGACCTGGTCGCAGATCTTGTCCGGATGACCCTCGGTAACCGATTCCGAGGTGAACATGTACTTGTCGGAATCCATAAAACTGAGCATCTTACCTCCTAAGTTCCTTCCTGCCAGGTTGACAGGTATTTATGCTGCTCCGGGGTTAGCGTATCTATGAACACACCCAGGCTGCGCAGCTTCAGCAGCGCCACGTTGTCATCGATCTCTGACGGCATCGAATAAACCCCGGCGGCTAATCGGCCGCGGTTTTTTGCCAGGTACTCGAGTCCCAGGGCTTGATTGGCAAAACTCATGTCCATGACTGCGGCCGGGTGGCCTTCGGCGGCGGCCAGATTGATGAGGCGCCCCTCGCCCAGCAGGTAGACCTTTCGCCCGTCACCCAGGGTATACTCGTCGACGAAGGGCTTTACCGTCCGCTTAGACGCGGCCATCTCCTCCAGCGCCGGGATATCAATTTCCACATTAAAATGGCCCGAGTTGGCCAGTATGGCGCCGTTCTTCATCACGGCGAAATCCGCCGCGCTGACGACGTGCTTGTCGCCGGTGACGGTGATGAAGACGTCGCCTATTTTGGCGGCCTCTTTCATCGGCATGACCGCAAAGCCATCCATGACCGCCTCCAGGGCACGTACCGGCTCAACTTCAGCGACGATGACGTAGGCACCCATGCCGCGAGCGCGCAGGGCTACGCCGTGTCCGCACCAGCCGTAGCCGGCTACTACTACCTTTTTGCCCGCCCACAGGATGTTGGTTGCCCGGGTGATGCCGTCCAGGGTACTCTGACCGGTGCCGTAGCGGTTGTCGAAGAGATATTTGGTCTTGGCGTCATTGACGGCGATGAGGGGGTATTTCAGTTTACCGTCGGCGGCCATCGCCCTGAGGCGGATTACCCCTGTGGTCGTCTCCTCGGTGCCGCCGATGATATCTGGGAGAAGTTCGGTGCGTTTGGTATGCAGGGTGGTTACCAGGTCGGCGCCGTCATCGACGGTGAGCTGCGGTTTAATGTCAAGCGCCGACATGATGTGCTTATAATAAGTCCCATCATCCTCGCCTTTAATAGCGTGGGTGGAGATGCCGTCGGCGGCAAGCGCCGCCGCTACGTCGTCCTGGGTTGACAGCGGATTGGAGCCGCACAGCACCAATGCGGCGCCGCCGGCCTTAAGGGTATGGGCCAGGTTAGCCGTTTCCGAAGTGACGTGGAGACAGGCGGCGATGCGGATGCCGCGCAAGGGTTTTTCTTTCTGGAAACGCTCGGAAATGAGTTTCAGGACGGGCATCTCTCTCCCCGCCCAGGCGATGCGTTCTTTACCCAGAGCGGCGAGCGCAGGGTCCTTAATGTCGGAAGGTTGTGGCATGTTCGGCCTTTCTAACAGACTTGGGGAAACCCCGACGTCCAGCAGCCTTAATATTATTCCGGACTAGGGGCGTCAGGCAGGTAATCGATGATCTGCCGGACGTTTTCGGCTACTGGGCGCAACCCATTAATTATAACATGATTCAGGCTCTCCGGTATCTCCGTAACCGGCTCCATTTTGGTTTTCTGGCTGAGATAGATCTCCCAGGTGCCGTCGGAAACCGTCACCTCCGTTTGCCGCCGCTCCAAGCGTTTTTTAAGTTCGTCTTCCGGCAATTGGCAGTCGAGGACGACGTATTCGGCATGGTGTTTGGCTGCCAGCGCGGCTGCCTTGTCGCGGTCTGCCCGCCGCAGGAAGGTGGCGTCAATTATGACGCCGTGCCACATGGCCAGCGCGGCATCAGCTTCGGCCATCATAGAGGCGTAAGTCTTTTCAGTCATCTCCGGCGAGTACAAGCCGCGGCCGATGGCATCGCCTGCCGGTTCAGCCGCCGGCAGGCCGGCCAGCTTTTTACGGGTGATGTCGGAGGAGATGTACCACAGCCCTTGCCTGCGGGCTAACTCGGTGGCGACAGCCGACTTGCCGCAGCCGGTGACTCCGGAGGTGATGAACAGGCGCGGCCCGTGGCGGGTGTAAGACACAGCCAGGTCGAAATAGCCGCGGGCTTTGTCCAACTCGACGGCTTTCTCCGCGGCGGGTACGAATGGGTCATCCAGTTTGAAGCAGGCCACCTTAGCCCGTACGTGGGCGCGGTAGGACTGGTAGAAGCGGAGAAGGTGGCACAACCCGGTGTCGCCGCTCTGTTTCAGGTATTCGAAGACAAAAGCCTGCCGCAGATCGGCCCGGCCGGCTCGATCCAGGTCCATGGCCAGAAAGGCTACCTCTGAGGCGGTATCGCCGTGGCGGAAGCGGTCGTTAAACTCAATACAATCGAAGACGCAGATGCCGCTATCTGTGAAGCAAATATGGGCGGCATGCAGGTCTCCGTGGCAGTCGCGGATTCTCCCCTCGATCACCCGCCGGGCGAAGATCCCGGCGTGGCCTTTCAGGAAGCTGGCGAAGAAGGTTTTCAGCCGGTCGAACTGCTTTTGTGAAAGAGCGCGCCCGATGTACGGACGGGTTTGCTCGAAATTTTCGTCGATGTTGCGCCTGATGGAGTCTAGGCTGCCGAATTTATCGATTTCACCACCGGTACCCGCCGCGGCATGGAAGGCGGCAACTTTTCCGGCTACCGCCTCGATCATAGCGGCGTCGAGAGTCCAGTCCCGCAGACGGCGGTCCATCATGCCTGATTCCGGAAGCTGCCGCATCTTAACAGCATAGTCGACGACCTCGCCCGAGCCGCTCAGAGAGATTTGACCGTCCTGGTTGGTCACCGGGACGACCCCCAGGTAGGCGTCCGGGCACATTCGGCGGTTAAGGACTACCTCTTTTTCGGAGAAGAGCCTGCGCTTCTCCAATGCGGTGTAGTCGACGTAGCCCAGGTTGACCGGCTTTCTGATCTTGTAGGCGTGCTTCCCGGTGAGCAGCACGAATGACATCTGCGTCTGGACGAGTTTCACCTCAGCCGGGGCATCGTCAGGGTAGTGCGCAGGGTTCAGCAGGGCGGCGATGACTTCAGGCAGCTGGCTCATGGACTGAGGCGTTACTCCGCAGGGGGCGCCTTGGTGGCTTTGGGTTTGGCGGCTTTAGGCTTATCTTCAGCTGCGGCTTCAGGTTTAGGCTTGGTCGTCTTCGGCTTGGCCTCGGCGGCCGGGGCTTCGGTCTTAGGCTTGGCGGCAGCTTTGGTCTTGACTTCGGCGGCGGCTTCCGCGACCTCGGGCTTGGCTTCGGCGATCTTCTTCGGAGCGGCGGCTTTGGGTTTGGATGCTTTTATCGCCGCGGCGGCCGGCGTTTCTTCAATTTCATACTTGGTGCGGACCGGCGCCGCCGCTCTGGCGGCCGGATTTGCGGCCCTGGCGCGCTCCTTTAGAGTCTCCTTGCGCCGGCGGTGCTTCATTTGGGCGACGCGGCTTTTTTTGTTCACCTCTGATGCCCCTTTCGATCAACTAAGTATTTTGAGGTCCGACCAAGACCTATGGATTAAATGGCGGTAGGTTAAAGATATCTCTCCCTCATCTTGTGCGTCAACTCAACCATGAGTTCCAGCAGCCTTTCGGCGCCTTCCTCGCTCATATAAGCCATACCGCAGCTGGGAGTGATGATACTGTGGCGCAGGATTTGGCGGAACTCCAGACCCTGGCGGGTGAAAGGCGCCATAGCCTCCTCCAGCCGGTCCTTGAGGCTGGAGGAACTCTCCTCCTGGATACCCTTGTCGGTGTTGGGAGCGATGCCCCAGGCGATGCCGCCGCCTCGCAGAATGAAGCGGCAGACCTCTTCCGGGTAGAGGGCTAATGAAGAGGCGTAGTTGTAGGCGTCGAAGCTGATGACATCAGCCGACGTTTCGGTCAGCAGAGTCCAATCGGTATTACCGCAGCAGTGGATGCCCTTGACTCCCTTGATAGAACCGAGAAGTTCGGTCAAGAGGGCCTGAATTATTTCTTTGGACAGCGGCAGGTAGGCCGAGCCAAACGAAGATAAGGCTGGTTCGTCAATGAATATCACGGTGCGGGGAGATATTTCCCGCAGCAGAGCTTCTTGCCAAATAGTTTTCAAGCACAGCAGCTTTGCCGATGCTTCCGCCAGGACTTCATCGTACACGGCGGGCGTGTCCAACTCATCCTTAACCGATAAGCCCCAGGTAACCGGTCCCACCACCTGCCCTTTGACGCCCTTGGAAGCGGCAGGATGGGCAGTCAAAAATGAGTGAAATCCGGCGGCGAATTCAGAGCTAATGGCGTACCTGGCCGGTTCAGAGGCGATATAATCCCCGTACAGCGCGATCAGTTGATCGTCCCAGCCTTCCGGTCTGCGGGCGGTGATTCTATCTTCGGTAATATCAATACCCGGGAAGCCTTCCGAATACTGGGCGGTCATCAGTTCCCGCCAGTCGCGGCGGGGGAGCTGCGGCCAGGCCGGCAATTCCGTCAGGTAGCGGGAGATGACCCTGCAAGCCGCCGCCGGGTCCCGGTGAGGCATGCTTCCGATGATGGTAGGCATTAGGTTGAATTCGGTGTTGGTCATCTTTGCTCCGCGAGGGGTGACTGTACCATATTAAACCATAAACAGCAGGATGGCGACACATCGGCCGGGAAACAGTCGGACGCCGTTACGGCTGGATGCCTGGCGGTCTGCTGGTTTTCAAATAGCTGAGCACGGTGCGGGCAACCGAGGCGTGCCATTCCTCATCCTTGGCCATTTTACGGAATTGCTCTTTCATGGTCAGGCCCGGCGCCAACCGGGCGCACTCCAGGTGAAGGCGGTGTGCTTCATCCTCTTTGGCGACCTGCATTTCGAACATCTTAATCAGGTCGCCGTCATCAGGGAACGGTTCGAAGTCCCACTCCGCCTTGCCCCCCAGCTTTTCGATTGCGGTGGCAACTTCATCGGCGTGTTTTACCGAGGCGCTGGAGAGGTGCAGTACCTTGTCCCGGATCTCACGGTCGTGAAAGGCGGCGGTGATCCGCGGTAGATGGATGACGATGGTGTACTCCAGCTTGAGTACCTGGTTCAGCAGGCTGATGACTTCCAGGTTCTCCGGCGCGGGTCCAGCCTTAGCCTTGGTCATCGTTCCGGCTCCTTAAGAATTTCCCTTATTTTACTCCAGCCGCCGGACGGCGCAAAGAGTACCATCGCCGGCTCAGGCTCCGCTGTGGTTCAGCGTATGTATTTGCCGATGATAAGCTTCAGGTGCTCCTTACGGTCAGGGGCGATGGCTGCCGGGTCGGTGACGATGGCGTTCTTCAGGGCATCGGGGCAGGCGCAGCGCCTGGATGGCGGTAGCCGGGCGGCGGCCAGTTTGATGATGCGCTTGCTGACTTCCATGTTCGCCTTTAGCGTCGAGATGATCATGTCGACGGATACCGGCGTTTCTTCCTCATGCCAGGAGTCGTAGTCGGTGGAGCAGGCGATGATGCCGTAGCATATCTCGGCCTCGCGGGCGAGCTTGGCTTCCGGCAGGGCGGTCATGCCGATGACATCGGCGCCCCAGGACTGGTGCAGCCGGGACTCCGCCCGGGTGGAGAAGGCCGGCCCCTCCATAACCACGTAGGTGCCGCCGTCGTGGACCGCAGCACCGGCCTCCCGGGCGCAGCCGGTCAGGATTTGCCTCATATTCGGGCAGAAGGGCTCGGCAAAGCCGATGTGGGCTACCACGCCGTCGCCGAAAAAGCTATTCACCCGGCGCGAGGTACGGTCGATGAGCTGGTCGGGGATGAGCAGATGGCCGGGGGCGATGTCTTTCTTGAAGCTGCCGACCGAATTGATGGCAATGATATGCTCCACGCCGAGGCTCTTCAAAGCCCAGATGTTGGCCCGTACCGGGATGTCGGTGGGCATGATGCGGTGGCCGCGGCCGTGACGAGGCAGGAAGGCGACGCGGACGCCGGACAGCTCGCCGGTGACGATGACGTCGGAAGGTCTGCCGTAAGGAGTATCGATGTCGAGTTCCTCTTTGGCGGTCAGCCCCTCAATGTCGTAGAGCCCGGTGCCGCCGATGACGGCCAGTTTCACGGCGTCGGTCATGCCCTTTTCCTCCCAGTTTTGTTTTTGTTTCATCTGAAAAGAAGCCTTTTTCCCGGAAACGATTACCGGGCGGCGCGTTTGGAATTCAATGACTCGCGTTTGGGTTCGATATTGGTCAAAAACATAAACGATTTTCCTGCTATCCCTAGCGCCTGAAAAATTTCAGGAGATTATAGCACACTAGTTCCCCATGGCTGTCAAGTGGCTTTTGTCGTTTTCGGCACTATATTTTTAGCGGCGGAGCGGTCACGCCTTGTTCGGTGATGAAGCCGGTGATGTAGCGGGCCGGGGTGACGTCGAAGGCGGGGTTGCAGACCTCTATCCCTTCCGGCGCGGTGCGCTTGCCGTAGAGGTGGGTGACCTCGTCGGCCGAGCGTTCCTCGATGACGATCTCGGCGCCAGTCGCTATCCTCTCGTCGAAAGTCGACGACGGCGCGGCGATATAGAACGGCACGCCGTTCTCCCTGGCCAGTACGGCGATGGAGTAGGTGCCGATCTTGTTGGCCGCGTCGCCGTTGCGGGCGATCCGGTCGGCGCCAACAACAACCAAGTCCGCCCGGCTTTCCTTGAGGAAATGGCCAGCCATGGAGTCGGTGATCAGGCGGAAGGGCACCTTCTCCCGCTTCAGCTCCCAGGCGGTGAGGCGCGCCCCCTGACACAGCGGCCGGGTCTCGGTTGCCAGTACCTCAATTCTTTTACCCTGCCGGTAGGCCTCGATGATGACGCCCAGGGCGGTGCCGCGGCCGGTGGTGGCCAGCGGCCCGGTGTTGCAGTGGGTCAGGATGGTATCGCCGTCTTTAACCAGGGCAGCGCCGAATTCGGCGATTTTCCGGGTCGCCTCAATTTCCTCGGAGTGGATCTTTTCCGCCTCGTCGACGACAGCCTCCTTGGCCTCGATGACGCCGCCGGCTTTGCCGACCGCCGCCGCCAGGCGTTCCACGGCCATGAACAGGTTGCGGGCGGTGGGCCGTGTCGCCGCGATCTCGGCGGATACCGACTGGTATTCCCGGCGGAACTTTTCAGGGTCGCGGGTCTCGATCTGCTGGGCGCCGAGGGCGATGCCGTAGGCGGCGGCCACGCCGATAGCCGGCGCGCCGCGGACTTTGAGGCTCCTGATAGCTTCGGCCACCTGGTGGACGTCGGCCAGCTCCAGGTAAACCTCGTGCTGCGGTAGCCGGGTCTGGTCGATGATCATCAGCCGGTCGCCGAGCCATTCCACAGGTCTGATGGCGGTCATATCACCCCCGACAGCGGGATTAGGTCATTATAGCAGAGGATGAGACAGGCGCAAGGTGAAACGACGGCGATGAACACTTGAACCGAGAGGTATAATGAGGCTGATGACGAAAATAAGCACGAAAATCTTGAGAATGGTCTTACTGATCCTTGTCTGTGTGGCGTACGGTTCTTTTATCGCTTATTTTTTCGCAACCCAGGTTAAAGCCCCCAACCTGATGTTCAACCCGATGTCGTATCATAATTTCGCGATTGCTGCCGACGCGGGCATCGGTTTGCTGGGATTTATCCTGGCGTATGGTTTCTACAGGCAAGCAATGAACAATGGCAAGGCCGATACATACAATTTCTTTTACATCCTTAATACGTTCACCGGCATCGCCATCGGCGCTGGTGCCACGGCAACGACCCACTTTTTTGCCGAGGAATTTGGGCTGCTTGCCAGCAGTACGGGCGCCGTGGTGCTTGACAGCGGAATTGCCGCGTTTTTCGGTGGTGGGATTGGACTGCTGGCGGCTGTTGTTATCAACGAGAATAACTAGCCAGTTTGCGGCCTAGTGGGCTTTCTTAGAGCGTGGCCCGTGGTACAATGCTGTCTGATGCAAAAGAGGTTTATCCCTGTTGTATTACTGGCGATAATCTGCGCCGGATACGGCGCCCTGGCCGGATTTTTATCCATTGGTTCGGCAAAGCAGCCGGATTTTCACGTGGATGAACTGCCTTATCACAATTACACCATCGCCGCCGGAGCCAGCGTCGGGCTGGCTGTGTTCACCGCCGCCTACTTTGTATACGCTGTTGCCAGAACCCGGAACAAGACCGAGTCCTTCAATTTTTTCCCGGTGCTCAACACCGCGGCGGGGGCGGTGCTGGGATTTACCGCCAGCTTTGTTGTCCACGTCACCGCTTCAGCCTTCGGTTTGATCAATGCCGGACTCGGGATGACGCTGTTCGACAGCGGTGTCGCCGCTTTTTTCGGCGGGTGCATCGGATTCGGCTTGTCAGTCATTATGAACGAAGGTTAAAGCCGGTACGGATCACACCTCGCCGACATAGCTCTGCGCCGTCGTTGCCAGCAGCACCGTACCGTTTTCGGCATACTTGTTGAAGACATCCACCAGGTCCTGGATGAACCGGGGGTAGGCGGAATCGCCTTTAACCGGAGCGTAAGAAGTGGACAGCGAATAGCCGATAAGGGTCTCCAGATCCAGGCGGCGGTCATTGGGGAAGTCCCCGTGCTGGTAGCAGCCGTCCTTGAAGAATAACCGGTAAGGCAGAGTTTCACCCGAGCCGCCGCCTGAGCCGAGGTATTCCAGGCAGTGCTGCCTGACCAGCGCCTCGTACTCCGCGCCGAAAGGGGCGGTGACACCTCTGACGTTCCAGACGAGAACCACTTTACCGCCGGGGCGCAGGATGCGGCGGAATTCCTGCCGGGCTTCATCGAGCCGGAACCAGTGAAAGGCCTGGGCGGCGGTGATGAAATCGACGCTGCCGTCCGGCAGGCCCGCGGCTTCGGCGGCGCCATCGATAATCTCGATGTTCGGGATATTTTTGCAGTATTCCAGGGCGGCCAGGCGCATTTCCGCATTCGGCTCAACGGCGAAAACTTGCTTCACCTGCCCGGCAAGGGGCTTAGACAGGATGCCGGTGCCGGCGCCGATATCGGCCACCACGGATTCCGGACCGAAGCCGACCTCGGCGGCAAGGTAATGCAGGAATGACGCCGGATACGAGGGCCGGTATTTTACATAGTCGGCAACCCTGCTGGAGAAACGAGCGGCATTATCCGGCATCGCCGGTATCCCGCCGCATATTTTCAGCCATTATTTTCACCGCGGTGATGATAGCACATTTTGAGCGCCGTTTTGACACTGGCTCGGCGGTTCGCTAATCTATTCCGGTGGAACGCATCCCCTTCAACGAACTCAAGGACAGAGCGGGATTTGAGCTGCCGGTCATGTCTTTCGATATCGACGGGACGCTCATCCGGCGTTTTGCCGCGGCGGTCGGCGACCGGTCCCCGCGCTGGCAAACCGAGGCGCCGCCGTCGCTGATCCCGGCGCTGGGGTTCGACCGCGTCTACGAAATGCTGGCTTCCGCTGATGAGGTGGCGGTGCTGCACGGGGCTACCGAGGTCGAGTTTTTCCAGCCGGCGCGCCTGGGGGACAGCGTCACGATGAAGGCCAGGATCGCTTCAGCGCGCGAGCGCGTCTCCGGCGGCAAGACGATGGTTTTCGTCAACGTCGACGCCGCTTACACCAATCAACTCGGTCAGCCAGTGGCGGCCTGCCGCCAGACGGCCATAGTGCAGAAAAATGGCTGACACCCCGTACTTCGAGGATACCGCCGTCGGAGCCGAGTTGCCGGCGCTGGAAAAATTGCCCACGCCGAGGCAACTGGTGATGTACGCCGGGGCTTCCGGTGATTTCAATCCCATCCATTACGACCGGGAAGCCGCCGCCGCCAGGGGGCTGCCGGGCATTGTCGTCCACGGGCAGCTGGTCTCGTCCTGCCTGATACAGCTGGTCACCGACTGGCTGGGGCCAGCCGGTTCGCTTAAGAAGCACTCGGTCAGCTACAAGGCGATGACTTTCCCAGGCGAAAAGCTGCTGCTGCGCGGCGTCGTCGCCAGGAAATCGGAGGCGGGTGACGGGTTGGTAACCCTGTCCATCTGGGCGGAGAACCCGAGGGGGGAGAAGACGGTGACCGGAACCGCCGTCGTCGAACTGCCCCGGCGGCCGGTTTAGCTCTCTTCAGCGGAATCGGCCGGCATCCGGTCATGGTGGCCGGTCATTTTCAGCCATTCCTCGCGGGACAGTTCCATGCGCAGGAAGCGATGACCCCCGTCTTCGAGAACGCCGGCAGGCCGGAAACCGGCCCGGATGAAGCTCCGCTGCGCCCGGAGGTTGCCTTCCAGGGTGCGCAGCTTAAGCTTCTTCAGGCCGGTGCAGGAAAAGATGTACTCGACGAACTGGGATAAAGCGGCGGCGCCGTAGCCCTTCCCCCAGTATTCGCGGCGGGCGATATTGATGCCCACCTCCCCCTCGGCTTCGTCATGCCTGATGTTGTGACAGGCGCAGTCACCGATGCAGAGGCCCTGTTCGGTCTCGATGGCGAAATGGAGCCGCCCCGGCCAGCGGTTCTTGAAGACCTCGGCGTACTCTTCCTGGAACTGGGCGAACGACAGGGTAACGGCTTCCTTGGCGTGGAGGCTGGCGAACTCCGGGTCGGTCTGCCACTGGTAATCAAGCTCGGCATCCTCCAGGCGCTTCGGCCGGAGGTTTACTTTCGGCAGTTCAGCCGGCATACGTCTCCCCGTCCCAATACCGCTCTTCCTCTTCGGCGTCAACCGGCCTGACGGTCTCGATCTCGCCGGAAAGCAAGCCGGCGGCTTCCGCCAGGTCTTCCAGCGCCTCGGCGGCCATCTCCCTAACCGCCTCATCCTCAGACCGGGTGAGTTCCTCCAGGTGGGCTTTGGACAATTTCCCGCCGACCTTGCCTAACGCGGTGATGGCGGCCAGCCGGACCTCGGCATCGCAATCCGCGGTAAGCCGTATGAGGCAGGGCACCGCCCGCTCGTCTTCGTATTCACCGAGGGCCGCCGCCGCCTCGTAGCGGATCTCCGGCAGCTCGGCGGTCGTCTCATCCAGCAGTGTTTCCAGCCACGACGAGTCCAAATTACGGCCGACGGCGAACAGGGAGGCCGCCTTGAGTTCCGGGTCGCCGGAATCATAAGCGTCGGTGATCGCCTGCCTGACCTCGTGCCGCGACAGGTAGGCAGCCGCTTCCAGCGCCCGCCGTCGCACCGCGGTTTCCTCCCCGGCGTCGCTGAAAACGCCGAGCAGGCTTGCCGCCAGCAGTTCTTCAGTCTCCGGGCGCAGCTTGCCGTGTTCGGCCAGCATGGCGAATTTGCCCAGCGCCTCCGCCGCGGCGGCGCGCACCCCGGCATCCGGATCGGACTGCATAACGGGGATGAGTTTTCGGATGAGCGTGGGGTCCTCGGACTCCCACAAGCCCCGCAGGGCGGCGGCGCGCACCGCCGGCAGGGGATCGGCCAGCATGACGCGGTAGAGGGCGGAGAAATCCAGCGTGGCGTCGCCCTCAGCCAGTTCCTCCATGCGTCCCAGGAGGCCGGCCTTGACCTCGGCGGCGATATCCGGCCAGCGTTCCTTGAAAAGCGCCTGGTCCTGCGGCGCCGCCAATGACAGGGCGGCGATGTCGGTACTCGACAGCTTCCGGTCTCCCTGCGTCAGCTTCTGGATGACGCTTTGGAATGATGGTTTCTCAGGCTTAGTTTTGCGACCCGGGGCTGCCATCCTCTTCCTCCTCCTCATTCTCACCCCGCTCCCAGATGGGTTCAGTGAAATAGTCTATATAGTCGCCCATGGCCTCGGCGGTCATCTCTTTGAGACGGCCGGCGGCCTCAGCCGCCTGTTCCTTGAGTTCAGCCAGGTCAACTTCAATGTCCAGCATCTTCTGCATCGCTTCGGCGATGGCCAGGGCGGCGGTGGGGTTGGGGAAGCGCGAGGCGTAGTGCGGCACTTCACCCAGCAGGCAGACGGCATCCAGCCGCCGCTCCTTGGCCACGCCGAGCAACAGGCCGTTCAGGCCGGAGATCTGCAGGTCGCCGCCCATGACCAGCCGCTGCGCCTTAAGGTCGTCCAGGATGGCATCGCGGGTGGCGGCGCCCCAGACCTTGGGCTGCTCCGAATGATGGATCCGGGTCAGGGCGGCGGCGCAGGTGTACAGGCGTTTGACGCCGAAGCGCTCGGCGACATCAATGACGGCATGCGCCAGTTCATAGGTCTTGGAGGACGGCTGGTCATCGCCCAGGAAGAGGATCAGGTCGCGTTTGCCCGGCTTGTTCTTCCAGTAAAAGAAGCGGCTCTCCGGAAACTGCGGCGACTCCACCAGGTTGTCCCGTACCAGCACGCCGATGGGATCAAAAAAATAGGGGGCGATGACCTCGGCCAGCGGCTTGGGATTAAGTTTGTGCGCCAGGTAGGTTCCGGTGATCATGGCCACATTGGCGATGCCGGGCCAGGCGGCCAGCATGTTGGGCTCATGAAGCTTGGGACGGGCGTGGATCTTGATGATGCCGCTCAAATGTTGACGCTCCTGTGCTTATATATTTCCAAATGCCGCCCGCCGGCATACCTTCGGTCTTCAAAACCGGGCATCATTTGGCCGCCACCGGCACCGCCGGGCAGAAGATCGAGGGGGTAAAGACGCCGCCCTGCCAGCGGGCATCGGCGCCGACGGTGATGCCGGACAACAGCTTGTAGACATTGCCGGCGACCACCGTATCCTTGACCCGGCCGACGATCTCGCCGTTTTCAACCTTGTAGCCCAGCAGGACATTGCCCGAAAAATCGCCGCCCAGGACGTTGCCCTGCTCGGCGCCCATCAGATACTCAACCACCAGCCCCTCTTTGATGCCGGACAACAGCGATTCGAAACTCGCCTGACCGGAGGCCACCACCAGGGCGTTGACCGACGGCGCCGGGGCGCCGCCGCGGCCGCGCGAGCCGTTGCCGGTGGAGGTCTTGCCGGCTTTGGCCGCAGTTTTCAGGTCGTAATAGAAATTGGCGACGCGGCCGTTTTCAATGAGCGGGGTGCGGCGGCAGGGCACGCCCTCGTCGTCGCAGGGGCGGGAGGTGGGGCGCATCGGGATGGCGGCGTCGTCGTAGAGCGAGAAATTTTCATCCAGCACGACCTCTCCGAGGCGCCGGGACAAGGGGGAAGCGCCCTCGAAGACCAGTTTGCCGTTCAGGGCTGAGGCCAGCGCCGGGATGAAAGCCGAGACAACGCCGGACGGGGTGAAGAGCACCGGCAGTTCCCCCGACCTGACCGAGGCATTCCTGCCGGACCGCTCAAGTTGAGTCAGGGTGTTACTGATAACCTCATCAACATCATGAATGACCCGGCAGTCATCCCGGTCGTCGCCGACGAAAAGCATATCGGTGCCGCGGACGCGGGTCCCCTGGAGGCCGAGCCCCATGACCGTTTTCCGGTAGCCGGCGTCGGCGCCGCGGGAGTTCATCACCCGCACCGAAACCGCGGCGGTCTCCACGCCGCCGTCGCACAGCACGTCGGGGTGTTTTCCGGTGACCGCCGAGATCATCCGCTCGCCGAGTTCAACCATCCTGGCTGTCGGCACGCCGAGCACCGCGCTGTCGTAGACATCGATCGAAGGGTATGCGCCCGGACCGGGGAGTTCAAAATCGACCTGTTGGCCGAAACGCGCCGTCTCCAGGGCCATCTCCAGCAGTTTCTCGCCGTCGTCAGGCCGGGTGGACACGGCGAAACCCAGGCGGCCTTCCTTGATTACGCGCAGGGCGACGGAGGAACTCTGCCTGGCCTGCAGACTCTTGAGGCGGTTGGCCTCGAAATGGACCGGCGTTTCCTCGGAATCCACGATGAAGAGGTCGGCTTGTTCGGCGACCCTGGCTGCCCGCTCCAGGAGGCGTTCGAAATCGTAAGCCATTCTAGCGGCCTCCTACCAGGCATTTCTGGATGCGGATGTGGGGCGAGCCGTTGGATACCGGCAGGGGCGATTGGCCGCCCTTGCCGCAGCCGCCGCCCTGGTTCATTTCCAGGTCGTTGCCGATGGCGTCGATTCGTTTTAATGTCTCGAAGACATTGCCGGAGAGGACCACCGGCCGCAGCAGTTCCTCGACGCGGCCGTTCCGGATCATGAAGGCTTCGCCGGCGGAGAAGGTGAACATCTCCATGGAAGTCGTGCCGCCGTACCAGTTGCGGGCGTAGATGCCTTCTTTGATATCGCCGATCATCTGGTCGAAAGTAACGTCACGCGGCTCGATGTAGGTATTGGCCATGCGCACAATGGGCGGGTGGCGGAAGGAGATAGCCCGGGCGCTGCCGGATGGCTTCTCGCCCATCTTGGCCGCCGTTTCCCGGGAATGCAGTCGTCCGGAGAGCCTGCCTTCCCGGATGAGGTGGACGCGCTGGCCCGGGACACCCTCGTCGTCAAAGGCATAGGAACCGCGCAGGTTGTCGATTGTGGCATCGTCGATGATATTAAGGTGCCCGCCGCCGAACTCGCGCCCCAGCACCATGACTTCCTTGAGCTGGGGATTCTCGTAGATGTGGTCCGCCTCCGACAGGTGGCCGAAGGCTTCGTGGACGAAAACGCCGGCCAGCACCGGGTCCAGCACCACGGTGTACTCGCCGCCCCTGGCCTGGGGTGCTTTGAGGAGGGCCGCCCCCCGCTCGGCGGTCTCTTTGACCCGGGCGTGGAGGCCTTTGATTTCCTCGAAATCGCCGCGGGAGCCCATGGAGATGCCTGACTGCTGCACCTCGCCGGAGCCGGCGGCCACCGCGGTGACCCGCAGGGTGATATCGGCGCGCTCCTGGCGGATGACCGAGCCGTCCGAGTTGACCAGGATGCAGCGGCGGCGCGAGTCGCCGTAGCCGATGCTGGAGGTCTGAAGACCGGATACTGACCAGATGGTCTGGTTGTATTCGTCGAGCAAGGCCTTTTTTTCAGCCAGGCTGATTCGCCGCGGGTCGTGTTTGGCGTCGATGGTCACGTCGGCGGAGGCTGGGGGCATCGGGGCGAATTCACTTTTTGCCTTACCGGCGAGGCGCGCCTGCTCCACCGCCTGAGCGATGCGTTTTTCGATAGCCTCAAGAGAATTGAAGGTGGCAAAGCCCCAGCCGCCGTCAACGAGGGCGCGGACGTTGCCCCCGGCGTCCCGGCTGCGGGTAGCCGCTTCCAGCTCCCGGCCGCGATAGGAGACGGCGGAGGATTCGGTCTCTTCCAGGCGGACTTCTATATGGTCGGCGCGGTAACTTCTCAATTTGCCGGCGAGGCGCTCGGCGACGGAATCGATATCTGGCATGTTCATTCCTATTCTGGGGATAATTAAAGTGTAAGGCGGCATGGTCAAGGTGTCAATTTCCATTCAGGGAGCCGCGCTTGAAAACCGGATCCCGGCGGCGGACTTTGTTTTTATGAAAACCAGAATGACGTACGGATGAACGTCGGGGGGCACAATTCCAGGTCTTGACACTGATTATACGGCTATGATATTATTTCAATTCGTCAGCGATTGACGGAGCACCTTAACAACTGGATAGCGGAAGGAAAAGCCAATTTTATTGCAGCGTAAATTCGTTTAAATAGCCTGGAGAGTTTGATCCTGGCTCAGGATGAACGCTAGCGGCGCGCCTTATGCATGCAAGTCGCACGGTCCCGCAAGGGACAGTGGCAAACGGGTGAGTAATGGATAAGTAACCTGCCCTTAAGTGGGGGATAACACTTCGAAAGAAGTGCTAATACCGCATGTGGTGCTCTTTCACAAGAAGGATCACTAAAACCGCAAGGTGCTTGAGGAGGGGCTTGTCTCCGATTAGCTAGTTGGTGGGGTAACGGCCTACCAAGGCGATGATCGGTAGCTGGTCTGAGAGGATGGTCAGCCACACTGGGACTGAGACACGGCCCAGACTCCTACGGGAGGCAGCAGCAAGGAATCTTGGGCAATGGGCGAAAGCCTGACCCAGCGACGCCGCGTGAGGGATGACGGCCTTCGGGTTGTAAACCTCTTTTCTCAGGGAAGAATAATGACGGTACCTGAGGAATAAGTCTCGGCTAACTACGTGCCAGCAGCCGCGGTAATACGTAGGAGGCGAGCGTTATCCGGATTTATTGGGCGTAAAGTGGGCGTAGGTGGTCTTTCAAGTCGGATGTGAAATCTCCCGGCTCAACTGGGAGGGGTCATCCGATACTGTTGGACTTGAGTACAGCAGGGGAAAATGGAATTCCCGGTGTAGTGGTGAAATGCGTAGATATCGGGAGGAACACCAGAGGCGAAGGCGATTTTCCAGGCTGAAACTGACACTGAGGCCCGAAAGCGTGGGGAGCGAACAGGATTAGATACCCTGGTAGTCCACGCCTTAAACTATGGGTACTAGGTATAGGGAGTATCGACCCTCTCTGTGCCGAAGCTAACGCTTTAAGTACCCCGCCTGGGGAGTACGGTCGCAAGACTAAAACTCAAAGGAATTGACGGGGGCCCGCACAAGCAGCGGAGCGTGTGGTTTAATTCGATGCTACACGAAGAACCTCACCAAGGCTTGACATGTTAGAAGTAGTGAACCGAAAGGGGAACGACCTGTCAAATCAGGAGCTATCACAGGTGCTGCATGGCTGTCGTCAGCTCGTGCCGTGAGGTGTATGGTTAAGTCCTGCAACGAGCGCAACCCTTATTGCCAGTTATATTCTCTGGCGATACTGCCTCGCAAAACGGGGAGGAAGGTGGGGATGACGTCAAGTCAGCATGGCCTTTATGCCTTGGGCTACACACACGCTACAATGGGCGGCACAATGGGTTGCCACCGGGTGACCGGGAGCTAATCCCCAAAACCGCCCTCAGTTCGGATCGCAGGCTGAAACCCGCCTGCGTGAAGTCGGAGTTGCTAGTAAACGCGTGTCAGCATAGCGCGTTGAATACGTTCTCGGGCCTTGTACACACCGCCCGTCACGTCATGAAAGCTGGTAACACCTGAAGTCGATAGGCTAACCCGCAAGGGGGGCAGTCGCCCAAGGTGGGACTGGTAATTGGGACGAAGTCGTAACAAGGTAGCCGTAGCGGAAGCTGCGGCTGGATCACCTCCTTTCTAGGGAGCTTGAGAGCTTCGGCTCTCCACTCCTAGGTCGGTCTCCGGCGCAAGCCGGAGTAAAGATTGGCCTAATTTTTCCTTCCGCTATCCAGGGGTTAAGGTGAAACTGTTTTTACAGACTTTTTCAGTATGCCGGCGCTTGATTTTGGCCTCGGCCGTGGGTTAGAATTAACCTCGCTTGTTTCACCCCGGGCCATTAGCTCAGCTGGTTAGAGCGCGGTCCTGATAAGACCGAGGTCCTTGGTTCGAGACCAAGATGGCCCACCATGACCTTCAATAGCCAGAACCGTTTCCCTCTTGCCGTCAGGTAACGGAGGCGTGTATTCGACGGTAACTTCATCACCTTTGACTCGGATTTCTTTAACGAAGCCTTTAATGAAAGCTTTCCGTTCGCAGATCTCACCATCTTCAAGTAATGATCTCAGATCCTCAACGTAGGTCGCCATCTCAACGGGATCCAAGGCCTCATACCGATGTTCGGAATATTGAGCTTCGATTTCAACTTTTCGTGCGATCAACTTATCTTGGCGCATGCGGAGTTCTTTGATCCGGAGCGCCAGATCAGACAATTCAATCTTTCCTGATTCTATTGCATCGTAGATGTTAGATAGCCGCAATTGGGTATCTTTAATGCCGTCATCGATGGAATCTATCTCCTGCCTAAAACCAGCCAGGGACTCATTCCACTCTTCACTGGCTGCCTTGGCAAGCTCCATTAGGTTGTCCTGGGTAAGGATTGATTTCCTGATTTCGTCAATGACAGCTTTTTCAAACTTCGGCACACTCAGGTATTTGCAGTCACAGGATCCGGCTCCCTTTTTAGTTAGGCTGCCACAGACGTAATATGCAAACTTGCCGCTCTTGGCTTCCTGCCCGGTGAGGGCGCGACCGCAATAGCCGCATCTTGCCAGACCGCTTAACAGGAATCGACTGGACACAACTCTGGGGTGAACAACTTTCGGCGCTCTCGATGCCAACATCCTTTGGGTTACATCGAACGTTTCCATGTCGATTATGGCAGGGCAAGCGCCGGGCACCCTAACCGGCTCAACACCGCGTTTACTGTGTCGACCCCACACTACCGTTCCTGTGTAAATCTCATTGGTTAGCATGGAATAAATGGTGCCCTTAGTCCAGTTCTTGCCTTTAGCGCTGGGGACACCTTTTGCGTTTAATTCCCTCACCACGTCCACGACACCCTTACTTGAGACCACTGATTCGAAGATGAACTTGACTATCGGCACTTGAGCGGCGTTCAGTTCCAACCTGGTCCTGACCTTGCCGCCATCGGTTACCCTAACCTTGGAATATCCATAGGGCGCCCTATAGGAAAGATAAAAGCCTCTAGAGGCGCTTTCCCTCATCCCTCGGGTAACCTCTTCGCCCAAGTTGTCGGAGTAAAATTCGTCGAGGCTTTCGATAATTGCTTCCATGAGCCTGCCTACAGGAGTGTCTTCTGAGGGCTCGTTGATGGAGACAACCTGAACCCCGTTTTTACGCAACAGGGTTTTGAATATTATGGAATCTTCCCGGGACCTGGCGAACCTCGAGTATTTCCAAACAAGAACCATCTGAAATGGTTTGCTTTGGCGTCTGGCAATCGATATCATCTCCTTAAATGCTGGACGGGAGGTGGTGCGGCCGGTTTCAGCCTCATCGACAAACTCTCTGTAGATCTCATAACCCTTGGCTTTAGCAAAAGCCCTCAATGCTTTCAACTGAGCTGTCAGCGACAGATCAGTGTCCTGTTTTTCTGATGATACCCTCGCGTAAAGAACTACTTTCATAGCAGCCTCTTTTATTATCCCTTAAGTCTTTTACAAATCCGGCACTGACCGGTAATCAACAGGCTGAGTTTTATCTCCTGAAGCGCCTCATCAAGTTGCGTTTTAGCGGCGGCGAGTTCGTCCCAGGACGATGCAATTTTTTTAGCTTCGGGTGTTGTGGGCAATTCTTCCAAAACCGAAAGAATCGAACTGCGACACGCCTCCTCTTGTCTTGGGCAAACCGCCAGAGTGTGTCCTGGACCCAGGCGAACTTCGCCGTTACGGGTATCTAACTGGATACGTTCTTCAATCTTCTCCATGAGCCGGGGTTTAATCCCAAATACCCGATCTATAGACCTGGAATAGGCTAGTTCCAAGACGTTGGTAGCAACGAGCTTGACTCCTTCTTCGACTGTTGGAGCATCTTCGATAGGATTGAAGTTGGCGTCGACGAAGACACCACCTGTTCTTTGCTTAAGCTTTTCGGCTGCTATTTGTTTGAATCTAATCAGACTGTCAATATAGTTTTTCGAAATTTTCTGCCAGCTTTCGAGTCTAGTCCACAACTGGTCCTTGGGCAGGTGCTCCTTAAGCAAAGCAACTGCCGGTGGCGGTTCCGCCCCTTTGGAAGAACTGCTTTCTTCAATCTCTGTCCTCCATTGTACGTATAGATCGCGTAGCGGCAAGGTGTTCGACTGCTGGAGCCAATCAACAGCCCCCATGAGTTGCTCCTGATGGAGTTTTAGAGCGTTCCTTAAAAGCTCGATTTGAGCAAGGTTGAGTCTTCGCTCATCAGTTGCTTTTTGAAGGCCAGCCCTAATGGTGCGGATGTCCCGGCCGGTTTTCCTGGCGATGGCGACCTCAGAGGTTCCATTTTCCCGCCATTCCAACCATTCTCTAACCTCTTTGGGGGAGGGGATTTTCTTTCTGGGCATAACGACCTCCCGGATGCTTTTTAACTTTGATATCATATTCCATACCATACAAATATGCTATTGTCAATACGTAACTGACATAGATATCTGCGTTGATGCCAGTCTTATAATTAGAATTGTGGGCACCGCAACAAATTCTGACTACTCTGAAAACCGTCGTTTGGCCATAAGGATCCTCGCCAAACTGATCATCCGGCGTCGTCTCAAGGCGTCCGGCTTGCATCCAGCCTATCGAGATGTCATTGATCCACATTCGTCCGAATGCCATGTACACGCAACGGATTCTGATTCCAACGATAAAGCTGAGAAATAGATCCGATGAAAATCTACCTTGAGCCTGTTGATGTCTCGAAGTTAGCCGAAACCGCGATCAATCCCCGGGATAAGCTACTTGTGTTAACGCTCTTTCGTCTCGGTTGCCGCGTCAGCGAAATGCTGGCCATTGCGGTTGAGGACATCGACTTTACGAATAGCACGGTCACCATCAAGCACCTTAAAAGCAGAATCAAACTCAAATGCCCGGATTGCAAGGCCGCTTTGAGTCTAACAACAATATTCTGCCCGACATGTGGGGTGAAAGTGGAGTCGGCCGTACAGGAAATCAAAGATGTGAGGCGCCAGCGTATCCTGCCGCTTGAAGATAATCTTCTGGGACTAATCAAGAAATTTATTTCCTCCGGAGGTCCGGTGGAGCGTAACGGCCGGCTGGTGCTTTTCGGCATCAACCGCCACCGCGCCTGGCAAATCGTCAAGAATTTGGCAGAAAAAGCCGGATTACCGCAGATAATTAACGCTGATACCGGCAAGATTCATTCGGTCTCACCCCATAAGCTGCGGGACGCTTTCGCCGTCCACGCCATGAAATGCGACGACTCTGGAAACGGTATGCGTTTGCTCCAGGAACACTTAGGACATGCGTCGTTCAATACGACAGCAAAATACCGTAAAATCGCGGGCGAAGAACACCGAAAATGGTACCAACAGCTCTGGTAATACGGCCTTAACGATCTTCTATCCAAACCTGTGGGTTAATTCTATCCTCTACTTTAAGTACCCGGCATTCTTCATGATTTGTCTCTCACTTTCGGAACGGTGTCCCACTTGCCGACATCATGAAGATGTGGACGTCTAAAACTTGGGGGGCCGGAAAGAGTTCAAGAAGCCTTCCTACCGCCACCGTAATCCAGAATTAGCCTCTATTTATCACCAGTTAACCAATTCCATTCACCGTAATTGGGTTGCACAATCGATCAAGTTAAAAGACAAATTGTTGGATTCTATTTGGGCGTGTAAAGCCTTGGCGGGCGATTATAGACAATGCCTTCAAAAAATGGGCTCAACAAATTGTGTGATCTGGTCGAACTAAAACCTGGTTTTATCGCCGAGCTTAAAGAGTTCGGAGAGGCTGACGCTGAGCGCCTCGGCGAGTGCGTTGATATTCCTTAGAGCCGGGTTCCGCTCCCCGCGCTCGATACCACCGAGGTAAGTGCGGTGGATACCGGCCCTAAAGGCTAATTCTTCCTGGGATAGTTTTCTTAGCTGCCGGAGAGTTCTTATTCTCTCGCCGAATCGTTTCTGTATCGTATCGTCGGTCATTTTAGTTAGATAAAAAGATGTTGACCGCATGATATGTTGATGTATACTATGAGTCTACAGACTATAAGTATCATTTTCCCAAGGAGGTTGTCGGAAATGAGCCAGATGACCGAACTTGCCAAAACCGTAAACTTCGAAAACGCTGCCTACAGTGTGTTTTCAAGGCTGGTTCAGGGGCAGGGACCGGGACTGATGGTTCTTTGGGGCGGGACTCCCGATAATCCCGAGAAGGCGAACAAATCATATTTTCTGAACATGATTCAACAGGTAGAGGACTCTCCTGAAACGGTTAAGTCATATGTCCCTGCTTTTGTTTGGGAAATTTTGGCAGATCTCGAGCCCGGACACTATCAATGCGTTAGGCTGAAAGAAGACTCGGGCTTATCTCCCTACGCCTTGTATCCGATGCCATTATCAATCGTTTTGCCCTTGGCGCTGGCAAAAGCCGCCTACAGGAGAGGTTTGAAACCGGCGAGCCACATCGTCATCCTTGCGGATGACCTACAGGAATTTATGCGTTTTAACCGCGCCTCCAATGAGGAATTTCTGACTAAACTTGGCCAGGAATTGGATAAGCAGGCGGAGATTTCTTTCATCGGCGCCTCCCAAATGACATGGAATGCCAAAATTTTGGGGGATGATCGGATTTTGGCTTTAGGCTGGGACTAAATTTGTGGATCAATATAATTTCAGTTGGGTTATTGCCGGCAGACTGTCTGGACACCAGGCTCCCTCGTCCATGGAAGATCTTCTCTGGCTAAAACAACAGGGTATCCTCGCCCTGGTGAGAATGGCGCAGCCCGAGGTAACAAGAATAACTAGTTCCCAGATAGAACATCTTGGCATGTGGGACTGCCACGAACCGGTGCCTGACTTCACGGCTCCGGAGCAGGATCAAATCAAAAGAATCATGGGGTTCATCGCAAAAGCTCTAGTAACAGATAGACCGGTGGGTGTTTCGTGTGGAGCGGGCATGGGGCGGACCGGGACGATACTTGCCTGCTACTTTGTAAGCCAGGGTTGGGACGCTCAAAAAGCTATGACTTATGTCCGGAGCCTCAGGCCGGGATCGATTGAAACCAAAGCCCAAGAACATGCGGTCATAGAGTACGCCAAAAAACGCTGAGCGTTTTCTCCTTTTCCAGCAAACCCCTTATACATCTATGTTATATATATATCTACATCTTTATTTCTGAAGTGTGCCGTGGAGAACCGGTCAACCACTTGATCGAGCGTTGAGGGTTTGGGTTAAGGGGGCGGTTTTTGGGGGGCGGTTTTCGGAGGACGGGGTGGACTTGAAATTATCTATATAATACACTACCACCCCGCCCCCGCCACCGCCCTCTGCCCCTTGAACGTAAGTCACCTCATCATGTTAGCGAACAAACTACGTTAAGGGGGCGCTCAATAATCCGGAAACGTCAGCGTTGGAACGAGGGACGACACTTCAACTCGGGAGGACTCCATGATTCTCAGGCTGAATAATATTTAAGTGCCGCTCCTGGCCGTCCATAAGATCACTTGAATTCCAAGCTACTATTGGTGGGGGCGGTTTTTCGTGTGGCACTTGAATGAAGGTGGCCTGAGAATCAATTAGTAAATCGCCACCCTCGACTCTCAATCGTTACTCTTCCGCCCCCTTACCCCGCCACACTAATATTCTCTTCAGTTACGGTGATCAAATTCTGTCCAGACAAATCTATTGAAACCCTAAAAACTTCCCAAGAGGAGCATTAGATGGTTCGCGGGCGTAATACGTTGGATGTGGTGGTCACAAAAGCAGATTAAGTTGGATATCACATCCGACTAATATTGATTATATTTACATTAACATAATTATTGACAACCCAATATTCTGATGGGATAATCCAACCAATTTATAACTCCTGGGCACCTCACGAAGGTAATGGCCATCAGAACTTCTTAGCCAACAGGAGAAGAGTTTATGAAAGCCCGGGCACCCGTCAACTCTTGGGAAAGCATTTTCAAGAAACCTCACAGCCAGCAGCGATGCTGGCTGTTTTTTTGCCGAGGCAAGATCAAAGAAAAAGTGTTTCTTGGAAGTTGAATCGCAGCGATGACCGATATTAAAATCCCATCTTTCACATCCGATGAAGGCACCGAGGCAAGGATCCAACATATAAACCAGTTACTTCTTGCCGTTCGTAACATAAACCAGCTTATCATTCGTAACAAAAATGATGCTAAAGAGCTGCTCGGACGAGCTAGCCGGATATTGGCTAGGGATTATGGGCTCGTCGAAACTTGGGCAATGCTCTTCAACCATCATGGGGCGATGGAATTTGTCGCTGAATCTGGGTTGACCGAGGAAGCTCAGAGCCAACTCAACGAAATACTAAAGAGAGGGGCCCCACCATGCGTTAACATCGCATTGGAAAGTATGAAGGCTCGTCTAATCAATAATCCTTCAATTATCTGTGCCGGTTGCCCGGTGTCACCACACTTTTTAGCCAGCCATAAGATCGTCGTTCCACTTATCTTTGAGAACGATTTTCTGGGGACTTTCGTTGCAATAGTCACCGCTCAGACTGTAATTGGTCCCAAAGAATTTGAGTTGCTTGACGAAATGGCCCGCGATATCGCTTTTGGCTTAAATGAGATCGATGAAAATATCAAGCGGCGTGAAATTGAGCACGAACTGCGCAAATACGAACTTATCGCCAACAACACCAAGGACATCATTCTATTCTTGAGTTGTGACGATGGCCATATCCTCGAGGCCAATCTGGCAGCCGTCGAGTCATATGGGTATTCTCGTGAGGAATTGCTTTCTAGGACAATTTCCGATCTGCGGGCACCCGACACCCGGGCGTCAGTGTCCAGCCAGATCCGGCAGGCCGACTCCTCTGGTATTATCTTCGAGACTCTCCATCTCCGCAGGGACGGCAGTATTTTCCCGGTGGAGGTCAGTTCTCGCGGCGCAGATATTTTGGGCGGGAGGATGCTAGTCAGTGTCATCAGAGATATCACTGAGCGCAAAAAGGCCGAATCGATACTGAGGGAAGTGTCTGAGCATCAAAAAACGGTGCTTTCCACCGTCCCCGACATGATCGTCGAGGTAGACCTCACAAAAGTTTACACTTGGGCGAACCCAGCTGCGATTGCGTTCTTCGGATCCGACATGGTTGGCAAAGAGGCGTCTTTTTATTTTGAAGGAGCTCAGGACACCTACCACTCCGTGCAACCGGTCTTCGATGGCGATGAGCAAACGGTTTATGTCGAAAGTTGGCAGAGGAGGCGCGACGGTCAGAAACGTTTGCTTGGGTGGTGGTGCAGACCTTTGAAAGACTCTAGTGGCAAAGTGATCGGTGCGTTATCGGCTGCCCAGGACATCACCGAACGCAAACAAATAGAAGAGAAAGCCCGCCGGGCATCCCGTGAGTGGAGAACAACTTTCGATTCCATGAGCGACATGATCTCGATTCAGGACCGTGATTTTAAAATCACCCGCGTTAACAAAGCTTACGCCGAGGCATTGGGTAAACCATTCCGGGAGATCATAGGCAAAACATGTTTTGAACTGATCCACGGAACTAAAACACCTATAGCTGGCTGCCCGCACCTTCAGACCCTTAAGACTGGTAAACCGGCCTGTTTTGAGTCATTTGATCCGGAGCACAACAATCACTCTGAGGTTCGTACCTTCCCCATCATGGATGACCATCGCAAGGTGACATTCACCATTCATGTGTTCCATGACATCACGCAACGTAAATTGGAGGAGGCCGAGAAGCAGCACCTCCGCGACAAAGCTGAAATGACTAGCCGCCTGGCTGCGGTAGGTGAGATGGCCTCCGGCATCGCCCATGAGATCAACAACCCCCTTAGCGGGGTCATAGGCTTCGCCGAACTCCTACTGGGGCGTACAGATCTGCCGGATGACGTTAGGCAAGATCTTGAAACGATCAACGAGGGAAGCCAGCGGGTCAAAGAGATCATTCGGCGCATGCTTACGTTCGCCCGCCAACAGAAACCTTTGCGTACGTGCATTAGTGTCACAGACCTTATCGACAACACTCTAGAACTCCGTAAATATGTCCTTGACACAGCCAACATCGAGGTCGTCCGCGATTACAGTCCCGATATGCCAGCATTGAACATCGACCCGGGGCAGTTGCAGCAGGTTTTCCTGAACCTGATCGTGAACGCTGAATATGCTATGAAGAAGACGCATGGCCGCGGCAGGTTGACCATCACCGCTCGCAAAGACCCTGACAAGTTTCGGTTTCTTTTCAGTGACGACGGGCCTGGCGTTCCCAAAGAGGTTAGGGACAAGATCTTCCAGCCATTCTTCACTACCAAGGTGCCCGGGGAGGGCACCGGTCTTGGCCTTAGCCTATCGCGAGGGATCGTCCTCGAGCACGCCGGAGATATTGTACTTGGGGGCATTGGCAGCAGTGGGGCCACGTTTATTGTTGAACTACCGCTGGGACTGGCGTGTTCAAGCGATACTGGTTTGCCGATGGAAGTGGCGGCCATGGTGCCAACAAGGACTGCGAGAGTGCTCGTAATAGATGACGAAGTTTCAGTGAGATTGTTCATTGAAGCTATGCTTGTCAGGGAAGGGCACTCGGTTGAAACTACAGAAACCGCCGACGAAGCACTCGTTACACTTTCCAACGAAAATTATGACATGATTCTGCTTGACATCCGTATGCCGGGGACAAGTGGTATCGAATTATTTGATCAGATATCCTCGAGATGGCCGAACTTAGCCATGCGCATCGTTTTTACTACCGGTGATACCAACGATGCAGTCACCTCCCAGTTCATCGCCGCCAAGGGAGTCCCCTGCCTGGCCAAACCATTCGACCGGCAAGAGGTGTTGAACCAATTGGCTAGGCTGGTTTTGACAAGCGGGAGTGTCTAGGATTTCCCCTAAGCCGGAAAAAACGGGATTGTCTCGACTGTAATGAAGCTGAGCTTTGTTGCGTTTAAAGGTTAAGCTTTCCGAAGGAATCGATTTCCACGATGCCGTTAATGTGTTTTACTGCGTCTCTATTCAATTAAGGAGAATTTGAAGTCTTTCTCGACCACCAACTTTAGAAGAGTATCCGCCACCTTGGGGTCATAGAGCACACTCTTTTGAGACATAATTTCATTCAAGGCCGCGCTGACACCTAATGCCGGCCGGTATGGCCGATGTGAAGACATTGCTTCGAAAACATCTGCCACGGCAAGTATCTTTGCTTCTTCTAAGATTGCATCGCCGGTCAGCCCGTCAGGATAACCCGAGCCGTTAAGCCTTTCGTGGTGCTGGAGGACCATTTGAGCTATTGGCCATGGGAAATCAACTTCTTTCAGGATTTCATACCCGATCTTTGAGTGGATACGCACTAAACCCATTTCAAATTCGTTCAGACGCCCCGGCTTTGCCAATATGCTAGACGGAATGGCGACTTTACCGAAGTCATGGACTAACCCGGCCACTTCGATGCCTTCGACCCGATCGGAGCTCAAACCCATCTCCGAGGCAATTGCACTGGAGAGCTGGGCGACGCGTCTCTGGTGCCCGGCGGTATATGGGTCTACCTCTTCGTTGGCCTTTGAAATCGCCACTATTGTCTGCTTGAAAGTACGCTGAAGCCTTGAAAGGGTTTGGGTCAGATTAAGCTCTGCCTTTTTACGGAGAACCACCCCGGACAAAGCATCAGAGGCGGAAACCAGGAACGATTCCTCTTCCGAATCCTTTTGGTGGCCTTCCTTGAGATAGACGTTGATCACGCCCAGGGTAGTTCCATTCGATACCATCGGCAGGCAATAATGGCCGTGTTCTTTGATCTCCGGATATCGAAATTCATGCTTATCGTCAAGGCCCTGGGTAAATTGGATCGCCTGGCTTGATGCCGCAATCCCGCACAGGCACTTGCCGAAAGGCACTTTCGAACATATCTCCTTGACCGGCAGGTCCAGCCCCGCCTGGGCTTTCATTACCAACACCTGAGGATCGTCCTCGACAAGGAAGATCGCGCCTTTGGATTCGATAGTGAGACCCGGCGCAGAGATAATGATACCAAGAGCCTGAGAAAGGAGTTCTTCAAGGGACACATCTTTCAATGAGAGATTCAATATCTCCTGAATAGCTCCCCGAAGACGGTGTTGTTTTTCAAGTTTAAGAGCTGTTAGCTTATGTTCGGTAATATCCCGTACCGTGTGGAGGTAGATCGGCTTACCAGCCTCGGTGAAGCGTCCGGTGGGGTATATCGCGGCTTTTATCCAGTGCTTGGATCTCGGATCTTGATACTCCTTCTCGACGGGACCCTGGACCTCCATACGCACAACGTCCTCGAGGGGGCATCCGTTGAAATGATCGACCCCATGAACTAACTTGGGGCAATATGCCCCGATGACGTCCCGGAAATCCAATCTCATTCTTGCGCAGAACGCCTTGTTGGCGCCGACAATATGATGATCGCTGTCTACGAGAAGCACGTAGAACGGCATGGAATCCAGCAGTTCCTGAACTCCGATAGCACCCGGGAGTGACGTAATTCCCTTCTCGGTCGCGAAGGTCTTTTGAGCGCCACTTCCTGAAATTTCTTCCTCGGTACCGATAACTCGATTGTCGAGTCTATGCTCGTTCAACGTTTTATTCTTTCGTTAAGTCGAGATCATTCAGCAATGCTTGGAAATCAGGCAGTTCTGAGAGCGGAGTATCTTTGACAAATCCTCCGTCTTGGCCCTTATTAGAATCGCGGAACCTTTCAGCCTCGGAAAGAATTTCATTCCAGCCAGCCCTCAATGCGGCAAAAACCGAAGGGTCGAACTGCCGCTCAACACTCTGCTCGATGACTTTTAGGGCTTCGGATGGGGTGAAATACACCTTGCGGTAAACCCTCCGTGAGGTCAGGGCGTCGAGGACATCGGCTAGAGAGACGATTCGGGCGGGGAGTGGGATAACCTCACCTTTCAGTCCGAAGGGATACCCGGTGCCATCCCACTTTTCATGATGGTTGAGAGCGATACTGGCTCCCAGCCTAACGATGTCAGAATCGGCGCCATCAAGAATCCCAAAGCCGATCGTGGTGTGCTGCTTCATCGACTCCCATTCTGCCTCATCCAACCGGCCAGGCTTAAGGAGGATTTTGTCGGGGACGCCGATTTTCCCGATGTCGTGCATCATTGAAGCGTAAAGGATTCCTTCAATCTCAGATGGGGACAAGTTTAAACGCTCGGCGATAATTGTGGAATACCTGCTTACCCGCAAAATGTGGCTGCTCGTGTCACCGTCTTTATACTCGGCCGCTCGCGACAGGCGGATAACGGTGTCGATCGAGGCAGATTTGAGCCTGGCCACAGCATGGGCCAACTCCTTCGATCGGTCATTTATTCGTTGCTCCAGAGTCGCCTGGTATTCTATGATTTTATGTTCAAGACTCCTTTTTTCAAGCGCTCGCCGGGCGCTTAAGGCAATCACTTCGAGAGTGAATGGCTTGGTGACGTAGTCGTAAGCACCGAGCCGAACGCAGCGCATCGCCGTGTTGGCGTCGCTATTTCCCGTCACCATGATAACTGCAGTGTCAATGCCTTGGGACTTGATTTCAGAAAGAATCTCGACGCCTGATTTGTCAGGGAGGCTAAGGTCAAGCAGGACCAAATCAATATGTTGCTCCAGGAGAATGGACAAGGCTTCGGCGCCGGTCGTGGAGGTAAGGCATGCATAGCCTTCGTTGGACAGCGCCAGGTAGAGGAGTTTCCGTATGGGCTCCTCATCGTCGACGATAAGGACTATCTCTCTGATCTTGTTCACGCTAGGCTTCCTCTATCTCGTGGTATTCTTAGCCATTGATATTCATAGCATTCAGGCTATCTCGATACGATTTGAGAACACATGGTAGCACGAGGTAGCCCGCAGAACAATCTTTTAGAAGCACTCGCCCCGCAAAACGGTGGTAGCTTAATGCTCGAAACTGTTCCTTCATCATCTCCGTAAAATTAATACCAAGCAGCATGATTGGGACAACAGGAACATGGTCCCGCTGCTCTTCTTTACCATCGAGAATATACCTTGTTCCATACCGTTCGGGTTAAACCTGAGCATAAGGAAGAACAAAATACACAATTGAAATTTAGAATCGCAAAGAACCCAAGAAACACCCATGAATATGTGCAAGTAAAGCCGTTGAACTCTAGATTGTTGAGGAAGGCGACTATCAGGATTCAATGTGGATCGTGTTTATGCAGAAATTAAATTTGAATTGTCTTGATTATTCGTCCCTTCGTCTTGAGCAGTTCGGAGGCTGAACCGAAATTTCCCCAACTCCCTCGCCCAAGTGGGAAATGCAAAAGGTGAGGGTGTTCTTCTTTGTTCACTCAGGCACAGGCCGGAAACAATGGCTCTGTTTGTCCTACCAGACTAAAGATAACCATAAATATTTTTATTGATGATTGACCATTACTAAAGTTTTTTCTTAGTTAGCCTAAAGTACTATTGTGTTTCGTTATACAGGCAGTGTTGAATATACCCAAGATTTTTCGCAACGATTCTGAAATTTTCTGGTAAGTTAAAAATAGTTATTGACAAGTTTAATAATGTGGAGTTAAATATCTCTAATTCTTTTGTTTCGCTTGTTCTGGTCTCTCCACTGTTTGTTAACTACTCCGGATTGAGGAGGTGCAAGTCTGAAATATCTCGGGTTTCTGGTTCTCGGAACCCCGCTGGTTTCCTTGATGCGTTTTCAGGGAACCCTGACAGGCTATCTCTAAGGTAAGTCAGCTTTTTAAGAAAGCTGACTTATTGTTTGCAAAAATCTGAACAAAGATGGAGGTTCAAATGGACTCAAATGGTTTTCTGAAATGGTTAAAAAGGATCCTGGTCGCGGCGCCAATCGCGCTGGTAGCAATGGCGATGCTCTCTCTTCCAATGTCTGCCGTTAGTGGGGTATCCATAACTCCGGCGACGGCGACAACGGTCTCAATTGATACCACCTCAGCCGCCGGTGGCACCAGCACATGGACCGCTTTGGGTACGATTTCAGGGCCGATAATTACAGAGAATGCTGTCGGCGGAATCGCCACCGGCTTGCATGTTTTGACCCTACCTGCTGGCTGGGAATTTAATATTGGGCAAAACGTGACTATTGGCCTCAACGGTACTGATTTAACCTTGGGAAATGGGGTCATCACACCAGGCACTAATACCTTGACTTTCAATGTTACTGCCCATTCTACAACCGTTCCGGCGGTCTTAACTTTTTCGAATATCCAGGTCAGACCTACGGGCACAGTTGTGGGTTCGGTTAACGTGACCCATTCTGGTCCTGGGATTGTCGGCGTTACAGATGGCGTAACCAGTTTCGGGAACTTCACCACCGTACATGGTACCGCCACCGGCATTACTATCACTCCGGGTAGTGCGAGTGTTGTTGTAGCCAGTACTCAAGCCTACACCGCCACTGCCCATGATCAATTTAACAACACCTGGGATGTCACTGGATCGACCACTTTCACGACCAGTGGCGGCGGTTCTTTTGCAGCCAATATCTTTAGTGCGGCGACCGTTACTGGTAGCCCATGGACCGTTACAGGTACTCTGGCTTCCCCGGTCCTGTCAAACACCGCCTCCGTCACTGTCACACCGAAGGCTCTAACGGTCAGTGGCATAACCGGGGTGAACAAAGTTTATAATGGCAACACTACAGCCAATTTGAACACAGGCGGCGCGGCTCTGGTAGGTGTACTTGGTGGCCAAACCGTCACCTTGAACACGGCCGGTGCAGTTGGCGCTTTTGCAGATAAAAATATCGGCACCGGTAAAACAGTGACTATCTCCGGATTGACCATCGGTGGCGCTGATGTTGCCAACTACACGCTGACTCAGCCAA